>NZ_VUOS01000019.1 GCF_009829325.1 Nocardia sp. CY41
CGGCCCCGGCGTGCCTGGTGCCCGGACCGGCAGTAGCGGTTCGATCACTGTCCACAACTCGTCTTCCACGATCCACGGGGCCGCCACGACGAAACATACTGCACCGCAACGAGAATCACCGCCACTCTACAGAACCTGTTAGGAGCTCTTAACCATGTCTTCAGCCTGACGCATCTTGTGCTCGACCCGCCTCGCCGCCGCAGCAGTCATCAAGGAAGGCTGGGTTCCCGGATCAGGGTTCTGCCTCTGAGATCCGGCAAACGGCGTCGGCAGGCATGCGCGAACCCTGGCCTGAGCTTAGTCCCACCCATTTCGGCACCTGCCCGTGCTACAAATCCTAGCGGCGCATTAGCTCCCGAGTCGCCGTTGTCGCGGCACGGGCCCCAGCGCATGTCCACCCTCATCCCTACAACTACGGATGAGAGGTATTGCTCGAATTGGTTGACTTGGAGCAACGTGGGACCGGAAGGAAACCCCCAAGGTACCCGCCCCGGCAACGGCGTCGGCCGGTCGGCAAGGAGGTCGACCATATAGGCGGCCCTTCGCATCCCAAGCACATCGAATCGAGGCCGGCAGTCACACCATCTCCGTCCGGTCGCAGACGCGGTGGTATCCCCTTTGCGTGAGGTGTCCGGTGTGCACCTCCCTCGACAGCAGGGGTGCTTCGCGGGGTCCAGGGGCGGGAAGCGGCCGTACAGCTTGTGCTGAATTGACCAACCCATCGCTATGCTCTGCAGAGTTGGGAGAACCAACTTATGAACATCAACTACTTCAACGGGCTCGATCTGGTCGTAGTATTCGACGTGCGCAATGTCGAAGCCCACTTGACCGGCGCTATCGAGGACTGCGTGGCGCGTGTGCCACGGTATCTGGACCGGCATTAGTTGTCCGGCGCGTCGCGCCATCGGGATCAGTCGCACAGCCGTTCCCGAAGACCTGGCAGCTCCGCAAACGCCATTAACCGCCACCGCGGTTGTCGAGTTGCTGCGCCCGCAGGCCCGCGTGTGACGTCAAGGCATCTCCGGCGCTCGTGGCAGCGCTGCGTCGGCGTGCTGCAACGCGTCTTGCGCGGGATCTGTACAGGGCCGTCAACCTACTCGGTATACCTGCCGTCAGCGAGGTGCGTCGTGACGGTTCAGTGCAGTTGCCACGCCGCCCCGGGACGAAACGCCCAATTTGGTGAAGACCCGTGCGAGATGCTTCTCGACAGTCTTTGGGCTGACGAATAGCTCTGCCGCGATCTCACGATTCGTGTAGCCCTGAGCGACACGGTTTGCGATGTCGCGTTCACGTTTCGTCAACATCGGCGAATCCATCGGTGCGTCGCCGGGCGGCTGTCGTCGCACGCGCCGACCGAGTATCCGCAGTTCCTTCGCACATTCGTCCCGCAACCGTTCGGCCCCAGCGTCTTGGAAAATCGCGTAAGCGATTTCAAGTTCACGTATCGCCGCCACACCTGCACCGGCCAAGCGGAGACTTCGGCCCTCTAGGAGCCGGGAGCGGGCGGCCCAGATTGCCATCTCTACAGTCTCGAAGCGTTCGACTGCATTGTGAGCTGACGCCGCGGCTGCCGTAAAATCCCCCGCCGCGAGATTGACACGAGCGCGGGCGTAGCAAGCGTTTCCTTGGCGGGAAGGCCCCACCGCAGTCGCCTCCATGCCCTGGGTCAGTGCCTCGGCTTCATCCATCCGGCCTACGGACAAATCTACCGTTATCAGCGCCTGGTGCCAAAACGGGCCCGCGGTCGGAGGAAGACCGCCGAGCTGGGGTCTGCCGAGTGACAGGATCTCGTGACGACCTCGTTCCAGCTCGCCGGATTCAATCAGGGCTTCGCCGTAGCACGCGTGCGCCAACCACGAGAAAAGCGCATCCGGCTGGCGATTGGCGGAGCGTACTGCGGCGCGGCCAGCGGCTAACGCCGCGGACAGGTCACCGCGCAAGGTCTCGACCCAGCACCGTAGCGTCTCTGCCGTCGATAGCAATTGATCGTTGTCTAGCAACAACGCAGTTTCGATAGCGGTTTCGACCGCCGTCCTAGCCTCTGGCAGCTGGCCGAGGAACAGCTTGGCTGCCGCCGCACCGATGGTGAACCGGCCGAACGCGTACCCGTGCCCTGTGGTGCGGCTGATATACAGTCCGCGTTCGGCGTGGCGATCGGCCGTGCGGAAGCGATCGTTGGTCATTTCCGCGTAGACGAGATCGGCGAGTGCTTCGAGCAACGCCGGGGGTAGGTCGACGTCACGCCTATCCATACCGTCAGCGGCGAGGTCGATCAGTTCATTAGCCTCAGTCAGGCTGCCTTGGTAGCTGGTCAACCAGGCGAGAGTGGCGGTCGAGGCGAGCAGCAAAGCTGGATCACCGAGGACGTGTGCCTGTTCGCGTGCGTGCGCTGTGGTCTCGACAGCTCGCTCCCACTCGTGCATCATCAAGTGATTTTGCGCTAGGTCCAGACGCAAGGCTACGGCGTCGGCGCTGCCAGGGATTGCCTGCTCGAGTGCCGTTGTAATGAGACGCCGGGCCTCCTCGGCCCGTCCGAGACCGTGATCTGCGCGGGCTATCATTCCAATGATTCGAACTCGATCGCCGGGTGCATCGGCTGGTATAAGCTCCAATGCTCGCTCTAGTGTCACGCGACTCTCTCGCAGATTACCTGACGAGGCGAGAGCTCCCGCCAACGAAACCATGAGTGATAGCCGCCGATCAGACCGGCTCGCTTCGGGCAGCAGCCGCAGGGCTGCTTCGAACAACCCAGCAGCTGCTGCGGGGGCGCGGGCCGCCACCGTGTGTCCAGCCGCGCTCAAAGTTGCGACCGCCTCGTCGTCCCCGACGGTGGCCGAGCGTTCGACGTGGTGTGCTCGCGTGCCGAGCGAAGCCCCGCGCTGCGTGAGTGCGCGTGCTGCCCGCTTATGGGCATCGAACCGCCAGCAGGGCATCGTGGTGTCGTATACCACTCGACGCACGAGCGGATGCCGGAACCGAAAAGACCCCGCTACATCGAGTGCCCGAACGAGGTCGGCAGCTGCGAGCGCGTCGAGGCACTTCAGCACCCGCCCTTTGTCGTTAGCCGCGATCTCGCCTATAAGGTCTACATCGAACGGATCGCCAGCCACCGCGGCGGCTTGCAGGACTCTGAGTGTATCCTCTGGCAACACTGCTAGCTCTCGGGCGAGAGTCGCGCGCAATGCCGTGGAGATATTGCTCTCACGTTCCTTGCCCACGCCAGGTGAATGAGGATAAGAGGCCGGATCGTTACGTGCCATCCGAGACAATTGCTCTAAATAGAATGGATTTCCGCTGCTCTCGGCGTACAGGTGTCGGACGAGAGGCGAGTCTGGTCTTTGACTGAGCAAGTCGGCCGCTTCGTGGATAGTAAGTGGTGCGAGCTCGAATTCCTGCAGAAGACCATCGCGTATGGCTTGCTCCACTGCGCCGAGTAGTAAGCTAGGCGTCTGTCGTGGCCGGTACGCAAGTGCTAGAACCATGCCAGGGACGGCCCGTCGCAACAAGTAGCTAATCAGCTCGACCGATGCCGGATCGGCCCAGTGTGCGTCATCAAGCGCCAGTAGCAGTGGGCGGCTGCGGCATAGACGCTCGAATGTGGCGCGCACCGCGCGGTAGAATTCGAAACGCTCCACCTGCAATCGGCTTGCAAGTTGGCCGCCGCGTCCCGCGAGTGACGGCAACACGGCGGCTAGTTCAGACACCCGATCCGGGCCGAGGGCTTCGACGACCTCGGCGTCCAGAACGCCGAATCGCTCATCAAGAGCCTCGACTACCAAGCCGTAGGGGACTTCCCGCTCGAACTCTGAGCCACGCCCGGTCAATACCTGGAAACCCATGTCCGCAGCATGCTTGCACACCTCGTCGAGTAGGCGCGTCTTACCGATGCCGGGTTCCCCCAACACTGCCACAGCGCCAACGGAGTTCGCAGCAGCTGCGGCGAGCAGTTGCTGCATGCACAACAGTTCCGATGCTCTGCCTACCAGCTTCTCGCTCGGGTTTGTACCGGTGGAACTCAGCTCCATCTCGTATCCCAAGCGACGAAGTCATTCGGTGAGCCTGTGGTCGGCCCCGTCATCATGCTCATTGCTCTTCGAGCATACCGCTGTGCGAAGTCAACAGCATGGACGGCTGTCGCTGGAGCTCCGAAATCCCTATCCGAACGCTGCGCGCCAGCCCGGCGGCAGCTGACTGACGAGCACTCGACCGCAGGCACAGCAATCGGCGGTGCACCAATCTATGCCGAGAGCAGGGATGATTCGTTTACGCTAACCGCCGGGGCTGGACAGATCTATCGATCATGACCGGATGCACCGGGACAGGGTGTGACCGAGAGTTCGAATCGTCCGTTGAGTTCGAGTCGTCCGTTTGAAGCGTGGGAGAAGATGGGGAGACCGCGGACTATCGCCCAACGTGACATGTCCTGCGGCGCGGAGACACTTGGTTGAGCGGCGCGCCTGGACGCCTTGAGATCAGACCAGGTGAGACTTCGACGCCGACACCAGTCGAGACGATCGTGCGGATCGAACAACTGCCATGTGCACGCAAACGGTCGGCACGACGCATCGCCACCGACCTGTGGGCCGCGGGCATGACGATCTCGGTACGCACAGTCAGTCGCCACCTGCACCGGCTGGGACTGAACCGGCGGCGGTTTCTCGCCCCCGCCCGGCGCATCGAACCGGGCACCGCGTCGCATCATCCCCCACCGTCCCGGCCACATGGTGCACGTCGACGTTAAGAAGGTCGGCCGTATCCCCGACGGCGGCGGCTGGCGGGTGCATGGCAATGGCTCCGATCGGGACAAAGCTGTCGCCCGCACATAGAAGCGAGGCACACGCACTGGCTACCTGTTCCTGCACACCGCGGTTGACGGCTACTCCAGGCTGGCCTACACCGAAGCCTTGCCGGTCGAGAAAGCCCTCACCGCGATCGGTTCGTTTTCCGGCGCGAGCGTTCTTCGCCGCTCACGGCATCCACATACAGCGGATCGTCACCGATAACGGCGCCTGCTACCGGGCGACCGATTTCTCGAAGGTGCTGCTCGGCGCTCGCCACCAGCGCATCAACCCCTACACCACACGGCAAGGTCAAGCGCTATCACCGGATCCTGGCCGAGGAATTCCTTTACGCCCGTGAATGGGCCAGCGAAACCCAGCGCACCGACGCGCTCGGGATCTGGAACATCCACTACAACGACCATCGACCACACACCGCCGCCGAAAACCAGCCACCAGCCAGCCGCCTTCATACCGGCGTCACCAACGTCCCGGCTCATACAGCTAGAGGTGACTGTGAGTGGGTTGCCGGCTCTGAACTGCTCGTGCGGACTGCGGAACGAGAGGTGGCGACCGCGTCATGGCACCTGAACGGCCAGTGGTCCGCCGGGGCGGTTGTGTGAAGCTATGGCTAATGGCCACGACTGTCCGCGCACCTTCAGGGACCGCGCCGTAGCCGATGCCCTCTCGCGCAAATAGGGGAGCACGGTAGGGCTTTCCCCATGCCAGTGCCGTCAGTGCTGTGACACGGTGACTGTAAACCACCGTGGACATCTGT
The DNA here is from genome assembly GCF_009829325.1 of Nocardia sp. CY41. Taxonomy (GTDB): domain Bacteria; phylum Actinomycetota; class Actinomycetes; order Mycobacteriales; family Mycobacteriaceae; genus Nocardia. Next base: position 5,557 of record NZ_VUOS01000019.1, read on the forward strand.
GTTGGGACGCTGAACTGGCACACTCGGCATGTGTAGGCGAAGCTGACACGGACGGATATACCCGAGGCGGCTCGCCTTGTTCCAAGCTCAGGACTGGGCACTGGCGACCGTGCGCCAGGCGGGCGTCTCGGCTCCCCCTGTCTATGCCCCGTTGTGCAATATCGACGTCTACACGTCCTCACCGGCGGGCGCCGCTGGACGCCGGACCGGATCGAGCGGTGATGAAAAGAGGTCCTCATCCAGGTGAGCTCCTCGGTCGACCGCCGAGGGGACATGATGATCGAACGATCCGGATGAATCGGTCCGGCTGATTTCCGGCGGGGAAGAAGCGCACCGTCGCGCCGCCGCGATCCAGCGAGCTGCTCAAGACTCCTCGAGGTCCGGCGTCGGTGCGATCTTCGCACCGGCCGACAGCAGTCGCCGTGCCAGCGCGCGACTGCGCGGCCCGAGTTCGGGAGGTTCGAGTATCTCGAAGTCGTGCCCCAGCAGCACCATGTGCATGAGCACGAAGTCGAGGCTGTCGGCGGCGCCGCTGAGGACCTCGCATCGGTCGCCGCCTCGCGGTCGTACGACGGCGGCCGAGGCGGGGATCTGCGCGCGCACCGTGTCGGCGGAAGCGTGCACCAGGAAGCGGGCCCGGTTCGGATAGACCCGGCTCGCCACACCCTCCTGCACATACGCCGCCGCCTCGGGCGCCGCGCGTGGGCGGAAGCGCCACGTCCGGGCCGACACGTCGGTCATCCGGTCGACACGGAAGCTGCGCCAATCGTCGCGATCGAGGTCGAAGGCCAGCAGATACCAGCGCCGGTCGGAGGCGACCAGACGGTAGGGCTCGACTCGCCGCGGTCGCACCGTGCTCCCCGCGGGGTAGCCGAAGCCGGCCTCGACCTCGTCGCGGCAGGCTCTGGCCAGCGTCATGAGGACATCGGGATCGACCGGGGTGCGTCCTGCGCCGAAGGACTCCACCGCGCCGGAGAGGGCATGCACTTCGTGTCGCAACCGGATGGGCAGTACCCGGTCCAGTTTGGCCAGCGCCCGGAGTGCGGCGTCGCCCGCGCCCGCGACGGCACCACCCGCGCCAACCAGCAGCGAGACCGCGGTGACGATCGCTTCCTCGTCGTCGAGCAGCAGGGGCGGCAGGTCCTGCCCGGGGCCGAGGTGGTAGCCGCCGCCGACGCCTTGGCAGGCGTGCACGGGATAACCGAGCGTGCGCAGGCGCTCGACATCACGGCGTACGGTGCGCGCGGTGACCCCGAGCCGTTCGGCGAGTTCGGGACCGGTCCAGACCTGGCGTTGCTGGAGCAGCCCGAGCAGGGTGAGCACCCGTTCGGTGGTGCCCCGCTCCTCTCCGCTCGCCGCGCCCATATCGTCAGCCTGCCAGAAATAGCGGACCGATTCTGTCCGCTGGGTATGTCAGGGTGACGGCATGAACACAGACCAGCCCGACTGGAACAGGACGCTGCGCGAGCAGTGGGAGGCGCACTGGAACCGTCAGTTGCGGGACCGGCTGCGCGGCCTCACCGACGACGAGTACTTCTGGGAGCCCGTGCCGGACACATGGAGCGTGCGGCCGCGCGGCAGCTCGATGGCGCAGATGCAGGGCGGGTCGGGGAATTTCACGATCGATTACGCCTTCCCGACGCCGGTGCCCGCGCCGTTCACCACGATCGCCTGGCGGCTCGGTCACGTCATCGTCGGCGTGCTGGCCGTGCGCAACGCGGCCCACTTCGGCGGGCCCGCCGCGTCGTACGAGACCTGGGAATACGCCGGTGACGCGGCCACCGCGCTGGAACAGCTCGAGGGGCAGCTCGACGCCTGGCTGGCCGGAGTGCGCGGGCTCGGCGAGGACGGACTCCACGTCCCGATCGGACCGAAGGAGCCCTTCCCCGAGGCGCCGATGGCCGATCTGGTGCTGCACATCCACCGTGAACTGATCCACCACCTGTCCGAGGTCTGTCTGCTGCGCGATCTCTACCTGCACACCAGGGGCCCGCAGTAGACCCATACGAATTTCGGCTGCTCGGATCGCAGGGGTATCGCTCGGTTCAGCGGTCCGCTGCCCGATGGACGCTGCTCTGGGATGCCACGATGCGCACGAGATCGCCCAGCGCGATCTCCACGTCGGTCAAGTGCAGACCCCACGTGGCATCCGGGATCGGATACAGCTGCGGGCTGCCCGGTTCCGGCGTCGCCATCAGTGCCGACGCGCCGCCGTCGCGCACGCATCGGAGCCGGTACTGCTCGGCGGGGATCAGCCATGGGGTCGGGGCGGCGACGGCGGACGGCCCTTGGCGCAGAGCCACTTCGACGCCGAGCGGGCTGGGCACCGGGCCGGTACGGAGTACGGTCGCCGCGACGCGCGCTTCGTTGTGGTCCAGCGAAGCAGGGTTGGTGCAGGCGATCTCGTAGTCCGGACCGTACGGCCGCGGCAGCGGTTCGGGGGTCGCCGGGTTGCGGCCGAATCGGCTGTCCGGCGGCGGGGTCGCGCCGAAAGTTTGCCACGCGAGCACGCACCGCGTCTGCAGCTCGCTGCGGCACAGCGGCAGATACCGGAAGTCGCCGCCGACGTCGCCGTCCCTGGGCACCACCACATTGCCGCCGAGCAGGATCGCCGACAGGATCCGGTCGCGCACCGCCTGCTGCGGCTCGATCTCCTCCCGGATCAATTGGCGCAGCATGCGCGCACCCTGCGAATGCCCGATCAGCACGACCGGCCTTCCGCTCTCGCGCTCCGCGAGGAACTGACGCCACGCCCGCAGCACGTCCCCGTAGGCGATCCGCGCCATCTCGGCGCGCTGCTCGGGGGTGTAGATCCGCTCGGCCGCCAACGCGGTCAGGGTCCGCTGCCGATACACCGGCGCGAAGACCTGACACACTTGCGAGAATCGGGCGGCCTGTTGTTCCGCGACGGCCCGCACTTCCGGCGTCACCGCGGTGCCGGAGTTGGGTGTCGGCTCCAAGGATGCCGTCGGGTAGACATAGAAGCAGTCCACGCCGGAATCTGTGGGGACAGCGGGATCTTCGCGCGCATCGGGTTGCCCGGTCCGCCGCACTGTCGTCGCCGAGCTCCCTCGGCACGGATCATCGGCTCGATCCGGCCGGCACAACCAGACGACGCCGGCGTCGTCGAGCGGGTCCGCCGCCGCGCTCACCGATGAGCCCGCCGACAGCCCGATTCCGCACACGACAGCCGCAATCGTCCGTGCCCACCGACTTTTCCGCATCGCGCATACCTCACTGCTTCCGCACCCGGCCACCGGTGCCGAACCGGAAACGCTCGCCTGGGCTGGCGTCAGCCTAGCGGCCATCGCACGGACCGGGGCCTCGATCGTGGGTCTGCGTCACATCCCGCGGCGAACGGCACCAGTCAGCGCTGCACGAGTCGGGCCAGGCGATCCCACGAGATATACGCGAGAATGGCCGTCAACATGACGAAGTGAACACCTCGGCCCGATGGGTCGATCTCCTGCTCATATCGCGTGGTACAGAGTGTCTTCGTCTGCAAGTCTTCCATTCTCGTGAGAATAGTGACTAACATATTGCTCGGATCCCCTCGGCTGACCCGTGCGGCTGGGCGCCTGCCCGGCGCGGGCGCCGCTCGGTAAGCGGCGGCGCGTGGATCGAAGCGAAAGGATGCATCGACGCATGCTCAAGAGACTCGACCGAATACTCGGTTATGAGATGAAGGTCTCCGAGTTCCTCGGCACCCTCGTCATCATCGGCGTTCCCTACGGGCTGGCCGGGGTGGTCTGGACCCTCACGCACACCAGTCATCTGCGCGACATGCACGGCATCGATCTGGTGATCTCGTTCCTGGGATCGATCGTGTGCTGGCCGGTGCTCACCTTCTCGAATGTGTGCATGACCTGATGATGGCTCTGGTGTGGCTCATCGACGTTCTCGTGATCGTGGTCAAGATCCTCGGTGGGCAGATGAAAGTGAATCCCGTTCTTCGCGCCGGGTTGTGGGTGGCTGTGCTGAGTCTGTTCCTGGCCGGCTGTGCGGTGCTCGTCGCGCTCGTGGTGTTGCTGCAACGGTGGCTGGAAGCTCTCGCCTAACCGTCTCGCGACACGTTCATCAAATTTGGAATGAAGAGTTACATACCTACAGCATGAGCTCGATTGTCAAGCGGTGTCGACCTGCCTACTGACTCATATGTGCACTTCGCAAGGGTAATCCGGTGGGATCGTTGGGCTCGAGGCGAGGCTCGCCGCTTTGCTTTACGGAAGTAATTGTCAATCACTTGTCGCTTGTATGACGTCTGTGAGGTGTGCAACACTGCACACGCTCCGCGCCATCGAAGGGGCAGCCGCCGGCGCGGCGGACGAGAAATCGAAAGGAACGGCCACCAGTGACTGCCTCGCTGCGAACGCCGGCCGACAAGCAACCGCCACCGGAACCGGGCGAAGTCGAGAAGATGATCGCCGGCGCTTCGGGTTGTGGCGGCGCCACCCCCAGCGCTCACTGGAAACCCTCGGCCGGCAGGTCACTTTGGGCCGCGAAGCGATCATCCAACTCTTCGTCTCGCTGGTGCGGGGGCGCTTTCCCTACCAGGAGTTCATCAAACAGTGCGCGTTCATGGCGAACGTGTCGGCAGCGCCGACCGTGTTCGTGGCCATTCCGATCGCCGTCGTGGTCTCCATTCAGGTCGGCGCTCTGGTGAACCAAGTGGGCGCGACGACATTCATCGGCGCGGTGGCGGGATTGGGCATCATCCGCCAGGGCGCGCCCTTGGTGTCGGCGTTGATGGTGGCCGGTGCGGTCGGGTCGGCGATCTGCGCCGATCTGGGATCGCGGACCATCCGGGAAGAGATCGACGCGATGATGGTGATGGGCGTCGATCCGGTGCGCCGCCTGGTCGCGCCGCGGCTCGCGGCGGCGGCGCTGGTGAGCGTCTTGCTCTGCGGTTTCGTCGTCTTCGTCGGATTCGCGACCGCGTACATGTTCAACGTGTACGCGCAATCCGGGACGCCGGGCTCGTTCATCAGCTCGTTCGCCTCCTTCGCGGTGGCGAACGACCTGATCATCGCCTTGGTCAAGGCCGCGATCTTCGGCGTGCTCACCGCGGTGATCGCCTGTGACATCGGCTTGCACGCGCACGGTGGCCCTGGCGGTGTGGCGAACGCGGTCAACTCGGCGGTGGTCAGTTCCGCGCTGATGTTGTTCGCCACCAACATCATTCTCACCCAGCTGTACAACACCTTGTTCCCGGCGAAGGTGGTGTGAGGATGGCGAGCACCTACACACCTCCGGCGCTGAAGCCGCTGCGCAGTGTCGGAAAGACCGCGCTGGCGCCGGTGCACGCCAACCAGCGCCTGGGGCATCAGGCCATCACGTTCTTCCAGGCTCTCGGCGCCATCCCGTTCGTGCTGCGGCATTACCGCCGTGAGGTGGCACGGTTGACGGCCGACGTCGGCTGGGGCAACGGCTCGCTCATCGTCGGCGGCGGCACCATCGGCGTCGTCGTCATCTTGTGCGCGTTCGGCGGCATCATCGTCGGGATGGAGTCGTTCACGGCGCTGAACCTCCTCACGATGTCTCCGCTCACCGGCGCGATCTCCGGATTCGCCACCACCAGGGAACTCGCGCCGATCCTGGCGACTTTGGCATTCGCGATCCAGGCGGGTTGCCGGTTCACCGCGCAACTGGGCGCGATGCGGATCTCCGAGGAGATCGACGCACTGGAGTCCATCGCCATCCGCCCGCTTCCGTACCTGATCAGCACGCGCATGATCGCCTCGACCCTGACGATCATCCCGCTGTACAGCATCGGCCTCGCCACCGCCTATCTGACCACCAAGATCACGGTGCTGTTCCTGGGCGGAACGGCGGCAGGCACCTACGACCACTACTTCTTCCAGTTCCTGATCGGCACGGACGTCTTCTTCTCTTTGCTCAAAGTCGTGGTGTTCGTGATGCTCTCGACGTTCATCCAGTGCTACTACGGCTATGTCGCCACCGGTGGCCCGGAAGGCGTCGGAGTCGCGGCCGGGCGTGCCATCAAGATGGTGATCGTCGTGATGGTCTTCGCGAATCTCTTTCTGACCTTGAGCATCTGGGGCATCGATCCCGGATTCCGGATTTCGGGGTAGGGCCGACGATGATTCTGGACCCCAGTGGCCGTGGACCCAGCGCCAGGCAGTCGACCCTCGCCGGGCTGGCCGTGCTGACCACGATCGCGGTGCTGCTGTACCTGCTGGCGCTGCGCTACACCGGCTATTTCGAGGACAAGGTCCCGGTGACCGTCGTGCTCACCAGCACCGGTGACGGCTTGCCCGGACGGGCGGACGTCAAGTTCCGCGGCATGGTCGTGGGCTGGGTGGCCGCGGTGGACGTGGTCGCGCGCGGCGCCCGGCAGGAAGCGCACGTGGACTTGAGACCGGAGGTGGCTTCGACCATTCCGGTGAACGTGACCGCCCGGGTGATCCCGAACAATCTGTTCGGCGTCACCGCGATCGAACTCGTCGACAACGGGCCGGAACCGAAGACCCTACGCGCCGGTGCGACCATCCCGGAGGACACCGGAAGCGAGACGGTGGCGTTGCAGACCACATTGAACGTCCTGCGCAACGTGCTCGACAACATCCAGCCCGAGAAATTGGGCCGGGTGCTGGCCACCCTGGCGGCGGCGCTGGATCCCGCGGCCCGCGCGCCCGGCTCGACGGTGGAGCGCCTGGACGTCTGGCTGACGGAGATCCGGGGGACACCCGGTGTCGACACGCTGCTCGGCGATCTCGGGCGGGCCTCGATCGCGCTGAGCCAGTCGGCGCCGGAGCTGGTCGGGGTGCTGTCGGAGTCGGTGACCACGGCGCGCACCCTGGCCGAACGACGAGCGAAACTCATCGGTCTGCTGGCCACCGGGAACGCCACGGTCGATACGGTCAACGCCCTGTTCGCCCGCAATCCGGACGCGGGGAAGTTCCTCGTCGCCGGGCTGGACGATCTGTTCGGCGGTCTGGCCGCAGACCCGGAAGCCATCCCCTACACGGCCGCGAACCTGAACGTGGCGCTGCAACGGCTGGCCACTACGTTCCGCTACGGACCGGCCGAACAGATGGTGTGGAAGATGGACGTGTCGTTCACGCCGTTCCAGCAGTACACGGCGAAGGACTGCCCGCACTACGGCGATCAATACGGCCCCAGGTGCGGCGGCGCCACGGTGCCCGAGGTGGCTCCGGAGCAGAACTATCCGCCGCAACTGATGCCGAAGTGGCTCGACGCGGCAGGACCGCCGCCGGTACCGGCGGCGCCCGCCCCCCTCGGCGCGATGGGGCTGGTGCTTCCTGGGCTACCGGCGATTCCGGGTCTTCCCTTCATCCCGGGCCTGCCGGCCATCCCGGGCCTTGCGCCGACGCCGGACGCCGTCGCGCCGACGGAGCCCGGCACGCAGAACCCAGGCGCCGAGGTCCAGCCGATCGCGCTGCGCGGATCCGATGCCGTCGCGGCGATCGTGGGGACGAGACCCACCGTGGCGCAGTACCTGCTGTTGAGCCCGGTACTGGCGGGCGGATCGGTCACCGTGTCCGCCCACGACGAAGGGCGGGGCAAATGAAATCGGCCAAGGCGCTGGCGGGCTTCAGCTTCTTCGCGGTGGTGGCGGTCGCGCTCACCTTCACCATCTGGTCCACGCTGCAGCGGTCGGTCGACGGGGACACCCACCGCTATTCGGCGATCTTCTCCGACGTGCTGGGCCTGCGCGTCGGGGACGACGTGCGGATGGCGGGCGTGCGGGTCGGACGGGTGGATGAGATCGATTTCGCCGACGGCTACCAGGCCAGGGTCGATTTCCGGATCGATGAACGCCAGCATCTCACCACGACGACGAAGGCGCTGGTGCGCTACCAGAACCTGATCGGCCAGCGCTATATCGCCCTGGCGCCGGGCAAGGAGGCGGGCGCCGTCGTCGAAGCCGGTTCGCAGATCCCCCTGGAGCGCACCGAGCCGTCGTTCGACGTGTCCGCGTTGCTGTCCGGATTCGAACCGCTGTTCAGCGTGCTGCAGCCGGATCAGGTCAATTCGCTGTCGGAGACGTTGATCCAGGCGCTGCAGGGCAATCAGGTGTCCCTGCGCAGCCTCATCGTGCAAGCCTCCGAGCTCGCGGGCACCTTCGGGCAGCGCGACGAGATCCTGGGGGAGGTACTGGGCAATCTCAGCTCGGTGGTCAGCGGTCTGGCCCACCGCAGCGGCGAGCTGGAGACGTTGATCACGCAGGCCAGGGCGCTGGTGGAGGCCCTCTACTCGCAAGGAGAGAGCTTGAAGCACTCGGTCGACCGGGTGGCCGACACGACCGACTCGCTGACCCGGTTGATCATGCAGGTCAAGCCGGGCCTGGCGGGGGCGCAGCACGACGCCACCACGGGCGTCGCGTTGTTGCTGCTCAACGGCGCGTCCCTGGACCGGGCCGCGGTCGAACTGCCCGCCGTCCTCAACGGCGTCGCCCGCTTCACCAGCAACGGCGCCTACGGAAACGCGTACCTGTGCAGCCTCGACGTGTCGTTGTGGGGCGTGGTGTTGCCGCCGGGATTGTTCTCCCAGGTCGGCGGCAATTCGCACTCGGAGGTGTGCCGGTGATCGGGCGCCTTCCGACCCCGGGTTTCCTGCGGAATCGGTACCTGCGACTCGGCTTGATCGCGGCCGCCACGGTGGCGGCTCTGCTGATCGGATCGAGTGTCCTGACCCAGGCCCGTCTGGGCGACAAGACGATTCACGCCGAATTCGCCCAAGCTGCCGGTCTCCGTCCCGGCGCGACGGTGGACGTCTCCGGGATCGAAGTCGGCGAGGTGCACTCCGTGCGTCTCGAGGGCACCAAAGTCCTGGTGGACCTGAAGGTTCGGCGCGATCTTCGCTTGGGCGCGGACGCGCGCGCGGCGATCGAGATGTCGACGATCCTCGGCCGATTGCACGTAGACCTCCTCCCCGGCGACGGCAAGGGACTGCCGGGCAACCGCATCCGGCTGGAGAACACCTCGGTGCCGTACAACCTGAGCAAGGTCATCCAGGACCCGAAGTACAAGAACTCCTTCGAACGCATCGAACGCCTCGACCCGCAGAAACTGCGCCAAGCGCTGGATCTGGTCGATCAGCAGCTGGGGGATTCCCCGCAGCTGGCGGTCCAGGCGCTCGACAGCATCGGCGCGCTCGCCAAAGTGGTCACCGATCGCCGGGACGAGGTGGACGCGCTGCTGAAGAGCATGGACCAGGTATCCCAGCTCGTCGCCGACAATCAGAACAGCGTGCTGCTGTTGCTGACCCGCGGCGAAGCGATCGGCAACGCGGTGCGGCAGCGGCAGGATCTGCTGAAGCAGCTGCTCGACAATGTCGCGGCCCTGTCGCGACTGCTACAGGAGATGGGAGTGGAGAACAACGGTCAGCTCGCGCCGTTGATCCACGATCTGAACACCATGTCGGAGGGTTTGCAGAAGAACCGCGACAATCTGGACCGGCTCTACGAGAACATGCCGATCGCGTTGCGGCAGTTCAACAACGCCGTCGGCAACGGGCCGTACGGCGACGTGTGGGCGCCCTGGTTCTTCCCGGACAACTGGCTGTGTTTCGCCCGAGCCGTACAGGGGTGCAACTGATGAGAAAACGACGATTCGCGCAGGTCGGCGGCCTGATCGCGGCCGCGCTGGTCACCGCGAGCTGCGCGCTCGTGCCCGACAGCCTGACCGCGCTGCCGAGGCAGTACCTGGGCGAGCACATCCGCATCAGCGCCGATTTCGAGAACGTCGCTGGGCTCTACGCGGGCAACGAGGTCGCGGTACTGGGCGTCCCGGTCGGCCGGGTCGACACCGTGGCGGCGAAGGGCAGTTACGTCCAGGTCACCATGAGCTTGGAGAAGGGGACCGAGGTCCCGGCCGATGCGATCGCCGCCCTGGTGTCGCCGCAGCTGATCACCAACCGCCATGTCGAACTCGCCCCCGCCTACAGCGGCGACGGGCCCGTTTTCACCGACGGAATGCACATTCCGCTGTCCAGGACGCGGACACCGGTCGAATTCGACCGCATTCTGGAGAATTTCGACCAGCTCGGAGCCGCGCTCAAAGGCGACGACCAGAACGGGCCGATGGCCAGCCGGGTTCTGTTCCCGCTGCTGGACGGCAACGGCGACCGGTTGCGCGCGACATTGGACGCCTTGTCCTCGGCCTTCGAAGTGACTTTCGCCAACAAGGACCAGATCTCGAACACCATCGTCGAACTCAACGAGATCACCCAGATCATCGCCCAGAACGACCAGACGGTGCGCGATTTCAGCGGCCGCCTCACCGAACTGGTGCAGCTGATGGGTGACCAGGCGCCCGGCCTGCAAGCGGTGCTGCAGCAGCTGGACCAGTTCGTCACCAATACCGGCACGCTGGTCGGCGAGAACTCCGATCAGCTCGCGGGCGCGCTGGAGCGATTCACGACCATCACCGAACAGATGCGGGCCAACTCCCGCGGCCTCACCGAGATCGTCGACGTCGGGCCGCTGCTGTTCGAGAACCTGTCCAACGCCGTCAGCCGGGAACATCAAGCGCTGCGCCTGCACGCGCTCACCGACAAGGTCCTGCTCGACAACGAGGTCGTGTCGCAGTTCTGCGAACGCATCCAGATGCGCCTCGATGGTTGCCGCACCGGGAAACCGCAGGATTTCGGGCCCGACTTCGGTCTGACCGCGGCACTACTGGGGATCACGAAATGACCGGCAGGAAAGCGCTTCGGCGCACGACGGTGGCGGCCGCGCTGGTCGCGGCGATGAGCACCGCGACCGGCTGCAGTGTGACGGTGGCGAATCTGCCGATGCCGAAACCCGGCATCGGAGCCCCCGGCTACACCATCCGCGCGGCCTTCCGTGACGCGCTCAACCTGCCCGATCACGCGCACGTGAAGATCGGCGGCACCGATATCGGCGTCGTCACCGCGATCAGCACGACCAACTTCATCGCGGAAGTGGACATGCTGATCAGGGAAGACATCCAGTTGCCCCGGGGCACCACCGCGGAACTGCGCCAGGCGACGCCGCTGGGAGACATCTTCGTGGCGATGACCTTGCCCGCGACCGCACCGGGCGGCGAGAACCTGCGCGCGGGGGACGTCATCGACACCGAGCACACGTCGGCCGCCGCGTCCGTCGAGCAGCTGATGATGTCGGTCTCGATGCTGATCAACGGCGGCGGCATCAATCAGGCCGCGAAGATCACCTCCGAACTCGATTCGATGTTCGCCGGTCGCGCCCCGCAACTGGCACACCTGCTCAGCGAACTCACCCATGTCATCGCCGCGCTCAACCAGCGCACCGGCGACATCGACAACGTCCTGACCGGCCTCAACGTGCTGACCGGCGAATTGGCCCGGCGCAAAGCCGAACTCGGCGAGGCCGCGGACACCTTTCCGGCGTTGCTGGCGCTGTTGGCCGAGAACAACCAGTCCATCGTCGATCTGCTCGACAAGGTCTCGATCACGATGACCGCGCTCGGTGATTTCACCGAGACGACCGGGCCGCAGGCGGTCAGCCTGTTCGACAGCATCCAGCGGTTGATGGCCGGCTTCACCCGGATGGGCGACGACCTGGGCGGCACGTTGAACGGTCTGCACACCATCTATCCCGGGCTGATGGCGAGCCTGGACGGCCCCACCCTGGCCGTCGCGGCGACGGTGTCCTACCTCAGCGTCGGCGCCTTGACCGATCCCAGCGGCAGCAGGCCGCCCGAACTCGGCGACGTGCCCGCGTTCGTCGGCAGCTTGGCGCAGGTCATCGAGAAGGTGATCGGCCGGGTCACCAGTCCGCCCCAGCAACCGCAGCAACCCCAGCAGCAAGGAGGGGCCCGGTGAATCCTCCGCTGTGGCAATGGCTGGTGCGTCGCCGCGTCGCGGTCGCGAACTTCGGATCGGTCGTCGTGCTGATCGTCGGCGCGGCCTATCTCGGCGCCGAAGTCCTGCGCATCAATCCCTTGCCGAACGACTACTCGGTGACGGTGGAGCTCCAGTCCTCGGGCGGACTGTCGGCGGGCAACGACGTCACATTCCGGGGTACCCGGGTGGGCAAGGTCCGCGAAGTGAAGGTGGCGGGCAGCGGCGTCGTGGCCGTCGCCGAGATCGACTCGTCGGCGAAGATCCCGGTGGGCGGGACGGTCGCCGTGGGCAGGCTGTCGGCAGCGGGCGAGCAATATCTCGACTTCCGTCCGAGTTCCGACACCGGTCCCTACCTCACCGACGGGGCGCTGGTGGAACGGTCCCAGACCACCGTCCCGGTCACGGTGCAGTCGGTGCTGACCAACCTCAGCGGCTTCATCGGGGGCCTGAACCCGGACCGGTTGAACGTCATCATCGACGAACTGGACAAGGCGCTGGCCGGCGGCCCCGACCAGCTGCGGAACATGGTGTCCGGCATCAGCCGCGCCATGGCCGGGCTGAGCGACTTGCTTCCCCAGACACGGCAACTGATCGAGAACCTCGAAGTGATCGCGGAGACGACGTCGCACGCGCAGCCGGACCTCGCGACACTCACCCGCACCGGCGGGGTGTTGTTCGAGCAGCTGACCGCGGCGGACCAGGAACTCCGTCATCTCCTGGACGAAGGGCCGGTCCAACTCCGCACACTCGGCGGCTTCGTGTCCCGCACCGAAGACCCGCTGACCAACCTGGTCACGAACTTCGTCGCCATCACCAAGGCCGCCAAGCTGCGCGCACCGGCGATCGCGGCGCTGTTCCCAGCATTGCGGGTCGGGTCGCAGGCGCTGGGGATACCCGCCCACGACGATGCCTTCTACACACTGGTCGACATCTGGCCGCGGCCCACCTGTGAATACGACACCATCCCGCTGGTGCCTACGGACAAGATGACCGACACCAGGGTCCGGCTCTACAACTACTGCGTCACCAACGATCCTGCCCTGCAGGTGCGCGGTTCGGCGAATGCGCCGCGCCCCGACATCCCGGACAACGGGTCCACCCGACCGCCGGGCGTCGGTGGCGATGAGCTGTCTCGCCCGGCCCCCGGCAACTAGGAGATTCCGATGAAGAGTGAATACGTCGATCCGGCCGCTGAAACCGACTCGTCCGCAACCGAACCGGAAGAGCAGGCCGTCCCGGTGCAAGCCGGCTCCGGTGACCCGGCGGACGGGGACGGGGACGCCGACGCGGATCACGGCGTCACCGCCGGCTCCGAAGCCGCGAAAGTCCCCGGCCGGTGGGAAAGGCTGCGCCGCCTGCCGATCGGACGCCCCGCGCCGATCGTGCTGCGCTCGGCGGCAGCGGTCCTTGTGGGCGTATCGGTGGCGTCGGCCGGTTACTGGTATGTGCAGGCCGCCAACAGCAAGGATCTGCTGGCGGCCCACGAGGATGCACGCGCCGCGGCCTGCCGCTACGCGCCCATACTGGCGAACTACGACTCGAAGAACCTCGACGCGTACTTCACCGCTGTCGGTGACGGCGCCACCGGCGACTGGAAGAAACAGTTCGAGTCCACCAGCACCGAACTGCGTGCGGTGCTCGGGGAGGGGCAGGTCACCTCGGCCGCGCGCGACGTGCAATGCGCGATCCGCGCCGGTGACGAGCACTCCGCCGAAGCGATCGTGGTCATCGGCCAGACCATCACCAGTCTCGGCACCAAGGGCAAGCCCGCGCCGGGGCAGCTGTCGATGGTGATGCGCCTGGAGAAGGTCGGGGACCGGTGGTTGGTGAACAAGGTGAACTCGCCGTTGACGTCGCCTGCACAGCCCTGAACGCGTACGCGGTTCGCCATATAGAAGGAATTTCAATAAACATATGATTGTTGATGGGGGAGACTGTAATTGCTAGTAAAGCCATTATAGAGACTTGTACAACCCGGCGAGTTGGATAGAATACTCAATAACATAAGTCAGAGGTGGCCCACCCGGTCATCGAACGCGGGGGAGTCCGGAGAAGGCGGCGTCCGGCTGACGTCGACCCGGCTGATTCGCCTCGTCGTTCGACGTGTGAACGCAGATGGAAGGACATCCCGATGACCGCAGTCGCTCATCAACCCGATCACGACCACGGAGTGCCGCTGACCAAGGATCGCACCCGCATCGGTATCAGCGTGACGCATCGGCCGTTCACCAAGCGGCCGATCAAACTGACCGACGCGCTGGATTTCTGGTCGTTCGCCGGCGCCGCGGCGAACGTGGTCATGCAGATGGCCCGGCCCGGTGTCGGTTACGGTGTGGCCGAGAGCAAGGTGGAATCGGGCTCGCTGATGAAGCATCCGTGGAAACGCGCGCGTACCACCACGCAATATCTCGCGGTCGCCATCCTCGGCACCGACGAAGAGCGCAAGGCATATCGCGAGGCGGTGAATGTGGCGCACCGGCAGGTGCATTCGGCCCCGGGCGCCCCGGTCGAGTACAACGCCTTCGACCGCAATCTCCAATTGTGGGTCGCCGCCTGCCTGTACATCGGATTCGAAGACACCTATCAGCTGCTGCACGGAAGAATGAACGACGCGCAGGCCGAGGCGTTCTACACCTCCTCGTCCACACTTGGCACCACCCTGCAGGTAACCGAGGACATGTGGCCCGCCACCCGGGCCGAATTCGACGAATATTGGAACGCCGCCTGCGAGCAGGTCGTGCTGGACGACTACGTCCGAGGCTACCTCGAAGCCTTGCTCGAGCTTCGTATGATCCACTGGTACCTGCGGCTGCCTTTCCGGAACCTGCTGCGATTCCTCACCATCGGATTCCTGGCCCCGATCTTCCGGGAACAACTCCGGGTCGAGTGGACCGCCGCCGACCAGCGGCGTTTCGAGCATCTTTTCGTGTTCGTCTCATTCGTCAACCGCTTCATTCCGCGCTTCGTCCGCCATGGCGGATCGCACGCGCTGATGGTCGACCTGCGCCGGCGCATCCGGAAGCAGAAAAACCTGATCTGAGCAGTTGCTCGCTAAACCGTTCGGCCACTGCGGCACTGGGATTTGGCGATTTCGCGCGCCACCCGGTACATTCGTCTTGTCAAGCTACCGAGCGATCGGTGGACAGGCACGAATACCCCCGAGCGAGCCCCGAACCGATGCAGACCGGTTCGGGGCTCGGTTGGTTCCTGTGGTCTTCGAGTGATCCGGGCGTGCGCGGGTGACGGCCCCAACGCTGTCGAGCCGCCGTCATCGTGTCTCGTATGACCGCCCGTTCCCTGCCGGAGGAGCGGCCGAAGGAATCAGTCCGGTGGTTCCTGCGCCTCGTCGGTGGTCAGTTCCGGAGCTATCTCCCGAGTCGCCATTCCGCCGTGGCGGTCCTGATCGGTCGGGCCCGGCCTGCCTCCCTTGGGCTCGTCGGTCTTCTCGTCGTCCCTGTCTTTCTCGCGTGCCATGACAAACCCCTTTCTCGTGGCTTCGATCTACCCGCCGCGGTCCACTTCACACTTCGTCCGCTTCGTCGCGGTCACGGGATAGCAGCCCGGCGTGGCCGGTCAACGGCGACGTTCGTGCAAGGTGAGCAGTACGTGGTCGAAGCGGGTGCGCGTGTGCACTCCGGCGCCGCCGAAATCGGTCAGCGCCGCGACCAATTCCTCGGCCAAGACACGCAATTTCGTGTTCGTTTCTTGCGACCGCCAAATCAGCACACGAAAAGCTTGATCGGCCGAGATCCCGTACACCAGCATCAGAGCGCCCTTCGCCTGCTCGATCACCTCACGCGCGGCGACCATTTCCGGCAGCGTCTCATCGATGATTTCCTGGCGCTCCTCATCGACGGTGTCGGTGACATCGATATAGAAGCCCGCCGTGCCGACCACCGCACCGGTGGAATCACGCATCTGGTCGCTCACCACCAGCACGTGGTGCACCACCCCTTCGGTATCGATGATGCGGTGGCGGCCGCTGAAAGGCAGCCCGGTCCGCACAGTCGTGGCCAGGGTGTCGGCGACCTCGGCTCGATCGTCGGGATGTTTGTGCGCCAACAGCAACTCCGTCGTGGGCGTCACCTCGCCCGGCGCGTAACCATGCAGGGCCGCGACCTCGTGCGACCATTCCCAGCGTTGATCGGCGAACCAGAACTGGAAACGTCCGGTCCGCTTCGAGAGTGGGACCGTGGGCGCCGGTCCCGATGGCGCGTTGTCGTTCACGGCCTCTGCATTCCCCGCCGCCGGGCCGGTATGCGCCAGTACCGCACCGGTGGGCCGTGAACCGCCTCACCGAGCCGCCCCCTCCGCACTCCTGCCGCGAATATTGCGGCGAAGATGCGGCAAAGGCCCGAAACTGCCCAGCGGGCCGCCTTCGGCTTCGTGCACATCGTCTTCGGCAGCTGGTTCTCGGTCATCGCCAGCGATTTCGGCAGCTGGATCTTCGCGTCCCGGTACGTGCGGACCCGGTCGCTGTTCACCGGTTCGGTGGAGCACTCGGTCTACGGGATTCTCGTCTTCACCGTCGGACTGGGCCGGTACTTCTCGCACGGTCCCGTGCCTGAGACTCCGGTCCGGGCGATCGCCCCGGCACCGGCGTGAGGATGATCGCAACCCGGTGCGGTCGCCGACGGCTTCGGCGCCGATCACGCGGGTATCCGCCGCTTCGTGGTGGATTCTCTGCGACGGGCCGTGAGCACGCCCCTGCTGTATTTCTTCATCCTCGGTGACATCCTGGGCGCGGGCATCTATGTGCTGGTCGGGTCCATCGCGGGGGAGTCCGGCGGCGCGGTCTGGTTGCCTCTGCTGGTGGCGCTCGGTCTCGCCTGCCTCACCGCGGGCTCCTATGCCGAGTTGGCGACCAAGTACCCCAAGGCAGGCGGCTCGGCCCACTACGCAGGCCGTGCGCTCGGGCCCGCGGCCGGATCCCTCGTCGGTTTCTGCATGCTCGCCGCCGGTGTCGTGTCGGTGGCGGCGCTGAGCAGGGCTTTCGCCGCGGGCTACCTACGCGCCCTGGTGACGTTGCCGACCGCGGTCGTTGTCGTGGTGTTCCTCACCACGCTGGCATTGCTCAACGTCTACGGGATCAAGGAGTCGCTGCGCGCCAACGTGGCCGCGACACTGGTCGAAGTCGGCGGGCTCGTTGTCGTGATCGGGCTCGGGGCGTGGGTGATCTTCCGAGGAGACGCCGACCCGGGCCGGCTCACCGAGGTGGGGACGGCGGAGCGCGGCGTTGTCGGCGCGACCCTCGCGGGCGCCGTCTTGGCCTTCTACTCTTTCGTCGGGTTCGAGACCTCGGTGAATCTGGCGGAGGAAGTCACCGAGCCGCGCAGGTCCTATCCGCGCGCGCTCTTCGGGGCGCTGCTCACCGCCGGTGGCGTGTATCTGCTCATCGGGTCGGTGGCCGGTGCGGTGGTGCCCACCGAGCGCCTGGCGAACTCGAGCGGGCCGCTCCTGGAAGTGGTGCGCTCGGCCGGAGGCGTTCCGGACGAGTTGTTCGCGGTGGTCGCCTTGGTCGCCGTGGCGAACGGAGCCCTGCTGACCGGGATCATGTCCTCGCGGTTGGCCTACGGCATGGCTCGCGAGGGACTGCTGCCGCGGGCGCTGGGCCGGGTGTTGCCGGGCCGCCGGACGCCGTGGGTGGCGATCGTGGTGACAACGGTCGTGTCGTTGCTGCTCGCACTGACCGGCGAGGTGGCCGCACTGGCCGAGACGTTGGTGCTGTTGTTGCTGGTCGTCTTCGCGGCGGTCAACGTGTCGGTGTTGATCCTGCGGCGGGAGCCGCACGAAGGGGAACATTTCCGGGTGCCCGTGGTGGCGCCGTGGCTGGGTCTGATCTCCTGCCTGTTCCTGTTCACCCGGATCGACGCGGAGGTGTGGTTGCGCGGTTCGATCCTGATCGGGGTCGGCGTGCTGTTCGCGGCCGCGAACGCGGTGCGTGCACGTCTTGCGCAGCCGGACGGTCGCAGCGCCTCCCCGGCCGGGCGCGGAGCGTGACGATTCGCTCTCCATTGCGCGTCGACAGGACCATGTCCTTGCACCGGTATGAGCCCGGTGGTACACAAAATCTATGACGACTTAGTTAGATTTCCTCCTGAGAAAACGGCAGCCCGGGTGTGAATCCAGCTGCCGGATCCGCGGCGCCGCAGCGCCGATCGCAGTACGGAGATCGAATCGGTAATCCCTGAAGTAGCAACTGGCCTGGAGGTTCCACGCAATGACATACCCCGCGCACGGTGTTTCGCCGCTCGGTAGCGCAGTCCACGGTCACAACCCGCGGCACGACAGTACACGCGCAGCGGCGCACCGCGGTCTCGCCGTACCGGACCGTCCCAGCGAATGGCACCCGGGGATGCTGTGGTGGGACGCGGGCACAGTTCTGGTGACATATCCGCAGCCGCAGGGCGGCGGACACTGGAACACCGTGCCGCACCTGGTGTTGCCGGTCGGTCACGGGCGTCTGGCCTTCCGGATCTCGTCGCATTCGAGCGAAGCGCGGCATCTGGACGGCGACCGCCGGGTCATCGTGCAAGCCGCGGACTGGCGGGGCGAGCCGGCCCTCGGGTCGCGACAGCATCAAGGCACCGCCGAATTGCTGCGGACCGGTCCGCTGTTCGATCAGGTGCGAACCGGTATGCAGGTCAAATATGGCAAACGGGTCGGCTTGGCGCGGCTGACCCACCGATTGGCCATGGGTGCGGCTCCCTATGGCGACATCGTGGTCGTGGTCACGGTGCACGAAAACCGGGCTCTCGGCGTGTGAGTTCGCGCTCGGATCACCGTCGCGTCACGGCTCGCCCTCGGCGCCGGCCCGGCTGCCGAGGGCGAACGAGGAATTGGTGGCAGGTTCGACCGGCACCGAATTCGCGGGACGTACGCATGGAATCCGGTCGTACTGGACATGTGCGCGGAGTGCTGTCCATACGATGGGGTCGTGTCGCGGAAGCCGTGACGCACCGAGGGCCGACGGAGGTCGATGTGAAGGTCCATCTGCAGGTCACCGGAGCGCCGCGGCAGGTCGCGACCGACGCGCGGGAACTGGCCGAAACCGGGGCCGACGGACTGTTCACCTTCGAGGGCCCGCACGATGTGTTCTTCCCTCTCGTCGTCGCGGCCGGTGCGACCCCCATGGAGTTGATGACGAACGTGGCGATCGCCGGGCCGCGCAGCCCGATGCATCTCGCGCACGCGGCCTACGACCTGCAGGTATACAGCGAGGGGCGGTTCCGGCTGGGGTTGGGCTCGCAGATCCGCGCCCACATCGAGAAGCGCTACGGCAGCACGTGGGGCGCACCCGCGGAGCGTACGGCGGAAAGCGTGGCGGCGGTGCGAGAGATCCTCGCCGCATGGGAAGGCCGGGCTCCGTTGAACTTTCGTGGCAAGTACTTCACGCACACCCTGATGCCGCCCACTTTCGATCCCGGCCCGAACCCGTTCGGGCCACCGCCGGTGCTGATGGGCGCGCTCGGACCGGTGATGACCCGCAAGGCCGCCGAGGTCGCCGACGGGCTGCTGGTGATGCCGTTCAACAGCGCGCGCCACTTCACCGAGCGCACGCTGCCCGCGCTCACCGAGGGTCTGCGCCGTTCCGGCCGGACCGCGGACGATTTCCCGGTGACCGCTCAGGTCATGGTCGCACTCGGACGCACCGAGGAAGCGCTGGCTGCCGCGATCGGTGGGGTGGGCGCCCTGATCGCGTTCTACGGGTCGACTCCCGCCTATCGTCCGGTTCTCGAGGTCGAGGGATGGGCACAGGTGCACTCCCGGCTCAACGCGTTGTCCAAGGCGGGCGGTTTCGCCGAGATGCGGGCGTTGGTCACCGACGAGATGGTCCGCACGATCGGAGTGGTCGGGGCTCCGGAAGAGTGCGCGGCGCAGATCGCCACCCGCTTCGGCGCCGGCATCGAGGAGGTGTGCTGCTATTTCCCTGGCTACACACCGGATATGGAGGATGTCGCCGACTTGGTGGACGCGTTGCACGAGCACCGGGACGCAACCGCGCCCGCTGGGGTGCGCAGCAACAACGTTCGCCCGCGAAGGTAGCACAACACCGGACCACCCGGTCACTCGTTCGGCGCAGGGTGCGTGAAAGAGTAGTGAGCAGGGGATCGGCCGGCTTGACTGCACAGATGCCTGTTCCACCCCATGCTCGCGGCTACGAGGACTTCGGCGGGTCCGTCGGTCGCACCGCGGCCGATTCGACGCCGGATTGGCGCTTCCTGCCCACCGCCCCCGAGGGTGCTCCGAACATCGTCGTGGTGCTGATCGACGACATGGGATACAGCGACATCGGCCCGTTCGGCTCGGAGATCGAGACGCCGACGCTGGACCGGCTGGCCGCCGACGGTCTCCGGCTGACCAACTACCACACCACCCCGCTGTGCTCGCCGTCGCGGGCGTCACTGCTCACCGGGATCAACGCCCACCGCGCCGGATTCGGCTTCGTCGCCAACGCCGATCCAGGCTATCCCGGTCTGCGCCTGGAACTCGCGGACGATGTGCTGACCCTGCCGGAAATCTTGCGCGGCAATGGTTACGCCACCTACGCGGTCGGCAAGTGGCACCTGGTGCGCGACGCCACGATGAACCCCGCCGCACCTCGGGATTGCTGGCCGACTCAGCGTGGGTTCGACCGCTACTACGGCTCGCTCGAGGGGCTGAACTCTTTCTACTACCCGAATCAGCTGATCTCGGACTCCTCGGTCATCGACATCGAGGAGTATCCGCCGGGGTATTACCTCACCGACGACCTGACCGACAAGGCCATCGCCTACATCAAGGATCTACGCGCGCACGACGCGGCCAAACCGTTCTTCCTGTACTTCGCCCACGTGGCCATGCACGGCCCCCTGCAGGCGAAACCCGCGGACCTGGCCAAGTACCGCGGTCGCTACGCGAAGGGATGGGACGAACTGCGCCGCAGCCGGTTCGCCGCGCAACTCGCCCAGGGCCTCTTCCCCGCCGGTACGCAGCAGAAACCCCGCAACACCGAACCCGGTTACGAGGCCGCGGAGTGGGACTCGCTGACTCCCGCGCAGCAGCGCCGCTTCGCCCGGTACATGGAGGTGTACGCGGGCATGGTGGACAGCATCGACCAGAGCCTCGGGCGCATCGTCGACACGCTCGAGCAACTCGGCGAACTCGACAACACCATCGTGGTGTTCACCTCGGACAACGGCGGCACCGCCGAGGGCGGGCCGGAGGGCACCCGCACCTATTTCGCGGAATTCGCCCACATCACGGATCCGGATTGGATCGGCGACGTCCCGCACGACGAGGAGTTGATCGGCACCGCGAAGCTGGGCGTGCACTATCCGCGCGGGTGGGGCCAGGCATCGAATACGCCGTTCCGTTTCTACAAAGGCCAAACTTTCGCAGGTGGTGTGCGCGTGCCATTCGTGATCTCTTGGCCCGAGGGGCTGCCGCGCGGCGAGGGCGACGACGGTATCCGCCACGAGTACACCTACGTCACCGATCTCGCGCCGACATTGCTGGAGCTGGCCGGATTGCGGCGGCCGAGTGTGCGCAACGGGCTGCCCGCCAAGGATTTCGACGGCGTCTCGGCGGTGCGGACGCTGCGTGATCCGCGGGCGGAGTCCGAGCACACCGAGCAGTACTCGGAGATGGTCGGCAACCGGGGCTTCTATCGCGACGGATGGAAGCTGCTGTCGCTGTACGAGCCGGGGACCGACATCGACGAGCCGAAGTGGCAATTGTTCGACGTCCGCACCGATCCGACGGAGCTGCACGACCTCGCCGAGCGGTTCCCGGAGAAGGTCGCGGAACTGGCCGCCGCATGGGACGAATCCGCCTGGGCGAACACCGTGTTTCCGCTGCTGACCCGCGAAGATCTGGCGCGGCGGCGGCCGGGAGAAGAACGCTTCTCGGCTCCCGTCCGGCTGCTGCCCGGCACGCCGACCCTGGAACGGTATCGCTCCCAGCGACTGATCGCCTATCGGGACTTCGCCATCGAGGCGGAACTCGCCGGCTACGCCTCCGGTGACGAAGGGGTGCTGGTCGCACACGGTGATCCGCTGGGTGGTTATGTCCTCTACGTCGAGGACGGCCGGGCGACCTTCGGACTCAACAGCTACGGCCGCTACGACAGCGTCACCACATCACCCCTCACGGCCGGTGCGCGGCAGATCACCGTGCGCGCCATCGTGCGACCCCGGCTGAGGTGGGATTTCACTCTCGAGATCGACGGCACGCCCCTCGCGCGGTTGCTCGATCAGGTGCAGCTGGTCGGCATGTCGCCGTGGACCGGGATCTCCGTCGGCGTCGACGCCCGCGGCCCGGTGTCCTGGGACCTGCGGGAACGCCGCGGTACATTCCGCTACACCGGGGCGCTGCGCGCGATCACCTACACGCCGGGTCCGATTCGGGTGCCGCGACCGGCCATCGAGGCGGTGGAGCGCGAGGCGGAGTTCGTCGCCGAATGATTCCGCGCGCCGCCGATGCCGATCAGTCGGCATCGCCGAATATCTGTCCGGTCATGCGCAGGTCGGCGGAGTTCCTCGAACACTTCGCAAACCGAATCTCTCTTCTCGCCCGGCGTATCGGGCTCGACGCCACCTGATCGTCGGGCCGCTACCGACCGACGCCGCTCGCAGCGATCCGGGAAGGTGGGTGCAGTCGGAGGGGATCGAGCGCACCCACCCCCGCGCCTCGGCGACAGCCGAGCAGCGGGCACGGCCGGCGCGGGCAGCGTCGGGACTGACCGACGGAGACGATGCGAAAACCCCCGGAAACCCCGACCCGTGACCGACCTTAACTCCCGCGGCCCGGCAATGGCGGGAGAAATCGCAATTCGCCATTCCTGAAGCGGATTTCAGGCGCCTTCAGGCTGCCTTAAGCCCCCTGCTGCGAAGGTGATCTTCAGCTTCGAGATCGCAATTCCAACAGGAGGTTTCGCTATGAAAGCCACTCTTCGCCGTAGCCTGTCCGGTCGGCGCGGACTGCTCGCGGGCGCCGTTGCCGCCGCGCTCCTCGTCGGTGGCCCCGTGGCGCTGTACGCTGCCGCGAGTCCGCAATCGCCCGCCCGGCAGGCCGTCGCCGCCGCTGTACCGGACCACGAGTGGGCCCTCACCGCGGCGCCCGCGATCGGCAGGGAGCAAGCCGGCGACAAAGCGCGCGAAGCCGTGCCGGGTAGCACCGTGGTCTCCGCCGAACTCGACGACGAGGGAAGGACGACGGTGTGGGAGGTCGAACTCCGGACACCCGACGGCGTGGAGCACGAGGTGACGATCGACGCGACCAGCGGAGCCGTGCTGGGCACCGTGCGCCAGGACTGACAGCGACACAACGAAGGTCAAGGGTTCCGGAGACATGAATCTGCGCAAGATCGCCACGATTTCGACGCTCGCTGTCGCGCTGACCGGCATCTCGGCCGGCAACGCGGGCGCCGCACCGCGGGATGCCGGTGCGGAAGTCGTCAACTACACCGCCACCACCTCCGCCGAGAACGTCGTCGTCCGGATCGACGCGGGCTCGATGCGGGCCGAAAACGGGATATTCGCGATCGAGGCGACCGACGGCACCGTACTCGCGGGCACGCCCCTCGAGTTCCGGGTCGACGATTTCGTCTTCCCCATCGCGGCCGATATCAGCGGCCGAACGGCGACGCTCACACCACGCTTCGACATCGCCCACGCCCAGTACCGCCCGGTCGCTCTGCCGTTCGAAGACTCGGCGCATTGGCGAACGCCGTACGAGCGTGAGGTCGCGGCCTTCACCCGGCTCAAGGACACCATTGCCAGCGGCGCCGCGATCGGCACCGTCGTCGGCGGGCTCGGCGGCGGCCTGGTCGGTTGCGTGCTGGGCGGCATCGCAGGCGCCACGGTCGCCGCCGCGACGATCGTCGGCATGTTCGGTCCGTTCATCCCCGCCGCCGCCGTCGGCTGCCTGGGCGGCATCCTGGCCGTGGGCGCGCTGGGCACGCTCGCCGGTCAGCTCTTCGTCACCGCACCCGTGGCCGTCGCCGCGCTGGTGCAGTACTTCACCACGATCAATCAGCCCTTCGTCCCGCCGGCCAAATAGCTTGCCGGTGGGCTCTCGCCCAGCGCGCCGCCAGGCCGAACTGCCGGGTCCTGGCGGCTCGGGTGGTTTCGCCGGTGCCGGACGGGGCAGCTATCTGATGTGAGGACAGAACATGAGCGACCGCGTGGCGACCGGACCGCGGTCACCGGCGGTGACTGAATGCGACTGCGCCGTAGCCGACCGTACGACGGCGGAGTCGAGCGCGTCCGGCGCGGGCGCGGATTCGGTTACCGCACCGTGCAGGGCGCACCCGTGCACGACGACGAGACGTTGGAGCGCATCCGCGGGCTGGCGATCCCACCGGCTTGGCGCAAGGTGTGGATCTGCCCACACGACAACGGCCACATCCAGGCCGTCGGCGTCGACGCCGCGGGGCGGCGCCAGTACCTGTACCACGAACAGTGGCGCAAAGAGCGCGACGAGGAGAAGTTCGACCGGGTCCTGGCCCTGGCCGGGCGCTTGCCGGAGATCCGCGCCCAGGTGCGGGAAGACCTCGCGTTGCGTGGCCTCGCCCGGCGGCGGGTGGAGGCGGTGGCGGTAGACCTGGTCGATCGCGGAGTGTTCCGGGTCGGAGGCGAGGAGTACGCCGAGGAGCACGGCACCCGGGGCGTCGCGACGCTGCTGCGCGAGCAGGTCGAGGTGTCCGGGGATCGAATGCTTTTCGACTATCTCGCCAAGGGCGGCATCCGGCGCCGCGTGAGCGTCCGAGATCCGCTGCTTGCCAAAGCGGTTCGATCGCTGCTGCGCAGCAAAGCGGATTCCGATCGGCTCTTGGTGTACCGGGACGGCAGCCGTTACGGCGAACTGCGCGCTGACGACATCAACTCGCGCTTCCGCGAACTCGCCGCGTGCGAGTGCAGCGTCAAAGATCTGCGCACCTGGCAGGCCACCGTCCTCGCGGCGGCCGCGTTCGGTTCGATCGAACGCCCGGCCGCACGCCGGGCGCGCAGGACCGCGGTGCGGGAAGTCATGGACGAGGTCGCCGCTGCCCTCGGCAATACCCCCGCGGTCGCCCAGGCGTCCTATGTCGACCCACGAGTCGTGACGGCATTCGAGAACGGCACGACCGTCGCCGCGGCGCTGCGGCGCGCGAGGCGAGCCGAGTCGGCCGATGCGGAGCGGGCGATCATCGACAGCGCCGTAATCCGTATGCTCCGCCGGATGCGATGACACCGGCCCGCCCGATGCGCGCCGGAAGATGAAGTCGGCTATGTGATCGCATCGTCGCGAGGGGCACCAGCGGCGAACATCGTGCACACCCGAGACCGCACTCGGCATCGAAGGTCGGGCACCGGCCATATCCAGGAATTCAGACCTGCTCAGCTGCCGAAACACAAGCTGTGCAGTCGGTTTCCTCATTTTCACCTGAATTCGTTCCCCGGAACCAGCAACGGCGCAGCCATCATCGCCTGATACTGGACGAGCAACTTCTCCGCACTTCGCGGTGATCCCTACGAGCCGATCTGGTAAACGACGCTCCGAGAATCGACAGGATCCGGCGATGCCCAAGATCAAGAATTTGAACCCGCTCCCCATGGCCGACATCGGCGGCTCGGATCTCTTCATCCCCTTCCGAATGCCGAGTGGAGAAATCGGATACCTGCTCGGTGACACGTTCTCCGGAACCGAACCGAGAGTGGGTGGCCCGAATTGGCGTTCTCCGATGCTGCTGCGCAGCAGTACCCACGACATGTCGGTGCCGATCGAATTCGGCTCGGCGGCGCGGGGCGCTCGACAACTCTGGGATTATGTGCACGACAACCCGGAGTACTCCACGATCCTGCCTTGTGACGCCCTCACCATCGGCGGCCGGATCTATCTGTGGGTGATGGTCACCCAGGGATTGGCGAACGAGCGCTGGTGCGAGATCCGTTATTCCGACGACAACGGCGAGAGCTGGACCGACACCGCGGTCCGGTGGTCGACCAGCGCCTACGGCGGGAAACGCACCATGATTGCCTGGGAACGCGGCGGCGACGGCTTCGTTTACGTCATCTCCACCGGCGGACTCGCCCGCAACAAGAACATGCTGCTGTGGCGGGTGCGGGAAAGTCATACGGCGCTCACCGATCCGGCGGCCTGGCAGGGATGGGGGTGGAACGGCTGGGACTGGGGATGGGGCCGCGATCCCGGCAGCGATCCACGTTTCGGCATCCTGGCCGACGGCACGAAGCTCGGCGAAATCGGATTGCGGCGGGTTCAGGGAAATTGGGTGATGTCCGGTTTCGACGCCGGGGCCTACGGCGCTTTCGTCAAAGTCGCCGCGAGAATCACCGACAACTGGCGCACGGCCCCGACCTACCGTCCCGTGAAAGGGTCTTTCTGGGCGCCGGGCGGGCCGGATATCGTGCCGCGTCTCTATGGCTGCTACGTCCACCCGGACAGCAGATTCGACGGTGCATTCTGCATGATCGTCAGCGAATGGGCGGAATCCGGAATGCCGTATCGCGGCATGCAATTCCGGATCTACGGAGTCCGGCCGGTCGCTCCGATCACTGCGGCACGAGTCGTCAGCCGACCACGCGGCGGTTCGTCCCGCGCAACGGATTGGCCACCGGGAACGTGATCGCGGGCAGCGTCACCGACATGCGCACGGTCGTACCCGCTTCCGAGTTGTCGATGTCGAGTTGCTCGGTCAGCGCGCGCATCATGTCGATGCCACGGCCACGATAGCCGGGATCGGACGCCCGTGGCTTCCAGTCGCCGGTGTCGGTGACCACGATGACGACGGTGTCGATGTCGCAGGTGGCCGACATCCGCACCCGGCCGTTGTCGTCGTTGCGGTAGGCGTGCTCGATGCTGTTGCTGCACGCCTCGTTGGCCGCGGCGACCAGATCGGCGGCCAGATCGTGCGGCACCGCCGCGGCGGCCAGCCATCCCTTCAGCGTGCGCCGCAGCGCCGCGAGCTCGTCCGCGCGCGCGGGCACGTCCAGCCGCAGCGGCGCGGGCGGCTGGCGGTAGACCACCATGGCCACGTCGTCGTCGTAGCCCGCGTCCGGCCGAAGCCGCGAGAGCACCGCGTCGGCCACCTCGCGCGGCAGCCGCCCCGAGGTCTCGGCCAGGACCGCGGCGATCTTGGCGAATCCCTCGTCGATGTCGACGCCGCGCTGTTCGACCAAGCCGTCGGTGAACAGCACCAGGGTGGAACCGGGCGTCAGCGCCGTGGTGGCCTCCGGCCGGCGCGGCGTATCGAAGGTCGCCAGCGGCACCGCGCGTCCGCCTTCCAGCATCCGGCCGGTCTTGCCGACGTCGGCGAGGATCGGTGGCATGTGACCGGCGTTGCTGTAGCGGACCAGTCCGCGCACCGGGTCCAGCACGGCGGCGCAGACCGTGGTGCACATGGCGCCGGGGATGCGCGCGGCGACGGTGTCGAGTTCGGCGAGCAACTGCGCCGGTCCCGCGCCGCGCAGCAGCAGCGCACGGGCGGCGGTGCGCAACTGGCCCATCACCACCGCGGCGGACAGACCACGCCCGACGCAGTCGCCGACCACCACGCCGATGGTGCCGTCGCGCAGCGGCACCACGTCGTACCAGTCGCCGCCGATCTCCAGCGGCGGCAGCGCGGGTTCGTAGTGCACCGAGAAACGCGGCGGCAGATCGATCGGGCCGAGCATGGCGCGCTGCAGAGTCAGCGAGGTGGCGCGGGCCTGGTCGAAGTTGCGGGCCCGCTGAACGGCGAGACTGAGATGGCCGATCAGCAGGGAGAACAGCGTCCAGTCCGCGGCGCTGATCGCCCGCGGCGCGGCGAAGCGCAACCACATCGCCGCGTCGCCGGTCTCGCCGAGCGGCGCGACGATGCCCTCGGAGCTCTCTGCACCGTCCGGAATGGCGAGCAGGCTGCGCGGTGGCCTGCGCCTGGCCCGATCCAGCAGTGCGCGCGACCGGTCGTCGAGGGACGCGGCGCCGTCGTGCGACGCGCCGTCGGCGCCCACCCCGGAGACGTACACCTCCGGCACGGCGTTGCGGCTGGGCCACACCGCCACCACCGCGGTCTCCGCCCCCACCGTGCGGCGCACCTCGTCGAGCCCGACGGCGAGGACTTCCACCACACTGGTGGCCGCGCCGACAGCGGTGGCGAGGCGGGAGGCGGCCTGGTCACGCGCCTGCGCATCATGTTCGGCGGTGATGTCGCGGAGCGTGCCGACGAAGATCCGCTCGTTGCCCTCCGGCTTGATCAGCGCGCTGGTGCTCACCGCGAGCCACACGTTGCGGCCGTCGCGGTGGCGGATCGGGATGACGAAGCGCTGCGCCTCGGTGCCCAGGTCGGGATAGCGCGGACCCTCCGGGCTCGACCACGGATGCGGCAGCGCGTAGGGGACACCCGCGGCGCCGTAGCCGGTCAACGCGCCGAAGGCGGTGTTGACCTCGATGATGGTGCCCTGCGCGTCGGCGACGAAGAAGCCGTCCTGCAGCGATTCCACCAGCGCGGTCCGGAAGGCGTCGCGTCCGGCGAGGTCGTCGGCGCGGGAACGCTGCTGTTCGTAGCGGCGGGTGCCGTCGAGGTAGCCGCGGGTGGCGATGTCCAGCGGAACGAGGGTCTGCAACAGGAATTCCAGCGCGGTCTCCGGCAGGCGGGACCGGGATTCGCCGCCCTCGGCGGAACTGTCCTGCTGTCGCTGTTCCTCCACGTCCTGCACGACCCGGAAGTGGTTCTCGGTGAGATCGAGCAGGCTGATGCCTTCGACCAGGGCACGCCTGCCCAGTTCGTACCCCTCGGCGAGGCCGGCCTGGGTGGGCGAATCCATGTGCCGCCGTAGCGCATCGGCGTAGTCGTCGAGGAAGTCGGCCAGCAGGGCGCTCATCTGGCCGTCCCTCCCGCACCGCGGTGCCGCGCGGCGAGCACCAGCGCGTCGTCGGTGTCCTTGGCGTGCCGGGCGAGCATCTCGGCGGTGATGTCGGCGGTGGACTTGGAAAGGTCGATTTCGCTTGTGGATTCGGTGACGATGCCGTCGGTGGACATCAGCAGCAGGTCACCGGGACGGACCGCGATGGAC
Source organism: Nocardia sp. CY41 (assembly GCF_009829325.1). Taxonomy (GTDB): domain Bacteria; phylum Actinomycetota; class Actinomycetes; order Mycobacteriales; family Mycobacteriaceae; genus Nocardia. The sequence goes on from NZ_VUOS01000019.1 coordinate 34,425, forward strand.
TGCGGCTGAAGCGTCGCCGGGAGCCGATAGCCGACGATGCCCGCGGTCAGCAGGACGGTCGCGTGCACCCGCAGACCCGCGGGGCCCGCGGTCAGCACCTGGGACTCGACATTGCCGACGCCGAGCCAGCGCACCGTGTCACCCTCGTCGAACAGGGCGAGCGAGATGGCCGCCCCCCGGGTGTCGGCCATCGCGCGGTGGCACAGCACCATCAGCACGTCCAGCGGTTCGGCGCGGTTCTCCGACAGCACCCGCGCGGCGCGATCGGCCGCGTCCGCCGCGGCGGCGCCGTGACCGAGCCCGTCCAGGACCGCGAACAGGACGGTGCCGCCGCCCGTGTCGAGGACGACGCCGCGGTCACCGGAGACCTGTTGACCAGGCAGTGCGCGACCGGCCACCGCCCACTCGATCCGGCCGATGAGCCCGTCCTCATGCACCGTTCGGCACCCACTTCCACATCTCCACCAGCGTGCCGCGGCCCGGCGCCGAATCCACGGTCAGCCGGTCCATCAACCGCCGGGCTCCGGGGAGACCGAGCCCGAGCCCGCGTCCGGTGGAATAGCCGTCCTCCAGCGCCCTGGCGATGTCGATGATGCCGGGGCCCTGATCCTCGGCCTGCACCACCAGGGCTTGCCTACCCTCCCGGTCGTCGACGAGCAGGCGGATCTCGCCGCTGCCCGCGTAACTGGTGATGTTGCGGGCGATCTCGGAGATCGCCGTGGAGATCATCGTGCGGTCGGTCAGGGTGAATCCGAGTTTTGCTGCCAGTTCGCGTCCGGCTTGACGTGCGGTCACGATGTCTCCGGACACCCTGACCGCGATCACCACGTTCTCAGCGGCCACTGTCACGACCGTCTCGCTGGCGACGGGCTGGGATCTTGCGGTCCAACCAGGCGAGCCCCTCTTCCAGATCGAGGGCGGTGTGCATGTCCTCGAAGGTGAGCCCGAGTTGCACCATGGCGAACGCGACTTCCGGTTGCAGACCGACGATCACCGTTTCGGCGCCGCGCAGCTGCGTCATGTGCGCGATGGTACGCAAGGATCTCGCGGCGAACGAATCCATCACGTCGATGGCGGTGACATCGACGATGATGCCGTGTGCCCGATACTTGCTGACCTGTTTCATCAGGTCGTCCTGCAGGCGCTCGGTATCGGCATCGGTCAGTGCGGACTGCACCGACGCGATGAGATAAGTCCCCTGTTTGAGAATCGGAACCGGCATGTGACGCGCCTGATCAGCGGCCGTCGCGTTCGGTCACCCGTTCGGTGACGCGAGAAACCTCATAGCCCAGCAGCCGTTCCGCCTCCTCGATACCGCCTTGCAGGTCGCCGACCGCGTTCATCTTCGACAGATCCAGGCCGATGGTGACCAGGGTGAGCGCGATCTCCGAGGACAAGCCGGTGATGATCACGTTCGCGCCCATCAGCCCGGACGCGTCGACGGTCTGCACCAAGTGGTTGGCCACGGTGGAGTCGATCTGCGGCACACCGGTGATGTCGATGACGACCACCTTCGCGCGGTTGGCCCGGATGGCGCGCAGCAGCTGCTCGGTGAGCTGGCGGGCGCGCTGGCTGTCCAGCACGCCGATGATGGGAAGGATCAGCAGCTGCTCACGCACCTGGAGCACCGGGGTGGACAGCTCGCGGATGGCTTCCTGCTGCTGGCGGATGACGCGCTCGCGCTCCTGGACGAAGGACACGCCCACGGTGTTGGCGATGCGGTTGGCGGCCGGTTCGTAGGCGTCGAGCACCGCGTTGAGCAGTTCGAAGTCCGCCTGGTACTTCTCGAACAGCGACCGGGCCAGCACGTCGCGCAGCAGCAGCACGATGCCGAGCACCTCGTCGGTCTCGACGCCGCGCGGAATGATGCGCTCGGACAGGTCGCGCGCGTAGGCCTGCAGCGCCTCGACGCTACCGGTCTCGAGCACCTCGACGTAGTTGTCGTAGACCGAGGTGGCCTCGGAGAAGATCTCTTCGGGCGTCATCGCGGTCAGCAATTGCGCGTCGGTGATGCGCCGCGCCCATTCCTCACGCAGCGCGGTGCGGTTCTGGCGCAGGTGCTCGACCAGCTGCGGGAGCAGGTTGTCGACCGGTCCCGCGGTCAGGGAATCCGCCGAAAGGCTCATGGACACCTCGGACATGGAAACTCCTGCCCCTTTCGACGGGTTAGTCGGGATCTTCGTGCATTCGGCGCTAGCCGATTCCGAGCCTAGTCATACCCCACCCGCGTCACCGGCGAAACCTACCGCTTGTTCGCCGGATGTTCGAGTGTGACGGACCTTACGGCACCGTAGCGAACCCGCGTTCCAGCGCTGCGAGCGCCTCGTCCAAATACACGGTGAGGTCCGCGTCGGCACGGGCCAGCCAGGCGTCGAACGCGGCGCGCGCCGCCGCCAGCGTGGTCCGTCCGACGGCGAGCGGGATGAGCCCGTCCTCCGGTTCGCCGAGCCGGCTCGCCGCGAACGCGCTCACGGCGCGCTCCCAGGCGTCGTAGTGCGCACCGGCGGTGGCGGCGAGCGCGGGGACGGTGGCGACCAGTTGCATACGGGTGCGCAGTTCCGGAACGTCCTCGGCACGATATTGATTGGCGCTCACCACGATCCGGCGCACGGCGGTCATCATCGGCACGTCGTCCGGCACCGTCGCGAACGCGGCGCGCAGGGCGGCGACCTCGTCGTCGAACTGCCACCACAGCACCTCCGCCTTGGTGGGGAAGTACCGGAAGAAGGTGCGTCCGCTGATGCCCGCGGCGGCGGCGATCTGCTCGACGGTGGTCTCGTCGAAGCCCTGTTCACTGAACAGCCGCATGGCGATCACTTCGAGTTCGCGCTTGGTGGTGCCTCGTGGGCGGCCGCGCGTGGGCCGGTTCTCCAGCATCGTCTGATTGTGCTCGCCCACCGCGGCTATTGATTATGTCAGTGACTGACGATAATCTCGCGACATGTTGGCGGATCTCACCTGGCCCGAGGCGGGCGCGCGCGCCGCCGCGGGTGCGATCCTCGCCGTGGCGGTCGGGGCGACCGAGCAGCACGGCCCGCATCTGCCGCTGTCCACCGACACCGACGTCGCCGCGGCGCTGTGCGCCCGGCTGGCCGCCGCGCGCCCGGACGTGCTCGTCGGCCCCGCGATCCCGTACGGCGCCAGCGGCGAGCACGCGGGCTTCCCCGGCACACTGTCGATCGGGCAGGCGGCGCTGGAACTGCTGGTGGTCGAGCTGTGCCGCTCGGCGACCGACACCTTCGACCGCGTCCTGCTGGTCAACTGGCACGGCGGCAACATCGAAGCGCTGCGCCGGGCGACGGAACTGCTGCGCGCCGAGTCACGCGACGTGCGGCTGTTCTTGCCGCGCTTCGACGGCGACCCGCACGCGGGCCGGTCGGAGACGGCGCTGCAACTGGCGCTGGCGCCCGAGCGCGTACGCGACGACCGCTCCGCAGCGGGGGACACCCGCCCGTTGGCCGAACTGCTGCCGCTGCTGCGTCGCGGCGGAGTACGCGCGGTGAGCGCCAACGGCGTGCTCGGCGACCCGGCGGGCGCGACCGCCGCCGAGGGCGCGGCCCTGCTCGCGCACCTGAGCACCGACCTGATCGACCGAACCCGGCTCTGGTGGCCGGAGAACTCCCCGGAAAGGACCGGAACATGAACCCGTGGTTCGAGACCGTCGCCGAAGCGCAGCGGCGGGCGAAGAAGCGCCTGCCGAAATCGGTGTACGGCGCGTTGATCGCCGGCTCCGAGCGCGGCCAGACCATCGAGGACAACCAGCGGGCGTTCATCGAACTGGGTTTCGCGCCGCACGTGGCCGGGCCGATCGGCGAGCGCGACCAGTCGACGACCGTACTGGGACAGCATCTTTCGATGCCGGTGCTGATCTCGCCGACCGGTGTGCAGGCGGTGCACCCCGACGGCGAGGTGGCCGTGGCCCGGGCAGCCGCGGCGCGCGGCATCGCGATGGGCTTGAGTTCGTTCGCCAGCAAGCCGATCGAAGAGGTGATCGCGGCCAACCCGGCGACGTTCTTCCAGTTGTACTGGTGCGGCGGCAAGGACGAGATCCTGCAGCGGATGCGGCGGGCGAAGGACGCGGGTGCGGTCGGTTTGATCCTGACGCTGGACTGGTCGTTCTCGCACGGGCGGGACTGGGGCAGCCCGGTCATCCCGGAGAAGCTGGATCTGCGCACCATGCTGAAGTTCGCGCCGCAGACCCTGGCGCGTCCACGCTGGTTGGCGACGTACGTGCGATCGGGCAGCATCCCGGACCTGACCGCGCCGAACATGGCCATCGGTGACGCCCCTGCGCCGGGCTTCTTCGGCGCCTACGGCGAATGGATGGGCACGCCGCCGCCGGACTGGGCGGATGTGCGGTGGGTCTGCGAGCAGTGGGAAGGTCCGGTGCTGCTCAAGGGCGTCATGCGGGTGGACGACGCGCTGCGCGCCGTCGACGCGGGTGTGGCGGGGATCTCGGTGTCCAACCACGGTGGCAACAATCTCGACGGCACCCCCGCCGCGATCCGGGCGCTGCCGGTGCTGGCGGACGCGGTGGGCTCGCAGATCGAGGTGTTGCTCGACGGCGGCATCCGGCGCGGCAGCGACGTGGTGAAGGCCGTGGCGCTGGGCGCGCGGGCGGTGCTGATCGGGCGCGCCTACCTCTGGGGGCTGGCCGCGAACGGGCAGGCCGGCGTGGAGAACGTGCTGGACGTCCTGCGCGGCGGCATCGACTCGGCGCTGCTGGGTCTGCGCAAGACGCGCGTCACCGATCTGGACCGCTCGGACGTGGTGGTGCCCGCCGGGTTCGAGCGAGCGCTCGGGCTGCCGGAAACGTCCACCGCGGCAACCGCGCCCGCCGGTCACGCGGCTACGCCCGCCTGAACGGTCAACTTTCGGTCGCCGCCCGGCGGTGGTGCGCGAGCAAGGTGTCGTAGATGTCGGCCAAGGCGGCCAGCTGCTGACGATCGAGGATGTCGATCATGTGCCTGCGCACGCTGTGCACGTGCGCGGGCGCGGCGCCGGTCAGGACGTCGGCGCCGCGCGGAGTGAGCTTGGCGGCGGTGCGGCGGGCGTCGTCGGGGATCGGCTCGCGGACGACCAGCTCCCGTTTCTCCATCCGGGTGATCTGGTGGGACAACCTGCTCTGCGACCATTCCAGCTTGGCCGCGAGGTCGGCGAAGGTGAGCCGGTGGTCGGGCGCCTCGGCCAGATAGGCCAGCACCGAGTATTCGACGTAGGTGAGGTTGGACTCCTTGGTGGAGTCCCGCCCGACCGCCGCGGCGATGAGGTCGCGGGTGCGCACGAAACCCAGCCAGGCGCGCATCTCGACGTCATCGAGCCAAGGGGGATCGGTCACGATAGCGCTCCAAACTCTGACGTGTCTCCATGAGAGGTAGCATCACCGGGGTTGAACGTGCAACCTTTCCCGGGCAACTGTCCGAGATAGGGTTGCCTAACCAGGAGTGGCCCAGGCGGTGGTGGCTAGGCTCGCTGTGCTCGTGACCAGCCCGGCCGTTCGCGGCGCTCGGGCCCACCCAAAGGAGTGCGACTGGTGACCGCGCCGGACTTCCGCTATTCAGACCTGCTGCCGATCGGCGCGGACGACACCCCCTATCGGCTGCTCACGACCGAAGGCGTCAGCACGTTCGAGCACAACGGGCGCACTTTCCTGCAGGTGGAGCCGGAAGCGTTGCGGCTGCTCACCGAAACGGCGATGCACGACATCAGTCACTTCCTGCGCCCGGCGCATCTGGGGCAGTTGCGCAAGATCATCGACGACCCGGAGTCCAGCGGAAACGATCGCTTCGTCGCGCTCGATCTGCTCAAGAACGTCAACATCTCCGCCGGCGGCGTCCTGCCGATGTGCCAGGACACGGGTACGGCGATCGTGATGGGCAAGAAGTCCGAGGGTGTGCTCACCGGCGTCGACGACGCGGAATGGATCAGCCGCGGTGTGTTCGACGCCTACACCAAGCTGAATCTGCGGTACTCGCAGCTGGCGCCGATCACTATGTGGGAGGAGAAGAACACCGGCTCCAACCTGCCCGCGCAGGTCGAGCTGTACTCCACCGCGGGCGATCCGGCGAACCCCGCCTACAAGTTCCTGTTCATGGCCAAGGGCGGCGGCTCGGCGAACAAGTCTTTCCTGTACCAGGAGACCAAGGCCATCCTGAACCCCACGCGCATGCTGGAATTCCTGGACGAGAAGATCCGCTCGCTCGGTACCGCGGCCTGCCCGCCCTACCACCTGGCGGTCGTCATCGGCGGCACCAGCGCCGAGTTCGCCCTGAAGACGGCGAAATACGCGTCCGCGCATTACCTGGACAATCTGCCCACCGAGGGATCGCTGTCCGCACACGCCTTCCGTGATCTGGAGCTGGAGGAAAAGGTCTTCGAGCTGACCCAGTCCTTCGGCATCGGTGCGCAGTTCGGCGGCAAGTACTTCTGCCACGACGTGCGCGTGGTGCGCCTGCCCCGGCACGGCGCCAGTTGCCCGGTCGCCATCGCCGTGTCCTGCTCGGCAGACCGGCAGGCCCTGGCCAAGATCACCGCCGAGGGCGTGTTCCTGGAACAGCTCGAGCGCGAGCCCGCGCAGTACCTGCCCGAGCAGACCGACGCCATTCTGGGCGGCGACGTCGTGCGCATCGACCTCAACCGCCCGATGGACGAGATCCGCGCCGAATTGTCCAAATATCCGGTGAAGACCAGGCTTTCGCTGAGCGGTCCACTGGTCGTCGCACGGGACATCGCGCACGCCAAGATCAAGGAGCGGCTGGACGCGGGCGAGCCGATGCCGGACTACCTGCGCGACATGGCCGTCTACTACGCGGGCCCGGCCAAGACGCCGGAGGGGTACGCGTCCGGTTCCTTCGGCCCGACCACCGCGGGCCGGATGGATTCCTATGTCGACCAGTTCCAAGCCGCGGGCGGCTCGTTCGTCATGCTCGCCAAGGGCAATCGGTCCGCGCAGGTCACCAAGGCGTGCAAGGAGCACGGCGGCTTCTACCTCGGTTCGATCGGCGGACCGGCCGCCCGGCTGGCACTGGACTGCATCAAGTCCGTCGAGGTGCTCGAGTACCCCGAACTGGGCATGGAAGCCGTCTGGAAGATCGAGGTCGAGGACTTCCCGGCATTCATCGTCGTCGACGACAAGGGCAACGACTTCTTCGCCGAGACGCAGAAGCCGATCGCGCTGCGCGTGCGCACCCGCTCCAAAGAGCGCGTCTGACTCGCCCTCGACCGGCATGCGGCAGGACGCGGACACACCGATGTCCTGCCGATCACCGGGTTCTCGGCGTCGTCGCAGCGGGCAGGCTTAGCGAAGTACATCGTTGATTCCGGCACCGATGCGGGTCGAGGAGAGCTATGAGCACATCCGGGCCAGTACCGACGGCATTGTGTATCACCGAGTCGGCTGCCTCTCGGTTGGCCGATCGCGCTGCCCGGGAGGGCACCAGCAGTACCGCCCTGCTCGATCGGCTCATCCGGGAAGGCGTCGATCAGCTCGAGCACCCCGGGATCGTCTTCCGCGGTCCGCTGCACGACCGCCGCGCCGCGCTTTCTGCCGGACCGGAGGTCTGGGAAGTCGTTGCGCGCCTGCGGGAACTGGACGGACCCGTGGAACGCCGGATCGCCGTGCTCAGCGCCAAGTCGGACCTGAACACGAGCAAGATCAGACTGGCCCTCGCCTACGCACGGGCGCACGACGGCGAGATCCTGGAGCGGATTGCGCGCAATAAGCAAGCGGCGGAGTCGGTTCACCGTCGCGGTGTCCGGGTGGCCGCGCCCGCGTCGTCACCGAGCGCGCTGGACGGTCCGCCGTGTGCGTGATCCGGCCGGTTCGTCCGAGGCGGCCGATCTCCACATCACTGGGGAAGACAATGTGAAATTCCTGGCAATCCACCCGACGCGGGCGGCTGACGGCGCGAGCCGACAGTCGCCCGCAGCGCGTTTGCGGCCCAGAACCATCCATGGCTCGGACCGACAGCCGCTGTGTGAAACGGAGGCAGTTGCTTCATGGCGGGGTAGGCGCGACATACAGGCCGAAAGGGACACATCGCTCTCCGAAATCCTCGATGTTCCGGGCGATCTCGGCCATGATACGGCGCATATGGTTCAAAACCCCCTTGGATTCCGACATTTCGGAGGTAGTAGCCATAGCGGTCGGATTGTGATCCACAACACTGGAATAGATTGTGGACAGCCGGTTTTCCATGCGCGACGAAAAGTTAGCTACTTCAGGTCAATTGGGCCGATAACGGACATATCAGATGTGCATTATCCCAAGTTGTGGAGTGTCCTGTGGAATTCGCTGGATGTTGTCCACATGACCGAGTGCTGGGTGTGGAGGGAGGGTGGCAGGGTCGGGTCCGCGTCCGGCCGCGGGGGCGTGCGATAGCGGGCTCTGAGCGGGGAGTGGAAGCAGGCGCGTCGTAGTGAGTATCTTCCCGCGCCTCCGATCGGGGCATATCCGGCATAGGTGACCGCAGGCGATAGCATCGGCGCATGGTGCTTGGGAATTCTGCGCGGAGTCGGGTGGCGGTAGTGCTATCGGTGGCGGTGCTTCCGGCGTTGGTCGCGACAGGTGCGCTGGCGGGGCAGGCGCGGGCCGACACCGCCGTCGCCATCGAGCAGCGGGAGTCGGTGGGCTCGGCGACAGGAACCGAGGGGCTCGATCCCAAGCTGGCGTTGGCCTACACCCTGGCGGAGCGGGAGGCGCACGCTCAGGGAATGCCCTTGTCCATCACCTCCGGATATCGGACCCCCGCCGAGCAGCAGGCGCTGTGGGAGGACGGCGTGGCGACCTACGGCCCGGAGGACGCGCGCCGCTGGGTGCTGCCGCCGGAGGAGTCCACCCACGTCTCCGGCGACGCGATCGACGTCGGTCCGCAGCAGGGCGCACGGTGGCTCGAGGCGAACGGCTACCGATGGGGCCTGTGCCGGATGTTCGAGAACGAATGGTGGCATTTCGAGCTGGCCACCGTGCCGGGCACGGACTGCCCGCCGATGACCCCGGACGCGAGCGTGCGCTGATCCACCGCCGATCCGCTGGACACCTTGCTCGACGCGATGCTCCGGGATGAGCCGGTCGGCTAGGTCATCGGCGCGAGTTCCAGGCCGCCCTCGATCGTGCTGGGGACCCGGCGGCGATCGGGGGAACCGAGCGCGGCGGTGAGATCCGTTCCGTCGTGTTCGGCGAGCAGGTCGCCGCTGTCCCACACCAGCAGTGTCGCGCTGACGGTGTTCTCGGCCGCCGAGTGTGCCAGGTCGTAGTGCGCGCACGCCGGGACATGCGGATAGGTGATCCACAGGTCGTAGCCGGTCATGAACAGGTCCAGGTCGAATTGCACGCTCAAACCGAGCAATTCGCTGCGGCCGTTGTCGTCGACGCCCGCGAACGCCTCGTCCAGCGCGAGCAGGCGCGGGGCCTGCGGGTCGGCCGAATCGAGCATGACGTGGGCCGCGGCGAACAGCGGCAGGTGCAGCGAGACCGACTGCTCTCCGCCCGACAACGCGCTGTGCCTGGCCACGGTGAGCTTGTCCTCGCTGCCGTCGGCGGAGATCAAGGTGAACGAGAACACCCGCCAGGTGCGGTAGTCCAGCGTCGCGGCCAGGATCTCGGGGTAGGAGCGTTCCGGGTGCGCGGCCCGCGCCGCGCGGATCTCGGACGCGAAATGCGCCCGGATCGCCGCCAGGTCCTCCGCCGTCAGTGCCGAGGCATCCCGGTCGAGCAGCTTGCACATCGCCCGCGCCGCGTCGGACAAGCTGTCGGCCAGCACCCAGTGCACGCCGATGGTGTTGCCCGAGGACATCCGGCGCTGCTTCATCTCCGCGCCCATCCGGCCGATGAGATCGCGGGCGTCGCTGGTGCGTTCGTGGATCTGCTGGGCCAGACCGGTCAACAGCGCGTCTTCCAGGATGCGCCGCTCGGCGTCGGTGAGCAGCAATTCCTGGTCACGGCGGGCGGCGTCGATGCGGCCGGCGAAGTCGGCCAGCGCGGAAACGCCGTGCTCGTCGTGCACCTGGACGACGGTGAGACCGTCGGCGGCGTCCCATTGCAACCGGTAATCGCGGCCCGAAGCGGCGAGCGCGGCATCGAATTCCTGCAACGCCGCGGTCACCGCCGAGCGCGTGGACTTGCGGGTCGCCTCGCCTGCGCGCACCGACGAGGTGGCCGCGGCGAGACTGTCGAACAGCGCGGCGACTTCGTCGGGCAGCACCCGCGCCTGCGCCTGCGGCCCGGCCGTCGATATCCGGTACAGCAATTGCTCGGGCGTCGACCACGCGGCCTCGCTGCTGGGCCAGCGTCCGTCGGCGGGCGCGCCGAGCAGCGTGAGCAGATCCGGCCGAGCATACGGCGCAAGCGTTTTCACCTCCGCCAGCACTTCGGTGAGGGCGGTGGCGAGGGACTCGTGCGCGGTGCGGTAGGCGGCTTCGGCGTCACCGACCGCCTCGATGGCCTGGTTGGCGGCCTTGCGCGCGGCTTTCTGCTCGGCCTTGGTCGCCTCGATCCGCTGCCGGGCCCGTTCCAATTCGCGGTCGACGTCGGCCGCGCCCGCGCCGAGGGCCTCCCGCAAGGTCTCCAGCTTGCGCAGTTGTTCCTGATAGCCGGTGCGCGCGGCCTCGGCTTCTTCCGCGAACGCCTCGGCCAGGTCGGCGGCCTCGGTCGAACGGTCCTCGGCCTCGCGTGCGCGTTCCCGTTCGCGTTCGTGGTCGCCGCGCAGCCGCAGCAGTCCCGTTCCGGTGTTCTCGAAGTGCCGGATGGCGGCGGCGAGGGCGTCGAGTTCGCGGGCCGTGCGCGGTGTGCGATGGGCGGCGGCGGCCGCCCGCAGCTTCTTCTCCGCGGCGGACAGTTCCGCGACCGCTCGGTCGAGGTCGCGCTCGGCGTGGGCGGCCGCCTCCGCGCGCGAGCGCAGTACGCCCGCGGCCTCCGACACCGCACGCAAGGCGGTGCTCACCGCGGTCGGGCGCGGAAGCTTTTTGGCGGCGGCTGAGATTCGCGCGAGTTCGGCGGTGGCGGCGGCTGCCTGCTGTTCGGCGGCGCGCCGGTCCTCGTCCGCGGCGGCCGCGGCGGCGATCAGCTCGGCCGAGCGGATCTCGCGGCGCCTGGCACGCGCGGTGGCGCCGATGAACTCGGCGTCGGTCTTGCGGTGCCTGCCGATCTGCACGCCTTGCCGGAACGCGCCGTTCGCTCCGATCGTCACCACACCGCCGGGCTCACCCGCGCCCTCGCGCAGGGCGACGGAGGCGAGCACGTCGGCGACGACCTGCCGCGGCACCGTCAGAGTGTCCGAATCGTCTTCTACGACGAGCACGTCGGCGAGCGTGCGACCGGTCGGGCGGTCCGATGCGGGCAGCGGCACCAGGAACTGATCGGAGTCGTAGTCGCTCGGCAACTCGCCGTTCGGGCAGACCCAGGCATCCAGCAGGTTCGCGGCGTGCAGCGCGGCCTCGATGCCCGCCGCGGCCTCGGGCGGCACGTCGTCCGCGAAACGCACCAGCCGCCACAGGGCGGCGCCGGGCCGGTCGCCGGTCCGGCCGGAGCGGCCCGCGAATCCCGGTGGCGCGTCGTCCCGGCGGGCGGTGACGCGTTCCAGTTCGGTAGTCAGCTCATCGTGGCGCGCCGCGGCCGTGGTGACGCGGGCGCGTGCCTCCTGACGGCGGGTACGGACCTCGTCGAGCAGGGGTTCGGCACGCTCGGCCAGGACTTCGACGACCGATGCGGCATCCGAATCCGTCTCGTCCAGTGCCGAACTCAACGCCTCGAACAATCCGGCGCGTACGGGGGAGTAGATCTCCCGGTGCTCGTCCCACCAGGTCCGCAACGCGGCCGTGACCTCGGAGCGGGTCAAGGCGACCGCCGCTTCGGCGTGCGCGACTTCCGCGGCGGCCGCGTCGCGCAGTTCCCGCGCGCGCTCGGCCAGCCGCTCGGCCCTGGTGCGTTCGGCGGCAGCGGTCTCCACCGCGGCGACCGCTTTGCGGACCGCGCGCACGTCGGCGTCGCGTTCCTCGGCGTGCCCGCGCACGGCGGTGGTGAGCTGCTCGGCCCGTGTCGCTTCCGGAAGCGGCGTCCAGGCGATTCCCGCCTCCTCGGCCGCGGCGCGCAGGTCGTCCTCACCGCGAGCGAGCGCGGCGGCGGCGGTGCGCACCGCGGTGCGCGCGCGCTCGGCCTCCTGGGCCCGCTGGTCCAGGGTCTGGCGGGACTTGAGCGCCTTGTCGGCGTGCACGCCCGCCGAGGTCTCCAGGCGCCGCACCGCGTCGGCCAGGTCGTCGAGCTGCTGTTTGCCCTCGTAGGCGCTGGAACGCTGGAGGTTCTCCCGGTCGGCGAGGGCTTGCTCGTAGGCACGGTCGGCTTCCTCGGCCCTGGCCTCGGCGGCGGTGCGCTCGGTCTCCCTGCGCTCGCGCAGGGCGGTAGCGGCGAACAGCGCGGTACTCGCGTGGGTCACCGCGTCGAGCCGCGCGCGCACCTGGTCGATGTCCGTCTTCGCCTGCACCGCGAGATATTTGCGATACACCTCGACGAACGCCCGCGTCGCCGTGTCGGCGTGCACCAGACCCTCCAGGGTGCGGCCGACCTCCTCCATGTCGCTGAACGAGCGGGCGGCGTCCAGGATCAGCTGCTCGTCGAGCGGGCGCAAGCCGTCGGTGAGCGCCTGCGACAGGCCGCGCGGGTCCAGGTTCTTGGCCAACTGCGGACGGCGAAGCGTGAGAATCAGATTGATCAGCTGGTCGTACCGCTGCGACCCGAGACCGAACATGCGCGCGTCGATGGCGTTGCGGTAGTCCACCGGCCGGTCGACGATCGAATCGGTGCCGATCTGCTCGGCTAGCTGTTTGCGGGTGAACGGACGGTCGTCCGGTCCGATCAAGGAGAAGTCCACACCGACCCGGCCGTCGGCGACGAAATACCAGCGGGTCACCTTGTCCGAGGACCGAGTGGCGCGCATACCGATGCCGACGGTGACCGTCTCGGGGTCCTCCCAGCGGCCGCGCGCGAACTCCATCCAGACATAGGAGTAGGCCGAGTCCTGCTTGCGGTAGAGCAGGTTCGACTTCATCGTGCGTTCCTCGCCGGCGAACGGGTTGAGCCTGCGCGGCTCGATCCGTCCGTCCAAGACGAAGGGGAACAGCACTTCCAGCGCCTTCGTCTTGCCCGACCCGTTCGGTCCGCGCAGGACCAATCTGCCGTCGCCGAAACAGAACTCCTGGTCGCGGTAGTCCCACAGGTTGACGATTCCGGCGCGGGTCGGGGTGAACCGCACTCCGCCGTGAATGAGCGACATCCGTCAGTTCCCTTCCGTACCGGTGCCGTCGGGCCCGTAGGTGTCGGCCGCCGTGACGAACAGTTCCGCGGCCCGCTTGCTGCGTACCGTGACGACCGCGCCACGGTAGCGGGCCAGGGCGGGCAGCACGAGCAGCCCGTCGTCCACCACGCGGACCAGTCGCAGCCGCTCCAGCAATGCCACCACCTCGGTGGTGAGGCGCGCGACGTCGGCCTGCCACTGCGCGGCGAATGTCGTACCGTAACGGTCGGCCAGCGCCTGGACCGTCTCGCGCAGCCAGGTCCGGTCGATCAGCGGATAGCCGGGCGAAGCCGGCAGATCCTCCTGGGCCCGCGGGTCCTCCGGCGGATCGAAGTCGCAGGCAAGTGAATCCGATGCGCCGGATTCGGCGAGCGGGGTGAACACGGTGGATTCGGGGATGGCTTCGTCGAGCTGGTCGGCCAGTGCCTCGCCGAGGTCCGCCGTGCCGGTGCGCCGCGGCAGCGGGTGGTCGATATCCAGCACCCGGTCGGCGATCTCGCCGGCCAGCAGCAAGGCGACCTGCGCGAGCGTGCCGGTCCCGGGGAAGCGGACGTCCGACAGCCGCCCCGAGGTGTCGATCAGCGCGACGCCCTCCGCCCGGCGTTCGGCGCGCAATCCGGTGAACAGCTCCACCTCGGCCACCACCCGCTCCTGGGCGAGGACAGGCCGCTCCTCGGGCGCGAGATCCTCGGCGTAGACCACCGGTTGTTCGACCAGCGCCCTGCGCACCCGGCGCGCGATCCCGGCGGGGCCGGTCGCGTGCGCCGAAAGGCCGGGAACCGTGGAGTCTTCGGTCAGCAGACCCCGCACGCTGTGCAGATGCTGCAGTGCCCGTGGCGGCCGGAACAGCGCGAAGACCACCGGCCGGTCGATGTCGTAGAGCGCCTCACCGGCTTCCGGATCACTGGCCCAGCCGCCCGCGTCGCCGTCGGCCAAGGTGAGCACGCCGCGTACGGTCAGCCAGCCCACCGCGTCGACGAAGGCGTCGCGGTCGGCGGCCCGGTCGGTGGCGAGCTCGAGCCCGTCCACCCGGCTCGCGTAGGCGGCGACCTGTTCGGCCAGCTCGGAGAGGGTGATCTGGTCTCCCGCGCGTCCCAGCGCGGCGAGCGCGAGGGCGAGATAGGCATAGCGGCGGCGGTCGAAGACGCGCTCGGCGGCGGTGCGCGCGGGCCTGCCCGCGTCCAGGTGGTCCAGCACCGGGAAGACCCGCGCGGTGGTCTCGGTGACTTCGAGCCGGTAGCCGAACAATTCGGCGAGGTCCTCGCGCAACTCGGTGGCCCAGCGCCGGATCAGCGACAGTGCGATCCGGTCCGGGTAGCTGCGGGTCACCAGGTGGTTGGCCAGGACGACCCGCGCGGCGCGTTGATAGTTGTCGAGCGCGAGCGCATCGATGGTGCGTCCGTGCATCAGCGGCGCTCCCCGCGCGGGTGCGACCGTGCTCCGGTCGACTGCTCGATCTTCAGTGTCCGGTTGTTCAATCGCAGCAGCCCTCGGGCGGTGCGCACCACCGTCGGGCCGTCGTGTTCGGACACCGTGAGGGTGACGCCGCTGTCGGAGCCGGTGGTGCCCGCCACCCGCCCGCGCACCGGAACCCACGCGGTGGACGCGGCGTCCAGCAACCGCAGCAGCACTTCCGTCTCCCGGTCGTCCAGGACCCGTTCGTGCACGTCCCCGGCGGCCAGCGACCTGGCGGCCTCGGCGCGGGCCCGCTGCGCCTCCAACTGGGCTTCGCGCAGGCGCCGGATACCTGCGTCGTTGCGGTGGATGCGGGCGGGCGCACCGGCCGAAGGCGGGCGCCCGGTCTCGGCCAGCGTGCGGGAGATCTCCAACGGCGGTGCGTCCCACCACGACCGGATCGCCGGAATCACGTCGGCGTCCGGGTGCTCCATCGCCAGGTGCCGTGGTTTGCCCAGCCCGAACACGGCGTCGAACAGGGCGTGGGCGCTGTCCACGGTCGGCGCCGCGGTGAACCAACCGGCCAGGTGGCGCAGCGCCGATTCCCGGCTGACCCCGCCGCGTCGTGTCTCGGTGACCCGTCGCAGCAGCGAGAGCACCGCGGCGATGGCGCTCATGGTGGCCTCGCGCAGTCGCTCCGCCTCCGTCGGGCCGTCCGCCCCACCGGCGGACGCCACGAACCAGGTCCGCAGTCCGTCCCATCTGGCCTGCCAATCGGCGCGGCGTTCCTCGATGCTCAGCAGCACCCGTTCGTCGCAGCGCGCCGCCCGGACGATCAGGTCGTCGGCTCCGGTTTCCTCGATCTCGGCGATCGCCGCCGCCAGCCGTGGAGTGAATCGAGCCAGGTCCAGGCTGAATTCCCGCATGTGCGCCAGCAGCGCGTCCTTGTGCGCGAGAAACGATTCCGGGGTGATCTCGGTGGTGCGCACCAGGTCGCCGAGCCCCAGATAGAAGTGCGCGGCGCGGGCGGCCAGGTCGGACAGGGCGGTGTCGAGACGGCGCAGTGTGCGGTAGACGCGTTCGGCGTCGCCCGCCCGATTGGCCTCGGCCAGGGTGTGCAGATCGGCCAGCAACTCCGGCAGCACGAGGCGCGACAGCGAGGCGTCGTCGAGGCGCGCGCTGAGCACACCGGCGACCGCCCGGTATGCCTGGAATCCTGCCCGGGAGAACTGGTACACGTAGTGCCGGTTGCGGTATTCGGCCAGTGTCGCGGCGCGGGTTCCGTCGTAACTGCGTTCCAGCACGCCCCAGTGGTGCAGTTGGTCGAGCAGCGGACCGATCTCGGCCGCGGTCAGGCGTGCGGCAGCGGCCGGGTCGGTTCCATCCCGGGGCAGTTCCGGCGCACCGGTTTTCTGCTTTCGTCGCTCGCCCTCGCGCGAACCGGTAGGAAGCGTGCGTGATTCCGTGGTGCGCTCCGCATCCCGGGCCATTGCGACCGGTCGGTCCGGAATGGTCGAGTCCGGTGCGCGCAGCACGCTCCCGTGGCGTTCGATCCACTCCGCGACGTCGTCGGCGTGCAGCAGCACCACGTACGCCGCTCGCGCACTGTCGAACGCGCGCAGCACCCGGAGGTAGTCCGCGCGCCGCTCGGCGGTGGCGAAAGAGAACAGCCGCAGCCGGTCGTCCCAGGGGGTGTCGGCACAGCCGTCATCGGAGTCGGTCACCGGGAACAGGGTAGTAGCGGGCCGATCGCCACCTGCACGACGTTCCGCTGTTCGGCGTGGCCGGGTCCGGTTCGTCACCATTCGCCGCGGCTGCCCAGCGGTGTGGCTCACTCGACGGACAACGAACGCATCTGGTCCAGATACGCGCGGGTGCGTGGGTCGCCGGGGAATCGCTCGATGATCTCGCGCGCGACTTCGCCCGCGATCCACATCAGCGAAGGCAGCGACCGTCTGCTGCCCGCGAACGCGCGCTTACCCTCGGCCACCGCCAGTTCCAGGTCACGGTCGCGCACCGCGACCACGGCCAGCGTCAGGTGCGCCTCGGAGACGCGCATCGGGTTGCGTACCGTGCCGTCGGGGCGGGTGGCGTTGCGGATCACCTCGCGCGCGTATGTTTCGGCGAGCCGATCCTCGCCCGCCACCCGGCAGCAGTCCATCGCGTAGAAGTCGAACTTGTTCGCGTCGATGACGAAATGGTTGTCCAGATTCGCCGGATGTTCGAGTCGCTCCAAGATAGCTCTGCCGTCGTCGAGGGCGGCATCCACCTCCCGTGGGTTGCCCAGCCTGGCCCAGGCTTTGGCGCGCTGGGCGGCGAGCTGAACGCCGACGCGCAGGTGCTGGCTTACTTCCAGCGTCGGCTGCACGGTCTCGATGACGCCGCGGTAGTTGCCCTGGGTCAGCGCGAACCACGCGGTCATTTCCGCTGCCCACGCGGCGATCTCGAGATGCTCCGCCTCCCGCGCCAGCGATTGCGCGGCGCGGCGGGTCGCCTCCGCGGCGGTGCGCCGGCCGAGATCGTAATCCACGCAACCAACCAGCAAAGCGACCCATCCAGCGAGAATGAGGATTTCGCGGTGCTGCGCGAGAGTCAGGCGACCATCCAGCAACGATGTGATCCTGCGCAGCCAGGCCGTGCCTTCGGCGTGCAGGTCGTGCGGGTCGGCGTAGGAGTATTCGCAGCACAGGCGCTCGGCGGTGATGCGGATGGCCTCCAGCGTCACCGAGGACACGTCGGACATGCGCAGTCGCCCGAGGAACTCGAGCGTGTCCATGCCCGTCGCCGAGAGCAATTCGTCGTCCCGGTTGGGTCTCGCCTTCGGGAAGAACGCCGCGGCCACCGTGTCGAAGGTCGCGGCGATGATGGGCGCGTAGAAATCGTCGGGGCGTGATTCGCCCGATTCCCAACGGCGCCAGTTGCGTAGGAGCGTACTGTCGGTCGGCAGGTTGTGCGAAGACTTTCCACGCATCACGCGAACAGCGTCGGCTTGCGACCACCCCCTCGCGTCACGCTCGGAACGCATTCGGACAGCCCAGACGGGTCGATCGTCGGTAGCGGCCACGACTGTAGTATCGCACCAGTTAACGTTTGGTGGCCCTAAGAGGGCAGGCAGATGTCCGTGTGTTGCCAGCTACATTCGGCCCGCCGCGTTGTGCATCCTGGATATGGCGCCAGATGTTTGCCAACCCCTCCTGTAAGAGCAGTTGCAAGTACATCTGCTCTTGCACGAAGCGCAAATACCCCGTAGAACGGGTGGATCCACATAAGAGAACAGCGATCCCAATCCAACGGAGGTTCGGGTGGAAGCGTTGATCTATGGATACTTGCGTGACGATCTGGCCGATGGCCATAGCAAAGAGCTCGAGGCCGCGATGAGCAGCCTCGCCCGCGAGGAAGGGCTGTGCTTCGCCGCAACGTTCCATGAATCGACCGGCGGTGACGGGACGGCTTTCGCCGAGCTCACGGCGGAACTCAAGCGTGCCGACGCGCATCATGTGGTGGTTCCCTCACTCGATCACTTTGCCGGTCAGACGATTCCGCGCGACATCCTGATCGCCAAACTGGCTCAGGACGCGGCGGCGCGGGTGTGGACCGTGGAGAGCTGATCGCCGCGACCGAAATGCCCGGTACCGCACCGATCCCCACCGTCGCAGCCAGGTCGCCGCACCGGTCGCGATCACACCCGCTGCCAGGGAAGCGAGCAGCCCCGCGAGCCGGTGCTGTTCGAACAGCGGGTACACCTGCCAGTGCAGCAGATAGACGAACAGCGAGCCGTCGGCCAGCACCGCCGCGCAGACGGCGACGACAGCGGGGACCCGGACCGCGGACAACCACACCAGTGCGAGCAAACCCGCCATGATCAGTCGTTCCCGCTCGGGAACGCCGAAATAACCAGGCACCGCGATCAGTACGACGGCACTCACCGTCATCCGCTGCCACACCGACGTCGCCTTCGCCGCCGCCCAGCCGAGCGCGAAGAGCCAGACCGCCAGCGGAGAGAACGGGATGTCCTTCGCCGAATACAGACCGAACGCCTGGTATCGGAAAACGAGGCTCAGCGCGACCAGCGCCATCGCGAACCGGAACGGCTCGGCGCGTTGCCACCGGTCCACCGCGGGGATCCGGAGCAGCAGCGCCGCGACCAGCATGAAGTACACGAGCACCTCGAGAAACCACAGGTGCCCAGCGGTGGCGCTGTCGTGCGGGCCGAGGATCTTGTTCAGTAACAGGACATTCTGCCAACCGTAGTAGTCGCTGAACGGCAGCGTCATCGCCACCCAGAGCGCCGTCGGCACCGCGATGAATCCCACGGCGCGCAATGTGTGCCGCCATCGCTGGGCGGGTGGCGCCGCGGTCACGGCGAACCGCGCGAAGTTGAATCCGGCCACCCCGAGCAGCACGTGTGCCGCCCCCCACCGCACGAACACTCCGGCGTGCGCGCTCACGATGAGCACGATGCCGACGGCGCGCAGCAGTGTCGCGGTGTCGAGCGTCCGTCCGAAGCGTCTGCGGCTCTCGGGTGCCCGCTCCAGATCCGCGACGGGCGTGTTCGGCCAGTCGGCGGGGAGGCCGCCGAGTGCCCGCTCCAGTCGCGCCGCGGTGGTCACGTAGGTGAGCGAATTGCCGCCGAGATCGACGAAGGTGCTGTCCGCGTGGATCCGCGCGGGGTCGATGCCGAGGGTGGTGGCGTAGAGGGCGCGGATGTCACGTCCTTGCGCCGCGGGCCCGGCCAAGCAGCGGATAGCGGGGTAGTCGGGTTTGCCGTTGGGTAGCCGGGGCATTCGCTCGACCGGGTGGACTCGAACCGCGGCGGCGGGCAGACCGGACAGGTGCGCGGCGTGCTCGGTCGGATCCGACCGGGGATTCTCCACCGCGATGATCAGGTGCGCGTCGTCGTCGGCACAACAAGCCGTGAATCCGGCCTCCGCCAGCCCGGATTCGAGCCGTTCCAGGTCGATGCGCAATCCGAAGATCTTGGCGAACCGGCTGCGCCTGCCGACCACCCGATACAAGCCCTCCGGCGTGCGCCGGGCGAGGTCACCGGTGCGCAGGGCCTCGAGCGTGCGGCCGAGGGCGAGATCCCCGGTCGACTTCGCGTAGCCCATCATCACGTTGGGCCCGTGATAGACCAGTTCGCGCGGTTCGTCCTCTTCGTCGCCGGCATCCTCGACCGGCTCGAGGGTGAATTCGCCCCCGGGAATGGGGATCCCGATGCAGTCGGGATGCGCGCTCGCCAGATGCGGAGGCAGATACGCCATCCGGGCGGTGGCCTCGGTCTGGCCGTACATCACCACGAAGTCCCAGCCGCGTTCCCGGCCGAGCTCGGCGAATGCGCGCACCCGCTCCGGCGCGAGCCTGCCGCCCGCTTGCGTGATGTAGCGCAGGTGCGGCAGGGACTTGCGGGCGAAACCGATCCGGTCCAGGAGGTCGATGGTGTAGGGCACCGCGGCGAAAGACGTTGCCCGGCAGTCCCGGAAGGCCTGCCAGAATTCCACGTCGAGTACCGACCGGTCGGTGAGCAGGAGGCTCGCTCCGCGCACCAGGTGGCTGTGCACCACCGACAGCCCGTAGCAGTAGAACATCGGCAAGGTGGTGGCCGCGCAGTCGTCCGGCCCGATCGCCAGGTAGTCGGCGATGGCGGCGGCGTTCGACCGCAGATTCTCCGCGGAGAGCCGGACCAGCTTCGGCGACCCGGTGGACCCCGACGTGCTCAGCAGCAGCGCGAGATCCGGATGCAGACGATGCGCCGAGCGTTCCCGGATCATGCGGGCGCGGCCGTCTTCGATGACAATGTCCGGGTCATAGGTATCCCGCAACTCCGCAGTGATCCGCTCGGCGAGCAAGACGACGCACCCGGCGCTGAGTGCTCCGAGATACGCGACGAGCGAGGCGAGATCGTTGCGCGCGGCGAGCGCGACGAGGCGGCGGGCCGGGCCCAGCTCGGTCGCGTAGGCCTCGACGAGCGCCGCAAGCCGAGCGTAGGTCACCTGCCGGCCGGCTTCGCACTCGGCACCGCCGCCCGCGCCCGCAGGGTCGGGGCAATGGACGGCGATCCGCTCGTCGAAGGTGCGCAGACGCTCGACGATCGGATGGACGGTCACCGGCGAAAGTGTAGGAGGCGGCCGTTGGACGGCCCCGAGGTGGCCCCCCGGCGAACTTTCGGCGAACCCGGCGGCGGACGGGCGCCCGCACCGAACGCGCCGCCGCGCAACCGGTCAGAGACCGAAGCTGCCCGGACCCCGCCTGCGCAGGTACTTCTCGAATTCGGCTGCGATGGCGTCGCCATCGATCTTGGCCATCGCCTCGTTGACGTCGACCGCCGCGTCCCCGCGCTCCTCCAGCGAGCGCACGTACTCGCTGATCTCCTCGTCGCCCACGGTCATCTCGTTGACCGCGGTCTCCCAGTCCTCGGCCTGCTTGGGCAGCTCACCCAGCGGCACCTCGATGTCGAGCACGTCCTCGACCCGGTGCAGCAGCGCGATGGTCGCCTTCGGATTCGGCGGCTGGGAGACGTAGTGCGGGACCGCGGCCCAGAACGACACCGCCGGGACGCCCGCCTTCACGCACTGGTCCTGCAGCACGCCGGTGATGCCGGTCGGTCCCTCGTAGCGGGTCTGCTCCAGGTTGAACCGCTCGGCCGCCTCCTTGCTGTAGGCCGAGCCGGTCACCGGCACCGGCCTGGTGTGCGGGGTGTCCGCGAGCAGGGCGCCGAGGATCACCACCGTCTGCACCCCGAGTTGCTCGATGAACTCCAGCAGGTCGCCGCAGAAGCTGCGCCAGCGCATGTTCGGTTCGATGCCGCGCAGCAGCACCACGTCGCGGTCGCTGCCGGGCGGCGAGCAGACCGACAACATCGTCGACGGCCACTGGATTTCCCTGGTCACCCCGTCCACCTGACGCACCGTCGGCCGGTTGACCTGATAGTCGTAGTAGTCCTCGGAGTCGAGTTCGGCCAACGGCTCGGCGTCCCAGATCAGTTCCAGATGCTCGACGGCGCCGCTGGCCGCGTCACCGGCGTCGTTCCACCCCTCGAAGGCGGCGACCAGTACCGGATCCCGCAACGTCGGCAGGTCCGGATCGGGAGTTTCACTGGCGTTCACTCGGTCAGCCTACGGTGTGCGGCGATATGGCGTGTCCTCTGACGGCCGGACAGGGTGGCGTGTTTCCGCGTGCGGGCGGCGGCGGCGCCGGGCCGGGCGTGTGGCCCAGGACACCGAGCTTCGACGCGGTGGCCTGGAACGTCCACCCCGCCCACTACGCTGGAGCGCATGTCTGCGTCCATCCCCGCCGAGTTCGACACCACGCTACTCGACACGCTGCGCCGCCGTGTCGTCATCGGCGACGGTGCGATGGGCACCATGCTGCAAGCGGCTGATCTGACCCTGGACGATTTCCGCGGGTTGGAGGGCTGTAACGAGATCCTCAACGACACCCGTCCCGATGTCCTGCGTGGTATCCACCGCGCCTATTTCGAGGCGGGCGCCGACGCGGTCGAGACCAACACCTTCGGCTGCAACCTGCCCAACCTCGCCGACTACGACATCGCCGACCGGATCCGCGACCTCTCCGAGCGGGGTACCCGGCTGGCCCGCGAGGTCGCCGACGAGATGGGCCCGTCCGCCGACGGTACGCCACGGTACGTCCTCGGCTCGATGGGTCCCGGCACCAAGCTGCCCACGCTCGGTCACGCCGCGTTCGCCGCGCTCCGCGACGCCTACACCGAGGCCGCCCTCGGCATGCTCGACGGCGGCGCCGACGCCATCCTCATCGAAACCTGCCAGGACCTGTTGCAGGTGAAGGCGGCGGTGACCGGAAGCCGCCGCGCGATGGCGAAGCTGGGCCGCCGGATCCCGATCATCACGCACGTCACGGTGGAGACCACCGGCACCATGCTGGTCGGCAGCGAGATCGGCGCGGCGCTCACCGCGCTGGAGCCGCTCGGCATCGACATGATCGGCCTGAACTGCGCGACCGGTCCGGACGAGATGAGCGAGCACCTGCGCCACCTGTCGCGGCACGCGCAGGTGCCGGTCTCGGTGATGCCGAACGCCGGGCTGCCGGTGCTGGGCGCCGACGGGGCGGTGTACCCGCTCACCCCCGAGGAGCTGGCCGTCGCCCTGCGCGGGTTCGTCACCGAGTTCGGGCTGGCCCTGGTGGGCGGCTGCTGCGGGACCACGCCCGAGCACATCCGCCAGGTCACCGCCGCGGTGCGCGAGGTCGAGCCGACCCTGCCGCCGATCGCCGAGCGGCGCGTGCCGGTGCACGAGCCCAGCGTGTCCAGCATGTACACCGCGGTGCCGTTCGACCAGGACGCCTCGGTCCTGATGATCGGCGAGCGGACGAACGCCAACGGTTCCAAGGCGTTCCGGGAGGCCATGCTGGCCGGGGACTGGCAGAAGTGCCTGGACATCGCCAAGGACCAGACCCGCGACGGCGCGCACATGCTCGACCTGTGCGTCGACTACGTCGGCCGGGACGGCACCCGCGACATGGCGGAGCTGGCCGGACGGCTGGCCACCGCCTCGACGCTGCCGATCATGCTCGACTCCACCGAGGCCCCGGTGCTGCAGGCCGGGCTGGAACACCTCGGCGGGCGGTGCGCGGTCAACTCGGTCAACTACGAGGACGGCGCGGGCCCCGATTCGCGTTTCCAGCAGACCATGCGGCTGGTCGCCGAGCACGGCGCCGCGGTGGTCGCGCTGACCATCGACGAGGAGGGCCAGGCCCGCACGGCGGCGAAGAAGGTCGAAATCGCCGAGCGGCTGATCGCCGACATCACCGGCAACTGGGGGCTGTCGGAGAGCGACATCATCATCGACACGCTCACCTTCACCCTGGGCACCGGTCAAGAGGAGTCCCGCCGCGACGGGCTGGAGACCATCGAGGCGATCCGCGAGCTCAAGCGCCGCCATCCGCGCGTGCAGACCACCTTGGGCCTGTCCAACATCTCCTTCGGCCTCAATCCCGCGGCCCGCCAGGTGCTCAACTCGGTCTTCATGCACGAATGCGTGGAGGCCGGCCTGGATTCCGCGATCGTGCACGCCTCCAAGATCCTGCCGATCAGCCGGATCCCGGACGAGCAGCGCGAGGCCGCGCTGGACCTGGTGTACGACCGCCGCGCCGAGGGCTACGACCCGCTGCAGAAGCTGATGGAGCTGTTCGAAGGCGTGTCCACGTCCTCGTCGAAGGCGTCGCGGGCGGAGGAGCTGGCCGCGCTGCCGCTGTTCGAGCGGTTGGAGCGGCGGATCGTCGACGGCGAGCGAGCGGGCATGGAGGCCGACCTGGACGCGGCCATGACCGAGGTGCCGCCGCTGCAGATCATCAACGAGACTCTGCTGGCGGGGATGAAGACGGTCGGTGAGCTGTTCGGGTCCGGCCAGATGCAGCTGCCGTTCGTGCTGCAGTCCGCCGAGGTGATGAAGGCCGCCGTCGCCTACCTCGAGCCGCACATGGAGGCCACCGACGACAGCGGCAAGGGCCGCATCGTGCTGGCCACCGTGAAGGGCGACGTGCACGACATCGGCAAGAACCTGGTGGACATCATCCTGTCGAACAACGGCTACGAGGTGGTCAATCTCGGCATCAAGCAGCCGATCGCCACCATCCTGGACGCGGCGGTGGACAAGAAGGCCGACGTCATCGGCATGTCCGGCCTGCTGGTGAAGTCGACCGTGGTGATGAAGGAGAACCTCGAGGAGCTCAACGCCAAGGGCGTGGCCGAGCAGTTCCCGGTGCTGCTCGGCGGCGCGGCCCTCACCCGGTCGTACGTGGAGAACGACCTGACCGCGGTGTACGAGGGCGACGTGCATTACGCGCGAGACGCGTTCGAGGGCCTGCGGCTGATGGACGACATCATGACCCGCAAGCGCGGCGGCGAACTCGACCCGGACAGCCCGGAGGCCCTCGCCGAGCGGGAGAAGGCCGCCGAGCGCCGAGCGCGGCACGAGCGCTCCAAGCGGATCGCCGCGGAGCGCCGGGCGGCCGAGGTGCCCGTCGTGGTGCCCGAACGCTCGGACGTCGCGGCCGAGCTGCCGGTGCCGGTGCCGCCGTTCTGGGGCACCCGTGTGGTGAAAGGTCTCGCGCTGCACGAATACTCGGGTCTGCTGGACGAGCGGGCCCTGTTCCTCGGGCAGTGGGGTCTGCGTGGGCAGCGCGGTGGTGACGGGCCCAGCTACGAGGAACTGGTGGAGACCGAGGGCAGGCCGCGCCTGCGCGCCTGGCTGGACCGGCTGAGCACGGAAGGCGTCCTGCAGCACGCCGCGGTCGTATACGGCTATTTCCCCGCGGTGTCCGAAGGCGACGATGTCATCGTGCTCACCGAGCCGGAACCCGACGCGCCGGAACGGTATCGGTTCACCTTCCCGCGTCAGCAGCGCGACCGGTTCCTGTGCATCGCCGACTTCATCCGCTCGCGGGCGTACGCCCGAACGGCCGGTCAGGTCGACGTCCTGCCGTTCCAGCTGGTCACCATGGGTCAGCCGATCGCCGATTTCGCCAACGAGCTGTTCGCGGGCGACAGCTACCGCGACTACCTCGAGGTGCACGGCATCGGCGTCCAGCTCACCGAGGCGCTGGCCGAGTACTGGCACCGCCGCATCCGCGAGGAACTCGTGCTCGACGGCCACGCGGTCGCCGAGTCCGACCCGGCGGACGTGCTGGACTACTTCAAGCTCGGCTATCGCGGCGCACGCTACTCCTTCGGTTACGGCGCCTGCCCCGAGCTGGAAGATCGCGCCAAACTGGTCGATCTTCTCGAGGCCGACCGCATCGGTGTCACGCTGTCGGAAGAGTTGCAGCTGCATCCGGAACAGTCGACGGATGCCTTCGTCCTGGTGCATCCGGAGGCGAAGTACTTCAACGCGTAGCCGTGCGCTGATGCGGCGTGGCGTGGCGGTCGGGGCGGCGATCGCTGGTGGCCTGCGAGCCATAGCGAAATGCTCTCGCGCAAAGGGCCTTTGCTACCTGCCCGGATGTCGTGTCGCGCGGGGATCGGAGCGATCGTCGGCGCGTTTCCCGGGCGGGCGCGCGCGGTTTACCTGGGCGATCGACCATCCCCGTGCCGGGAGGTGGATGTCTGTCGGGTAGATGTGCCATTGTCGAAGGCGTTGTAACTGCATCCGGGGCAGTCGGCGGATGCGTTCGCGTCCCTGCTCAGTGGTGCGAAGCACCTCGGCGCGTACGCCTTCGGAGTCTTCCGGGCTTGCGCGTGGAGTGCGAAACGGCCAGGCGCGTAAGTAGGAGAGGCACACCACCATGACGGCGGATCGATTGATCGCGGGACGGTATCGGCTCACGGATCCGATCGGCACCGGCGCCATGGGTGTGGTCTGGCGGGCGACCGACGAGCGATTGCAGCGCACCGTCGCGGTCAAACAGGTGCTCCTGGGTCCCGGACTGACCGGGTCCGCGGCGCTGGAGGCGAAACGGCGTGCCATGCGGGAGGGGCGGATCGCCGCGCGCCTGCACCATCCGAACGCCATCACCGTGTTCGACGTGGCGGAGGAGGACGGCCAGCCCTGGCTGGTCATGGAGTATCTGGACGCGCCGAGCCTGGCGGCCAAACTGTCGGGCGATCGCACCCTGCCGCCGCTCGAGGTCGCCCGGATCGGCGCGCAGGCGGCGAGCGCCCTGGCGGCCGCACACGACGCGGGGATCATGCACCGAGACGTGAAGCCGGCCAACCTGCTCGTCGCCGACGACGGCACGGTCAAGATCACCGACTTCGGCATCTCTCGCGCGGTCGGCGACGTAACGGTCACGGCCACCGGATTCCTCGCCGGGACGCCGGCCTATCTGTCGCCGGAGGTGGCCCGCGGCGAGGATCCCGAACCGGCCTCCGACGTCTTCGCCCTCGGTTCGACGCTGTACGCGGCAGTGCAGGGCACCCCGCCGTTCGGCGAGGGAGACAACCCGCTGGCCTTGCTGCATTCGGTCGCGCGAGGCGAGATCCCGCCGCCCGAGGCCGCGGGTTCACTGGGGCCGGTACTGATGTACCTGCTCGCTCCGGCCGTCGCCGACCGCCCGACCATGCGGGAGGCGAAAACGCTCCTGGAAGCCGTTGCCGCGGGCCGGGATCCGCAGTTGCCCGCGGCGGTGACCAAGGTGATTCCCGCACCTGCCACGGCTGCCGCCGCGACCACCGTGCTGCCGAACCGCCCCGCTGTCGTCTCGCCGGAGCAGTCGGGCGACACCGGAGTGACCGCGGTCGTACCCGCGGAGTCGGGTCCGTCCGCGCCGCAACCGGTTACGCCGGCGCCGCGCCGGGCCGGGATGGCGGCGACCTTGCCGGGCGTGCTGCGTGGCCGGCAGCGAGGCCGGCTGATCGCCGTTGAAGTCGCCGCGGTCGTCGGGGTGCTGATCCTGGTCGGCATCATCGCGATGCTGGCCGGAGCGGACGGCGAGGGCGGAGCCGCGCCGACCTCGTCGGCCGTACCTCCGGCCGCTGTGGCGCCCGAGAACGCGCCGTCACCGGGCGACGCGGCCGGAACCGAGCCGCGGCAGGCCCCGGCGCAAGCTCCCGGCCAAGCCCCGGCGCAAACCTCCGCCGCATCGCCCGCACCCACGTCCGGGCCCGTGCCGGGGCCCGCGCCCACGTCGGCGGGTGCCCCGCCGCCCCCGCCCGCCCCGGGAACCACCCCTCCGGCGCCGACGACGAATCCCGCGCCGAGCACCACCCCGCCGCCCAGCACCACGCCTCAGCCCACCACGTCGAGCCCTGCCCCGACCACCACCGGGCCGGCCACCACGGCGACGACGACGCCGTCCGGGCCGCCGACCTCCGACCGGATCGCCTCGTTCATCCAGGGCTACTACGGCATGCTGCCCACCAACGTGTCCGGCGCCTGGACGCAGCTGGCGCCCGGATACCAGGCGCAGACCGGCTACGACTCCTATGTGAAATTCTGGGGCACCATCCGTTCGGTGAGCGTCGGCTCGGTCACGCAGAACGGCGGTAACCGGGCGGTGGTCGCGCTCACCTATATCTTGAAGAACGGGACGACGACCTCCGAGAGCCGCTGGATCGAGGTCGTCGGCGACAGCGCCAAGCTGCAGATAGCAGCGTCGGGCACGTAGGCGCCGTTCGCTTCCGCCCCGGTCCGCGGCGGTGCGTTCGGGCACAGTCCCGGCCTCACGCGTTCGGCGCGGCAGCATGGTCGCCGGCTGGGCGACCTCGTCCCACCCGGCGCGATGGGCTCCGGCGTGCGCCGTTCGATCCGGCCGCCTCGGCTGGGTGGGGCAGCGGCGTGCTCCGTCCGGCGATACGGTGCGTGCGGCCGTCTCGGCCGGTGATCGCGGGCGCGCCGAGCACTGCCGAGGACATGGGCGAGATCTAGGAGAAGGACCGAAACGTGACAGCGCGACTGGCTGGGGTGCTCTGGGACATGGACGGCACGCTGCTCGACTCGGAGAAACTCTGGGACGTGGCGGTGCGGGAACTGGCGCGCGAGCACGGTCACGAGATGACCGACGCGATCCGGCACGCCCTGATCGGGGCATCGGGCCCGAACGCCCTGCGCATCATGTTCACCGGCCTGGGCATCGAGCCGACGCCCGCCTCGCTGCGGGCAGCGGGGGAGTTCCTGGAACGACGGGTGACCGAATTGATGACCGGCCCCATTCCGTGGCGGCCGGGCGCGAAGGATGCGCTGGCCATGGTCCGCGCCGCGGGTCTGTCCAGTGCGCTCGTCACCAATACCAAACGGTCGCTCACGGAGTTCGGTCTCGACACCCTGGGGCGCGACTTCTTCGACGTCTCAGTCTGCGGCGACGAGGTGGCGCACGGCAAGCCGGAGCCGGATGTCTATCTGCGCGCCGCCGAGTTGCTCGGGCTCGCTCCGGAACACTGTGTTGCGGTGGAGGACTCGCCCACCGGCGCCCGAGCGGCGCAGGCGGCGGGATGCGCACTGGTGGTCGTCCCGTGCGAGATTCCCGTGCCGGACGCGCCGGGACGGGTGTTCCGCGATTCACTCGTCGGGCTGACCGTCCCGGATCTGGAACAGGCGCTGCGCCTACGCGATTGAGTGGCCTGGCGACCGCGGCACGCGCGGCCGCCGTGCTCCGCCGGGACGAGAGTTACTGTGCCGCAACGGGAGTGCGCGCAGATGGTAGGTGTGACTGTGATCACCGGCAATCTCGCCGAATCCCGGGCGTGTCGGCGAGCGCTCCACCAAAATGACGCCATGGCAGCGTTGGGCGTCCTCGACGAGATCGTAGATACCGCACGGTATCCCCTGGTGGATCCGGAAGGGCCGGCGCTGCGCGATACGGTGCGGCGCGCCCGCGCGGAACTGGCCGACACCGGCTGCACGGTGCTGCGTGG
Source organism: Nocardia sp. CY41 (assembly GCF_009829325.1). Taxonomy (GTDB): domain Bacteria; phylum Actinomycetota; class Actinomycetes; order Mycobacteriales; family Mycobacteriaceae; genus Nocardia. The sequence goes on from NZ_VUOS01000019.1 coordinate 63,429, forward strand.
TTTCATCCGCCCCGAGCTGACCGACACCCTGCGGGCGCAGGGGGAGCGGATGGCCCCGCACGCGCATTACGAGGTCGAGCAGGTCAACGCCTACAACATCCCCCTGGACGCCGACCTGCCGGAAGACCACCCGGGCCGGATCGTGCTGGAGCGCGGCAACGCCTTCGTGCCCCGCGACCGCATCCCCGCCGACGCGCTGATCCACCGCCTGTACACCGACGAGTTGTTCCAGCGGTTCGTCGCCGACTGCTTCGGTTTGACCGAATTGCACGAGTTCGCCGATCCTCTCGCCGGACTGTGCCTCAACGTCGTCGCGCCGGGCATGTCGCATCCCTGGCATTTCGACACCAACGAATTCACCGTCTCGATGCTGACCCAGCCCGCCGAGGACGGTGGCGTCTTCGAGTACTGCCCCAACATCCGCACACCCGAGGCGGAACACCTCGACGACGTCCGCGCCGTGCTCACCGGTACCGGCGAGCGTTTCGTCCAACGGCTCGAACTGCGTCCGGGCGACCTGCAGCTGTTCCAGGGTCGCTTCTCGTTGCACCGCGTCTCACCCGTCAGCGGTGCGCGTCAGCGCCATTCGGCCATTTTCGCCTACACCGATCGTCCCGGAATGGTCGGCACGGTGGAGCGGACCCGGCAATTGTTCGGCCGCGTGCTCCCCGACCATCTAGCCGCCGCGGCCGACGCCGTCCGGGGCGATCGACTGCTCGACTGAGCCGAACGGCTCGACTGACCGAGCTCGACCCGAGAGGACCGACAGTGCCAGTGCCGTTACACACGACCGGGAAAGCGTCTTTCGACGACATCTACGACCGCCCCGATCCGCGCGCGTACTACACGCGCATGTCCGAACTGGACTACCGCATTCCGGAACTGGCGAAGCCGTTCTTCCAGCAGCAGATTCGGGAATTCCGCGCCTCCGCGCGGGTCACCGTGCCGACGGTGCTCGACATCGGCTGTTCCTACGGCGTGAACGCCGCGCTGTTGCGTTTCGACACCACGATCGGCGAACTGGCCGGGCATTACGCCGTCACCGACATCGATCGGGCCGGACTGATCCGGCGTGACCGCGCCCGGGCCGCGGCGGGGACCGCGGCCGACGACGTCCGCTTCCTGGGTATGGACGCCTCCCGCCCCGCCCTCGACTACGCGCGGGAGGCCGGGCTCCTGCATGATGTGGTGCACGCCGACCTGGAGTCCGGCGAACCGACCGACGAGCAGCGCGCCCTGCTGGCGGCCGCCGATCTGGTCGTCTCCACCGGCTGCGTCGGCTACGTCACCGAGAAGACCTTGACGCGCGTGGCCACGGCGCACCCGCGCAGGCGGCCGTGGATGGCACACTTCGTACTGCGCATGTTCGACTTCGCACCGATCGAGGCGGAACTCGCCGCGCTCGGCTACCGGACCGAGCAGGCGCCGGGGTTGTACGAGCAACGCAGGTTCGCCTCCGCGGCCGAACAGGCGCAGGTGCTGAACACCCTGTCCGCCAAGGGAATCGACACGACCGGCCGGGAAGATCAGGGATGGCTGTATGCGACCCTGTATGTGTCCAGGCCGCTGCCGAAACATCACGCCGACACCGAGGACTCGCATTGACCGAACGCACCTTCGCCGCCGACGACCACCTACCCCGGGTGCCCCTGCCGACGCTGGAGGACAGCTGTGGCCGATTCCTGCAGTGGTGCGAGCCGCTGCTGACCGCCGACGAACTCGCCGCCACCCGGGCAGCGGTCGATGACCTGCTGCGACCCGACGGGCCGGGGCGCACGCTGCACGCGGCGCTCGCGGAATACGACGCGACGCCCGGCGTCGGCAGCTGGCTGGACCTGTTCTGGCCGTCGCGCTACCTGGGCAGGCGGGACCGGATCGCGCTGAACGCGAACTTCTTCTTCCTGTTCCGGGACGACACGCCGCTGGCCGCCTCCACCGCCGCCACCCAGGTGGATCGCGCCGCGGGCATCATCTCCGCGGCCGTCGACTACAAGCTGGCGCTCGACCAGGAGGCCGTCCCGCCGGTGACCCAGCGGGGGCAGCAGCTGTCCATGTGGCAGAACAAGTACCTGTTCTCCGAGACCAGGATCCCCGGCGTGGAGCAGGACACGGTGCGGGTCCCCTACAGCGCGGAATGGCCGGGTCCCTCGCAGGCCCGGCACATCGTGGTGTTCTTCCACGGCAGCCCGTTCCGGATGGACGTCATCGGCCCGGACGGAGCGCCGTACTCGCCGGAGGATCTCGCCGACGGGTTGCGCGCGGTGCTCAAGGCGGGCGCGCGCCCGGCCCGCACCGACACCGCGGTGGGGCATCTCACCACCAAGGCTCGTGCGGAATGGGCGGAGAGCAGGCAGCGGCTGCTGGCCGAGCCCGCGAACGCCGCGGCGCTGGACGCTATCGAGACGGCGCTGTTCGCCGTCTGTCTCGAGGACTTCGCTCCGCGCGACGAGCAGCACGCCTGCGACGAGCTGCTGCACGGCGACAGCGCCAACCGGTGGTTCGACAAGTCGGTCTCGTTCATCGTCTTCGGTGACGGGCAGGCGGGCATCAACGTCGAACACTGCGGACTCGACGGCACCACCATCCTCTCGTTCGTGGACACCCTGCTGGAGACGACGGTGCCTGCTCACGCCGCCCGCTCCGGCGCGCAGGCGCAGGGACTGCCCTCGGTCGAGCCGATCGAGTTCGTGCTGGACGAGCCGCAGCGCGGCGACATCGCCGCGGCCGGCGCAGCCTTCGCCCGCTATGCCGCCGAGAACGCCACCCAGACGGTCTCGTTCCCGGACTTCGGCACCGCCGCGGCCAAGCAGCTGGGCATCTCGCCGGACGCCTTCGCCCAGCTGAGCTACCAGCTGGCCCACCGGCGCAGCAAGGGGCTCACCGGCGCCACCTACGAGTCCATCGCGACCAGGCAGTACCGCAACGGCCGCACCGAGGCCATGCGGGTGGTCACCCCGGAGATGATCGCCTTCGTGGACGCGATGCAGGACCCGGACGCCGACGTCGACACGAAGCTCGCCGCGGCGCGGACGGCCGCGGCGGCGCACGTGGAACGGGCCAAGCAGTGTCAGGCCGGAGACGCGCCCGAACAGCACCTGTGGGAGCTGCAGTGGATCCAGTGCAGGCGCGGCGCGGAACTGGGCGTCACCGACCCGATCCCGCTCTACGACAGCCCGGGCTGGACGATCATGCGCGACGACTACCTGAGCACCAGCTCGGCGCCGTCGGTCAACATCCGCTACTTCGGTTTCGGCTCCACCAGCTCCCGCTGCATCGGCATCGCCTACGTGCTGCTCCCGGACCGGTGGAATCTCTACCTGGCCACCCCGAAGCCGGTCGCCGACCAGATGTACGCGTTCGCCGACCACCTCCGCACGGCGGTCGCCGATCTGCGAGCGTTGCTCGCCGGGAACTAGGCGCCCTCCGCCCGGTTCTTCCGCCCGCCGGGTGCGGGAGAACCGGGCGGACGCCGTTCCGGGCCATCGTGGGCCGGAGCAACGGGCCCGCATCCGGGTCTGAAACAATGGCTCATCGTGAAGAACTTCGAATCCCTGTTCGCCGAGCTGCAGGATCGTGCGGTCAACCGCCCCGAGGGGTCCGGAACCGTTGCCGCGCTGGACGCAGGCGTGCATACCCAGGGTAAGAAGGTGCTCGAGGAGGCCGGTGAGGTGTGGCTGGCCGCCGAACACGAGAGCGACGAGTCGCTCGCCGAGGAGATCTCCCAGCTGCTGTACTGGGTGCAGGTGCTGATGGTGGGCCGCGGGCTGAAGCTCGAGGACGTGTACCGACATCTGTGACGGCCGTCCGACACCCCGATCTCCTCTCGAAAGGACTCTCCCATGCTGCGCGTCGCAGTCCCCAACAAGGGCGCTCTATCCGAATCCGCCGTCTCGATCCTCACCGAGGCGGGCTACCGCAAGCGCACCGACTCCCGTGACCTGACCGTTCTCGACCCGGCCAACCAGGTCGAGTTCTTTTTCCTGCGACCCAAGGACATCGCGATCTACGTCGGCTCCGGGGAACTCGATCTCGGCATCACCGGGCGTGATCTGGCGTGGGATTCCGGCGCCCCGGTGCAGGAACGCCTCGCCCTCGGGTTCGGCCGCTCCACCTTCCGCTACGCCGCCCCGGCCGGGCGGGAGTGGAAGGTCGAGGACCTCTACGACAAGCGGATCGCCACCTCCTACCCGAACCTGGTGCTGAACGACCTGCGCCGCCGGGGCATCGAGGCCGAGGTGATCCGTCTCGACGGCGCGGTGGAGATCTCCATCCAGCTCGGGGTCGCCGACGCCATCGCCGACGTCGTCGGCTCGGGGCGCACGCTGCGTCAGCACAATCTGGTGGCCTTCGGGGAATCGCTGTGCGATTCCGAGGGGGTGCTGGTCGAGCGCAAGGACGCCGACCAGGGCGACCGGGCGCGCAACCAGCTCGTCGCTCGGGTCCAGGGCGTGGTCTTCGCCCAGCAGTACGTCATGCTGGACTACGACTGCCCGAAGGACCTGCTCGACGAGGCGTTCGTCATCACCCCCGGCTTGGAGTCGCCCACGGTGGCGCCGCTGGCCGATACCGGCTGGGTGGCCGTGCGGGCACTGGTGCCGCGCAAGCAGAGCAACGAGCTGATGGACAAGCTGGCCGACCTGGGCGCGAAAGCGATCCTGGCCACCGACATTCGCTCCTGCCGCGCATTCTGAACGCCGGATTCGTTCGATTCGCCTGATTCGTTCACGCTGAGCGCAATCGGTGTGCGCTGTGACCGGGTGTTGCTACCGTGCGGCCTCTCGATGAGGAAACGCAAGGAGCCCCCGTGTCGCAGTCACCACCCGAGGAGCAGTCGGGCAGCACATTCACTTGGAACGAGGATTGGCTGGCGGCGATCGCCGGGCTGATCCTGATCGCGCTGGTCCTGCTCGGCGTGATTCCGGACTGGCTGGTGCCGTGATGGCCGAGACCGGTGCCGGAGCGGCGAACGAACCGAACGCCCTGACCGAGAGCAGGACCGGGGCGGGGCGTGCCGAGGTTCCCCCCTCGGAAACCGAAGCGTTGCAAGCGGTATCCCGTCCGACGGCCGGCGCCGTCGCGGCCGGTATCGCCGTGGTGATCGTGCTCGGGGCTCTCACGCGGTACTTCGAAACGCACGTCCCGCGGTGGTCGGTGGACACTCCGTTCCAGCGGGTCGCCAAGTCGATCGAATTCCCGGTGTACGCCATCGCGCTCGGATTGATCGGCAACGTGGTGCTGACCGAACTAGCTCTGCGCGACCGGCTTTCGGCGGGCTTCCGCACCGAGTTCTTCATCAAGACCGGCGTGGTGCTGCTCGGCGCGTCGATCAATCTGAAGATCCTGGTCACCGCGGCGGGCCCGTCGATCCTGCAAGCACTGTTGCTGATCACGGCCGTGTTCGGCTTCACCTGGTGGCTGGGCGGGCGCCTGGGGCTGGACGACAAACTTCGCGCGCTGCTGTCCTCGGCGGTGTCGATCTGCGGCGTCAGCGCGGCGATCGCCGCGGCGGGCGCGGTGCAGGCCCGGCGTGAGCAGATCGCCTACGCGGCCTCGCTGGTGATCGTCTTCGCGCTGCCCTCGATCTTCCTGCTGCCCTGGCTGGCCGGGGTGCTCGGGTTGCCGGACGCGGTCGCGGGCGCCTGGATCGGCGGCAACATCGACACCACGGCGGCGGTCGCGGCCTCCGGCGCGATCGCCGGGGAGAAGGCGCTGCAGATCGCCACCATAGTCAAGACCACGCAGAACGCCCTGATCGGTGTCGTCGCGATCGCGCTGACCGCCTACTTCACGCTGCGCGTCGAGCGGACACCGGGAGCGGCGCGCCCGTCGGCCCGGCAGTTCTGGGAGCGATTCCCGAAGTTCGTGCTCGGCTTCGTCGCCGCCTCGATCATCGGCACGCTGTACCTGCAGTCGGCGGACAAGAAGTCCGGCGCCGCACACATCGCGATCGTCAACGATCTGCGCACCTGGTTCCTGATCTTCGCGTTCGTCTCCATCGGTTTGGAGTTCTCGCTGCGCGGGCTACGGGAAGCGGGCTGGCGACCGGTCGTGGTGTTCGGTTCCGCGGCAGTGGTGAATCTCGCCGTCGGCCTGGGACTTTCGGTGCTGTTGTTCCACAACTTCACCGTCTGAGGTTCGCTGCTCGCCGACGGGCGCGGCCGAGAACCGGCATCCGGTGTCGCCCGATCCTGAACGCCGGGATCGGGCGGCCGGGCATGGACTTCCTGTGGCCGCACGAGGCCACCGGCCCGTCAGTCCGATACGGCTTCGGCCAGGGTTTCGTCCGGGGATTCGGCCGCGTCGCCGCTCGGCCAGCCGGGGTAGGGCGGCGGCGTGCCGCCGAACGCCGGGCACAACGGCTTGTAGTCGCAGTAGGAGCACATCCGGCTGGGGTTCGGCGGGAAGTCCCCCGTGCGGCCTGCCTCACGGATCGCCGCCCACAGGGCCGAGAGCGTGCGCTCGAAGCGCAGCAATTCCTGCTCGTCGGGGGCGTAGGTGAGGATCTGCTCGTCGGCCAAGTAGAGCAGCCGCAACTGGGCGGGCACGAGCCCGCGGGTGCGCAGGACCACCAAGGCGTAGAACTTCAACTGGAACAGCGCTGTGGTCTCTTGAGTGAGCCCCGGCACACGGCCGGTCTTGTAGTCCACGACGCGCAGGGCGCCGCTCGGTGCGACGTCGATCCGGTCGACGAACCCGCGCAGCAGTGCGCCGTCGTCCAGTTCGACCTCCACCCGCGCTTCGCGAGATTCCGGGTCGAACCGGGTGGGGTCCTCCAGCCGGTAGTAGCGGCGCACCAGCGCGCGCACCTCGCCGAGGAACACGTCGAGCCGCTCGCCGGCGATCAGCTCCGCGACCTCCGGCTGCTCGCCCCGCACCCGCGCCCACGCCGACGGCACCAGGGCGTCGGCGCGCTCGGGCACCCGCTCCGCAGCGGGCAGCCCGTAGAGATCCTCGAGCACCGCGTGCACCACCGTGCCGCGCACCGCGTGTATCGAGGGCCGCTCCGGTATCCGATCGATCGCACGGAACCGATATTTCAGCGGGCACTGCTTGAAATCCGTTGCCCGGGAAGGCGACAGCGCGGGCCGGGCGCGGCTCGCGGTCGCAGCGAGCTCCGGGGCGCGCGCGCCGTCGGCAGGGGGCGTGGACACGGGCGAGCACATACCTGGCAGGCTATCCCGCGGCACCGACACGCCGGTGCGCGACAGCACGGATTCCAACCAGCGGAACGGAGATTCATGACGGCCAGACGGACCGGGCCATTCACCATCGGTGACCGGGTGCAGCTGACCGATGCCAAAGGGCGCCTGTACACGGTGGTCTTGGAGCCGGGCAAGGAGTTCCACACCCATCGTGGCGGGATCAAGCACGACAGCCTGATCGGCGCCGACGAGGGCAGCGTGGTGCACTCCACCAACGGCACGCCGTACCTCGCGCTGCGTCCGCTGCTGATCGACTACGTGCTGTCCATGCCGCGCGGCGCAGCGGTGATCTATCCCAAGGACGCCGCGCAGATCGTGCACGAGGGTGACATGTTCCCCGGGGCGCGCGTGCTCGAAGCCGGCGCGGGATCCGGCGCGCTGACCTGCTCGCTGCTGCGGGCGGTCGGGCCGCAGGGGCAGGTGCTGTCCTACGAGATCCGCGCCGACCACGCCGAGCACGCGGTCCGCAACGTGGAGACGTTCTTCGGTGAACGGCCTGCGAACTGGTCGCTGACCGTCGGCGATGTCGCCGGCTACACCGGAGAGCCGGTGGATCGCGCCGTGCTGGACATGCTCGCGCCGTGGGACGCGCTCCCGGCCGTGTCCAAGGCGCTGGTGCCCGGCGGCGTGCTGATCGTCTACGTCGCCACCGTCACGCAGTTGTCGAAGGTGGTCGAAGCGCTGCGCGAGCAGGAGTGCTGGACCGAGCCGCGATCGTGGGAGTCGCTGGTGCGGCCGTGGCATGTCGTCGGCCTCGCCGTGCGACCCGAACACCGCATGCAGGGTCACACCGCCTTCCTGGTCAGCGCCCGCAGGCTCGCTGAGGGCACCGTCACGCCCAAGCCGCAGCGCAGGCCGTCGAAGGGCTGAGCGCGGCCGGGCGGGGGCGAGCGGCGATCGGCGGGGCTCAGGCCGGGACGCAGGGCGCCTGCGCGAAGCCGAGCAGCAGGCAGCCGGCGGCGTCCGACAGCTTCCAGGTGCCGTCGACGTTCTCCCAGCTCAGCGGCACGGCGGGCGCCGCGCCGTGCGGGGAGGTGATGGTCACCTGCGCGTTCGCGGTATTGCCCTGGACGGTGAGGTCGGCGACGGTGAAGGTGAGCGTGTAGCCTTGCAAGCCCTTGTTCATCTGGTCGATGTTCGCGGTGCGCTGCTCGCCGTTGACGATCAGCTTGGACTTCTCCGCGGTGGGTACATTCGAATCGGCGAACTTGCCCAGCATCGCCTGCAAGCTCTCGGCGGTCGGCGCGGCGGTCGCATGGTCGCCGTGATCGTGGGTACCCGAGGCGGCGGCGCTGGTGGTGGCCGAGGTCGCCGTAGCGGTGTCGTCGTCGGATCCGCAGGCCGCCAGTGCGCCGGAGATGGCCAGCGCCGCGGCGGCGGTGGCAAGGGATACACGCAGGGTTCTCGCGGGAAGGAGCATGGTCGGCAACCTTTCGGCTCGGGCGGCGAGCGGGCTCGCCAGGGTCGGGTTAGGGCAGGCTAACATGGTGGTCCGGCCGCCGATCGCGGCCCAGATGTGATCACCACGAAACCATGTCGGAAAGCGAGAACGGGTCGCGCCCGGTAGCGTTGATAGACCGGGACTGGGAGGAGCAGCACATGAGCCCCATCGAGAATTCGGATTCGGCGGCCTGGAGAGAGCTCGAGGCGGTACGCGCCGAGGCGGCTGCACTCCGAAGGCAACTCGCCGACTCGCCAGATCGCACACGGGAATTGGAAGCCCGCATCGATTCGCTGACCATTCGCAACACGAAGCTGATGGACACCCTCAAGGAAGCGCGCCAGCAGTTGGTGGCGCTGCGTGAGGAGGTCGATCGGCTCGGTCAGCCGCCGAGCGGATACGGCATCCTGATCGGTGTGTACGACGATCAGACGGTCGACGTGTTCACTTCGGGTCGCAAGATGCGGTTGACGTGTTCACCGAACATCGAGACCTCGACGCTCGAATACGGTCAGACCGTCCGCCTCAACGAGGCGCTCACGGTCGTCGAGGCCGGGCACTACGACGCGGTCGGCGAGATCGGCACCCTCCGGGAGATCCTCGACGACGGACGTCGCGCCCTGGTCGTCGGCCATGCCGACGAGGAGCGCGTGGTGTGGCTGGCCGGCCCGCTGGCGAAGGTCGCCGAGATGGACGACCTGGACGACCCTGATTCCCCCATTCGCAAGTTGCGGCCGGGCGACTCGCTGCTGGTGGACTCGAAGGCCGGTTTCGCCTTCGAGCGCATCCCCAAGGCCGAGGTCGAGGACCTGGTGCTGGAAGAGGTGCCCGACGTCGACTACAGCGACATCGGCGGTCTCGGCAGGCAGATCGAGCAGATCCGCGACGCGGTGGAGCTGCCGTTCCTGCACAAGGACCTGTTCCGCGAGTACGCGCTGCGCCCGCCGAAGGGCGTGCTGCTCTACGGTCCGCCCGGTTGCGGCAAGACGCTGATCGCCAAGGCGGTGGCCAACTCGCTGGCCAAGAAGATCGCCGAGGCGCGCGGTGAGGATGCCAAGGAAGCCAAGTCGTACTTCCTGAACATCAAGGGCCCCGAGCTGCTCAACAAGTTCGTGGGCGAGACCGAGCGCCACATCCGGATCATCTTCCAGCGGGCGCGTGAGAAGGCGTCCGAGGGCACGCCGGTGATCGTGTTCTTCGACGAGATGGACTCGATCTTCCGCACCCGCGGCTCGGGTGTCTCCTCCGACGTGGAGACCACCGTGGTGCCCCAGCTGCTGTCGGAGATCGATGGCGTCGAGGGCTTGGAGAACGTCATCGTGATCGGCGCCTCCAACCGTGAGGACATGATCGATCCGGCGATCCTGCGGCCGGGCCGCTTGGACGTGAAGATCAAGATCGAGCGTCCCGACGCGGAGTCGGCGCAGGATATCTTCTCGAAGTACCTCACCGAGCAGCTTCCTCTGCACGACGACGATCTGGCCGAGTTCGGCGGCGACAAGGGCCTGTGCATCCGCGCGATGATCGAACGGGTCGTCGACCGGATGTACGCCGAGAGCGAGGACAACCGCTTCCTGGAGGTCACCTACGCCAACGGTGACAAAGAGGTCCTGTACTTCAAGGACTTCAACTCCGGCGCCATGATCCAGAACATCGTGGACCGCTCCAAGAAGTACGCCATCAAGGCGGTGCTCGACACCGGCAATCCGGGTCTGCGGATCCAGCATCTCTACGATTCGATCGTGGACGAGTTCTCCGAGAACGAGGACTTGCCCAACACCACGAATCCGGATGACTGGGCGCGCATCTCGGGTAAGAAGGGCGAGCGGATCGTCTACATCCGCACGCTGGTCACCGGCAAGAACGCCAGCGCCAGCCGCGCCATCGACACCGAGTCGAACACCGGTCAGTACCTGTAAGGTTCCGCCGGACCACGAAGGGCCGCGTCTCTCCGGAGGCGCGGCCCTTCACTGTTCGTGCAGGAGCAGGTCGCCGCCGCCTCGTGCCGGTCACGCGGGCGGCGAGCCAGAAGGCAGTCGGTCGGGCAGGCCGAACCGCGGGTAGAGAGCGTCGAGGTGGAAACGGGTGATCCTGCCGATGCGGTCGCCCGCTGGTGTGAGCACGATCAGGCCGGCCGGAGTCGCGACCGGGCGCACCGCGTCGTCGAGGTAGGCGCCGAACGCGGGCAGGCCGTTGGCTCCCGTCGGCACCAGGTGGACGCGGCGCTCGCCACTGTAGGTGAAGGAAGCGGACAGGAATTCCGCGATCGCGGCCGGACCGTGGTACTCGTGTGGCGCGGGCGGCATCGAAAGCCACGCGTCGTCGGTCAGCAGCGCGATCACGCCTTCGACGTCGCCGGAGAGGTACGCTGCGGCGAAACGGCTTGCGAGAGCGCGTTCTTCGGGAGCGGCCTGGCGCGGAAGCGTCCGACCTCGATGCCGGTCGAGCGACGCTCGTGCGCGTTGCAGGTGTCCCTTGACCACGGTGGGCGTGACGCCGAGGATGTCGGCCACCTCGGCGACGGGGAAGCCGAGGACGTCGCGCAGCACCAGGATCGCGGCTTGGCGCGGCGGTAGTCGCTGCAACCCCATGACGAAGGCCAGCTCGACCGCTTCGGTGGCCACGTAGCGGGCCTCCGGGCCGGGCGCGGGATCGGCAATGTCGATCTTGCTGTCGGGGTATGGCTGCAACCAGCGCACTTCGTCCCGGCGGGTGGGTTCGGGCGGCGAGAACGGCGGCACCGGCTCGGGCGGCATCCGGCGGCGGGCGTCCCGCAGCGCGTTGAGGCACCGGTTGGTGGCGATGCGGTACAGCCACGAGCGCAGCGACGACTGTTGCCGGAAGCCGGGCAGGCCGCGCCAAGCCGCGAGCAAGGTCTCCTGCACCATGTCCTCGGCATCGGTCATCGAGCCGAGCAGCCGGTAGCAGTGCAGTTCCAACTCGCGCCGGTGCGGGTCGGTGAGGGTCCGAAACGCCGACTCGTCGCCCGCGCATGCCCGTTCCAGGGTCTTCTGCTGCACGCCGTCGATGGTGCCAGTTCGCCGTCGGGCGTTCCATCGGGCCCGTTCCCGGTGTCACTACCTACAGCACGGCGAAGCGCCGATGCTCACCGGAAGGAGACACCATGTCCGAACCCATCGCTCTGCGGACTTCGCTCGCGTTCTATCGCGCCTGGACCGGTCACGATTTCGACGACGCCATGACCTACGTCGCCGACGACATCATCTGCGACGCCCCCGCCGGGCGGATCGCCGGAGCCGCGGCGTTCCGCGATTTCCTCGAACCGTTCAGCCGGATCCTCACCGACTCGACCTTGCTGGCCTCGTTCGGTGACGACCGCACCGCGCTGCTGATGTACGACACGGTGACCGTTCCGGTTCCGAACGCGCCCGGCGCGGAGTGGCACAAGGTGGTCGACGGACGGATCACGTATGTCCGGATCATCTTCGACCGTGCGCCGTTCGACGCGGCTCGGGCCGCCGCGCGCTGAATCGGCGTAGGCCGCTCGTGCTAATATTTGGCCATGCGGCCAGAAAATAGTACGGGTGGCCAACGCGGATCGTTCATCGAGGAGGCGCGGCGACGGCAGATCATCGCCGCGGCGGTGGAGGTGATCTCTCGAGTCGGGTACGCCAACGCCTCGCTGGCACGGATCGCCGAGCACGCGGGTATCTCCAAAGGAGTCATCTCCTACCACTTCGAGGGCAAGGACGACCTGATGACGCAGCTGGTGGTCCAGCTGTACGTCTCGGCGGCGGAGTACATCGCGCCACGGGTGGCCGCGGCGGTCGGCGCGCGCGAGAGCCTGCTGGCCTATCTCGCATCGAATCTCGGCTTCATCGAAGCGAATACGACTTACGTGGCCGCGCTGGTGGAGGTCGTGACGAATCTGCGCGACGCGGAGGGCCACCCGAAATTCGCTTCCGCAGACGGGGAACGCGACATCATCGCGCCGCTGGTCGACATCATGACCGACGGGCAGCGCACCGGGGAGTTCGGCGAGTTCGATCCACTGTTGATGGCCAAGTCGATCCGCGACGCCATCGACGGCGCGGCGGGACGTGCCGTGCGGGAACCGGACTTCGCGATGGACGCCTACTCGGCGCATCTGTGCAGGTTGTTCGACACGGCGACGCGCAAGGCGAGCGAGCATGACTGAAGTGCAGAATCGCGCACGGCGGCAGGTGGATCCCGGCGAACCGCTGCCTCCGTTCGCCCTCGGCGGAGTGGGCGCGGTAGCGGCGCTCGGCGCGCTGGCGCTGCTCGTCTCGATCGGGAGGTATGGATTCTTCGGTGACGAACTGTATTTCGTCGCCGCTGGGCGCAGACTCGCCGTCGGCTATGCCGATCAGGGGCCGGTGCTGCCGGCGATCGCCCGGATGATGGATCTGCTCGCCCCGGGCTCCCTGGTGGCGCTCCGCCTTCCGGCTGTGCTTGCCACCGTGGCCGCGGTGGTGATCACCGCCTCGATCGCCAGGGAGTTCGGTGGCGGCCGCGCGGCGCAGGTGCTGGCCGCGGCGGCCTACGCCACCTCGCCGTTCCTGCTGGTACAAGGCGACCAACTGGCCACCAACACGATCGATACCGCACTCTGGGTGGTGGTGAGTTGGCTGGTGGTCCGCTGGGTCCGCACCCGCCACGACGGCCTGCTGGCGGCGGCTGCGCTGGTCACCGCGGTCGACATGCAGGTCAAGTGGCTGATCCCGTTCTTCTGGATCGCCCTCGCGATCGGGGTGGCGGTCTACGGACCGCGTGAGCTGCTGCGCCGCCCCGCACTGTGGTGCGGCGGCGCCGTAGTCGTGCTGACCTCTGCGCCTGGCCTGGTGTGGCAGGCGGCGCACGGGTGGCCGCAGCTACGCCTGGGTGGAGCGGTCGCCGCCGAGCAGGCCACGATCGGCGGTCGCTCCGTCTGGCTGCCGCTGGCGCTCGCCGCCGCCGGTCTGATCGGCGGTCTGCTGCTGGTCTACGGAGTGTGGACACTGTGGCGGGTGGAGTCCTGGCGGCCCTACCGGTTCCTCGGGCTGCTGCCGATAGTGCTGGTCGTGGTCTTCATCGCGACGAACGGACGTCCGTACTACGCGACGGGCTGCTACGGAGTGCTGATCGCGGCGGGGGCGGTGCGGTGGACGGAGAACCGGCGTCGCTCGCGCACGATCGTCACCGTGCCGTTGCTCGCGCTGTCCGTCGCCCTGGTGGCATTTTCCCTGCCACTGCGCCCGGAGTCCGCTGTCGAGCCGGTCGACACGCAGGCTCAGGCAGGCTTGGAGATCGCGCTCTACGGGCGATTCGGCTGGTCGGAACTCGCGGCGGGAACAGCGGCGGCCTACCGTGCGCTGCCGGAGCCGGAGCGATCGTCGTCCGTGGTGATCACCGATTCATATTGGCAGGCAAGCGCTTTGGACGTCCATCGAGCCCGGTACGGGCTGCCCGCCGTCTACAGTCCGAATCGTGGTTTCGGCTACTTCGGCACCCCGCCCGATACGGCCACGACAGTGCTCTGGGTGGGCGGCACCGAGGCCGACGTGCGCGCGCACTGCGTCGAGGTCACCGCGGTGGGGCAGGTCGACGCCCGGCTCGGATATCCCGGTGTCACCCGTGGCGTCACCATCTGGCGCTGCGCGCAACCACGTGCGCCGTGGTCGCGATACTGGCCGGACATGCTGCGGCTGAACTGATGCCGCGGTTCACCACCAGCCGAGGATCGGTGACAAGTGCCTGCCGAGTTCCGGCGCGAGCGAGCGTGAATAGCTGGCGGTGAGGTGGTGCTCGTCGTGATAGATGAGGACGTTGCCCTCCGCGACCGCGCATACGTCGCGTTCGCACAGCGCGTCGGATAGATCCAACGGGAACACGTTGGGGAACGCGGCGGCGAACTCCAGTGCCGGGTTGACCATGTCCAGCGCCTCCGCGCGCGGCATTCCGCAACTGATCCGATCGCCCTGCTGGGCGAGGCAATCGATGGCCCGGTACCGCACGCCGTCGCGGCGCAGCCATGGCGTGTCGCGGATGGCGAGCACGTTGAGCCCGCGGTCGGACAGCCGGGTCCAGACGTCCAGATAGTCGGCCGGGGTCTCGTCGCCCGCGCCGTCGCGCGGGCGGGTCGCCGTGGTGAAGACCCACTCCGGGCGTTCGACGCCCAAGCGGTCGATCACTTCCACGGACCAGTCACGGCAATCCGGGTTGGCCTCGCCCTTGTACATCGGTTCCGCCGCCACGGTCAGCGGGCAGCCCATCTTCAGATAGACCTCGACCCGGAACGCGTGCTCACGGGCGAGCTGGTCGAGGGCGGGCACCCAGTGCTCGGCATGCGAACTGCCCACCACCGCGACGGTGCGCTGCGCGCCCGCGTCCCCGTAGGTGCAGGTGACGACGTCGCGGGTGTCCCAGTCCGCGATGCAACCGTCGCGTGACGGGTAGGCGGCATCCGCGGGCGCTTCGTACACGGACGGGCGCATCGCGGCCTCGGGCGTGCTGGCACCGCTGACCAGCGCCTCCGCGCCGGGATAACGCATCGAGTCCAGCGACGCCACCGCCCGAGGCGGATTCGCTTCGGTGACCACCTGCTCGCCCACCGACGCCGCGAGCACCGCGATGCCGAGCGCTGCGACCAGCCGGCCGGTGCGGACGGCGCGGGCAGGCGTCTGCGGGGCCGGGCGGCCGGACCGCATCCGCAGCGGCTCCTCGATGAAACGGTTCGTCAGGTGGGCGAGCGCCAGCGACGCCGCGATAACGCCCAGGCCGACGCCCAGCCCCGCGGTCGCGGCTCCGGTCCGCGCCAACACGAAGATCAGGATCGGCCAATGCCACAGGTACAGCGCGTAGGACAGTTCGCCGAGCCGCACCGCGGCCTGCGCGCCGAGCAGCCGATTGGGCAGCGGTTGCCGGTCGGCGGGCAGGCCGGCGCCCGAGACGATCAGCGCCAGCGCGGCGCCGACCGGCACCAGCGCCGCCGGACCGGGAAATCGGTCGGCGCCGTCGATCCACCACCCGCAGGTGAGGACCGCGACCGCGCCGAGCACGGCCGCCGCGACCCGGACGGCGCGCGGCGGGGACAGCCAGGGCGCTGCGACCGCAAGCAGCGCTCCGGCCAGCAGTTCCCAGGCACGGGCGAAACTGTCGTAGTAATTCCAGCCCTGATGGACCGCGGCGCCGTGCGCGGCGTAGCAGAAGGAGGCCGCGGCGCCCGCGGCCAGCGCGACGGCCAACACGGGACGCAGCGCCCCGGGGCGCGCGAAACGCCGGCACAGGCCCGCTGCGGACGCCACGCCGAGCAGCGCCAGGAGGTAGAACTGCGACTGCACCGCCATCGACCACAGATGCTGGAGCGGGCTCACCGACGGATCGGCGGCCAGGTAGTCCGACCAGGACAGCGCCAGGTACCAGTTCTGGTAGTACAGCAGCGATGCCAGGGTCTGCGCCGCCATCTCGTCCCACTGGGTGAACGGGCGCAGCAGCACGGTCGCCGCGACGACGGCGCAGAGGAGCGTCACCAGCGCGGGGAGCAGTCTGCGGGCGAGCCTGCGCGCGGTGTGCGCGATGCGGACCGTGCCCGCGGACTCCGCGCCGCGCAGCAGTGAGCCGGTGAAGAAGAAGCCGGACAGCACCAGGAACACGTCCACGCCGCCCGACACCCGGCCGAACCAGATGTGGAACGCCACGACCAGCGCGATCGCCACGCCACGCAGGCCGTCCAGATCGCGCCGATACGCTCCGGCCGTCCGCGGCGGCGCTGTCGCGGTGGCGACCGCACCCGGTGCGAGGAATCGATGCACCGCTCGTGTGACTGTCACCGGATCCGTATGGCGCGGTCGCTGCGGGAACGGAAGGCAACGGTTGGGCGACGGGGCGATGTACGGGACACGTCATCTCTCTTATCACGCACGGGGAACGCCGGTCCAACTCACACGGCGGCGATGGGGTGCGGAAACGACCCCGGAATTCGGACAAATCGGTCGCCTGTCGACCGGGCTCCTGCCGCCGGTCGTTAGGGTGGAGGCGTGAACGTTGAGGTGACACCCCTGCCGGGTATCGGTGTGCGTAAGGACTTTCCGCTGACCAACAGCCGACGCCGGATCGGCGTGATCGACCACCGCGACGGCACGATGGACCTCATCGTGAGCAAATCAGACGACCCCGACGAGACCGAACAGGTGCCGCTGACGGGCAAGGAGGCGGCCGTGCTGGCCAGTCTGCTCGGTGCGCCGCAACTGGTGGAACAACTCCGTGAGGAGCACCGGGCGTTCACCGGTTTGACCACCCGTCAATTGTCCATCCCGGACCGGTCTCGGTTCGACGGGCGCCGGTTGGGGGAGACTCAGATGCGCACCAGGACGAAGGCGTCCATCGTCGCCGTGGTGCGCAGCGGGCAGCCGATTCCCTCGCCGGGGCCGGACTTCACCTTCACCGCCGGGGACGTCCTCGTCGTCGTCGGCACCGCGGAGGGCCTCGAGGCCGCCGCCAAGATCCTGTTAGACGGCTGAGCGGCATGGTGGCACATGAGACCGCGCTCGCGCTGATCCAGCTGGGCGCGGTATTTTTCGGCCTCGGCCTGCTCGGGCGGATCGCCGCGCGCATCGGCATGTCGCCCATCCCGCTGTACCTGATCGGCGGACTGGTCTTCGGCACCGGCGGCCTGGTCGAGCTGCGGCAAGTGGACGACTTCATCCACCTCGCCAGCGAAATCGGCGTCGTGCTGCTGCTGTTGCTGCTCGGACTGGAATACAGCGCGCCGGAATTGGTCACGGGCATGCGCCGATCGTGGGCCGCGGGTGTCGTGGACATCGTGCTCAACGCGACGCCGGGCGTGCTCGTCGCGCTGGGGCTCGGCTGGGGGTTCACCGGCGCCATCGCCATGGCCGGGGTCACCTATATCTCGTCCTCGGGCATCGTCGCGAAGGTGCTCAACGATCTGGGCAGGCTCGGCAACCGCGAAACGCCGGTGATCCTGTCCATCCTGGTGTTCGAGGACCTGGTGATGGCCGGATACCTGCCGGTCCTGACCGCGGTGCTGGCCGGTGTCGGCTTCCTGGCCGGGCTGAAGACGTTGGCCATCGCCTTGGTGGCGGTCACCGTCGTGCTGATCGTCGCACTGCGCTACGGCCGCTACGTCTCGGCGATCGTCGATAGTTCCGACCGCGAGATCTTCCTGTTGAAGCTGCTCGGATCCGCCTTGCTGGTGGCGGGCGCGGCCTCGGCGGTCCAGGTGTCCGCCGCGGTCGGCGCGTTCCTGCTCGGCATCGCCATCTCCGACTCGACCGCGCACAACGCGACCAAGCTCCTGGAGCCGCTGCGGGATCTGTTCGCGGCGCTGTTCTTCGTGCTGTTCGGCTTGAGCACCGATCCGGCGAGCATCCCGCCGGTGCTGGGCTGGGCGTGCCTGCTGGCGCTGGTCACCACCGCCAGCAAGATCGCCACCGGCTGGTGGGCGGCCAAGCGGGCCGGTGCCGGCCGCTTGGGCCGGGCACGCGCGGGCACCGCCTTGGTCGCCCACGGCGAGTTCTCGATCGTCATCGCGGGACTCGCCGTCGCGGCGGGCGCGGTTCCCGCGGAATTCGCCGCGCTGGCCACCACGTACGTGCTGCTGATGGCGGTGCTCGGCCCGATCGCGAGCCGGTTCGTCGAACCGGTCATGGCGCTGGTGCTGCGGCGGCGCGCCGGGGTGTCCTGACGGCGCGCCGAGTCGGCGGTAGCGGTGCCGCAGCGGCACCGCCACCGCGACGGATTCAGTTCCGCCTGGCGGAGACGGAATCGAGTACGACGCCCGCGGCCGGCTCGCCGTCGGACGAGCCGTCCTTGACACCCGCGGCGGCGATGGACGTCAGCACGTCCATGCCCGCGGTGACCCGCCCGAACGGGGTGTAGCTCGGCGGCAGCGGCGCGTCGCGGTAGACGACGAAGAACTGGCTGCCGTTGGTGCCGGGGCCGGCGTTCGCCATCGCGATCGTGCCCGCCGGATAGGTCGCGCCCGTCAGGTTCTCGTCGGGGAACTGGTAGCCGGGGCCACCCATGCCGGTCGCGGTCGGGTCGCCGCATTGCAGCACGTAGATGCCTTCGGTGGTGATCCGGTGACACTTGGTGTGGTCGAAGTACTGTTCCCCGGCCAAGAACACGAACGAGTTGACCGTGCGCGGCGCCCGGGCCGCGTCCAAGGCGATGGTGACGGCGCCGCAATTGGTGGCCAGCGTCGCCGTGTATCCGGCGTTGGTGTCGATGCTCATGCCGGGTTCGGCGGGCCATTGCTTGCCGTTCGGCTGACCGGCGGCCGGTGCGCCGCAGCCGGTCGCCGCCGGGGCCGCCGAGACGACACCCGCCGCGGATGCCACCAACGTCACGCCGACGGCGAGGACCCCGAGGATCCGCAGCGATCGCCACGGTACGCCCCGGCGCCCCGCGCGCCGGCCGTTGACGAGTTCTCGCGCTTGCACTTCGCTGCTCACCGCTGAAAATCTCCTTCACTCGGGGTTGCGCACCGGACGATGCAGCGCGAATCATTCCATCTCGTCCGATCCGGCGGGGGAGTACGGCCCGATTGCCCACGCCCCGTCGCGATGCGTAGTGCTTCGCCGGGATGGTCCGGGCGACTTGGTGCGGTGCGCCGCGATCGAGCCCCGCCAACGGGCGGCGGTGACGCGACCTGATCGCCGCTGTCGCCGTCGGGGCGAGAGCGTCCGATGTGCCGATCGGCTACGAAAACGTTTCCGAAATCCCGTCGCACACGGAATTTGGTCTCGGTGACGTATAACAAAGCATGGGAATCGTTCGAGCGGCGCTGGTCCAAACGAACTGGACCGGCGAAAAAGAGTCGATGCTGAAGGTGCACGAGGCCTACGCGCGCCGGGCCGCCGCGGAGGGGGCCGCGGTGATCTGTTTCCAAGAGCTGTTCTATGCGCCCTATTTCTGTCAGCGGCAGGATGCGGAATTCTACGGCTACGCCGAGTCGGTCCCGGGCCCGACGACAGAGCGGTTCGCCGCACTGGCGAAGGAATTGCGCCTGGTGATGGTCCTGCCGGTGTACGAGCAGGAACAGCCGGGCCTGCTGTACAACACGGCCGCGGTGATCGACGCCGACGGCAGTTATCTCGGCAAATACCGTAAACACCATCTACCGCACGTGCACGGATTCTGGGAGAAGTTCTACTTCCGGCCGGGCAACCTCGGCTGGCCGGTGTTCGATACGGCGGTCGGCAAGGTCGGCGTGTACATCTGCTACGACCGGCACTTTCCAGAGGGCTGGCGTGCCCTGGCGCTCGCCGGGGCGGAGATCGTGTTCAACCCGTCGGCCACGTCGCGAGGCCTGTCCGGTTATCTCTGGAGACTGGAGCAACCGGCAGCCGCGGTGGCCAATGAGTATTTCATCGGCGCCATCAACCGGGTCGGCGCCGAAGAGTACGGCGACGACGACTTCTACGGCACGAGCTATTTCGTCGACCCCGAAGGACAGTTCGTCGGGGAGGTCGCCTCCGACACCGGCCCGGAACTGGTCGTCCGCGACCTGGACATGGATTTGATCAAGGTGGTGCGCGACCGCTGGGCGTTCTACCGCGATCGCAGGCCGGACGCCTACGGGCCACTGGTGGCCCCCTGAGACCGGGGAGAACGACGATGGCGCGCACTTTCATCCACGGCGGCACGGTCGTCTCCGCCACCGGATCGCAGCTGCTCGACGTGCTCATCGACGGCGAGACCATTGTCGCCGTCCTCCAGCCGGGCTCCGCCGCGCTGGGTGCGGACCTCGCCGCCTCCGCGGATCGGGTGATCGACGCGACCGGCAGATACATGATCCCCGGCGGTGTGGACGGCCACACGCACATGCAGATGCCCTTCGGCGGGACCGAAGCCTCCGACACTTTCGAGACCGGCACCCGCGCGGCCGCGTGGGGCGGCACCACCACCATCGTCGACTTCGTCGTCCAGCGGCCCGGGGAGCGGGTCCAGGACACCCTGGCCGCCTGGCATGCGAAGGCCGCCGGACAGTGCGCGATCGACTACGGCTTCCATCAGATCATCGGGGCGGTCGACGACGAATCCCTGAAAGGCATGAGCGAATTGGTGGCCGAGGGCGTCACCAGCTTCAAACTCTTCATGGCCTACCCCGGTGTCTTCTACTCCACCGACGGGCAGATCCTGCGCGCCATGCAGTCCGCGGCGGATCTGGGCGCGCTGCTGATGATGCACGCCGAGAACGGGATCGCCATCGACGTGCTGGTCGAGCAGGCGCTCGCGCGTGGGGAGACCGCGCCGTATTTCCACGGCACGACCAGACCGTGGCAGCTGGAGGAAGAGGCCACCCACCGCGCGATCATGCTGGCGGAGCTGACCGGTGTGCCGCTGTACATCGTGCACGTGTCGGCCAAGCAGGCGCTGGCCCGGATCGCCGCCGCCCGCGACGCGGGACGCAACGTGTTCGGCGAGACCTGTCCCCAATACCTGTACCTCTCGCTCGAAGATCAACTGGGCGCGCCGGGTTTCGAGGGCGCGAAATGGGTGTGCTCGACGCCGCTGCGGGCGAAGGCCGAGGGACATCAGGAGGCGCTGTGGCGCTACCTGCGCACCGGCGATGTCACGACGGTCGGCACCGACCACTGCCCGTTCTGCCTGAAGGACCAGAAGGAATTGGGTCTCGGGGATTTCAGCAAGATTCCCAACGGCATCGGCGGCGTCGAGCATCGGATGGACCTGATCTTTCAGGGCGTCCGATCCGGCCGGATCCCGCTGGAACGCTGGGTCGACGCGTGCTGCACCACCCCAGCCCGGATGTTCGGCATGTATCCCCGCAAAGGGGTGATCAGCCCGGGCGCGGACGCCGACATCGTCGTCTACGACCCGGACGGCCACACCAGCATCGGTGTCGGCAAGACCCATCACATGAATATGGACTACTCGGCCTACGAAGGATTCGAGATCGACGGGCACGTGGACACGGTGCTGTCCCGGGGCCGGGTGGTCGTCGACGACGGCGTCTATCTGGGGCACGCCGGGCACGGCCGGTTCGTCAAGCGTGAACTCTCGCAGAACCTGATCTGACGACGCATCCGCATCCTCGAACGGAGAGTGCCGCATGGACATCGGTCTGGTGCTGCAATGCACGCCGCCGGCCGCGCGGGTGATCGAACTGGCCAGGCTCGCGGAGACCTACGGGTTCTCCCACGTCTGGACCTTCGACTCGCATCTGCTCTGGCAGGAGCCCTACGTCATCTACAGCCAGATCCTGGCCGCTACCCGCAAGGTGATGGTCGGTCCGATGGTGACCAACCCGGCCACCCGGGACTGGACGGTGACCGCCTCGGCCTTCGCCACGCTCAACGAGATGTTCGGCAACCGCACGTTGTGCGGGATCGGGCGCGGCGACTCGGCTGTCCGCACGCAAGGCGGCAAGCCCGCGACCCTGGCTACGCTGCGGCAAGCGGTGCAGGTGATCCGGGAACTGGGCAACGGGCGCAGCGCGCGGATAGACGACACCGTGGTCCGGCTGCCGTGGGCGGCCGACTCGCGGCTGGAAGTATGGGTAGCGGGCTACGGGCCGCGTGCTCTCGACCTGACCGGTGCGGTCGCGGACGGATTCATCCTCCAACTGGCCGACCCGGACATCACCGCCTGGACCATCGCGCGGGTGCGCACGGCCGCCGAGCGCGCGGGCCGGGACCCGGCAGCGGTGCGGATCTGCGTCGCCGCACCCGCCTATGTCACCGACGGAACGGACGCGGCGCTGGTGCACGCACGGCAGCAGTGCCGATGGTTCGGTGGGATGGTCGGCAATCACGTGGCGGAGATCGTCGCGAAATACGGCACGCACAGCGAGATTCCGGCGGCTCTCACCGACTACATCGAAGGCAGGCGCGGCTACGACTACAGCCAGCACGGACGCGCGGGCAATGTGCACGCCGAATTCGTGCCCGATGCGATCGTGGACCGCTTCTGTCTGCTGGGCACGCCCGACGATCAATTGATCCGCTTACGCGAGCTGGCTGGGCTCGGCGTCGACCAATTCGCCCTCTACCTGCAGCACGACGCGAAAGTCGCGACGCTGGAGGCGTACGGTGAATCGGTGCTGCCTCGTCTCGATCCCCTCCTGACCGCGACCCAGCCGACCGAAGGGGATGTCTAGCGTGGACGATCACGTCTTCCTACTCGCTGATCGGGGTGCCTGCCAGCGGCCACTCACCTTGCGGGAGTGACCGCCAGGTCCGGATACCGTTCGGCGTTAGGCTCGATCAGGTTGTCGGTGAGGTTCGCCTCGGCCGGCAGTTGGTACAGAGCCGGCAGTCCGAATTCCTGCATGACCGGTCCCTCCTCCGCGCTGCCGGAGAGGCACGATGCGCTCGACCTGGATGAGCCGCGCACTACCGAGTATGGTCCGCATCACACGGAGGCCGCGACGGACGTTGGCAGTCGCGCGTAAGGACATAGGTCCTCTTCGGTGAGCAGTGCTCCGCCGCCATTCCGCACAGCACACCGCTCGACGGTGTCGCGGGACGGCAGGGGAGAGAGGGACCGTCGACCCTACTGCCCGTTGTGGAAACCGCGTGGAATGAAGGAGTCGTCGCCGCCATCCCTCGTCGGAGTCGAGCGATGAACATGAGGCGGGGAAGCCGCATCGGCGAAGTCCAGGGACGCACGCAGCGCCGATCGTGGGTGTAAGGGTCTCCGCCCTCCGCGGGCGAGGTCGACCGCGGTGATTGGAGGATCCATGACCGCAGACGGGCGTTCCCCGATCGTGGGACAGTCGACCACCCACCCATCGGTCACGCGGCCGCTCTATGGTCCGCCTGTAGCGCCGAGCGGCTGTCGTGTCCGCTGCGGATCGTTTACGTCACCACGGCCCATGGCGAATCATCGGCGAGCAATGCTCCGAGGCGACTCGAAGTAGCGGCGAGTTCACAGCACAGTGCGACCGTCGTCGACCACGTCGTCGCCCTCGTACGCCGTTGTTGTCCTGAACTCGCGGTCACCGGCGGAGTGATCGACGGACCTGCCGAGGACGCTTTGGCCAGTGTGGAGGACGATGCCCGGATGGTCGTCCTCGGTCACCCTGAGGTGGGGTCGCTCGATGTGCTGTCGTCCACCTTCCACAGTGCGACGATTGCCGACCACGCGATCTGCCCCGTGACCGTCTGGCGGGGGCGGCACGGCCGGCTTCCAGATCGCCGCCCGGTGATCCTCGCTGTGGCGGACGACAGCAGCGGTACGGGCGCTGCATACGCCGCTTTCCACTACGCCGGCCTGTTCGGGGCATCGGTCTTGCCGTTGTATGTCGGGCGGGAACAACTACCCGCCGCGACTGCCACAGGACCGGTTTCGACCACACCTAGCAAGCGGGGCTCCCTCGACGCGAATGTGGCCGCGGCACGGAGACTCTTTCCCGAAGTCACCGCGGCTGCCTCCGCTGAGGTATCGGAAGCGGCGTTGAGCGAAAGCGTTATCGGCGCGCAACTGGTGGTCACCGGAGCCGATGGACACGCGCCGGTCTCCGCGGTGCGCGGTTTCGGTGCGGAGCTCTTCCGCCGTAGCCGGTGCCCTGTGATGATCTGCCCGTCACGGACACCTCCGGTCGGTCTCGGCGCGAGCCCCCTCACACATCTTGCTCCGTCGATTCTGGGCGTGCAGGTTCGTCCGCTCACGCCCGACGACAGGGAAGCGGTCGCTACTTTGCATCGGCAGATGTCGGCGCACGACGCGCATCTCCGGTTTTTCAGCGCACTCCCGAAGCACATCGACGCGTTCGCCGAGCAACTGTGCCTGCACGACTCCACGCATTTCGCGCTGGGCGCTTTCGAGGGTCGACACCTGGTCGGGGTCGCCAACTACGTCGTGATCGACGCGACGTCTGGACATGTCGCGGCGGAGATACCGCTGGCGGTCGCCGCCCACGACCAGCGTCACGGCATCGGCACTCTGCTCGTCCGGCGCGTGGGGACGGCCGCTTACCTGCGCGGAGTGGCACGCCTGACCGCCGATATCCTGACCGAGAATACCCTGATGCTGGCGATCATCGCCGAACAGGGATGGAAGGACGCGCTGCGGTACGACGGCACCATCGCCCACTTCGACCTGGAACTGGACGCCTACAGGCAGGCTCAGCCTGCACGAATCGGCTGAACGGGGGGGGCAGGGGCGCGATGACCGCCGCTCCCCCCGAGTCGGATGCAGTTGGTCACGCCGCCGCCCGTCGCGGCGGCGATGTCGGTCGCGACCTACGCCAGTCTCGATTCGTTCGTATGAGGTGTCCATGCGCAACGAATCCGCACTGTGGATGTTCGTGTCGAATCGGCGGGTTCGGTGGGCAGTTCTATGCCGAGCTCGAGCCCTGGTGCTCGTCCCGGCCCCCTGAGGACCTTCGCCTCTGTAACCGGCGCGGTCGGCCGAACATGCTCGGTGCATGCCCTGCGCATCGCCCGGACGATCTTGCTTCCGGTGCGCCGGCGCGACGCAGTCTTCGCGGGGTCGCCGCTCAGCCGAGCGGAACTCTCGGGCGGGCCCGCACTGTCACTCTGCGCAGCATCGTGGGCGCGCAGCTGGCGGAGACGGCGGTGCTGCGGCCCACCGATCCGGTCGTCGTGGGCGCGTCCGTGGTATCCGCGGCGGCGCTGCTCTGCATTGTCGAAACGCCTGGACTGAGCCAGTTGTTCGGATGCAGGCCGGTGGGCCCTGGCGGACTGCTCATCGCCGGAACCGCGGCGGCAGCGGGGGCGGCCGGAACACTGCTGCCGCCACCTGGGATCGCGGGCAGCCACGGGTGATGCCTTTCGCGCCTGCGGATCATGCCTCCCGGAAGACGGACAGCGCAATGCCGCGCGCGAGGGGGCCTACGGCTTCCTGGCGGACAGATAAGTGGCCGCGACGACCATCGCAGCGATGATGGCGGCGATGACGACTGCGGCAGTCGGCCAATCCATGATGGTTCCTTTCGTAATCTGTGACTTCGACTGTCGTCTCGAGGCACATCGCTGTGGTAGAGCAATTGGCTATTCGGCCGGGGGCTTAAGGCCCCTACCGGTGTGGTTCGCAGACTTGATGGCGGAACCTTCCGGCATGCCGCCTCTCGGGTCGACTTCGGCATGCTCGGGAGCCGAGACATCACGTTCGGTGCGGCGCCGCACGAGTAGCAACGCGGCCACGGCCACGACGATCGGAACGAAACTGACGGCCAGCATGGTGAGCCGAAGAGCGTTCGCGAGGTCCACATCGAGTTGCAGCCCGGCCGCGTGCCGCAGCAGGTTGGGATCGTAACCGGCGCTGCCTGGACTGTGCGCCACCGCGCTACGTGCGGCGTCGACGGCCCGCTCGGCGCTGGTGATCGAGATCGCGCGTGAGTGCGCGTCCGCCAGCCATTCGCGCTGGAAGAAGATGTTCAGCAGCAGAAGGTAAACGGTGGGCCCCAAGGCGTAGCCGGTCATCCCGGCGGCCAGTTGGACGGAAGCGACGGTACCGGTATGTCCGGGCGGTGCTCGCGAAAGCACCATCTCGGATACCGAAGTCGCGGTGACCAGTGCGCCGAGATTGCACAGCCAGGTGGCCAGTACCAGCAACCACAGCGCCATCGTGGGGCTGACGGTCGCCGCCATCAGCAATCCGCTCGCCGAGAGCAGCGACAGCCCGACGATCAATACCGATCGTGGGCTGTGAACGCCCATCAGGCGCCCGGCGAGGGTCACGGCGCCCGCGATGAGCAATGTGCCCGGTAAGTACAGCGCGCCGATGGCCTCCGGTGACAGCGCCAGCACCTTGGTCCCGAACTGCCCGAGCGCGACCCCAAGTCCGGCTGACAGGAAGTTGAGGGTGATAGCCGACGCCAGAGCGATGCTGAAGGTCGCGTTGCGGAACAGCGTCAAGTCCAAGGCGGGTTCGGTTGTACGCCGTTCATGAAGCACGAACGCAGTCGCCGCCGCTGCGCTGAACGCGAACGGCAGCCAGGTTTCCGGCCGAAGAACGCCTTTTTGCGCGGCGGCGATGCCGATGACGAGGCCGAGCAGCGCCGCTCCGATCAAGGCCACGCCGATCACGTCGAGCCGAGGGCGCTGCCGGACGGGTGACTCCGGCACGTAGACCGCGGTCAGCCACAGCGCGAGCAGCGACAGCGACGGGGCGACCAAGAACAGCGACCGCCACCCGACGGCGGTCACCATCCAGCCGGTGAACGCTGGGATGACCCCACACAGAATCATTTCCACCGCCATGAAGACGCCGATGGCGGTGGGGCGCTTCTGCTCCGGCACCGATGTCTTCAACAGCGCCAGCGGCACGCCGAGCAGCGCTGTCATCCCGACACCGTCGAGGACGCGCATTGTGAAGAGGTATGCGTAGCCGGGTGACAACAGGGAGAGCAGGTCGGCGACCGTCACGACACCCAAGCCGAGCATCAGCAGCCGCTTGAGCCCATACGCATCGCCGAGATTGCCCGCGGCGAGGACAGCGGCGGCCATCACCAAGGTCGCCGTTCCGCCGAGCAAACCGGCGAGTTGCGGCGGCACACGCAGGTCGCGACTTACTTGGGGCAGGTTCAGACTGAGCACAAGGGGATCGAGGACGGTGATCGTGAACGCGAGCGCGAGGGCGATGATGGCAAGCAGGGCCCTCGTATCAGCTCGCGACCGAAGCGCTGGCACCGCGCACCTCCCCGATACGGACGCGGATCGACATGCCGCCAGCCCCCGCGTCCGGTCGTGCCTGTCGGTTCGGTCGCCCACGCGGGCCGGTCGCCGTGTCCGAAGGATCGGCGTCGGGTTGCTGGTCCGGACTCACTTCGCGTGCCGTGATCGGGTGGTGGCGGCACCGATCGCGCGGCTGAGGACCGGTTGCGGTCGTCGTGACAGCTGCCGGTCGCGGGCGTGGACCAGCAATACCGCGATCTCGGTCGCGATGCTCGAGGACATCGTCTCGATGTCGGGCGTCGTGTCGTAATCGCCGGTGATACCGAAGGTCAGACGGTCGAGGTAGCTGAGGATCGCGATCGTTGTGCGTACCCGCATGGCGATCGGAATGCAGGGCCACAACTCGAGCACGTTCCGGCCGCCGAGGATCAAGCGGTGCCTGGGGCCGGGAATGTTGGTCGCGAGCGCGACGACGCCGCGCTGCGGGAAAGAGACCGCCAGCCGGAACACTTCGGCCACGATTCCGAATGGCAGCCGCCGGGAGAGCGAGAGCATCGACTTCTCGGCATCGGCTTCACCCCGAGCGCGGTGTTTCCGAACCTGCTCGTGGACGGCCATCAGTCGCTCCACGGGCTGATCGATCTCGATCGGCAGGTGGGTGATCACCGCGGAGACACGGTTGTCCAGTACGTGTTTCGCCTCGGTCGTTCGGGTCGAGACCGGTACGACGATGCGCAGTTCGGTGGTGGAGGGATGCTCGCCGCGGCTGAGTAGCAGACGGCGGTAGGCGGCGGCGATGGCAGCTACGGCGACATCGTTGATGGTGACATCGAAAGCCGTTGCTATCTCCTGCACCTGCGGAAGCATGGTGCGCGCCACCGTGTAACGGCGCTGTCTACCGATGGGTCCGTTGAGCGATGACTCGCTTGCCGGCGCGATCGCCGCGTACAGCACCGGCGCCAATGTGCGCACGGTTCCGACGGCGAAACGCGGGATGGTCGCGGGTGCCCGAATCGCTTCTTTCAGCAGTCTCAGCAATCCTGTGCCCGGCCGTCTCGCGGTCGGCCTGCGGTGCTCACCGATATCGATCGCGGAGGGGTCGCAGAAGCTTTCCAGCAGCGTGATCTCGGAGATGCCGTCGACCATGGTGTGATGAGCCTTGAGGATCATCGCCCAGCGATCCTCGGTCAGCCGGTCGATCATGACCACCTCCCACAGCGGGTGGTCACGATCCAATCGCTCGGTCAGCTCGGTCGCGATCAGCTCCTGCAACTCCCGCTCGCCACACGGCTCCGGTAGCGCGGTCCACCGAATATGATGGTTCAGATCGAAATTCGGGTCGTCCTCCCATACCGGCGCTTTCACGTCCCATGGCACGCGCCGGACCCGCTGTCGCAGCCGTGCGTGCCGCTCCAGTCCGCGATCCACCCAACCGCGCAGTTCGATCCTGGACGGCGCCGGCCCCTCGAGGATCGCCACTGTACCGATACCGAGGCTGATTCTGCGGTCGGTGTCTTCCATTTCCATGAAGCCCGTGTCCAGCGGGCCCAGTTCGGTCATCGCGAACCCGTCCCGGCAGCGGTCGTAGGCTGCTGCCTATCGGCTGGTACTGCCACTACTACGGATGAATCTTCCCGTGCCTCGACTTTTGCGAGCGAGATGCCAATGTCACCGGCCCAGGTGACGTAGGGCTCTCTCGATCGGAGCGCCACCCCCGGATGCCGTCGTGATGTCGGGACACCGCAATGAGCGTGTCGGCATCACCCGCCACGATGGGCCCCGGTTTCGCCCGTTCCATAGGCACTCGCCGACCTCGCGATGATCACCGGAACCTCGGCCGCGTGCAGGACGGACTGACCGACCGAGCCGAGCGTCATTCCGGCGAAGCCGCCGCGACCGTGGCTGCCGACGACGATGAGCTGGGCCTTGTTGCCGATCATGAGAAGCCGTTCGGCGGGACGGTCCTCGGTCACGATGCGGTGCACCGGGACCTCCGGATACTTCTCACCGAATCCGGCGATACTCCGGGAGAGCAATTCTTCGCCCTCCTCCTGCATTTGGTCGGATGATTCGAAGCGCAGGAAACCCGACCAGGTGTGCACCGCGACGAGTTCGACGCCACGGAAAGCGGCTTCATCGAAGGCGATCTCTATGGCGTGCACGCTGCTGCGGGAGCCGTCTACGCCGACCACCACCGGTCCGTCCGGTGGTGCGGCGGTCTCCGGGATGACCGCGACCGGGCATGCCGCGTGCCGTGCCAGGGCGGTGCTCACCGAACCCAGGAGTCTGCGGTTGATGGCGCCGAGCCCGTGGGTGCCCAGGACGAGCAGTCGCGCGGCCTTCGAGCGATCGCGCAGGACCGGGATCGCAGGCGCGTCCACCAGTTCGGTGGTGATCTCGAGTTCGGCGATCGGCGCGGATTCGGAGATGGCGGTCGCGCGGGCGGTTTCGAGCGCGTCCAGCCCGCCTTGCCGATAGCTGTCGAAGTCGAACTGGCCGAGTTCGAAGCCCGATCCGAAGTCACCGAGCACACCGATCGCGTAAACGAGGTGTAGCGGCACGGTGCGCCGAGCGGCAGCGACGGCAGCCCAGCGCAGTGCCGCAAGCGCGACGGGCGAGCCGTCGACGCCGACCAGGACAGGCGGATTGCTGATCGCGGACATCTGTTTCGCCTCTCTGCTTGCCTCGGCGTCGTCGCGAGTCACTGCGGTGCGGATGCGGTGCACTGGCCTTCTCGCGCAGCAACGAGCGCAGACGCATCGGCGGCTCGGTGACGATCCGGCGGGCGAGGTGCAAAGACGCTTCGAGTGAATCGCTCGAAGGGGACATGAGCATCAGACTCGTCCCGATGTCCATGGCGCGGCTAGGGTCCGATGGCCCCGGCCGGAACGTCCGATGACCCTCCATCGAGAGTTGTCCCGGACCGGGCCGTCACCGACCGAGCCGTACGTGACGACGCTGAGGACCTGCCTCTGCACCCCGGAGTGCACGGACCGGGCGGCTGTCTCATAGGACTGCCGTATTCGACAATGCCTGGGCAACGAGATCATCTGCACGCATGCGGCCCTCCCCACCGGCGTCAGGGCATGCTCGGTCCGATATCCGAGTATGCGCCGAATGGCCGGGTACGGATTGCGGGCATCGGTGTTCGCCGGGAGAGCGACCAATGGCCCCCACACGGTGTGTTCGCGCCTGACTGCGCAAGAATTCTACCTACTCGCGTGAGGCAGACGTCCTATGTTTCGACCGACGGCGGGGTTGGCGCGATGGTCACAGGCAGCGCCGGTTTCATCGCAGCACCGTCCGGACCAGACGTTCCTGCGCGGGAAGGCCGGATGAGATGTCGACAGCTTCGACGACCGGGCCGATGGACACAGCCGAGCCGATCGTGGCCAGAGGACCCCGCATTCGGTGACCTTCGGCCGTCACCTGCTTCGCTGGTTCGCGCGATGCTGAATCACAGTCGACAAAGCGGGCGACACCGGTCGAAAGGTGATTGATCGTCATGGGTGAATTCACGGGGAGAAGCGCCCTCGTCACCGGCGGCGCGCGCGGTATCGGCGCATCCGTGGTGGCCGCTCTGGCGAAGGAGCAGATTCCAGTCGTCATCGGCGACCTGCTCGAAGGCGAGGGCACTGCCCTGGCGGCGGCACTCGGCTCGGGCGCGATCTTCCGCAGGCTGGATGTGACCGACGAGGCGGGCTGGCGCGCTGTCCTCGACGATGCCGAGGCGGAGTTCGGTCCGCTGGCGGTGTTGATCAACAACGCAGGAATCGTCGACTTCGGCGACGTCGAGTCCGAATCTCCCGCGATGTTTCGGCATGTGGTCGACGTCAACCTCTACGGCGCATGGCTGGGTATGCATCTGGCCGCGCCGCGCCTGCGGGCCGCGGGCGGTGGCGTCATCGTCAACATCTCCTCCACCGCCGGGCTTATCGGCTACGCGGGTATCGGCGCCTATGTCGCGAGCAAATGGGGTTTGCGCGGCCTGACCAAGGCCGCCGCCCTGGAACTTGGGCGCGCGAACGTTCGCGTGTGCTCGATTCACCCGGGCCCTGTTCACACACCGATGACGGCGGCGCTGGACGAATCCGTCGCCGCGAACCAGCCGCTGGCCCGCTTCGGTCAGCCGGAGGAGGTGGCCGCGATGGTGCGATTCCTGGTCACCGAGGCCACCTACTCGACCGGCTCGGAATTCGTGCTCGACGGTGGCGCCACCGCCGGTCAGGTTCTGGGCCTACCGGACGACTCCCGATGAGAGGGCGAGCGATGCCGAGAACACACCCCGACTCCGAGACACTTCGATCCGCGTTGGCGCTGGCGTCTCGGGCGCCATCGGTGCACAACACCCAGCCATGGCTGTGGCGGCTCGGACATGAGACAGTGCACCTGTACGCCGACGAGAGCCGGAGGCTGCCGCACACCGATCCCGACGGACGCGATCTGCTGCTCAGTTGTGGTGCCGCTTTGCATCATTTCCGAGTCGCCGCTCGCGCGGAGGGTTGGGAGACCATGATCCATCGGCTACCGAATCCGGCCGCGCCCGAGCACCTGGCGTCGATCGAATTCCGTCCCATCGCTTGCAGTCCCGAGGACGTCGAGTCGGCCCGCGCCATCAGCAGGCGCAGCACGGATCGCCGCCGTTTCAGCTCGTGGGAAGTTCCGGCGGCGCATCTCACGGCCATGATCGACGCCGGACTGGCCACCGGCGTGCTCGTGCGCGATATCGACGCCGAACCGGCTCGGACCCAGTTGCTGCGCGCGTTCGAACAGGCGGCCTGGCAACACGCTCGTGACGTCTCCTACGGTGCCGAACTAGCGCAGTGGAGTGCCAGACACGCGGCGCCACAAGGTGTGCCCGCGCGCAATGCGGTGTTGACCGAGGCCGATCCCACCGTGCGTCCCTTCTCGAACCCGGGATTACCGCAGGCTGTGGTGCGCGACATCGATGCCGCCGACCGGATGCTGCTGCTGAGCACCAGCAGTGACGACCGATTGTCCCAGCTGCGCGCCGGGGAGGCCGCGAGCGCGGTGCTGTTGACCGCCACGACACTGGGGCTTGCGACCTGCCCGCTGACCGAGCCGATGGAGTTGGCCGACACGAGGAGACGCATTCGCGCCGACGTTCTGGACGACACCGGATATCCGCAAATAATCATCCGGGCCGGTTACGCGATCACGAGCGCTGACCCGGTTCCGCCCACGCCCCGCCGCCCGCTCGCCGAGGTGGTGCAGCCGCTCGATTCCTCGGAGCCATGATCAAACGCGGTCGAGAGGCGTGATGCGAGCCAGCTGAACACACCGATTGGTACGGATATGCGACGACCGACCTGAGACCGAGGAGAACGCGATGACGGAGCACTCGACCGGAACTGCCGCACCGACCGATCGGCCGATCGTGGTCGCCGTCGACGGTTCGGCAACCTCGTATCACGCGGCGGCATGGGCGGCGGCCGACGCCGCGCTGCATCGCGCCCGGCTGCACATCGTCACCTCCGTGTCCGTGCGGCCCGGATACGGCCTGGGCGCGACTCTCACGGAGGCCGATGTGGAGTGGCTGCGCAAGGACGGCGAACGAGTGCTCACCGAAGCCGCGCGCGTGGCCAGGACGACAGCGGCGGGCGAGGCGCTGACGATCAGCACCGAGTTGACCGTCGCACCGATCATTCCGGACCTGATCGACCGGTCCGGGCGCGCGCGAACTCTGGTCGTCGGCAGCCGCGGGCTGGGCGCGTTCCGGCGAGAATTGCTCGGCTCGGTGAGCGCCGCGATGACCAGGCACGCGCACTGCCCAGTCGCGGTCGTGCGCTCGACGTCGGCGACCGATCCCCTTACCTCGGGGAAACCCGTTCTGGTGGGGGTGGACGGCACCACCAACAGCGTGCCCGCCGTCGAACTCGCCTTCGAGGAGGCATCGCGACGCAAGGTCGGTCTGATCGCGCTGCACACATGGAGCGATTCGAGCGGGATCGACCTGGTTCCCGGGTGGGACGCTGTGCGGGAACGCGAGGATGCGCTGCTGGCGGAGAATCTCGCGGGCTTCGGCGAACGCTATCCGGATGTCGCGGTGCGACGTGTCCTGGTGCGCGACAGGCCGGTTCGGTCCTTGTTCGATCAATCGGAGGACGCTCAGCTGCTCGTGGTGGGCAGCCACGGCCGCGGTGGGTTCACCGGCATGTTGCTCGGGTCCACCAGCGCGGCTTTGCTGCATTCGGTGGAGTGCCCCATCCTCGTCGTGCGTCAGCGCTGACGCCGTTATCATGCGACGACGGAACGGGCGATCTGCGGACCACTGTCGGTCTCGCAGGCCGCGCCGACCATCGCGTGTGAACCCGTAGGCGGTATCGGCTGATCATCCCCGGTGCGGAGCCTCTCGCGTGGCGAGCGCTTGCTCGAGCAGAACTCGCCGCTCGGCGGCGGCGATCGTCCGGCGGGCGACGGGCACGACGTCCGGTGTCACCGATATCGAGGTGATGCCCATGCGCACCAGGTATTCGGCGAACTCCGGGCGCGTCGAGGGCGCCTGCCCGCACAGCGAGGACGTGATCTTCAGCCGCCGCGCCGTCTCGATGATCTTGCCGATCGCGTCGAGTACGGCGGGGTCGGATTCGTCGAACAGTTCGGCGCACGTGGTGGAGTCACGGTCGACACCGAGCATCAGCTGGGTGAGGTCGTTGCTACCGATGGAGACGCCGTCGATGCCCAGGCCCACGTATGCGGGCAGCCAGTGCACCACCGAGGGCACTTCCGCCATCACCCAGCGGTGCAGTCCACGCTGGTCGCCCAGCGGGCTGGCGTCGATGAGGTCGAGGCAGGCTTCCAGCTCCCATCGGGTGCGCACGAACGGGATCATCAGGTGCAGATTCGGCGTCTTCTCACGGACGAGTGCGAGCGCGGTGAGCTCGAGCGCGAACACCTCCGGTTCACGGATGTAGCGATAGCAGCCGCGGTACCCGATCATCGGATTGCGTTCGTCCGGTTCGTAGACCGTGCCCCCTGCGAGGTCACGGAATTCGTTGGTCCGCAGATCGGTAGCCCGATAGATCACCGGGCGGGGGGCGAACGCCGTAGCGATCCTCTGCAAGGGCTCGGATAGACATTTGACGAAGAGGTCCTTCTCACCCCGAGCTATCAGATCCCGCGGATGGCGTCCGTCGAGTGCCTGAGTGATCAGCGTTTCCGCGCGCAGCAATCCGACGCCGTCGACGTCGGTGGCCGCGACTCGTTCGGCGGCATCGGGTAGTGCGAGATTGACGTAGATGCGGGTCGCGGTCGGCTCCGCCGCGGCGGTCGGCGCCGACGGGCGAGGTTCGGCCCGCACCGGTTCCGATCGCCCGGTCCGGATCTGGCCCGTGGATCCGTCGACGGTGACGACGGCGCCCTCGGTGAGGGTAGTGGTTGCTGTGCGGGTGCCGACCACGCAGGGCACGCCGAGTTCGCGCGCGACGATCGCGGCGTGGCATGTCATCCCGCCGCTGTCGGTGACCAGGGCGGATGCTCGGGAGATGGTGGGCAGCCAGTCGGGATTGGTCATAGTCGCGACGAGGACCTCGCCGGCCTGCAGTGTCGAGCCCTCCGATGGTGACCGCAGAATGCGTACGGCGCCGCTGGCTCGTCCCGGAGCAGCGGCGAGGCCACGTAGCAGGACCTGGGCCGGGGCTCCCGCGGGCGCCGCGGGCTTCCCATCGGCGCGGCCGGTCAGTGTGGTGATGGGCCGGGCCTGGACCAGCCACAGGCGCTCGTCGTCGAAGGCCCATTCGACATCTTGCGGACGGCCCCCGTGTAGCTGTTGCACTTGTAAGGCCGTCCGGGCAACTGCCACAGCCTCGTCCTCGTCGAGTACCTGGCCCGCCGCCTCCTCGTCGCTCAGCCGGATCTGCTGGTCGCCATCGGGGCCGGGCACGATGGCGTATGCCTGATGGCCCGACCGAGCGGCGATCAGCGTTGGCCCTTTGGCGTCGAGCATGTAGGTGTCGGGCTCGGTGGCGCCGGAAACCACCACCTCGCCTTGTCCGCGCGCCGCCTCGATCACCACGCGATCGCGGCGGCCGGTCGCCGGGTCCGCGGTGAACGCCACGCCCGACCTGCGGGCGGCGACCATCCGTTGCACCACCACCGCGATATCCGGGCGTTCGTGCATCTCGCGGCGGGCGCGGTAGGTGAGCACCCGGGGGGTGAACAGCGACGCCCAACAGTCGACGACTGCGTCCATGAGCCGGTCGTCGCCGTGGATGTTGGTGCGGGACAGGTTCATTCCCGCGAAGGAGGCGGTCGCACTGTCCTCGCCGACCGCGGACGAGCGCACCGCGACCGGAACGAAATCGCCGAGCCGGTGGTAGGCGGCCAGCACGGCGGCGCGCACTGCTGCCGCCATCGGGGTCTGGTGCACGAGTTTGCGCATCCGGGTGCATAGTTCATCGAGGCCTGCATCGTCGGAGCGAGCGCTCTGCGAGGCCGCTTGCAGCGCCTCGTCGTGCAAAGTGTCGAGTTCGGCGCCGTGCGGACCGTGGATGATCACCTCCTCGTAACACGATTTGAGGATCACGTACCCTGGCGGCACCGGCAGGTGCGCCGCCACCAGCTCGCCGAGATTCGCGCCCTTGCCCCCTGCGCGGTCGGCATCCGCCAGCCGCAGATCGGCGAGGTCTGCCACATAGTCGCCCATAACGGCTCCGATCAGTCGGAATTCCAACGTCGCGTGTAGTCAGCCTGGCTCAACATGATGTGTGTTCACCACGGCCGAAGGTCCCCTTGTGACGCCCATTGGCCCCGTTGCCGCACCCGGAACCCGCCACTCTGGGAAGACCGGGCACCAGTCACGGAGAGTCGCCCGCGGTTTCGTACGGGATGAGAGCCGACGTCACACGTCGTTGCTGTGGTCCCTCCCGCACGGGAGGCGTTTCCGGCCTGGGTCGCGCGGGCAGGCCGAGAGCCGAGCGATCACAGGCGAGCACCAGGTTGGTCGAGGTGATCAGTCCGGTGAGCCTGGCGTCGGCGTCGACCACCGCGACGGCGTCCAGGTTGGGCCGCAACACCACACGGGACGCGACATCGCTCACCAGCTCTTCTTCCCGGGCAAGGGCGACACCGGGTAGCGCACGCGCGGCATCGCCCACTGTGGTGGTCGCGCGGGCCGGTTCGGCGACTGCGGCCAGATCCGACCAGGCCACCACCGCAACGGGGTGACCGCTCGCGTCGACCACGGGAAACACGCTATGCCCACTTGCCGTCGCGTCCGAACGCAGCAGCGCGGCGATCGGCAAGTCGGCCGGGATCGCCATCGGGTGCGGGGTCATCACGTCACGAACCCGGCTGTCGCCCAGCCGGTGACGCAGCCCGGCGACGGTGAGTTCGGCATGCGCCGCCGACTGCAGGAACCAGCCCAGCAGCATCAGCCACAGCCCACCCAGGTGCCCGAACAGGACGATTTCGGCGATACCGATCATCAGCAAGACCGTGCCGAGGAATTGGCCACTGCGGGCGGCCGAGGTCGCAGCGCGCAAACGGTCACCGGTGCGCCGCCAGATCACCGCGCGCAGCACGCGGCCGCCGTCGAGCGGCGCGCCGGGCAGAAGATTGAACAGCCCCAGGATCGTGTTCATGACGGCCAGCCACACCAGGACAGCGGTGGCCGGCCCGTCCGGATCCACCGCCGCGCTCGCGAGGCCGGCGAGGAACGCGACGGCGGCGATGCCCAGACTGGTGAGCGGACCAGCCGAAGCGATGCGCAGATCCGTTCGCGCGTCCCGCGGTTCTTCGGTCAATTCCGAGACACCGCCGAGCAGCCACAACACGATCACGTCGACGCGAACACCACTGCGCCGGGCGACGATCGAATGGGCCAGCTCGTGGGCGAGCAGCGCCGCGCAGAACGCGATGGCCCCGATGACGGCTGTGGCCCACACGACGGCAGTGCCCGCGGTGCCGGTCAGGTACGAGCCCAGAACCCAGGTGCACAGTCCCACGGTGACCAGCACCGACCAGTGAGCGCCGAGGCGGATGCCCGCGATCCTGCCGAGCGGGAATGTTCGATGGATCATCGGGTGCCATCCAGCAGGGTGGGGCGGGAGTCGCGGGGCGCGTTTGTCACGGGGTGATGGTGGTGGAACGAGCTGATGGGAGCCGGAGACTGCGGGCGATGGCGTCGGTCCATGAGCGGACCGCTGCCCAGTCACGCAGATCCCCGTAGTGGCCTTTCCCGAGCAGCCGGTAGAGCATGCGGGTCCGTAGGGAGATGCCGTCGCTGTCGTACCGTCCGGCGAATGCGCGGTAGTCGTGTGCCTTGACCGAGTCGCGCAGTTCCGCGATCTTCTTCGGGACCAATCGCCCTAGGCGGCGGCCGATCGGACCACGCAGTGCCGGGGCGAGGCCGACGCTGAACAGCCACACGTCCTTTTCCGCCAACTCGTCTTGGTGGGCGTGCACATAGTCGGTGACGGAGGGTAGGAGTTTCATGTTGTGCACTGCACTGCCGAGCACGAGGGTGTCGAAGTTGGACAGCTCGGGTGCGTGGTCTATATCGGCGAGTTCGACGATGGCGTCGCGTCCCGACAGTTCTGTGCCGATGAACTCGGCGATGTCGCGGGTGGATCCCTGTTCGGTCGCGTAGACGACCGCGATGTGGTGTTTGTCCTGGTCCATGGCGAAAATCTTCCTCGCGTACACCCCGTCCGTTGAGAGGACTCGTGCCCGGGCACAGGGGACCATCGTCACTGCCGGTGGCGGCGTAGCAGCCGGTGCCGCAGTTCGTCGGCACCCCACACGATGAACGGGTACGGCAGCGTGAACGCGAGCATGGCAGGGGTCAGAGCGGCTGTCCCGAGCAGGCTCTGCATCACCGGGAGGTAGATGATCACCGCCGCGAGGGTTGTCGTAGACGCGCCTACCCGCCTGGATGGCGGCGGTGATGGTGGCGAAGTTGTCGTCGGTGGGCACCATGGTGGCGGCCTCGCGGGCCACGTCGGTACCTGAACGGCCCATCGCCACACCGATGTCCGCACGTCGCAGTGCCGGCGCGTCGTTGACGCCGTCACCGGTCATCGCGACGACGTGGCCTGCGGCGCGCAGCGCGTCGGCGATGCGCAGTTTGGCTTCGGGGGAGGAGCGGGCGAAGATGAGTTCGTTCGGCCCCGCCAGCAGCCGGTCGAGTTCGGCCTCGCTCATCCGCTCGAGTTCGGCACCGGTGATCACCCTCGGCGGTCCACGCGTGATACCGATCTGGTCGGCGACCGCGGCAGCGGTCAGGCGACGATCGCGATCGCGACCGGGACGATGCCGACCGCGGCCGCGAGCCCAGCCGCCGCCCACAGCAACAGCGCGAGTGGGTGCGTGAACTGAAGAGCCAGCTCACGTAGCCGGTTTCGGCTCCCCCGCCGCCGCAGCACATTCGGCCCGTAATGAATCAGCCGCCGTTCGGCCTCGCGCGTAGTGAGCCCGCGGCGGCTGCCGCCTCGCGCGTAGTGAGCCCGCGGCGGCTGCCGCGCAGATCGCGCAGCAGCAGATCGATCCGCTCGGTGGGATCGATCCGCTGACCGGGTTCCGCTTCGACCAGGCTGGTCACAGCGACGCCACGGCACGAAGGGTGTCCACCGCGGCGCTGCTGAGCCGCTGCCGGACATCATCGGCGACCGCGGGCGATCCCGCGCGCCGCACGATCCGGGGGACTTCGCGCATTCCCACAACGAGGTCGGCACGGGGCAGACTTGGGCTCGGACGAATCTCGCCCCGCACCCGCACCACCGTTTCCGGTGCCGATTCGACAAGGGTGACCTGGTATCCCATCGAAGCCTCCTCGGTTCCTCTGGCTCGAGCGTGCGCTTTGCCGTGGTGGCCGGACAGGGGCGAAGGTCCCGCACCGAGAGGTACCTTGCCGCCCCCACCGGAAACGACGGAGGTCATCAACTGGCGAGGTCTTTACGCCCTGCCGAAGCGACCGTCGTGGGTCGTTGACTTGATCGCGGGAGGCCGACATGAAGACTTTGAGCCATGAGGCATCGAACTACGCGCGGACGCGGTGGGAACCGATCGAGAAGTCTACGGCGGAACGCGTCGGTGCGAATCTGACCGACTACCGGATGTCCTGCCAGGAATTCGACTGGGCGGCGGCACGCTCCTCGCTGGCCGGGTTGCCGGATGGGGGAGTCAACATCGCCTACGAAGCCGTCGACCGCCACCTGGGCACCCCTTCGGCCGATGTCACCGCACTGCGCGCGCTGCGTTCAACCGGCGAACGCTCCACCTTGACCTACGCCGAGTTGGCGGCCCTGAGCAACCGATTCGCAGACGTGCTGCACGAGCTGGGTGTGCGTCCCGGCGAGCGGGTGTGCATCCTGCTGGGCCGGATTCCGGAGCTGTATGTCGCGGCGCTGGGCGCATGGAAAGCCGGATGTGTCGTCTCGCCGCTGTTCTCCGCGTTCGGACCCGAACCGGTGCGCCAGCGTTTGACGATCTCCGAGGCGACGACGCTGGTCACGACGAGAGAACTCTACCGGCGAAGAGTCGCGCCGATCCGCGCCGAGGTGCCGGACCTGCGGCATGTCCTCGTGATCGACGCCGATCCCGAGGGCGAGCTGGAAGGTGGCGCGATCGACTTGTCACTGGCGATGGTGGCCGCCGATGCCGAATTCCCGATCGTGCGGACCCAGCCGGAAGATCCGGCATTGCTGCATTTCACCAGTGGGACCACGGGGAAACCGAAAGGCGCGGTTCATGCGCACGCAGCGGTGCTTGCCCACCGGATCACCGCACGCTACGCACTGGATCTGCGACCGGGCGACGTGTTCTGGTGTACAGCGGATCCGGGCTGGGTGACCGGTATGTCCTACGGGGTGATCGCGCCGCTGACTCTGGGCGCCACCGTGATCACCGACGAAGCCGATTTCGACGCCCTGCGTTGGTACGAAGTGCTCACCGCGGAGGAAGTCTCCGTGTGGTACACCGCGCCGACCGCGCTGCGCATGCTGATGCGCCGCGGCGACGAGCTGCCGCCCGGCACCGATCTGTCGCACCTTCGATTCGTCGCCAGCGTCGGAGAACCACTCAATCCCG
Organism: Nocardia sp. CY41; assembly: GCF_009829325.1. Lineage (GTDB taxonomy): Bacteria > Actinomycetota > Actinomycetes > Mycobacteriales > Mycobacteriaceae > Nocardia. The sequence continues at coordinate 103,706 of NZ_VUOS01000019.1, forward strand.
AAGTGGTCGTCTGGGGTCAGCGGGTTCTGGGCAAACCGGTTCACGACAACTGGTGGCAGACCGAGACCGGCGCGATCATGATCGCCAACCTCGCCGCCGAGCAGGTACGGCCCGGTTCGATGGGACGGCCGCTGCCCGGCGTCCAAGCCACTATCCTGCGCCGCGGGCCGGACGGCCGGGCAGAAGTGATCGACGGCGGCGTCCGGCATGCCCGAACCGGCGAGATCGGTGAACTCGCGTTGCGCGCGGGCTGGCCGTCGATGTTCCGCGGCTACTGGGGACAACCCGAGAGGTACACGCGGGCATTCGCTGCGGGCTGGTATCTGTCCGGCGATCTGGCCCGGCGCGACGCCGACGGATATTACTGGTTCGTCGGACGCGCAGATGACGTGATCAAGTCGGCGGGGCACCTGGTCGGACCGTTCGAGGTGGAAAGCGCGCTGATGGCCCACCCGGGGTAGTCGAGGCGGGGGTGATAGGCAAGCCGGATCCGGTCGCGGGCGAGCTGGTGAAGGCTTTCGTCCTGCTGCGCCCGCAATACGCCGCCTCGGAAGAACTGCGGGAGTTGCTCGCGTTCGGCCGCAAGGCGCTCGGCGCGGTGGCGCCCAAAGAGATCACCTTCGCCGAGAGCCTGCCACACACCCGCAGCGGAAAAGTGATGCGACGACTACTCAAAGCGCGCGAGCAAGGGCTGCCCGAGGGCGATGTGTCGACCCTGGAGGCCGGGCAATGACCGCCACCGAACTGCCGGATCGAGTGGGTGACCGACTGCCGCTCGCCGATACGGAACGCATCGAATTGCTGCGGCAGATGATCCGTATCCGGCGATTCGAGGAGCGCTGCGTCCAGCTCTACAGCGCCGAGAAGATCCGAGGATTCCTCCACCTGTACGTCGGGGAGGAAGCCGTCGCGGCCGGGCTGCTGCGGCAGATCGGTTCCGAGGACGCGGTGGTGTCCACCTATCGCGAACACGGGCATGCACTCGCTCGCGGTATCCCCATGGCCTCGTTGATGTCGGAGATGTTCGGACGCGCGTCCGGGTGCAGTGGTGGTCGCGGCGGATCCATGCATCTGTTCGATGCCGGACGACGCTTCTTCGGCGGAAATGCGATCGTCGGAGGAGGCTTGCCGCTGGCGGTCGGCTTGGCCCTGGCCGATGCCATGCGGGATCGGCCCGCGGTGACGGTGTGCTTGTTCGGTGACGGCGCGGCGGCCGAGGGCGAGTTCCACGAATGCTTGAACCTGGCCGCGTTGTGGCGACTGCCGATCCTGTTCGCGTGCGAGAACAACCGGTACGCGATGGGCACGGCGCTGCACCGCGAACACGCGGTGACCGATCTGGCACTGCGCGCTTCGAGCTATGGCTTGGCGGCTTGGCCGGTCGACGGTATGGACCCGGAGGCGGTGGCGGCGGCAACCCAGAGGGCGGTGGAATCCATTCGTGGCGGGAGCGGGCCGTGCTTTCTGGAACTGCGGACCTACCGCTTCCGTGCGCACTCGCTCTACGACGCCGACCGCTATCGGGACAAAGCCGAGATCGAGCAGTGGAGAAGCGCGACCCGATACCCCGGTTGTCCGCCGAACTGCGGGCATCGGGATCACTCGACGAGCAGGCCCTGTCCGCCCTCGAGGCCGCGGTCGGCGCCGAACTCGACGATGCGGTCGCCCAGGCCGAGGCGGGACCGCTCGAGGACGTCGCCGATCTGAGCCGTCAGGTCTACGCGGAGCGCCCATGATCACCTACCGCGAGGCGATGCGGGAAGCGCTGCGAGAAGCGTTGGATCGTGACGATCGCGTCTTCCTGATGGGCGAGGACGTCGGCGCCTACGGAGGCTGCTTCGGGGTCAGTCGCGGCCTGCTCGAGGAATACGGGCCGCGCCGGATCAGGGACACGCCGTTGAGTGAGTCCGCGTTCGTCGGTGCGGGCATCGGTGCGGCGCTGGGGGGTATGCGGCCGATCGTCGAAATCATGACCGGCAATTTCAGCCTCCTCGCGCTGGATCAAATCCTCAACAACGCCGCGACGTTGCGGCACATGTCGGGTGGCCAGCTCGGCGTGCCTCTGGTGATCCGGATGGCGACGGGCGCGGGCCGCCAACTTGCTGCCCAGCATTCGCACAGCCTGGAAGCGTTTTACGCGCATATTCCCGGACTACGCGTGGTGTCGCCTGCCACCGTGGCGGATGCCCGCGGCATGCTGTGGACCGCGTTGCAGGACCCCGATCCCGTCGTGATCTTCGAACCGATCGCGCTGTACAACAGCGAAGGGGAATTGGCTGCCGACGCCGAGCCGGTGGACATCGACCACGCGGTGGTCCGGCGGGCGGGCGCCGATGCCACCGTTGTCGCCTTCGGCGCGACTCTGGCGATCGCCGAATCGGCCGCCGAGACGCTCGCCGCCGAAGGAATCGCCGCGGAAGTGATCGATGTGCGCAGTCTGCGGCCGCTGGACGAGGCGACGTTGCTGGAGTCGGTGACACGCACCCACCGCCTCGTGATCGTGGACGAGTGCTGGCGCAGCGTCGGCATCGCGGCGGAGATCGCCGCTCGCGCGGCGGAACACGCCTACTACGACCTCGACGCACCGATCGGGCGGGTGTGCACCACCGAGGTCCCGATTCCTTATGCGCGACAACTGGAGGAAGCGGCGCTGCCGCGGGTGCAGACGGTCGTCGACGCCGTGCGTGAGGCGGTGAGCTGAGGTGGTCGAGTTCCGGATGCCCTCGCTCGGAGCCGACATGATGGAGGGCACGTTGCTGCACTGGCTCGTGCATCCCGGTGACGTCGTGCGCAAGGGAGACGTGGTCGCCGAGGTCGACACCACCAAGGCCGCGATCGAGGTCGAATGCTTCGACGACGGCGTCGTGGGGTCGATCCTGGTACCGGAGGGAAGGACGGTACCAGTGGGCACTCCGCTGGCGACGATCGAATCCGCGCCGCTCCGTCCCGGCGATGCCGAAGGCACCCCCATCGCGACACCGGCCGGTCACGCACTGCCCCGACCGGTGGAACCCCATGGCGATGAAACAATCACCGCTCCGGACGGCGCGAGACAGAACGGTTCTCGTGCCACGCCGCTGATCCGCCGATTGGCACAGGAGGCGGGTATCGACCTGGCGACCATCCATGGGTCGGGCCCGGGCGGGCGAATTGTGCGCTCGGACGTAGCGGAAGCAATCTCCGCTGGTGCGCCCACTGCGCCGCGATCCGAACCCGTTACCTCCGGCCCGCAGGAGCGTGTAGGGCGCGATGAGCGAAGGCAGGCTCTGGAAGCGTCGGGCACTCCCGCGAGAGGCCGGCCGTCACCACCAACCGTTGTGGTACGCGCTTCCGGCTACGCGCGGCGGCTGGCGCGCGAATCGGGAGTCGATCTGGCGGACATCTCGGGGACCGGCCCGGACCGCGCGGTGCGCGCGCGTGATGTGCGAACAACGGAGGCCGGCTCCGAAGCGGTCCCCACGGCGGCGGAGTCCCCACCTGCGCAGCCCGCCGGTGTGACAGATGCGATCGGCGCCGGAACGCTGCCGCATGACCCCGTCGCGGTGCGCAAGGTCATCGCGGCGGCCATGACACGGTCGAAGCGGACTGTGCCGCACTACTACTTGTCCAGCACCATCGATATGGACGCCGCGCTGCGCTGGCTGGAAGAGACGAACCGCCGCGTGGCGGTCAGCGCGCGCATCCTCTCGTCTGCTCTGGTGCTGTGTGCTTCGGCGCGGGCGGCGCGAGCTGTGCCCGACCTGAACGGGCACTGGCTGGACGACGAGTTCCGTCCAGCTTCGGCTGTGCATCTCGGTGTGGTGGTGTCGCTGCGTGGCGGCGGCATCATGGTGCCCACCATCCCGGATGCCCACACGCTCGCTCCGCCGGCGATGATGGATGCCCTGCGCGGCGTTGTCGGCCGAGCTCGCTCCGCTCGGCTGCGTTCCGCGGATGCCGTTCCCGCGACCATCACGGTGACGAATCTGGGTGAGCTGGGTGTGGACTCGGTCTTCGGCGTGATCGCCGCGCCGCAGGTCGCGATAGTCGGCTTCGGCGCCGTCACCGCACGTCCCTGCGCGATGCACGGCCTGCTGGGTGTCCGCCCCCAGTTGACCGCCACGCTCTCGGCGGATCACCGCGCCAGCGACGGCGCCGTCGGGGCCCGTTTCCTCAACACCGTCGCCGAACTTCTTCAGCAGCCAGAGGAGATGTGAAACATGATGCAGCCAACCATGTCCCGTGCGCAGGCGGAAGATTCCGTGCGTGCAGCGCTGCGCGGATTCGCCACCGAAGCCGACATCTCGGGCCTCGGCCAGGACGACCCCTTGCGCAGCACCCTGGAACTCGACTCGATCGACTTCCTCACCTTCGTCGAACGGCTCTCCGCTACCGGCGGCTGGATCGAGGAGAGTGACTACCCACGAATGTCGACGATCCGTTCCTGCGTCGACTTCCTCACCGACACTCGCTAGACATCTGTCCCTGCCGTCGGGTACACGACGAAGCCTTCGTTCAACGGTCGGGCAGGATCCGGGCGTCATCGATCACATCGACGTGCTCCACACCGTCGACGGTGCGGGCAAGAGCGGCGACAAGCTGTTGCTCACGGGTATCGGCGAATATGCCGCGAACGGTGACCGCCCCGTCGGCCACATCTATCGTCCACTGCCGGCGTAGTCGTCGAGCAGTGCGCGGATCTTCGCGTCGATGGTCGCGTCGTCGCTGAGCAGAATTCGCAGCAGGTCGCGCCGGGCCACGATCCCGACCAGCAGCCCGGCCGCCACGACCGGCATCGAGCGAAGCCGCCCGGTGAGCATGCGCGAGGCGATCGTGGCGGTGTCGGTGGTGGGCGTGACCACCTCCACCGGAGTCGACATCGCCGCTTCCACCGTCTTGTCCGGTATGCCGGGACCTGCTGCCAGGGCGTCCGATTCGGACAGCATTCCGACCACGCAGCCCTGCTCGTCGATTACGGGAAGCGCGGCGAAGCCGTGTGCGGTCAGCAGCGCGGTAGCCTCCGACAACGGTGTTCCTGGCCGTGCCGTCACGACGGGCCTGCTCAAAACGTCACGTGCACGCATCGGTATCACCTCGTATCTGCGGTGTCCGGAGCCGTGCCCGCGGCGGGGCGGGTGAACGCGATGGCGGGACACAGTGGCGGCTCCCGGTGTCTCGACCGAGCTGCGGTCGGTCTCGGCACCGGCCCATATGTTCAGCATCGCCCGAATCCCTCGCTTGCCGGGAGATGCATCTGCCCTGCCGGCCTGGGACCAATGTCCTCAGTCTCCCGCCGGCCCGATGGCCTCGATCTGAGGACGGCCGGGATTCTGCGAAGGATCCAACTGGACACCGCTCGGCCGGGGGTCTGCGACGACCGGGCGGCTTCTCCGGAGTTGCGGCCTCGGATCCCGATGCATGTTCCGCTGCCGAGTTGCAATACGGTCGCGAAGCCTCCGGCGGTCAGCGGGCGATGGCGAAAGTCCTTTGCGCAGCTGGGCGGCCATCCTCGCTGAGCTCGCTCACCCGCGGCTGGCGGCCGGCGCCGGGTACGTCGCGTCGCGCCAGGCGTTGAGCGCTTCGGCGACCGATTCCTCGATCACGCGGGTGGTGTCGAGTTCGACGGCCTCGGGCCACGGCGCTGCCTCGGTTGCCAACGCGTCCGCGATAGCGGGAGTGGCGTCCGAGTGACCTCGGGGCCTGGTGCGGAGTCGCTCGGCGGCGATGGCCTCGGGGCAGACACACCGCAGGGATACCAGATCGCTGCGTGTCTCGTCGGCCACGGTGGCGGCGCGGGCGCGCTGGTCTGCATCGGTCCAGCTGGCGTCGAGGACGACCGAGACGCCGTGCTCGATCAGGTCCCTGGCCTGCGTCAGCATTCGGGTATACACCAACTCCTTCGCCGTCCGCCGATAGGCGCCCGCGCCGTATATTCCCGTGGTGCCCGCGATGGCTCCCGCGGCGCGCACGCTGTCGCTGGAGATCGCGACGGCGCTCGTCGCCGTTGCCAAACGGGTTGCCACGGTGGACTTTCCGGTGCCGGGCAGGCCGCCGACCAGCACGAGACGTACGGCGCCCTGTTCCAGGTGGTCGACGGCAAGTGCGAGAGGTCGCCCGGCACGTTCCGCGGCTTCTGGGTCCCCTTGATCAGCGCGGATGCTGTCGGTCTTGGCACGGACCGTCGCTCGGTAGGCGATGTAGTGATGCCGAAGCGATGGTGGAGGCGAATCGCCCGCAGCGCGCAGGTAGTCGTTCAAGAACGAGTCGGATGCCTCCGGGTGGCCGAGGAATTCGAGATCCATCGCCAGGAACGCGGCGTCGTCGAGGCCGTCGAGGCAGCGTAGCTGGTCGTCGAAATCGAGGCAGTCGAGGATTCGGAAGCCGTCGGGCAGGACGAAGATGTCCTCGGCGAGCAGATCCCCGTGGCCGTCGACGACGCGGCCCTCGGCGATGCGCTGTGCCAGCAAGGCGGTGCGGCCGTCGATGAAGCGCATCGCCAGGTCCCCGGCCCGGGTGAGGAGGGCGGAATCGGCTACCGCTGTGCGGCGTTCGCGCAGGGGCCGCAGCAGGGTGTCCCAGCGTCGTCGCAGCTGCTCCGGTGTGCCTGCGCGGTCGATGTCCGCGCCGCGTCTGGCCGCCGCGTGGAAACGTGCAACAGTCTTCGCGAGCGCGGACAGTCCGGGCGTCGGCCGGGCCGGATCCGCGAGCGTGGTGGACAAGCGCAGTGCGTCGGGCATCCGGCGCATCACGATGATCGGTTCCGGGGCGCCGCCTTCGGGGTCGGTCAGGTGGGCCAGACCGAGATAGACGTCGGGTGCAAGGCGCTGGTTCAACTCGACTTCGCGGAGGCAGGCTCGCTCGCGGTTCTCGGGCGTGCCGAAATCGAGGAAATCGGTGACGACCGGTTTTTTGGCCTTATAGGCGCGGTCTCCGCACAGCACCACCAGCCCGGTATGCGTCTCGCGCACTTGCGCGAAGGGCTCGTGGGTGGCGTGGAGGGCGGTACGCAGGGCCGAGGCATCGAGCATGACGACTCCCTCTGGTCGAAGAGTTGCTCTACAGCGTGGCCGGGGCCGGCCTGCGCTGCCTAGGGTCCAATGGCCTGCCGCGCACGGGGCATACCGCGGCGTGCGGCGTCCCCCGTAAACAGCACCGAGGGCGCGAGGGCCGTTGGTCCAGTCTGGTGGGGACCATTTCCCATCCGATCGTCGACCCGTGGATCTGCCGTGACTCGGTCCGAAGCAGCAGGCTGGACTTCACATCGCTCCTGCCGGAGCAACGACGCCCGCGGTCGCGGCGCAGCATCGGCACGAGATGATCGGAGACAGTTCATGCTGTATCTGCCGAACCACCCGGGCGCACAGGCCGCCGCGGCGCCCGACGGTGAATCGCGCGCCGCGCGGTGGCGGATGGTCCGTGCGCTCGCGTTTGCCTGCGTGCTAGTTGTGCTGGTTGCCGCTGGACTCGCGATACATCTGTTCAGTGCGCGGGCCGCTGAACTGATGTGGCTGGCGGCCACGGTGGTCGCGCTCGTTCCCGCGACGGCATCGGTGCTGTCGGATCTACTGAAGCGCCGCTACGGCGCGGACCTGCTCGCGTTGGTGGCGTTGGTCGGCGCGGTGGTCGTCGGTGAGTACTTCGCCGGTGCCCTGGTCGCGCTCATGGTGGCCACGGGGCAGCTGCTGGAGACGTACGCGGGACGCCGCGCCGGACGCGATCTGTCCGACTTGTTACGCCGGGCCCCGGCCCAGGCGCATCGCCGTCGCCCCGACGGCATCGACACCGTCTCGGCGACAGCGATTGCGCCCGGAGATCTCGTGGTGGTATTGCCCGGTGAGACGGTGCCGGTCGACGGCGTTCTCACCACAGCGGGAGTCTTCGACGAATCGGCGCTGACGGGGGAGTCGGTCCCTGTGGTGCGCCGGGCGAACACCGAGGTGCGCAGCGGTGTGGTCAACGCGGGAACGGCCGTGGACATCCGAGCCGCGGCGACGGTCGAGGCCAGCACGTATGCCGGCATCGTGACGCTGGCGCGGCAGGCTGCGGCCGCGGCAGCTCCTACCGCGCGGCTCGCCGATCGCGTGGCGGTGTGGTTCCTGCCGCTGGCACTCGCTGTCGCGGGCGCCGCCTGGCTGTTCACGGGGGATCCGGTACGGGCGGTGGCGGTGGTCGTCACGGCGACGCCTTGCCCGCTGCTGCTGGCGGTGCCGGTCGCGATCACGGCCGGGATGTCGCGGACGGCGCGGGCGGGCGTGGTGGTGAAAGACGGTGCCGCACTCGAGACTCTGGGGCAGGCCCGATGCCTGGCGATGGACAAGACCGGCACCGTGACGGTCGGACGGCCGGAGGTGCTCGACATCGTCACCGCGCCCGGCGTCCGCGCCGAGCAGGTGCTACGCCAGGCGGCGGCGGTGGAAGAGTTCTCGCCGCATGTGCTCGCGCGTGCGGTGGTCGCCGCGGCGGCGGCGCGCGGTATAGAGCGGGCGGTCGCGCAAGGAGTGTCGGAAGAACCGGGGCAGGGGGCGACCGGGACGGTCGAGGGCCGCGCGGTGCGGGTCGGCCGGCTTCCGGCGCAGGCGCAGCCGGCGCCGTGGGCACTGGCGGCGCTGCGACGGGCGCGGCTGGATCTGGCCGCCGTGGTGTGGGTGTGCGTCGATCAACAGCCCATGGCCGCGCTGCTGGTGCGCGACCGCATTCGCGTCGACGCGGAGCGAACGATGCGCAGACTGCGCTCGGCGGGTCTGCGGCGACTGCTCATGCTCACCGGCGACCGAGTGGACAACGCGGCCGAGGTCGCCCGCCTGCTCGGTCTCACCGAAGTCGTGGCGGACGCCGACCCCGCCGACAAGATCGCGGCCATCCGCGCGGAACGCCACAACGGTGTGACGGTGATGGTCGGCGACGGAGTGAACGACGCGCCCGCGCTCGCGGCGGCCGACGTCGGTGTCGCGCTCGGTTCACGCGGGTCGACGGCGGCGGTACAGGCTGCCGACGCGGTGATCGTGGACGATCGCATCGACCGGCTCGCCGATGCGGTGGAGATCGCTCAGCGATCACATCGCCTGGCGGTACAGAGCGCGACGGCCGGGATGGCGATGTCACTGGCCGCGATGATCGCGGCGGCTTTCGGACTGCTGATGCCCGCGGCCGGCGCGCTCTTGCAGGAGGGCATCGATGTCGCGGTGATCGTGAACGCGTTACGCGCGCTGCGGGTACACCGCGGCCGGCCGACCGCGGCGATCGAGCCGCTGGTAGCCCGCTTCACGCGTGAGCACGGCAGGCTACGTGCCGCGCGCGCGTCCGTGCGGCAGGCCGCCGACGCGCTCTCGAGCGGTCCAGGACCGGATGCCGACGCCGCGGTCCGCCGCGCGTTCCAACTACTGGTGGACGACATACTGCCGCATGAGCACGCCGAGGAATCGGAACTGTATCCAGCGTTGACCGGCTATCTGCGCGATCCGGAGGCGATGGTGACGATGAGCAGAGAGCACACCGAGATCGAACGACTCATCCGACGTATCGGCCGTCACCTCGACGACGCACCACGAGAAATCCGCGCGGACCAGATCGATGATCTGCGTGCCACGCTCTATGGACTGGACGCCGTCCTCACCCTGCATTTCGCGCAGGAAGACGAAGCATTGTTCACCTTGGCGCCGTCGGTCGAAATTCCCTGCCCAGTTCTGTCTGATGACCTAGGTCCCAGTGCCCGAGGGGCCGCCGACTCTGCTGCGGTCGTCCGCGAGTGAGCAGAGTATTCGGTACCGGGCCGAGACCAACTCTTCCGCCGGACCGACACCTGGGCCGGGAATGGAGTTCGTCGAGGGCGGCATCGAGGAGGCTTCGATGGGCCGGATCGTGACTTTGACGATGAACCCCGCGATCGATCTCGCGACACGGGTGGCCAGGGTGGTACCGACGGACAAGATGCGTTGCGCGACACCACGCTACGACCCTGGTGGCGGCGGCATCAACGTCGCGCGCACGGTGGCCGAACTGGGTGTCGAGGTGACGGCGGTGTTCCCCGCGGGCGGCCCGCCCGGCCGACTGTTGGAGCAGTTGGTGCGAGACACCGGAGTGCCGCCGCGGCCGGTGCCGGTGGCCGAATCAACCCGGGAGAGTCTCTCGGTCACCGAAACGTCGAGCGAGGAGCAGTATCGGTTCGTCTTTCCGGGCCCTCGGCTGACCGATCCGGAACAGCATCGCTGCCTGGCCGAGGTCGAACGCGCGGTGCTCGGCGCGGATTACCTCGTTGCCAGCGGCACCCTCCCGCCGGGTGCGTCCGCGGATTTCTACCAGATCCTCACCGATCTCGTCGGCGACCTGAGTGTGCGGGTGGTGCTGGATACTTCCGGCAACGCGCTGCGCAGCGTGCGCCGCGGCGTCCATCTGATCAAACCGAGCGCGCGGGAACTCGGCGACTACGCTGGGCATCCGCTGATCGAGCGCGCCGAACAGCTGGCGCAAGCCCGCCGCCTCATCACCGCCGGAATGACGGAGATCGTGCTGCTGTCCCTCGGCGCCGCGGGCGCTCTTGCGGTGACGCGGGAATCGCACGAATGGTTCGCGCCGATTCCGGCGCGGGTGCGCAGCGGTATCGGGGCCGGCGACGCGATGGTCGGGGGCGTCGTGGTGGGTCTGGCGCGGGGATACGAGTTGTCCGAGGCGGTGCGTCTGGGCATCGCCGCCGCGACCGCGGCGCTCGCCACCACCGGTACCGGACCCGGCCGCCGCGAGCACATCGCGCAGCTGTACCGACAACAACCGCGCGACACCGGTTCTACAGCCGACGTCGGCGACGTGGCAGGGCCGGCGGCTACCCAGCTGCCATAGCCCACACCATGAAGTCCCCGAGCCGCGTACATCGATGGAAACCGAGTCCCGGCAAGAGAGGCGTAGCGGTCATTCGGCCGAGGGCCGAGCGTGGGACATTCGACCCTCGGACTTCGAGTCGATGTCCTCCTCCGCAGGCGACCGCGCAGCCGCACGCTGACAGAGCCGACAGGCAGCAGTAGAGGAGAAGCCGTGCTGAGAAACGAGGACATCACGTTGTCGGCTCCGATCGGACCTACGCGGGAGATAACCGAACTCAACCGGGCTCTCGGGCGGATTCGGGCATATCCAGGATCTCGCTGAGCGGTCGGCGTGCGGTCGCCGGGGCGTTCGGCTCCGATTCGGGCGCGATACCGACGCGGATCAACACTTGGGGGAGGCCGGAGTGTCCGGTCAACTCTCGGACCACGGCACGGCTGCTCGGCACTTCGGTCAGGTGGGTCAACGGACAGGTCGCGAAGCCGGCGAGTGTGCACTCCAGTAGCACCGTGGACAGCACCTCACCGCAAGGTACCAGGTCCGCGGGTATGTCGCGGTCGGTGGACAGCACGAGAATCACCGAATGGTCCTCGGTGATCTCGCCGCGCCGGTCGCCGGTGGTGGTCGGAAACGCCCGGCCCACGTCGACTCGCTGCCGTTCATCCTTGGAGATCAGCGCGTCGCTGGGCACTCCCGCGTCGCCGATCGTGTGCCCGGTCCACCACTGCAATTCGGCGTGGTATCCGGAATCGTAGCGGCGCAGCGCAGCGCTCATCTCGGAGGCACGTGCGAGGCTGGGGCGGCAGTCGTCACCCAGCACGTCGAGTGTGGCGTCGTAGGGATCGAAGGTCGACCTCAGGACCTCTTCGAAGTCGGGCCATCCGGTGGGAGCCTGGAACGGCAGCCGGTCGGTGTGCCGTCGCAGGATGGCGTCGGCGCGGGCGCGGTCGCCGTCGGTGACGATCCGAGCCGGTTCGAAGGTGATGTTGGCCAGGTGTTCGCGGCGGTTCGGATCTGGGAAGCGGGCGACGTGGATGCGCCAGCCCGCCGCGGCCATCGCCGCGCGCAGATGGTCCAGAGCGATTCCGCAGCTGATCAGCATCTGCCTGCCGGATGTGTCCGTCGCCGGAAGCATGCGTTCGGGTACCGCGAACAGACGCAAGGTTCGGCCGTCGAATGTCCAGTGCCAGGGTTGGCTGTTGTGCAGCGAGGGCGCCCGCCCGGCGAGCAATACGGCCTTCTCGATGGTTTCTCCGGTCGGTGGCTGGTTCATACCGTCACGGTAGGGAGCTAGAGGCGACGTCTGGAGGAGTCGTAGGTCCCGAATCGCACCGCAGGTGGTCCCCCGTCGGCCGAGTGCCGGGGCCCTCGGCCCCTAGACGGGAGGCATCGGTCCGTTCAGGGCTGTATGTGTGGGAAAAGGTGCCACGGCGGTACCGCCGATCGACGCACGCAGGCACGACGCGGTGATCTCGACATGGACGGGGTGGTCACCGATAGCGCGTCGATGCACGCCGCGGTCTGGACGGAATTGTTCGATTCCTTCTTGAACCAACGCCCCGCGGGTGCCGGACAGGACCGCTCACCGTTCACCGAAAACGGCTATCCACGCTTCGTGGACGGCAAACCGCGTTATCGGGGTGTCGCCGACTTCCTCGCGGCACGTGGAATCGCACTGCCGTGGGGGAGACCGTTCGATCCAGAAACGGCTGAGACGGTGTGCGGGCTGGGCTACTGGAGAGTCAGGTTTTCCTGGCGCTGGTCGCGATGAGTTTCTCGTCGAGTGCGGCGCGGAGCTACCGATGGAGATCGCTCGTCTCCGGTCCAGCCTGGCGGCCTACGACGCCGGGCGCGACCGCTACACGATCCGCGGCGTGATCGGCCCCGACGAGTTCCATTCCGGCTATCCGGATGCGCCGGGGCCGGCATCGACAACAACGCCTACACCAACGTGATCATGGCGGCTTGGGTGATCCTGCGCGCGATCGACGCGCTCGCCCTGCTGGCTCCACGCGAACAGTCGGAGTTGCTGGAGAAGTTGTCGGTGCGGCCGTCGGAAGCGGATGGCCCGTTGTGCTCGGCGGATGTAGGTGCCGTTCCATGACGGATTGATCAGCCAGTTCGAGGGATACGAGCGACGAACTCGATGGGGACCACTACCAGCGGCGATACGGGAGCATCCAGCGGCTGGACCGCATACTCGACGCCGAGGGCGACGACGTCAACCGGTATCGGGCCGCCAAACAGGCGGATGTGCTGATGCTCTTCTACCTGCTGTCCGCCGACGAACTGCGAGAACTGCTAAGCCATCTCGGATACGACCTGTCCGGCGAGATGATCCCGCGGACCATCGATTACTACCTGTCGCGCACGTCGCACGGCTCGACCCTCAGCGCGCTCGTGCATGCGTGGGTGCTGGCGCGGGCCAACCGGGATCGCGCCGTGGAGTTCTCCGACCTGGTGCTCGGCTCCGACGTCGCCGATATCCAGGGCGGCACCACCGCGGAGGGAATTCACCTCGCGGCGATGGCGGGCAGCGTCGACATGCTGCAACGGTGCTTCACCGGCATGGAACTGCGCCGCGACCGGCTGGTGTTCTGCCCTTACTGGCGGAAAGCCCTCTGCGCCCTGAGTTTCCCGGTGATCTATCGCGGTCACCGGCTGATCGTGCGGGTCAGCGGCGAAGGCGTCGAGATCAGCTCCGATCCCGGCCCGTCGCCACCGATCGAGATCACTTGCCGGGATCGGACCACACGCCTGACGCCACGGAAGATGGCCCGGCTGATGGACTCGGTACCTGGATCCGCCGGATGAATCGTTGGGATGGTCACCGCGAACACTCATTCGCGTCGATACGCCGTCAGGTGTGGTGCATCCTTCGGTCGAGTTCGGTGTGGGCGATTCGGCCCGCCCACACGCGAGCGCGGTCCAGCTCGCCCGGCATGAGTGGGCCGGTCGTATCGGCGACAAGGAAATCCACCGGCTGATCGGCGAGCGAATAGCCCAAGCGGCACAGTCGTTTCCCGATACCGCGTGCGGCCGAGCCCGGCAGCCACGGCGGTTTGGCGACTTTGGTGCCGAAGGCCAACGCGCGGTGGCCCGCCGATACGGGCAGTGCGGCCGCGAGCCATTCCCGTACACCGATGTCGGTAGCAATCGGAGCATCGGTGAGCTTGGCGGCGTCGCGGCGCGTCTGCGAGCGGCTGAGCCCGAACGCGTGAGTAGGACCGCCGACCACGAGCAGGTTCACCGTCGCGCACACTTCCGCCGCCGCCACCACGTTCACGACATCTACTTCGGCATGCTCACGCAGTCCCTGGGCGACGGCTTCCGCGATCGCGGCGGTGTTGCCGAACATCGATTCGTAGACTATTCGCGCGCGCATGACGCTCTTCTCCTCCGCGCTGTACCGAGTGAGGATTCCCACGGTAGGGCGGCGGAGAGAGGCGGCGATAGAGTCGAACCGACTATTCCATGGGACTTTCGCCATGGCGTGGGGTGAACATGCCGCGCGACGCACTGGACGCCTCGGTCGGCGGCAGCTGTATCCGAACGTTGGCGACCGCGGTGACGGCTTGACCGGGCGGGAATACGGGGGGCCGATGTCCCGTCCGGTGAATGACCTTCGTCTCTGTCGATGATCCGTCACAGGCGCGATCCTCGAAGCTGATGGCACCGGTCGTCGGAAGAGGTGAGCGGCGATGTCTGAAAGCGTGGTCATTGCGCTGGACGGATGGTGGATTCGGCTGACCCGCCTGTGGTCGCTGCAACCGTGCAGTGCGAACCAACTGATGCGCCCGTCCGACCGCATCGAATCAGCGGTCCGCGCGATCGCCACGATCGCGGTACTGATCGCGGTACTGATCGCGGTCCCGGTGGCGGGTGCCCTCGCTACGGACGCGTATGCCGGCACTTCCGCCGAAATCCGTTACGAGAGTGCGACGAGATCCCTGGTTCACGCCGTGATCACCGACCAGCCCGTCCGAACCGCGGCGCATCGATACGAAGTCCGGGTGCGATGGGAAGAGTCCGGCCATACCGGCGACGCTGTCGTGCCGGTCCGGGAGAAGGCGCAGCTCGGCGATCATGTCGAGCTGTGGCTCGACGCCGACGGCGCGCCCACCGCGCGACCACGCCACCCGGACACCGCGGTGGTGGCCGGGATCGGGATAGGTGTTTCCGTCCTGGTCGGCGTCTGGCTGTGTGGATGGTGCCTGGTGAACGGGACGGTCTTGATGCTGGCGCGGCATCGTAGCGCGCGATGGGACCGCGAGTGGCGACAGATGTGTCGTACGGCAAGAGGGGACACGCAATGATGTACTGGTACGGGAGCGAACCACAGTTTCGCTGGGGAGGCCGACGTGGAGTGGATGCGCGGGGACGCGAACGCATCCTCACCGAGGCCGCACGCGTCGCGCGCACAGCCGCGCCCGGCGAGGAGCCCGCGGTCACCACCGAGGTGAGCGGTCATTCCATTGCGCTCGAAGTGATCGCATCCGTGCCCGGAGACACACTGACATGTTTCACCTCCGGACTCGATTGGTCGGCTCGGCTCTGCACAGTTCCGTGATGACGGCGTCCACCGCGTGTGGGACGGCGGCGGCGACCGGCTCCGACAAGCCGACACCCAGATCCAGGCATGCCGCGTCCACGGCGATGACGACGATCCGGCCGGGGACACGGCCGACCGCGCGGCCCAACGGTAGCGCGTCCCGGATCCCCAGAGTGTGGGAGGACGCGGCGGTGCCGGTGTGCTGGAGCAGATCGAGGTCGCCGCTGCGGACTCGGCCGGGAACCAATGGCTCGCGGCGGACCGCGTCGATCACCACGGCAAGGTCCATGCAGGCCCAGAGGTCGGCCACACCTGTGGGTTCACCGTCCGACAGGGTTACCAGAACTCCTGGGATGTGCAGTTTTTCTATCTGGATTGCGACCGCCCAACCGATTCCGTCGTCGCTGCGGTAGTCGTTGCCGACGCCGATGACCACGGCCCAGGGTTCGGTCATCGGCGCACCACGTCGATGTCCAGGAAGTGCGCCGAGCAGGAGATGCACGGATCGTAGTTGCGGATCGCGCGCTCGCATACCGCGGCGAGCGCGGCGTCGTCGAGGTCGAGGTTGTCCGCGATCACGCGCCGAAGGTCGTCCTCCATCACGGCTTGGTTCTGGGAAGTCGGTGGGATGATCGTGGCCGCGCGCACGATGCCGTGATCATCGATCTGGTAGCGGTGGTAGAGCAGTCCGCGGGGGGCTTCGCTCACTCCGTGGCCGGTCCCGGCGCGAGGCGCTACGGGTACCGCAGCACGGCGAGGTCTTTCGTAGGCGGCGATGATACTCAGCGCCTCCTCGATGGCGTAGACGACTTCGACCAGACGGACCAGGATGCTGCGGAACGGGTTACGGCATTCGGCGCCGAGCCCGATCTCGGCGGCGATCTGCCGCGCGCTCGGTGACAGCTGAGGGTAGTTCAGCGTGTACCGCGCCAGTGGCCCGGTGAGGTAACGTACGCCGTCGAGCATCGCGTGCAGGGCAGTGGAGTGCGGTACCTGATATTCACGCACGTGAATGGGAAATTCGGCTGCGGAGAGCCGAAGCCCGGTGCTGGTGTGCACAGTGCCGGTGTCGATGGCGTATCGGTCCGATTCGGACGCGGCGAGAAGGTCGTATTCGAGCTCCAGGTCGGGAAATTCGAATGCGGCCGCCCGGCGTGCGGTCTGCACCGCGCAGTCCCGTGCGTGGCAGAGTAATTCGGTCACAGGAGCGAAATCGGCGGGTTCGGGGACCGAGTAGAAGCCGCCGAGCCGGACATTGACGGGATGGATGGCCCGGCCGCCGAGGAGTTCGAGCAGCGCGTTGCCCGCCTTCTTCATCGCCAACCCTTGCTCGACGAGTTCGCGGTGGTCGGTGGCGAGCGTGATCGCGTCCGGGTAGCCGAGGAAATCGGGCATGTGCAGCAGATGAATATGCAGGGAGTGACTGGAAATCCATTCACCGCAATACAGCAGCCTGCGCAATTCGGCCAGTGGCCGGTCCAGCTCAACGCCGCAGATCTGCTCGATGGCGTTACAGGCACTGGTCTGGTAGGCCACCGGGCAGATCCCGCAGATGCGGGAGGTGATGTCGGGCGGTTCGGTGTAGGCGCGGCCGCGCAGGAATGCCTCGAAGAAGCGTGGGGGCTCGTAGATGTTCAACTCGGCGCTTTCGACCTGCCCGTCCGTGACGACTACGCGCAGCGCGCCCTCGCCTTCGACACGCGCCAGCGAGCCGACTTTCAGCTGCCTATGCCGACTCATCGCCGCTCCTGTTCGCGAAGTCCGGCGCGGCGGCGGCGTAGGTGGCGAAGACGCGGTCGATGTCGCCGGTGTCCATGCCGTTGACGCGCAGAATGGGCAGCAGTGCGTGGACGTTGGGATTCGCCATCGGGCCGAAACAACCGAAGCACCCACGGTGGTAGGCCGGGCACAGGGCTCCGCATCCCGCCTGGGTGACCGGTCCCAAGCAGGGAATCCCTTCGGCGACCATCACACAGGTGGTGCCGCGGCGTTTGCATTCGGTGCAGACGCTGGTGTTCGGGATGTCGGGTGCACGGCCGGCCAGGAACGCGCACAGGGTGTCGAGCAGTTGGCGTCGGTCGATCGGGCAGCCACGTAACTCGAAGTCCACCGGGACGTGCGCTGAGATCGGGGTGGAGGTGCTCAGGGTGGCGATGTACTCCGGATCGGCGTACACCACCGAGGTGAATTCGGCGACGTCGGCGAAATTGCGCAGCGCCTGGATTCCACCGTGCGTGGCGCATGCCCCTATCGCTACAAGAATTCTGGATTGCTCGCGGATGTCGAGGATGCGGCGCTGTTCTTCTTCGGTCGTGATCGAGCCCTCGACCAGTGAGACATCGTAGGGGCCGGGATCCATGGCGCTGGAGGCTTCGGCGAAGTGGGTGATGCGCACCCGTCCTGCGAGGGCGAGTAACTCGTCCTCGCAATCGAGCAAGGTGAGCTGGCAACCGTCGCAGGAGGTGAACTTCCACACCGCGAGTGTCGGCGTCTTCGTCATAGTTCGCGCACCGCCAGAAGTGGTTCGGCCACCGCGTAGTCGACGACAGGTCCGTCTCGGCACAGCAGCAGTGGGCCGAGTTGGCAATGACCACATCGCGCGACGCCACACTGCATGTTGCGCTCCAGCGCCAATTGGATGTCCGTGGCCGGAATTCCCCTGCGCAGCAGGCTCTGTGCGCAGAAGCGCATCATCGGCTCCGGGCCGCAGAGCAGAGCGGTGGTCTTTCCGGGTTCCAGGGTCAGGTGCGCCAGTGGCTCGGTGACGAAGCCGACGCGGCCACGCCAGTCCGGCGCGGGGCGATCTACGGTCTGCTCGAGTTCGATCGAACCGGCCGCCGACCACACCTGTTGGTCGTCGCGGAACAGCATGTCCCCTGGGGTGCGGGCGCCGCTGATGAGCACGATCCGCCGGTAGTCGGAGCGGGCGGCGAGCGCGGTGAGCACGGCTGAGCGCAGGGGCGCCAGCCCGACGCCGCCGCCCACGATGACGAGGTCTCCTCCGATCGCCGACGCCAGGTCCCATCCTGTGCCGTACGGTCCGCGGACCCCGATGAGACCGCCGATGCCGGTGCGGTGCAACGCCGCGCTCACCGCGCCCACCGCTCGGATGGTGTGTTCGAGGGTGCCGTTGTCGTCGGCGGGGTTCCCGCTGATCGAGATCGCGATCTCGCCCACGCCGAAGCTGTAGAGCATCATGAACTGCCCCGCCCGAAAGCGTTGCGCCGCATCGTGTACCGGTTGCAGACGCAGGGTCACGGTGTCGGGCGTTTGCGCACTGCGCCCGACTACTCGGTAGGGCAGCATGGTGTCGCCGTGCGCCACGGGCCGGGCCCGCGTCTCCACACTCATCAGCCACCTCGGTCCGCGACGAAGCGGGATGGACCGGCGTTGCACGTCTCGGTGGGGTTGCGGTAGAGGTCGAGCAGCCGTGCCCGGGTGGCTTGCAGCCGTTCCAGCAGCGCCTCGAACAGCATCATGGCCAGCGCACGGCCGAATCGCGGGTCCTGGTCGGCGAGTTCGGCCAGGGTGCGCGCATCGAATTCGACGGTCTCGACCGGTTCGGCGGTCATCGCGCCGAAGTGCCACCGGTAGGGCGGTACCAGCCAGGACCAGCCGAGCAGATCGCCGCCGCCGAGAGTCTGGAGCACGACGGCTCCGCGCCCCGGAACCTGCGCGTCGAGCAGTACCCGGCCGTGGCGGATCAGCCAGCATCGGTCGGCGGGCCTGCCCTCGGTGATCACGCGGTGCCCGGCGGGAAAGGCCACCTCACGCCCGGCGCCGGCCAGCGTGTGCAACTCTTCTTCGCTCAGTTCCGCCAGCTGTCCGAACGCGGACAGTTCGTCACTGGTGGCCATGGTCGGTTTCCTCGGCGAGTTCGGCCAGCCGGGCTACCTCGGCGGTCAGATCGATCTCGGCGGGACACCAGGCGATGCATCGGCCGCAGCCGACGCACCCGGAGCTGTCGAACTGGTCGTGCCAGGTGCTGAGTTTGTGGGTGATCCACTGCCGGTAGCGGCTTTCGCCGGACTGCCGCACGCTGCCGCCGTGCAGGTAGGAGAAGTCCAGTTCGAAGCACGAGGACCAGTGCTCCCAGCGCTCGGCATGGTCGCCGGTGAGGTCGGTGACGTCCTCGGTGCTCGTACAGAAACAGGTGGGGCACACCATCGTGCAGTTGCCGCAGGTGAAGCAGCGGCTGGCGACGTCCTGCCAATGCGGGGACTCCCGGGACTCGTGCAGCAATGCGCGGATGTCGACCTCGGGCATCTCGCGGCCCATCCGGCCTGCTGCTGCGGTCACGGCGGCCCGTGCGGCGGCGACCTGCTCCGTATCGGCCGGACGTGTGGTGATCTCGGCGAGGATATCGGCGCCGTCCGCGCTGCCCACGTCGACGAGGAATCGGTGCCCCTCGGCGTCGATGCGCTCGGTCAGGGCGAGGTCGTATCCGGCCGAGACGCCGGGGCCGGTGCCCATCGACGCGCAGAAGCACACGCCCCCGGGCTCTGTGCAGTTCACCGCGACGATGAAGAGTTCTTTCCGGCGCGCGGTGAACGATGCGTCGGGATGCGCGCCGCCGCCGAGTACTTTTCCGAGGATCGCGATCGAGGTGAGGTCGCAGCCGCGCACGCCCAGGAATGCGGAACGGACCGGCGTTTCTTCGACGGGTTCCAGTTCGAGATCCGGCCCGAACTGTCCGATCTTGCGGCGCGGCGGATGCAGGAACTGTTTCCATGATCCCGGTCCGGCGGAGTGTGCGAACACCGCCGCGTCGTCGCGGCGATGCAGCCGATACCGGCCGGGCGCGGTCTCCGCGCCCCAGCCGGCGGGCAGCCGCCGACCGGAGTCCAGCTCGTCCAGGACGATCGCGCCATCGCGCACCCGCGGGCCGATGACGCGGTATCCCCGCTCGTGCAGCACGTCCACCAGACGATTCAGACCAGCGCGATCGATCACCACGGTGTCCTCAGGCATAGCCGAACGCCTTTACTCGGTCGTGTGTAGTCGTTCCGTTTTCGATTCTGGTGGTATTCGCGGTGCGCCACGAGGGACAAAGGTCCTGAATCGCGATGGCCGACGGCATCGATACCGGCAGGAATGCGGGGCTGGCACCGATGTGGTCTTTCGGCCTTCCGGCCGAGGACGATCAGCCGCATTCGAGTCGGTGTGGCGGCTCATACCGTTGACATCGGTGCCCGGCTGGGTGCGACGCCATCACAGGCTCGGGAGGCCGTCATGACAGAGAAGCGATTCGATGACCCGCATCACCTCGCCACGGCGAAGGTCATCGTCGGAGTGGACGGCTCGGACGGGTCGTGGACCGCCGTGCGGTGGGCTGCGCGGTTCGCGGCCGAACGGGGACGCGAGCTCGAGATTCTGCACGGCATGGAGCTGGTGGGGACCGGCGGAATGCTGGGCGACTACGAAGTTGTGATCCCCTCGGTGATCGATGCCATCCGCGAACAAGGACGAGACGTGGTCACCCGGGCCGAACGCGTGGCCCGTTCGGTCGCGCCCGACTTGCGTATCTCGGCTCGCGCGACCACCGACACCTGCAAGCATCTGTTGATCGACCACAGTGCCGAGGCGTACGCGGTCGTGATAGGGGCGACCGGAGACGCCGGGACGTTCACCCACCTCGGCTCCACGCTGCTGGCCGTGACTGCCCACGCAGAGGGCGCCTGGTCGTCGTGCGTACCGACCCTGATTCCGGCGGATCGGTTCGCGCGTCGGGCCCGATAGTGGTCGGCGTGGACGGCAGCCCAGTCAGCGACATGGCGATCGCGGTGGCCTTCACCGAAGCCGCCGAACGCGGTGTCGGACTCGTCGCCGTTCATGTCTGGACCGACTGGGACTCCGGCCGATTCGCCGGTCACATCAACCTGGCCGAGACCGAACTCGACAAGGTCGAGCGCGCGATTCTCGCCGAACGCGTCGCGGGGTGGCAGGAGAAATTCCCGGACGTTCGCATCACCCGCAAAGCGGAGGTTTCCGCGCCGGCACCCCACCTGCTGGCCTGGTCGAAGATTGCGCAGTTGCTGGTCGTGGGCAGTCGCGGACGCGGCGGATTCGCGGGCATGCTGCTCGGCTCGACCGCCAACACTCTGGTGCAACATGCTTCCTGCCCGGTCATGGTCGTTCACCCTGCCCGATGACCGACAGCGGGGGCGGCTGCTATGTCGCTGATACGGGTTGACGGCGGCGTGGCTGCCGCCATGGGGCGCGGCGAAGACCAGTTCGGGACAGGAACCGACCGATCGGTATGTCGCGAGGTCGGATCCTCAGGCGCGGCAGTCGGTTGCACAGACAGTCTCCGCGGGTCTGCGTAGCCGACGTGCCAGGACCCATGGGGCCTGCCTCCGGAGCTGAATCCGCAGCGAGGCCGTGGCCGCACAAGGGGTGGGAACGGTCAGTATCCAGATCACTGCCGCAAGGCGATCGGTGCGCGTATCAACATCAAGGCGCGAACGATGCATCGAGATGCGGGTGAGCGATCCGATTTCGAATGCCGCGGCATTCGAAATCCATGTCCTTGCGCATCGAGGCGCGACCGGCTGTCGGCGTGGGATCCCACCTCGGCGTCATGCGAAGGCCAGGGCCGCCGTGTCCTCGTCATGAACCTCGCCTTCCTCGGGTATGCGGGACAGGTGTCGCGTTCGATGTGCAGGACCCCGTGCGTCGCGCGGCAGACAGGCGGGGCGGAAGACCATGGTGGCAGAGAGGATTTGAGCGGTACTCGCGTCGAGTGGATGCGCGAGTGGTCCGTGCGTGCTCATCGACCGCCATCGGCGCGGGGTTGGTTCCAGCCGGCGGTTTGTGGCAACACCGGGGCATCCGGACCTGCCTCGCTGTGAGCACTCGAACCTGGCAGTGGGCGCCTGGGCGGCCGAAGTAGAGGACGGGCAAACTCTCAGCAAAATCTCAGGCTCAATCGACGCATAAACGATGCATTTAAAGAGCGACAGTGCAAGACTTCATGAAGTGAACATCCGCTCGCGGTTACCCCGCACGAGGCGCGCGAACTCGGCGGTGGGCATTCCAGCCTGCCGGGAGGAGGGCGCTCGCGCTGATGACATCCAGCGCGAGCACCAGCGCCACTGAGCTCAACGAAGGAACGACTGATATGCGAAACGTGAAACGAACACTTCTGCTGGCTACGGCTGTCACCGCCGCTGTCCTGGGAACATCGGCCTGTTCCGATGACAGCGACACGTCCTCCGCCACCTCGACCGCCGGTTCGGCTCTCAAGACATCGACGGCGGCGACAGCGTCCCCGTCGTCGACGGGGACGCTCGCGTCGTCTCCCGTCGGCCCAGGCTGCGCCGCGTACGCCGAACAGGTGCCAGCCGGGCCGGGCTCGGTGACCGGCATGGCGACCGAACCTGTCTCGGTCGCCGCGTCGAACAACCCTATGCTCACCACGCTCGTCGCCGCGGCGTCCGGTCAGCTCAACCCGCAAGTTAATCTGGTCGGTACTCTCGACGGCGGGCAGTTCACCGTCTTCGCCCCGGTCGATGCCGCCTTCGCCAAGGTAGATCCAGCGACAATCGAAACGCTGAAGACCGACTCGCCCGCACTGACCAAGCTCCTCACATATCACGTAGTGCCAGGACGGGTCGGGCCCGGCGAAATCGCGGGCGACCACAAGACCGTCGAGGGTTCCACGGTCACCGTGACCGGCAGCGGCGATGACCTCAAAGTGGCTGATGCCAATGTGATCTGCGGTGGACTCCAGACCGCGAACGCGACCGTCTATCTGATCGACACGGTGTTGACGCCACCTGCCGCGTGATCGGGCGGACCGCGGCTGTGATCAACCGCTCGCTCCGCTCCAGGGTTCTCACTGAAAAGGTCCTACCGGCCTAGTGGCCACAATGGCGGCGCATAGGGGCGAGCGGCACGGCGGCTCGACCATGTCTCCTGCCGTGGCTCCGGAATGCGTGACGGCGTGGCCGAGGCTTCCTGACCTGTGGGGAATCACAGGCGGGACAGTTCCGCCGCAGTTCATCCACATCGATGCGGCAGGCGAGTGTGACGGCTTCGAAGCCACCCATTTGTGACATGGTCACCGGCTGCGGTCTCCATCGCTACCTACAGTCGTGCTACCCATTACTGCTTCGAGAGAGTCGAGAACGGAGGGGATGTCGAGAACATCGTGGTTGAACTCGGGGCACCCAGCCGAGGCGGATGCGTCGCGATCGCGATGCGCGAAGGCCTCCTGAACCCGGATCTCGTGACCAATCGTCGGGTCGAAGACGCACGCATTCCGCGCCAGGGGCCGCACGACTCGTGATCGCCGGTGTGGGTTCGACGGGCGACAGCTTCTACCCGCGGTGGTCGTCGGTTGGCAGCCCGATGTGCACGCAGCAGTGGCGCAGTGTCGAGATCACCTCCATCGCAACTGCCGACACCGTGGTTGCGGTGGAATGAGTTTGCTCCAGAAGTCGTGGCGTACTGCGTCCCACAACGTGGCCATTTCCGGAAGGAGTTCTCGTGCTTGTGCGAGGTCCGGAAAGTCCTCGGGGCCGAAGGATATGATCGGCGTGGCACTGGATGTCTCGTGGACTGCGACGATGGAGATCAGGTGGTTCTGAAACGGCCGCCACGTCGCGCGCAGGCCGCCGGCTTCCGTTCGTCGCATATCATCCATTTCTGTTTCCAACTCGTCGACTTTTCTAGACATATTTCGACCGCTATCGGGGTCGACCTTCCGCTGATTCTGTTGCGCGATTTTCCATCGACCCGCTCCGGTGCGGAAACCGGTGGAAAACGTAAAATCCACTCATTTGCGAAGCGTAGGCGTACCGGGCCGTAAATCCCTCGATCGGCGGCGCTCTCCAGCGCGTGGAATGCTGTTCTCCGGTGGGAACGGTGGACGCTGATCGACCGGGGTAATTCCGCCGTGTTTACCTTCGGTAAGTGCGGGCAACCAATGCCGAACGGAGATGCCACAGCCCGCTGGCCATGGTGGGATCGAATCCGGTCAGCTGGCCGATCCGCTTGAGCCGGTGGTCCACGGTGTTGGTATGTACGTGCAGTAGCCGCGCAGTGCGCTGGCGGTTCAGGTTGTGCGCGATATGGACCTGCAAGGTATCGAGCAGTTCGGGATGCTCGTTCAGGGGATCGAGCAGCGATCCGAGATGCTCACGGGCGGCACCGGGGCGGGTGAGCTGGTATTCCAGAGCCAGATCGTCGAAGTGGTACAGGTCCGGCACCGACCGCAGCCGGGTAACCATGTCGAGTAGTTCGTGGGCTTGATCGGCAGCGGTGGGCACAGCGTCGGTGGTGGCGGTGACCGCTGCGGCGGTGATGTGCACGCGGGCCGCCCGCGACAGATGCCCGATCAGGTCTTTCAAGACGCCCTTGGTGATGTGATCGGCGGGGATGAGCAGGGTGCCGCCGTCGATCGACAGCAGCCGTGCCCGAGAAGCGGGCCACGAACTTCTCGACGGTGTGGTAGGCGATCGAAGCCGACACGTCCTTCAGTGTGAAATAACCGATGGACCAATCGCCGGTGAGCGTCGCCGTGATCCGGTAGGTGCCGCCGAAGTCGGTGACGAAATCCAGTTCGGCGACGGTCAGCTCGGTCGGCACATGGATACCCGGGAGCCCGAACGAGCTCAGCAACTGCGTGACACCGATCGGCTTGTGCTCGTGCAGACTACCGATGAGATACAGGCCCGGCAGCCACAATTCGACATCCAAGGCGAGATCTTCGAGCGTGAACGCAGCGGCGACCGCCGCGGACCTCACCACATAACCGGCCGGTTCGGCCGACAGGTCTTTGTCGAGGCCGTAGTCGAAACCGGTGACCTGCCCGAGTGCGGATCCAACCCCAGATCCGTCAGGCCGCTCTCGAGCGTGCGCCACCTATCGTTCCCGGCCAATGCTCCTACCAGCGTGTTCACCGTGAACGCGCCCGGATCCCGTGACCGTACCGCTGCTTGCAGCTCACCGTCGTTGCCCGTGTTCAGCGTGACTGCCACCGCGATCCCGTCGAACCGGCCATCGAGCGTAAGAGTGACCTCGCCCATGCGGGTCACCCGTACGGTCGCGGCCTGCACGATGGTGGCCACCGTGGTCTCCGCAGGCCAGGCCAGCTCGGTGCAGGTGATGGCCAGGGTCAGTTCGGTACGGCCATGGTCGATCTGCGGCCGGCCCGAGCCCGCGATGCCCTCCAGTTTGCGCCCCGGAAACATGGCGAGCGCATCACGCAACCGGCCCGGCAGCGCAGCGTCTGCCCCATCGAGAACCGGCGGATCGCCGAGCACGGTCAGATGGGCCGCGAGCGCGTCCAGATCGATCGAGCCCTGGCCCCCGGGCTCCGGCCCACAACTCATCGCTTCTTCGCCCGGCACTCGAGCCCGAGAACCTGTCGTTCCCTGACCTGCCCTGCACCAACTTCGCAGGACAACCGGATATCGGGGCCATAGAAAATCGTCTGCGTGAGCCGAGGAACGCTGGTGCCCGGATCACGGGTGCCGAGACGAGTCTGTTGGTCACCGTTGCCCACAGGAAAGTCCTCCCCCCATGTGTGGTGCCGCCTGCCTTCCGAGGTCTGCACGCGACAAGGCTCGTGTCGATGTGGTGCACTCGGTCTCACCGTCAGAGCCGACGGAGCCGTAGCATGATGCAATGAAACACTTTGTCGGAGAAGGAAATACACCGACGATTGGACCAACGTGACAACCAGTTTGCGCGGTCGTGGCCAGCCCGTCAAGCCCGGCTGTGGAAGGGCTGACGTGTCGTCCGCGCTTGCCCGCATGGGAGCAACCGGCGATCGGGCAACCTGGTCACAGGTTGAGATGCCTGCGGGCTGCTGTCCGGTGGCGTAGGTGGTGCGACTCGCGGATGGTCCTGTCGTATGTGGGTCTGCCCGTCCGGTAGCGTCTGCGGCATCGTTGGTCTGTGCGGATGCGGCGGGTGTCTGGCTCGTATCGCCTTCGCTGGTTTGTGCCGCAGCGGACCTGAGCCGCCTACGACGGTCAGGCGGTCGCGCAGCTGCCCGTCCTCCGGGCGAGTTCCGTTCGGCGGCAGTGGATTCTGTTCACGCTTCGCATTCGGGGGCATCGGCGACTGTGGAGGGCAACGCGTGGAGGATGGCAGCGAGTGGGACCAACTCGTCCAGACCGTTTCTGTCGACAGTCACGGCGTGCATGTCGAGCGCGACAAGGTCGGCCTCGAGATCGAGGACGCCAACGAGGACCGGGGTTTCCGCGGACGTCGTGATCAGACGGGCAGGCGATCAATGGATCCAGATCGGCAGGACGTTCGCCAAAGGCCAACAAGGTCGATCTCGCGGCCGTACTCACCATGGCCGGTAGCAAGATCACCGTCGGCGGGGGGACGGTGCCGCTGGTCAGGATGGCCATCGTCCAGCGCCGGAACGTGGCGAGGGGGCGTCGGCTGCGTACGGCAACGGCAAGCGGAATCATCTGCGCGCGTTCCGCATAGCGAAGACGGTGGTTGGACCCGGCCTGTATTGGTCGCCGTGATCGACCTTCCAAAACCGAACTCGAGATGGCCCGGCGGCTCGATGGCTGACTTCGGGTCTGATCAGCTTGCGAGCAGGGCTGGACCGTCCGGAATATGTCCGTCGTTCTCGGCCTTGCGATACAGGTACCGCAGCGCGGCGACCGTGTTCGAGATCAGTGGTAGTGGGGTCATCGATCGGCCGGTCGGGCCAGCCAGGGACCTCGAGAGGGCTCCCAGCCCCGTGAGGCGACCAGCTCACGGTCCATGATCTGGTCATGAGTATCGACCGGACGCAACGAGTACCCGGCCGCGTTCGGGCGATGGCGGCGCATAGGGGCGAGCGGCAGCTCGACCATGTCTCCCGCCGTGGCTCCGGAATGCGTGACGGCGTGGCCGAGGCTTCCTGACCTTTGAGGAATCACAGGCGGGACAGTTCTCGTCATATGCCGCGCCTCCAGCCGCGCAGGCGCCCCGATAGGGCTAGGGTGCCTATGTGCTGTTCTATCCAGGTTCGAAGGGGGAATTCGCCCCATGAGCGGGTCAGATCACGTCTTCTACCCCTGGAGCGCGCAGGCCGAGTTGAACCCGGCTCCGATCACCGGCGCGTTCGGCTCCTACTTCTGGGACGACACGGGCAAGCGCTACCTCGACTTCTCCTCCCAGCTGGTCAACGTCAACATCGGCCATCAGCACCCGGACATCGTCGCCGCGATCGTCGCGCAGGCGCAGCGGTTGGCGACCATCTCGCCGACGGTCGGCAACGACGTGCGCAGCGAACTGGCGCGGCTGATCGTCGAGCGGGCTCCCGGCGAGCTGAATCGCATCCTGTTCACCACGGGCGGCGCGGAGGCCGTGGAGCACGCGGTGCGGTTGGCGCGCAGTTACACCGGGCGCACGAAAATGCTGGCGGCCTACCGCTCCTACCACGGCGGCACCGGTGTCGCGATCGGCCTGACCGGGGAACCGCGGCGGTGGGGCGCGGAACCGACCAACGTCGACGTGGTCCGGTTCTTCGGGCCCTACCCGTATCGGTCGCCGTGGGGCACGGCCGGTCCGGAGGAAGAGACGGCCGCCGCGCTGGCGCACCTGCGGCAGGTGATCGAACTGGAGGGGCCGCAGCACATCGCGGGGCTGATCCTCGAGACCGTGGTCGGCACCAATGGTGTGCTGGTCCCGCCGCCCGGCTATCTCGCAGGCGTGCGAGCGCTGTGCGACGAGTTCGGCATCGTCTACATCGCCGACGAGGTGATGGTCGGGTTCGGCCGGGTGGGCGAATGGTTCGCGGTGCAGGCCTATGGCGTCGAGCCGGACATCATCACCTTCGCCAAAGGGGTGAACTCCGGCTACGTCCCGCTCGGCGGCGTACTGATGGCCGAACGCATCGCCCAGCGCTATGACCACGTGCCGTATCCGGGCGGTCTCACCTACGCGGGGCACCCCCTGGCCTGCGCCGCGGGCGTCGCGTCGATCGCGGTGTTCGAGCGGGAGGGCATCCTCGATCACGTGCGGTCGGTGGGCGCCGATGTGCTCGGAAAAGGGTTGCGCGAGCTGGCCGGTCGGCATCCGAGCGTCGGCGAGGTGCGGGGCATGGGCTTCTTCTGGGCGCTGGAACTGGTCCGGGATCAGCGCAGCAGGGAACCGCTGATCCCGTTCGCGGCGACGGGCGCGGACGCCGAACCGATGCTCGCGGTCACCGCGGCCGCCAAGGCGCGCGGGCTGTGGCCGTTCAACGCGGGCAACCGCTTCCAGATCGCACCGCCGCTGACCACGACCGCCGACGAACTGCGGACCGGTCTGGAAATCGTCGACGAAGTGCTCGACGTCGCCGACGGCTACGCCAGGACGAGCTGACACCGCTCAGTGCGGCGTCAGCTCCACCACGACGCCGCCTTGCTGCCAGGTCTGGTAGATGTCGGCCTTCGAGGGTGCGCCGTCGGCGGTGAAGCCGATGCCGTTGTACTTCGCGTTCTGCTTGTTGTCCCGCGCGACGATCTCGTAGAGCCGCAGCACGTCGGCCTCGGTGGTGTGGACGACGGGGTCGAAGGTGCGTGGCTTGCCGCCGAAGGACGCCTGCACGGGAGCGCCCGCCCGCAGATTCTTCACCCACGGCCGCAGGGCGGTGCCGATCAGCAGATTGTCGCCGTGCCTGGTGTAGGCCAGCGGTACGTCGTAGACCTTCCCCGACTTGCGCCCGACGACGTGCAGGATCATCAGCCGCTTGCCGACGACGCCGGACAGGCCGGGCACCCGCAGCAGGGTGCGCACGACTCCGTTCATCACGGCCTGATACGACGGGATGGGTTCGGGGCCCGACGTGGTCGGTGTGCCGTAAGGGTTTTCGGACGACGCGTGCTCACTCATGCTCCCAGTATCGGAGTTCACGTCGCGCCGTGCGGTACGACGTCCGAGATCCGCCAACGGGCACCGGACGGGCGCGGCGCGCGGCCTCGGTACCCTGCGTGCATGACTTCCGGACAGACAGAAATCTGGCACAACCCGCGGTGCAGCAAGAGCCGCAACGCCACGGCGTTCCTGAACGAGGCCGGTGTCGGCTACACCGTGCGGAAGTATCTGGACCAGCCGCCGACGGCCGACGAGCTGCGGGAGGTGCTGCGGCGGCTGGAGGCCGAACCGTGGGACATCACCCGCACCGGTGAGCAGGTCGCCAAGGACCTCGGGATGGCGAACTGGCCGCGGACCGACGCGGACCGGGACCGCTGGATCGACGCGCTGGTCGAACATCCGGCGCTGATCCAGCGGCCGATCGTGCTCACCGCCGACGGCGGAGCAGTGGTGGCCCGCGACGAGGCCGCACTGCGCGACCTGCTCTGACCGCCGCCCAACGGCCGGTCCCACCGGGCGGGCCTCGACGGTAGGGTCGGCGGGCATGAAGGTACAACTGCGCCACAGCCCGGCCGCCGCCATCGCGCGGTGCTTTCTCGCCGGCGGCGAGCCGATGCGGGTCGAGAGCGGCGCCATGGTGGCGCACTCGGCGGGAGTCATGTTGCAGGCCAAGGCCGAAGGCGGCATCCTGGCCGGGTTGAAGCGGTCGGTGTTGGCGGGGGAATCGTTCTTCGTCTCGACCTTCACCGCGCCGCCGCAGGGCGGGTGGGTCGACGTGGCGCCCGCGCTCCCCGGCGATGTGCTCAACCTGCAGATCACCCCGGATCGGCCGTTCTTCATCAGCCGTGGGGGCTGGATCGCCAACTCGCACGGCGTGCAAGTGGAGAGCAAATGGGGCGGCTTCGCCAATCTGTTCGGCGGCGAGGGCGGGTTCGGTCTGCGCGCGCACGGCGAGGGCGAGATCGTGGTGGGCGTGTTCGGTGCGATCGATGTGATCGACCTGCAGCCGGGGGAGCCGATCACGATCGACACCGGGCACGTCGTCGCCTACGACCTGACGATGAATTTCGGCATCCGGCGGGCGGTCTCGGGCCGCTCGATCCAGTCCTTGAAGTCCGGTGAGGGCTTCGTCTTCGACTTCACCGGTCCCGGCCGGGTGCTGCTGCAGACGCGCAATCCCGGCGCGTTCGCCGCCTGGGCCGGATCGGCTGCTTCGTCCAGCTGATCACGATCATCCGTCCGCCGGGAAACCGGCACCGGACAGCAGGTCGGTGACGAGCAGGCGGGTGTCCGGGACGAAAGGCCAGTCCGGATCGGCCAGATGCGCCAGCAACTCGGCGTCGGTCCACCACCAGCCCTCGGCGATCTCGTCGGGTTGGTGGCGCACCGGCCCGTCGTAGCGCAATTCGTACGCGAACAGGTGGCAGCGCATCGGCCGGCCGTTCCATTCGCCGTCCCAGGAGACCCTCGCCCGTGGTTGCGGTGAGAGATCGGCAGGGTCCGGAATGACGCCCAGTTCTTCGGCGACCTCCCGCAGCGCTGTCTCGCGCGGCGCTTCGCCGGGCGCGACCACACCACCGGCCAGACAGTCGTGCATGCTCGCGAAAACGAGTTTGGTATCGGTGCGGCGGTGCACGTAAACGCGCAGGCCGTCCCAGGACCGCAGGAGGACACCGGCACTGGCGTGCCACAATCCGTCGCGATAGACCGTGGCCCGCTCGGCCGCGCCCACCGGGTTGCCCGCCGGATCGTAGACCGCGATCAGTTCCGCTCCCGGATCTCCGGCGTGGGGCGACCCATGATCTGGTGGAGCGGACATGGATCGAGAGTAACGTGAACACCGCACGCCACAGGGAGAGAGGATCGCCGCCCATGGTGCTTCCGCACGCACTGGCGAAGTTCAACCGGCATGTCACCAATCCGACCGCGGGCCTGGTCGCGGGGCGCGCGCCCGGCTTCGGCATCGTGCTGCACAAGGGCAGGAAGTCGGGACGGTCCTACCGCACCCCGGTGATGGTCTTCGAACAGGACGGCGCCTACCGGATCGCGCTGACGTACGGCCGTGACGTCGACTGGGTCAAGAACATTCGCGCGACGGACGGCTTCGCGCTGGAGACCCACGGTCGCGTCGTCGAGCTGACCGACCCGGTCGTGCGGCACGATCCGACCGCGGCGTGGGCGCCGGTGGGGGTGCGGCAGGTACTGAAGACGATCTCGGCGGAGTATTACGTGGAGTCCCGTCCGGCGGGGTGAACCGCGCGTCGGACGCACTACGCGCCTTGCACCGACTGGACCGTGCGGCTCAGTACCGAGGGCGGTAGCCCGAACGTCCGGCGGCAGGTGCGGGTCAGGTCGGCCCCGTCGGAGAAGCCTGCCGCATGTGCGGCTGCCGTGAGATCGTCACCGGCCAGCGCGCGGGTGCGTGCGATGTGCAATCGCAACCAGAGGATGTAGCGGCGCAACGGAATTCCCATCTGCTCGGTGAACAGATGCGACAGCCGGGGCGCCGGGATCCCGAGCTGCCGAGCGACATCCGAGCCGCGCACCGAGCCCGCGCGCACCAGGGCGGGGAGCAGTTGCAGCGCCGCGGTGATCACCGCGTGCCGCTCGCCCCCACCCGACGACTCGTCCTGCGGCAGCAGGTCCTCGACGACCGCGGTGACCTGTGCGGTCAGATCGCCGCCCGCGGCGACGATGCCCAGCGTGTCGGTGCTGTCGGCCCAGCCGTTGAGGTGCGCCCTCCGGTCGGCCGCCGCGCCCGCGGCGGTCTCGGGGTCGAGATAGACGGCCGTGCCGTGCGCGGACCCCACGTCGATCCGGTGCGGCGCGTCGGTCGGCACGATGACGTGCGTGCCCTGCTTGCGCACGCCGCTGCCGTCCACCACCACGATCGGCGTGCTCGCGGCCACGATCTGCACCGCGTGGTGCGCGTGCAACTCCGTCGGGCCGATCGATCCGGCGAAGGCCAGGACGCCCGGCCGGAGCAGTGCGGCACCCGCCTGCGGTGGTTCGTCCGCTGCGCCCACAGGCGACATCGAGAAGCCGTCGGTGACCAGAGCCTTCATCATGGGATGCTCCCGGCTGAGACACGCACGCTGAATCCTGGGATGAGCGTATCGGTTTCGCGCGGGCGGTATTCCCGATTCCTCCGATTACGGCCGACCCCGCCGATCACTCCACGGCGGGATTCCGGCATCGATCATGAGTTCGCCGCTCGATTGCTCGCAGCGGAAGAACGCCGGTCAGCTCTCCGAGACCTCGACCCCGCGCCAGAACGCGACGTAGTCCTTGATCTGCGCCGCCTTGGTCTTCGGCTGCGAGTAGTACCAGGCGGCGTCGGTGTTGGATTCGCCGTCGACCACCACGGTGTAGTAGCTGGCGGTGCCTTTCCACGGGCAGTAGGTGTGTGTGTCGGAGGGCTGGAAGAACTCCGGGCTGATCGAATCCGGCGGGAAGTAGTGGTTGCCCTCGACGATGATGGTGTCGTTGCTGGTCGCGAGGACGCGGCCGTGCCAGGTTGCCGTTGCCATACTTCGATTCTGCCCCGATCTCACCCGGTGGCGGCGGCCGAACCTGTCGCGCGCAACCGCGCGGTCACACGGGGTGGTCCGGCCGCGCCGCGCGCCGATGGAGTTCGACGGCCAACGCCACGAGTTCGCCCAGGTGCTCGCCGTCGGATTCGGCACGCCGCATCGCCTCGGCGACGGGGAAGGTGCGGACCTCGAGAATCTGCTCGGCGCCGCCGGGATTGGTCGGCGCGGAGTCGAGCACCACGTCCGCGGTGCACCAGAGCCACGCCTTGTGCGGGTGGGGCTGCCATTCCCGATACGGCGCGGGGCGATTGCTGGTCGCGTGGTGGGCGCCGAACCAGCTGATCGGCCCGATCGGGCGCGCTCCCGCCTCCTCGCGCAGTTCCCGGCGCACGCATTCGTCGATCGACTCGCCGCGTTCCCTGGTGCCGCCGGGGATCAGCCAGATGCCGCGATCGTCGCGGCACAGCACGATCTCCTCGCCGACGAAACAGACGACGTGGATATTCGTGACCAACTCGTCCGACGGCAGCGTGGTGGAGAACCGCACGTCCAGATCCCCCCACGCCCAGTGGGTCGGTGTGTGCAGCACGGGATAGCGGTCGGCGAGCGTCACAGGACGACGGTAGCGGTCGACGAGGGATCGTGTCCGCCGGATTTCTGCGGGTGTGCGGCGACATGCACGGGGTGCGGCCGGGTTCGGCGCTGCTCCGGTCCGGGTTGTCACGTCCGTATCCTCCGGCGCGGCGGATGCGGACGTACGATCAGCGTTCCCGGGCCAGTGTCCGGTAACTCACGTTCCAGAACCACTCCACCGGCCCCCGCTCGAAGCGACGCAACCACAGGTGTGCTCCGCTCGCGATGACCAGCGCGACCAGCACGTAGACGGCGATGGTGAAGGGGACGCGGTCGTCGGATGCCACGCGCGCGGCGAGTCCGAATCCCCAGCCGTAGCACAGCATCGAAGCCACCAGATTCTGCAGGATGTAGCAACTGAGCGCGGTGCGGCCGATCTCGGTGAGGCGGCGCCCGGCGAACCCGACCGCGGGCCGCCGCAGGTACCACTCGGCGACCGCCGCCAGGATGCCGAGGGCGACGAACGGTGCGCTGCCGTAGCGAGTGAACAGGATGAGGTCGCCGCCGCCGGCGATGCCGACGGCCAGGTCGATCGGTGCGGCGATGCCGAAGCCCACGATCATGAGCCGCTGACGGATTCGCGCGCCTTCCGGACCGAACACGCCGGCGCGGAACAGCCGCGCGCCGGTCAGGAACAGCGCGACCGACATCGCGAACACGAAGATCGCCTCCATCCGGAACAGCCCGGCGTTGCCGAGCCGGAACATCGCGAGATCCCAGAAGGAGCCGTCGGCGTACGGATTCGGGTCGAGCCCGCCGCGTGCCGCCGCGTCTCGCCGCGGCGCGAAGGCCAGGACGAGCGCGATCAGGGTCAGCAGCGTCACGTGCACGGCGGCGGCGCCGATCAGCCAGCGTCGCTGCGCCCGCTCGCCGGTGGCCAGCACGAACGCGACGACCAGTCCGGTCACCGCGTAGCCCGTCAGCACGTCGAACTCGGCGACGAACACGAAATTCAGCAGACCGTCCACGAACAGCAGACCCGCGCGCCAGGGGTAGTCGCCCGGCCAGCGCCGCCCGGCCCTGGTCGCCGAGCCCCGCTGGATGGCGAGGCCGACGCCGAACATGATGGTCAGCAGGCCCAGGAACTTGCCTTGGGCGAGCTGCTGGAGCACCCGCTCGGTCCACAACCAACCGTCGGCCTGCCCGCCCAGGCCGTGGAGATAGCCGATCAGCCCCCTCCGGATCGGTCATGATCCAGACATTGGTGGCGAGGGTGCCCAGGATCGCGATCCCGCGCAGCACGTCCAACGCGACGAGCCGGGCGGGTGCGGGCAACGCCGGCGGAGCGGGCGCGGGGTGCTGTCCGGTGGTCTGCGTGGGGCGGGCCGCGGGCGATTCGGGCATGTCCCGACTATCACGCCGACCTGCGCCGCGAGGAGTCCTCCGGAAGTACCACCTGCGGTATGACATTGGACTCCGCCGGTCGCGACCGGTTCGGCCGGGTGCGTGACCTAGGCTCGATGCCATGCAGCGCATCATCGGAATAGAGGTCGAATACGGCATCTCGACCCCGACCGAGCCGTCGGCCAACCCGATCCTCACCTCGACCCAGGCGGTCCTGGCCTACGCCGCGGCCGAGGGCGTGCCGCGCGCGAAGCGCACCCGCTGGGACTACGAGGTGGAGTCGCCGCTGCGCGACGCGCGCGGATTCGACCTGAGCCGGATGAACGGGCCCGCGCCGGTGATCGACGCCGACGAGGTCGGGGCGGCCAACATGATCCTCACCAACGGCGCCCGGCTCTACGTCGACCACGCGCACCCGGAATACTCCGCGCCCGAGGTCACCGACCCGCTGGACGCGGTGATCTGGGACAAGGCGGGCGAGCGGGTGATGGAGGCCGCCGCGCGGCACGCCTCCAGCGTGCCGGGGGCCCCGCGGCTGCAGCTGTACAAGAACAACGTCGACGGCAAGGGCGCCTCGTACGGCACCCACGAGAACTACCTGATGAGCAGGGACACCCCGTTCAACCAGATCATCGTCGGGCTCACGCCGTTCTTCGTGTCCCGGCAGGTGGTCTGCGGCTCCGGCCGGGTCGGCATCGGCCAGTCCGGCGACCACGCGGGCTTCCAGTTGTCCCAGCGCTCGGACTACATCGAAGTCGAGGTCGGCCTGGAGACCACACTCAAGCGGGGCATCATCAACACCCGCGACGAACCGCACGCCGACGCCGACAAGTACCGCAGGCTGCACGTCATCATCGGTGACGCCAATCTGGCCGAGATGTCGACCTACCTCAAGGTCGGCACCACCGCGCTGGTCCTCGATCTGATCGAGGCGGGCGAGGACCTGTCGGACCTGCAACTGGCGCGCCCGGTCACCGCGGTGCACACGATCAGCCACGACCCCACGCTGCGGGCGACCGTCGCGCTCGCCGACGGCCGGGAGCTGACCGGCCTCGCCTTGCAGCGGGTCTATCTGGATCGGGTGATCAAATTCGTCGACCGCACCGGAAACGACGACAAACGCGTGCAGGACATCATCGAGAACTGGGCCATGGTGCTGGACCTGCTCGAACGCGATCCGATGGAGTGCGCGAACCTGCTCGACTGGCCGGCCAAGCTGCGTCTGCTCGAGGGCATGCGCAGCCGCGAGGGACTCGGCTGGGCGGCCCCCAAGCTGCACCTGATGGACCTGCAGTACTCCGACGTGCGGCTGGACAAGGGGCTGTACAACCGCCTGGTCGCCCGTGGCTCGATGAAGCGCCTGATCAGCGAGCAGCAGGTCCTCGACGCCATGACCAACCCGCCCACCGACACCCGCGCCTACTTCCGCGGCGAATGCCTGCGCCGCTTCGGCGCCGATATCGCGGCGGCCAGCTGGGACTCGGTGATCTTCGACCTGGGCGGCGACTCCCTCGTGCGCATCCCCACCCTGGAACCCCGCCGCGGCACCAAAGCCCACGTCGGCAAACTCCTCGACGGCGTGACCACCGCCGCTGACCTGGTGGAGCAGCTGACGACGTAGCCTCCGGCAGCGCGTGTCCCGATCGGCTGACGGCACGGCCCGGCAGGGCCTTGCCTCGATCGCCCTATGCCACCACACCAGCTCAGCTAAGGGTTTCGAGCGAGACCGGGCATTGTCCGTTCGCGGTCCCGCTCGGACACGAGCCGTGGAGGGGCCGCGAACACGCAGCGCCGCAGGCGCTGCAAGGCAAACACCGCCACACAAAATAAGCACACTGTCGGTGCTGGTAGGTAGTGTTGAGGGACGAGCACGGACAATGCTCATGATCGGGATCGTGCTCACGATGGGTCCCGGTCATGGTGAGGACAGAGGAGGTCGGCTGCCATGGCACAAGAGCAGACCAAGCGCGCCGGGGGTGGCGACGAGGACGAGGGCCCGGACGGTGTGGATGCCGCCGGTCAGGAGCGCCGCGAGAAGCTGGCGGAGGAAACCGACGACCTGCTCGACGAGATCGATGACGTGCTCGAGGAGAACGCCGAGGACTTCGTCCGCGCGTACGTGCAGAAAGGTGGCCAGTGACAGTCGGTGACCCCTCGCGTCTCCACCTGGGGTACGCCCTCTCGTCCTTCTCCGACTATCTCCGTATGCATGCTCCGGACTTGTTGCCCGTAAACAGGTTCGGACAGGGTGCCGCCGGAATCTCCGGCGGCACTTCCGCGAAGGAGATCGCTCCGCACGGCACCACCATCGTCGCGGTGAGTTACCGCGGTGGTGTGCTGATCGCGGGCGACCGGCGTGCCACGCAGGGGAACCTGTTGGCCAGCCGGGATATCGAGAAGGTCTACATCACGGACAGCTATTCCGCGGCCGGTATCGCGGGCACCGCGGGCATGGCGGTGGAGATGGTGCGAATCTTCGCGGTGGAGCTGGAGCACTACGAGAAGCTCGAGGGCGTGCCGCTGACCTTCGACGGCAAGGCCAACAAGCTGTCGAAGATGGTGCGTGAGAATTTGCCCGCGGCCTTGCAGGGTCTGGCGGTGGTGCCGATGCTGGTCGGTTACGACCTGAACGCCACCGATCCGGACAAGGCGGGCCGCATCGTGTCGTTCGATGTGGTGGGTGGACGCAGCGAGGAGCGATTCGGGTACGCCGCGGTCGGTTCCGGCTCGGTATTCGCGAAGTCGGCGCTGAAGAAGTTGTACGCCAAGGGAATCGATCAGGAGCGTGCGCTGCGCATCGCCGTCGAGTCGCTGTTCGACGCGGCCGATGACGACACCGCGACGGGCGGCCCGGATCTGGTGCGCGGCATCTTCCCGACGGCGATCGTGATCGATGAGGAGGGTGCGGTCGAGGTGACCGAGTCGCGTCTCGAGGAGATCGCGCGCGGCGTCGTCGCCGACCGCGCGGCCGCCGAAGAAGGGAGCGCCTGATCATGACGTTGCCGTACTACGCGTCGGCCGAGCAGATCATGCGCGACAAGACCGAGCTCGCGCGCAAGGGCATCGGTCGGGGGCGCAGCGTCGTGGTGCTGACGTACGAGAAGGGTGTGCTGTTCGTCGCGGAGAACCCGTCCACGACGCTGCACAAGGTGAGTGAGCTGTACGACCGGATCGGCTTCGCCGCGGTCGGCAAGTACAACGAGTTCGAGAACCTGCGCAGGGGCGGCATCCTGCAGGCCGACATTCGCGGGTATCAATACGACCGCCGCGACGTCACCGGTCGTGCCCTGGCCAATGCCTACGCGCAGGCCCTTGGCACGATCTTCACCGATCAGCTGAAGCCGTACGAGGTGGAGATCTGTGTGGCGGAGGTGGGCTATCCGGAACAGGCCCCGCAATCGGTGCTGTACCGGATCACCTTCGACGGGTCGATCGTGGACGAGCGGGAGTTCGTGGTGATGGGCGGCACGACCGAGCCGATCGTCACCGCGTTGAAGTCGTCCTACCAGCCGGGTCTGGATCTGGCCTCCGCGGTGGGTGTGGCGGTGCGGGCGCTGCAGGCGGGCGTGCCGGAAGGGACGGAGAAAGAGAAGCGGGGGCTGGGCGTGAGTTCGCTCGAGGTCGCGACCTTGGAGCAGGCGCGTCCACGCCGGGCGTTCCGGCGGGTGGCCGATGCCGCGCTGGAGCGCTTGCTCAGCCCGGCGCAGCCGGACGGCGGGTCCGCTGCGCAGGAGAGCGGCGCCGAGGCCGAGGCTGCGGAGCCCTCGGCGAAGGACACCCCGCCGGCGGAGTGATCCGCCCGGGCCGACGAGCTCGGCGGCCCGCGAACGACGTCTCGTTCGCGGGCCGCGTCGGCATGCCCGCGCCCGGTCCCGCCGTGTGCTTCCTCCGCCGGAAGCGGGGTATCGGCCGGGCAAATTCCGACAAAGCGGGCCAAATTGTTGTGAAGACGTATGCATACGGGTTGTTCGGTGCACCACGCAAGTCCCTGACATGGCTGTAATGTCGATGGTGTGCAGCGACGAATTATGGGGATCGAGACCGAGTTCGGTGTGACATGCACCTTCCACGGTCACCGTCGACTGTCCCCCGACGAGGTGGCCCGGTATCTGTTCCGCCGGGTGGTGTCCTGGGGCCGTAGCTCGAACGTGTTCCTCCGCAACGGTGCTCGGCTCTACCTCGATGTCGGGTCCCATCCGGAGTACGCGACCGCGGAGTGCGACAACCTGGCGCAATTGGTGACCCACGACCGTGCGGGCGAGCGGGTCCTCGAAGAGTTGCTGATCGACGCCGAGCAGCGTCTGGCCGAAGAAGGCATCGGCGGCGACATCTATCTGTTCAAGAACAACACCGACTCCGCGGGCAACTCCTACGGTTGCCACGAGAACTTCCTGGTCGTTCGGGCAGGCGAGTTCTCCCGGATCTCGGACGTGCTGCTGCCGTTCCTGGTCACCCGCCAGCTGATCTGCGGCGCGGGCAAGGTGCTGCAGACACCGAAGGCCGCCACGTTCTGCCTGTCGCAGCGTGCCGAGCACATCTGGGAGGGCGTCTCCTCGGCGACCACCCGTTCGCGGCCGATCATCAACACCCGCGACGAGCCGCATGCCGACGCGGAGAAGTACCGCCGCCTGCACGTGATCGTCGGCGACTCCAACATGTCCGAGACCACCACCATGCTGAAGGTCGGCACGGCCGCCTTGGTGCTGGAGATGATCGAGGCGGGCGTCTCGTTCCGCGACTTCGCGCTGGACAACCCGATCCGCGCGATCCGCGAGGTGAGCCACGACCTGACCGGGCGCCGTCCGGTGCGCCTGGCAGGCGGACGGCAGGCCAGTGCCCTGGACATCCAGCGCGAGTACTATGCCCGCGCCGTGGAGCATCTGCGCAACCGCGACCGGGATCCCCAGATCGACCAGGTGGTCGACCTGTGGGGCCGGACCCTGGACGCGGTCGAGGCACAGGACTTCGCGAAGGTCGACACCGAGATCGACTGGGTGATCAAGCGCAAGCTGTTCCAGCGCTACCAGGACCGGTACGGCATGGAGCTGTCCGATCCCAAGATCGCCCAGCTGGATCTGGCCTACCACGACATCAAGCGCGGACGCGGCGTCTTCGACTTGCTGCAGCGCAAGGGCCTGGCCAAGCGCGTCACCGAGGACGAGGCCGTGGATGCCGCGGTCGACACCCCGCCGCAGACCACCAGGGCCAAGTTGCGCGGTGACTTCATCACCGCCGCGCAGGAGGCGGGCCGCGACTTCACCGTCGACTGGGTGCACCTGAAGCTGAACGACCAGGCACAGCGCACCGTGCTGTGCAAGGACCCGTTCCGCTCGGTCGACGAGCGCGTCGATCGCCTGATCGCGTCGATGTGATCGTCGCCTTCTCCGTCACACCGCTCGGGACCGGCGCCGATGTCGGGCGCGCGGTCGCCGAAGCGGTCCGCGTGGTGCGCGCCAGCGGATTGCCCAACCACACCGACGCCATGTTCACCACGCTCGAGGGCGAATGGGACGAGGTGATGGCCGTGGTGAAACAGGCGACCGACGCCATCCTCGCCGTAGCGCCGCGATGCAGCCTGGTGCTGAAGGCCGACATCCGCCCCGGGGTGATGGATGCGATGACCACCAAGGTGGAGAAGGTCGAGCGCTACCTGGCCGAAGGCTGATCGGCGCAGCGGCCCGCGCAGCTGAACACGCCGCGACGAAGTCGCGGCCGGGACAACACAGCCCGGCCGCGCAGATTACCCTCTATCGGGTGGCGATATCCAAGGTCGAGCGGCTGATGAATCTGGTCATCGCGCTGCTGTCGACCCGGCAGTTCCTGACCGCAGAGCGGATCCGGGAGAGTGTGGCCGGATACGAGGACTCCGCCAGCGATGAAGCGTTCAGCCGGATGTTCGAGCGGGACAAGAACGAACTGCGCGATCTGGGCATTCCGCTGGAAGTGGGTCCGGTGAGCCGGTACTCGACGCTCGAGGGTTACCGGATCAACCGCGACGCCTATGAGCTACCCGAGATCGACCTGACCGATGAGGAGGCCGCCGCCGTCGCGGTCGCCGTGCAGATGTGGGAATCGCCCGAGTTGGCCGCCGCAGCGGAGGGCGCGCTGCTCAAACTGCGCGCGGCGGGTATCCACGTGGAGACCGACGCCGCGGTGGCGTCGGTGCCCGCCGTTCCGGCCCGCGCTCGCGGCTCGGAACCGGTGCTCGGCAAACTTCTCGCCGCGATCGATGCCGGCCAGGCGGTGCGGTTCGAGCACCGCGGCGCGATCAACGCGCCCTATCTGATGCGCGACGTCGAGCCGTGGGGCGTCGTCACCCACCACGGCCGCTGGTACCTGGTCGGGCACGACCGGGACCGGGACGCCGTGCGCAGTTTCCGGCTCTCCCGCATCGGCGACGATGTGACCGCGTACGGCCCGCGCAACGCCGTGCGCAAGCCGCAGGGCGTCGATCTGCGCGCCATCGTCGACCAGGTCACCAGCAGCGGGCCGGTCAGCGGCGCGGCGACGGTGTGGGTGGCCGAGGGGCGGGGCCGGGAGATCCGCAGGCTTGGCCAGGTGACCGGCGAGCGCGTGGTGGGCGGCCGGGCGGGCGCCGTGGTCGAGCTTCCGGTGCGCTCGCGCGATTGGCTGGCCCGGCTGATCACCGGTTTGGGGCCCGACGCCGTGGTGCTCGCCCCGGAGTCCCTGCGTGCCGATGTCATCGCGCGGCTGCGTTCGGTGTTCGACCGCACGGAGGTGCGGGCATGAGCTCGCGGCTGTCGGTCCGGCTCTCCCGGCTGTTGAACATGATCCCGTACTTCATCGCCCACCCCGGGATCAGCGCCGCGGAGGCCGCCGCCGACCTCGGCGTGACCACCAAGCAGCTGATGAGCGACCTCAATCAGCTGTGGATGTGCGGGCTGCCCGGGTACGGCCCGGGTGACCTGATCGACCTGTCGTTCTCCGAGGAGAGCATCGAGGTCACCTTCTCCGCGGGCATCGATCGGCCGCTGCGGCTGACCTCCACCGAGGCGACCGCGCTGCTGGTCGCGCTGCGCTCGATCGTCGACATGCCCGGCATGGTGGACCCGACCGCGGCCCACGCGGCCATCGCGAAGATCGAATCGGCCATCGCGGGCGGCGTGGAACCGGCCGCGGACGGACGATCCCGCACACCGCCGCCGGAGGCGCCCGCGGTGGCCGCGGTGCGCTCGGCGCTGGCGCTGGGCCGGGTGCTGCGGCTGGTGTACTACTCCGCCAGCCGCGACGTGGTGTCCGAACGCATCGTGGACCCGATCCGCATCGTCCTGGTGGACGACAACAGCTATCTGCAAGCCTGGTGCAGGCAGGCCGAGGGCGTGCGGCTGTTCCGCTTCGACCGGATCGAGGCCGCGACCGAACTGGACGAGGCGGCTCGACCGCCCAAGCACGCCACCGAGGCGACGGCGGGCCTGGACCTGTTCCAGGACGATCCGGCGGTCCCGTTGGCACGCCTGCGGATTCACGCCGACTACGCTTGGGTCCTCGATCAGTACCCCATGCACCGGCTGGCGGTGCACCCCGACGGCAGCTTGGAGGCGACCATGCGGTTCGCCACGCTGGACTGGATGGCCCGGCTGCTGCTCGGTTTCGGGGCGGGCGTCACCGTCCTCGGTCCGCCGGAACTGGTGGCGGCAGTGCGCGAGCGGTCGAACGCCGCGCTGGCCGCCTATGAGGAAGCCGGATATCTGGAGGCCAGATGAGGGACGAAGAGGCCCGACCGGCATGAACGTTCGTGTGCTCGTGGTCGGTGCGGGCAGCATCGGCAACTTCGTCGGCGGCAAGCTCGGCGCGGCGGGCGCGGAGGTCACCCTGGTCGGCCGCAGGCGAGTGCTCGACGAGCTCGGCGCTTCCGGACTCCGGCTCACCGACCTCGACGGCGGTGACGAGGCGCTGGCGCCGGACCGATTCCACCGCGCCACCGAACCGGATGACGTCGGCTCGGCGGACCTGGTGCTGGTCACGGTGAAATCGGCGGCGACCGCGGCGGCGGTGCGCGAACTCGCGGGCAAGATCAGGCCGGGCACCGTGGTGCTCAGCCTGCAGAACGGCATCGGCAACGATTCGGTGATCCGGGAGATTTTGCCGCACTGTGTGGTGTTGGCCGGCATGGTGATGTTCAACGTCGTGCACCATCCCGGCGGCCGGTTCCACCGCGGCACCGAGGGCGGTCTCGCGGTGCAGGACGATCCGGCGCTGGCGCCGTTCCTCGACGTGTTCGAGCGGGCGGGTCTCGGCCTGCGCCGCTATCCCGACCTGCGTCCGGTGCAGTGGGCCAAGCTGCTGCTCAACCTCAACAACCCGATCAACGCGTTGTCGGGCCGCCCGCTGCGCGAGGAGCTCGCCGACCGGGACTATCGCCGCTGTCTCGCGCTGACCCAGCGCGAAGCGCTCGCGGTGATGAACAAGGCGCGAATTCGCCCGGCCCGGCTGACCCCGCTGCCGCCCCGGGTGATGGCCACGCTGCTGACCGTCCCCGACGCCCTGTTCCGGCGGGTGGCCGGCCAGGTGCTGGCC
This sequence comes from Nocardia sp. CY41, assembly GCF_009829325.1. Lineage (GTDB taxonomy): Bacteria > Actinomycetota > Actinomycetes > Mycobacteriales > Mycobacteriaceae > Nocardia. The sequence goes on from NZ_VUOS01000019.1 coordinate 146,912, forward strand.
ATCGATCCGGTGGCGCGCTCGTCCATGGCGGACGACCTCGAGCTCGGCCGCACTACCGAAATCCCCTGGTTGTGCGGGGAAATCGTGGGGCTTGGCGCGATGGTCGGTGCGCCGACGCCGGTGAATCAGCGGCTGATCGAGTTGGTCGTCGCCGCCGAGCAGGGTGGTCGCCGCGTGTGGACCGGCCGGGAACTGCTCGGCCAGTTGCGGGGCGCCGCGGCGGTCGCCGCGCCCCAACGCGGGGCGAACGAGCAGTGACGGCGGCGTTCGCGCACGTCACGGTCCGGTAGCATCGAGACATCACAGTCTTGGGAGGTAGATCATGGGCAGTCTGAGCATCTGGCACTGGCTGATCATTGCGGTGGTCTTCGTGATGTTCTTCGGCGCGAAGCGGATGCCCGACGCGGCCCGCAGCTTGGGCCGGTCGTTGCGCATCTTCAAGAGCGAGGTCAGTCAGATGCAGAACGAGAGCAACGCGCCCGGCAACGGCGCGTCGGCTCAGCAGCCCGCACCGCAGTTGCCCGCCGCGCAGCAGTCGACGCCGTCGCAGGCCACGGAGTCCCGCACCGAGCAGAAATCGGTCTGAGCGGATCCGCTCGCGCCGGAGTGAGCAAGGGCTCACTCCGGACTCAGTGCTGTTGCCGAGCTGAGCCAGGCACGTGAACCCAGGGGCGATCACCAACCATGCGAATCCCGTTCGATCCGCGGCGCAGTAAGCGCAGGACCAATCCCGACGGCACGATGTCGTTGGTCGAGCATCTGCAGGAGCTGCGGTACCGGTTGCTGGTGTCGATCGCGGCGGTGATCGCGACGACGATCCTGGGCTTTCTGTGGTACGCGCACGGGTTCCTCGGGATCGAGAGCCTCGGTGAGATCCTGCGCGGACCGTATTGCTCGCTGCCCGCGTCGGCGCGTGCGTCGTTGAGCCCGGACGGGGAGTGCCGTCTGCTGGCCACCGCGCCGTTCGAGCAGTTCACCTTACGGTTGAAGGTCGGCATGACCGCGGGCGTGGTGCTCGCGGCGCCGATCTGGCTGTACCAGATGTGGGCGTTCATCACGCCGGGCTTGTACGCGAAGGAGCGCAAGTACGCGATCGGGTTCGTGTCCTCGGGCACGGTGCTGTTCGCCGCGGGGGCGGTGCTGGCCTATGTGGTGATCGCGCACGCGTTGAGTTTCTTGCTCACCATCGGCGACAACGTGCAGATCACCGCGTTGAGCGGGTCGCAGTATTTCGGGTTCATCATCCAGTTGCTGATCATCTTCGGCGTCAGCTTCGAGACGCCGTTGCTGATCATCGGGTTGAACCTGGTCGGTGTGCTGACCTATGAGCGCCTCAAGGCGTGGCGGCGTGGGATCACTTTCGGACTGTTCGTGTTCGCCGCGATCGTGACGCCGCAGGACCCCTTCTCGATGCTGGCCCTGGCCTTGGCGTTGACGGTGTTGTTCGAGGTGGCGATCCAGTTCTCCCGGGTCAACGACATGCGCCGGGCGCGTAAGGAGCGCGAGGGCTGGGGTGCGTTGTCCGACGAGGAAGCCTCCGAACTGGGCGAGCCGGAGCCGATCGATCCGGCCGAGTCGATCACCACGCCCGCGGAGAAATCCGCACGACCGGTGTCGGACTACTCCGATACGCTCTGACGAGTGACAGATGACCGGTCGCAGACGGGCGAATTGGACGCGTTTTCCACCGAACTGAAGTTCCGGCTGGATCCGTTTCAGCGCGATGCCTGTGCGGCGCTCGAAGAAGGCCACAGCGTCCTGGTCTGCGCACCCACGGGCGCGGGCAAGACGGTCGTGGGCGAGTTCGCCGTCCACTTGGCACTGGTGGCGGGTGGCAAGTGTTTCTACACCACGCCCATCAAGGCGCTGTCGAACCAGAAGTTCGCCGACCTCACCGAACGCCACGGCCGCGACAACGTCGGCCTGCTGACCGGCGATCAGTCGATCAATCCGGACGCCCCGGTGGTCGTGATGACCACCGAGGTGCTCCGCAATATGCTCTACGCCTCCTCGGACGCCCTGCGCGGACTGTCCTACGTCGTGATGGACGAGGTGCACTACCTCGCCGACCGGTTCCGCGGCGCCGTCTGGGAGGAGGTCATCCTGCACCTGCCTCCGGACGTGCGCCTGGTCAGCCTGTCGGCCACGGTGAGCAACGCCGAGGAGTTCGGCGCATGGATGGAGACGGTGCGCGGCGACACCGCCGTCGTGGTCGACGAGACCAGGCCCGTGCCGCTGTGGCAGCACGTGATGGTGGGTCGGCGGATGTTCGACCTGTTCGACACGAAATCCACCGAGCAGAAGGTGCTCGTCGACGAGGATCTGGTGCGGTTCATCCGCCAGCGCGAGGCCGCCGACCGGATGAACAGCTGGGGCGCCCCGCGCAACGGCCGCGGCGGCCCGCGCCGGGATTTTCGTCCGCTGCCGCGGCCGGAGGTGCTGGCCAAACTGGACGAAGAGGGCCTGCTGCCCGCGATCACGTTCATTTTCAGCCGGGCCGGATGCGACGGCGCGCTCGCGCAGTGCCTGCGGTCGCGGCTGGACCTGAGCCGTCCGGAAGAGCGCGACGAGATCGACGCGATCATCGAGAAACACACCGGCGACCTGCCCAAAGCCGATCTGGAGGTGCTCGGCTACTGGGAGTGGTGTGAGGCGCTGCACCGCGGACTCGCCGCGCATCACGCCGGGATGCTGCCCGCGTTCCGGCACACCGTCGAGGAGTTGTTCGTCAACGGGCTGGTGCGTGCCGTCTTCGCCACCGAGACGCTGGCGCTCGGGATCAACATGCCGGCCCGTACCGTCGTGCTGGAACGGCTGGTGAAGTTCAACGGCGAATCGCACGCGGAACTCACACCCGGGGAATACACCCAGTTGACCGGGCGTGCCGGGCGGCGCGGCATCGACGTCGAAGGCCACGCGGTGGTGCTGTGGCAGCCCGAGGTGGACACCAGCGCGGTAGCCGGTCTGGCTTCCACGCGCACCTATCCGCTGCGCAGTTCGTTCCGGCCGGGCTACAACATGTCGATCAATCTCATCGATCGGATGGGCGCCGACGAATCGCGGGCCCTGCTGGAGCGCTCCTTCGCCCAGTTCCAAGCGGACCGGTCGGTGGTCGGGCTGGTGCGCGGCATCGAGCGCAACGAGGGAGCGCTGCGCAAGCTGCGCGATCAGCTCGGCGGCGCGGAAGGCGGTTTCCTGGACTACCTCGCGCTGCGCGAGCGGATCAAGCAGCGGGAGCGGCAGCTGGCCCAGCAGAGTCGCGCCGACCGGCGCGGCGCCGCGGTGGACGCGCTCGGCGCCCTGCGGCGCGGCGACGTGGTGGCCATTCCCTCCGGCCGCCGCGCCGGGCTGGCGGTGATCCTGGAGCCGGACGCGACGCCGGGTGATCCCAGGCCGCTGGTGCTCACCGAGGACAAGTGGGCTGGACGGGTGTCGGTCGCCGATTTCCCGGTGCCCGCCGAAGCACTCGGGCACATGCGGCTGCCGCGCCGGGTGGATCATCGGACCGCCCGCACCCGCCGTGATCTGGCTTCCGCGCTGCGCAGCACCGGGATCTCGGTGCCCGGCAGACCACGGCGAGGCAGGCAGTCCGCTGCGGCCGACGACCGGGAACTGGCGACGTTGCGGCGCAGCATGCGTGCGCACCCGGCGCACTCCCGCCCCGATCGCGAGCAACTGGCCCGGGTGGGCGAACGCTACAACCGGCTGGCGCGGGAGACGGAATCGATGCGCCAGAAGGTTGCCGCCACCACCAATTCGCTCGCGCGCACCTTCGATCGGATCCTCGGGCTGCTGGAGGAACGCGGTTTCGTGCACGAGAGCGAGGTGACCGCGGACGGACGCAGGCTGGCCCGCCTCTACGCGGAGAGCGATTTGCTGGTCGCCGAATGCCTCCGGAAGGGTCTGTGGCGCGGCCTCGGTCCGGCCGAGCTGGCCGGCGTGGTGTCGATCCTGGTCTACGAATCCCGCCAGGAGGGTGGGTATCTCGGCGCGAGCGGACCGACGGCGCCGATCCGCCGGGCGGTGGGTGCGACCATCGGCGTCTGGTCGGAGCTGCGCACGGACGAAGCGCGGCACAAACTGCCGCCGACCAGGGAACCCGATCTGGGTTTCGTCGACGGCGTCTACAAATGGGCGCGCGGCGACGGGTTGGCCGAGTCGTTGCTTGCCGGCGGTGACGCGGGCGCACCACTGTCGGCCGGCGACTTCGTGCGCTGGTGCAGGCAGGTGATCGATCTGCTCGACCAGATCCACGGCACCGCCGACGATCCCGAGGTCGCCGCCACCGCGGCCAAAGCGGTGCGGGCGATCCGGCGGGGTGTCGTGGCGGTGGACGCCGCCTGAGCGGTGTGCGCTGCGGGCGCGCGGCGGCGGCAATATCAACACGGCGGATTCGATTGTGATTTGATTTCTTTCGCGTACCGACCGTGGCGGAGTAGTCGTGTCATGCGACGAGGCCCACGCGGGGGGCTACCGTGTGTACAACGATGCGAGTGGAGGCAAGCAGATGAGCGGCCCGTACGGACCGAACGACCCCGGGGAGGGACGCAACGATCCCACCCAGCAGTGGGGTGGACAGCAGGCGCCGGGCGGAGCCGGTCCCACGCAGCAGTGGAGCGGTCAGCCGCAGACCCCGGCCTCGGCCCAGCCGACCCAGCACTGGGGTGAGCAGCAACCGCAGCAGCAGTGGGGGCAACCCCAGCAGCAGTGGGGCCAGCAACCGCAGCAGCCTCAGCAGCCGCAATGGGGCCAGCAGCCCGCGCAGGGGCAGCCGCAGTGGGGTCAGCCGCAGCAGCAGGACTGGGGCCAGCAGGGGCAGCAGCCGCAATGGGGTCAGCCTCAGCAGCCGCAGCCGCAGTGGGGCGCTCCCGGCCAGCCGCCGCAGCAGGGTGGCAAGGGCAAAGGCCTGATCATCGGTCTGTCGCTGCTCGGCGTCGCGGTGGTCGTCGCGCTCGTCGCGCTCGTGCTCGTGCTGACCGCCAAGGACCAGCTGGACCAGGCTGCGGTGCAGGACGGCGTGAAGAAAGTACTGTCGGATTCCTACGGCATCCAGGACATCAGCGATGTCTCCTGCCCGTCCGGCCAGGAAGTCAAGGTCGACGCCACCTTCGAATGCAGTGTGAAGGTCAGCGGCGAGGCCAAGAAGGTGACCATCAAGATCACCAAGGACGACGGCACCTACGAGGTCGGTCGCCCGAGCTAGCGTGTCGTGCGGCGACGTCGTCGCCACTGTTCGGGTGACGGCCCCATCGAGGTACGCGATGGGGCCGTCGGCTTTCGAGGTCAGGCGGTGCGGGCGCCGAGTGCGGTGATCAGACGCATGACCGGGCTTTCCGCGTTGTAGGCCGAGGCGAGGGCGCGCAGGCGATCCGGATCGGCCGGTTCGGTGGGGAGGACATCGCTGCGGGACAGGGCCACCTCGGCGTCGCAGACCACTCGCACGACCGGCGCGGCGGCCTTCAGATAGTCCCCGGCGGCGCGCAACCGGGCGCGCACGCCTTGGGCCAAGTCGGCGTCGGGATCTTCGACGGCCGCGACCAGGGCCTCCAAGGAGCCGAAACGGGAGATGAGGGTGGCAGCGGACTTCTCACCGATGCCGGCCACTCCGGGCAGGCCGTCGGAGGCGTCGCCGCGCAGCGTCGCCATATCGGCATAGGCCGGGCCCGCGTTCTCCAGCGGCACCCCGTACTTCGCCGACACCTCCGCCGGGCCGAACAGTTCCGCCTTGGCCAGGCCCCGCCCGGCGTAGAACACTCGCACCCGCGGTGCGGGCTCGTCGCGCACCAGCTGCAACAGATCGCGATCGCCGCTGACCACGACGACCTCGTCGGCGCGTTCCCGGGTCGCCAAGGTGCCCAGCACGTCGTCGGCCTCCAGGCCCTCCGCGCCGCCGGTCGCGATCCCCGCTGCCTCGAGCACTTCCAGGATCATCTCCACCTGCGGGGTGAGCGTGTCGGGCACGCTTTCCGCGCCGGGCGCGGCCTCCGGTGAGCTGTCCAACCGGTGTGCCTTGTACGACGGCACCAGATCGACCCGATAGGCGGGCCGCCAGTCCAAATCCAGGCACACCACCAGCCTGCCCGGCGCGAACTTGGTGATCAGCGACGCCACCATGTCGGTGAACCCACGCAGCGCGTTCACCGAGCGGCCGTCGGGCGCGGTGATCTTGTCGGGGATGGCATGGAAGGCGCGGAACCACAGACTGGCTCCGTCCAACAGCAGCAGGGGCCCACCGGAAGCAGAGGTCACGGGCTGAGGCTACTCGTTCGCACCGACACCGCCTCGGCGAAGTTCGGCGTTCATCCCGCGGACGGGACGGGTAACGTCGGACGAATGAGCTCGCATACGGATTCGAGATTCGCGGCGGACGTCTACGGTGCACGGCTGGAGCGGGCGGTGGAGCTGATGCGGGCTGCCCACCTCGACGCTCTGCTCATCACGCCCGGGCCGGACCTGCGCTATCTGATCGGATCGGCGGCCGAGTCGTTCGAGCGGCTGACGTGTCTGGTGATTCCGGCGGACGGCGCGACGCCGCCGGTAGTGATCCCGAAATTGGAGCTGGCGTCGCTGGAATCCTCCGCGGCGGGTGAATTGGGCCTGCAAGTTCTGGACTGGGTCGACGGCACCAACCCGTACGCCTTGGTGAAGTCCGCGCTGCACGTCGGCTCCCGGGTCGCGGTGGCCGACGTGATGCCCGCGCTGCATCTGCTGCCGCTGGCCGAATCCTTCACCGGCCTGCCGGTGTCGGCCACCCCCGTCCTGCGCGAACTGCGCATGATCAAGGACCCGGCCGAAGTGGACGCGCTGCGCCGGGCAGGCGCGGCGATCGACCGGGTGCACGCGCGGATGGGCGAGTTCTTGCAGGTGGGGCGCACCGAGGCAGAGGTGGGCCGCGACATCGGGGCCGCCATCGTGGCCGAGGGGCACACCGAGGCGGCGTTCGTCATCGTCGGCAGCGGCCCGCACGGGGCGGACCCGCACCACGGCGTGTCCGAGCGCCGGATCGAGGCCGGGGACGTGGTGGTCGTCGACATCGGCGGCCCGGTCGAGCCCGGCTATTACTCCGACTCCACCCGGACCTACGTCCTGGGCGAGCCCGATCCGGAGGTGGCCGCCCGGTACGCCGAACTGGAGAGCGCCCAGGCGGCGGCGGTCGCGGCCGTGCGTCCGGGCGTCACCGCGGCCGCGGTCGACGCTGCGGCGCGAAACCCCTTGACGGACGCGGGTTTAGGCCCCGCGTTCGTGCACCGCACCGGCCACGGCATCGGCCTGTCGGTGCACGAGGAGCCCTACATCGTCGCGGGCAACGACCTCGTCCTGCAGCCCGGCATGGCTTTCAGCGTGGAGCCCGGGATCTACTTCCGCGGCGAGTGGGGCGCGCGCATCGAGGACATCGTGGTCGTCACCGACGACGGCGGCGAATCCCTGAACAAGCGGCCGCACGGTCTCACGGTCTTGTGATCGACGGCTGACCCGCGGGGAAGGCCCTACGCGCCGGCGCCGTTACCGCCTGCTTCGCCGTCGGCGGTCGGCGCGACCAGGGTGCTGCTGGACAAGACGCGCCGCACCTGGATCGCGATCACCACGCGCGTCGGGTTCTCCCGCGGCACGCGATAGCGACCGGCGTACCGCTCGACCGCCTCCGCGACGTCGTCCGGGGCGTCGAGCACGGTCGCCGGGCCCTCCAGGGTGATCCAGCGGATCCCGTCGACCTGGCTGACCGCCGCGTATCCGGAGCGGCGCACGTTGCGCACCTTCACCGACCCGTCGTTGGTGATCACGCGCGCGATCCCGGCCTCTTGGTCCCAGGTGAACCCCACCGCAACGACATGCGGCGTACCGTCCGCCCGCAACGTCGTCAGCGTGGCGAGGTGCCGTTCGGCGACGAACTCCAGGGCGGCGGGGGACAACTCAGCAGTACTCGTCGGCATGCCCCGACCGTAGCCCCCGGCGTCCGTCCGCGCCGCAGCAGCCCGGCCCTGCTACCGAGCACACGCCCGGGTGCGCGATGACAGGCCACGCCCAGGGCAATGAAAGACTTGGGCGCATGGGAACGCGTAGATCGGCCGAGGGCACCGTCCTGCTGCTGGGCGGCCGCAGCGAGATCGGGCTCGAAGTGGCGCGACGGCTGGCGCCGGGGCGAGCCGTGGTTCTGGCGGCCAGGCGCAGCGGCGACTTGGCCGTGCAACGCGTGGAGATCGCGGCGGCGGGTGCGAGCGAGGTGCACACGGTCGAATTCGACGCCGACGACCTGGCGAGTCATCCCGCCTTGCTGGAGAAGGTCGACGCGGAGCACGGGCCGATCGGCATCGCGGTGCTGGCGTTCGGCGTGCTCGGCGATCAGCAGCGTGCCGAGCGGGACCCCGCACACGCGGCGGCGATCCTCCACACCGACTTCGTCGCCCAAGCGAGTGTTCTCACGACGTTGTCGAGCCTGCTGCGCGCGCGAGGCGCGGGACAGATCGTCGTGTTCAGCTCGGTCGCGGGCGTGCGCGTGCGGCGCGCCAACTACGTCTACGGATCGGCGAAAGCGGGACTGGACGGGTTCGCCTCCGGTCTCGCGGATGCCTTGCACGGCACGGGAGTCCGGTTGCTGCTGGTCCGTCCCGGCTTCGTCATCGGCCGGATGACCGAGGGGATGTCTCCGGCGCCGTTCTCCAGCACTCCGGAGCAGGTCGCCGACGCCGTGGTCGAGGGTCTGCGCCGCGGCGCGAGCCGGATCTGGGTGCCCCGCGTACTGCGGCCGGTGTTCTTCGCGATGCGCCTGCTGCCGCAACCGATCTGGCGCCGGATGCCGCGGTGAACGCCACTCCCGTGTCGTGGGCCGGCGCGCCGATCGCTGTGGTCGGAATCGGCGCCGACGGCTGGGACGGCCTCGGTCGCGTCGCACAGGAGGCGATCGGCGACGCCGAGATCCTGTTCGGGTCCCCGCGCCAGCTCGCGCTCGTGCCGCCCACCGTGGCCGCGCGGCGGGTGACGTGGCCGTCGCCGTTGCTGCCCGCGCTGCCCGGGCTGTTCGAACAGCACGGCGGGGCCAGGTTGTGTGTGCTGGCCAGCGGCGATCCGATGTTCTACGGAATCGGCGTCACCCTGGCGCGGCTGCTGGGCCCACAGGCGCTGCGGGTGCTGCCGCAACCGTCTTCCGCATCGCTGGCCTGCGCCCGGCTCGGGTGGTCGCTGGCCGAGACGCCGGTGCTCAGCGTGGTGGGGCGGCCGCTGACGACGGTGCTGCCCGAGCTGGCCGAGCGCAGACGACTGCTGGTGCTCAGCGCCGACGAGCACACGCCACGGGATCTCGCGGACCTGCTGGGGCGCCACGGTTTCGGCGATTCCGAACTGACGGTCCTCGAGCAACTCGGCGGTCGCGCCGAACGGCACCGCGCCGGAATCGCGAAGCAATGGGCGCATCCGCCGGGCGACCCGCTGAACATCGTGGCGATCACCTGCTCGGCCGACCCGGGCGGGCCACGCGCCACGCGCCTGCCCGGCCTGCCCGACGAACTGTTCGGCGGCGACGGCCAGCTCACCAAACACGAGGTCCGCGCGTTGACGCTGGCGGCGCTGGCGCCGGCTCCCGGAGAACTGCTGTGGGACGTGGGCGGCGGTTCGGGCAGTATCGCCATCGAATGGTGCCGGGCGTACCCGACCAACCGGGCCGTCACGTTCGAGCGGCTCGAGCGCAGGCGGCGGCAGATCGCCGACAATGCGGCGGCGCTGGGCGTGCCGCACATCTCGGTGCGTGGCGAGGTTTGCGCCGAACTCGCCGCCGATCCCGGAATCGCCACGCCCGACGCGATTTTCGTCGGTGGAGGCCTGACCCAGGATGGCGTACTCGAGACATGCTGGGCGCAGTTGCGTCAAGGCGGCAGGCTCGTCGCGAACGCGGTGACCGCCGAGTCGGAATCACTGCTGCTCAACTGGTCAAGCGCCCAGGGCGGGATGTTGCGGAAGTTCCAGATCTATCGCGGGGAGCCCCTGGGATCCTTCACCGCGTGGCGTCCGCAGCTTCCGGTGACGCAGTGGTCGGTGGTGAAACCGGCGCCGGCGTTCCCCGCGGAGGGGTGAACATGTTATCGGTCACGCGGTAGGGTCGGGGCCGAGTTCCGATCATGATCGGAAATCCGATTCCTGTTGGGGAGATAGATGAGATACAAGAAGTTCGCCGCTACCGCATTGCTGGCCGTCGCCGCCACCGGAGTCACCGCCGGCACCTCCTACGCCGCTCCTACGCCGCCCGCGGCGCAGGACCAGTCCGCGGCGGCGCCCACCGTCACGGGCGCCGATCAGGGCGTCGGCTACGCGCTGCAGCTCGCCGATGCGGGTAAGTCGGTCGTCACCAGCGTGACCGGGGGCGCGTTCAGCGTCGACGCCGACACTCAGGCGGTCACCCTGAAGAACGCCGCGGGCGAGACCGTCACCACCATTCCGCTCACCGCGACCGCCAAGGGCCAGGAGGTCCGGATCGCCGCGGCCGTCGCCGACGAGGGCAGGCAGCTGACGCTGACGCCGCAGGTCGCCCCGACCGCGAACGCGCCGGTCGCGGCCGAGTTCATCGGCGCGCAGGAATGGTTCTTCGCCGAGTTGCAGCGCGCCTCCCTCGGCGCCCTGGTCGGCGGTCTGATCGGCGCTGCCATCGGCATCGTCTTCTTCGGTGTCGGCATCCTGCCGGGCGCGGTGCTCGGTGCGCTGATCGGTCTTGCCGTCGCGGGCGGGCCGTCGCTGCTGAACGCGGGCATCGCCTACTTCAGCGGCCAGCCCTGAGGATTCTGATTCTGGGCGGCACCCGGGAAGCGCGGGAGCTGGCCCACATCGCCTCCGGCGAGCGGGGATTCGAGATCGTGTCCTCGCTCGCCGGTCGCGTGCGTGCGCCCTTGCTGCCCGAAGGCACGGTCCGCATCGGCGGCTTCGGCGGGTCGGAGGGGCTGCGGGCGTGGCTGGCGGCCAACGACGTGGCCGCGATCGTCGACGCCACCCATCCGTTCGCGGCAGCCATCAGCGCGAACGCTGCTGCGGCCGCTCGTATTTCGGCTGTCCCCCTGGTGCACCTGCGGCGACCCGGGTGGGTGGAGCGAACGGGGGACCGCTGGGTCCGAGTCCCTGATCTCCCTATCGCCGCAGCGGAAACGACCGCCCTCGGCGAGCGAGTTTTCCTGACCATCGGTAGACAAGGCGTCGACGCGTTCGCCGGACTCGACCGGCAATGGTTCTTGATCCGGTCCATCGACCCGCCGGAAGGCCCCCTGCCGCCACGACTCGAATTGCTGCTCGCGCGTGGTCCTTTCGCCCTCGAGGACGAAGCTCGACTGCTCGCCGGGCATCGGATCGATGTGCTCGTCACGAAGGACAGCGGCGGCGATCAGACCGAAGCCAAACTGGCCGCGGCCCGCGCGGCGGGAATCCCGGTCGTCGTCGTGGACCGTCCGCCGTTGCCCGCGGGCGCACCGATCGTGGAATCACCCGAGCAGGCGCTGAACTGGTTGCGCGGCATGAGGAATCGGCACGGCTGAGCCATGGGCGCGGTCAGTCGCCGAGAAGTTCCGGCAGCTGGTCGAACCACTCCAGCACCGCCCGCTCGTAGCGGATTCCGAAATCCAAGGTAGCGCGGGCGAACGTGGGCATTTCCCGCGGATCTTCGGCGAGATACCGGGTGAGCCGCGCCTGATGGATCTCCCGGTTGGCCGCGATGATGCCGTCGAGCCGATCGCGATCGAGATGCTTGCCGAAGGAGAGCGTGAGCAGCAACGGCACCCGGATGGTCTCCCCGCCGGGATCGCGGGCGACCCATTCCAGGAACGCTTCCCGCCCCGCGTCGGTGATGTGATACGGCGTGCGCTCCCTGGCTCCGGTCTCGCCCTTCTCGACGAGTCCCGCCGCGTCCATCGTGGCGAGTTCCCGGTAGACCTGGCTCTGCGTGATCGTCCAGAAGTCGCCGATGCGATCCTGGGCCTCGGTCACCAGATCCCACCCCGACATCGGGCCTTCGTGCAGAAATCCGAGCAACGACGCCGCCGTCGAGTTCAGTGGCTTGCGCTTGGTCGCGGTGTTGGTCAACGACTGCTCCCTTCGCTCTCAACATTCCATAGTGGAATGTTACCGGAACGGGGCGGTTCAGGCGTCGCCGGTCAGCTTGTCGAGCCGGGCGAGCACCTGCGCCATTCCCTGCTCCAGCCGTGCCTGTCCCTGTTCGAGCTGTGCCTGGCCGCGGGCCAGCGCGGCCTGGCCTTCTTCGAGACGGACCTGTCCTTGTTCGAGCACGGTGACTCTGCGGTTGAGTTCGCCCACATTCTCGCGCAGGTCCCCGACGTCGCGGCGGAGCTCGCCGATGGTGTCGCCGGCGTTCTCCGCACGCCGGTCGAGCCGGCCGATGCCGTCGAGCGCCTTCCTGGTCAGCGCCGCCAGTTCGTTGAGGACCTCGCCCTGCTCGTCGAGTGCCTGTTCGCTCGCGGTGGCCCTGGCCTCCAGGGCTCGGGCGCGCAGCGTCAGCTCCGACAGTGTCGCGGCCAAGGTCCCTCCGATCTCCGGTGCGTCAGGCGATCTTACGCGCCGTCGGCGGTGGCGTCGCCCGCGCGACCGTAGCGGCGGGAGGTGAAGACGCGAGTACCCGCGCCGGTCTCGAGCGCGGTGGTGGTGGACGCGCCGATGATCAGCAGGGTGCGCATGTCCACCTCGCCGGGGTCGAGATCGCCGAGCGGCACCACCCGCACCGACTCGTTCGGCCCGCCGACGTCGCGCCCGACGACGACGGGCGTGTCCGGCTTGCGATGCTCCAGCAGCAGGTCACGCATCGCGCCGACCTGCCAGGTGCGTTGCGAGGAGGCCGGGTTGTAGACCGCGATCGCCATGTCGGCCGCCGCGACGGCGGAAAGGCGCTGCGCCACCACCTCCCACGGCTTGAGCCGGTCGGAGAGCGAGATCATCGCGTAGTCGTGCCCGAGCGGTGCGCCCACCCGGCTGGCCACCGCGTTGGCGGCGGTGAGGCCGGGCAGCACCCGCACCGGCACCCCGCGCCACTGCGGGTCGGCGGATTCCTCCAGCACCGCCGCCGCCATCGCGAAGACACCGGGATCGCCCGAGGAGACGACCGCGACGCGCGCACCCCGTTTGGCCAGATCCAAGGCCATGGCCGCGCGCTCGGACTCGACGCGGTTGTCGCTGGCATGGCGACGCTGGCCACGGCGTTCGGGCACCCGATTCAGATAGGTGGTGTACCCGACCAGATCGGTGGCGTCCGCCAGTGCCGCGCGCACCTCGTCGGTGGTCCATTCCGGTGCGCCGGGACCCAGTCCCACCACCACGACCTCGCCGACGCGCTCGACCGCCCCCGCGTGGCTCGCGCGCAGCTCCGGCTCCGCATCGAGGCGGGGCAGCGGCGTGGTGGGCTCGGGGCCGGGCACGAGCGTGATGGCGAAGTACGGCACCTCCGCGTCGTCCACCGCGCCGGCATGCAATACGCGCTGCTCGGTGGTACTCGCGCGCTCGACATAGTAGGCGCCCGCGAGGCGACCGGAATCCGAAAGCGCCTGACGCACAACGGGATAGGTGCGTCCCAGCTTCATGATCGCGGCCGCGTCGGTGGTGCGCAGCCGCCGGGTGAGCTCGTCGACCGGCATGGTGCCCGGCAGCACGGTCAGCACCTGCTCCCCTTCGACCAGCGGCGTGCCAAGGGCCGCCGAGGCCGCGCTCACGGAGGTGATACCGGGGATGATCTCGGCGTCGAACCGGTCGGCCAGCCGCCGATGCATGTGCATGTACGAGCTGTAGAACAGCGGGTCGCCCGCGGCGAGCAGCGCGACCGAGCGGCCCGCGGCGAGGTGGCCGGCCAGCCGTTCGGCGGCCTGTTCGTAGAACTCATCGATCGCGCCTTGGTAGCCACCGGGGTGATCGGTGGTCTCGGTGGTCACCGGGTAGACGAGATGCTCCTCCACCTGACCGGGGCGCATATACGGCGCGGCGATGCGGCGGGAGATGCTGCGGCCGTGGCGCGCGCTGTGGAACGCGACGACGTCGGCCGCGCCGATCACCTTGGCCGCTTTGACCGTCACCAATTCGGGATCGCCCGGTCCCAGCCCGACCCCCCACAGTTTGCCCGGAATGCTCATTCCTCTTCGCTCGCAATCGCGTTCAACGCCGACGCGGTGATGGCGCTGCCGCCGCGCCTGCCGCGCACCGTGAGGTATTCGACGCCGCCGAAATCGATCAGCGCGTCCTTCGATTCGGCCGCGCCCACGAATCCCACCGGGATGCCGAGCACGGCGGCGGGCCGAGGTGCTCCCGCGTCGAGGAGGTCGAGCAGATGGAACAGCGCCGTCGGCGCGTTGCCGATCGCGACGACCGCGCCGTCGAGCCGGTCGCGCCACAGGTCGAGCGCGGCGGCGGAGCGGGTCGTGCCCTTGGCCGCGGCCAATTCCGGCACCCGAGGATCGGCGAGGGTGCACACGACCGCGTTGTCCGCGGGCAGCCGTTTCCGGGTGACGCCCGAGGCGACCATGGTCGCGTCGCAGAGGATCGGAGCGCCCGCGCGCAGCGCCCCTCGCGCCGCGGCGACGACGCCGGGGGAGAAGGCGATGTCCGCGGCGAGATCCACCTGACCGCAGCCGTGGATCATCCGCACCACGACCTGCGCCACGTCCGGCGGGAAGCCGCTCAGATCGGCCTCGGCGCGGATGGTCGCGAACGAGCGACGGTAGATCTCGGCCCCGTCGGTCAGGTAGCTGGCACGTACGTCGGACATGCGGTCAACCATATGGGTGCGGGTCCGGGCAGAGCGGTCCGGGTCGGGCGGCGCGCATCGCGGGCCGGGCCGCGCGGATCAGGTGCGTGGACGCTCGAGAATCCGGGACATGACGATGGCGCTGCGGGTGCGCCCGACGCGCGCGTTCTCCCGGATCCGCTCCACGGTCACCTCGATCTCGGCCATGTCGGTGGCCATCACGTGCACCAGCGCGTCGGCCTCGCCCGCGATCGTCCACACGCCGACCACTTGCGGGATGGGTTCGAGGCTCCGCTTGAGTTCGGCCGGGGAGATGTTGTCGCGGTAATACACCTCGACGTACGCCTCCGTCTTCCAGCCCAGCGCCGCGGGATTGACCAGCGCGGTGAAGCCGGTGATCTGCTTGGCCGCGACCAGCCGGTCGACCCGCCTTTTCACGGCGGGCGCGGACAATCCCACCGCGCCGCCGATTTCCTGGAAAGAAGCGCGCGCATTCTTCAGCAGTTGCTCGAGAATGCGCCTGTCGAGGTCGTCCACGTCACACCTTCCGCGCTCCTGCGCAACGATCTGCCGATTTCAGCGTGCTTTTTGCAATGAACCACCGTTTCTCACGCAATGCTAGGCGACTTACTGTCGTGGCAGCCAAGTTCGCGCTCACGCCAGGGAGTTCCGTTGACGTCTGTAGCCACCCTCCCCGTCGAATCCGCCGTCCGCCGCTGGTCGCCGCGCCGGTTCGTGATGTGCCGTCCCGATCACTTCGACGTCACGTACGCCATCAATCCCTGGATGAATCCCGCCGAGCCGGTCGACCGCTCGCTGGCCCTCGCGCAATGGGAGACGCTGCGCGCCACCTACGCCGAACACGGGCACACAGTGGAGGTGGTGCCCGGCGTCGCGGGTCTGCCCGACATGGTGTTCGCCGCGAACGGCGGGCTGATCGTCGGTGACCGCGCCATGTCGGCCCGGTTCACGCACGCCGAGCGCGCCGCGGAAGGCCCGGCCTACCACGCCTGGTTCGCCCGTTACGGAGTGGCCGATCTGGTGGCCGCCGCGGAATGCAATGAGGGCGAAGGCGACTTCCTCCTGGTCGGCGACCGGCTTCTGGCCGGAACCGGGTTCCGTAGTTCGCGCGCCGCGCATGAAGAGGTGTCGCGCCACTTCGGTCTGCCCGTGGTGTCACTGGAGCTGGTCGATCCGCGCTTCTATCACCTCGACACCGTGCTGCTCCCGCTGGACGCCGAGACCATCGCCTACTACCCGCCCGCGTTCGGTCCGGCGGCGCGCGCGGCGCTCGCCCAGCTCTATCCCGACGCGATCGTGGCCACCGACGCCGACGCGGCGGTGCTCGGGTTGAACGGCGTCTGCGACGGCTACCACGTCTTCCTCAGCAGCGCGGCCACCGACTTGAGCGACGCGTTGCGCGCCCGTGGCTATCACCCGGTCGGCATCGAGATGTCCGAGTTGCTCAAGGCCGGGGGCTCGGTCAAATGCTGCACCCTCGAGATCCACGGCGGGACGGCGCGCGACGGTCAGTCGACGCGGTAGCCCTCGTCCGTCGCGACGACGTCGGTGACCTCGCCGCGAGGACGGCCACAGCGGCGATCACATCCGGACCAGTGCTGACGCCCGGCCACCGCGACGTCCGTCGCGGGCAGCGGCTGCGGAACGTCCACCGGATCGGCCGGCCCCGGCAGCACCCGCCCGCTGTCGACGGCGTCGGCGGCATCGGCCCGGACGTCGGTGTGCGACTTCGCGCAACCTGGCTGCCCGGCGCACGCGCTGACCAGCAGCCACGGCGAGTCGGCGTCGAAGATCAAGCCCATCGGAGCGAGCACGCGCACCACTTGTTCGGCGACCCACTCCGCCAGGTCGGTGAGCACCAGGCTGCGCCACGGCGTGACGAAGACCGGTCGCTCGACCGCGGCGAGGAACTCGGCAGTGCGGGCGGGCAGGGAGCCGAGGCGTACACCGGCGCCGAGGCCGACCAATCCGTTGTCCTGCTCGAGCCAGCCGATCGGAATGCTCGGCGTGGGGTCGAATTCGAGCCTTTCGGCGCTGGGAGACAAGCCGAGGCGATCGATGACGCGTTCGGCGCCGTCGGGGATCTCGTGCAACCGCCAGCGGCCGGCGTCGTCACCGCGCAGGGCAAGGAATTCGTGCGCGGCCGCGAGTACGACGTCGACCGCGTCGGCGGCGGCGAGCCGCAGACCGCTGTCTCGGCCCGCAAGCAGGAGCGCGAACTCGTCCCCGCCGACCGCGTGCACCCCGATATCGGGACCCAGCCCGCTGACGTCGCCGCGTCCGTCGTCGAGAGTGAACAGCACACGGCCGGGCAGACCGGCCAGCCGCGGCGCCGCCAGCAGACCGCTGTCCAGCGGGGAAACCAGCGGGTGCACGTCGGCCAGGCCGCCGATCCGGCCCGACAGCGGCGAGGCGATGATGTTGCGTACCCGTTCGTGCGTGGTGCTCGGCAGCAGGCCGGCGGCGGCGAGCCGGTCGGTCAGCGCCCCGGCGTCGCTCACCCGGCGCAACTGGACGTTGCCCCGGGAGGTGAGCTCGATGGTGCCGTCCGCCAGGTCTCGGGCAGCCTCGGCCAGGGTCTGCACCTGCGCCGGCTCCAGGCGACCGCCGGGCACGCGGATTCGGGCCAGCGGTCCGTCGGCCGCCTCGTGCAACCGCAGCACACCCGGGCAGGAATCAGGAGCACGTCGCGTCATAACGATTCCAGCCTACGGACGTGCGGGCCGTGCGCGGCGAACGGCCGGTCACTCCCCGATCGAACCCACCCAATCGATGACGGCGGCTCGATATTCAGCGGTATTGCGGGCGAGATTGACCGAATGCCCGCTGCCGGGCAGCACGTAGGTGCGCAGTCGCGCCGCCGGGCCGAAGAACGGAGCCTCGGCGGCGCGCAGTGTCTCGGCGTCCGCGCAGACCGAGTATCCCGGGCCGCAGGAGAGCCGGTCCCGGCTGCCGTTGACGACCATGACCGGGACATCGATGAAGTTGGTCATCGGCGGAAGGGTCGACGTCAGGCCATCCGGATACTCCGTCGGCGAGAAGACTTCCTTGGTCGCTTCGTCCACCGCGAGCACTTCGGGGTCGGCCGTCTCGGGTGCGAAGAAACTGGCGGCACGGGTATCGGGCCGCGTCGTCAGATACCCGGGATCGTAGTCACGACCGGCGAATCGGGCGTCCTCGGCGGCTTGGTGGTAGGTCGAGATGACGCCGAAAACTTCGGACACGTTGAGGGCGTGCGAGAACCCGGTCAGCAGGATGCCGTCGACATCCTGGTACGTGGTCGCCTCCAGGACATCGATGCCCGAGCTCAGTGAATGGCCGCCCGTGACGACCTTGCCGAACGGGGGCGCGCCCGCCAGCCCCCGGCGCAGGGCCTGGACGATGTCGTGCAGGGCGCGGGCGGAGACCGTCGCGGTGACCTGCGTACTCGGCGGTCGGGTGCTCGCACCGTTGCCCAGCCGATCGATCACCAGCGTGGCCACGCCCGCGGCGTTCATGGCGCGCCGGAAGCTGTAGGTCTCCGGGGCGTATGGGAAATCCCAGTAGGTGTGGTTGTAGTTGGAACCCGCGATCAGCACCATGACGGTGTCGGTGGCGTGCGCCGCGGGAGTGCACAAGGAACCGGCCATCTCCCCGAGCGGGACGGAAATGGAAACCGGTGTACAGCGGCCCGGCGCCGTGTCGTCGGCGTGAGCCGGATTCGGTGTCAGGCAGAGAAGTATCGCCGCCGCGGACGCGACGATCGACCGTAGCGAGGTTCGCACGCGACGCAGGCTATGCGCGAACATCTGGGCGCGCAATACGTATCGCCGATGAAGGCATCGGATTGCCGACCGGCGCGACGGCAAAGGATTCCGATTCGATGACCGTCAATCTTTCACCGGTGGAACACATGTGGTGCGACCTCCGGGGCCTTCACATCGACCGCTCCGGCGACGACCTCGAAGGAGCGGGCGTCCAGAGTGGTGCAGCCCAACTCGGCGAGGCAGGCGAACCGGTACTCGCTGTCGGCTTTCCGCATCGCGTTGTCGAGGTCTTCGCGCGTGTCGTAGATCGTGATCGAGAAGACGGTGTCGTCCTGCGGATCGACGAAGAAGAAGATCTGCCGGGCGCCGTGGTGGCCATGGCGTGCGGGACGATCTCGTGCTGAGAAACGGCACCGTCGTCGCCATCGTCTCGGGGTCGATGAGGCAGGCGGCCTTCATCATGCGGGCGTAGAGCTTTTTCATGGCCGAATGCCTCCCGACCGGGGCCGACCGCGCGTTCGATTATCCGGCGAACGCCGATACCGCGCACAATGTCCCTTGGCTATCGCATAGTCGATGCCGCACGCGTGCACCCGGCCGCACCCGATGTCGCTTCGGGAGAGCGGATGCCCGGGACGACGCGGTCGACGAGGAGCGCGGGAACGTGGGTGCGACAAGACCAGGGGCGGATACGCGAGCGGTGCATTTCGTCGGAAGTTTTCCGGCCGAGAGCACGGATGTCGCGATGCGCGCCATGTTGGACAGCGCGGGGGCGCGACTGCGCACCTTGCCGACCGGGGAGACCCGGCGCTACGAGTTCTACATCCAGCCGATCATCGAAGATCTGGTCGCGCAAGGCGTCCTGGCGGTGAAGAAGCCCGGAACGTGGCGCTCGAGCCGGGAGCGGGCGATCCATCGGGTCGCGCGCGGCGTCGAACTGCCCGCCGACACGATGGATCTCGGCTACCTCGGCGAGGCCGAGGAGGCGTTGCCGATCTTCCGCGAGCTGCGCGCGAAACGCGAATTATCCGAGCTCGCACTTCAGATCGGCATGCCGACCGACTTCACGCTGACCTTCATCGCCATGGGAGCCGCCGGTCTGCGGCGGCATCGCCCGGCCTTCCGTGAGGCCACCGTCCGTGACATCGCGGCGATTCGCGAACTGGCCGGTGACGACGTCGTCGTGCAGCTCGAGGCCACTGCGGAACTGGTGCTCATGGCCAGGGCGCAGCCGTTGCACCGGCTGGTCGATCGGGCGCTGGGACTCGGCGAGGGAATCGCCGCGCTGGCCGCGGCCGCGCCCGAGGGTACTCGTTTCGGAGTGCACCTGTGCCTGGGCAGTTTGCGCAACAAAGCCCGGGGCAGGTTGCGTGATGCCCGGCCGCTGGTAGACCTGGCCAATTCCGTCGCCCGGCAGTGGCCCAAGGGACGCGTTCTGCAATTCGTGCACGGCCCGTTCGCGGCGGGCGATGTACCGCCCTCGGCGGAGTCCGAATTCTATGCCCCCCTGGCTGATCTCGCTTTGGGGGATGGCACCGATTTCTATGCCGGGTTGGTGCACGACGTCCCCACCGAGGCGCAGCAGGCGGAGACGTTGCGGGTTATCGAGAACGCGCTGGGTCGCCCGGTCGACGGAGTCGCCTGCGCCTGCGGCCTCGGGCGTCGTTCTCGCCCGGTGGCGGATGAACTCATGGCGCGAGCCCGGGCGCTCGCAGCCGGCGACTGAGTCCGCGATTGCGCGATTTTTCCCATCCTGGTCAAGAGTGCGCGGGGAGGTACGGTGTCCGGCATGGAGCGAGCACCCCGCGGCGTCGATCCGAACCTGCCGAATTCCGCTCGGGTATACGACTACTTGCTTGGCGGCAAGGACAACTACGAGGTTGACCGGGCGGTCGCGCATCGGATGCTGGCGATCGCCCCGGATACCCGTACGTTGGCGTGGTTCAGCCGCCAGTTCCTCGTGCGTGCGGTCCAGTCGGCGGCGGAGGCGGGGGTCCGGCAGTTCATCGACCTCGGCGCGGGTATCCCGACCTCGCCGAACGTGCACGAAGTCGCGCGCAAGACCGATCCCTCGGCGCGAGTGGTCTACGTCGATTTCGACCCGGTCGTCTACGCGCACTGCAATGCGCTGCTGGCGAATTCGGAGGGCGTGACGGCGCTGCAAGGAGACGTTCGCCGTCCGGAAGAGATCATCGATCGGCTGCGGAGCGAGGGCCTGATCGACTTCGGTGAACCGGTGGCGATCACGCTTGTCGGGGTGCTGCACTTCGTGATGGACGACGAACGCCCGGCCGAGATCGTCGCTCGGCTGCGCGAAGCCATGGCGCCGGGAAGCTATCTGGCGTTCACGCACGGCGGCGACAACAGCAATTCCGAATTCATCACCCGGTCGTCGTCGGACACCGCCAATTCCTCGGCTCAGGTGGTCTATCGCTCTCCGTCCGTGGTCGAGTCGTTCTTCGAAGGCTTCGAGATGCTCGATCCCGGTGTGGTTCCGCTGCAACAGTGGCTCGGCGACGATCTGCCGGACACCGGTTTGGTGCTGTTGGGCGGGGTGGTCCGCAAACCTTCGGACGTGTCCGCCGACTAAGGTCGGCGTATGTCCGAAATCTCCGCGCTCGCAGACCGCCTCGCCATCGTCGAGGTGATCACCAAAATGTTCGTGTACACCGATCAGAAGCGGTGGGAAGAATTGTCGGCCGAGGTCTTCACGCCGACGGTGGATTTCGACGGCGGATTCGGCGGGTCGGTCGGGGAACGCGCCGCGACCGACATCATCGCCGATTGGCGCTCCGGTCTCGCCGACCTCGACGGGGTGCACCACCAGTCGGGCAACCATCTCATCGATCTGGACGGCGACGCGGCGCGCGTGCACGCGGACGCCATCGCGGTGCACGTCAAGAACGCCGCGACCGAAGGCAAAACCCGGACCTTCGTCGGCAGCTACTCCCTCGGCGTCGAACGCACGATGGACGGGTGGCGGGTCAACCGGTTCCACTACCACCTCAAAGTGATCGACGGGAACGCGGATCTGGTCTAGGTACGGACCGCTCGCGTGCCAGGGGCGCGGCTTGTGGGTCCATCCGCTCGGTGGTCTCCAGCGCCGCGGCCGGCGAGTCGCCGACCGGTTCGCGGATCTGAGCGGGGAGCCGCGGCAGGGCGGGCGCGATGCGATGGGTGTATCCGGCGGCCAGGATGCTGCCCGCGATGGCGCGAGGCGGTCACGACCATGTCGAAGGTCGCCCGCACCACGCTGTGCCGGCATTGCGACGACGCCATGCAACTGCGCGCCGCCACGCTCGAGCGCCTGCTTCCTCCGGTCGTCGAGGCGGCTCCCGGCGGTCCGCTGCGGCAGCGGCTGATCGATCTGCTCGGCAGGCAGGCCGCGGTCGTCAACGAGGCCCCGCTGCAGGTATCCACATCGGTCTGGCCGGCGACCGGCGAGCGCGGGGAACCGGGCGCGGAACCGGCGTTCACGTCGCTGCGCCGTCGGCTCGTCGAGCAGTACCGCCGGCCGTTCGACCAGCTGTTCGGAGATCCGGACGTGCGCGTGCAGCTCGGCGATCCGGACGTGACGTTCGCGCTGACCCAGCTCGTCGGCCCGATCGTCGTCGCCAGGTTGGTCGGCCTACCGCCGGTCACACCTGTCGGGTGCGCCCGGCTGGTCGACGATTTCCTGGCCGCACGGGCGAGCGACCGCGACCGCCGCGCGGCCGAGCGCGCCGGACGCGTGGACGAGGCTGATCCGAACGACAGGTAGGCTCGGCGTGCTCGGCGGACGACGAGGAAACCGGTGGAAGTCCGGTGCGGTCGCGCCACTGTAGAAAGCCAGACCCTCCCCGGCGAGCAGCGAACCCCCCGATGGGCGCGTCACCCGAGGAAGGCTGCCACCCGTGATTGTGCTGTTGTCCACGTCCGACACCGATCTGCTCAGTGCCCGCGCCAGCGGCGCCGACTACCGTTGGGGGAATCCGGCTCGCCTGCTGGTCGACGACCTCCCCGGCCTGCTCGACGGCGCCGATCTGGTGATCGTCCGTATCCTCGGCGGCAAACGGGCCTGGGAGGACGGGCTGGAGACACTGCGCGCCAGCGGCATTCCGCTCGTCGCGCTCGGCGGCGAGATCGCGCCCGATGCCGAGCTGATGGAATGCTCCACCGTCCCGGGCGGTGTCGCGGCCGACGCGCACAACTACCTTGCCGCTGGTGGCCCCGAGAACCTGCGCCAGCTGCACAATTTCCTGTCCGACACCGTGCTGCTGACCGGCCACGGCTTCGAGCCGCCGGTCCAGTTGCCCAGCTGGGGCGAACTGGACCGGGTCGCCGCCGAGCCGGCCGACGGGCCGACCGTCGCGGTGATCTACTACCGTGCGCAGCATCTGGCGGGCAACACCGCCTACGTCGACGCGCTGTGCACCGCGATCGAGCAGGCGGGCGCGCGGGCGTTGCCGCTGTACTGCGCGTCGCTGCGTACCGCCGAACCCGAATTGCTCGCCACCCTGCGCCGGGCCGACGCGCTGGTGGTGACGGTGCTGGCCGCGGGCGGCACCAAGCCCGCCACCGCGTCGGCGGGCGGCGAGGACGAGGCTTGGGATGTCGGCGCGCTAGCCGACCTGGACGTGCCCATCCTGCAAGGGCTGTGCCTGACCACCGGCCGGGCCCAATGGGAGGCCAACGACGACGGGCTGTCGCCCCTGGACGTCGCCACCCAGGTGGCGGTGCCGGAATTCGACGGCCGAATCATCACGGTCCCGTTCTCGTTCAAGGAGTTCGACGCCGACGGCCTGTCCACGTACGTCCCCGATCCCGAGCGCGCCGCACGCGTCGCGGGCATCGCGACGCGCTACGCGCGGCTGCGTCACATCCCCGCCGCGCGCAAGCGCATCGCGGTCATGCTGTCGGCCTACCCGACCAAGCACGCCCGCATCGGCAACGCCGTCGGCCTGGACACCCCGGCCAGCGCCATCCGCCTGCTCACCGAAATGCGTTCCGCGGGTTACGACCTCGGCGATCCCGGCGAGATCCCCGGCCTGGACGAGCGGGACGGCGACGCCCTCGTCCACGCGTTGATCGCGGCCGGCGGCCAGGACCCCGACTGGCTCACCGCCGAGCAGCTCGAGGGCAACCCGATCCGCATCGGCGCGGCCACCTACACGGCCTGGTTCGACACCCTGCCCGAGGACCTGCGGGACGCCGTCGTGGCAGCGTGGGGACCGCCGCCGGGGGAACTGTACGTCGACCGCTCGGCCGACCCGGACGGCGAGATCGTCATCGCCGCCATGCGTTTCGGCAATGTCGTGCTCATGGTGCAGCCGCCGCGCGGTTTCGGCGAGAACCCCGTCGCGATCTACCACGACCCCGATCTGCCTCCCAGCCACCACTACCTGGCCGCCTACCGGTGGCTCAGCGCGCCCGAAGGCTTCGCGGCCGACGCGATGGTGCATCTGGGCAAGCACGGGAACCTGGAGTGGCTGCCGGGCAAGACGCTGGGCATGTCGGCCTCCTGCGGCACCGACGCGGCCCTCGGCGACCTGCCGCTGATCTACCCGTTCCTGGTGAACGACCCCGGTGAGGGCACGCAGGCCAAGCGGCGCGCGCACGCCACCTTGGTGGATCACCTGATCCCGCCGATGGCCCGCGCCGAAAGCTACGGCGACATCGCCCGTCTGGAGCAACTGCTCGACGAGCACGCCAACATCTCCGCGCTGGATCCCGCCAAGCTGCCCGCCATCCGCCAGCAGATCTGGACGCTGATGCGCGCGGCGAAGATGGATCACGACCTCGGCCTCACCGAGCGTCCGGACGAGGACTCCTTCGACGACATGCTGCTGCACGTCGACGGCTGGCTGTGCGAGATCAAGGACGTGCAGATCCGCGACGGCCTGCACGTGCTCGGACAAGCCCCGGCCGGGGAGAGCGAACTGGACCTGGTGCTGGCCATGCTCCGCGCGCGCCAGTTGTGGGGCGGGGAGCGCACCGTGCCCGGTCTACGGGAAGCCCTCGGTCTCGACGAGTCGGGTGGGGAGGCGCGCGAGCGCGTGGACGCCGCGGAGGAGCGGGCCCGGGCTCTGGTCGGCGCATTGCAGGCGGCGGACTGGTCGCCGGACGCGGTCGACGGCCTGACCGACGACCCGGATGTCCGCCGCGTGCTGCGGTTCGCGGCGACCGAGGTCGTGCCGCGCCTGCGGCAGACCGGTGTGGAGATCGAGCGGGTGCTGCACGCGCTCGACGGCGGGTTCATCCCGGCCGGCCCGAGCGGTTCGCCGTTGCGCGGCCTGATCAACGTGCTGCCCACCGGACGCAATTTCTACTCGGTCGACCCGAAGGCGGTCCCGTCCCGGTTGGCCTGGGAAACGGGGCAGGCCATGGCGGAATCCCTGCTCGAGCGCTATCGCGCCGACCACGGCGAATACCCGCGGTCGGTGGGCCTGTCGATCTGGGGCACCTCCGCCATGCGTACCTCGGGCGACGACATCGCCGAAGTCCTGGCGCTGCTGGGCGTCCGGCCCGTCTGGGACGAGGCGAGCCGCCGGGTCAGCGCGCTCGAGGTGATCTCGACCGCGGAGCTGGGCCGCCCCCGCATCGATGTCACGGTGCGCATCAGCGGCTTCTTCCGGGACGCCTTCCCACACGTGCTCGCCTTGCTCGACGACGCGGTCCGCCTGGTCGCCGACCTGGACGAGCCCGGCGAGAGGAACTACGTGCGGGCGCACGCCGAGGCCGATCTCGCCGAGCACGGCGACCGGCGGCGCGCCACCACCCGCATCTTCGGCTCCAAGCCCGGTACCTACGGGGCGGGTCTGCTGCAGCTGATCGATGCGAAGAGCTGGCGCACCGACGACGACCTCGCCGAGGTGTACACCACCTGGGGCGGCTACGCCTACGGCCGCGACCTCGACGGCGCGCCCGCCGCCGAGGACATGCGCGGCGCGTACCGCCGGATCGCGGTGGCGGCCAAGAACACCGACACCCGCGAACACGACATCGCCGACTCCGACGACTATTTCCAGTTCCACGGCGGCATGGTCGCCACGGTGCGCGCGCTGACGGGCAAGAATCCCGAGGCCTACATCGGCGACAGCACCCGCCCGGACGCGGTGCGCACCCGGACGCTGTCCGAGGAGACGGCGCGGGTGTTCCGGGCCCGTGTGGTCAATCCCCGGTGGCTCGAGGCCATGCGCAGGCACGGCTACAAGGGCGCGTTCGAAATGGCGGCGACCGTCGACTACTTGTTCGGCTACGACGCCACCACCAACGTGGTGGCCGACTGGATGTACGAAAAGCTGACGGAGAGCTACGTTTTCGACGAGGTGAACCGGAAGTTCATGGAGCAGTCCAATCCGTGGGCGCTGCACGGCATCGCCGAGCGGCTGCTCGAGGCGGCCGAGCGGAAACTATGGGAACACCCCGAATCCGACACGCTCGATCGGCTGCGGCAGGTCTACCTGGAGACCGAAGGGGAGTTGGAGTAACGGACACCATCCTCCCGTCTTAGCTGAAAGGTTGCCGAAAACCCTGGCTTGCAAGACATTTCGGGCATTCCCCAGTGTCGTAAATGATGATGCACTACGTCTATAATCGCTAGTGTTTCACGGCTGTACCCAGGTAACGACAGATCGAATCTGCTGAGGATGGGAAGGCTCATGAAGTTCAGAGAATTGGTTGCGACCACGCTGCTGACCATCGCCGCCACCGGCGTGACCGCGGCGACCGCGTACGGGCAACCCGAGATCTACGACCCCGTGGTGCGCGGATACGACAGCGGTGTCGCCTACACCGCGTCCGTCGCGCCGGACCGCACGAGCGCCGCGGTGACGCTCGCCGACGGGACGTTCGCCCGCACGCCGGAGGGGGTCGCGGTGGTGGCGGCCGACGGGTCGGTCGTGACCACGGTGCCGACGACCATGGTGTCGATGTTCGGTCAGCAGGTCGAAGTGGCGCCCGAGATCGATGCGGCCGGGACGACGTTGACGTTGACTCCGGTCGGAGCCGCCATCCCGGAACCGGGCGCGCCGCAGTTCGTCGGTGACGCCGGGAGCACGCTGGGCGGGGTCGCGATCGGGTGCGCCATCGGGGCGCTGGTCGGTCTGGTCTTCTTCATCGTCGGGGTCTTCCCCGGCTGCGTGGTAGGCGGCCTCATCGGCGCCGCCGCGGGCGCCAGCCGGTAGTGCGGGACTGATTCGCAGTCGTCGGCATCGGCCGCGCTCGGCGTCGAGCGCGGCCGTTCGCTTGCCACGGGGGATGCGATCCGCCGCTATCCTCGTCCGGACGCCCGCTGGAAACGTGCGGCGGTGGCCGCCAAGTGCTCGGCCAGCGCGGGGGAGTCCAAGATCTCGAATTCGACATCGGCGAGGCCGAGATACAGCGTCAGCAACTGAGGTGAGTCCGAACCCACCTGCGCGACACAGTGTTCCGGACCGTCCGGTGCCACCTCCACCGCCGCGGGCAGCCGGGCCCGGATCACCTCGGCGGGGGCGGCCATGCGAACCCGGGCGCGGTAGCGCCAGGTGGCAGCGCCCACGCCGCGCTGTACTCGCTCGGCGATCTCCTCCTCGGACACGATGCGAGGGGTGAACCGCGGCCCGTTCGGAATCTTCGGCGTGATCCGGTCGAGGCGGAAGGTGCGCCAGTCGCCGCGTCCCACATCCCAGGCGACCAGATACCAGCGGCCCGACCAGTGCACCATCCGGTGCGGCTCGGCATCCCGGCTGGATCGGGTACCGTCGTGGCTTTCGTAGTCGAAACGCAATCGTTCGCTCGCCCGGATCGCGCCCGCCACCGCGGTGAGCACCGCCGCGTCCACGGTCGACTGTCCGCCGCCGGGCACGTGCACAGTGGCCGCGGTCAGCGACTCGAACCGGTGCCGTAATCGCGACGGCAGCACCTGCTGCAGTTTCGCCAGTGCTCGCACCGATGTCTCCGCGATGCCGGTGACCGCGCCGTTGGCGGCGGTGACCAGTCCGACCGCCACCGCGACGGCCTCGTCGTCGTCCAGCAGCAACGGCGGCATCGCCGACCCTGCCCCGAGCCGGTAGCCCCCCGCGACGCCGGGCGTGGCGTGCACGGGGTATCCGAGCGTTCGCAACCGCTCGACATCGGTGCGGATGGTCCGAGTGGACACGCCGAGCCGTTCGGCCAGCGCGGACCCGGTCCAGTCGCCCCGGAGCTGTAACAGCGACAGCAGCCGCAACAGGCGTGCGGAGGTTTCCAGCATCGGTCGATCATGACAGGTATCGCGGAAGGGTTTCTTCCGCGAAGTCCGTCAGCCCGCCTGTGTCATGCACGGCTCCACGGTGAAATCGAGCCCGAAGTTGTTCAAGGTGACCGGCAGCGGAGCGTCGGGGTTCGGCCGCGGGGTGGACCGCAGCCGGAAGTCGGCGGAGGTCAACAGGTGCGCGAGCAGCGTGCTGGTGACGAACAGCACCAGGTTGCGGCCGGGGCAGTCGGCGGGACCCGCGCTGAACGGCACGAGCTGGGGATACTGCTCCGCGCGGCCGTCGAGCCAGATCTCCGGGACGAACTGGTCGGCGAACGGCAGCAGCTCGGCGTCGCGGTGGAACGAGGGCACCGCGATCATGAGGGCGGCCCCCGCCGCGATGGTGAAGCGCTCCTCGCCGTCGCGCCACTGGGTGTCGGCGGTGATGTCGCGCAGCAACATGGGCGTGGTCGGCCACAGCCGCACCGATTCGAGCACGCAGGCGCGCAGATAGCCGCGCAGATCGACGCGGTCAGGATCGACGGCGTCGGCGAGTGCGCGGGCATGGTGCTCGGGATGGGTGCTCAGCACCGCCAGTGCCCGGCTCAGCGCGATGCCCGCGGCATCGAAGGCGAACAGCCAGTGCGGTATCTGCCCGACCGGATCGGTGGCCCCGCCCGCAGGCACCGCGGCCAGCGCCCCGGCGAGGCTGTCCGGGGGAGCGGACTCCACGTGCCGGTACAGCCGATTGGTGAACTGATCGCGCTGCCTGCGGTGCGCGGGCGCCAGAAACGACCAATTGCCCGCCGAGCGCAGCCGGGACAATTCGTCGGTGAGCACGGTGTCGTCGCGCCCCCTCTCGCCCAGGACGATCCGCCGTACCAGCCGCCACCATCGGATGGTGAACTGCCGCGCGTCAAGGTGACCGCGGTGCAGGGCCGCCACGATCAGCTCGCGCGCCTCCTCCGCGATGGCCTCGGCGAACGGCCCGGCCAGGCGATGCAGCGGCTCGGCCGAATCCAGCGCGGCCTCGTTCACGGCCCGGCGCTGGTCACGGATCGGGCCCTCGGACAGCAGGACGCCGTGGGGCTGGAACTGGCGCAGTGCGGCGCGCTTCTCGCGATTGGCCGGGTGGAACGGTGTCGGCGCGTCGGCCAGCACCCGCCCGACGTCGTGCGGATCGAGGACTACCACGATCCGGCGCCCCGGCACCACGAGCTCGACCGGGCCCGCGCCGAACTCCCGTCGCAACTGCCGCACGCGCTCGATCGCCCGGGAATCAGCCCCGGTGCGTTCCAGCAAGCCGAGCACCGGCCGACGCCGGGCGATGACGCCCGAGGCGACCGAGGCGAATCCGAGATCCGCCAACGCCGCCACCGCGGGCACTCCCACCAGTCGGTGTTCGCGGTTTTCTGCCATACGGCCTCCTCCCGGTGCGCTCAGGTCGACACGATGCCGACGACCGGGCACATACCCGGCGACGCCGGGGTCGAAACCGCGGCGGGGTCCGGGCGGCACCGAGATGGCGCCGGGGAGGCTCAGCTGGGGGTCTGGGTCTCGTCCACCGCGAGCGCGTCCTCGACCGAGTCGAACACCGTGAGCAACCGGTCCAGGGCGGTCACCTCGATCGGCCTGCGCGCCGCGTCGCTGGGGACGACGCGCAGGCCGCCCGAGCCGGTGGCCTCCGAAGCCGCCAACAGCACGCTGAGACCGGCGGAGCCGAGGAACCCGACGTTCGACATGTCCACCACGACCGCGGCCGGCCCGTCGCGCAGGGCCTCGTCGAGCGCCGATTGCAAGCGTGGCGCGGACGCCATGTCGATCTCGCCGTGCACGGTGACCACCACCGTGTCCTCCGCCGACCGCACCTCGACCTCCAGCGCTCGGGGCGCGCTTTCGGAACTCACAATCCACCTCCCGTGCCGGCGACGCGTCCTCGGCAGTACGTCACGTCGACCTCTCCGGTTCGCTCCTCTTACGCACGCAGGGCACGGCGCAGAGCGCGAGCATTCCGCGGTCAACTTACCCCATCGCGGCTCGAGGCAATCACACTGCTGCGTCGTCCCCCTCCGACCGAGCGGTATCGCGGGATCGGAGGTTGCCGTCGCACCGGCCCGGAAGTCGCCGTTCGACGGAGTCGCTGCGCGAGAGGTGTGATCTGCCGGACCGCGATCTGTACCAAGTCATTACGCCGGCGCAGTCGAGGAGCCTCGGCGTCTCGTCACCACGACGGCAGCCCCTACGCCGTCCCCGCGACAGCGAACGCCGCCGCCGTGGTTCGGAGTTCCGCTGGGGAGTGTCCGAACTCACGACGGCGGCGATGAATTCGAGCGGCGGCGCCGCGTTCGTCTGGGTAGCTATTCCGGCCAAGTGCCGGTGAGCGATTCGTAGCCCGTCGCGCCCGCGCGATCGATCGCGGCCTTGACCAAGCCGAAGACGGCGCCCTGCAGCGCCGCGGCGAACAGCACCTCGCGCCAGGAATGATCCCGCGCGGTAGAGGTTGGGGCCTGCTTCTCGCCCGTGATCTGCCGCCACACCTTGGTGAACACGGCGTTCGCCGCGAGGCCGCCGAGCACGCTGATCGCCAGGCCGAGCGGTTTGTAGAGGGTCTTCATCGCCGCCTCCGTACGATCTGCCACACCAGCGCCGCGAGTACGCCCGCGCCGATCGCGGCCGGGATCGGATACGCGCGCAGCGCCCCACCGGCCTGCCTGCCGCGTTCGGCGACCGGCTCCGGTGTCGCCGCCGCCACGCGGTGGGCGAGATCCGCGGCGCCGGTGCGGGCCTGCTGGGCCTTGTCCGCGACCGCGAGCGCCGCCTCCGACGCCGCGTGCTGCGTCGCCTCGACGGCGTCGTGTGCCTTCTCCTTGCTCCGCGCGGGCACATCGAGCTTGTGGCCGAGCTCTTCGACCGTCCTGCCGAGCTCCGCTCGGGCCTGGTCGCGGTCGCGCCGCAGGGCCTCGACGTCGTCGGTGGGCTGCCCGGCCCCGGGTCGGCTGTCAGTCATCCCCGCCTCCTGTCCTTGATCATCTCGATGTCCTCGCGCACGCCCTCGACCGCCTCCTGCGGTATCGGCGGATTCGCGTGCTCCACGCTCTTCTTCCCGGACAGTCCGAGGATCGCCGCGACCACCAGCAGCGCGCCCGCGACGATGAGCGCGGCCGCCCAGCCCGGTAGCACCTCGGTGAGACCGAGTACCGCCGCCGCGACCAACGCGGCCCCACCGTAGAACGCCAGGAGCGCCGCGACGCCGGCCAGGCCCGCGCCGAGGCCGAACCGTTTTCCCTTCTCGCGCATCTCGACCCGGGCGAGCTGCAGCTCGTCCCGGATGAGCCGGGACACCTGGGCCGTGGCGTCCTCGACAAGTTCGGTGACCGATCGCGCGTTCGCGGGCGGGCGAATCTGTGTCGTCTCGGTCATGAGACCTCCTTCGGCATGTCACACCTCCTGCACGGCGACTACCCGCGCGCCCGGATTCCAATCGGGGCGCCGGGGTGGGCCGGGCGCGGCGTGGTGCCCGGTGCGCGCGGACGGCGGACGCGCGGCGAGGATCCCGGTCATCCTTCGAAAGGCTTGTCGCGCAGACGAAGTGGCCGCGGTCAGGTGAGGTAGGGGCCGATGTGCGGAATGGCCTCGACCGGATGCCGTGCCTGCACGCCCTTGCCGACGGCCTCGAAGTGCCAGCCCCCGTCGCCGCGCCGCACTCGGCCGAGCACCAAGCCGGGGTAGGCGCCGCCGGTCAGCTCGTGGCGGGCGAGCTGGGTGCCCGCCACGGTGTCGACCACGCGGCAGTAGGCGTTCGCGATCCGCTCGAAAGTCTGGCCGGTGTAGCAGGTGACGAGGAAGAGCACCGTCGTGACGTGCGCGGCGAGGCGGGACAGATCGACGCTCACGATCTCGTCGTCGCCCGCGCCTTCCCCGGTCAGGCTGTCGCCGTGCAGACGGACCGAACCGTCCGCCGAGCTGAGCTGCTCGTGGTAGACGACGTCGACGAGCCGGTCCGCGGCGAAGAGCAGGGCCGCGATGTTCAGGTCGATCTCCGCGCGCCGGCCGAACAAGCGCGAGCGAGAGGCCGGGTCCCAGCCGAGGGCCACGGTGACATGCTCGAGCGGCGCGCCGCGCTCGTCGCGTAGCTCGGTCGGCATCGGTGTCCTCCTGTGCGTCGGGACGCGGACCCGGCACGGCCGGTCCCGCCGTGGTGCGTAGCAGGCCTCCGGGTGAACACCGGAATGATTCCGGCGGACGAAAAGAGTACCGGTATTCGCGCCCGATCCGGCGAGAATCCAATCCGTGCGGCCGTTCGCCGCGAAGTCAGGGCATGCGGGTTGGCACAGGGCAGGTGCGCCGAGACCGCGGCGCGGGTCCCACCTCGCGCGGTCGGTCGCCTGCGGAGTCCCCGGTCCGTTCGCCCGTCGTGATGGCGGCGAACGCGCGACCGGTGGACGAAACGCCTCCGGCGCTGCGTGCCGGGGCCGAGGGTGGCCGGCCATGACCGGCACCGAGCCGTGCCGCGCGGACCTGCTGGACTTGGCCTACCCCTACGCGATGGACGCGGTGGCGGAGATCGAACGCAGGCACATCGATCACCGGCTCGCGACGGCCGATTCCGGGACCGCCGCGGCGTTCGCGGCCGCGGTGCACGGGGTCCGTGAGACGCTGGCGGCACTGAGCGCGACCGCCGCGGTGAACCCGCCGCCCACTCTGGAGGCGAAGATTCTGCGGGCGATCGACGACTCCGGCCCGGATCCGCGCCACCGCGGCGGTGACCTGCGCCGGCTGTCCGGTCGTCGCCGGTCGATCCGGCTGGTGCTGGCCGCCGCGGTGGCCATCGGAGCCGGTGTGGGCGCCGTGGTGGTGGCCGACCGGATCGCGGGGTCGCACGTCGAGCCGGTCGCGGGCGATCAGATCCTGCGGCAACCGGACGCGCGGTCCCGGTCGATCGAGCTGCCTGTGGGCGGCACCCTGACGGTGAGCACATCGGACCGGCTCGGGGCAGTCACGGTCGGCTTCGACGCGGTACCCCCGCCACCGCCCGGACGGTCCTACCAGCTCTGGGTGGTGTCCGCCACGGGCGCGGCGCGCTCGGCGGGCGTGCTGACCACGATGCCGCCGCTGGGCGTGACGACCGAGTTCGCCCCGGCGGACGTCTTGGCCCTCACGATCGAGCCCGCGCCGGGTTCGCCGCGTCCGACCTCGGCGCGCCTGGCTGTCGTCCCGCTCGGCTGATCGGGCCGAGCCCCGTGTTTCAGGGCTGGTCGCACCCTTCGAGGGTCGCGCGCGCCACCGCCTCGACGACGTCGTCGATCTCACCGCGCGCCCGCAGCGCCGCGATCTGGCGGTGCGCGCCGTTACCGCGGGCGAGCAGGCGTGCGAACGCCTCCTCGACGAACCGGCGGTCGCCTGCCTCGTCCAACGCGGGCCCGACGTGCTCGATCAGCCGGAACAGCAGGTCGCGCATGGGCGTCACGTTGCCGTCATGGGGATCGACGCCGTCTCCGGCCAGTCCCGAACGGGCGGCCTTCCAGTACGCGGCCCGCAGCACCTCGGCGGGTACCGGCTGGGCGATCTGTCCAGCGGCCAGCGATTTGCGCGCCATACCGACGATCGCGCGCACCAGTGCCGCAAGCAGCGCGGTCTCCTCCACCGTGGCCGGTATGTCGCTGACCCGCACTTCGACGGTCGGGAACGAGACCGACGGACGGACATCCCAGTAGACCATCTGCTTGTCCAGGATGCTGCCGCTGTTGAGCATCATCGCTACCATCGCCTCGTAGTCGCGCGCGGACTCGAAGTAGGGCGGTGGTCCGGCGCTGGGCCAGCGCCGCCACAGAATGCTGCGCCAGCTGGCGAAGCCGGTCTCGGAACCGCGGTAGATCGCCGAATTCGCGGTCATGGCCAGCAGTTGCGGCAACCACGGCCGCAGATGGTTGCTGATCTGGATCGCGGTCTCCTGGTCCGGGACGCCGACGTGGACATGACAGCCCGACAACCCCTGCTCGTGGGCGAGCATGCCGAAGTTCTCGGCGATGCGTTGGTAGCGCGGGGTATCGGTGACCGGGAAGTCGTGCGGGACGGTCGGCGGGATGCCGACGGCGAGCAGTCGGGCGTCGTTGCGCTCGGCGCAGGCGGCGATGCCACGGCGCAAGTCGCGCAATTGCCGGTGTAGTGCGCCGATCTCGGTGTGCACCGCGGTGCTGGTCTCCACCTGGCAGCGGGTCAACTCGAGTTGCAGATCGATGCCGATCTCCTCGGCGGTGCGCGCGACTTCGACATTGCGTGCCAGCGGTTCGCCGGTACGGGGATCGACGAGGAGGAATTCCTCTTCCACGCCGACGGTCAGGAGCCCATCGTCCATGTGGTCGCAATACCCACGGCTCGGCCGCGTAGTCCAGCCGATCGCCAGGTCGCCGAGCGATTGCCATCCGTCGCGAAGCGGGTTTGAACGATCGGGAGGCGGCAAC
Source organism: Nocardia sp. CY41 (assembly GCF_009829325.1). Taxonomy (GTDB): domain Bacteria; phylum Actinomycetota; class Actinomycetes; order Mycobacteriales; family Mycobacteriaceae; genus Nocardia. The sequence continues at coordinate 181,043 of NZ_VUOS01000019.1, forward strand.
GCGAACGGCAGGGGCCGTTCGAAGAGGAGTAGTCGCATGTTTCGGATCGCTTTACGGCTCGTCGTGACCGGGAGTTCCGCCGCGATCGTGGCCGCCGCGGGCGCCGGTGCGGCCGGTGCGGGCCCGACGTTGTCGGCGGACACCCAGGAGGAGGGCACCATCGCGGTGAGCAGCCAGCCGCCGGCGGAGGAGTGGAACTGTCTGCTCGTCGGCTCGGCCGAGCAGGCCGGTCCTCGGGTCGACATGGCCCGGACCGGCGAGAGCCGCGGCGGTTTCGCGGCGGGCAGCACCGTCGCCGCCACCTGCGTCGGGCCGCAGTGGCCGGGAGTGGCCATGACCACCGGCGTCACATCGCTCGACGACGCCGACTGAGCCCGCTCGGCCGAACGGCGCCTCCCACGGGCGGTGCTGCGAGAACGCGCAAGACGGGTCGGTCTCGATAGTCTCGCTGCCATGCGGATCGTCGTCCTCGGCTCGGGCATCTCGGGTCTGTCCACCGCGGCCGAACTGCTCCGCGCGCGGCACGAGGTGATCGTGGTCAGCGCCGAGCCCCTCACGGCGACGACGTCGTTCCTCGCCGCCGCGGTGTGGTTTCCGACCGCCGCGGGGCCGGCCGACCGCGTCCGGACGTGGAGCGAGACCACCTTCGGCCATCTGGCCGCGCTGGCTGCCTCCGGTGCGCCGGGTGTGCGGATGTGCGAGTCCATGGCGCTGTATCGCTGCGCGCCCGCGATCCCGGACTGGTCGCGATCGGTGCGCTCGTTCCGCGCGGCCGAGCGCGGCGAGCTGCCTCCCGGCTACGAATTCGGGTTCCGGTTCGAAGTTCCCTTGGTGGAGATGCCGGCCTACTTGCCGTTCCTCAGCGCGCAAGTGGACGCCGCGGGCGCGCGCCGCGTGTTGCGCGCGGTGCGGAGTCTCGAGGATCTCGCCGACCTGTCACCGGACGTCGTGGTCAACTGCGCCGGCCTGCGGGCCGCCGACCTGGTCGACGACCCGGAGGTGTACCCGATCCGCGGGCAGATCGTGCGGGTCGCCAATCCCGGGCTGTCGGTGTCGGTCCGCGACGAAGCCCATCCGCTCGGTCGCGCCTACGTCCATCCGCGCGCGCACGACTGCGTCCTGGGCGGTTCCCTGGACGCCGGCGAATGGGACACGGCGCCGGATCCCGACCTCACCCGGTCGATTCTGCGGCGCTGCCGTGATCTGGTCCCCGGTCTCGCGGGCAGCGAAGTGCTGGAGACCGTGGTGGGGCTGCGCCCCGGCCGCCGTACGGTCCGTGTGGAACTCGACACCACCGCGCTGCCCGGGACGCCCGTCATCCACAACTATGGCCACGGCGGCTCCGGGATCACCATCGGTCACGGGTGCGCGCTGGAGAGCGCCGCGCTCGTCGCCGCGCTGTGAACCTGCGCCGGTGACCCTGCGGTCGGATCAGTTGGCGTAGCTGCGCGCCACCACCGAGTTCAGCGCCTCCAGGAATTCGCTCAGCACGCCGGGCTCGACCCGGTCACGCGGTGCGCGTTCGCCGGGCGAGTCGGTCACGGGCACGGCGAAGCCCGCGTCGACGCTGTCGCGCAGGACGGCGTGGACCGCTTCGATCGGGATGCCCGCCTGGGCGCACCGGTTCGCCGCGTGCTCGAACCGGCCCAGCGCCAGACTCCCGGCCGCCTCGGCCGCGTCGACCAAGACGAGGGCCAGCTCCAAACCCATTCTGATCAGCGCGTCCGGACCGCCGCGATGGGCGCCACGATCGAATCTCGCGGACACCTCGACACCGTCCCGATCTTCTTCGTGCGGGCCGATACTCATGGCCCTCCCTCCGCCCGGCGACCCTCTTGCCACCGACGTTACGACGGGGATCGAGAGAATTCGACCGCGCGAATGCGAGTTGTGAGGCTTCACAGGCGGGCACGGCGCGGTTCGGGTGCTGTCCCCAACCGAGGGCTCGGCCCTCGGCACGCCGAGCCAGTCAAGTTACCGTTGAGTACTTTCCGCGATCGGGGAGGGAAGGAGTCACATGTCCATCACCGATTCGGCAGGTCCGGATCTGACCCTGTCGGGCCGCCCGGCCAGTTCTTCACTGCGAGACGTGCGGAATCTGTCTCGCAAAATGGTCGGCCACTTCATCGAGACCGTCGCGCACTGCCGGACGCTGCCCGGCGAGGCGCTCAACGGCGACATCACCAACATCACCCGGTTGTGCCTGGAACTGGCCGTGAGCATGCTCGACGGCACCGACATTCCCGAGAAGACCCTATTACTGCGCAACGCTGCGGCGGGCTGGGCGCGGGAGGGCATTCCGATCGACACCATCCACCACGCCGTGCACGAGGGTTTCAAGCTCGGCTTCGATCTGATCGTCGCGAACGCGACCGCCGCCGATTTCGACAGTCTGAAAGACATCAGCCGCCGCTTGCTGGAAATCCTGGACACCATCACCTCCACCGTGTCGCGCGCCTATGTGACCGAGTTGCGGGCCGTGGTCGGCGAGCACCACACGGCCGCCCACACCCTCGCCTCGGCCCTGCTCGGCGGGCACCCCACATTCACCATGGCCCGGGAATGCGGCATCCAGATCGCCGATTCGTATTCGGTTCTCGCGCTGGCCATTCCGCCGCATCCCGAGGAACGCAATCCGCAACTCGACGGTGCGGTGGTGGCGCGGCGGAAGCTGCGCCGGGTGCAGTCCGAACTCGCGACCAGCTGCGGTGAAGCGGTGCTGTCGCTGCTCAGCGTCGACGGCGGCACCCTCCTGCTGCCGTCCGTCTCGCCCGAGGACAAGGCGCTCGACGAACTGGTGGACCGGCTCGGCCGCGCGGCGCAGGTCCCCGTCGTCGCGACGGTGATCGCCGCGACGCCGGTCGAGGTGCCGACGGCCGCCGACCGCGCGCACGAGCTGCTCGACATGGTGCAGCGGCTGCGCTGGACGCGCGGGCTGTTCCGCTTCGACGACCTGGCGCTGGAATACCAGCTCACCCGCCCCGGACCGGGACTGGAAACGCTTCGGACACTGCTCGATCCGCTCGACGAGCACCCGGAACTGCTCGAAACTCTCAAACGGCACATCGGCACGAACCTGAATCGCCAGCGCACCGCGCGATCGCTGCACATCCACACCAACACCGTGGACTACCGGCTCAAGCGCATCGGCCAGCTCACCGGATTCGACCCCGCCCAGGCCTCCGGGGTGTGGTACCTGCGGGCCGCGTTGGTCGCGCGCAGCTACCGGGACTCCGAGGACGGATCGTCGGTCGTGACGTGGCCCCGGCCGGCCGCGGTCTCCTCGTAGATCCGGCCGCGCAGGTCGTCCGCCCCGAGTAGGTCGTGCACCGCCTCGGGCGTCCACCGCAGGTCGGCGCCGGGGCGAGTGGCGAGATACCCCGCGGTGGCCCGAGTGGACCAGCGGTGTGCCGCGCGCAGGCCCGCCGCCATGTGGCGCAGGTAGGCGGCGGCGGGTGGATTGCCCCGCACGTCGCGACAGCGCCAGGGGGCCGTGAACGTGAGCACCGGGTGCCCCGCTCGAGTGCCCGCGTGCACCAAGGTCTCGTACCGTCCGGGACCGAGCGTCACTTTGCCCTCTTCGATCACCCGGCGCGCGTCCACCTCCGTTCCCGGCGGGCGATACATCTCCTGCGCCACGATGTCGGAGAACTGTTCGCCGGTGAGCAGGTGGGCGTGCACCGCGATCTCGCCCGGGCAGCCCGGGTCGTAGAAAGCGCGGCCGCCGGTCCAGGTCAGCGATTCGGTGGCGAAGTACAGCACGCCCCGCAGCAGGAGGGGCGCCGAGCGGATCGGGTCGGCGGGGTCACGGCAGCCCGGCAACGTGATCGTTCCCCCTTGCGGCCTGCCGCCCCGAAGGTAGGTGCGCAGTCTGGTGAGGCTCATGTTCGAGCCGTAGGCGGCGTACCAGATCAGGTCCGTGCTCCGGGGCGCCTCCCCGGCCGGTGCCGCTCGGGCCGCCGAGCCGGCCGCGCCGTCGATGTGCCAGGCCGTCATGACACCCATTCTCGGCTTCTCGCGAGGCGGTGCCACACACACTTGCGAACGCACAGGAAATCGTGAACCCGAGTTTCGCCTATTGCGGAAGCAATTCTTCCGCAATAGGCGGAACAGTGTTGCGCATGACGAACACGAAGCAGATCCGGCCCTTCCGCATCGACATCCCGCAGGCCGAACTCGACGACTTGCGCGAGCGGCTCGGACGGACACGGTTGCCGCACGCGGTGCCGGGCACCGACGGGGATTGGGCACGCGGAATCGCGCCGCGCTATCTGCGGGAACTGATGGAGTACTGGCGGGACGAGTTCGATTGGCGGGCGCAGGAGGCGCGGATGAACGCGCACGCGCAGTTCACCACCGAGATCGACGGCCAGACCATCCACTTCTTCCACGTCCGCTCACCGGAGCCGGGAGCGATTCCGCTGCTGATCACCCACGGCTACCCGGGCTCGGTGGTCGAGTTCCTCGATCTGATCGGCCCGCTCACCGATCCACGATCGCACGGCGGTGATCCGGCGGACGCGTTCCACGTGGTGATCCCATCGCTGCCCGGATTCGGATTCTCCACGCCGCTGGCCTCGACCGGGTGGGAACTGGCGCGCACGACCGAGGCGTTCGCGGAGCTGATGAGCAGGCTGGGGTACGAGAAATTCGCGGCGCAGGGCGGTGATATCGGCGCCGGTGTCACCGGGCGGCTGGCCGCGACGCATCCGGAACGGGTGATCGCGACGCACGTGAACAGCGATCAGGGCACGCTCGGGTTGGTGGGCGAGCAACTGCCGATGCCGGACGGACTCGCCGATGACGAACTCACCGCCCTCGCCGCCGCGCGCGAGAAGTGGGAGCAGCAGAAGGGATACCTGACGCTGCAGACCACCCAGCCGAACACGGTAGCCGCCGCGCTGACCGATTCACCTGTCGCGCAACTCGGCTGGATCGCGGAGAAGTTCCAGGTATGGACCGATCCGGCACGGGCGGAAGGTGCGGCGGTGGACCGTGACCTGCTGCTGACCAACGTCAGCATCTACTGGTTCACCCGCGGCGGCGCCTCGGCGGCGCAATTCCTCTGGGAGACCGCCCATTCCGGGATGGCGTGGGCCGCGCCGTCCGGGGTCCCGCAGGGATGGGCCGTGTTCAACACGCATCCGCTGATGCGCCGGGTGATGGACCCCGACGGTCGAATCGAGCATTTCACCGAGTACACCGAGGGCGGGCACTTCGCCGCGGCCGAACAACCGGGACTGTTCGTGGCGGACGTACGCGCGTTCTTCCGCCACTATCGCGGATAGCGGCGGGGCGGCGCCGGCGAGCCGCCGCCCCGGCCCGCGGCTACGTCCGCATGCGTAACCGCGGACCGTCCTCCGGTCGGATGTCCCCGCCGTCGCGCGGGCCTACCGTTTCCCTATGACGTGGAACGAGATGAGCAAGAACAAGTTCGTCCTGCTGACCACTTTCAAGAAGGACGGGACGCCGGTCGGCACACCCGTGTGGGTGGCTCCGGATGGTGACCGGATCGTTGTCTGGACCAATCCGACGACCTGGAAGGTGCGCCGCATCCGCCGCAATCCGGATGTCACGCTGCAAGCCTGCGACGGACGCGGCCGCCCCACCGGGAACGAGGTCTTGCCCGGCAGTGCGCGCATCCTCGACGCGGACGGCACGCAGCGGGTGCGGGACGTGGTCGCGGACAAGTACGGCATCATCGGCAAGCTCGCCATTCGCGGGCACAAGTTGCTGCGCGGCGCGGACGCGTCCGTCGGCATCGCGATCGATCCGAAGGCGGCCGGCGACCCGGCCTAGGCGGATTCGGCGAGTCCGGCCGAGCGCCAGATGTCCGCGAGGTCGTCGAGCGGGACCGCCAGCGCCTGACCCAAGGCCACCACGGTGCCGAAGGCCGGGGAAGGCAACCGGCCGGTCTCGATCTTGCGCAGCGTTTCCGGGGAGATCCCGGCCGCCCGCGCGATGTCGGTGAGTTCGCGATCCGCGCGTGCCGCGCGCAAGGCGGCGCCGAGGCGGCGACCCGCCTCGATCTGCGCGGGCGTCAACGGGAGGCGGACCATGCGCACAGGTTACGGACGGTATTCCGGCATCGCAAGCGACCTGACTGGTATTAAAATACCGACCAGGCTAGGCTGGTATTAAAATACCGGCAGACTGGAGAATCGATGGTCGAGTTGAAGAGCCCCGCGGAGATCGCGCGGATGCGAGTGGCGGGGCGCTTCGTCGCCGACGTGCTCGCCGGGCTGCGTGCGCGTGCGCGGGTGGGAGTGAACCTGCTCGACCTGGAAGCCCATGTGCGGGAACGAATACGCGAGCGTGGCGCACAGTCGTGCTACTGGGATTACGCGCCCTCGTTCGGGCGCGGGCCGTTCCGCAACACGGTGTGCCTGTCGGTGAACGATGCTGTACTGCACGGTCTTCCGTTCGACTACGCGCTGGGCGACGGCGACGTGCTGACCATGGACCTGGCGGTCGGCATCGATGGCTGGGTCGCGGACGCGGCGACCACGGTCGTCGTCGGCACCGCCGCGGACGCGGACCTGCGGCTGGTGCGGGCGACCGAGGAGGCGCTGGCCGCGGCGATCGCCGTCGCGGTGCCGGGCAACCACATCGGCGACATCTCCGCCGCCATCGCCGCGGTGGCGCGGGACTACGGCTATCCGGTGAACACCGAGTTCGGCGGGCACGGCCTCGGCCGCACCATGCACGAGGACCCGCATGTGCCGAACGACGGCCGCCCCGGGCGCGGCTATCGGTTGCGGCCCGGGCTGACCATCGCGATCGAGCCCTGGTTCGCGCGCACGACCGACCGCATCGTCACCGATCCCGACGGCTGGACCATTCGCTCGGCGGACGGTTCCCGGACCGCCCACTCCGAGCACACCGTCGCGATCACGCCGGACGGGCCGGAGGTGCTCACCGCGGCGTGAGTGCGCCGGCTAGGTCTCCGACAGCCAGGAGGCCAGGTCGTCGGAGGCGCGCAGTTCGTCGGCCAGGGACGCGCGCTCCGACGCGGACAGCTCCATCGCGCGCAGTTCGGTCCGGAAGGGCTCGGCGCGGCGGGGGTCGCCGAGTGCGACGGCCAGTTCGGCCAGCCCCGCCAGTGCCCGCGCCAAGTCCAGCCGCGGCGCCTCGGCCCGATACCGGCCGAGACCGACCTCGAGCACACGGAACGCGGCCGGGTAGTCGATCTTGAAATCGCGCAGGATGCGGGCGTTGTCCAGTACTTTGGCCAGCCCGGTCAGCTCCTTCGAGCCGCCGTACTCCACCTTCGGTGGTTCGTCGCGCTGAATGTAGATCAGCTGGTTACCGGCTGGATCGACCACGGTGAACCGGGTCTGCCCCGGCCGGAAGCGGGTGATCCGGGGCAGACCCTTCGCAGGCACCCTGCCGTAGCGGGTGCGCAGCGCCGCGGTGAAATCCTGGTGCCGGTTCGCGACATCGTCGACCATGACCAGGCAGCCGGTGCGTTCGGCGGGAATGTCCGCGTCTTTGGGAGCGGGCACGAAGTGCAGGGCGCAGCCGTGATCCTCCACCGCGCCGTAGACGTACGGGCGAGTCTGCTCGTGCGTCACCGTGTAGCCCAGCGTTTTGTAGAACTCCAGCGTGCCGGCCAGATCGCCGGTCCAGAGCTGCGGTACCGCCGTATCACCCATGAATCCTCCCGCTGCGGTAGTCAAGTTTGACTATCGGAGCGTAGGGGCGTTCGACCGAAGAAGTCAAACTTGACTACCATGCGTCCGAGCGAAAGGAGCGCGTGATGTCGGTGGTGCGCCTGCTGGTGCTGGGGGTGCTGCGGCTACGGCAGCCCGTCCACGGCTACGCCGTGCGCCAGGAACTGCTGTCCTGGCGTGCGGAGACCTGGACCAATGTCAAGCCGGGCTCGATCTATCACGCCCTGAAGCAGCTGACGCGCGAGGGAAAGCTGAGCGCGTTCGGCACCCAGGCCAGCGACCAGGGGCCGGGGCGCACGTTGTTCGAGCTGACCGAGGCGGGCGTGGCGGAGTTCCACCGGCTGATGGACGAAGCGCTGGTCAGCGTCGATATGGAGGAATTGGGCGCGGGCATCGCCTTCATGGACGCGTTGCCCAGGGCGCACGTCATCGCGAAACTGCGCGAACAGCGCCGCCGCAGCGAGGAAGTGCGTGCCGACCTGCTCGCCATGATCCCGGACTATCCCGGGCGCTACGAAGCACCACACGCGACCGATCTGCTGGAGCTGTGGAGCGGTGTGTTCGGGAACCTGTCGACATGGACCGAGGGCGTGCTGGCGCGCCTGGAAGCGGGGGAGTACCGGATGCCGGAGTAGGTCACGGCTGTGCACGTCCGCGCGTCGCGCCGAGCCGCTTCCCGCGCCGCTCGTTGCGACGGCGGGCGGGATACGCTGCCGGCATGACGAATTCGCTGGGCGCCGTCGCCGAGGCCGACTACGTGCTGCTGACCACGTTCCGCAAGGACGGGACTCCCGTCGGCACGGCGGTGTGGGCGGTGTCCGAGAACGGCAAACTGTATGTCTGGACCGTGACCGACAGCTGGAAGGTCAAGCGCCTGCGCCGCAACCCGGCGGTCACCCTGCAGCCGTGCAGCGCGAGCGGCAAACCGCGCGGTGCGGTGATCGAAGGAACCGGACGGCTCCTCGATGCCGAGGGCACCGAACACGTGCGCAAGCTGCTGCGGCGCAAGTACTGGCTCACCGGCCCGCTGGTCATCCTCGGCAGCAACCTGCGGCGCGGCAAAGCGGGAACCATCGGCATCGAGATCAGTCCCGCGGCCTGACCTGCGGCGTCAGGTCGCCTGGCTGACCGACGACATGTGGAAGTCGGGAATCCGCAAGGGCGGCATGGCGGTGCGGGTGAACCAGTCCTTCCATTCGCGCGGCAGCGTGAGCTCGGTGGCGCCCGCCTCGCTCACCCGCCGCAGCAGGTCCAGCGGGCTCTCGTTGAACCGGAAGTTGTTCACCGCCGCGGTCACCTCGCCGTTCTCCACGAGATAGACCCCGTCCCTGGTGAGTCCGGTGAGCAGCAGCGTGGCCGGGTCCACCTCGCGGATGTACCACAGCGTGGTCAACAGCAAGCCGCGTTCGGTGCGCGCGATCATGTCGTCGATGGTGGCCTCGGAACCGCCGGTGAGCAGCAGGTTCTCTCCCGGAACCGTGGCAGGTGCGTCGAACTCGGCGGCGGTGGCGCGCGGATAGATCAGCGCGGAGATCACGCCGTCGCGCAGCCAGTCGACCCGGTCGGCGGTCAAGCCGTTGTCGAACACCGACATCGATTCCGACGACGCGGTCGCCGCCACGAACGGGCGGTATTCCAGCCCGGGAGCATGCGGATCCGAGTAGAGCGTGAGCGGGAGATCGCTCAAACGCTCGCCGAGCCGGGTACCGCCGGCCCGCGCGAACGCGGTGTGGCCCTCGTGCGCGCCCCGGCCCTCCATCGACCAGGCCAGGTAGATCATCAGGTCGGCGACGGTCGAGGGCGGCAGCAACGTCTCGTAGCGGCCCGCGGGGAGCTCGACCCTGCGCTTGGCCCAGTCCAGGCGGCGGGACAGGTCCGCGAGCAGGCCGGACACGTCGACGTCGGTGAAATCCGCGGTGCCCACACCGACCCACGCGCTGGCCAGCTCCGCGCCCTCGCCGCGTTTGCCGTTGATCTCCACCGAACCGGTGGGCTGCACGAAGCGCCGGCGGAGGCCGGTCGAGGTGCCCAGCCATGTGGTGTGCATCTGATGGTGAGCGAAACCGTAGAGGCGGTCGGCGCTGTCGAAGCCGTCGGCCAAGCCGTCGGCCAAGCCGGTGAACACCTCGATGCCGGTGCCACCGGCAGGCGCGGTCCAGTCGTCGTCGACGGTGTCCGGCTCCAGCAGCGGCATCGCGTCGCGCGCCGGTTCGGCGTCGCGCGCCGCCGCCTCGCTGGCGCGCACGACGGCTTCGATGTCGTCCGGGTCGACGCTCGTCGAGGCGATCGTGCCGACGCGGGCGAGGGTCGGTCCCTCGCGGAACACCGAGATCACCGCCCAGTCCCGCGACACCGAGGATCCGTTGGTGGTCATGGAGCTCCCGGCCCAGCGCAGCGACGCCTCGTGCTCGTCGCGGACGATCACCATCGCCTCGTCGGCGCGGGAGAGCGCCAGCGCCCGCTCCACGGTCACGCTCGCGGGGAACAGATCGTCGCTCACCGGCCTGCCTCCGTCCGGGTGTTGAGAATGTTGACGCCGCGCACCAGAACCGAAGGGCAGCCGTGGCTTACCGCGGCGACTTGGCCGGGCTGCGCTTTGCCGCAGTTGAACGCACCGCCGAGCTGCCAGGTCGACGGGCCGCCCACGGCTTCCATCGCACCCCAGAAATCGGTGGTGGTGGCCTGGTAGGCGACGTCGCGCACCTGGCCGTCCAGCTTGCCGCCGCGAATGCGGAAGAACCGCTGCCCGGTGAACTGGAAGTTGTAGCGCTGCATGTCGATCGACCACGACTTGTCGCCGACGATGTACAGGCCGTCCTCCACGCGGGAGATCAGCTCCTCGGTGCTGGTGTCGCGGTCCGGATCGGGTTGCAGCGAGACGTTGGCCATCCGCTGGATCGGCACGTGATGGGCGGAGTCCGCGTACGAGCAGCCGTTGGACCGCCGCAAACCCAGGCGCGGCGCGAACACCCGGTCCAGTTGGTAGCCGACCAGGACCCCGTCGCGGACCAGATCCCAGCGCTGCCCGGCGACGCCCTCGTCGTCGTAGCCGACACTGGCCAGCCCGTGCGATTCGGTGCGGTCGCCGGTCACGTACATGATCGGGGTGCCGTAGCGCAGCGTGCCGAGCTTGTCCGGCGTGGCGAACGAGGTTCCCGCGTAAGCGGATTCGTAGCCGATGGCCCGGTCGTACTCGGTGGCGTGGCCGATGGATTCGTGGATGGTCAGCCACAGGTTGGTCGGGTCGACGACGAGGTCGGTCGGCCCGGCCTGCACGCTGGGCGCTTTCACCTTCTCGGCCAGCCATTCCGGGATCCGGGCGAGTTCGCCGTCCCAGTCCCACACGCCGTCGGCGCCGGTGACGTACTCCCAGCCGCGGCCCGCGGGTGCGGCCAGCGTGCGCATCGTCTCGAACACTCCCGCCGAAGTGTCCACCGTGATCGCTTCGAGGCTCGGGTGCAGCCGCACCCGTTGCTGGGTGATCGAAGAGCCCGCGGTGTCGGCGTAGTAGGTCTGCTCCTTGACCTGCAGCACGCTCGCGGTGACGTGGTCCACCCCGTCGGCATGCGACAGGCGCTCCGAATAATCCTGCAGCACGCCGAGCTTCTCACCGGTCGGCACGGCGAACGGGTCGATGTCGTACTCCGAGACCCACCGCGCGCCCGCGTAGCGCGGCTCGTCGGCGAGCTCGACGCGTTCGCGGTTGAGGGCGCGCAGCGAGGTGGCGACCGTGACCGCCGTGCGCGCCACCTCGGCGGCGGTAGCGGGAGTCAGCGCGGCGTGCGACGCGAAGCCCCACGTGCCGTCGACGACCACCCGCACGGCGAAGCCGAGCCGCGTGCTGTCGGTGACGGCCTCGACCCGGCCGTCGCGCAACCGGATCGACTGGGTGACCAGGCGATGCACCCGCAGGTCCGCGTGCTCGGCGCCGGCTGCCGTAGCCGCGGCCAGGGCGGCGTCGGCGAGCGCGGCCAGGGGCAGGTCGAGGAACTCGGCGTCCACGTCTCTGGAAGTCGCGATGCTCACCCGCACCAACCTAGTCGGTGCCCACACGGTGATCACACACTGTGCGAAACCGCATCGCGTGCCGGTGCGCACCGGATGCGGAGCGGCGCAGGGCGAACGGCGCGCGCGACACTCGCGCCTACGGCGTGTTGCTCGCCGGATGCCGTACTGTGCCCGCGTGCCGCCATCCGCCCTTCGTGACCGCAAACGCGAACGTACCCGCCGAGCCATCCTGGAAGCCGCAGCCGAGCTGTTCGAGACCAGAGGCTACGAGGAGACCACGGTGGCCGACATCGCCGCCGCGGCGGACGTCGGCACCCGCACGTTCTTCAACTATTTCGCCAGCAAGGAAGAGTTGCTCTTTCCCGAATCCGACGAGCGGGTGCGCGCGGCGGTGGTGGCCATCGCGGGCAGGCGTCCCGGAGAACGCCCGGTGGAGGTCTTGCTGCGCGCGTTGCGTGCCGCGGGCGACAATCCCGGTGAACACCTCGTCGACGATCTGTACGCCCGGATCGGAGCGCTGCGCGCGGAGGTGTCGCGGACCGTCCCCGCGGTGAGCGGGCGCGCCGCGCATGCCCAGTTGGTCACCCAGCGTGAGATCGCCAGGCAGTTGCACAAGGCGTTCCCCGCCGAACTCGACGAGGTCGGCGCCGCCGCATTGGTCGGCGCGGTCGTCGGCGCGGTGTCGGGTGCGCTGACGGTGCTGTTCCAGCAGCCGGTGGCCGGTGTGGAGGACGCCGAGCGCCTGCAGCGCAGGATTCACGAGACGACGTCGCGGGTGCTGCGGCCCTGGCTCGCCACCCAGCACGCCGAACCGGTGGGCTGATCAGCCGAACTGCTGCCAGCCCAGCCGGAGCACCATCCCGATCACGACCACCAGCAGCACGATGCGCACGAACTCGGCGCCCTTGCGCAGCGCCATGCGCGCGCCGACCACGGCGCCGACAACGTTCGCGACGGCCATTCCCGCGCCCAGTGCCCACAGGATGTGCCCGGTCGCCCCGAAGAACAGCAGAGCGCCGAGGTTGGATCCGCAGTTGATCACCTTGGCCATGGCGGCGGCCCGGACGAACTCGGTGCCCAGCAAGGTCGCGAAGGTGATGATGAGGAAGGTGCCGGTGCCCGGCCCGAGCAGCCCGTCGTAGAAGCCGATAAGACCGGCCGCCAGCGCCATCGTGAGAACCACCTTGCGCCGGGTGGGCGGATGCGTGGCCAGGGTGACGCCGATCGACGGGCGCAGCGTGACGAACACGGCGACGCCGACCAGCACCACCATCACGATCGGGATGAACAGTTCGCGGTCGATCAGCGAGACCGCGGCCGCGCCGACCGCGGCCGCCCCCGCGGCGATCACCGCTGCGGGCAGCAGCACCCGCCAGCGCATCGGCACCTTGCGCGCGAAGGTCAGGACCGACGCGCTGGTCCCGGCCACCGCGGCGAGCTTATTGGTGCCCAACGCGGTCTGCGGCGCGATTCCTGGCGCCACCACGAACAACGTCGGCAGCACGATCAGGCCGCCGCCGCCCACCACCGCGTCCACCCAGCCCGCGGCCGTCGCCGCCGTCAACAGAACCGCCCAGTCTCCGATCTCCACGACGTCAGACAACCAGACCCCGGATCGGGGCCGCGCCGGGTGTGCTCGCGCAGACCGCTCCGCCGGGCCGTCCTGCCCGCGTGCCGCTCGCACCTAGGCTGATGCCGTGCGTCGTTTCAGTCTGTGGCTCCGGGGGAAGCCCGTCGTGGCCGATTCGGTGCTTGCGGCGATTTTCGTGCTGCTCGAGGTCATCGGTGTGGGCAACGCCCACAACAAGCTCGCCTACCTTGCCGTCGGGGTGCTGCTGCCGCTACCGCTCACCCTGCGGCGGGTGTACCCCCGGGCCATGGCGGCCCTCACCTTGGCGCTGTCGCTGACGGAGACGCTGGTGGGCTTCCTCGCCGAGGACGACGCCGACCACATCGCGCAGTTGTCCCACGGCATCATGCTGTACACGCTGGTCGCTTACGTCGGCAGGCGGGCCGGATTGTGGTACGGGCTCGGCCTGGCGGTGGACCTCGCGCTGTCGATCGTGGCCATCGGGAAACCCGCCGGGTCCGACGGCGTGTTCACCGTGATGTTCTACGCCTTGTGCTGGACGCTCGCGGAGTTCATCGGCGCGCGGCACGCCTACGACGCCGAGGTGGCGGCCCGGCTCGCGGTCGCCGACTACGACAAGGAGCGTCGCGCGCACGACGCCGTCGCGGCCGAACGCACCCGCATCGCGCGGGAGTTGCACGATGTGGTGGCGCACGCGGTGAGCGTCATCATCGTGCAGGCCGACGGCGCGAAGTACGCGCTGCGCCGCGACCCGGACGCGGCCGAACAGGCGCTCGGCACCATCGCGGGCACCGGCCGCGAAGCGCTGCGGGAACTGCGCCGGACCGTGGCCCTGCTGCGCACCGAGCACGCTCCCGATCAACTGCCCCAGCACGGCACCGCCGGCATCGCCAAGGTCGTGGAGATGATGCGCGGCACCGGCCTGGCCGTGGAGCTCGAGCTGAGTGGCGAACTCGATGACATCGCACCCGAGGTGAGTCTGGGCGTGCACCGCATCGTGCAGGAATCGCTGACCAACACACTGCGGCACGCGGGGCCGCACCCGAAGGCGTGGGTGCGCGTGCGCCGCACCGACGCCGACGTGCTGATCGACGTCACCGACACCGGCGGGGTCTCGCCGCACGACTCGGCGCGCATCCAGGGCAGCGGACTCGGCCTGGTCGGGATGCGTGAACGCGTCGCAGTGCTGGGCGGCAGCCTGGAGGCGGGCCGCGACGCCGACGGAGCCTGGCGCGTGCACGCCAGCATCCCGCTGCGGCCCGGCCTCGCCGAGTGAGCCTGGTCACCGGCCCCTGCGCCCACCGCGTAAACCGCTGCGGCGCAGGATGATCGGCCGACGGTGCGGGGCCGGCCCGTGCAGCTCGTCCGGCGCGCCGAGGCGTTCGCGTTACATTGGGGGCGTGCCGATCACCGTTCTCGTCGTCGATGACCAGGAACTCATGCGGATGGGATTGAAGATGGTGCTCGGCGCGCACCCGGACATCGACGTGATCGGTGAGGCGGCCAACGGCGCCGCCGCGGTCGCCGCCGCGGCCGAACTGCGACCCGACGTTGTGCTGATGGACGTGCGGATGCCCGTGGTGGACGGGGTCGTCGCCACCACTCGGATCGTGGAGGCAGGGCACGGCAGCCGGGTGCTGGTCATGACGACCTTCGACCTCGACGAGCACGCGCTCGGCGCGCTGCGCGCCGGAGCCAGCGGATTCCTGCTGAAGGACACTCCGCCCGAGGATCTCGTCTCGGCCATCCGCAGCGTCGCCGCCGGTGACGCCGTGGTCTCGCCGAAGGTCACCAAGCGTCTGCTGGACCGGCTCATCGCGGAGAACCCGGCGCGTACCCGCGACCCGGGCGTGCTCGACGTACTCACCGCCCGCGAGCGCGAAGTGCTCGAGCAGATCGCCGCCGGACGCTCCAACGCCGAGATCGCCGAACAGTTGTACCTGTCGGAGGCCACGGTCAAGACGCACGTGGGCCGGGTGCTCACCAAACTCGGTCTGCGCGACCGCGTTCAAGCGGTCGTGCTGGCCTACGAGACCGGATTGGTGCGTCCCGGCGGCTGAGGCGAGACGGATCTCAGCGACCTATCAGGCGAATCGGGGAGCAAAACCCCGGTGCGGCACGTTGACCGAGTAGATCGTCCGAAAGGATCGCCATGCCCGCCTTGTTGTTCGTGTTGTACGTCGTCGTCGAAGTCACCGCGCTGGTCGCGGTCGGTCAGCTGATCGGCGTGCTGCCGACCATCCTGCTGCTCATCGCCGGGTCGGCCGCGGGCATGCTGCTGGTCGGCTCGCAGGGGCGGCGTGTGTTCGAGCAGTTCCGCCGGGCCGCGCGCGGGGAAGTGGCTCCAGGGACCGCCGTGGCCGACGGCGCCCTGGTCGCGGCGGGCGGGGTGCTGATGTTCGTACCCGGCCTGGTCACGTCGGTGTTCGGCCTGCTCCTGCTGCTGCCGCCGACGCGGTTGCTGGTACGGCCCCTGGTCACGGCGTTCGCCGCACGGCGCTTCCGCAGGCTCGTCGCGACGGCTCCCTACCGTGGCGTGGTCGTCGACGGCGGTGAAGTGGTCGACGGCGTCGTGGTGGGGCAGTGGTACGACGACGGCCAGAGCACCGCGCGCCGCGCGATCAGCGCGCCCTGACGGCGAAGTCGGCGCACCCGGTTCCGTGTGGCGTCGCGAGGGGCTATCGTGGCGCGATGGCCACCGAGCAACTCACCGTGACGGTGAGCGAGGAGCTGGCCGCCGCGGTGAAACGAGCGGCGGCGGCTGCGGGACAGTCGATTTCCGGATTCGCGGCCGCGGCGCTGCGGCTGGAGCTGATCGCCGTGGAGGCGGGGTGCCTGCCCCCGGCGGCCGGGCGTGCCGGAGGTGCGCCGCCGCCGGAGTACGCGGAGGTAATGGCGGTGCTGGCGCAGCCGGAGGATCTGGCGCGTCACCCCGTGCTGAACGGCTGACCGAAACCGCCGGAACGGCCATACGGCAGACTGGTGCCTCGTGAGTACCCAGTTGCTGATCGGCGGTCGTTTCTACAGTGCCAGTTCGCCCGACGCCACGGCGATGGCGGTGAGCGACGGGACCGTCGTCTGGCTGGGCGCCGAGCAACCAGGTCGCGCGCTGCATCCGGACGCCGAGGTCATCGACCTCGACGGCGCCTTCGTCGCGCCGGCGTTCGTCGATCCGCACGTGCACGTCACCGCCTTGGGCCTGAAGCTGACCGGGCTCGATCTCTCCACCGCCCGGTCGCTCGAGCACTGCCTGCGGCTGCTGCGGGAGTTCGCCCGGGCGCACCCGGAGGGGGTGGTGCTGGGCGACGGCTGGGACGAGACAACCTGGCCGGAGGGCAGGCCGCCCACGGTCGAGGAGATCGACGCGGCGGCCGGTGCGGGCAGGCACGTCTACCTCTCGCGGGTGGACGCGCATTCGGCGGTGGCGTCCTCGGCGCTGCTGGACGGACTGCCCGAGTTTGCGGTGGCCGACGGATTCACCCGCGGCGAGCCGGTGCGGGCCGCCGCCCACCACGTGGTGCGCACCGCCGCGCTGGCGAGTCTGTCACGGGCACAACGGGATCGAGCGCGTGCCGCGGCACTCGACCACGCTGCCGCGCACGGGGTCGTGGCGGTCCACGAATGCGCGGGCCCGGAGATCGCGGGCCGCGACGACGTCCGTGAACTGCTCGAGTTCGAGCACGGGGTCCAGGTGCGGGCCTACTGGGGCGAGGCGGTGCGCAGCGCCGAGCAGGCCCGCGCCCTCATCGGTGACCTCGGCGTGCACGCCCTCGGCGGCGATTTGTTCGTGGACGGGTCGTTCGGATCGCACACGGCGTGGCTACGCGCCCCCTATGCCGACGAATCAGGTTGCGGGCGAAGCTATCTCGATGCCGACGCGATCAGCGACCACGTCCGGGCCTGCACCGTCGCCGGTATCCAGGCCGGATTCCACGTGATCGGCGACGCCGCCATGGACGCCGTCGTCGCCGGTGTCGAACGGGTGGCCGCCGAACTGGGTGGTCCCGCGATCGCGGCGCTCGGGCATCGCGTCGAGCACGCCGAATTGCTCGACGGCGAGCACATCGCACGTCTCGCGCGCTGGGGTGTGATCGCCAGTGTGCAGCCGGGATTCGACGCCACGTGGGGGGGATCGGACGGCATGTACGTCGCGCGGCTCGGCGCCGAGCGCGCCGCGACGCTGAACCCGTTCGCCGCCATGGCCTCCGCGGGCGTCGCCCTCGCGATCGGCTCCGACGCCCCGGTCACGGCGCTGGATCCGTGGGCGGCGGTACGTGCCGCGGCCAACCACCGCACACCCGGCCACGGCCTGTCCCCGCGCGCCGCCTTCGCCGCGGCCACACGCGGCGCCTGGCGCGCCGGGGGCGTCCGCGACGGAGTCGCGGGCACCCTGGTGCCCGGAGCGCCCGCCTCGTACGCGATCTGGGATGCCGGCGAACTCGTCGTCACCGCGGCCGCGGATTCGGTGCAGCGCTGGTCCACCGACCCGCGCTCGCGCGTGCCTGGGCTGCCCGCATTGGATGCCTGCGCGCCGCTGCCCACGTGCCTGCGTACCGTCCACCGCGGGGTGACGATCTATGCGAAATGAGCGGACGATCGCGGAGCCTACGGTGGCTCCCGACCGTTCCGTGTCCGGCACTTCCGTGCGCCGCCACGGGCGGCCCGGCCGGACCTGCGTATATCGCGCCGGCGCCGCCGACCGCAGCTCGGCCGACCCGCGCAGCCGAGCTTCTCGGCCTACGCTCGGCACTCGACCGGCATCCGGGACGGAGCGTGCGCCGGAAGAGGGAGTGCACGGTGTGGGCGGCAGCCGCTCCGAGTCGGTAACCAAGTTTCTTCCGCGCCGTTGCCGAGCGCGGGAATTCGGACACGGTAGCGTCGCAGCGGACGCCGAGTGCCGAGTATGCGGCCGGCCCGTCGATCCGCTCGGCACTGCGCGGTGGCGACCAGCGGGTGGCAGGTCGGCGTCGTGGCGCCTGACCCGCATGGGTCCATCCGTGGCTGTCACCGCCCTTTCCGTGAAGACGATTACGGTCCAAGCGCATCGGCGGAGCCTCTTGCGCTCGGCGTGTGCTACGACGCCGAGCAGGCGGTACCGCACTGAAGGCGGGTGCGATGTGGCACTGAGTGTCAGCCGGGGATGCTGGAGCGGGAGTCGTGAGCGTCAGGTGGGCCGATCGGAGGGGGTCTCCGGGCGAACACGCACGGCAAATCGGACGAAGCTGCCGCGGCGCGAGGTGATCGCGCAGGTAGAAGCCGGATTTTCGCCGGTCGCCGAGTGGCTTCCGATGCGCCGTGAGTTCGTCTCGTGCCGAGCGGTGAGTCGGCGACATCCCGCGGCCGAACGGGTTGTCGACCTGGCGCGACCGCAGACTGCCGGCTCACTGGTTCCCGCCGGAAATCGGGGTTCTGCCTGCCGTGGGGCGGTCGGGGCGCCGACTCCGAAGCAACGGCGGTTAACGATCCGGTGGCCTGCGGCGATTACCAGGTGGACGCCTCGTGACTCCGGCTCGGTGGTGGCCCGCGATTTTCTGCATTGCTCCTCCACCGAATCCGTTGTGGGGCGTGCAATCGCTACCGCGCGGCCGACGCGACACCGCCGGCGCGTCCAGGTCTGTGCGCGCCCGCAGAGCATGACGGCGACGATATCGAGTGTGACGAACGTCACGACTTGGGGTCGGCCGGGTTCCGCCGATCGACGGGCCCCGGGTGGTTTACGCCGGTCCACCTCGTGCGGACCAGCGTGGGTGCCGTCAGCGGCGGACTGGCGATCGCCGGCCCGATGGCGGACAGTGGCCGAGTGATGGCGCGAGAACGAGTGCTCGGATCGGTGCGGCAGGTGTCCGAAGTGCTTCGTAGGCACCAAGTGGCGGCGCGTTCGGTCGCGGCGATCTTCGCGGGCCTGCTGTTGTTCGGTAGCTTCCCGCCGCGGCCGTGGTGGTTTCTCGCCCCGGTCGGCATCGCGATACTGACCCTCACCGTACGTGGCGGCGGCCGGCTGCGGGCGGGTTTCGGATACGGATTCCTGGCCGGACTCGGGTTTTTCGTTCCGCTCCTGCCGTGGACGGGCATTTACGTCGGTCCACTGCCGTGGCTGGCGCTGTCCACCGTCTGCGCGCTGTACCTGGGCGTCTTCGGCCTGCTCGCCCGGCTCGTCGGCACGTTGCCCGGCTGGCCCCTCTGGGTGGCCTTGGCCTGGACCACGGCCGAGTGGGGCAGGTCGAGTTTCCCGTTCGGCGGTTTCCCGTGGGGCCGTTTGGCCTTCGGCCAGGCCGACGGCTGGTTCCTTTCGCTGGCCGCGGTCGGTGGCGCCCCGCTCGTCGGGTTCGCGGTCGCGCTGACCGGAACCGGCGCGGCGGCATTCGCGTCCTTGCTGTGGTCGGCGCGTCCCGCCGGTGACGGGCGCCGCACCGCCGATGCCGAGACCGGCGGCACTACCGCGACACCGGTGCGCCGACACATCCCCGTGACCCGACTCGGGTACGCCGCTGCGGCTTTCGCCGTGCTCGTCATGCCGCTCTCCGGCCTGCTGCTCCGGTCCGCGCTGCCGGATCCGGACGAGGGCGACAGGATGGTCACGGTCGCGGCGATCCAGGGCAGCGTGCCGCGTCTCGGGCTGGATTTCAACGAGCAACGGCGTGCCGTGCTGGACAACCACGTCCGGCGCACCGAAGAGCTGGCGGACGAGGTGGCGGCGGGCCGCGCGCCGCGCCCCGATGTGGTGATCTGGCCGGAGAACTCCTCGGATATCGACCCGTTGCGCAACGCCGACGCGGCCGCCCTGATCACCGCGGCCTCCGAGCGGATCGGCGCACCCATCCTGGTCGGTGCCGTGCTGATCAACTCGGATCGGACCACGACCAACTCGGTGATGGTGTGGAACGGCGCGGGCGGCCCCGGTGAGCGGCACGACAAGAAGATCATCCAGCCTTTCGGAGAGTACCTGCCGATGCGCGGCTTCTTCCGTCGTTTCTCCGAATACGCCGATCGTGCGGGGTATTTCGTGCCGGGAAATGGTGACGGTGTGGTGCGTGCGGCGGGTATCGACATCGGCGTCGCGACGTGCTATGAGGTCGCCTTCGACCGGGCGTTCGAAGACGCGATGCGGGCCGGTGCCCAGCTGCTCACCGTGCCGACGAACAACGCCACCTTCGGCGACAGCGAGATGACCTATCAGCAGCTGGCCATGTCCCGCATCCGTGCTGTCGAGCACGGCAGGGCCCTGGTCGTCGCGGCCACGTCGGGTGTCAGCGCCATTATCGCCGCCGACGGCAGCGTGCGGCAGGAAACCTCGTTATTCGTGCCCGCCGCCCTGGTCGACGAGCTGCCGTTGCGCACGGACAGCACGCTCGCAACGCGAATAGGCCCTGCACCGGAGCGGGTTTTCGTTATCGTGACAGCTTCGGCGGCGCTGGCGGCCATCTTCCGGCGGCGCTCCGTGCGCGAAGATTTGCGAACCGCTCGGCGCACTGCCGGCAGTCGGTAACACTCTCCGTCGGGCCGCCGATAACCGAACGTCAGGTTTGTTCCGTCCCCCATCGGCCCGAAAGTAATGGTACGGAATTGAGTTGCGCTTTGTTCGCCTGGCAATGAAATCGGTCGTCGGAGTACCATCGAAAAGTCTGGTCAGGACCCGTTTTGGTTCAGCTCGACCTAGTTGAGTCGCAATGTTTGCGGAAATGTAACCAACCAAAGTGGCCTTCTGCCAAGGACGTTGGATGTGAAACAAATCCAATACGTCGGCAATCCGGCTGAAGCGATGCTCCGAATCATAGGGCGTGGATCACGTCCTCCGGCAGGCGCGTGCGCTTGCTGGGACGGTGCTCGGGGAGTTGCGTCAACAGCGGCAGAACGGAGTGATTGATGAGTTCATTGGCCACGGATCGCGTCGACCAATGTTCATCCGGCGAATTCTCGGCTCAACCGTTTGCGCTGTCACCCGCACAGACCGCTCTCTGGTACGCGCAGCGCATTCGGCCCGACGTGCCGTTGACGATCTCCCAGTACGTCGAGATACACGGGGACCTGGACGAGGGACGGCTGCTGTACGCGATCGAGCGTTTCGGGGCCGAGACCCAGGTGGGGCAAGTTCGCTTGATGGAACTGGATGGCACTCCGTATCAGATCGTGGATCCGGTGCACCGCCCGGGATGGGTTCGCATCGACCTGCGCGGCGAGGCCGATCCGTACGCCGCGGCGCTGCGCTGGATGCATGAGCACACCAGTTCGCCGATCGATCTGGAACGCGACCCGTTGACCTCCAACGCGGTGTTGCGGATCGGGGACTCCGACTACATCTGGTATTCGTTCGCCCACCACATCGTCATCGACGGCTACGGCGCGATGAATGCGCTTACCCGCACCGCCGAGATCTACACCGCGCTGGAGAATCGGACGGAACCGGTCGCCTCGCGGGCGACGGCCCTGGCCGAGATCTACGCCGACGAGGCGCGCTACCACCAATCCGGCCGTTTCCAGAACGATCGCGAGTACTGGCTCGGGCAGCTGTCCGGTGTCGGCGAGCCGGTGAGCCTCGGCGGCACCCGGCTCGGCGCCGCCGACCACGACGCGGGCCGCAGGCTGGCCACCGCGGTGCTGGACGACGAGCGCCATGCCGCGATCGACGCGGCGACCAGCGCGTGGAACACCACCGACTCGGCGGTGTTCGTCGCGGCGCTGGCCGCCTACGTGCGATCGGTGACGGGCAACGCGGACGTGGTGCTGAGCCTGCCGGTCTCGGCGCGCACCACGGTGTCGCTGCGCCGCTCGGCGGGCGTGATCTCCAACGTCGTGCCGATTCGGCTGCGATTCGACGAGGCGACCACGATCGGCGACCTGGTGAAGGCGGCCGAGCTGCAAATCACCGGCGCACTGCGACACCAGCGCTACCGGCACGACGACATCCGGCGTGACAGCGGCTACTCGCGCGACGCCCGCGGATTCTTCGGTCCGATGGTCAACCTGATGTTGTTCCACAACGAGCTGCATTTCGGCAGCTTGGTCGGCTCCATGCACGTGCTGGCCACCGGCCCGGTGGAAGATCTCTCGGTCAACGTCTACAACGGCGTGGGCGGCCGCTTGCACGTCGACTTCGAAGCCAACCCCCGCCTCTACGGCGAGGCCGAGGTGAACGTGCACCATGCGCGCTATCTCGACTTCCTCGGCCGGTTCCTGGCCGCGGATCCGAGCCTGCCCGCCGAGTCGTTGGGCGCGATCACCCACACCGAACGGGAGCAGGTGCTGCACGGGTGGAACGCCACCGAGGCGCCCCGGCAGGAAGGCACGCTCGCGAGCCTTTTCGCCGAGCGTGTCGCGGCAGGCCCGGAGGCGATCGCACTGGAGTTCGGTGACGAGGCGCTGACCTACGCCGAACTCGACGCCCGCGCCAACCGGCTGGCCCGGCTGCTCATCGCGCGCGGCGCCGGACCCGACACCACGGTCGGGCTGTGCCTGCGCCGCAGTCTCGACCTGGTGGTCGGCATGTACGCGATCGTCAAAGCGGGAGCGGCGTACCTGCCGCTGGACACCGAGCATCCGGCCGAACGGATCAGGCAGATCGTGCGCCAAGCCGAACCGCTGTGCGTGCTCACGACGAGCCGCGACGACGTGGAGCTGCCCGCGACGGTCGCCCGGCTGGACATCGACACCGCGGAGGTCTCCGGCTTCGACGCCGGTCCGGTCACCGACGCCGACCGCCGGTGCGCGCTGCGCCCCGACCACCTCGCTTACGTCATCTTCACCTCGGGATCCACCGGGAAGCCCAAGGGTGTCGGCGTGACGCACGCGGCCATCGTCAACCGCCTGCGCTGGATGCAGCACGAGTATCCGCTCGGCGGCGACGACGCGGTGCTGCAGAAGACACCGGCCACCTTCGACGTTTCGGTGTGGGAGTTCTTCTGGCCCTTGCAGATCGGCGCGCGCTTGGTGATCGCCGCCCCCGACGGACACCGCGACCCGGCGTACCTCGCCCGGGTCATCGCCGAAAAGGGCATCACCACTGCGCATTTCGTGCCGTCCATGCTATCGGTGTTCGTCACCGAGGCCGATCTGCACGGCTGCGCCTGCCTGCACCGGGTGTTCTGCAGCGGTGAGGCGCTGCCCGCGGCCGCCGTGCGAGAGTTCTACGCGGCGTTACCCGCCGCCGAACTGCACAACCTGTACGGCCCCACCGAGGCCGCCGTCGACGTCACCTACTGGGCGTGCCCGCCCGACGCGAGCGCCGTGCCGATCGGTTCGCCGGTGTGGAACACCGAGACCTACGTGCTGGACGATCGGCTGCAGCCCGTCCCGCCCGGCGTGGTCGGGGAACTGTACCTGGCCGGGATCCAACTGGCCCGCGGCTATCTAAGACAGCCGCGGCTGACTGCCGACCGGTTCGTCGCCAACCCCTTCACTCCGGGTGCGCGGATGTATCGCACCGGTGACTTGGCGCGCTGGCAGATCGGCCGTTCCGGCGCCGAGCCGGGTGTTCTGGAGTATCTGGGCCGCAGCGACTTCCAGGTCAAGATTCGTGGTTTGCGCATCGAACTGGGCGAGGTCGAGGCCGCTCTGCTCGACGACCCGAGGGTGGCTCGCGCGGTGTGCGTGGCGCACACCGGACGCACCGGTGACGAACTGGTCGCCTACGTGGTCGCGGCGAAGCAGGAGGACGACGAGGCCCGCCTGGACACGGCGGCGCTGCTGACCGCGCTGCGTCACACGTTGCCGGGCTACATGGTGCCCTCCACAGTGATGGAACTCGACGAGCTGCCGCTGAGCGCCAACGGCAAGATCGACCGCAAGGCGCTGCCCGCTCCCGTGCCGGGGACGCGTTCGATCGGGCCGATCGCCGAACCGCGCACCGAGGTGGAGCGAGTGCTCGCCGGCATCTTCGCCGAGGTGCTCGACACCGAGGTCGGCATCGAGGACAGCTTCTTCGACCTGGGCGGCAACTCGCTCATCGCCGCACGGGCGGTGTCCCGGATCAACGCCGCGCTGGGTACCGCACTGACCATCCGGGATCTGTTCGAGGCATCGACGATCGAGGCGCTCACCCGGCGTTTCGCCATGCAGACCACCGACGTCTCCTCGCCGCGCCTGGCGCCGGCCGAGCGGCCGGAGCGGATTCCGCTGTCGCAGGCGCAGCAGCGGTTGTGGATCCTGAACCGGTTCTCCGAGCATGCTGCCGCGTACAACATGCCGCTGGCGGTGGCGGTGGAAGGACCGCTGGACGTGGCCGCGTTGCGTGCGGGCCTGGTGGACGTCATCGAACGGCACGAGAGCTTGCGCACCACCTTTCCCGAGGCGCCGGAGGGGCCCTACCAGCTGATCCACCCGGCGGGGGCGATCCCGTTGACGCTCGACCCGATCGATGTCACCGACGCCGAGGTGGCCGAGCTGGCGACCGAATACGCCGGCTACGGCTTCGATCTGCGCAGCCAGGCCCCGATCCGGGTGGCGCTCTACCGCACCGGCCCGCAGCGGCACGTCTTCCTCATCGTGCTGCACCACATCTGCGGTGACGGCTGGTCCATCGCACCGCTGGCCAAGGACCTCATGACGGCGGTGGCCGCGCGCGCGAACGGTGTCGCGCCGCAGTGGACGCAGCTGCCGGTGCAGTATGCCGACTTCGCGCTCTGGCAGCGTGAACTGCTCGGCGACGAGTCCGATCCGGCCAGCGCGCTCAGCCGTCAGCTCACCCACTGGCACAAGGCACTGGGCGGACTGCCCGAACAGCTCGATCTGCCGCTGGACCGCCCGCGCCCGCTGCGCAGGTCGACCGTCGGCGGCCGGGTCGAGTTCACCATCCCGGCCGAGATCCGCCGCGCCGCCATCGAACTCGCGGCCAGCCGGGGCGTGAGCATGTTCATGGTGCTGCACGCGGCGCTGGCGACGCTGCTGTCGCGGCTGTGCGCGAGCGGTGACATCGCGATCGGCACCCCGATCGCGGGCCGTTCCGATCCGGCGCTCGACGATCTGGTCGGCATGTTCGTCAACACCCTCGTTCTGCGTACCGCGGTCGACCCGGGCGCCGGGTTCGACCGGATGCTGGACGTGGTGCGCGAGACCGATCTCAACGCCTTCGCCAACGCCGACGTGCCGTTCGAGCGGCTGGTCGAGGTGGTCAACCCGGAGCGTTCCCCGTCGCGGCACCCGCTGTTCCAGGTGATGCTGTCCTATGACCACGCTCCCGACCTGCGGATCGATCTGCCCGGTGTCCGCGCGGAGGTGCTGCCCATCGCCTCGGACGTCGCGAAGTTCGATCTGCAGCTGGTCGTCCACGACGACTCGGGCGACGGGCCGCTCTCTGCCGAATTCGGCTATACGACAGACGTTTTCGATCGAGATACCGTGCAGTCGTTCGCCCGCAGGTTCATCGCCGTGCTGGCAGGCGGCGTGGCCGCCCCCGAACTGCCGGTGGGCGACCTGCCGATCCTGGACCGCAGGGAAACCGAGAACCTGGTGCCCATCGGGGGTGCGCCCGCCGAGCCCTCGATCACCTTGGCCACCTTGCTGACCGCCACCGCGCGCCGGCTGCCGGACGCGGTGGCGGTCCGCTACCTGGGCACGGACACCACGTACCGCGAACTCGACGAGCGCTCGAACCGGTTGGCGCGCATCCTGATCGAGCACGGCGCCGGACCCGAGACGGTCGTCGCGATCGCGCTGCCGCGCGGTCTGGACGCGATCACCGCGGTGTGGGCTGTCGCCAAAACCGGCGCCGCCTATGTGCCGATCGACCCGAACTACCCCGGTGAGCGCATCGCCCACATGATCGGTGACTCCGGGGCGATGCTCGGTCTGACCGATCCCGAATCGTCGGCCGCGATGCCCGCCTGGCCCGCGGCGCGGGGAAAGCATCGCAGGGCCGAGGTCGACTGGCTGGTGCTCGGCTCCGCCGAGCTGGGCGCCGAACTCGCCGAGCACTCGGCGGAACCGATCACCGACGACGATCGGCACCATCCGATGCGGGTGAGTCACCCGGCCTACCTCATCTACACTTCCGGGTCCACCGGCACGCCGAAGGCGGTCGTCGTGACCCACGCGGGCATCGCGTCCCTCGCCGGCGAGCAGAACTACCTGTTCGGCATCTCGGACGCGGCGCGGACGCTGCACTTCTCCTCACCCAGCTTCGACGCGTCGGTGCTGGAGATGCTGCTCGGCTTCGCCGCGGGCGCCACGATGGTCATCGCCCCAGCGGGCACGTACGGCGGCGCCGAACTGGCCGCACTGCTGCGCGAGGAGCGGGTCACCCACGCCTTCGTCACTCCCGCCGCGCTGGCCACCGTGCCGAACGAGGGCCTCGATGAGCTGGAGACGGTGATCGTCGGCGGTGACGCCTGCTCGGAGGAACTTGTCGAGACCTGGACGAGCGGGCATCGCATGCACAACATGTACGGCCCCTCCGAGGCCACCGTCGCGGCGACCGCGAGCGGACCGATGGAGCCGGGGCGTCCGGTGCCGCTCGGTTCTCCCGTGCGCGGCATGCGATTGTTCGTGCTGGACAATCGTTTACATCCGGTCCCGCCGGGCACACCGGGCGAGCTGTACGTGTCGGGTCCGGGCGTCGCTCGCGGCTACCACGGACGCTTCGGCCTGACCGCGCAGCGGTTCGTGGCCAACCCGCACGGCCGGCGCGGCGAGCGGATGTACCGCACCGGCGATCTGGTCGTCGTGGAGCGGTCCGGACAGCTGCGGTTCCTCGGCCGCGCGGACGACCAGATCAAGATCCGCGGTTTCCGCATCGAACTGCGCGAGATCGACAACGTGCTGCGGCTGCATCCCGGCGTCCGGTTCGCGCACACCGTGGTGCACACCGACGAGCACGGTCAGGTGCGGCTGGCGTCGTACGTCACGGCCGACCGGCCGATCGAGGCGCGGGCCGTGCTGGAGACCGCCCGTGGGCGGCTGCCCGGCTACATGATCCCCGCGTCGGTGGCGGTGCTCGACAAGATCCCGGTCACGCCCGCGGGCAAGCTGGATCGAAAAGCTCTACCGGAGCCGGAGTTCGGGACTGCGGGTGCTTCTCGCCCGCCGAGCACCGCGCTGGAGCTGGGCGTGGCGGGGGTGTTCGGCGGAGTGCTCGGACGCCCGGTCGTCGGCGCCGAGGACAGCTTCTTCGATCTCGGCGGCAACTCCCTGCTGGCCACCCGGCTCGCTGCCGCGTTGCACGCCGAGTTCGGTGTGGAGCTGCCGGTGCGATCGATCTTCGAGACGCCCACCGTCGCCGGTGTCGCCGAGCAACTGGACCGAGCGCCCCGGACGCAGCGGCCGGCGCTGGCGGTGCAGACGCCGCGTCCAGGGCGTATTCCATTGTCGCTGCCGCAGCAGCGTTTGTGGTTCCTCAACCGATTCGCGCCCGAATCGAGCGCCTACAACATCGCTTTCGTGATCCACGTCGCCGGCGATCTGGACGTCCCCGCGCTGCGCGAAGCGCTCGGTGACGTGGTGCGGCGGCACGAGGTGCTGCGCACCGTCTTCCCGGAGGACGCCCAAGGCGCACAGCAAGTGGTGCTCCCGGTCGAGCGTGCGGTGCCAGAGGTGGTGGTCACCGACATCGACGACTCCGGCGCGAAAGCCGCGCTGGAAAATCTGGCGCACAGCGGTTTCGATCTCACCACGCAGGTGCCCCTACGTCTGTCGCTGCTTCGCACCGCGCCCGGGCGTTACCTGCTCGGCGTGGTGGTGCACCACATCGCCGCCGACGGCTGGTCGCTCGGTCCACTCACCAGGGATCTGGCCGCGGCCTATGCGGCGCGGCACGAGGGCGTCGCGCCGGCGTGGACGCCGCTGCCGGTGCAGTACGCCGACTTCGGGCTCTGGCAGCGTGCCTGCCTCGGCGAAGAGGACGATCCGGGCAGCGCGGCGGCGACCCAGCTGGAGTACTGGCGCACCGCGCTGGCGGACATTCCCGACCAGCTTCCGCTGCCCTATGACCGGCCGCGTCCCGTGGAGCCGACGCAAGAAGCCGGGACGGTGCGTTTCACGGTGCCGGAGCGAGTGCGGCACGGGCTCTCCGCGCTGGCACGCGAGCAGGGCGTCAGCAAGTTCATGGTGCTGCGTTCGGCGTTCGCGGTGCTGTTGCGCTGCGTCACGGGTGGGCGCGACATC
The DNA here is from genome assembly GCF_009829325.1 of Nocardia sp. CY41. Classification (GTDB taxonomy): domain Bacteria; phylum Actinomycetota; class Actinomycetes; order Mycobacteriales; family Mycobacteriaceae; genus Nocardia. The sequence continues at coordinate 209,405 of NZ_VUOS01000019.1, forward strand.
GTGATCGGCACGCCGGTGGCCGGACGTACCGATACCAAGCTCGACGGACTGGTGGGCATGTTCGTGAACACGCTCGTGCTGCGCTCCGACGTCGACCCCGACCGCGACTTCACCGACCTGCTGCGCGCCGACCGGGACGCCGAGTTGTCCGCGATGGCGCACGCCGACATCCCGTTCGAGCGCATCGTGGACGAACTGGGCGCCGAGGCGCGTACTTCGGGCAGGCACCCCCTGTTCCAGGTGGCGCTGAGCGTCCAGGACACCCCGGTGCCCGCACTGGAACTGCCCTGCCTCGCCCTGCGCGCGGAGGCACTGGACATCGCGCTGGCGAAGTTCGACCTGGAATTGCGCGTTGCGAACGACACGGGCGCGCCCGGATCCGCCGCGGACGCGGCGGAAGGAGTGTTCGAATTCGTCTATGCCGCCGAGCTTTTCGACGCGATGACGATCGAGACGCTGGCGGACCGGTTCTTGCGCGTGCTCACCGCCGTCACCGGCGACCCGCGCGTGCTGATCCGGGACGTCGACGCGCGCACCGATCACGAGCGCCGTACCCTCGCCCCGGCGCGGGGCGGCCGAGCGGCACCGCCGTGCACGCTGGCCGCGTACTTCACCGCCACCGCACAGCGGTATCCGCAGCACACCGCGCTGTGCGCGGGCACGACGTCATTGACCTACGCCGAACTCGACCGGCGCTCCAATCGCCTGGCGCGCGCGCTGATCGCGCGTGGACTCGGCCCGGGAACCCGGGTGGCGCTCGGGCTCACCCGCTCGATCGACTCGGTGGTGGCGTTGCTGGCGGCCGCCAAGTCCGGCGCGGCGTTCGTGCCCATCGACCCGAAGTACCCCGCCGACCGCATCCGGCACATGCTCGCCGATTCCGGCTGCACGACCGGTGTGACGATCACCGCGCACGTGGAGAAGCTGCACGCGGGCGCCCCGGAAGGCCGCGGCACCGAGTGGCTGCTGCTGGACCGTCCGGAGTTCGCCGCCGAACTCGACGGCCACGACGACGCGCCGATCCACGACCACGAGCGTTCGCGCACCGTCCAGGTGGCGGATCTGGCCTATCTGGTCTACACCTCCGGATCGACCGGCACGCCCAAGGGCGTCGCGGTGACCCACAGCGGTCTGTCCAACCTGGCCGACGAGATCCGCGACCGCATCGGTGTCCAGGAGCATTCCCGCACCTTGCACTTCGCGACGCCGAGCTTCGACGCGGCGATCCTGGATCTGTTGATCGCGCTGGGAGCGGGCGCGGCGATGGTGATCTGCCCGACCGACATCTACGGCGGCGACGAGTTGGCCGCCCTGATGGAACGCGAGCGGGTCTCGCACGGCTTCATGACGCCGGCCGCGCTGGCCACGATCGACCGCGAGCGCTGGCCGCTGCCGCACATGCGCGCCCTCATGGTCGGCGGTGAGGCCGTGGCGCCGGATCTGGTCGCACGCTGGGCGCCGGGACGGATGATGTGCGATGTGTACGGACCCACCGAGACCACGGTGGTGATCACGATCTCCGGTCCGCTGCGCGCCGGTGATCCGATCACCATCGGCACCCTCGTGCGGGGCGCCCAGGGGTTGGTGCTCGACGAGCGGCTGCGTCCCGTGCCGGTCGGCGTCCCCGGCGAGTTGTACCTCGCGGGGCCCGGGGTCGCGCGCGGATATTTCAACCGGTTCGGGCTCACCGCAACACGTTTCGTGGCCGATCCGTACGGCCCGGCGGGGGCCAGGATGTACCGGACCGGTGACGTGGTGCGCTGGAACGCTTCTGGGGAGTTGGTCTACCTCGGCCGCAGCGACCATCAGGTGAAGTTGCGCGGTTTCCGCGTCGAGCTCGGCGAGATCACCGGCGCCTTGGGCGAACATCCGTCGGTGCGATTCGCGCACACCGAGGTGCGCCGCATCGCGGGAGCCGACCGTATCGTCGCCTTCGTCCAGCCCGCCGACCGCGCGGCCGGAGTGGACACCGAAGCGCTGCGCGCTTTCGTCGCGCGCCGGTTGCCCACGCACATGGTGCCCGCAGGCATCACCGCGCTGGACACCATCCCGCTGACTCCGGTCGGCAAGCTGGACGTCGACGCGCTGCCCGAACCGCGGTTCACGGGCGATTCGACCGGTCGCGAGCCCGGAACCGACGCCGAGCGCTTGGTCGCCGCGGTGATGGGTGAGCTGATCGGGGCCGACGACGTGCGCGCCGACGACAGCTTCTTCGACATCGGCGGGAACTCGTTGCTGGCGACCCAGCTCGTCGCCCGGCTGGCCGCGGCGACGAACGTGCGGCTCGCCGTGCGGACCGTGTTCGCCACGCCGACGGTCGCCGGACTGGCCGAGCTGCTGGCAGCGGGCGCCGGGTCCGACGCGGATCGCCCGGCTCTGGTGCGCCGGGAGCGTCCCGAACGCATCCCGCTGTCGGCCGCCCAGCGGCGGCTGTGGTTCCTCAACCGCTTCAACGCCGGTGGCGGGCCGAGCGCCGGGCACTCGGCGGGCGCCTACAACGTCCCGCTCGTGCTCCGCATGACCGGCCACCTGAACGTCGGCGCGCTGGTTTCCGCGCTGCACGAGGTGCAGGCCAGGCACGAAACCCTGCGCACGGTGTTCCCGGAGACCGACGGCGCGCCCGCGCAGGTCGTGCTCGACCCGGCCGAGGCCACGATCCCGCTGACCCGGGTGACAGCGCACCCGGACGAGATCGAGGCCGCCGTCCGTCGTTTCGCCGCACCGGGCTTCGATCTGGCCACCGATGTGCCGATCCGTGCGGCGCTGATCGCGGTGCCGACCGGCGCGGACGAGCCCGCCGAGCACGTGCTCGTCGTGGTCGCGCACCACATCGCGATGGACGGCTGGTCACTCGAGCCGATGGCCGCCGACGTCGCCGTCGCCTACCGCGCGGCCTGCGCGGGCGAGGCGCCGGGCTGGGCGGAGCCGGAGGTCCAGTACGCCGACTACACGCTGTGGCAACAGGAGGTGCTCGGTAGCGAGGACGACCCGGACTCGGCGGTGAACGGGCAGCTGGAGTACTGGCGGCAGGCCCTGGACGGCATCCCGGAGCTGCTCACCGTGCCCGCCGACCGGCCGCGTCCGCCCACCCCGTCCTACCGGGGCGGCACCGTGGAATGCACGGTGGATCCCGTCACACATCGTGAGCTGCAGAGGATCGCGGGCAGCAACAACGTCAGCCTGTTCATGGTCCTGCACGCCGCGCTCGCCGTGCTGCTGCACCGGATGACCGCCACCGACGACATCACCGTCGGCACCCCGATCGCGGGGCGCGGCCATCCCGCGCTGGACCGGCTGATCGGCATGTTCGTCAACACGCTCGTGCTGCGCACGCGGATCGACCCCGGCGCCCGGTTCACGGACCTGCTGCACGCGGTGCGCGAAACGGACCTGGACGCCTTCGCGCACGCGGACCTGCCGTTCGAGCGGCTCGTGGAGGTGCTCAACCCGGCCAGGTCCCAGGCGCACCATCCGATGTTCCAGGTGATGCTCTCGGTTCGCAACGAGCCGGTCGGCGGGCTGGAACTGCCGGGGCTGCGCGTCGAGGCCGCCGACATCGACACCGGGATCGCCAAGTTCGATCTCCAGTTCACCTTGACCGAAACGCAGACCGCACAGCGGGATCCGGCCGGCATCACCGTAGCGGTGAACTACGCGACGGATCTGTTCGACGAGCCGACCGCGCAGCGGCTCGGCAAGCGCCTGGCTCGCTTGCTCGCCGCCATCGCCGCGAGCCCGACCACCGCGGTGGGCGATCTGGAGCTGCTCGACCCCGCCGAGTGGACCGGGCTGGCGCCGGTGCGCGGCGGCAAACCGGACCGGCCGATCACCTTCCCCGAGGTGTTCGAGCGGGCGGCGAGCGTCGATCGCGCCGCGATCGCCCTGGTCTCCGACGGTACGGAGGTGACCTACGACGCGCTGGATCGCTGGACCAACCGCTTGGCGCGAGTGCTGATCGACCGCGGCGTGGGCCCGGAAACGCTGGTCGCACTGGGCATCCCGCGATCCATCGAGTCCGTGGCGACGGTGCTCGCGGTGGCCAAGGCCGGAGCGGCGTTCGTGCCGGTCGACCCGTTGTACCCGCAGCAGCGCATCGCGCACATGTTGTCGGATTCCGGTGTGGCGCTGGGCATCACGCTGGCGCATTACCGCCGGGAGCTGCCCGAGGACACCGAATGGATCATGCTGGACGATCCGCTGTTCCGCGGTTCGGTGCTCGACGCCTCGGACGCGCCCGTCACCGACACCGAGCGTCTCGCTCCGCTGCGGATCGACAACCCGGCGTACGTGATCTACACCTCCGGCTCGACCGGCACGCCGAAGGGCGTGATGGTCACGCACGGCGGACTGTCGAACTTCGCCGCCGAGACCGCCCACCGGTTCGACGTCCAGCCGGGGTGCCGGGTGCTGCACTTCGCCACGCCGAGCTTCGACGCGGCGATGCTGGATCTGCTGCTGTCCCTCGGCGGCGCGGCGACTCTGGTGATCACGCCCGGCGGCGTGGTCGGCGGTGACGAACTGCGGCAGGTCTTCGCCGCGGAGCGGATCACCCACGCGTTCATCACCACTTCGGCCCTCGGCACCGTCGACCCCCGGGGTCTGCACGAATTGCAGCACGTGCTGGTCGGCGGCGAGGCGCTGCCGCCGGACCTGGTGACCCGATGGGCGCCCGGCCGCAACCTGTACAACGTCTACGGCCCGACGGAGACCACCATCGTCACCGTCATCTCGCAGCCGATGTCGCCCGGTGCGCCGATCACCATCGGCGGACCCATCCGTGGCGTCAACGCGGCGATCCTCGACGCACGGTTGCATCCGGCTCCGCTCGGGGTAACCGGCGAACTGCACTTGGCCGGTGACGCACTGGCCCGCGGCTACCTGAACCGCCCGGGACTGACCGCGCAGCGATTCGTCGCCAACCCCTTCGGCAAACCAGGGGAGCGGATGTACCGCACCGGCGATCTGGTGCGCTGGTGGGCCGGGCAGCGGGAGAACGGGGCGTCGCCCGATGCCGCACCGGAGATCGAATACGTCGGCCGCACCGACCACCAGGTCAAGATCCGCGGCTTCCGCATCGAACTCGGCGAGATCGACGCCGCGCTCGCCCGTCACGGCGCGGTGGCGTTCTCGACCACCATCGGGCATCGCACCCCGGCCGGCGCGACCGCGCTGGTGTCGTATGTGAAGGCGCGCGACGGAGTGACGCTCACCGCGGCCGAGTTGACCGCGCACCTGACCGGGCTGGTGCCGAACTACATGGTGCCGCAGTCGATCATGCTGCTCGACGAGGTGCCGCTGAGCCCGGTGGGCAAGCTGGATCGCGCGAAACTGCCGGAGCCGGTGTTCACCGCGGGCGAGGGCTATCGCGCTCCCTCCACCCCGACGGAGGAGGCGCTGTGCGCGGCCTTCGCAGAGGTGCTCGGTGTGGAGTCGGTGGGTGTGGACGATGGCTTCTTCGAACTCGGCGGCAATTCGCTGCTGGCCACGAAGGTCGTCGCACACGTCAGGGAGTCGGGCCTGGATCTGCCGGTGCAATTGATGTTCGGCGACGCGACGCCGGCGGCGATCGCGGCGCGGCTGGACGGGGCGGACGCGACTTCGGGTGCCGCGGTGGCGGCGATGCTGGCGCCGGTGCTGCCGATCCGGCCGAGCACCGAGGTCAGCCGCGCGCCGCTGTTCTGCGTGCATCCCGCGATCGGATTGGCCTGGTGCTATTCGGGTCTGCTCGCGCACCTCCCGGCGGACCGGCCGGTCTACGGCTTGCAGGCTCCGCACGTCGCGGGGCAGGACGGTCACGCGACGATCGGCGAGGCCGCGCGCCACTACGTGGCCGAGATCAAGCGGATCCAGCCGGACGGCCCCTACCACTTGCTGGGCTGGTCGCTCGGCGGACTGATCGCCCAGGAGATGGCGGTGCAACTACAGGAGGCAGGCGACGAGGTCGCACTGCTGTCGATGATGGACAGCTACCGGTTGTCCGATGACCTGCTCGACCAGGCGACCCCGAGCGTCGCCGAGATCGTCGGCGAGTTCGGCAGCGACGAACTCGGCGCGGAGATCGATCCGGACCTGAGCCTGCGGGAGGCCGCCGAGCTGCTGCGCGCCCGGTCCGGGCCGTTCGCGGCGCTGACCGTCGAGCATCTGGAGCGGCTCTACGCGGGTTACCACAACGGCACCGTGCTCGCGCACAGCTTCCGGCCGCGCCCGTTCGACGGCGACCTGTTGTTCTTCACGGCGGGCGACGACCCGGTCAACCGGGCCGATCCCGATCGGTGCGCCGAAGCCTGGCAGCCGTACGTCACCGGCGCCGTCCACGACCACGAGCTGCGCTGCGCGCACTCCGCGATGACCACGCCGGACGCACTGGCGGTGATCGGGCCGGTGCTGCGGAGGTGGCTGGAGACGAAGGAGACGCACACGTGAGCTTCGCGGTCGAGGTGACCGGCCTGGTGAAGAACTACGGCCGCGCCCGCGTCCTGGACGAGATCGACCTACGAATCCCCACGGGCACGGTGATGGGCCTGCTCGGCCCGAACGGGGCGGGCAAGACGACGACCGTGCGGATCGTCACCACGCTGCTGAAGCCCTCCGCCGGGTCGGTACGGGTGGCGGGCGTCGACGTGCTGCACGATCCATCGGCGGCGCGCAAGCGGATCGGTTTGTCCGGCCAGTACGCCGCCGTCGACGCCAACCTGTCCGGCTACGAGAACCTGCGCATGGTGGCCCGGCTGTACGGGATGTCCCAGCGCCAGGCGACCGCTCGGGCCACCGAACTGCTCGGTGCCCTCGGGCTCGACTACGCCGCACACCGCAGGGCGGGGACGTACTCCGGCGGCATGGCCAGGCGGCTCGACCTCGCGGGCGCGCTGGTCGCGCGGCCGCCCGTGGTGGTGCTGGACGAGCCGACCACCGGCTTGGACCCGCGCGGCAGGCTGGACATGTGGCGGGTGATCGGCGACCTCGTCGACGACGGCACCACGGTGCTGCTCACCACGCAATACCTGGAAGAAGCGGATTTACTGGCCGACCGCATCACCGTGATCGACCACGGGCGGGTCATCGCGCGCGGCTCGGCCGACGAGCTGAAGACCTCGATCGGTGGTGACCGGCTCACCGTCACCCTGGCCGCCGGGCAGGCCGCCGAGCCCGCGCTGGCCGTGCTGGCGCAGATCGGCGTCGGCAAGCCCGCTCACGAGGTGGGCACCGACGAGGTGTCGGTGGTGGTCGGCGACGGCTCGCGCACCATGGTGGAAGCGCTGCGCAGACTCGACGACGCGGGCGTCTGCGTGGTCGACGCGAACGTGCACCGGCCGAGCCTCGACGACGTATTCCTTTCCCTCACCGGCAAGCCGGGCGACACGCCCGTCACGGAGCCGGAGACCGATGACGTACCAGAGGAGATCATGTCGTGAGCACGGCAATGGTGCGGGAGGCGGCCCCGCAGGCGCAGCCGCGGCCCGGAAAGGCCGCGACGCAGCAGGATTCCGCTCCCCGGCTGCGGTTGTTCCGGGACAGCGCGATCGTGGCCCATCGCAATCTGCTGACCATCCTGCGCGTGCCGACGCTCCTGGTGACCGCGACGATTCAGCCGCTGATGTTCGTGTTCCTGTTCGCTTACATCTTCGGCGCGTCGCTCGGCGGTGGCCAGTACCGGGAATTCCTGCTCGCGGGCATCTTCACCCAGACGGTGGCGTTCAACGCCGCGTTCACCACGGTCGGCCTCGCCGGGGACCTGCAGAAGGGCATCATCGACCGGATGCGGGCGCTGCCGATGTCGCGGCTGGCCGTGCTGATGGGCCGCACACTGTCGGACCTCGTGGTCAACATCCTCAGCCTGGCGGTGATGGTCGGGTGCGGGTACGTGGTCGGGTGGCGCATCCACGGCAGCGTCACCGACGCCGTGCTGGCGTTCGCCGTGATCCTGCTGTTCGCGTTCGCGATGTCCTGGGTCGGTGCGCTGACCGGCTTGCTGTCACCCACCGTCGAGGTGGCGCAGAGCGCCGGGCTGATCTGGCTGTTCCCGCTGACGTTCATCTCCTCGGCGTTCATCTCCGCCGAAACCCTGCCCGGCCCGCTGCGCACGATCGCCGAATGGAATCCGATCACCGCGGTCTCGGCGGCCGGACGCAAGCTGTTCGACAACGACTCGCCGCCCACATTCGTCCCGCCCAGCGGCTGGGCCGCAGACCACTGCGTCGAATACGCGATCGCCTGCTCGGTGGCGATCCTCGTGCTGGCCGTGCCGCTGGCGCTGCTGCGTTACCGCAAGGTGGCCAGCCGCTGACCCGGACAGCGAACGGCCGCCGCATCGAACGATGCGGCGGCCGTTTCCGTACTGCGCGAACCGTCAGGCGCGGCGACGGGTCTTGAGCAGTTCGAGGCGCTCCTTGAGCAACTCCTCGAGCTCCTCCTTGCTGCGGCGCTCCAGCAGCATGTCCCAGTGCGTGCGCGGCGGTTTCACCTTCTTGGTCTCCTGCGTGGTGCCCTCGATCAGCACACCCTCCTGGCCGTTGCGGCACAGCCAGGTCGGCGGGATCTCGGCGTCGTCGGCGAAGGGAACGTCGAATTCCTCGCCGTTGTCGGTCCGGTACCGGGCGATCCGACGCGGAGCCAGGTCGTGGTCGCGATCGGTCTCGTAGCTCACCGCTCCGAGCCGACTGCCTCGGAGTACGCGATCTGCCATGGTGTGCCTCTCCCTGTGTGCTCGAGTCTTCGTGCGCTGCGACCGTGTCCGCACGGCTGCGCGGGGCATCCGCCGGACTTGATGTACAACGATCGGGCCGGCGCCGATAGTTCCCGACGCGGCCGCGGTGAACCGTTCCATTGTAGTGCCCTCGGCACGCAGGCCTCGTCATGCCCGATGCGGGGCGATTCTCCGGGGGTCAGTGAGCGGATCGCGGGCCGCGGGCTATTAGTGTTCTGCGTCATGTCGCGCCGCTTGTCCTGCCAGTGGTGTGGGCGGGAGATCGTGGAATCGGAGGCCGGCCGCCGTCGCCGGTACTGCCGCCAGTCCTGTCGCCAACGCGCCTACGAACACCGCAACAGCTTGAAGGGGACCGGGATCCCCGACGACGCGGTTGTGCTCAGCGCCCAGGAGGCGGCCGACTTGGCCGATCGCTGGTTCGCCGCCCGCTGCGCCGCCGAGGACGTCGCCACCGCCATCGCGGAGGGGGCGACGTCCGACGAGCTGGCCGCGCTCGGCAAGACCCTGGTCGCGCTCACCCGTGACGCGGAACGCCTTCGCTGACCGGCTCCGCCGCCGGACCCGGGCCGGCGCCGCGGTGACGGAGATACACCGCGCCGAGCAACAGCCCGACGGTCGCAGCCAGTCCGCCCGCCGCGAGCCAGGTGGCCCGATCCGGGTGGACCAGCGGCTGCGCCCGCATCGCCTGCCAGAAGACGAGCGCGAGCAGACCGGCGTATCCGACGGCCAGCACGCCCACGACCGCGGTGCGGGCGCGTTCGAGCCGCAGCCAGCGACAGCGCGGAGCGAGCCAGGCGAGCGCGAGGGCCACCAGCAGCAGGACCTGGATGCCGTGCAGCCCGACGAAGTGCGGAACGCGCAGGTCACCGCCGACGGTGCTCCAATGCGTGATCGGCATGCCTGCCATGGCGTCGCGCGGGGCGAGATCGCCCGCGTCGGCCAGGACCGTGTGCCCCGCGGCCAACTCGACCACTCGTCCGTCGCTGTCACGGACGAGTTGCTTACCGGTGAACCCCATCAGGTAGCCGAGCGCCATGCCGACGACGGCCAGGGCCAGACCGGCGTGGATGGCCCGCGCCGTGGGGCGGTCCACCAACCGCTGCCAGGCCAGGATCAGCACGATGACCAGGTTGGCGAGGAACAATCCTGGGACGCCGGAGGCGAAGACGACCTGCCCGATCGAGTTCACCGGGTCGTCCTGGGTGTTGAAGTGGCTGAAGGTTCCCCGCGCGGCTTGCACCACGATGAATCCGACGTCGATGAACCCGGTCACCGCGAATACCGTGCCCAGCCACCAGGTGGCGCGGCTTCCCTTGTGCGGCAACGACAGCAGCCATGCCAGCGTGAGGCTGTAGAGGAAGAAGGCCACGCCGAACTTCATCGGCTTGAGCCAGACCGACTCGCCGAGCAGCGTGCGGTCGTCGACCGGCATCGCCGCGAGGCAGAACAGGACGAGCGCGGCCATCGCGGTGACCGTGCCGAGTAGCGGTCGATGCAGTCGCGCGCGCTCCGCCACCGCCGTGCCCGCCCGCGATCGCGGCGACGACGACTCGCCCTGCGGCGGCGCGGCGAAATCTGTTGTGGACATGGACCGAACGTAGAAATCGCGAACCCCGCCAAGCGTCCCGCCGCAGCGCCATTCGCGCCTAGTACCCCGGTACGGGTCGGGCGTCCGGGTGATACCGCGGAGGCGGCATGGTTGGGGAGAGCGGGAAAGGGCCGCGAACGCGCCGTTGCGTTCGCGGCCCCGTCGAGGGCGACCGCGTCGTCGCCGAGTTTGTCCGCGGACTCCTGTCCCACGAACGGGTCGGGGTCAGTCCTCCGCCGCGAACCCGACGTCGATGCCGCGCTCGGCCAGCCAGGGCCGCGGGTCGATCGGTGCGCCGTCGGGCAGGTGGACCTCGTAGTGCAGGTGCGGGCCGGTGGAATAGCCACGGTTGCCGACCGTCGCGATGACGTCGCCCGCGCGGACCGGCTGGCCCACGGCGACGAGGATGTCGTTGACGTGGCCGTAGACGCCGACGGTGCCGTCGTCCTGTTGCACCCGCACCCACAGGCCGAAGCCGGAGGCGGGTCCGGCCTCGATCACGACGCCGTCGGTGACCGTGGCGATCGGGGCGCCGAGCGGGTCGCCGAAATCCAGGCCCGCGTGCAGCGTGCCCCAGCGAGTCCCGAAATTCGAGGTGAGCACGCCGGCCACCGGACGGACGGTCTTCGGTGGGGTGAAGTCCTGGGCGATGCGGTTCGGGTCCCAGGGTGCGGGCAGCGGGGCCGCTTGCGGCGCCTGGTTCTGGTCCGGGGCGAAGACGGCGAACTGGGTCGTGCCCTCGGCCGGGCGGATCTCGCCCGAGGCGATCTTGCCCGCGACGAGGCGGGCGGAGGCGTCGGTGTCCTGGTCCTGCTGTGCCGCGGCGAGGATGCCGGCGGAGGCGGTGACGACCGCGGCGGCGGCGAGGACACGGGTGGCAGCGCGGTCGCGGCGCAGTCGGGTCACGCTCCGGCGAATCGGTAACGGAAAGGTCACGGGCATGCATCGAACGTAAGCGAGCCGGCGCGCCGGTCGGCAATCCTGTGGCTATCATCACCGGGCATCGAAAGCCCAGGTCGTCGGTCACGGGTAGGTAACGACGGAGCGTTGTTCGGCGTATGAGCTGGGCAGACGACCTCGTACCCGACTGTTGACCGGCAAAACGTCGGACGCCCACACTATGTGAGTGGCGACTAATGGAGTTCGTGCACTGACGGCGCTGGCGGACCCGACCCGGCGCGCGATTTTCGAGGCTTTGCCGCAGCACCCGCGCTCGGTCGGCGACATCGCGCACGACCTGGGCGTGACCAGTTCGGCGGTCTCCCAGCATCTGCGCGTGCTGCGCGAGGCCCGGTTGGTCATGATGCGGCCGGAAGGCAACCGGAGGCTGTACTCCTTGGACCCGCGTGGCCTCGCCGACGCCCGCGACTATCTCGAGCAGTTCTGGCCGAGTGCGATCGCCGCGTACTCCGCGGCGATCGCGACGGCGAACGCCTGAACCGGGGGCCCGTCATCCCCGGATGGCGTCGGGCGACGGTCATCCGACGCGCCGATATGCCGGTTTGCGGCGGTCGGTGTTCGTGCTGGGCCAGTTGCGCATACTCAACTGTTTGTCGACCGCGTTGATCACCTCGGTGACCCCGATCTGCAACAGCCCGGGGTCGGGGGTGTCGGCGTACGGGTCGCCGACCTGGCCGGCCCACAGCACCGCGTGCCTGCCCAGCAGGTGCGCGGGCGGGCCCGCCCGCCGGGGCGGCGTCGGGCCGAACAGTAGGACGGTGCGGGTGCCGAACGCCGTGGCCAGATGGGCGACACCGGTGTCCCCGCAGATCACCAGCGCGGCTTCGGCGACCGTGGCGGCCAGATCGATGAGGTTCTGCTCCCCGGCCAGCACCCGGCCGACCGGCAGCCCGGCCCGTGCGGCGATGCCCAGTGCGAGTTGGCGCTCGTTGTCGTCGCCGGTGAGGACGACTTCACGTCCGAGTACCAGCAGGTGCCGCACAACCGCGGCGAAACGGTCCGGGGGCCAGCGGCGGGCCGGCGCGCCGGCGCCGACGTGCACGACCACGCAGTCGCGGCGGCTGGTCGTCGAGACCGGCGGTACCAGGCCGAGGTTGCGTCGATCGGCTCCGATGCCGTCGTACTCGAGCAGGTGACACCAGCGGTCCACCTCGTGCATGTCGTTGTCCCACTCGGGGCCGGGTAGCTCGGGAAATGCGGCGTTGCGAAACGAGAGGATGCGTCCGGGGTCGGTCTTGGCGAGCGTGACGATGCTTTCCGCGCTCGCGCCGTGCAGGTTGACCGCCAATTCGGGCGGCGGCGCGTCCCAGCGGAGGCTGCTCGGATCGGCGGTCGGCACCAGCGCGTCGACCGAGGCGATCAAGTCGACGATGGGCTTGAGCCGCGGCGGTGCCGCCAGGACGATGCGATCGTGGGGTTTGGCCCGGCGCAGTGCACGGAGAGCCGGGACCGCGGTGAGTAGATCACCGAGCCCACGCGCCTGCAACACGAGCAGAACCGCCACCCTCTTCTCCTAGCCACCCGAGTCTCACCGAACCCCGACCCACCCGTTCACCCCAGGGGCGCCAACGAAGAGTCACTCCGTGATGACTACCCGACCGGCCGGACGGTGAAACGTGAACTCCGGGCAACGCCGCGGTACCGGCCGAACAAGCGCGATGCGGCCGGGTCGGCAAATGATCAGAAAACCCGCGACCTCAGCTATAGCATCAAAGTATGACGACAAACAGCGTGGTAGAGGGTCCGTTGCAGTCTCTTGCCCGCCGTGCGTGGCAAACCGTTCTGCTCACCGGCGTTCTGGCGGTGATCCTCGGCATCCTGATCCTGGTCTGGCCGGACATCACCCTGCAGGCGGCAGGCATCGTCTTCGGCATCTATCTGGTGGTCACCGGCTTCCTGCAGTTGATCGCGGCTTTCGGCGCGCCGGCCAGTGCGGGGCTGCGGGTGCTGTCGTTCATCATCGGCGTGCTGTCCATCGTGGTCGGCGTGTTCTGCTTCCGCGACGAACTGGCCTCGATCCTGCTGCTGGGCCTGTGGATCGGCATCGGCTGGCTCTTCCGCGGGATCGCGCTGCTGGCGGCGGCGATCTCCGAACCCGCGATGCCGGGGCGCTGGTGGCAGGTGTTCTTCGGCGTGGTGACCGCGGCCGCGGGTGTCGTCCTGATCGTCTGGCCGGTTCGGTCGGTGGCCACGCTGGCCGTTTTGGCGGGGGTCTGGCTGATCATCCTCGGCATCATGGAGATCGTCGTGGCGTTCGGGATCCGCAGGGACGTCCGGGCGGTGGGCGCCGCGCACGCCGTCGCCTGACAACAGATTTCACCCGGCCGGGCGCGATCGACGCTCGGCCGGGCGATGTCGTGTCTCCCGGTGCCGGGACCAGCACGGTTCCGTCCGGTCGGAACTCGTGACAGAATCACAGGCGCATTTTCACGAGACGTCGGCTTCGGGGTTGGTCGACATCGAAAAGAACTGGAGGCACGAATGATTCGTACTGCTGGGTTTGTCGGTGCGCTTGCCCTGGCAGGGGCCGCGGCCATGTTGTCGGCGGGGACGGCGCAGGCCGCGGTCGGCACGCTGTCGATCAACGGTGAGCTGCACGCGGATCCGGTGGGCTGCTTGAACACCGACGGCACCTTCTACACCACGTTCCAGATCACCGTCGTCAACAGCACCGATCGTGCCGTCACGCTGTACTCCGGAAGGGACTGCACCGGTTCCGTGGTCGGCGAGCTGCCCGTGGAGAAGATCGGTTACCTGCCCAAGGGCGGCAGCGTCTCCGTCAGCTGAGCCCCCGGTCGTGACGGCGGCCGAGGCGTAGCGTGCCTCGGCGCGGCGGGAGCGCCCTGTCGTCCCAGAAGCGAGCGTGCCGATCCCCCGGGTGTGTGGATCGGCACGCTGCTCGGTCAACGCGTGCGCGGCCAGTCTCCCTGGCGCGCCACGGTGGACTCCGAACTCACCGGCACCGGCGCGGCGGCGGCCGAGCGGCGACGCCCGCGCGGATCCCATGCCATCGCAGTCGCCGCGGCACCCAACAGGACGATCACGATCATCGTCACAACACACCAGACCAACACGGTCATCGCCTCTCTGGCAGCACCATCCGTTTGTCAGACTGCGTCGGCTTATCAAGGCGGACAGTTGTTTTCGAGTCGCCGACAGTATTCACCGCCGCCTGGCCGCGCGCGAGTCCACGGCGCGGCGCCGACTTCGTCGGAAGTTCGCGATCGGTTCCGACGCGGACGGCGCACCAGCCCGAACGCCGAAATCTTCCGGTGATCGACTCGCGGTCCGGAGACCGGAATCACGGCCGCGCCCCCGCCGTCCGGTGTGTGGGCGGCGTCTCACTGCGCAGCCGGCGTCGGTTTGTCCTGTTTTCGCCGGGGTAGCACGGTGGGGAACGGAGGTCACCCACACCGGAAAGGGCTGGTTCGGCGATGTCGAATTCCACAACGGGCGCGACAACGGATCGGCGATCGCCTCTGCAGGTCGCCGCTATGGCGGTAGGGGCGGTGTTCCTCCTGGTCGGGATTCTCGGTTTCATTCCAGGAATCACCACCGACTACAGCGAACTCGACTGGGCGGGGCATCACTCGCAGGCCCAGTTGCTCGGTTTGTTCAACGTGTCCGTGCTGCACAACGTGGTTCATCTGGCATTCGGCGTCATCGGCGCGCTGGCCGCCCGCACCCCCGCGTCGGCGCGTGCGTACCTCGTCGGCGGCGGTGTCCTCTACCTCGTCCTGTGGCTGTACGGCCTCGTCGTGGACCCGGACAGCGACGCCAATTTCGTGCCGCTCGACACGGCGGACAACTGGCTGCACTTCGCCTTGGGCGCGGGGATGATCGCCCTGGGGGTGATCTTGGCGCGGCGGCCCGCGACTCGAGCGCCCGGCGCGGGCGGGCAGACCGGGATGCTGGAATAGCGGGATCGCGTCCGCGGGGCTGCAGGGACTCGGTTCGGGCGGCCTCGTCACAGCGCGGCGTAGACGGCTTCGATCAAATCGTGTGCGCGGCGATCACCGGCTGCGGTGTCGCGCCGCAAATTCGGTATGAACGCGATCGCGACGTCGGGCGGGAGGTTCCCGAGCCCGACCGAGCCGCTCGCGCCCGGGATGGCCGAAAGCGGTGGAGCGGGCCGCGTCCGGCGGTAGGAAGGTGGCGCAGGGGAGCATGTAGCCGAGGGTGACCCGTGGTCCAGTTCGGGCCTGTTGGTAGCCGGCGGCGCGCTTGGTGGGTGTGGGGTGTGGTTGCCGAAGTTTCGCGCACCGCACATGTTGACATCGACTGCTGTTGACAACATATGATGTCAATAACTCGCTCAGTCTGCGGGTCGATGCGTCGACACGTGTGAACCGCAGGGCGCAGCGTTTCCACCACTTCAGCTACGACCGCGGCAAGGGAGTACCGATGAGGGCCAAACCACCCGCGCTGGGATATCTCCGCAAGGATGTCTCGGGTGTGTCGCAGGACTGGGACGAAGCGCAGATGCGGAGCTTGGCGAAGCGTCTCGGCTACGAGCTGTGCAAGACCGTCACCTTCGGCGCCGGCACCGACGCGCCGGTGGAGCGCCTGGTCGACGCCGTGCGGGTGTTCGGTGTCGACGCGGTGATCGCACCGGGTCTGCATCACTTCGGCAATGCGGTGCCGGGCGAACTCGTGGAAGTGTGCGACCTGATCACGGTGACGCCCCAGCAGACGTACTCTCGTTCGGCGCTGTCGCGTATCTGGGCGTAACTCCTCGGCGTCGATAACGAAAACCGCGTCCCGCCGATCACCAACCTACGGGTCGAGGGCTGATCAGAAGGAGCTTCATGAGAAGGGCTGCTGCCGCCGTCGCGCGGCTTGGCGTGGGCGCTGTTACCGGACTGGCCTGCGTGGCGATCACCGGGACAGGCCCGGTGCAAGCGGCACCGCGGGATTGCGTCGTCGAGCGAGAAATCTTCAGCGCCTCCGCGACCTGCCCCGGCGGCGACGTCACCGAGTACGTCCTCCGGGTGGAATGTGTCGGCATCTACAGCTCAGGACCGTTTCCGCTATACGCTGCCGGGACCTACATCCAGCTCGGCTACCCCTTCACGCCGAACGGTCAGCGCACTACGACGGGATGCATGAATTGGGGCCCCGGTCTGCTCGGGGTCGTCACCAACGCCTCGGTGGAGACCTATCACCGCTGAGGTGGTCGGATGGCGAGGGGCGGGCCGACTCGGCCGGGGCGGATAGGCTTGCGGCATGTCGGACGCGGTGGCACACAAAGAGTTTTCGGTCGCGCTCGCGCTGGGTGGGGGCGGCCCGGTCGGCATCGCGTGGTTGGCGGGATTGGCCACCGGATTGCGGGACAGCGGTGTGGACTTGGCGCTGGCGGATCGCTTCGTGGGGACCTCCGCCGGGGCGGTGGTCGGCGCGGTGCTGGCCGACGGTGGTAATCCGGCGCGTTTGTTGCGGCCGCCGTCGACATCGGCGCCGGTGCGCGCGGATCCGGCGCGGATGGCGGAGATCTTCGCCGTGCTGCGCACGCCTGGGCAGGATCCCGCTGAGGGGCGTCGCCGGGCGGGCGCACTGGCGCTGTCCGCCCGGGTCGGCGATCCGGACGAGCACATCGCACGCATCGGCGGGCTGGCCGGTGTGGCGCGGTGGCCCGAGCGCGATCTCGTCGTCACCGCGATCGACATCGCCACCGGTGACCTGCGGGCGTGGACCAGGGACGGCGCGGCGTCGTTGCCCGCGGCACTGGCGTCGAGCACCGCGGTGCCGGGCGTGTTCCCGCCGATTCCGATCGACGGGAGCCACTACGTCGACGGCGGGCTGCGCTCGCCGGTCAACGCCGACCTGGCCGCAGGCGCGGATGTCGTAGTGATCGCCGAACCCTTGGCGCACATGTTCCCGCGCGTTCCCAGCGATCGCGAATTGGGTTCGGCCACAGAGATCTCCATCGTCCCCGACGACGACGCCATCGCCGCGTTCGGGCTCGACGTGTTCGCCCCGGCCGCGCTGGCCCCCGCGCACGCGGCCGGGGTGCGTCAGGCCGCCGAGGCGGCGCGGCGACTGAAGGACGTCTGGCCGGACCGCTGACCGAGAGGGTCGCTGACGACCCGGCTTCGTCCGGCGTGTACCAGAGAATGCCCTTGATCTCCGGATGGTCGGGAGCCAGGCTGGATCGGTAACTGTTCGATGCGCGCCGAGCATCCGAAATCACCGACCCGGCGATACGCTCCGGCGCGGCGAGCGCCGGAGGGCATCGCCGGGCGGTCCCGGCGTGGCGCGGCGGAAAGCCGGGTCAGTCGTCCGGAGTTTCGGTGAAGCGCTGGAGGTACAGCGGCTCGCCCAGCTTCTCCACCAGATCGAGTTCGGTCTCCAGATAGTCGACGTGCTGTTCCTCGTCTTCGAGGATGTGCTCGAAGATGCGCGCGGAGGTGACGTCCCCGCGCGAACGCATCAACTCGATGCCCCGCCGGAGCCGTTCCACCGCTTCCAGCTCGATCTGCAGATCGGCCCGCAGTTGTTCCGGCACGCTCTGCCCGATGCGCAGCGGATTGAGCTTCTGATAGTTGGGCAGCCCCTCGAGGAACAGAATCCGGTCGGTGAGGAGCTCGGCATGTTTCATCTCATCGATGGATTCGTGCCGAGTGTGCCGCGCCAGCTTGGTGAAACCCCAGTTCTCCTGCATCTTGGCGTGCAGGAAGTACTGGTTGATCGCCGTGAGTTCGGCCGTCAGTTGCTCGTTGAGCAACGCCACGATGTCCTTGTCGCCGTCCATAGCAGCGATCGTGGCACAAAATGTGCGCAGCGCGGCAGAGACCGCCTGGTGTGTCGCTTCAGGCGGCCGTGGGTTGCGCTCCGGTCGTCGCCCGGGCGCTGCCGATCACCTCGGCCAATCGCGCCGTGCAACTGCCGCAGCCGGGTTTCCAACCACAGGCGTTCTTCACCTGGCGGATGCTGTCGGCGCCCGCCGCAACGCAGGTGTGCACATCACCTTCGGACACCGCGTTACAGATACAGACGTACATGAAGCCTCACAGCCAGGATCACCTTTCCGATGAGGTTAGCCTCGACTAACGAGGTAAGCCTCCCCTAATGTATAGCAGCTCCGCGGGCCGGGGGGAACCCCGACATGCGGGCCTGGCGCTTTTCTGCACATCCGGTCGCGGCGCCAGCCGTCGGCGAGCCGCTGCACGGCGAGGCACCGCAGGTCGCTGGACTCGAGCCCCGGCGTTGCCCGGAGCGGTTCGGCGGCGTGCCGCGCCCGCGCCTCCGACGTCGAGCGGATCACCGCCTCTCAGCTGTGTGCCCCGACCCCCGCGGGGCGCAGTGCTCAGCCGTCGTCGCGCAGTGGCGCGGGATCCGGGGGCGCCGCCGTGATCGCTCCCGCGCTGTCCGCTGAACCATGGACAGCCCGAAGCGTCGCCCCGCTACTGCTCAGCCGAGTGAACTCGCCGATCGGCGAGTGTGGTGTTGCGAATCAGTGTGCCCCCTCAGTTCAGGTAACGGACCAGGTGTTCGGCGACGCAGGCCGGCTTGTCCGCGCCCTCGGCGGTGATGGTCACGGTCCGTTCGGCCTGCACGCCGCCGGGCACGTCGGTGACTGCGGTGAGCGTGACGGTGCCGCGCACCCGGCTGCCGACGCGCACCGGACTGACGAAGCGCACTTTGTTCAGGCCGTAGTTGATCGCCATCCGGGCCGACCGCACTGTCATCAACTGCTGGCTGATCGGAGCGAGCAACGCGAGGGTGAGGAACCCGTGGGCAATGGTGGCCCCGTACGGGCCGTCCGCGGCGCGGTCCGGGTCGACGTGGATCCACTGGTGGTCGCCGGTCGCCTCGGCGAACAGGTCGATGCGTCGCTGGTCGATCTCGAGCCACTCGCCCGGGCCGAGTTCGGTGCCTACCGCGGCGCGCAGAGCGTCGAAATCGGGGAAGGCGGTCATGCGGCATCCTTTCTGTGGGCGGCGTCTGCACGATATCCGGGGAGCGGCAGCGCGCGGAATCCGCTGCCGCGAACGGTCCTTGATCGCCTTTCCGGTGGCATCGAGCGGCAACGGGCGCAGCAAAGGGATCAAGCGTGGAACCCTGTAGCCCGCCATTCGAGCGCAGCGCAGCAAGGGCGGCGCCTACGGTCGCGGGACGGTTCCCCAGGAATCGTTCGTTCTCGGCGGGATGGGTGTTGAACCGCGGACGACGAACATGGGATTGCTGCCGCCGGTGAGGCGCCCGCCGGGCATTCCGTACTTTCCACTGGCGGTTCCTCCGGCGACTTCGGCTAGGCGCAGCCCTGGGCTGCACCGGAATGTGCGCACCTCCCCGGAAATGTGACCTCTACTACAGATTTGCACACTACCGGACACGAATGTCCGGTCATATTACTGTCCCGTAGCGGCCGTGGTCGGCCACGCGAGTTCCCAGCTCGCGTCCGAGCTTCGAGGTGTGTGATGTCAGCAATTACGCGCCGGTCACTGTTGACCGGGGCTGCCGCGGCGGGTGGCCTGCTGGCCGCCGCGCGCTACGCGAACACGAGTCCGATTGCCATGCGGGTCAACAGCGTTCCGCTCACTCGCGAGGAGCATCGGGCGGTCGTCATCGGATCGGGATTCGGCGGTGGCGTCACCGCACTGCGCCTGGCCGAAGCCGGCGTTCGGGTACTGGTGCTCGAACGGGGGCTGCGCTGGCCGACCGGTCCGAATTCCGAGACCTTCCCGCGCGCCTCGGCATTGGACAAGCGGGTGCTCTGGTACAAGTCCAGCCCGGTGCTGTTCGGTAAGCCATTGCTTTTCGAGCCGTTCACCGGTCTGGTGGAGGCCGTGCCCGGGAAAAATATGACCGCGCTGTGTGCGGCGGGCGTGGGCGGTGGATCGCTTGTCTACCAGGGAATGTCCTTGCAACCGGCGCAAGCGGTGTTCGACACCCACTTCCCCGAGGCTCTCGACTGGGCCACCATGGATCGCGTGCACTACCCGCGGGTCGCGCGCATGCTCGGCTTGGCCGTGGCCCCGGACGAGCTGATCGCCAGCCCCAGCTACGCCGCCTCGCGGGTCTTCGCCGATCGCGTGCGGCGCGCCGGACTTCCGCTGTCGAAGATCCCGATGCCCATCGACTGGAACTACGCACTGGCCGAACTACGGGGGGAGATGAAGCCCTCCTACACCAACGGCGACGGCGCCATGGGGGTCAACAACGGGGGCAAGCACTCGGTCGACGTCACCTATATCGCCGCGGCCGAGGCGACCGGTCTGGTGACGGTCGAACAGCTGCACCAGGTCACCGACGTCGAGCGCGCCGCCGACGGCCGGTGGATCGTCCACGTCGAGCGCTTGGACACCAGCGGCGCCGTGCTGGAGAACAAGATCATCACCACCGGCGCACTGGTGATGTCGGCCGGAAGTCTCAACACCACCAGGCTGCTGGTGCGCGCCTCGGCCAAGGGACTCATCCCCGATATGCCGGACGGCCTCGGCCAGGGCTGGGGCACCAACGCCGACCGCATCTATCTGTGGACCGATCCCGCGGCGAGTTTCGGTGCGGAGCAGGGCGGTCCGGTTGTCTACGGAAGCAAGAACTGGGACGATCCGCACACGGCCCACACCGTGATCCAGGCGTCCATCCCACCGATGGGCGCCGACGCCGGCAGCACCATGATGGTCGGCTACGGCGTCAGCGACGGTCGTGGCCACTTCGTCTACGACGCGGCCCGCGACGACGCCGTTCTCCAGTGGCCGCAGGACGGTGACAGCTACATCCAGGACAACCACATCGGCCCCGCCGCGCACCGGATCGCCGGTCCGGCAAGCATTCTCACCGACACCAACCTGCTGTTCCCGTCGACCTGGCACCCGCTCGGCGGTGCGAGCATGGGGGCCGTCTGCGATCTGGACGGCCGGGTGCACGGTCAGCGGGGCCTGTACGTGCTCGACGGCGCGCTCATGCCCGGGAACACCGCGGCCTGCAACCCCTCGATGACGATTGCCGCGGTAGCCGAGCGAGCCTTGGAAAACTTGGTCGCGCAGGACGTCGGCGCGATCATCTGACCGGTTCCCCGCCGGACCGGTCACCGAGGCCGTGGGCGAGCGTCGGGACGCAGTGGACGCACGGCCGTGGCTTCGGGGCCGCGCTTGCGCATGGTGGCCGTGAACAGGACGGGCTGGCCCGCGTACAACGATTTGTAGCCGGTCATCTCGATGCTGGTGTACTCGACGAACACCTGCGTGGGATCGTCCACGGGCTGGAGAAAGCCGAAGCCCTTCTCGATGTTGAACCAGACCACCGTGCCGCGGCGCCAGAAATCCGCCGCGGCATGGTGGTGGGGCCGGCTTGTCATGAAGGATCGGTCCGGGTCAGGCGGCGTCGCGGCGCGCTGGGTCGGTGTGCATGATTCGCTGCCACCAGGCGTCCAGTGGACTGGGGTCGGGCCAGACAACCGTCGCTTCGGGCGCAGCTCCGGAGTCGGTCGGTGCGGGTAGCGGGTCGCGCAGATCGGTGCGTGCCATGAGCGAGCTCTCCATCAGGTGTTTCCTCCGCAAGGATACCGCTGGGTGGTAACGCCTTTCGCGTTCCGGCCGGGAGCGGGCCCGCGCATACGGGCCCGCTCGGAACGGGGTGGTACGACATTTGTTGTAGATCGGTCCGCCGTCACTGACTGCGACATCACCTCGCTTTCGGCTCGGCCGGGCTCTCGTGTTCGCTGCGGTGATCTCAGGCGTCGATCGCCTTGTGGCCGTTGCCGCGGCCGATCTCGATCTTGCGCGGCTTGGCCTTCTCCGCCACCGGAATCGTCAGGCGGAGGACGCCGTCGGTGTAGTCGGCGCGAATGCTGTCGGTGTCCAGATTCTCGCCCAGGAACAGCTGACGGCTGAACACGCCGCGGGGGCGTTCCGCGGCGATCATCTCGCGGCCCGAGTCGAGTTCGGGACGACGCGCGCGCACCGTCACCACGTTGCGCTCGATGTCCAGGTCCAAGGACTCGGGGTCGATACCGGGCAGGTCGAATTCGACGACGAACTCCTCGCCCGCGCGCCAGGCATCCATCGGCATCACCGCGGGATGTGCCTTCGTGCCGAACACCTGCTGCGTCAAACGGTCCAGATCGCGAAACGGATCGGTGCGCATCAGCATGGTCGCCACCTCCAACTCACTCCATTCTCCGTAGTAGGGGCCAGATAACCTCTGTCATCTGGCATAGATTTTTTATAGCATCGAGAGAAGTTGAGTGCAAGGCGCTAAGCTAGGAAATCTGTTGGGCAACGCGAGGTGAGGATGAATGACGCAGGAGAGGGGCGACTCGGGGCATCTGCCGGATCCCGGTCAAGCGGTGTACGGGATCTCGGTCGCTGCCGGGCTGGCCGGCATCGGGGTGCAGACGCTCAGACTCTATGAGCGTCACGGGTTGCTGACTCCCGCGCGTAGTGACGGCGGCACCCGCCGCTACAGCGGCAACGATCTGGCCCGTCTGCGGCGGATCACCGACTTGGTCGCCACGGGCGTGAACCTGGCGGGCATCCGCCGCATTCTGGACCTCGAGGACGCCAATGCCGACCTGCACGCGGACAACGACCGGTTGTACGCGGCCAACGATCGCCTGCAGGCCGACAACGTCCGCCTGCGGGATGCGCGGGACAACTCGGCCGACCAGGCGCCGTGACTATCCCGAGAAGCGTGTGCGCAGATCGACCACCGTGCCGGAATCGCCGGTGGTCACCGTGACCTTTGGGATCAACGCGCGGATCAGCGGCATGCCGCGTCCGCGGAAGGCATCGGGCTGCGGATCCGGTTGTTTCCATCGACCGCTGTCGGAAATGGTCACCCGGAGTTCGTCGCCGTCGATCGATGCGCGCAAGCGGACCATGCCGCCGTCGCCATGATGGCCGTGCTCGACGGCGTTGGTGCACGCTTCACCGACGGCCAGCAGCACGTCATAGGCCGGGGCCGCCGCCATGCCGCACTCGGCGAGCCATTCCTGCAGGGTGTGGCGAACAGTGGCCAGTTGCACCGCTTCTGCGGGGAAGTCCAGCTCCAGCGGCGTCATGGCGTCGGGTAGCGGGACCCGCTCGCCCGCGCTCACGACCACGCACCAACCGCCGGGACCGGAGTGCGTCCGTCGTGGCGCGGTCTTCCCGTCGTCATGCCGTGCCAAGGGCGTCGATGCGCCGTCACCTCGTTACCTCCCTGTCGGGGATCGGTGCGCTGTACCCGCGCCACGCCGAGCGTGTAGACCATCATCGGGCTCGGCTGCGGTGTTCGCCGCGCGTGTGCTCCCCGAGGCTATACCCCGTTGATCATCGCCCATTCGTCGGCTGGCTCCGTCCGTGAGAACCCGTCCGGCCCTCCCGGGACATTCGTTGATCGACGTGCCCGAGCCCACTGCCGCGGGAGACGCCTCACAGACTCTGGCGCGGCAGCCGGACCACCTGGACGAAGAAGTCGTCGATCTGCTTGATCGCGGCGACGAACTGGTCGAGGTCGACCGGCTTGGTGACGTACGCGTTGGCGTGTAGGCGGTAGCTGCGCAGGATGTCCTCTTCGGCCGCCGAGGTGGTCAGCACGACCACCGGGATGTGCGCCAGGTCGGGATCGGCTTTGATCTTCTCCAGCACTTGCCTGCCGTCGTACTTGGGCAGATTGAGGTCGAGCAGAATCAGGTCCGGCCGGGGCGCGTCCGGGTGCCTGCCTTGCCGGTAGAGGAACTCGAGCGCCTCCTCGCCGTCCCTGGCGACGTGCAGGGTATTGCCGATCTTGTTGTCCTCGAACGCCTCTCGCGTCATCAGCTCGTCGCCGGGGTCGTCTTCCACGAGCAGGATGTCGATGGGCCTGCCGGGGGTGGTCATGCGGGGGCTCCTTCATGGACGGGAATGTCAGCGGTGTGGGCGGTGCCGTCGGCTCCGGCGGCTCGCAGGGTGAAGCAGAAGCGGGTGCCCGAGGTGTAATCGGTGTCGATCCAGATCCGGCCGCCGTGATACTCCACGATCTTCTTGCAGAGGGCCAGCCCGATGCCGGTTCCGCTGTACTCCTCACGATTGTGCAGCCGCTGGAAGATGACGAACACCTTCTCGGCGAATTCGGGTGCGATCCCGATGCCGTTGTCGGAGACCGACAGCAACCAGCCATCGCCCTCCTCGACAGGTCCGCAGGTGATCTCGATCTCCGGTGCGCGGTCGGGTGCGTGGAACTTGATGGCATTACCGATCAAGTTCTGCCACAACATCGTCAGCAGAGTCGGATCGCCGACGATCTCGGGCAACTCCTCCGGGCGCAGGATGCGCGTGTTGGTGTCGTCGATCGCTGCGGAGAGGTTGGTCAGGGCCTTGTCCAGGGATGGGCCGAGGCCGGTGGGCTCGGTGCGGTCGGTGATCCGGCCCACCCGGGAGAAGGTGAGCAGATCGTTGATGAGCCCCTGCATCCGTTTGGCTCCGTCGACGGCGAAGTCGATGTACTGCTTGCCGCGCTCGTCGAGTTTGTCACCGTAGCGTTTCTCCAGCAGCTGGCAGAACGACGCCACCTTCCGCAACGGCTCCTGTAGGTCGTGCGAGGCGACGTAGGCGAACTGCTCGAGCTCCGCGTTGGACCGGCGCAGTTCCACGGCCTGCAGGTCGAGATCGGTTTTCTGCTCGGCGAGAGCGGCTTCCTGGGCGCGCGAGGAAGCCAGCTCGGCGACGATGCGTCTGCGCATGCTCTCCACCGCGTTCGCGACGGTCGCCAGGTCGGCCGGGCCGTGCGCGTCGATATGGTGATCGAACTCGCCGCTCGCCACCCGCAGCGATGCGTCGGTCAAGTAGCCGAGGGGACGGGCGATCAGGCGCCGGATCAACACGGTCAGCAGCACGCCGGTCAGCAGGAACGCGATGACCATCCCGGCCAGCACCGCGTCCCGGACCGCGCGGGTGTGCGCGAGTTCGTCCTCGTCGTCCGCGATAGCCGCAGCGAGACTGGTGTTCTGGGAATCGAAGCGGGTGCGGAGTTCATCGAACAGCGGTTTGCCGCGGGAGGGAGTGGCGGGGTCGATGGTGCGGGTCGCCCCCGAGGTCAACGCCGCCACCAGCGGTTCGGCGTACTCGGTGCGCCACCGCCGCGCGGAACTCTCGACGGCGTCGAGTTCGTCGAGCAGCGGCGGCCGGTCGGCCAGCAGCTCGCGCAGCCGGGCGACCGATTGCGCCTCGGCCCGGGTGCCGTCCTGGTAGGGCCGCAGGAACTGCCGGTCACCGGTGATGCCGTAGCCGCGCAGCCCCGTCTCCTGGTCCACCAGGGCGCTCTGCAATCGGTAGGCCTCGGTCGCCGCCGGCAGCGTTTTATCCAGCAGCCGGTCGGTCACCCGGTTGGTCTGCGCGATCACCTGCGCTCCCGCCACGGTGCCGATGATCACCACCAGCACCATCGCGGCCAGCACCAGCTGAAACCAAGCCTGGGCGGTCAGCCGCGCACTCACCGGCGGCCGCCCGGTCTTCGTCGTCATCGGTTGCGGTCCTGTCCTCGCCCGTCGTCGTTCCATCCCAGATACAGGATGGCGACATCGTCGTCCAATCCACCTGATTCCCCCGCCAGCGCCTCGACGCGGCCGATCAGTTCGTCGACGAACCAGTCGGGATCGGCGGCGCGCACCGCGCGCGCGACCTCCACGAGCCCTTGTTCCCCGAGCCGTTCCTGATCCGTCCCGACTCGTCCCTCGAACAGGCCGTCGGTGAACACCATCAGCCCGGAGCCGAGCGGTAGATCCACCTCCTCGGCGGGCCACTCGGCTCGACCGGGCAGGAAGCCGAGGGCGGGACCGCCGGGCACCTCGACCCAGTCCAATCCGACGGCCGATCGCAGCAGCATTCCCGGGTGCCCGGCCCGCAACACCTGCGCGCGGCGCTCGCTCGGACGCAACATCAAGCTGGTCACCGTCGCGAAGGTCTGCTTGCCGGTGCGTTCGGCGAGCAGGACTTCTTCGAGCAGCCGCAGTTGCCGAGCGCCGGTCACCCCGCTCAGGACCAGGGTGCGCCAGGCCAGGCGCAACGCCACGCCGGTCGCGGCCTCGTCGGGCCCGTGGCCGGACACGTCGCCGATGACGGCGTGCACCGTGCCGTCCGCGTCCTGTACCACGTCGTAGAAATCGCCCCCGAGCAGCGCGTGCGCCCGCCCGGGACGGTAGCGCGCCACCACGTCGACGACCTGCTTTCCGCGCAGCAGCGGGGTGGGCAACAGGCCGCGTTCCAGGCGGGCGTTCTCCTGCGCGCGCATATTGATCGCCTGCAAGGCCGCGCTGGTGCGCTCGGCTTGCTTGCGCTGAATCGCGTAGCGCACGGCGCGCCCGAACAACTCGGGTTCGACCCGGCCCTTGACCAGGTAGTCCTGCGCTCCCGCCGCGACCGCGGCCAAGCCGGTCTGCTCCTGGTCGAGCCCGGTCATCACCACGATCGCGACCTGGTCGGTGTGCCTGCGGATGCGTTCCACCGCCTCGAGCCCCTGGGCGTCGGGCAGATGCAGGTCGAGCAGTACGCAGTCGGGTTCCGCGGTGGCCAGATGCTCGGCGGCCTCGGCCAGCGACCGGACCCAGTGCAGTTGCAGACCGGGCGCGCCGTCGACGACCAATTCCTCCACCAGCAGCGCGTCTCCCGGATCGTCTTCGATCAGGAGCACCGAAGGCTGCTGCCACGGCCACTCCGCACCCACGATCAATTCGGGATCGTCGTCTGTCCCGTCACGCCGCACGAACACCACCGGTCGAGGGTCTACTTGTGGCAGGACGAATGACAGCACTATTGCCGTCGTCGGCGAACACCGACAACCCGGCCTCCGATCACCATGGGGCGGCACCAGCGCACGCCGACTGTCTCAGCGGCCGTTTGCTGGACCGAGAGGCAGTCAAGATCGTATCCGATTCTCCATCCGATCGAGACATGACGGCGTCGACCTGCGCGAAGGCAGCGACCGCGGGGATGGTGCGGGAATCAGACCGTTGTGCCTGTCAGCTCCGCGGCGTCCCGCTCGTCCCGGAGCGCGCCGGGGCGGCGCGGGGAGCGTAGTTCCGCCAAGCTGCGTGCGACGACCGTGGCATGGACCGCGATGACGGCAAGGGAAGCCGAGCCGATCACAGCAAGAAGCACAACCACGACAGATACCGGTCCTTTCGGGTGCGAGCGGGCCGGTTGCCCGCTCGATCGGGTGCCGAGATCGCGTCCGCCGGTCCCGGCGGGCGCGCGCTCCGCCTCCAACGTGCCCCGGGTGCTCCGGACCAAACCCACCGATTGCGGCGGCGCGAACGGCTCGTGCGCTCACGCGAGGGCGACCTCGGCCGTCGCGCGGCCGAAGATCCTGCGTCCGTCGTGCTCGGCGATGATCGCGACGGTGGCGGTGCGCGTGTCCTCGTCCAGGTGTTTCACCCGGCCGGAGAATTCGATCCGGCCGCCGGTCGCGCCGACGTGGACGGGATTGGTCAGGCGCACGTTGTAGGAGCGCAGGGCGGTGGGGTCGCCCGACCACGAGGTGAGCAAGTCCACACTCAGCCCGATGGTGAACAGGCCCTGCGCGACGATGTTCTCCAATCCCATCCGCGTGGCCGCCTCGGGGCTCCAATGGATGGGGTTCGGGTCGCCCGCGACTCCGGCGTAGTTCACCAGATCGCCCCGGCTGACCATGAGCGTATGCGGGGGAAGCGCTGCTCCGGGACGAACGGTGTCGAACCGGCGCCGCGCCTCCGGGCACGGCGGTGTGGTCGGCATCTCGCGGGCGGGTTCGTCACCGGCCCCGACGTAGCGCGGGTGCGCGGCGCGGCGCGGCGTGCGCTCGTCCGGGCGTGCGCCGTGCATCACGACCGCGTCGAACCACGGCGGCAGGGCTTCGTCGGCCCGCCCGACCAGGCTGGTCCGAGACGTGAGGACGGGCCGATCGTCCTGGTCCACGATGGTCTGGCGCAAGCCGATGAGGTCGCCGCCGAACGCGTGCCGGAACGAGTCGAGGCACATCTCGAAGCCGATCCGGTCGCCGGCCAGCAGCGGTCGGTGGAATTCGATCATCTGATCGGTCTGGATGGTCCGGCTCAGGTCGTAACCGGGCAGCATCGTGTCGAACACCTCGGCGTAGGCCAGGTACCCGGGCACCGCGCCGAAGGTCGGGGGAGCGAGCAGGCTGCCGTAGCCGAGTTCGGCCGCGGCGTCCTCCAGCCGGTGCGCCGGATGGCGGTTACGGACCGCACGGGCGTACTCCCGGATCTTCTCGCGCTCGACCACGTAGTGATCGCTGCTGCGATACCGGCGCCCGACCATCGAGGCGGGAACCGCGGCATCGGTCGTGTCGCCAGCACCGGATGTGGCAGGGATTCTGGACATCGCGGGGGAATCTACCCAACGCGCGCCGGATTTCCGGTCAGCCCGCATCGCACGCCGTTTCGCGCCGATGACCTCCGCGGACGCCAGTCGCGCCGGCCGCCCGCCGTGGTGGCTCAGCAGAGATTCCGCTCGCCGGCCACCAGCACGGCCGCGGCTTCGTCCACCGTTTGGTGCGCGCTCACCTGCACCAGGATGTCGGCTCGGACGTTCCGGCCGCCGGCTCCCGGCACACCGCATACCCCGCAGAGCGCGAGCTTCATTTCGTTTCCCATCGAAAGAATATGGCGCCGGACGGAATTCGGCATATGACAGCCGACGCAGCGTAGCCTCCCCTCCGGCGCCGTACCGAAGAACGGCTTCCAGGTCGTCGGCGCAGCGGTGTTCCGCTGGATGCAGTCGTCGAACCGGTTGGGTCGTTCCCGCCGCAGCAGTTTGAGCAACGTCGACAAGCATCTCGGCGACCGGGTCGAGGCGGGGGTGCGCGCGAAGCAGGATGAACGCGATCCGAAGGCGGCAGGCCAGGCAAATCCGGCGCGCTCGTCCGCGCAGGTCAAGGCGTGACAGTAGGCGCCGGGCGGTTATCTTTTCGTAATACGGCTTTCGTGTGTCCCGCGCGGGCTCCTCGATCGGATGCGGAAGCATGAAGCTCGGATCCATTGACCGTAAGCACCGTGGTGTTTCGATCAATTCGAGGCTCGGTGACGCCTGATGGTCGTACCGGGCCGGGCGACGCAGATCGGGAGGACCGGCTCATGTCGTTCGAGACCGAAATTCGAACTGGCCGACGCTCGTGGCATAAGTCCTGGCCGGCCGTGGCGTCGGGCGCTGTGGCGGTCGCCGCCGCGGTCTTCGCTGCCGCACCCGCGACGGCGCAGCCCGCACTCTGCAGCGGCCCCGATGTCCCGGTGGAGGTCCCCATTCCCGGTGGATTCCAGGGTTTCCCCGAGATTCTGCGATTCGTTCCGCCCGCGCCTCCGGTTCCGCAGATGCCGCTCGGCAGGGCGGTGCCGCACCGTGGCGCTTCGGCGGTTCGGACGGCATAGGGGACGGCACCGCGCGAAGCGCCTAGCTGTACCCGGTCAGGACGTTGGTGACAGCGTGTCGGGTTGATATGGCGAGAACCTCCGGGTGGGGTGTGGCTTGTCGAAGGTCACGCCCACGGACCCGGAGGTTCTCGTGTCTCACGGTAATGCCCGC
>NZ_VUOS01000020.1 GCF_009829325.1 Nocardia sp. CY41
CCACCGGCCAAGGCATCGTCGCCTTCGTCATCCTCACCGCCGGAGCACAAGACACGGGCACCGCGCTCATCGACGACCTCAAAGCCGAAGTCGCCCGCGAAATCAGCCCCATCGCCAAACCCCGCGAGATCCACATCGTCCCCGAACTCCCCAAAACCCGCAGCGGCAAAATCATGCGCCGCCTCCTACGCGACGTCGCCGAAGGACGCGAACTCGGCGACACCTCCACCCTCGTCGACCCGAGCGTCTTCGAGGCGATCCGGGCGGGCAAAGGCTGACCCTCAGCGCCGGACGCGGCCGGTGACGGGATCCGTCGTCGGCCGCACCCATTAAGATTGCGTGAGGTGTGCCGGGAAGTCTGGTCGGCGTGCGGTTGTGCACCCGTCGAGCAGTCTCCGGTGGGTGTGCCGCCGCGGTGCCCCACCCGCCGCCCGAAAGGTTTCCCGTGATCACGCAAGTGCGCTCGGAACTGTCCCGCTACCTCCGCACGGAAACCGTCGGCGGCACATTGCTTCTGATCGCGGCGGCGACCGCGTTGCTCTGGGTGAACTCGCCGTGGGGCGCGAGCTATCTGACGATGACCGAGACGGTCGTCGCGATCCCGCCGCTGCACCTGGAACTGACCCTGGCGGACTGGACCGCGGACGGTCTGCTCGCGGTGTTCTTCTTCGTCGCCGGGCTGGAACTCAAACGCGAGCTGGTGGTCGGCGAACTCGCCGATCGCAGGCGCGCCACGCTGCCGGTCATCGCGGCGATCGGTGGCGTGGTGACCCCCGCGCTGATCGCGGCGGTCGTCGGCTTCGGCCTGCCCGGTATGGAGCGCGGCTGGGCCATCCCCGTCGCCACCGACATCGCGTTCGCGCTCGCCGTGCTCGCCATGACCGGTTCGCGCATCCCCACGGGCGCACGCGTCTTCCTGCTCAGTCTGGCCGTGGTCGACGACCTCATGGCGATCGTCCTGATCGCGGTGTTGTTCACCGCGGCGGTGTCGCTGCTGTGGTTGCTCGTGGCCGCGGCGTGCTTCGCCGGGTGGGCGCTGGGACAACGGGCGCGCATCGGCACGCCGTTGCTGTACGTCCCGCTGGCGTTGCTGTCCTGGTACGCGCTGCACGAGGCGGGCATCCATCCCACCCTGGCCGGCGTCGCGCTCGGCCTGCTCACCCGGGTGCGTCCGGATCCCGGTGAGCGAGAGGCCCCCGCCACCCGGCTCGAGCACCTCTTCCAGCCGGTCTCCGCCGGATTGTGCGTTCCGCTGTTCGCCCTGTTCGCCTCCGGAGTCCCGCTGAACACCAAAGTCTTCGGTGAGCTCGCCACCGACCGGCTCGCGCTCGCCGTGATTCTCGGCCTCCTGGTCGGCAAACCCCTCGGCATCTTCGGGATGAGCTGGGTGGCAATCCGCTTGGGCGTGGCGACGCGTCCCGCCGAACTCGGCTGGCGGGACATGTTCGCCCTGTCGGTGCTCGGCGCGATCGGCTTCACGGTTAGCCTTCTCGTGGCGGAACTCGCGCTCGCCGATGTCGCGGACGGGTCGGCCGTCGAGTTGGCGAAGGCCGCCGTGTTGGTCACATCATTGGCGGCGTCGCTCGCCGGTTCGGCGCTACTGTTGCGGCGTGGGCGTGTCCACCAGGCTCGGCGGGACGCCCGTGCGCTAGAACGTGAACAACATGGCGGCGCGAGCGATCCGCCCGGAGGCGGTAGCCTGCGTGACCACGGAGGGCACCGGGAGCGCCGCCGATCGAACGGGAGTTGAAGCAGTGCCGGGACAGGGAGAAGGGTCGACCAAGTGAGTTTCAACCACGGCGGTAACGGGAGCGACGCGGAGCGCGGTCGTACGGTCACCTCCATTCCCCTCACGGACGCCGATCCGCTCGGCTCGGCGAGCTTCGGAACCCTGGTCCGCGACGCCGCCGAGCAGATGTCCACCCTGGTCCGCGCCGAGGTCGAACTGGCCAAGGCCGAGGTCACCGGGGAGATCAAGAAGGGCCTGCAGGGCAGCGTCTACTTCATCCTCGCGCTCACCGTGCTGCTGTTCAGCACCTTCTTCTTTTTCTTCTTCCTCGGCGAACTGCTCGACGTGTGGCTGGCCCGCTGGGCCGCCTTCCTGATCGTCTTCCTGCTGATGGTCGTGGCCACCGCGGCGCTGGCGTTCCTCGGCTACCGGCGAGTGAAGAAACTGCGCGCTCCGGAGAAGACGATCGACTCGCTCAAGCAGGCGCGCGCGGTGCTGCCGCACGGCTTGGGCCCGGCCGCGCACGAGGACCGTCCCGCGCTGCAGAAGCCGGCTTCCTAGGCGCGCCTGCACGAGCCGGTACGGCGGCTACTAGGCTCGATCGGCGTGTCGGCGAACTTGCTTCCGGATCCGTCCAGCGTCCGTTACGACGGACCGTGGACACATCGGGACGTGCACGCCAACGGCATTCGATTCCACGTCGTGGACGCGGCGCCGGAGCGGTCCGATGCGCCGCTGGTCGTGCTGCTGCACGGTTTCGCGGACTTCTGGTGGTCCTGGCGGCACCAATTGACCGGTCTGGCCGAACTCGGCTACCGCGCCGTGGCCGTCGACCTGCGCGGCTACGGCGACAGCGACAAGCCGCCGCGCGGTTACGACGGCTGGACGCTCGCCGGTGACGTCGCCGGGCTCATCCGGGCGCTCGGCTACACCGAGGCGACGCTGGCAGGGCACGCCGAAGGTGGACTGGTCTGCTGGACCACCGCGGTGCTGCATCCACGCCTGGTTCGCTCGATCGCCCTGGTCGGCTCGCCGCATCCGTCGGCGCTGAAGAGTTCCGTGCTGCGCAACCGCCGCCAACGCGCGGCCTGGCTGCCGAACTTCCTCCGCTACCAGCCCCCCTGGTACGGCGAGCACTTGCTGACCACCGCCGACGGCTTCGAGGTCGAACGGCTGTTGCGCGTGCGGGTGAGCGCGGGATGGGCGGGCACCGCCGAATTCGTCGACACCGCACAGCGGATGCGTTCGGCGATCCGGATTCCCGGCGCCGCGCATTGTGCGCTGGAGTACCAGCGCTGGGCCTTCCGCAGTCAGTGGCGTCCGGACGGTCGCCGGTTCATGGCGACCATGCGCGAACCCGTCCACATCCCGGTACTGGCCATGCGCGGCGAACTGGACCCCTACGTGCTGCCGGGGACCTTCCGCCGCGACCCGCATCTGTCGCCGGAACGGCGGCTGGCCGGCATCCCGGCGGCCGGGCACTTCGCACACCAGGAGAACCCGGACGCCGTGACGAAGGAACTGTCCAAGCTGCTCGCCTGAGCGGCCGGGAGTGCCCCGGCCACGCAGTTGCGTGGCCGGGGTCGCGCTGCTCACTACAAGCACGCGCCGGATCAGCTGAGTACGCACGCTCCGGTCGCCACCGGAGCGTCGGAACGCTGCGAAGCGGCGAGTTCGGAACGGACTTCGTTGAGCGTGAGGACATAACCGGTGTCGTTGTCGGTCACCGCCGCACCGAAGACCACTCCGAGGACCTGCCCCTCGGTATCCACCAGTGGCCCACCGGAATTGCCTGCTTGGACGAGCCCGCGCACCGTGTACACCTCACGCTTGACCGTGCCGTCACGATAGATGTTCGGGCCGGTCAGATCCAGGGTCTCGCGTATGCGAGCCGCGCTCGCGGTGTACCGGCCGCCTCCCGGGTAGCCGAGCACGATGGCGCTGTCGCCGGTACGGGCAGGCGCAGGCGCCTGGGGAACGACCGGAGCGGTGAGTCCGGGCACCGCGAGCACCGCGACATCCGTGAACGGGTCGAAGAGCACCACTGAGGCAGGCAGCGAACCGCTGGCCGTGTCCACATCGACGCTCGTGGTGCCCGCGACGACGTGGGCGTTGGTCATCACGCGCTCGGGCGCGATCACGAAACCCGAGCCCTCCAGCGCCCGCTGGCAACTCGGGGCGACACCGCGGATGCGCAGCACACTCTGTTGCAACGAGGCGGCGACCGGGCTGGCCAGCACGCTCGCATCCGGCGGCTCCACGGCCGCGATCGGCGCCCGGCCGAACGGCCCGATCACATCCGGCAGGCCGGAGGTGTTGAGCAGTTTGGAGAACTCGTTGGGCAGCTTGCGCAGCCAGTTCGGCGCGACATCGTTGACGTCGGCGAGCACCCGCGAGCCGTTGATCGCGGTCGCGATGGCCGGCTGCGACGAGGTGGCCAGCGGCAGCGCCAGCAGCCACGCGGTGACCAGCACGGCGACCGCCTGCAGCACCGCGCCCACCGCACTGTCCACACTGCGCGTGAACGGATGACGCATGCCGCTGCGCGCGGCGCGCCCCAGCACCATGCCCGCCACTTCGCCGACGATCACCAGCATCACGATGAGCAGCACGCCGGTGAGCACCCGGGTGCGGCCCTCGTCGACGTGCACCAGGATGTGCGGCGCGATCAGGATGCCCGCGACCGCGCCGAGCACGACGCCGAGGAAGGCCAGCGCGGAGGCCACCGCGCCCTGCCGCCACCCGGAGGAGGCAGCCAGCAGCGCCAGCAGCACGACGGCGATGTCGAGCCAGGCCGACGAGCTCATAACGTCATCCCCACGGCGGCAAGTGCGGTCTCCAGGTCACGGACGTCCTCGTGATCCCACTCGCGATCCCAGCCGGAGGCCTTGCTGATCCCGGCGAGGATGCCTGCGGTGAGGCCCCAGACCAGCATCCCGTCCACCTGGAACGCCGGGCTCTGATACCCGAGGTGGCTGCGGACCACGAAGCGGTTGGCCGGATCCAGCAGTTGCGCGAGCGGGACGCGCACGACCCGCTCGGTCTCGCTCTCGTCGACCACCCGCACCGCGCCGGGCGTGCGCCAGTACGCGAGAACCGGCGTCACGTCGAAGCGGGACACCGGCACGAACATTTGTGGCAGCACCGCGAACGGTTCCACGCCGGACCGATCGAGGCCGGTCTCTTCGCACGCTTCCCGCAGCGCGGTATCGATCGGACCGGCGTCGCCCGAATCCATCGCACCGCCGGGGAAAGCCACTTGGCCACGATGCTGGCGCATGGTGGAGGCGCGCTGGGTCAGCAGCACCTCCGCATCGGCGGGCAGTCCGCCGGGCGCAGCCGGATCCGGCTGGGGTGAGCCGCCGAACAGCACGAGCACGGCCGCTTGCCGCGGCGTGGAGGTCACGGTCATGGCGCGACGCAGCGCACGCGCTCTGGTCAGGGTGTCGGCGCTGTCGGTGGCCGGTTCGGCCGAGCGAGTCAGCCAACCCGGGATGTCGGGCGGCATCTCGATGGTCATCGCGCACCTCCCCCGCGCATTCGCCCACCGACCCGCGTGCACGCCCGCACCGTCACCTCCACCATCGAATCATCCACCCGCATTGTCACGCGGCTACTCCGAGCTTGCCCGCGACCGTATCCGCGATGTCATCCACCCCGTCGAATGCCCGCACGACGACATCGGCGACCGAGCCGTCGGCGCGCACCAGCACCGAGATCGGCAGCACCGCCGGGGCGCCGACCGCCGTGCGCACTCGCGCGTCGGCGTCGAGCACGCCGGGCAACCGCACATCCAGTCCACGCAGCCGGGACAGTGCTTTGGCTTCATCAGGGTCGCTGTGCACGGTCAGCACGGTAATCGCGTTCCCCGCGCGTTGGGCGTATTGCTGCAAATACGGCAACTCCTGGGCGCACGGTGCGCACCAGTAGGCCCACAAGTTCAGCAGGGCGGGTTTGCCCGCCAGCGCGGCGGCCAGATCCAGCGACCGGCCGTTCGCCAGGCATTCCACGGTTATCCCGGCCAGCGGGCCGCTCCCGTTCGCGGCGCCGGTCGGGCAATCCGGCAAACGTGCGGCAGCGCGCAAGTCATCGGAAACCCCGGAGGAGACGGGAGAAGACTGCGGCGCCTGCGGCTCGTCCTCCCCGCGCGGCCACACCGCGACCGCCAGCGCCACCACCACGATCAGACCGGCAAGCGCCCAGCGCCACGCATTTCCCGCACTCCTTCGGCCCGAGGGCTCCGAACTCACCGGCCCACCAGCTCGAGCAGGTGGTCCCGCTCCGGCCCCTTCACCAGCTTGGCCGCCGTCTCCGGATCGGTGGGCCCGATCCCGAACGACGGGCAGTCTTTGACCAGGACGCACGCGCCGCACGCGGGCTTGCGGGAATGGCAGACGCGCCGTCCGTGGAAGATCACCCGGTGCGAGAGCATCGTCCATTCCTTGCGCTCGATCAGGGCGCCGACGATGTGCTCGACCTTGACCGGATCTTCCTCGTCGGTCCAGCCCCAGCGACGGACCAGCCTGCCGAAATGAGTGTCGACCGTGATGCCGGGCACGCCGAACGCGTTGCCGAGGATGACGTTGGCGGTCTTGCGCCCGATGCCGGGCAGTTGCACGAGTTCGGTCAGGGTGTGAGGCAACTCACCGTCGTGACGTTCCAGCAACGCTTGGCCGAGCCCGATCAGCGAGGACGCTTTGTTCCGGAAGAAGCCGGTCGGCCGGATGTATTCCTCCAGCTCCGCGCGGTTTGCCTCGGCATAGGCGCGGGCGTCCGGATACCGGGCGAACAGGGCAGGCGTGGTGAGATTCACCCGCTCGTCGGTGCACTGCGCCGAAAGTATTGTGGCCACCGCCAATTCGAGCGGTGTGGTGAAATCCAGCTCACAGTGCGCATCGGGGAAAGCGGTCGCCAGCTCGCGGTTCATCCGGCGCGCACGGCGGACCAGCCCGAGCCGGGTTTCCGCCTGTCGCGCCCTGGTTTTCCGTTGCGGAGCCGCGGCGGCGGCCTGCGGCGTTTCGGAGGGCTCGGAGCCGGGCGGAAGCCCGTTCCCGGAGGCGGTGGAGGGGGAGACGCGCACGCGTCCACCATACGGAACCGGCAGACAACGTTGCCCTTCCAGTTCAGTTGCCGTGTTCCATCTGAGACCTCGACGGTGTTTACTGCTCGTCATGCAAGGACTCGCTGTGGTGCTCTTCCCAGTGGTGCTGATGCTGTTCGCACTGGGTATGGAGCGGGTCGAGAATCGGCTCCGCAAGCTTCTCGAACCCGACGAAGAGGTTCAGCAGTACCTGGACAAGGCAAGTAACGCCGAGGTGAAAGAGCTGACGAAGCTCGGTCTGCCCGCTGCCGTGGCCCGGATGCGCAGGCGCCGCTCGCGCGGCGAGGAGATGGACGTGGCCCGCGCGAGCTGACCCGGCCCGAGCGCCGCGCAATCCACCCGTTACGTGGTGTCCGTCACTACGCTGTAGTGACGCCGCGTAGACTGCGCTGTTGGCCGAGTCGCTTCGGTCCGGTACAGAGCCATTTCCCATAAGGAGCACATTCGTGGACGAGGCCCTCGCCAGAGCAGGCATCTTCCAGGGCGTCGAGCCCACTGCGGTGGCCGCCCTCGCCAAACAACTTCAGCCGGTGGATTTCCCGCGCGGTCACGTCATCTTCAACGAGGGCGAGCCGGGCGACCGGCTGTACATCATCACGTCCGGCAAGGTGAAGATCGGACGCCGCTCGCCCGACGGCCGCGAGAATCTGCTGACCATCATGGGCCCGTCCGACATGTTCGGCGAGCTGTCGATCTTCGACCCCGGCCCGCGCACCTCCACCGCCACCACGGTGACCGAGGTGCGTGCGGTGACGATGGACCGCGACGCCCTCAAGACCTGGATCGACCAACGGCCCGAGATCGCCGAGCAGTTGCTGCGCGTTCTCGCCCGCCGCCTGCGCCGGACCAACAACAACCTGGCCGACCTGATCTTCACCGACGTCCCCGGCCGGGTCGCGAAGGCGCTGCTGCAGCTCGCTCAGCGCTTCGGCACCCAGGAGGCGGGCGCGCTGCGGGTCACCCACGACCTGACCCAGGAGGAGATCGCCCAGCTGGTCGGCGCCTCCCGCGAGACCGTGAACAAGGCGCTCGCCGACTTCGCGCATCGCGGCTGGCTGCGGCTGGAGGGCAAGAGCGTGCTCATCTCCGACTCCGAGCGTCTGGCGCGTCGCGCCCGGTAACGTCTCCGACGGCACAACGCCGGGTTCAGCGCTCCACTGAACCCGGCGTTCCGTCGTTCCGGCTAACCGTGCACGCGCAGATAGTCCAGCTGCGCCTGCACCGAACTGCGCGCCGCGGGCCACAGCCGCTTGTCCACATCGGCGTAGACGCGGCGCACGACCGACATCGCGCCCGCGTCCGAACCGAGCGCCCGCAGCGCTTCGCGCACCTGGTCGAGGCGCTCGTGCCGATGCGCGATGTAGTAGCGGGCGACCGGCTCCAGATCCGGGTGGTCCGGGCCGTGGGCGGGCAGCAACGCCCGGCCCTTGCCGACCTCGACCAGCCGGTCCAGCGAGGAGAGGTAGTCGGCCAGCGTGCCGTCGCTGGAATCCAGCACGGTGGTGCCCGCGCCGAGGATGGTGTCGCCGGTCAGCACCGCGTCATCGAGGAGGAAACTCAGCGAATCACCGGTGTGACCCGGCGTGTGCAGCACGGTGATCCGCAGGCCGGCCGCCTCGATAACCTCGCCGTCCACCAGAGGGGCGTCCGCACCGCGCAGGAAACCGGCCTCCTTGGCGCGCACCGGCGTCCCGGTCTGCTCGACCAGCCGATCGATGCCGCCGGTGTGATCGTGATGCCGGTGGGTGATCAAGGTGAGCGCGATCCGGCCGCCGGTGGCCTCGGCGATCGCGGCCGCATGCGCCTTGTCCTTCGGCCCCGGGTCCACCACCACACAGTCCGGTGCTCCCGGCGCGCGCAGGATCCAAGTGTTCGTTCCTTCCAAGGTCATTCGTCCCGGATTGTCGGCGAGTAGCACCGCCGCCGTCTCGGTGACCTGCCGGAGCTGCCCGTAGGCGGGGTGTGTCAACGTCATCGCAAACCTCGGATAGAAACGGAGCCGACAGTTCCGGTCTAGCGCACCTCGGCGATCAGTTCGACTTCGACCGGAGTATTACGGGGAAGTTCGGAAACGCCGACCGCCGAGCGCGCGTGCTTGCCCGCGTCACCGAAGACCCGGCCGAGGAACTCCGACGCGCCGTTGATCACCACCGGTTGATCGCCGAATCCCGGTGCCGAGGCGACGAACCCGACCACCTTGACGATCCGCACCACCGCGTCGAGCCCGACCAGATCGTGCACCGCGGCCAGCGCGTTCAGCGCACACAGCCAGGCAGCCTCCTTCGCCTCCTCGATGGAGACCTCCGCGCCGACCTTGCCGACCGCGGACAGCTCGCCGTCCACGAACGGCAGTTGACCGGAGGTGTAGACGAGCGACCCGGTGCGGATCGCGGGAACGTAGGCCGCGACCGGGGGCACGACCGGGGGCAGGGTGATTCCGAGCTCGGCGAGGTTCTTCTCCCACTGGGTCACTGCGCTCGCCCTCCTTCTACTTGCGCCGCTTGAGGTAGGCGACGTGCTGCTCGCCGGTCGGACCGGGCAGCACGGTGACCAGCTCCCAGCCGTCGGCTCCCCACTGGTCGAGAATCTGCTTCGTCGCATGCGTCAGCAGCGGCACGGTGGCGTACTCCCACACGGTCGTCTCACTCATCTCACTCATGTGCGAGAGCGTAGCTGTGTCTAATTGCCGCGACTGCGTCGCGGCGTGTTCGCGGCCCCCTGGTGGCTCGCGTTTGCGCGACCACCGCTTGCTCCTTCGTCGCGTACGCGGCGGGCCGCGCAAACGCGAGCCGGGCCGCGAACGGAACAGGCGCGGTCTCGCTTCGCTCGAAACCAGGAGCTGGGGTGCGCTGGGCGCGTCAGGCGAGGCACCACTGTTACAAAGCACGGCGCGAAGAGAGCTCGCGACCGACGAACGGAATCGGCCGACGCGAGCCGCACCGCGAACCGCACAAGGTCGGTCTCGCCTCACTCGAAACCGGCAGTTCGGGTGCGCTGAGCGCGTGAGCTGTGCAGCCGCGCCAGCCGAGGGCACCGGGCGTTCTGCCGCATGGTGCGGGGCCGCCTGCGGTTGCCATTGCCCATCTTGTGCCGCCTGGCCGTACCGATCGACCGGATAGCCGAGCTGGGTCGGCGTCGAGGCGGCAAGGTCGGGCACGGCGGCCGGACACGGTTTGCGGACCTCCGAACCGGGGGTGCAGGTGCGCTGGACGCGTGGGGGCGCAGCCGCATGGGCGGGGTGGGCCGTGGTTTCGCGCGGTGTGGCGCGCACCCGTCTGGTACGGCCGGTGCCCCGGGATAGCGGACCAGTTATAGGCTCGCGAGCGTGGGAGTACCAACAGCAGTGCCGCTTTCGGCGGAGCCGGGAGCGGACGCAAGGTGGCCGAAGCGCGCTGAACAGGCCCGCTTGCACTATGTCTCCGGCAAGGGAGGCACGGGCAAGTCGACGGTCGCCGCGGCGCTGG
Source organism: Nocardia sp. CY41 (assembly GCF_009829325.1). Lineage (GTDB taxonomy): Bacteria > Actinomycetota > Actinomycetes > Mycobacteriales > Mycobacteriaceae > Nocardia. The sequence continues at coordinate 10,295 of NZ_VUOS01000020.1, forward strand.
CGCTCGCGCTCGCCGCGGGCGGGCGCCGGGTGCTGCTGGTCGAGGTGGAGAGCAGACAGTCCATCGCGCAGCTGTTCGACCTGCCGCCGCTGCCGCCGACCGAGACACGGATCGCCACGGCCGACGGCGGAGGCGAAGTGGTCGCGCTGGCGCTGGACATCGAGCACGCCTTCCTCGAATACCTCGACATGTTCTACAACCTCGGCTTCGCCGGCCGCGCGATGCGCAGGATGGGCGCCATCGAGTTCGTCACCACGATCGCGCCCGGTCTGCGCGACGTCATCCTGACCGGCAAGATCAAGGAATGCGCGGTTCGCGTGGACAAGTCCGGCAAGCGGGTCTACGACGAGATCGTGGTCGACGCACCGCCCACCGGGCGGATCGCAGGCTTCCTCGACGTCACCAAGGCCATGGCGGAGGTGGCCAAGGGCGGTCCGATCGCCTCGCAGGCCGAGGGCGTCTCCCAGCTGCTGCACTCCGACCAGACCATGATCCATCTGGTCACGCTGCTGGAGGCGCTGCCGGTGCAGGAAACCGCCGACGCCGTCGCCGAGCTCACCGCCGCGGACCTGCGCATCGGCACCGTCATCGTGAACCGGGCGACCGAAGGACAGCTCCCGCCGGAACTGCGCGCCCGAGCCGCCACCGGTGATCTGGACGCCGACGCGATCCGCGCGGGCCTGGACTCCGCCGGGATCGCTCTCGCCGACAGCGACTTCCAGGGCCTGCTCACCGAGACGGTCGAACACTCGGCCACGCTGCAAGCACAGGACGACAGCGCCGAGGAATTGGCCAAGGTCGACATCTCCCGGCTCTACCTGCCCGCCCTCCCCGACGGAATGGATCTGGGTGGACTGTACGAGCTAGCCGAACACCTCACCGCCCAGGGAGTCCGATGAGCACGCCGACCCACCCCGCCACGGCTGCCCCGCTGGATATATCGCGGATCATCGCCGACCCGTCCGCCCGCGTGGTGGTCTGCTGCGGCTCCGGCGGCGTCGGCAAGACGACCACCGCCGCCGCCCTCGCGCTGCGCGCCGCCGAGCAGGGCCGCAAGGTCGTGGTGCTGACCATCGACCCCGCGCGCAGGCTGGCTCAGTCACTGGGCGTCGCCGACCTCGGCAACAATCCGCAGCGGGTGGCGCTGGGTCCGGAGGCCAAGGGCGAGCTGCACGCGATGATGCTCAATATGCGTCGCACGTTCGACGACATGGTGCTCGAGCACACCAGCGCGGAGAAAGCGCAGCAGATCTTCGCCAACCCCTTCTATCAGACGGTCGCCTCCTCCTTCGGCGGAACGCAGGAGTACATGGCGATGGAGAAGCTCGGCCAGCTGGCCCACCGAGGCGAGTGGGACCTGATCGTGGTCGACACCCCGCCTTCGCGCAACGCCCTTGACTTCCTCGACGCGCCCAAGCGGCTGGGCAACTTCCTCAACGGCCGCATGATCCGGGTGATCATGGCGCCCGGCCGCGGCGTGACCCGGATCGTGACCGGCGCGATGAGCCTGGCGGTGCGCGGGGTGTCCACGGTCGTCGGGGGGCAGATGCTCAAGGACGCGTCGGATTTCCTGCAATCCTTGGAGTCGCTGTTCGGCGGCTTCCAGGAGCGCGCCGAGCGAACCTTCGCGATGCTGTCCAAGCCGGGCACGCACTTCCTGGTGGTGGCGGCGCCGGAACCGGACGCGCTGCGGGAAGCCTCGTTCTTCGTCGACCGCCTCTCCACCGAGCGCATGCCGCTGGCGGGGCTGGTGCTCAACCGCACCCATCCGGTGCTGAGCTCGCTGTCGGCCGATCACGCGCTCACCGCCGCCGATCAGGTGGCCGACTCCGATCCGCTGACCGCGGCGGTGTTGCGGGTGCACGCCCGCCGAGTCGCCACCGACAAACGGGAACAGCATCTGCTGCATCGGTTCACGGGCGCGCATCCGCGCGTGCCGATCGTCTCGGTGACCGCGCTTCCGTTCGAGGTGTCCGACCTCGACGCGCTGCGTGTCGTCGGCGATCAGCTGGCCGGAACAGCGCGCACCACCGCCTGATACTTAGGCGTATCCGCTATCGCTCCGAACTGAAATATCGGTCCTGAAACGAAACTGAGCCCGCTTGCGCGGGCTCCGTTTCGATTTCGCGGGACTACATCGCCACTTGATGCTGACGCTGGGCCTGGAAGAAATCGGCCCACGAGGTCACTTCCGGATGCTGCTTCAACAAGGCGCGGCGCTGCCGTTCCGTCATGCCGCCCCACACACCGAACTCCACCCGGTTGTCGAGCGCGTCGGCACCGCACTGCATGAGCACGGGACAGTGCCTGCAGATCGTCGCCGCTTTGCGCTGGGCCGCGCCGCGCACGAACAACTGATCGGGGTCCACTTCCTTGCATCGGGCCTGGGCTACCCAGGCGATCCTTGCTTCGGCCTGCTCCACGTCCAATCGAGCGATGGGGGTTGTCATGTGCATTTGGTGTGCCCCTTTGCAGTCCGAACACCGTCAACGGCGCTCCAGAATCGCGTTGTCACCGCGCAGCACCCAAACCCCGCTGCGAAGTGCACCACATTCCACTTTGAGTGTTAGCTCTATCACACTGAGTTCTCAATCTAGGTAAAGGTATGGCGCTTGCGCAAGACCACCTCGAGATTTTTTGGTACGTCCGTCCCTGCAAAGCCGGGCGCGCACTGGACGGGCAGGCAGATTGCGTGCGCGCCCTCCGGCGACACGCCGGTCCTGATCGCGCGACACGCCCATTCCGGTTCGCGAACAACCAGTTCCGGGCTCCGGACAAATGCCGCCAAGAAGGCTGGAACGGCAACCCGTAGTCTTGATTCGTGCCGATCACACATACGCTCGCGCGGCTGGCCGGCAGCTGCGTGCTGGCCTCCGTGCTCGTCGCCGGGTTGTTGTTCCCGCTCGCCGGCGGCTTCGGGTTCGTCTCCAACCGCGCCGCCGACGCCGTCGACAACGTCTCCGCGGAGCTGGTCGAGGGAACGGTGCCCGCGGTCTCGACCATGGTCGACGCGGCGGGCAATCCGATCGCCTGGCTCTACGAGCAGCGCCGATTCGAGGTGCCAAGCGACCGGATCTCCAACGACATGAAACTGGCGATCGTGTCCATCGAGGACCGTCGCTTCGCCGAACACGAAGGCGTCGACTGGCAGGGCACGCTGCGGGCGTTCCTGACCAACAGCGCCAGCGGCGAGGTCCAACAGGGCGCGTCGACGCTGGATCAGCAGTATGTGAAGAACTTCCAGCTGCTGGTGGTCGCCAAGACCGACGCCGAGCGCCGCGCCGCCATCGAGACCACTCCCGCCCGCAAGATCCGGGAGATCCGGATGGCGCTGACGCTGGACCGGGAGCTCACCAAGGACGAGATCCTCACCAGGTACCTCAACCTCGTCCCGTTCGGTAACTCCTCCTACGGCATCCAGGACGCCGCGAAGACCTATTTCGGCGTCGACGCGGCCGAACTGAACGTCTCGCAGGCCGCGATGCTCGCGGGCATGGTGCAGAGTTCGTCCAAGCTGAACCCCTACACCAACCCGGACGGCGTGCTGGCCAGGCGCAACACGGTGCTGGACACGATGATCCAGAACATCCCCAGCCGCGCCGAGGAGTTCCGCGAGGCGAAGACCAAGCCGCTGGGCGTGCTGCCGGAGCCCAAGGGCCTGCCGCGCGGCTGCATCGCCGCCAACGACCGCGGCTTCTTCTGCGACTACGCGCTGCAGTACCTGGCCAACGCGGGCATCAGCCGCGAGCAGATCGAAAAGGGCGGCTACCTGATCCGGACCACCCTCGATCCGGCCGTGCAGGACTCGGTGAAACGCGCGGTGACCGAGGCGGCGAACCCGAACCTGGACAACATCGCGGAGGTCATGTCCGTCGTCGCGCCGGGGCAGGACACGCATCCGGTGCTCGCGATGGCCAGCAGCCGCACCTACGGCCTGAACCGGGATGCGAGCGAGACCGTGCAGCCGCAGCCGTACTCCATGGTCGGCGACGGCGCGGGCTCCATCTTCAAGGTCTTCACCACGGCCGCGGCCATGGAGAAAGGCCTCGGTATCAACGCCCAGCTCGACGTGCCCGGACGCTTCGAGGCCAAGGGCATGGGTAACGGCGGCGCCCGCGGGTGCCCGGCCGCCACCTACTGCGTCGAGAACGCGGGCCGGTACAAATCACCCATGTCGGTGACCGAGGCGCTGGCCACCTCCCCCAACACCGCGTTCGTGAAGCTGATCCAGGCCGTCGGGGTCACCCCGACCGTCGACATGGCGGTGCGGCTCGGCATGCGCTCGTTCACCGAAGCGGGCACTTCGGGCCACGGCAACCAGAGCCTGGCCGACATGATCAAGGGGCAGAACCTCGGCTCGTTCACGCTGGGACCGGTGGCGATCAACCCGTTGGAGCTGTCCAACGTCGCGGCGACGCTGGCTTCGGGCGGCCGGTGGTGCCCGCCGAACCCGATCAAAGAGGTCATCGACCGCCAGGGCAAGCAGGTCCCGCTGACCCAGCAGGCTTGCGAGCAGGTCGTCGAGCCGGGCCTGGCCAACACCTTGGCCAACGCGATGAGCAAGGACGACACGGCGGGCACGGCGGCGGGCGCGGCCCAGTCGGCGGGCTGGAACCTCCCGATGTCGGGCAAGACCGGCACCACCGAGAGTCACCGCTCCTCGGCCTTCCTCGGCTTCACCAATGCGCTGGCCGCCGCGGTCTACGTCTACGGCGACAGCCCGACACCCGGCGAGATCTGCTCGTTCCCGCTCCGCAACTGCGGCGACGGCAATCTGTTCGGTGGTAACGAGCCCGCGCGGACCTGGTTCAACGCGATCAAACCCGTGATACCGCTGTTCCCGCCGCCGGGCCTGCCCCCGCTGGACGACAAGTATGTGCGCGGCGCGAACAACGCCCAGGTACCCGACGTGGTCGGCATGCCCCAGGGCGAGGCGACCGCCAAGCTGGTAGCGGCGGGCTTCCAGGTGTCGCCGGTCACGGGCGCGGGCGATCGCCCCAAAGGCACCGTGATGGGCACAGCGCCGAACGGGTCGGCCATCCCCGGCTCAGTGATCACGCTGTACATCAGCGACGGCACCGTCCGGGCTGCGCCGCCGCCCGGCCCGGCCGCGCCGCCGCCGGGCATCCCGGGACTGCCGCCACCGCCGCTGCTGCCACCGATCCCTATCCCGATCCCGATCCCGCGCTGACAACGAAAAGGGGCCGCGAATCCTACGGTTCGCGGCCCCTTTTCGTCGCTGCCTACAACCGCGCCTTCACGGCCGCCGATATGCGCGAGCCGTCGGCCTTGCCCGCGGCGAGTCCGGTGGCGATCTTCATGACCTGCCCCATCTGGCGCATCCCGGGACGCTCCCCGATCTCCTCGGCGACCTGCGCGATGGCGGTGTCGGCGAGATCGGCGACCTCCAGGTCGGTCAGCTGAGTCGGCAGGTACTCCTCGATGATGCGCGCCTCGGCGTGCTCGTTCGCCGCCAGTTCGCCGCGCCCGGCCTGCGTGTAGACCTCGGCGGATTCGTTGCGCTTCTTCGCTTCCTTCTGCAATACGGAGACGACCTCGGCGTCGGTGAGCTCACGGGCCTCCGAGCCGGCGACCTCCGCGGTCTGGATCGCCGACAGCAGCATCCGCACTGTGGAAAGGCGCAGCGTGTCCTTGGCTTTCATCGCGGCGGTGAGATCCGCGCGCAGCTGCGATTTGAGTTCCGACATGCCGCTCACGGTAGCCGCTGCGGCGCGGCGGTCCCACTACATTTGCCGCGCGGCCCGATTTCCCGTCGTAAAAACGGGCGCTTGTGCGGAAACACACTCGGCGCTCCTGCACGAGGTCACCTATGCTGGGCAAATGCCCGTGATCTCGACCTCTGCTGTACGCACGACCGCGCTGGGAGCCGCCGGGGCCGCGGTGGCCGGAATCGGCTACGCCTCGCTGGTCGAACGCAACGCCTTCGTCCTACGGGAGGCGACCATGCCCGTGCTGGCGCCGGGGTCGTCGTCGCTGCGGTTGCTCCATCTCAGCGACCTGCACATGATGCCGGGACAGAAGCTCAAGCAACAGTGGCTGCGGGAACTGGACCGGCTGGAGCCCGACCTGGTGGTCAACACCGGCGACAACCTGTCGCACCAGAAGTCGGTGCCCGCGGTGGTCCAGGCCCTCGGCGGATTGCTCTCCCGCCCGGGCCTTTTCGTTTTCGGCAGCAACGACTACTTCGCGCCGGTGGCGAAGAACCCGCTGAAGTACTTCAAGAAGGACCATCGCCGCACCTACGGCGCTCCGCTGCCGTGGAAGGACCTGCGCGCCGCCTTCACCGAGCGCGGCTGGCTCGACTTGACGCATGTGCGGCGCGACCTCGAGGTCTCCGGGATCCGCATCGCCACCGCCGGTGTCGACGATCCGCATCTGCAACGCGACCGGTACGACACGGTCGCAGGCGCCCCGAACCCGCTGGCCGACCTGCGGCTCGGCCTCACCCACTCCCCCGAGCCCCGCGTGCTGGACCGTTTCGCCGACGACGGGTACGACTTGGTGCTCGCCGGGCACACCCACGGCGGCCAGTTGTGCCTGCCCGGCTACGGCGCCCTGGTCACCAACTGTGGGATCGACCGGTCCCGGGTGAAGGGTCCGTCGAAGTGGGGTGAGCACACCCGGTTGCACGTCTCCGCGGGGGTCGGCACCTCTCCGTGGGCGCCGTACCGATTCTGCTGCCGTCCGGAGGCGACGTTGTTGACGCTGGTCGCCGCGCCGCCGAAGCGGCCGGGAGCCGACACGGGCCACGGAGTGTCGGCATCGGAGGCCATCGCCCGCTAAGGTCCCCTGCCGAGACGTGTGTCAGGTAGGGGACAACTGTGAGTGGATTCGACGACCGGCGCGACGACCCGACGATTCTGGGACGGCCCGCCGGGCCGCCGGTTCCTCGGCAACAGCCCGCCCCCGCACCGGGTTCCGCCTTTCCCCCGGCAAGAGACGACTTCGCCCCTCGCCCGCCGGACGACGGAGCGCATCCGCGGCAATCCGGCGCGCCGCAACAGCCGTCACAGGGGCAGCCCGGCGAGTACGGCCAACCAGTCCAGCCCGGTGCCACGCCGTGGCAGCGCGGCGGCCGAGAACAATCTCCCGGTAATCCGGAGCAGTGGCAACCCAGCTCGCAAGAGCACGCCCCCACGTCCCCGTGGCAACCGGGAACCGCGCCGACCGACGGTGGCGGACCGCCGCACCCGTGGCCATCCGACCCTGTTCCCCAGTGGCAACCGGGTCAAGAGCCCGCACCCACACTCCAGTGGCAACCCGCCTGGCCGGGCGATCCCGCCTTGTCATGGGCGCCGGACGCACCCGCGCAGGCCGATCCGACCCTGCTCGCCCAGTCGCCGGGTGGCCCGCAGCCAGGAGGGCAGGACCGAAACGACCCGACGATCCTGGCTCGAACCGCCGGACAATGGCCGCCGCAGACCGACCCGGATCCCGCCCACGGGCGCAACGATCCGACCATGCTCGGGCAACCGCTCGGCGCGCTCGACCAGTCCGGCCCTGTCCGAAACCGAAGGCTGACCGCCGTGCCCGACCTTGCCGACTCGACGCCGACCCAACTCGGCTATCCGGTCGATCGGTTCGGGCATCCGACGCAAGGTGGGCAGTGGCAACCCGCGGGCGGCCCCGGACCATACGGCCCAGCGCCCGATGGTCGACCCGGCTACGGTCCGCAAGGCGGCTTCGGGGGACCGCCACCGAACCATCCGAACGCCCGCGACCGGGGAACGCTCGTCCTGACGATCGGCTTGGCGGTGCTGTTGGTGGGCGGTCTGGTAGCCGGGGCAGTGGCCCTGACGAGGACCGACAAGGACGAAGCCGCTCGGGACGCGACACCGTCGATGGTGAACGCGCTCACCACCACCACCGCTGCGCCCGCGCCCACCCGGACCACCACCACATCCGCCCCCACGACAACCGCCCGGGGTTCCGGCGACAAGAACCCGGTCATCCCCGGGTTCCAAGTCGTCAGAGCGCCCGACAGCGGCGCGGCCTACGACGTGCCCGCCGACTGGACGATCGCGCCGCAAGGCACCATCGGCGGATTCGGCGAACCACCGAACGCCGTCGCCGGCAAAGGCTTGGCCAGCGAGGGCAAAGGCTACTGCCCCGGCTCGACCCGGACCGTCGCTTTCCTCACGGGCTCGAACACCTCCGATCCGGGAAAGGCGGCGACCGAACTCGGCACGAGGACCGCCACGCTCGCCTACAAGGCGACGCCCGGCGGCACGCCCGGATTGCCCATGCCGTTGGCGTCGCTCGACGGTTCCCAGCACGGCATGTTCGTGGAGACCAAAGGCACGGTCGCCGACGCCAAGCCCGGCTGCGCGAAGGCGTACTCCGTCTACACCGCCGCGTTCCCCAACGAAGAGGGGAACTTCGTCATGGTGATCGCCGCCGACACGGGCGTCCCGCACGCCCTCGACGCCGAGACCGCCAAGCGCATCTTCACCAGCATTCGCCCCCTCGCAGGCTGACTGACCTGCCGGTTTAACGTCTCGCGCCACCCTGTTGTAAGCTACTCCAGGTTCGCTTCACGGGGTGTGGCGCAGCTTGGTAGCGCGCTTCGTTCGGGACGAAGAGGTCGCAGGTTCAAATCCTGTCACCCCGACTCGTGGTTGAGACGACGGGAAAGGCCCCTGACCGGTGCACGGTCAGGGGCCTTTCCCGTTGCCGAGCCAGCCACCGTGATGCCGACGAGTAGCGACAATGTAGCAACCGGAAGCAGGCGCGAATCCGCGCGGCGGTGGCGGCCGAACCGCCCCCGGTTGCGCCGAACGGCGGTTAGCCTCGGAACAAGATCGACCGAATCCGAAGGGCAACACCGGCTATGCGCGGACCCACTTCCCCATCCACGACGAACGAGGGTCTGCTCGCAGGCAAGACCGCGGTGATCACCGGAGCCAGCCGTGGCATCGGCTCGGCGATCGCGATCAGGTTCGCGGCGGAGGGCGCGAACGTCGCCATGATCGCCCGCACCCAGGAGCCGCATCCCAAACTGCCCGGCACCATCCACACCGCCGCCGCCCGCGCCGAAGCCGCAGGCGGGGCCGTGCTGCCGCTGGTGGCCGACGTCCGCGACGACAAGGCGCTGGCCGACGCCGTCGAGCGGATCGTCGAGCGTTTCGGGGGCATCGACATCCTGGTCAACAACGCCGGATCGGTCGATCTCACCGGTGCGGAGCAGATCGGCATGCAGCGCTACGACCACATGCAAGCCGTCAACGTCCGCGCCCCGTTCCTGCTCTCCAAGCTGGCGCTCCCGTACCTGCGCAGCTCGGCCCGGGCCGGGCGCGACCCGCATATCCTCACGCTCTCCCCACCCCTCAACATGAACCCCGAGCACGTCGGCAACGGTGTCGCCTACACCGTCTCCAAATACGGCGTCAGCATCGCCACGGTCGGTCTGGCGCACGAATTCCGGGCCTACGGCATCGCCGTGAACTCGCTGTGGCCGCGGACGAAAATCGACACCGCCGCGGTCCGTAACCTGCTCGGCGGTGCGGAAGCCGTCGCCGCATCCCGCACCGCCGACATCTGCGCCGACGCCGCCCTGCTCGTGGTGACCAGCCCCGCCGCGACCAACACCGGCCGGCTGCTGCTCGATGAAGAGGTTCTAGCCGCCAACGGAATCACCGATCTGGACCGATATCGCGTTGCCCCGGGTGACGGCGCGCTGGCCCTCGACCTTTTCATCGACGCGTAGCGAGACCGCTCGCCATCGCGCGAATCAGCGGGTTCCAAAGCCTTTCACGCACGAGGCCGATGCTGGTGCGTCGCCTCGGCACATGCTTGCAACGCTACAGCGCGGCGATCGCGATCGTCACCGGAACGACGCGAGAGACCGCTGTTACGCGCACGCGCGACCGGACTCGGGCATTCGTTCCGCGCTGCCGGTCCCGCGGCCGCTGCGAACGCTCACCATCGCCGGTGCACTCGACACGGTGCGGACCGGCGGTCCTTCGTAGGTTGGTCCGGCCGGATGCGGGAATATCATCGCTAGAACCTTATTTCCGCAATCGACGAAAGGTCCGCAGATGAGCAAGCCCGTCGATAGCGTGCCCGCGGACAAACCGCTGTCCGGGAAGACCGCGCTGGTCACGGCGGCCTACACCGGGATCGGCAGGTCGATCGCGAAAACGCTTGGCGCGCAGGGTGCACGGGTCGTGGTGCACCATCCGCACTTCCCTGAGCCCGCCGCCGACGTGGTGAAGGAGATCACCGAGGCCGGCGGCACCGCGCTGGCGCTCGCGGCCGATATCGCCGATCGCGGCGAGTACGAGGAGCTGGTGCAGGCACTGCTGGAGGAATGCGGCGAGTGGCATCTGCTGGTCAACACCGCGGCGGTGCCGGAGTCCGAGCCCTTCCCCAAGCTCAGCTCCGAGGCGTTCGACAGCGCGTTCGCGGCGACGGTGAAGGGCGTCTTCCACGGCCTGCAGCTGGCTTTGCAGCACTTGGCCGACGAAGGCCGGATCATCTCCGTCTGCGATCCCGCCGACCCGGGCAGCGCGGTGCACGACGCGACGCGCGGCGCGGTCGAGCAGCTCGGCCAGGCCGTGGCCCCGGACTTCGTAGCGCGGCGGATCACCGTCAACACGGTCAGCTATGGCGAAGGCACGACGGACAACGCGGAACTCGAGACCGCCCTCGCCGCGATGCAGCCGACCGAGCCGAGCGCGGTGGTCGCCTATCTTTCCGGCGCCGCGGCGAGCACGGTCAACGCACAGGTCATCCGGCTCAACGGCACAAGCGGCCGCTGACGGCGCGATTCCCGACCGGCGCGCCCGCCCGGCGGCGAGCGCGCCGCCGGGCGATCACGCGACGACCGTGCCGCCGTAGGACGTGAATCCCCGGCCCAGCGCCTGACAGGTGAAGCTGCCGTGGAAGCCGACCTGGCACGACGCGCCCGCGTGCTCGATGATCGGACCCCACTGTCCCGAACCGGTCTTCACGTCGTAGATGCTGGGATTGCCGCCCGGCAGGGTGTAGGGCGTGCCCGGGTCGAAGGTGGGATGCGCGGGCAGCCAGGGCTGGTCGATCGCGATCTCGCTGACCGGCACCGGTACCGGGACGTAGGTGTCGCCGATGTAGTAGCTCAGACGCAGTAAAGCGGCGAAATCGCAGCCGAGCGAGCCGTCGGCGAAGATCGCGCAGTTCGTGCTGCCCACCGAGAAGTAGACCGTGCCCGGGTCGGCCTGAGCGGTACCGGCCGCGAGAATCGGCGCCACCGCTACGGCGGCGAGTGCTCCGGCGAACTTCGTGCTGCGCTTCATACCGTCTCCTTGTTGCTTCGCTGATGGACAACCGACTCGACGAGTCTGTCGATCCGGCGCGGGATTCCGTTTCGCCTCCCTGCCGGACCGGTCGGCGGGGCACAGCGCCGCGACCGGCGCGGTGAGCAGACGCTAACGCGGCGATAACTTACGGACACTCCATCGAAATGGGAGGTCAATAGCGTATACAGGCATGTCGACACGGATAGCGACCCTGGCGGACGCGGCGGGCAAACCGCTGCGCGACGTGGTGTACGCGGCGCTGCGCAGCGAGCTCATGAACGGAGACATCAAATTCGGCGAACGGCTGACCGAACCGAAACTCTCCGCGCGCTTCGGCATCTCGCGCACGCCGATCCGCGAAGCGCTGACCGTCCTGTGCTCGGACGGACTGTTACAACGTGAAGAATACGGCTTCAGTCCGGTACGGCCGAGCATCCCGCTGATCCGTGACCTGTACGAGCTGCGAATCACGCTGGAGCTGGGCGGTTTACAGCGCGCGATGACCAATCCCGCGGTCACTCACGACCGGGAACTCCTCGAATCCGAGCGCGCCGCCTGGCTGGAGCTGCGCGCCGACCCGCCGGAACAGGAACCCGGTTTCGTGGTGCGCGACGAGGAATTTCACGTCACCCTACTCACCGCGGCGGGCAACACGGAGATGGTGCGGGCACTGAAGGCGGTGAATTCCCGCATCCGCCACGTACGGATGTACGACTTCATGGTCAACAACCGGATCGAGACCACCATCGCCGAGCATCTCGGAATTCTGGACGCCGTACTGGCCGACGACCTCCCGCTCGCGTATCGGCTGCTGCACACGCACATCGGCGAATCGCTTGACGTGGTGCTCGAACGAGTCACCCGCGCGATCGCGGCGATGTCGCTGGCAACGGATTAGCAGGGAGCGGTAGTGAGTCTGGAATTCGATACGGTGCTCGTCGCCAATCGTGGCGAGATCGCCTGCCGCATCCTGCGGACGGCCCGAGCGCTGGGGCTGAAGACGGTCGCCGTGTACTCCGACGCCGATGTGAGCGCCGCGCACGTCGAGATGGCTGACGTCGCCGTGCGGCTGGGACCGGGCCCGGCGGCGGAGTCGTATCTGCGGGCCGAGGTGGTGGTCGAAGCGGCGCTGACCGCCGGAGCCGGAGCGATTCATCCCGGCTACGGCTTTCTCTCGGAGAACGCCGATTTCGCCGGCGCGGTCGAGAACGCGGGCATCGCGTTCGTCGGACCGACCCCCGAGCAGCTGCGCGTCTTCGGGGACAAGCACACCGCACGCACGGCGGCGCGCGCGGTCGGCGTACCGCTCATTCCGGGCAGCGACCTGCTCGAATCGGCCGATCACGCGGTGGCGGAGGCCGAGCGGATCGGCTTTCCCGTGATGCTGAAGGCGGTCGGCGGCGGTGGCGGCATCGGCATGCAGGCCTGCTTCGGCCCGGACAAGGTGCGCGCGGCCTACGAGCGGGTGCAGCGCATCGCGGCGGCGAACTTCGGTTCGGCGGGCGTCTTCCTGGAACGTTTCGTCGCACGCGCCAGGCACATCGAGGTGCAGCTGTTCGGCGACGGCCATGGCCGCGTGGTCAGTCTCGGCACCAGGGACTGTTCGCTGCAACGCCGCAACCAGAAGGTGATCGAGGAAGCGCCCGCGCCTGGGCTCGCCGCGGAACTGTCACAGCGCTTGCTCGCCGCGTCCCGGGAACTCGCCCGCTCGGTCGGATATCGCTCGGCCGGGACGGTGGAGTTCGTCTATGACGCCGACAGCGGCGCCGCGTCGTTCCTGGAGATGAACACCCGTCTGCAGGTGGAGCATCCGGTCACCGAGGCGGTCACCGGCGTCGACCTGGTGGAATGGATGCTGCGCCTCGCCGGCGGCGACACCTCGATGGTCGACGAACAGCCCGAGAGCGGCCCGGCGATCACCGGTCACGCGGTGGAGGCTCGTGTCTACGCGGAAGATCCCGGCCACGACTACCGCCCGAGCGCGGGCCTGATCACGGCCGCGCACTTCCCGGACGACGTCCGGGTGGACACGTGGGTCGCCACCGGTTCGGAGGTCAGTCCGTATTACGACCCGCTGCTGGCCAAGGTGATCAGCACCGGCGAGAACCGAGCGGACGCCTTCGCCGCGCTGCGCACCGCACTCGCCGGGACCCGGATCTACGGCGTCCAGACGAATCTGCCGCAAGCGCGCCGAGCCGCGGCCGACGGCCGGGTGCTGCGTACCGAGCACACCACCACCACGCTCGCCGAGATCCGCCCGGTCGGCCGCCGCATCGACGTGCTGCGCGGCGGCACCATGACGACCGTGCAGGACTACCCCGGCCGAATCGGTCTGTGGGAGGTCGGCATTCCCCCGTCCGGCCCGATGGACGACCTCTCCTTCACCCTCGCCAACACCGCGGTCGGCAACCCGGTCGGCGTCCCCGCGCTCGAATGCACCTTGCAGGGACCACAATTGCGCTTCTCCGACACCACCGTCGTCTGCGTGACCGGTGCGCCGGCGCCGGTAACGGTGGACGGCCGCCCGGTGGCGATGTGGGAGCCGGTCATCGTTGCCGCGGGCGCGGTGCTGGACATCGGCGCACCCGCCGACACCGGCCTGCGCACCTATCTGGCGGTGCGCGGCGGTATCGATGCGCCGCTCTACCACGGCAGCGCGGCCACCTTCACCCTCGGCGGATTCGGCGGTGTGACCGGAAAGGCGGTGGCGACCGGCGACGTGCTCGGCATCGCCTCGGTGGACGCCGGCGCACTCGGCGCACCCGCCGCGGTGCCGCCGGGAGACCGGCCCGCGTTCACCCATGACTGGCAGCTCGCGGTCGGCGTCGGTCCGCAGACCGCGCCCGCCTACTTCACCGACGCCGACATGACCCGGTTCTGCACGCACCCGTGGCGGGTCGGCAGCCACGCCAACCGCACCGGCATCCGGCTGGAGGGACCGAAACCGGCCTGGTCGCGCACCGACGGCGGCGAGGCCGGGCTGCACCCGTCCAACCTGCACGACAACCCCTACAGCGTGGGCGCGTTGAACGTCTCCGGTGACACGCCCATCCTGCTCGGGCCCGACGGCCCCAGCCTCGGCGGCTTCGCCTGCCCGCTCACCGTGGTGTCCGCGCATCGCTGGCGAATGGGTCAGTTACGTCCCGGCGACACGGTGCGGTTCGTGCCGGTCGACGACGACAAGGCGGCCGCGCTGCGCGCGTCCGACCGCAGCCGCGTGCCGGATCTGCCCACCGGTTCTCCCGCCGCGCTGCGGGATCGCGGTGTCCTCGGCGGCATCGAGGCGTCACCGGACCGGCCGCAGGTGCGTTATCTGCGCGGTGGCGACGACAACGTCCTGGTCGAGTACGGCGAGATGGTGCTGGATCTCGGGCTGCGCATGCGGGTGCACGCGCTGTCCGAAGCTCTCGCGGTCGTCCGGCTGCCCGGCATCCTCGACGTCACCCCTGGCGTCCGCTCCCTGCACATCCACTTCGACCCGGAAGTGTTGCCGCACTATCGATTGCTCGGCACGTTGGCCGAACTCGAAGCCGAACTGCCCGCCACGACCGATCTGGTGGTGCCGAGCCGCACCATCCGGCTGCCGCTGTCGTTCGACGACCCGTCCATCGCCGAAGCGATCGACCGTTACCGCAGCGGTGTGCGCGACACCGCGCCGTGGCTGCCGTCGAACACCGAGTTCATCCGCCGCATCAACGGGCTCGACAGCGTCGACGACGTACGCGCCACCGTCTTCGACGCCGAGTATCTGGTACTCGGGCTCGGTGACGTGTATCTCGGTGCGCCGCTGGCGGTTCCACTCGATCCGCGGCACCGCCTGGTCACCACCAAATACAACCCGGCGCGTACCTGGACCCCCTCGGACGCCGTCGGCATCGGCGGCAAGTACCTGTGCGTCTACGGGATGGCCTCGCCGGGCGGTTACCAGCTGATCGGCCGGACGGTGCCGATCTGGTCCAGCTATCGGCAGTCCGCGCCGTTCGAAGCGGGCACGCCCTGGCTGTTCCGGTTCTTCGATCGCATCGTCTGGGAACCGGTCGGCGCGCAGCAGTTGCTCGAATACCGCGCCGCGGCCGCCGCGGGCAGGTTCGACGCCGAGGTGAGCGAGGGCAGCTTCGCGCTCGCCGACCATCTGCGGTTGCTGCGCACCGAGGCCGGTGCGATCGCCGAGTTCGAGGCCGGGCAGGCCGCCGCGTTCGAGGCGGAGAAGGACGCGTGGCGGGCGGCGGGCGAGTTCGAACGCGGCGCCGTCGCGCCCGTCGCCGCACCGATCCACGACCCGCTGGCGGGGCTGCCCGCCGACGCGACCGTCGTCACCGCGCCGATGATCGGCAATGTGTGGCGGGTGGAAGTCGAAGCCGGTCAGCGGGTCGCGGCGGGTGCGGCGGTCGCCGTCCTCGAGGCGATGAAACTCGAATTACCTGTGCACAGCCCGGCTGCGGGCACCGTGCTGAAGGTCCTGACCACGTCCGGCGCCAAGGTGGAGCCGGGAACGCCCCTAGTAGTGATCGGAGCCGACTGAATGCCCCCAGGCGTCCTAGGCAACATCGCAGCCGACCCCGTCGCACGCGTCGCGGCCGCCTATCGGCGAATCGCCGAAGTCGATCGGCCGGAGGTGTGGATCACCCTGCGACCCGAGTCCGAAGTCGCCGCCGAGGCAGCCACGCTCGCACGGCGGCTCGCCGACGGAGAGACCCTGCCGCTGGCCGGAGTGCTGGTGGCGGTGAAGGACAACATCGATGTGGCGGGCCTGCCGACCACCGCGGCCTGCCCGGAGTTCGCTTATCAGCCGGAAGCGACCGCGGCGGCGGTCGAGCGATTGGTCGCGGCGGGCGCGCTGGTGCTTGGCAAGACGAACTTGGACCAGTTCGCCACCGGGCTGGTCGGGACACGCAGCCCGTATGGCGCGGTGCGCAACGCCCTCGATCCGGAGTTGGTGTCGGGCGGGTCGAGTTCCGGTTCCGCCGTGGCGGTGGCGCTCGGCGTCGCGGACATCGGAATCGGCACCGACACAGCGGGTTCCGGCCGCGTGCCCGCGGCATTGCACGGGATCGTCGGCCTCAAGGCCACCTTGGGCGTGATCCCGGCGCACGGAACCGTCCCCGCCTGCGCGGATTACGACGCCGTGACGGTCTTCGCCGCCGACCTCGATTCGGCGGTCTCAGCGGCCGCGGTGATGGCGGGCCCGGAGCCGCGCGACCCGCGCAGCCGGGTCTGGCCCGCCGACGTGCGGCTGGCCGCCCCGCTCGCGCCGCGCATCGCGGTGCCACGCCCGGAGGACCTGGGCCCGCTCAGCGAGCCGTATCGAGAGGCGTTCGCGCGCACCGTCGCCGGTGTCGCCGAAACCGGCGCGAAAACCGAGGAAATCGACGTCTCCGTCCTACTCGACGCCGCACGGCTGCTCTACGACGGCGCAATCGTCGCCGAACGCCATGCCGCGGTGGGCACGTTCCTGGACACCGCTCCAGCGGGCGCCGATCCGACGGTCGCCGCCATCATCGGGGCGGCGCGGGAGAAGTCCGGCTCCGCGTTCGCCGCCGATCTGGACATGCTGACCCGCGCGAAGGCAGCGGCCGCCGACCTGCTGCGCGGTTTCGACGCACTGCTGCTGCCGACCACCACCGAGCATCCGAGCATCGCCGCGGTGCAGGCCGATCCGATCGGCATCAACCGGCGGATGGGCACGTACACCAACTTCTGCAATCTGCTGGACATGGCCGCCGTCGCCATCCCGGGCGCACCCACCACCGACGGCGCTCCGTTCGGGGTCATGCTGGTCACCCCGGCATTCGCCGATCAGGTGGCCGTCGACATCGCCGCCCGCCTGCTCGGCCTGGTGAACGCGCCGCTGCTCGTCGACCAGGGTGTCGACCTGGCGGTCTTCGGAGCGCACCTGCGCGGGCAGCCTTTGCACTGGCAGCTGGAACACCTCGGCGCCCGCTTCCTGGGCACGGTGCGCACCACCGACGCCTACCGTCTGACCGCGCTCGACACCACCCCGCCCAAGCCGGGACTGGTGCGGCACGGACCGGGCCGCGGCGCTCCGATCGAGGGTGAGCTGTTCCGGGTCTCCGCGGCCGGCTTGGGCGTCTTCCTCGCCGAGCTCCCCGCTCCTATGGCCCTGACCAGCATCGAACTCGCCGACGGGCGCGACGTCGTCGGATTCACCTGCACCCACGATGCCGCGGCGACCGCCACCGACATCACCCATCACGCGAGCTGGCGGACGTACCTGCGGCATCGTTCGTAGCTCCCGCTTCGCACCGATGGCCCATGGCCGCGAGGGTTCCTCGCCGCCATGGGCCATTCTCGTCTCCAGCACTTTAGACATTTGTGCTAGACATCCGTACCACGCTGTGTTAGACATATGTCTAAGACATTTGGTCAAACCCAGTGGGAGTCGAGGAAGTCATGAGCCCCAAGTCCGCAAGCAGCCAGCTCCGCGTGCTCGTCGCCGGCGGCGGCATCGGCGGCAATGCCGTTGCCCTGCAACTGCTCCGGTCCGGCATCCGGGCCACCGTGGTGGAGCGCGCGGCGGCGCCGCGCCCCGGCGGGCAGGCAGTCGACCTACGCGGACCCAGCCGCGAGGTGGCCGAGCGGATGGGCATGATGCCGGGCATCCGGCAGTACCAGCTCGACGAGCGCGGCATGAAGTACGTCGACGACGCGGGCCGCGAAATCCTCCGCATGCCCGCCGACCTCTTCGACGGCAAGGGCGCGGTCGCCGAAATCGAGATCACCCGGGGCGATCTCAACCAGGTGCTGCTCGATCTGCTCGCCGCCGAGGGCGGTGTCGATTACCGGTACGGGGAATGGATCACCGAGATCCGCCAGGACGACGCCGGCGTCGACGTCACCTTCGCCTCCGGTACGGCAGAGCGATTCGACCTCGTGATCGGCGCGGATGGTCTGCATTCCGCCACGCGCCGGATGGCGTTCGGGCCGGAGGAACAGTTCGCGACGTATCTGGGCGGCTACATGTCGTTTTTCACGCTGGAGCGACCGGAAGACCTGGAGCGGCACTGGTTCACGATGCACTCCCTGGTCGGAGCGACCGGGCTGGGCATGCGTCCGGATGCGGACCCGGCCACCTGCAAGGCGCTCGTGGTGATCCGCGCGGCGGCGGATCCCGCGCTGCGCCGGGATGTCTCGGCACAGCAGCAGTTCATCCGCGACCGGCTGGCCGGCGGCGGCTGGGAATCCGCCCGCATCGCGGCGGCGATGTCCCAGGCGCCGGACTTCTATTTCGACGAGCTGGCTCGGATCGACATGCCGAGCTGGGTCCAGGGCCGGGTGGTCCTGCTCGGCGACGCGGGGTACTGCGGTTCACCGCTCACCGGGCAGGGAACCGCGATGGCACTGGTGGGCGCGTACGTCCTCGCCGGTGAACTCACCGCGCAGGCCGACAACCTCGGAACAGCCCTGGCTCGTTACGAAGAGGTGCTGCGACCCTTCGTGAAGACGGCCCAGCAGTTGCAGCCCGGCGGCCTGAGCGCCATGACGCCGAAGTCCCGCTTCGGCATTCGCGCGGGCCACGCCCTCAGCAAGGTGATGATGTCGAAGGCGATGCGACCGGTGATGATGCGGATGTTGAGCAAGACGGAGACCTACGACCTGCCCGACTATTCGGCGGCGACCGTCTGAGCCGTCCGCCGTCGGCTCGCGCCGCGATCGGAGTTCCGCGCGGCTCCGGTCGACGGCGTGCCGGAATCAGCCGATCACGGTTCGGTCATCGAGCAGGAATGGAAGCACGAAGTCCCGCAGCATCGCTCGTTCTTCGCCCTCGCCGCCGCCGGGCAACGTCAGCAACGACACCATCGCCCGCACCACCCATCGACCGACGCGCTCGGCCGCGAGGACGGGCAGCCCGGGGCGGAATCCGGCGACGAAGTCCGTGGCGAGCGCATCGACCACACCCGCCGAATTCGCCAGTTCGGCGACGATGCCCGCGTTGGACGGCTCGAACCAGACCGCCAGATGCGGCGTTTTCCGCACCTCCGCGAGCAGCGCGGTCAGTGTGTCGAGCAACTGCTCCCCCGGCTCCGCGCTCGTAGGCGCCCCCCGATCCCGCCAGACGCGCTCGATCAGCTGCCGCGCCTCCCGTCCCGCGAAGGCCACGTAGAGCGCCTGCCGATTCTCGAAGTAGCGATACAGCGTCGCCCTGGAACAGCCTGCGACGTCGGCGACTTCGGCCATGCCGACCCCGCTGACGCCCTTGTCGATGAACAGCGCGCGCACCGCGTCGAGGATGCGCTCACCGGCCAACTCGGCGCGGCCGTCGGCCAGCCAATCGCCACTCATGCCATGTCCTCTCTACCGCACGCGCCGCACACCGCCCGACCTGGCCACTCAGCTCCTGCACCGGAACGGCACAGTAGTCGGCCTGCGAACGTACGGCCCGTTCGCGTACTCGACCGCGTCGATGTCGACCACGTACTCGGGAAACCGGTCGAGCAACTCCTCGAGCGCGACCCGGGCCTGCATCCGCGCGGCCGCCGCGCCCAGACAGTGGTGCGGCCCGTGCCCGAAGGTCAGGATCCGCTGCGGATTCCGCTCGATGTCCAGCTCGGCGGCGTCGGCGCCGAACGCCCGTTCGTCCCGGTTGGCGGATCCGAACACCAGCAGCACCTTCCGCCCGGCGGGCACGGTCTTCCCGGCCAGTTCGACATCGCGCGTCGCGGTCCGCGCCAATCCCTGCACCGGCGAGGTGAGGCGGGCGAATTCCTCCACCGCGCCGCGGATCCGGTCCGGTTCCGCGGCGAGCGCGGCGCGCTGGTCCGGGTGCTGTTGCAGCAGTTGCACCGCGCCGCCCAACAGGCCCGTCGTGGTGTCGTTGCCGCCCGCGACCATGGTCCAGGTGTAGGCGAGAATCTGGACCAGCCCCCGCACGTCCGTATCGTCGGCCGCCATGCCGGCCTGGACCAGCAGGGACACCGTATCGTCGCCGGGATCGCTGCGCCTGCGTTTGATCAGGTCCGCGAAGTACCCCATCATCTCCGCTGACGCCGCCTGCGCCTTGGTGTTCGTCCGATCGATGCTGCCCGCGACGACGGCGTCGGTCCAGCCGTCGAACCGAGCCCGGTCCCGCTCCGGAACCCCCAGGTAGTGCGCCACCACCATGCTCGGCAGCGGTTTGAACAGCTGCGCGACGATGTCACCGCCGCCCTGGGCGGCGATGTCGTCGAGCCGGTCGCGCACGAACCGGCGGACCACCGGTTCCACGTCCTCGACCTGGCGCGGGGTGAACCCGCGCGCGACCAGCCTGCGAAAGTCGGTGTGCTGCGGGGGATCCTGCATCACCAGCGGGGGGTTGTCGGTCAAGCCGAGTTCGTCGAGTTCGCCGTATTCCACCGTCAGCCCGTCGCGCGAGGAATACGTTTCGCTGTCCCGCGCCGCGGCGTAGACGTGCTCGTGCCGAGTGAGTACCCAGTAGTCGTTCTCCGGACGGACGTCCGGCACCACGTGCGCCACCGGGTCGTGCTCGCGCAGCGCCGCGTACATATCCCACGGCGACGCCCAGGTGGGGCCGGAACGGAGTTGGAAGACCGGAGCCGCCCGATACGCAACGTTCACCATGTATCGACGGTAAGACAAAACCATTCAACTGTCTAGAACACGTTTCACATCGGCGGGCCGATCACCCCCACGACCGGCCCAGCCACACCATCCCGTCTCGGATTCGGCGCCGCCCACCTGTCGGTTACCTTCGGCAGCGGCAACAACACTTGGTTGCCGGTCAGCTCCAGGAAGAGCCTGCGCGAGCGACCGCGCCGCGTTCCGCGTCCGCCGGGCCGGCCACCCCTCGTAGACCGGCCCGGCGGACACCACCCCCGCGGTCCGACCTGTCACCCCTCGAGACAGGTCGTTCCTCGGTTCGCACCTTCGGTGCTGGGCTTGTCCCTCCCGTGCGTCAAACAATGCAGGCTCGGGCTTGGGGCGGACTTAAGAACACCTTGCAAGATCAAAAACGCAGGTGAGCGCGGCTTTATCGAGTAGTGCCCGGCCAGCTCCTACCGCCCGGCCGCCGATCGCGGGATGATGGTGATGAGTGCGCCAACGAGATCGGGAGCGACGATGGAAACCGTGGTGGTCTGGATTCTGGCCAGCCTGCTGTATTGGTGGGGCCTGCTGTAGGTGTCCGAACCTGGCCGACCGACCCGGCCAGGTCTACTACGGCACGTCGTTCAGCCTTCGCGATCCCGGCGCATCCGGCTGCGAACGGATCGCAACACATACTCCGCGCGGGAATTCGCGCGTGCCCATGGGCGCGTCCGGCGGCACCCGACTCGCCCCGTGCGCTGTGCGCGACGCGGCTGTCGCCGTGACGGAATCCGTCGCATCCACCGCATCGCGTGTCGGATCCCGGCGTATGCCCCGGCAGCACGGGCCATGCCCCGGGACAACGCTCGATACTCGATTCCGGTTGGTTCCGAGAAGGAGTGCAGATGCTTACTGTCCTGCCCATCAGGTACGTCGCCGATATGGAAGCGTGCCGGAAGTTCTATGCCGGACTGGGACCGGCGCTCGATCCGAATGCGAGTCTCGATGTCTGGGCGCAACTTTCGGCCGATGCGGGCGCGGTCGGGTTGCACGATTTCCGAGTGTCGAAGGGCCGCCCCGCCGGAGCGGTCGAACTCGGGTTCGCGACCGACGAGAAACTGGAAGTGGTCGCGAACCGGCTGCGCAAGCGCGGCTACGACTACGAGATCCACGACGAGGACTTCGGTCGCAGCCTGCGGGTCGTCGATCCGGACGGCGTGACACTCCAGATCCAGGAGATCGATATGACTATCGCCAAGGCCTCCGAATCTGCCTTGGCCGTGGACACGCGCGACGAGTGACACTGCCGAGCTCCGTCCGATCAGCGCTGCGGGCGGCCCTTCATCGGTGGGGCAGCGCCGCGGCCCGGCTTGCCCGTCAGCTGCTCATCACCGGACAGCTGGGGGCAGGTCATCGGAGACCGTTGACGGCCACCTTCGTCACTTCCGCCAGCAGGTCGTTGTTCGCCTCGGCGTCCGCGTCGGGCTTGCGGCTCAGGATCGCGATCACGATCGGCGCCCGGCCGCCCTCCGGCCAGACGATCGCGACGTCGTTGGCGCAGCCGTAGGAGCCGGTGCCCGTCTTGTCCCCGGTGACCCAGTTCGCGGGCAACCCCGCGCGAATGCGCTTGTCACCGGTGGTATTGGCCTTCAGCCAGGCGACCAGCTGGTCGCGCTCGGAGGCGCCGAGCGCATCGCCCAGCGCGGCGGCGCGGTAGTCCGCGGCCAGCGCGGCCGGGGTGGTGGTGTCCCGTTCGTCACCGGGAATCGCGGTGTTGAGTTCGGTTTCCCAGCGGTCGAGTCTGCTGGTCGGATCGCCGAGCGTGCGCAGGAACGCCGTGAGCCCCTCCGGGCCGCCGATCTCGCGCAGCAACAGGTTGCCCGCGGTGTTGTCGCTTCGGGTGATCGCGGCCTCGGCCACTTGCGCCAGCGTCATCCCCTCGGCCACCGCGGCGCTGGTCACCGGGGAGTTCGCGACCAGATCCGCCTCGTGGAAGCGAACCACCCGATCGAAGTATCCCGTGTCGAGCGGACGCGAACGCAGCAGCGCGGCCGCCGCCAGGGTCTTGAAGGTGGACAGGAACGGGAAACGCTCGTCGGCGCGATGGGTGACCGTCCGGCCGGTGCCGGTGTCCACCGCGAACAACCCGACCTGCGCACCGTAGCGGGCCTCCAGAGCCGCCACGCTCGCGTTCGCGGCGGGGCCCGCCTGCACGCTCGATGTGATCGAACCCGGCTCGGCCACCTCGGTTTCGGCACCGCAACCGGCCAGCAGCGCCAAGGCGGCGGCCAGCGCCACTCGATAGTCACGTGTCAGCCGAGGCATGCCATCACTCTGACACCCCCGGCTCCTACCGGGCAAACAGGATCGGCCGGACACGCCGGAGGCAGCCGCGCGTCCTCGAACACGCAGCTGCCTCCGGCGTGGATGTCAGCTCCGCGCGCCGCCGTCGAGCCCGGCGCGCACGCCCTCCTCGACCCGCTTGCCGAGATCGGCGTCCACGTTCTTCCAGTACTCGAAGACCCTGCTGAGCACCGGTTCCCGGACACCGCCGAGCACGTGGCCGACGATATTGCGCACCAAGCGCTCGCGCTGCGCGTCGTCGAGCACCTCGCGCACCAGCGTGCCCGCCTGGGTGAAGTCACCGTCCTCGGCGTGCTGGACGTAGCCTGCCCGCACGATGGTCGGGTCGAAGTCCCAGATTCCGCCGTCGGGCGCCCGCCGCGGGTCGGCGTGCGGGCCGCCGAACGAATTCGGGGCGTACACCGGCGTATTCGGGTCGTTGTAGTGGTACCGCATGGCGCCCTCCTTGGAGTAGGAGTTCACCTCCGCGGCCCTGGCCTGGTTCGGCGGCAGCTGCGCATAGTTGGTGCCGATGCGATAGCGGTGGGCGTCCGCGTAGGCGAAGACCCGGCCGAGCAGCATCTTGTCCGGCGAGAAACCGATGCCGGGAACGACGTTCGACGGCTCGAACGCGGCCTGCTCGATGTCGACGAAGTAGTTGCGCGGGTTGCGGTTCAGCGTCCACTTCCCGACCTCGATCAGCGGGTAGTCCTTGTGCGACCACACTTTGGTGAGGTCGAACGGGTTGAACCGGTAGCCCTCGGCCTCCGCGACCGGCATCACCTGCACGTACACCGTCCAGCTCGGGAACTCGCCGCGCTCGATCGCCTCCCACAGGTCCTTGCGGTGGTAGTCGGCGTCCTCGCCCGCGATCCGGTCGGCGTCGGCCTGGGTCAGGTATTCGATGCCCTGGTCGGTCTTGAAGTGGTACTTGACCCAGAAGCGCTCCCCGGCCGCGTTGATCCACTGGTAGGTATGCGAACCGTAGCCGTTCATGTGCCGGTAGGTCTTCGGGATGCCGCGATCGCCCATCAGCCAGGTCACCTGGTGCGCGGTCTCCGGACGCAGCGTCCAGAAGTCCCACTGCATGTTGTGGTCGCGAAGACCGTTGCCGGGCAGCCTCTTCTGCGACCGGATGAAGTCCGGGAACTTGATCGGGTCCTTGATGAAGAAGATCGGCGTGTTGTTGCCGACCAGGTCGTAGTTACCGTCCTCGGTGTAGAACTTCACCGCGAATCCGCGCGGATCACGCCAGGTGTCCGGGCTGCCCTGCTCACCGGCCACGGTGGAGAAACGCGCCAGCGACTCCGTTCGCGCACCGGGCTGGAAAAGCTTGGCCTTGGTGTACTTGCTGACGTCGTGGGTCACGACCAGCTCACCGTAAGCGCCCGCGCCCTTGGCGTGCACGATGCGCTCCGGCACCCGTTCGCGGTTGAACTGGGCCAGCTTCTCGATGAGGTAGTGATCGTGCAGCAGGATCGGGCCCTGCGTGCCCGCGGTGAGCGATTCGTCGTCGCTTTCGACCGGGATACCGGTGTTCGTCGTTGTCGGCTTGGTCATAGGTGACTCCTCGGCTGGTGAACATCAGTCCCGGAAGGGCTGCCCCGGGTGGCAAAGGTGTGGACCGCTATTCGGAACGGCAGGACGAGCACATCCCCCAGAAGACGACCTCGGCTTCATCGACCACGAATCCGTGCGCGTCCGAAGGGTCCAGACAGGGGGCATGGCCCACGGCGCAGTCGACGTCCGCGACCGCACCGCAGCTTCGGCACACCAGATGGTGGTGGTTGTCACCGATCCGGGTCTCGTACCGCGCGGACGAGCCGGCGGGCTCGATCCGCCGCAGGATCCCGGCGCGCGCGCAGGCGTGCAGGACGTCGTAGACGGCCTGCGTGGACACCGAGCCCAGCGTTTCCCGGACGGCGGCGGCCACCGCGTCGGCATCCGAGTGCGGCCGCGCGGACACCGCGTCGAGCACCGCGAGCCGCGGTGCGGTGACCCGCAAACCCGCTGCTCGTAGCCACTCCCGTGGGGTGGTTCCGGAGGTGTGCATGCTTCGATTCTGACCGCTTTCTGGAATAAGTCAAGAAAATAACCTGGAGTCAGTCAAGAAAACGCTCGGCCGTCCGGGTCCCCAACCGGCCACGACGCGGGCTTCTCGATACCGGGCGGCGCCCGAATCGAAGTGGCGAGCATCACAAATTCGGGGCGGAATAGCTTCCGAGGACACGTGGTTGAAACCCCTGTCGGCGTCCGGACAGCCCCGGGCCGCACCCCTTGTCGCTACGAGCGACCACCCGCCGAGAGGCGCTTGTGGGACGTCGACCACGGTAGGGACACCGCCGGGTGTCCGAGCTTGCAGCGCCGCCGGGTTCTCCGCGAACCCGGCGGCGCTGTCGTTTGATATCGGACGTCCAGTTTCTCGCCACACGCCCGGTCTGTTGGGGCTCTGAACTGGCAGGAGGGCGCTAGCCTTTTGCTTATGGGGCGTTTCGGTGGGTTTCTGGCGGGAATCGCGGCACTGTCACTGGTGGCGGGCAATCTCTTCGCCGGGAGCGCGGCCGCCGCGCCAGGCGATCAGGTGCGGTGCTCGGTCACCTCGGGGCGCGATCTGGAACGGGCGGCCCCGGAACAGGTCGGATTGGATTCCGCGAAGCTGCGCGAAGCGCTGACCTTCGCGGCCGGGCGGAACCGGTTCAACGTACAGGTGTTCCGGCACAACTGCCTCATCGGCGAGGGGCCGACGAACGGGCAGACCGGCAACGTGGCATGGAACATCTGGAGCTCCACCAAGAGCGTCGTATCCTTGCTCGCCGGAATCGCATGGGACCAGGGAAAACTCGACCTCGACGCGCCGATCGACCGCTACTTGCCCGCAGGGCTCGGCGATGCGGCACACCGATCGATCACCGTGGAGAATCTGCTCACCGAGACCTCGGGCATGCGGGTGGGTGTGCTCACCGAGGGCGTCACCGGGGTTGTTCCGGTCGACCCGGACAGCGCGGTGCAGGCGCTGGGTGTGCCGCTGGACAACCCGCCGGGCACTGTCTTCACCTACAGTCAGCGCAATGTCGACCTGCTCGCCTACGTGCTGGAACTGGCCGTCGGCGAACCTCTGCAAGCGTTCGCCCAGCACGAGTTGTTCGATCCCCTCGGGATCCTGCGCAGCGACTACTACTGGGCTCGGGACCGCTCCGGGCACACCTACGGCTACGCGCACCTGATGATCCCGCCGAACGACTTCGCGAAGCTCGGACTGCTGGTGAGCAACGACGGGCGCTGGGGCGGACAGCAACTCGTCTCCCTGGACTACCTGCGCAAGGCGCGCACGCCCTCGCCGACGAACGCCTGCTACGGCTACTTGTTCTGGCTCGGGAGCGGGTGCGCCGAGATCGCCGACTTCCTGCCCGACGACGTGTACGCCATGGCGGGACTCGGGTTGCAGAACGTCTTCGTCATCCCCAGCCTCGATCTCACGGTGGTGTGGACCGGCGTCTTCGGCAACGTCAGCAGCCAGGGCGTGTCCGGGGTCGTGCAGAACACTCAGGAGTTGCCCTACGAGTTCTTCCGCAAGGTGTTCGACGCGTTCGATACCCGGCCGGTGCCCGACCCGGGCCCGTACGTCGAGCCGCCGCTGCGACTGGACCCTCGCCGCTTCGTCGACACGGACATCCTGATCGCGGTCTTCGGGCTCGGCCCCGCCGCCTACCCGGGGTGCAACGTCTTCGCCTGCTTGAATCGCCCGCTGGACCCGCCGTTCGCGGACACCGCGCCGGGGTGCGCCATCCTGGCCTGCCTCGGGCCCGATCCGCGCACCCCCGGCATCCGCTGAACGACCTCGCGATAGCTATCCGGCCGCGGACAGATCCGTGACCCAGCCGTGCACCTCATCGGTGCGCAATGCCGCATGGTGACGTTTGCGCAGTGCTTGCGAGACCGGGCCGGGAACGCCGTCGGCGACCAAGCGGCCGTCGACCTCCACGACCGGGGCCGCACCGGACGAGGTGCCGGTGACGAACACTTCGTCCGCGATGTACAGCTCGGTGAGATCGACGGCGCGTTCCACCACCGGGATGCCGTCTTCGGCCGCCAAGGTCAGCACGGTCCTGCGGTTGATGCCGTCGAGGATGTCGCAGGAGACGTCGGGCGTGATCAAGGTGCCGTTGCGGACGAGGAAGATATTCGCCGCGCTGAGTTCGCAGACGTGCCCGTTGCCGTCGAGGAAGACGCAGTCGTCGTACCCGCTGTCGATCGCGTCCTGCTTGGCCAGCACCGAATTCACATAGGCTCCGTTGACTTTCGCTCGCGACGGAATCGCGTTGTCCGGGATGCGCCGCCACGGGCTGGACTTCAGGCGCATGCCGTCCTGCGGGACGATCGGCACCGCGTCGTAGACGAACATGCTGACCTGAATCGCGCAGCCGCGCACCCTGGTGCCCGGAATCGACTCGACCACGTGCACTGTCGCCCGGACGAAAACGTCTTCGCGCGGGGCGTTCGCGGCGATCAATTCCACTACGGTCGCCCGGAATCGCGCGAAATCCCATTCCGCCGCGAACCGATCGATTCCGATGATCTTGCAGGATTCCTCGAGCCGGCGGAAATGGTCGTCCAGCCGGAAGGCCGTCCGCGCTGCCCCATCCACGTGCACCGGAAACACGGTGTAGACGCTGAGTCCGTACAACACCGCCGACGACGCGACGCCCACCGTGGCAGCGTCAGCCGCAACGATCCGGTCGCCGAGATACACGTGAGGATGAGGATTCGCCATCGGCGCAGGCTAACAGCCACGCCCTGCGACGAGCGAGACCTTTTCGGCGGCGCGTTCAGTCGTAGTGCTTGCCGACCTTGGCGATCCAGACCGCATCGTCCACGACTCGGTAGACGATGCGATGCTCCTGCCTGATCCGACGCGACCAGCCCGTTTCCACCAGTAGGCTCGGTCCTCGTGACCGAACCCGAGCGCCGACCTTTGCGCGCCGACGCCCGTCGCAACCGCGAGCGGGTCCTGGCGGCCGCGCAGGAAGCGTTCGCCGCCGAAGGCCTCTCGGTGCCGCTGGACGAGATCGCCCGGCGGGCCGGTGTCGGCGCGGGTACCGTCTACCGGCACTTTCCCACCAAGGAAGCGCTGTTCGAGGCGGCGATCGTGGATCGGGTGGACCGCATCATCGCCCTGGCGAGGGAACTGGCCGACGCCGCGGAACCGGTGGCCGCGTTCTTCGATTTCCTGGCCCGGCTCGTGGCGGAGGGCAGCGTCAAGCGCGATCTCGCCGACGCCGTGGGCGGCCCGGACGCGCCGGAACATCTTCGGCCGGTACACGGGCTCAACGCGGCCATCGGCACGCTGCTCACCCGCGCTCAGCAGGCGGGTGGCGTGCGCGGCGACATCGAGGTCGAGGATTTGATGCGCGTCATCAAGGGGGCGTTCCTGGCCACCCATGGCACCGCCGCCACTCCGGCGCAGCGCGAGCGAACCTTCGCCGTCGTCTTCGACGGACTGCGCGCCCGCTGATCGGTTGCAGAAGTGGCTCCCCGGCCACCAGCGGCGGACCGATCGCCCAACCCGGTCGGCAACCAGAACAACGCGGACAGCGGCGCGAATGCGCGAAACGACGAACGGGCCGCGGAAAATCCACGGCCCGTCCGATCGAGAAAACCCTCAGCGGTCGCCGATCAGCACCTCGGCGATCTGAATTGTATTGAGAGCGGCGCCTTTTCGCAGGTTATCGCCGGAGATGAACAGTGCGAGCCCGCGCCCGTCCGGCACACCCGGGTCCTGACGGATGCGGCCGACGAGCGAATCGTCGATGCCCGCCGCGGCGAGCGGAGTCGGCACGTCGACCAGCTTCACGCCGGGGGCCTTGGCCAGGATCTCCTTGGCGTGCTCCACCGAGAGCGGCTCGGCGAACTCGGCGTTCACCGAGAGCGAGTGACCGGTGAAGACCGGCACGCGCACACAGGTGCCGCTCACGGCCAGATCCGGGATGCCGAGGATCTTGCGGCTCTCGTTGCGCAGCTTCTGGTCCTCGTCCGTCTCGCCGGAGCCGTCGTCGACCAGCGAACCGGCCAAGGGAAGCACGTTGAACGCGATCGGCGCGACGTACTTGTTCGGCGCCGGGAAGTCGACGGCGCGGCCGTCGTGGGTGAGCTTCTCGGCCTCGCCGATCACCGCGCGGGCCTGGCTCACCAACTCTTCCACGCCGGCCAGGCCGCTACCGGAGACCGCCTGATAGCTGGACACGATCAGGCGACGCAGACCGGCGATGTCGTGCAGCGGCTTGAGCACCGGCATGGCCGCCATCGTGGTGCAGTTCGGGTTGGCGATGATGCCCTTGACCAGGTTGCGCGTCTGCTCCGGGTTGACCTCGCTGACCACCAGCGGGACCTCGGGGTCCTTACGCCACGCCGAGGAATTGTCGATCACCGTGACACCCGCCGCGGCGAAGCGCGGCGCCTGCACCCGGGACATGGTGGCGCCCGCGGAGAACAACGCGATGTCCAAGCCGGACGGATCCGCGGTCTCGGTGTCCTCGACGACGATCTCGCGACCGCGCCAGGGCAGCGTCTTGCCCGCCGAACGGGCGGAGGCGAAGAACCGCACCTCGTCGGCCGGGAAGTTGCGCTCCTCCAGCAGCTTCCGCATGACGGCGCCGACCTGTCCGGTCGCGCCGACGACTCCTACGCGAACTCCCATGATCTATCGCCCCGTTCCCGCGTGGACCACCGCGACCTCGTCGCCGCCCAGGTCGAACGCCTTGTGCAGCACCTTGACCGCCTCGTCCAACTCGGTGTCCTTGACCAGCACGGAGATCCGGATCTCGGAGGTGGAGATGAGATCGATGTTCACGCCCGCCTTGGCCAGCGCCTCACAGAAGGTGGCGGTGACGCCGGGGTGGCTCTTCATGCCCGCGCCCACGAGCGACACCTTGCCGATGTGGTCGTCGTAGAGCACCTGCGAGAAGCCGATGTCGGACTGGCGCTTGGTGAGCATCTCGACCGCGCGGGCGCCCTCGCTCTTCGGCAGCGTGAAGGTGATATCGGTCTTGCCGGTCTCGATCTTCGAGATGTTCTGCAGGACCATGTCGATGTTGATCTCGGCGTCGGCGACGGCGCGGAACACCTTGGCGGCGTAGCCCGGCTCGTCCGGCAGCCCGACCACGGTCACCTTGGCCTCGCTGCGGTCGTGCGCGACGCCGGTGAGGATTGCTTGCTCCAAGGGGATGTCCTCCATCGATCCGTAAACGTAGGTGCCCTGCTTGTCGGTGTAGGACGAGCGCACATGCACGGGCACGTTGTAGCGACGGGCGTATTCGACGCAGCGCAGCATCAGCACCTTGGCCCCGCAGGCCGCCAGCTCCAGCATCTCCTCGTAGGAGACCTGCTCGAGCCGCTGCGCGTCGGGGACGATCCGCGGGTCGGCGGTGAAGACGCCGTCCACGTCGGTGTAGATCTCGCAGACGTCGGCCTGCAGCGCGGCCGCGAGCGCGACGGCCGTGGTGTCCGAACCGCCGCGGCCCAGCGTGGTGACGTCCCTGCTGTCCTGGCTCACGCCCTGGAATCCGGCGACCAGCACGACGAGGCCCTCGTCGAGCGCGTCGCGGACGCGACCGGGGGTCACGTCGATGATCTTCGCGTTGCCGTGCGCGCCGGTGGTGATCACACCCGCCTGCGAGCCGGTGAACGAGCGGGCCTCCGCGCCGAGAGAGTGGATGGCCATGGCGACCAGCGCGTTGGAGATGCGCTCCCCCGAGGTGAGCAGCATGTCCATCTCACGGGCGGGCGGCGACGGGGCCACCTGCTGTGCGAGGTCGAGCAGCTCGTCGGTGGTGTCACCCATGGCGGAGCAGACGACCACCACATCGTGGCCCTGCTTCTTGGTCTCCACGATCCGTTCAGCGACGCGCCGGATACGCTCGGCGGTCGCTACCGAGGATCCTCCGTACTTCTGAACCACGAGAGCCACGACAGGGTCCTCCAAGATCGACAACAAACTGGTAACAGTCATTCAGGGTACCGGCCGGGGCCAGCGGTTTTGCCGCTACCTACCCGGCTTGTGGAAAAACCCACAACCGCATCGCATCCCGATCACCCGGCGCGGCCCCGCGCGGATGAGGGACGATGTGCGCATGAAGAGCACGCTGCTCGAGGTGCGGACAGGCCACACCGAGGTGGTACAGGACATCACGCCGCAATGCGCGAACTTCGTGCGCTCGGCGGGCGGCGACGGGCTGCTGCACGTCTTCGTGCCGCACGCCACCGCGGGCATCGCGATCATGGAACTCGGCGCGCGCAGCGACGACGATCTGCTCGCCGCGCTGCGCGATCTGCTGCCCGCCGACGACCGGTGGCGGCACGCGCACGGGTCGCGCGGGCACGGGCGCTCGCACGTCATGCCCGCCCTGATCGCGCCGTACGCGACCGTCCCGGTGCTCGGCGGAGAGCTCGCCCTCGGCACCTGGCAGTCGATCGCGCTGGTCGATCTCAATGTCGACAACCCGGACCGCCAGGTGCGGCTGTCCTTCCTCACCGACGCCGGCTGAGCCGCCCTACCGGGTGGCCTCGCCCCGACGACCCGATCGCGCCGGTCAGGCCCGGGTGAACCAGCTGACCTGCACGCCGTTGCCGAAGGCGATGCGCTCGGCCGGCTGGAACAACGTCGGGCGGAACTCGCCCGTGAAGCTCGCCACCCCGGCCCCCGCGACGACCGGATAGCTCTTGATCACGAGTTCATCGATCTCCTCCAGCAGCGCGGCCGCGAACTTGCCGCCGCCCGCGAGCCAGATGTCCAAGCCGTCCCGCCGCTTCAGCTCGCGGACCAGTGCCACCGGATCGTGTTCGACCAATTCGACCGTTGGGTCATCGATGCGGCCGAGCGTGCTGGATGCCACGTACTGCTTCATGTGGGCGTACGGGCTGGTCACACCGATGGCCAGGGCCGGTTCGTAGGTGCCGCGACCCATGATCAGCGTGTCGAACTTCTGATTGGGCGCGTCCACAGCGAGGCCGAAGTGCGGCCGTGCGTGCGTGGGCAGCGTCTCGGGGTACTCCGAGCGCAGCCAATCCGCCATGTCCTCGGCCACGGGATAGAAGTCGATCTCCCCGTTCGGCCCGGCGATATAGCCGTCGAGGGAAACGCCGACGAAATAGACAAGTTTCCGCATACCGCCCCAATCAATTCACTCCAACTGCAGCGGTTTGAACATAGTACTACATCCGGAGTGGTGTCAAGGCTGTGCGAACCGGAACGGCAGCAGGCACTTGCCGAAGCCGAACAGCAGCCCGAACAGCGCGGATGAGCGACACAGATGCCACACAGCTGCCGAAGCGGTTGTGACGCGCACCACTGACGTTCGATAATGGGGCGATGATCGCACATGTAGGAGATCGACTCTGCGTGCACGGACACGTGGTGGGAGAAGTGGATCACCTGGCCGAGATCATCGAGGTCCGCGGACCGGAGGGGACGCCGCCCTACGTGGTGCGTTTCTCCGACGGTCACGAGTCGCTGGTGTATCCAGGGCCCGACGCGATCGTCGAGCCCGCTACGTCGGAATGAACGTCGCGCCGGACCGAGCGCTGGACGGCCTCTCCTTCGCTCGGCCCGGCGCGCGCCGATGGCGAACCCGGTCCATCGCGCTGGTCAGGCGCGTCGCTTGACGCAGCGGGTCAGCGCCAAGGCCAGAATGCCCGCGATCAGTACCTTGCCCGCCGTCTCGATGATCGCGTTGACGTCCACGGCCGGGTGCCAGGTCAGCCGACCGTCGCGAAGCAGGTAAGCGCCGACCGGCTTGGCGCCGACGCCGAACGCCACGCCTTCACCGGAGCCCTCGCCCTCGGCGCCGTTCCCGGCACCACCGCCTCCGCCACCCCCGCCCCCGACCGAGGCGGCGGGAATGACTGTCGCCCCGCCGGATTCGTAGGGCTCGCCGTACACCCGGCGCACCGTGATCGCGTCCCGCGCCTGCGCCAGCAGTTCGGCGTATTTCATGACACACTCCCGCCCGTACCGACGGCGCCGGATACCGGCGCCCATTCGGATTCGATGGTAGGCGCGCGGACCCCGGCCGCGCCCATCCTTCCCAACGGAAGTTGTTCCCCGAGTCGCCGATCGCCGATCTCGAGCAGATAACGGCACGTTATCCGGGTAACCGAGATGTGGTCTGGCACAGTCAGGTTGACGAATCGGACAAAACGCGGAGACAATCGGCCGACTTGTCCATCCGGGGGTCGGAGGTATGCCATGCGCACCAAAACGGATATCCGATTCTTCGTCGACACCGATCCCGATCAGGTCATGGACGCGCTGACGGACGTCGAATCGCTTCCGGAATGGTCGTCCTCCTACAGCGACGTCCGGGTCGCGACCCGCGACGCACGGCGCAGGCCGCGGCGGGTGTTCCTCAAGGCGGAGCTGCTCGGCAGCTCGGATCTGCAAGTGCTGGAATACGATTGGACCGACGACCGGTCTTCCTGGATCGTCGCCGACAGCACCAGGGGCGTGCGCGGTGGCGGGTTCTTCGAGGTGTCCGACAGCGTCGAAGGCACGCACGTCTGGTACCACGTCGAGCTCTATCTGCCCCTCCCGGTGCCCGGATTTCTGCTCAAACGCACTTTTCGCAAGGCCAACGAGGTGGTCGTGGAGTGCTTCATAGATTTCGCCGAGCGGTTCCCCGAAACGGAGACCTATCAACCCGTATAGCCGGACGGCTGCGCTCTGCGCGAAATCGGCTGCCGGACGAGCAGCGAACCGGCGCGGAATCGAGCGGGGTGCGACGATGAGCGCATGATCGGTTCCAAACGAGTGCGGTTCCAGCCGATGGCCGAAGGCGCGTCGGTGACCCAACTCGAGCTGTTCTTCGACCTTGTGCTCGTCTTCGCGTTCACCACGGTCGCCGGTTTGGCCGCGGGAGAAACCAGCGCGAAGAACATGCTGCGCGCGCTGCTGGTGCTCGCGGTGATGTGGTGGTTGTGGATCGCCTATTCCTGGCTGGGCAACGTGGTGCGCGCCGACGAAGGCATCGCGCGGGTGGGGATGTTCGCCGCCATGGGCGGCGCTTTCCTCGCCGCGCTCACCATCCCGGAGGCCTTCGAGGACCTGCGCGGCGGATGGTTCGGCCCGCTGGTGTTCGCCATCGCCTACCTGATCGTGCGCTTGGTGCACCTGGGGATGTTCTGGCTGGCCAGTTCGGAGGATCCGCAATTGCGCGGCCAGTTGCTGCGCTGGGCGCTCGGTTCGATCACCCTCGGCACCTCGCTGCTGGTGGTCGCCGCGCTGACCACCGGGCGGGTGCAGATCGCGCTGTGGATCGCGGCGATCGCGGGCGATTATCTCTGGACACTGTTCGCGGGCACGGATTGGCGCTTGAACTCGGCCACCCATTTCGTCGAGCGGTATGGGCTGATCATCATCGTCGCGCTCGGTGAATCGATCGTCTCGATCGGTATCGGCGTGGCCGGCCTGCCGATCTCCTGGCCGATCGCGCTCGGCTCACTGCTCGGCCTCGCGATCTCCGGCCTGCTGTGGTGGGCGTATTTCGACGTCGCCGCCTTGGCGGTGGAGCACGAACTCGTCCACGCCGAAGGCAGGCGGCAGATCAAGATCGCGCAAGCTTGCTACACGTTCTGGCATTTCCCGATGATCGTGGGGATCATCGCGCTGTCACTGGGGCTGAAGAAGGTGCTCTACTACGTCGGGGACTCCTCCCACCACACCCTGAAGGACGCGTTGTACGGCATTCCGCTCTACGCCCTCTACGGCGGCGTCGTGCTGTATCTGATCGCCCTGGTGGGGTTCAAGCACTACGCCACGCGCACCGTCACGGTGCCCCGCGTGGTCGCCGTGGCAGTGCTGCTGGCGCTGGTCCCGGTGGCCTGCGCCCTGCCCGCACTGGCCTCGCTGGCCCTGCTGTGCGGCGTCTTGCTCGCGCTGATCGCCTGGGAGACCGTGCGTTTGGCGCAGCCGCGAGACGCCATCAGGCACGCGGTACCCGAGTGATGCGATGCCGCACGCCGTCCGCGCCGGTGGTGGGCCCGTACGCCGACGGCGGCACCCGGACGCCGTCGCGGACCGCGTCGCGGATCTGATCGATGTTCTCCCGCAGCATGTCGGCGACGAGTTCGTCGGTGCGCGGATCCTCCAGCACCTGGAACACGATGCGGAACGTGGTGTCGGCGATCAACCGGATGATCTCGTCGTGGAACGGGATGTAGCGCACCCGTCCCGCCTGCGGGTCCTTCTTGATCAGCTCGAGGATCATCTCGTCCAGCTCGGCGCGGTTCTCCTCCAGGGCGGCCGCGATGTTGCGGGTGTAGTGCCCCGTGCGCAGCACCTCCGCCACCTCGTCCATCACCGCGATGGTCATCGGGCGGCGGATGGTGTCCACGATGGTCGCCACGAACCGGTTCACCACCGCGGCCGTCACCCGGTCGCCGAACACGCGATCGGCCACCCGGGCGAGCCGGACGCCGATCACCACGATCCGCAGCAACCGGAAACCGCGGAAGAACGGGCTGGTCACCGGGATCATGCCGAGGACCTCGTACCAGTAGATCAACGGGAACGTCCACGGCCAGCCCGCGCGGTGCCAGCGCCACAGGAACTCGACCGCGAACACCCCGCACAACGTCCAGTCGACGACCACGACCACGTGATAGGTGTGCCCGGACACCGGGAAGAAGGTGATCCACGCGACCAGCGCCACGGAGACGACGGCCAGCGCCAGCATTACGAAATCGGTCCACAACATCGGCGGCTTGCGCGGATAATCTTGCTGCTCCGGCGTTTCCCGCAGACCGTAGCGCTCGACGGCGGAGTTCTCGATGCCCGAGTGAGGAGTGGGAGCGGACACTGCGGATCCCTTCGACGCCGAACGGTGCCGCCGACATTAGTACGCGGAAAGCACGCTCGGCACAGTTGGCGATACCCTGGGAACCGCGCCGGACGGGCGAACGCTCCACCCCGCGCGGGCGTGCTCAGCGACCGCCGCGAACGATCGCCTCGATATTGCGTTCGGCCAGCGCGGCGATGGTCAGCGAGGGATTCACCGTGCCGGTGCTGCCCGGTATCGCGGCGCCGTCCATGACGTAGAGGCCGGGGTGACCGTGCACCCGGCCGTAGCCGTCGGTCGCCCGCCCCAGCACGGCTCCGCCCAGCGGATGCGCGGTGAACAGCGCGTTCGCGTCGTAGCCGAGGGCGCTGTACTCGACGAGCGCGTCCGCTCGTTCGGCGATCCGGTGGTCGACCGCGCGGGCCGCCGCCACCGTGTCGTCCCGATTCTGGACCGACCAGGTCAGCCCGACCCGATTGGTCGCCCGGTCGTAGCCGAACCGGGTGCGGGTCGAGTCGAGCACCATGCCGAGCGAGGCGAGCGCGCCGGTCTCGAACGGGATGCCAGGGATGTACCAGCTCTCCAGGGTGAGCGGCACGTCGGACTCGTGGAAGATCCGGCTCGCGCTCGGCACGCCTTGGCCGTGACCGGCCAGCGCGCTGGCGCCGCGGGCGAGCACCACGTCGCCGTTGGTGCCCCAGCCGTCGCCGACGTGTTCGTTCAGGTTCGGCAGCGCGCCGGTGGCCTGCGCGCGAACCAGCAGTTCGGAGGTACCGATCGACCCCGCCCCGAGGAAGAGACGATCACAGGTGAGGGTGCGGGTGGACAGCACGTCACCGGTCGGCGCCAGCTTCGTCACGGTGACCGCGTAGCGGCCGCCGGATTCCTGCGCGATGGCGTCGACCCGGTGGCCGGGGAAGATCCCGCACCGGCCGGTGCCCTGCGCGTACGCCAGGTAATTCTGGTTCAGGTCGAACTTGGCGCCGTTGGAATTGCCCAGATTGCTGCGGGCCGCCGTGGCGGAAGCCCTGGTGGCGCCGGCGAGCTCGGCGCGCAGGATGTCCCAGTTGAAGATCGAGTCGTTCGCCTGGGGCTCGTAGCCGGCCTTGCGCACCTGATCGTCCCAGGCGCGCGAGTGCGCGAACGGTGAGGAGTTATAGATGTCCGCGGGCATCGGGCTCAACCGCAGCATCTCCCGCACCCGCGGGTAGTAGACGCGCTCCATCTCGCCGTAGTCGACGGTGCCGCCGAAGACGTGGTCGAAGAAGCGGCGCTGCGGGGCGATCATCGTTCCGCTGAAGATCACCGAGCCGCCGCCGACGGCGGCCGCGCGCCAGACGTCGATGCCCGGATATTCGGTGCAGTCCAGCACGCCGCCGAAACTGGCGAAACGCATGGGCACCTTGGTGACGCCGGTGAAGTGCGTGCGGTGCCAGAAGCCGCGGCCGTCGGGCAGGTCGTCGCCGGTGAAGATCTCCCGCCACGGGTCGTTCGGCCAGCGGGAACC
This sequence comes from Nocardia sp. CY41, assembly GCF_009829325.1. Classification (GTDB taxonomy): domain Bacteria; phylum Actinomycetota; class Actinomycetes; order Mycobacteriales; family Mycobacteriaceae; genus Nocardia. Next base: position 47,809 of record NZ_VUOS01000020.1, read on the forward strand.
GCGTTCCAGCACGGTGGTGGGGATTCCGGCCTCGGCCAGGCGCAACGCGGACACCGCGGCGCCGAAGCCGGAGCCGACGACGATCGCGGGCGAATGCCCCGGCGGGTCGGGAATGGGGGCGAAGATCTCCGGCACCCAGGCGCGGAACAGGGCCTCCCACATCGGGTCGGCGGACGCCACACTCGTCCCCGCCATCGTTCCCACAGCACCGAGCAGGGCGGCCGTGCCCGCCGCCTTGAACAAGGCACGTCTACGCACCGGTCACCTTCCATCATCAGGCTTAGCGTGCGCAGATTACCGGTATTCCCGAATTGTGAACAGATATCCGTTTTCGCTATCGCCCGAACGGCAGCTCGTCGAGGCGGCACGTCGCCCCGGGGGCCGGTAGCTGCAGATCGACGAGATAACGCTCGCGCAGTTTCCGGGTGCATTCGCCGAGCGGGGTGTGCCCGTACCCGTCCTCCACGACGACCAACCGGGCGTTCACCAGTTCCTGCTGCGCGCGCCGCGCGGCGCCGAGCGGGGTGGCCGGGTCGAATCGGTTGTTGACCAACAGAGCCGGGGTGTCCGACCGCAGGATCCACGGCCCGGTGTACCGCTGCGCGTACCCCTCGGGCGGTGCGGGCCAGAACGCGCACGGTTGACGCAGCGCCAACCAGAACGCGCCGTACGTGGGACTGACGCCCGCCAGATCCGCTGCCATGGAGGTCCATTGACCGGGATCGCGTGGAAAGGCGTTGTCGGCACAGGAGATCGCGGTATAGGAGTCGAGAAAGTCGTCCGGTTGCGCGGTGGCCGAGAAGATCTCACCCACCACGTCAGGGTTGCCCGCCGGTCCGCGCTCCAGTTCGGCCAGCAGTTGGGCCAGGGCGGGCCAGCCCCGTTCGGGGTCGTACAGCAACAGCGCATGCGACGACAGCACCTCGGCGTAGGTGACCGTCCGCGTCCGACCCCCGGACCCCACCACCAGGGGTGCCTCGCGAAGACGTTGCAGCACAGCGTCATTGCGCGCGCGGAGATCGACGGGGCGGGCGGGTTCGCCCGCGCCTGCGCCCAGGACGGCCTCGCTCCGCGTCGCGAAGGCGCAGCGCTCCGGGCCCGCGTCCGCGCACAGCCGCAGGAATTCACCGAGTACCTCCTCGGTGCCCGCCGCGGTGTCCGCGACAACGCTTCGCGTGTCGTTGGTGTACGCGTCCGGGTCGATCATCGACACCAAATGCAAGGCGCGCACCCGGTCGCCGAACAGCGCGCCGTACACCTGGCCCAGGTAGCTCGCGTAGGAACCGCCTTCATAGGTGAGCTGCTCATCACCGACGGCCCGGCGCAGCAGGTCCAGGTCGCGCGCCGCGTCGACGGTGGTCAGGTGCCCCAGCAGCACGCCGCCGTGCGCCGCGCAACCGGCGGCGAGTTCGCGGCTCGCCGCCTCGGCCGCCCGCTCCTGTCCGGGATTCGCCGCTGCGAGCCACGTGCCGGACCAGAACCGGCGCTGCTGCTCGGCGTCCGCGAAACACCGCACCTGTCCGCTGCGGCCGACCCCGCGCTGGTCGAAGGTGATCACGTCGAACCGGCGGGCCAATTCGCCGCCGACCAGTTCTCCCTCCGCCGCCCAGCGCAGTCCCGACCCCCCGGGACCGCCGACGGCGGAGAAGAGGGTGCCGATCCGCCGTTGCGGGTCGGTGGCCTGCTGACGCACCACCGCCAGTCCGAGGGTCGGCCCGTCCGGGTGCGCGTAATCCACGGGGACCTGCGCGGTCGCGCAGTGGAATCGGCTCAGGCTCGGGTCCGCGCACGGCGCCCAGTCCAGCCGCGGCGTCGGCGCGGCGTCGGCTTGCGCGACCAGCTCCGCGACCGCGGACTCGTGTCGGCTCGGCGGTCCGCCGCAGCCGGTCAGCACGGGCAGGAGCGCGGCGGCGATGACGATCTTCCAGCTGGGCACGGCACTCATCCTGCGGCCCGCGCGGGGCGGCCGTCGTCACCCTGAGGACTGACATCCGACCCTGAGATTCCCCGCAGCACTACCCCGGCACCCGGCGCGGGCGCGCCACCGATTCGCCGCCGCCGTTCGGGCAGACGGCGCGCGACCGAAGCCCGGCCGTCGGCGGCGCCACAGCGCTCGCACACCGTGCGCATCTTCAGTGCCATTCGCCCGCTGCCTAAGACGTCACCAAGCGGATCACCGCGATCAGGCCGACCACGACGATGACCGCGCGCAACAAGGTGGGCGGCATCCGCCTGCCCAACCGTGCGCCGAGCTGCCCCCCGATGATCGAGCCGAGCGCGATCAGCACGACCGCGCGCCAGTCCACGTCCGCCACGACGATGAAGATCACCGCGGACACCGCGTTCACGATCAGGGCGAGCGCATTCTTCGCCCCGTTGAGGCGCTGGATGTCGTCGTGCACGAAAACGCCGAGCAACCCGATCAGCAACACGCCTTGCGCGGCGCCGAAGTACCCGCCGTAGACGCCTGCGGCGTACACCGCGGCGAACAGGATGGGTCCGCCGTGCGCGGGCGCCGGAGCGCCGTCGTTCTCCCGGCGGCGTTTCACCCAGATCGCCAGCCTCGGCTGCACGACGACCAGCACCAGCGCCACGAGAATCAAGACCGGCACGATCGCCTTGAACGCACCGGCGGGCAAGACGAGCAGCAGCACCGCCCCGGTGATGCCGCCGAGCAGCGAGGCCGTGCCCAGGCGGAGCAACCGGTCACGCTGGCCCGCGAGTTCGCGGCGATACCCGTGCACGCCGCTGATCGAGCCCGGGACCAGACCGATGGTGTTGGACACATTCGCCGTCACCGGCGGGAGGCCGAAGGCGAGGAGAACGGGGAAGGTGATCAGCGTGCCGGAGCCGACGATCGTGTTGATGCCGCCCGCCGCGATGCCCGCACCGAAGACCGCCAGTTGCTCCAGCCAGGTCATAGCCAATCCTTCGACGTGTCCACTGCCGGACCGAACCGTAGCGTTGTCGTCGGATGACCCGACGAAGGGACCTCCCTTTCCGGCCTACTCGCGGCACGGTAAACTCGCGGACATCATGCAGCGGGCACTTCTTCTCGACCGCCGCGACGGGGTCTGATCGGACCGGCTCCCGTCGCGGGGTTTTGCTGCGCCGGTCGACCCAGCCCATTGGGAAAAACGACATCCTCGGGAGAACCGCCCATGTCCCCTGCTGACGCATTCGTATCCGGCGCGCGCACCATCACCGCGCCGAGCAAACCCGCCCCCGCCGACCAGCCCGGCTGGAACAGGCAGAAGAACTCCTCGATGCCGACCTTCCGTTACCGGCCGTTCGCCGAGGAGGTCGAGCCGATCACGCTGCCCGACCGCACCTGGCCGGACAACGTCATCGATCGGGCTCCGGGCTGGTGCGCGGTCGACCTGCGCGACGGCAACCAAGCGCTGATCGACCCGATGAGCCCGGCTCGCAAGCGCCGCATGTTCGACCTGCTGGTGCGGATGGGTTACAAGGAGATCGAGGTCGGCTTCCCGTCGGCGAGCCAGACCGATTTCGACTTCGTCCGCGAGATCATCGAGGACGGCGCGATCCCCGACGACGTGACCATTCAGGTGCTGACCCAGTGCCGCCCGGAGTTGATCGAGCGCACGTTCGAGGCCTGCGCCGGCGCGCAGAACGTCATCGTGCACTTCTACAACTCCACCTCCATCCTGCAGCGGAAGGTGGTGTTCCGCGCCGACCGCGAGGCGGTGAAGAAGATCGCCACCGACGCCGCCGCGCTGTGCCTGGAGATCGAGCAGCGCTACCCGGATACCAACTGGCGTTACGAGTACAGCCCGGAGTCCTACACCGGCACCGAGCTGGAATACGCCAAGGACGTCTGCGACGCGGTGTCGGCGATCATCGCCCCGACGCCGGAGAAGCCGCTGATCATCAACTTGCCCGCCACCGTGGAGATGGCCACCCCGAACGTCTACGCCGATTCGATCGAGTGGATGAGCCGGAATCTGGCCCGCCGGGAGTCGATCGTGCTGTCGCTGCACCCGCACAACGACCGCGGCACCGCCGTGGCCGCCGCGGAGCTGGGTTACCAAGCCGGAGCCGACCGCATCGAGGGCTGCCTGTTCGGCAACGGCGAGCGCACCGGCAACGTCTGCCTGGTGACGCTGGGGATGAACCTGTTCTCTCGCGGCATCGATCCGCAGATCAACTTCTCCGACATCGACGAGGTCCGCCGCACCGTCGAGTACTGTAACCAGCTGCCGGTGCACGAGCGGCACCCGTACGGCGGCGACCTGGTCTACACCGCGTTCTCCGGCAGCCACCAGGACGCCATCAACAAGGGCCTGGACGCGATGAAGACCGCGGCCGACGCCGCCGGGGCGGACGTCGACGACATCGTCTGGGAGGTGCCCTACCTGCCGATCGACCCGAAGGACGTCGGCCGCACCTACGAGGCGGTCATCCGGGTCAACTCGCAGTCCGGCAAGGGCGGCGTCGCCTACATCATGAAGACCGACCACGGGTTGGCGTTGCCGCGACGGCTGCAGATCGAGTTCTCCCAGGCGATCCAGAAGATCACCGACGGCGAGGGCGGCGAGGTGACGCCCAAGGAGATGTGGGACGTCTTCCACGAGGAGTACCTGAGCCCGATCCGTCCGCTGGAGCGGATGCGCCAGAAGGTCACCGCGTCGGAGACCGACGGCGGAGTCGACTCCATCGTGGCGGTGGTGAAGGTCGACGGTGTGGAGCAGGAGATCACCGGCAAGGGCAACGGGCCGCTCGCGGCGTTCGTCGACGCGATCGCCGCGGTCGGCTTCGACGTCGAGGTGCTGGACTACTCCGAGCACGCCATGTCCGCGGGTGACGACGCCCAGGCCGCCGCGTACGTGGAGTGCGCGATCGGCGACCGAGTGGTGTGGGGCGTGGGCATCGCCACCTCGATCACGACGGCGTCGCTGCGCGCGGTGGTGTCGGCGGTGAACCGGGCGCACTGACCGGGCATTCCGGAAGGATTCGATCGGGCGTCGCGACGGTTCCACCGCGCGGCGCCCGATCTCGCTGGCGCAGACCGGTTGTGGCGGCCTACCGCTCCCAGGTGCGGCATGCCTACCGCGACACGGCGTAGCGAACCCCGTGCTAGCGTGGGATTCGCACTCCAAGCGCCGAGCTCTCTGCTCGAACTCCCGAGCAGATGGGGGAACCGTGACAACTAACGACCACAATCCGACCTCTCCGCCCTGGCTGCAGAGTCATTCCGTGGATACGGCCGAAGTCAGCGACGCGGAGTCAGCGGCCACCGACCCGTCGGCCGAGCCGATCGGCGGCGCGGAAGCGAAGGAAACCGACGTGACGGATGGGCCTGCCCGGTCCGACGCACAGCCCGAACAACCGGAGCCGCAAGGTTCGTCGGAGCAGACCACGGCCTATCCCCAAGCCGCCGCACCGGCACAGGCTTGGGCGCCCCCGCAGGCCGGACCGGCCGAGCCCTATGGTTCGTACGCCCCGCCGAGCCCGGGCGCGTACCCCCCGCCCTCGCCTTTTCCGGGTGAGCCGTTCCCTACCGGCGCATTTCAGCCGCCGTCGAGTCACAGCGGTAGCCATCCCATAGCCACACCACCGGACGGGCCCCATCCCGGCTACGGGGAGTACCGCCAGGAGATCGGCAGCGACGGCCTGGTCCGGCGCGTGCCCGTGGATTCCGCGCAGCCCGAACCCGCTGCGCCGCAGCCTGATCAGCCCAGCGGACCCATCTACAGCTGGGCGCCGCCGCCCCCGCCGGTGACACATCAGCCTCCGCCTCCCCCGTATCAACCGCCGCCTCCGCCGGCGATCGGGCAACCGCAGGTGCCGAGCTGGCAGGGCGGTCCGCCGCATCTGTCCGCGCCGCCGTTCCAACCGCAGCATGTGCCGCAGCCCGGCCAGCCGGGGCATTCGGTCAACGACCTGAATCTGCTCAGGCGGGCCCGCAGGGCGCCGCGCAGCGGTTGGCGACGTGCGGTGCACAAGGCGTCCGGCGGCATGATCAACCCGGGCGAGTCGGCGGCCGACATCGTCTATCAGGACCTTGTCGACCGGGTGAACCAGCCGGTGCGCGGGGACTACCGGATCGCGATCCTCTCGCTCAAGGGCGGCGTCGGGAAGACCACCACCACGGTCGGTCTCGGCTCCACCTTCGCCTCGCAGCGCGGCGACCGGGTCATCGCGATCGATGCCAATCCCGACCTCGGCACGCTCGCCCACCGAGTGCCCCGGCAGACCCGCTCCACGGTGCGCAACCTGCTCGAGGATCAGCACATCACCAGGTACTCCGACGTGCGGGCGCACACCTCGCAAGCGCCGAGCCGCTTGGAAGTGCTTGCCAGTGAACAGGATCCGGCGGTCTCCGAGGCGTTCAGCGAAGCGGACTACCGCAAGGCGATCGGGATCCTGCAGTCGTTCTACAACATCATCCTGACCGACTGCGGCACCGGCTTGATGCACTCCGCGATGGCGGGCGTGCTGGATATGGCCAGCTCACTGGTGCTGGTCACCTCGCCCGCGATCGACGGCGCACGCAGCGCCTCGGCCACGCTGGACTGGCTCGACCACCATGGCTACGGCAAGCTCGTGGAGCGAACGGTCGTGGTGGTGAACGCTTCCCGGCGCGGCGCGTCCACCGTCGACCTCGACCAGCTGCGCAAACTGTTCCTCGATCGCACCCGCGCGGTGCAGGTGGTGCCGTTCGACGACCACCTCGCCGAGGGCGCGGAGATCGATCTGGAACTGGTGAGCAAGCCGACGCGGCGGGCGCTGCTGGAACTGGCGGCCATGGTCGCCGACGACTTCGGCTACGTCAGCTCGCAGGCCCAGCATCCCTACCGGCATCAGCCGCCGCCGGGATTCTGATCGGTCCCCGATTCGGTACCGCCGTCCGGAGTTACGCCGATGCGGCGGTGCCCTTTCGGTGCGCCGTCCCGGAATCGGCTGCCACCAGTGCCACGGCCGATTCGAATGCCGCGAGCACAGCCGCTATCGCGGGACGGGCATCGGCGCGGGGGCGGGTGGCCAGCTCGTACATCCGGGCGGCCCGCACGCCGGACAACCGCAGCACCGCCAGGTCCGGGTGGGCCACTGCGTAGCGCGGCATGAGCGCGACGCCGTAGCCGGTGGCGACCAACGTCTCTATGACGCGGAAATCGTTGAGCCGCTGGGCTATCCGCGGCTGCACGCCGGTCACGGTGGCGATCGAGCGCAGCACGTCGTCGACGGGGAAGCCGCCCCGCACGCTCAGCCAGGTCTCGTCGGCCAATTCCTCCGGCGTGACGGCCGATCGGCCCGCGAGCCGGTGCGTCGGCGCCGCGACGACGTCGATCGGCTCCCGCATGAGCATCCTGGTGGCAACGCGCGGGTCGGTGCTCGGGGCGGCGCGTTCGTCGCGATGGGTCAGGACCACGTCGTAATCGGCGAGTAGTCGCGCCACTTCCGACGGCGGCACGTCCTCGTCCCGCGCGACCACCTCCACCCCGCTGTCCACCATGCCCGGCAACACATGCGGCAGCAGCAACGCGCCGCCCGAGGGGAACACCGCGACGCGGACCCGCCCGCGCGGCGAGCCGCGGTAGTGCGCCATCTCGGCGACCGCGCGATCCATCGCGGCGAGCACTTCGTCGGCGCGCACCACGAGAGCACGTCCGGCGTCGGTGAGCCGGACCCGCCTGCCGTCCGGTTCCAGCAGGGCCACGCCCGCTTCCCTGGCCAGCACCTTGAGCTGCTGTGAGACGGCGGAAGGCGTCATCGACAGCGCCGCGGCGACGGCGGCCACGGTGCCGCGATCGGCCAGTTCACGCAGCACGCGCAGCCGCTCGAGCGCCATCGGGGAACCGGGTGCGACGGGAGAGGAATTCATTAAGCAATACTACATTATTGATCAACAATTATTCGATTGTCCTGATGGTTAGCGAGCCGCACGATGAAGGACGTGACCAACCGCGACCGTCTGCTCGGCCTCACCGTCGTCCTGCTCTGGGGACTGAACTTCCTCGCCATCCGGATCGGGCTCGACCACTTCCCGCCGTTCTTCTTCGCGGCGCTGCGCTTCGCGGTGCTCGCGGTGCCCGCACTGCTGTTCGTCCCGCGTCCCGCGGTCCGGATGCGCTGGATCCTGCTGTACGGCACCGGTTTCGGCATCCTGCAGTTCGCGTTCCTGTTCACCGCGATGCGGGTGGGCATGCCGACTGGGCTCGCCTCGCTGGTACTGCAGTCCTCCGCGCCGTTCACCGTGCTGCTCGGCACGCTGCTACTGGGTGAGCGGATGCGTCCGGTCCAGGTCGGGGGCCTCGCCGTCGCGGTGGCGGGCATGGCGGTGATCGGATGGGACCGGCTGGCCCACGCCGCCCTGTGGCCGGTGCTGCTGACCCTGGCGGGCGGGCTCGGCTGGGCGTTCGGCAACATCGGCGCGCGTCTGGCCGGCACCGAGACTCCCGGCGTCAATCCGCTGCATCTGATGCTGTGGACCACCGCCATCCCGCCGGTCCCGCTGTTGGCGCTGTCCATGGTCGCCGAAGGACCGGTGACGGGCGCGCGTGCCCTGGCCGAGTCGTTCACAGCCGAGGGTTTGCCGGCGCTGCTGGCCCTGGCCTACATCGCCGTCCTCGCCACCGTGGTCGGTACGGGACTGTGGACCTATCTGCTCGGCCGTTATCCCGCAGGAGTGGTCGCCCCGTTCTCGTTGCTCGTACCGGTCGTCGGAATCGCCGCCGCCTGGGCCGCCCTCGACGAGACACCGACCCTGATGTCGCTGGTCGGCGGCCTCGTGGTGCTGGCGGGCGCGTTTGCCGCCACGTCGAGCAGGCCACGTGCGGTGACGGCGGACATTCGCACCGGGACACCGAGCGCCCCCGCACTGGCCGACGCCGGCCGCCCGGCCTGACCAGGCGGTCGCGCCCGGATCCGGCCACCGCCGACGGCGACGACGCCGCGGCCGGGTCGCGCTGCGCAACCAGATCGGGCCCACCCGGCGGACGCCGAAGCACTCGCCTCCGCGGGTGCTCGACCGCACAGATTCCGCGCGGCGCGCCGATGGCTTTGCGGGGTGGGTGCGAGATCCTCGAATTGCCGCCTTACAGTAGTGCCCGGCGTGGAAGTTGGTCCCGGTTCTAGGCGGCAGAGCGGCGCATGGCAGAAAATCGATGGACCGTATCGCGAAGAGCACTGCTTCGTAACACGGTCGCGGCGGGGGTGGCAGCGGGGGCGCTGACGGCAGGTGCGTCGCGACCGACGCGGGCCGCGGCGAATCCCGGCGGAAGACGGGTCGCGGTGCTCGGCGGCGGTGTCGCCGGTCTCACCGCCGCGCACGAGCTCACGGAACGCGGATTCCAGGTCACCGTCTACGAAAAGCGCGCGTGGGGCGGCAAAGCCCGCAGCGTCGGCGTGCCGGGCACCGGAACGGGAGGACGACCGGATCTGCCCGGCGAACACGGCTTCCGCTTCTTCCCCGGCTTCTATCAGCACGTGCCGGACACCATGCGCCGAATCCCATTCCCGGGCAATGCCAACGGGGTATGGGACAACCTGGTCGCGGTGCCGGAAGCGCGTTTCGCCCGGCGCGGCGGCGACGACTTCCGCGTTCCGCTCGGTCCGCGCGCCCGCGCCGAATTCTCCCCGGCCGGTTTCCGCGAGACGCTCGGCGCGGCGGTGTCCACGGCGCTGAAGATGCCCACGAACGAGGGGATCTACTTCGCCGAACGCCTGCTGGTCTTCAACACCAGCTGCGACGCCCGCCGCCTCGGCCAGTGGGAGCGCACCTCCTGGCACGACTTCGTCGGCGGCCACGCGCGCTCGCACGAGTTCCGCGCCCTGCTCTCGCGCACGCTGACCAGCATCATGGTCGCCGCGAAGGAGAACGTGGCGAGCGTGCGCACGATCGGCACGATGGGGGAGCAGTTCCTCGGCAACCCGATGGGGATCGGCAACGACGGCGGCCTGGACCGCGTGCTGAACGGCCCCACCAACGCGGTCTGGATCGAGCCGTGGTTGCGGCGGATCCGCGAACTCGGTGCGGACTTCGTGCTGGGCGCCGAAGTGCGCGAACTGGAGGTGCGCGACCGCAGGATCGTCGCGGCGCGCGTGGTGGACGAGACCGGCGCGCAGCGCACGGTCGAGGCGGATTATTTCGTCGTCGCGCTGCCCGCCGAACGGGCGCGCACCCTGTGGTCGCCGCAGGTGCTCGAGGTCCAGCCCGAATTGGCGGGGATGGACCACCTCGTCACCGACTGGATGAACGGCATCCAGTTCTATCTGCGCAGGCAGGCCGACATCTCCCGCGGCCACACCGCCTACATCGACGCGCCGTGGTCGCTCACCTCGATCAGCCAGAACCAGTTGTGGCGGCGCAAGCTGCCCGAGTTCGGCGACGGCGGTGTGCAGGACTGCCTGTCGGTGGACATCTCCGACTGGAACACGCCCGGCATCCTCTTCGGCAAACCCGCCAAGGAGTGCACGCACGAGGAGATCGCCCGCGAAGCATGGGCGCAGATCAAAGCCCACTTGGACGATCGCGGCGAGGTGCTGCGCGACGACGACCTGCACTCCTGGTTCCTCGACCCCGGCATCACCTGGCAAGAGGGCCGCAATGCCAACGCCGACCCGCTGCTGATCAATACCGCCGGTTCGTGGGAGTACCGCCCGCAGCCGCACGGCGCACTGGAAAACCTGTTCCTGGCAGGCGATTACGTGCGCACCAACGTCGACCTGGCGACCATGGAAGGCGCCAACGAGTCCGCGCGCGCCGCGGTGAACGCGCTGCTGGACGTGGCCGGCTCGAATGCGGAGCGCTGCCGGATGTACACCCTCTACCGCGCGCCCGAGCTGGAACCGCTGCGCCGGCTCGACGCCGACCGCTACGCCGCCGGCCAGCCGAACATGTTCGACGTGCCGGTCTGAATCGCGATCAGTAGACGCCGCCCGGCGAGAGGTCTGTCGACACGGGGCTCGGATATTCGGTGCGCCGCCATCATCGAGGCGATAGCCTCTGCCTATGCGCGGGGAAGAGGCGGAGTTGATAACGCGGGGGAAAATCTGGCGCTGGAACAGCAAACGCGCGACAGGGATCGTCGAGTCGGCCACCGGAGATCACATCTGGTTCGGGTTGGACTCGTTACGCGGGAGGGATTTCGACGCCATCTCGATAGGCGACGACGTCGAGGTCGAGTATGAATTCGCCCAACAAGAAACCCACACTCTGCGCGCGGTAAGAATAGACTGGTTGTAAATTACGCCATTCCTGGGGCGATAATGAACTAGGTGCTCGCGGCCGCATTCGTCGCTATTGCAGTTCTATGCATGCCGAACTCAGCCGCTGCGGAACCCGATCCAGCCGACCTGGAGTTCACAGCGAATTCCGCATATCGCGAATACCAGAACAACATCGCAAAATTCACCGGCCGGGTGAACTACGGTTCGAACATGTTCGCATGGTCGTTGAAGCTACTGCCTGCGACTCGGAGCGCTGTGTACGGCGACATGAATTGCCGTACAACCATAGGCGCTATAGCTGGCTACTCCGACGATCATCCGAACATTCCGCGCGACTACCTCCTCCATTCGAGCGTCAAGATCGATCGAGGAAGATGGTCAGCTGCGTAGTCGATGTGATTTCGAAGTGCTGACCGATGCTGGAATGCAGCCGGGAAATGTGGAAACGGCCGTGGACTTCATCGCTAGGTAACCGAAACTCCTGCCATCACAAGAGGTCTGCAACGGAGCGACGAACAGGACCACCTGTTCGACGCCCCTGCCTGAACGCATGTGACCGATCTCCCATCGCCAGAACGGAATTCGATCGCCATCCCCGGCGAACGGTGCTTGAATCGAACTATGCGCGAGAGCACCGCCTCCGATGAGATCACCGACCCGGCGGATCTGCGAGCATTGCTCGGCGAGGTGGCGCCCCGCGTCGCCACCAAGGAGCGCGCCGCGCTGCACGCCCGGGACCGGGAGTGGATCGCGACCTCCCCGTTCCTGGTGATGAGCACCAGCGACGCGCACGGCAACTGCGACGCCTCCCCGAAGGGCGATCCGGCGGGCTTCGTGCGGGTGCTCGACGACACCACCCTCGCCATCCCGGAGCGGCCCGGAAACCGGCGCGCCGACGGCTACCTCAACATCCTGACCAACCCGCACATCGGCCTGTTGTTCGTGATCCCGGGCCGCCGCGAGACGCTGCGGATCAACGGCCGCGCCCGGCTGGTGCGCGACGCGCCGTACTTCGACGACATGGTGGTGCGCGGGCATCGCCCGATCCTCGCCGTCGAGGTGGACATCGACCAGATCTTCTTCCACTGCGCCAAGGCGTTCATGCGCAGTCACCTCTGGGAGCCCGACCAGTGGCCGCAGGACACCTTGCCGAGCGCTGCCCGCCTGGTCAAAGAGGTGCAGACGAACGTCACCGAGACGGTGGAGGAACTCGAGCACTACTACTCGCCGGAGAACTACGCGGCCAAGCTCTACCAGGGGTGAGCCGCGTGGCCCACGCCACCCGACCGAGGCGCGCCGCGATCGCGGCGCGAACATAGACTCGCGACGTGGCAGACATATCGGTGCGCGGACGGCTCGCGCTGGCGGCGGCGGCCGCGGCGTCCTGGGCCTCGCAGAAGGCGGGCCGCGGCAAGGGCTCGATGATCGGCGGCCTGATCGCGTTGAAGATCGATCCGACCGTCATGGATCAACTCGGACGGCAGCGGCGCACCGTGCTGGTGACCGGCACGAACGGCAAGTCCACCACCACGCGGATGACCACCGCGGCGCTCAGCACGCTGGGCACGGTCGCGACCCAGGCCGACGGCGCGAACATGGACGCGGGCATCGTCGCCGCGCTCAACGCGCACCGGCGCGCGCCGCTGGCCGCGATCGAGGTCGACGAATTGCACCTACCGCACGTCACCGATTCGCTGAACCCCTCGGCGGTGGTGCTGCTGAACCTCAGCCGCGACCAGCTCGACCGGGTCGGCGAGATCAACATGATCGAGCGCAAACTGCGCGCAGGCCTGGCGAAGCACCCGGCCACCGTCGTGGTCGCCAACTGCGACGACGTCCTGGTCACCTCGATCGCCTACGACCACCCCAACGTGGTGTGGGTGGCCGCGGGCAGCGGCTGGGCGATGGACGCGACCAGCTGCCCGCGCAGCGGTGAGCCGATCGTCTGGGAGGGCGCGCACTGGCGCAGCACCGGTGCGGACTTCCAGCGTCCGGAGCCGGATTGGTGGCTCGACGGCGACGATCTGGTCGGGCCGGAGGGCAAGCGTTTCCCGCTGCGGCTCGCGCTGCCGGGCCGGGCCAATCGCGGCAACGCCGCACAGGCGGTGGCCGCCGCCGTCGCGCTCGGCGCCGACGCGCAGCAGGCCGTCGCGGCCGCCGGGACGGTCCGCGAGATCGCGGGTCGCTACCGCACGGTGCAGGTCGGGGAGCATGACGCGCGGCTGCTGCTGGCGAAGAATCCGGCCGGATGGCAGGAGGCGCTGTCGATGATCGAGCCGACCTCCGCGGGGCTGGTGATCGCCGTGAACGGCCAAGTGCCCGACGGCGAGGACCTGTCCTGGCTGTGGGACGTGCGGTTCGAGCACTTCGAAGGCGTGCAGGTGGTGGCCGCGGGTGAGCGCGCCACCGACCTGGCCGTTCGGCTGACCTATGCGGGCGTGGAGCACACCCTGGTGCCCGATCCGGTGCGCGCCATCGCGTCGTGCCCCGCGGGCCATGTGGAAGTGCTGGCGAACTACACCGCGTTCCGTGATCTCAACCGTGACCTGGAGGAGCGGGCCTCATGAGCGAGTCGACCTTCCGCATCGGCTTGGTGCTGCCGGACGTGATGGGCACCTACGGCGACGGCGGCAACGCCCTCGTGCTGCGCCAGCGCCTGCGCATGCGCGGACACGACGCCGAGATCGTCGAGATCACCCTGTCCGAGCCGGTGCCGGACTCCCTGGACGTCTACACCCTCGGCGGCGCCGAGGACTCCGCCCAGCGTCTGGCCACCCGGCACCTGCAGCGCTACCCCGGCTTGCAACGCGCCGCGGGCAGAGGCGCCCCGGTGCTGGCGATCTGCGCGGCCATCCAGGTGCTCGGGCAGTGGTACGAGACCTCGTCGGGCGAGCGGGTGGACGGCGTCGGCCTGCTCGACGTCACCACGTCGCCGCAGCAGAAACGCGCCATCGGCGAGGTGACCACCACACCTTTGCTCGACGGGCTCTCCGCGGCGCTCACCGGCTTCGAAAATCACCGGGGGGGAACGAAACTCGGCGGCGAGGCACACGGGCTGGCCCGGGTCACCCGCGGCGTCGGCAACGGTGTCGGCGACGGGTTGGAGGGCGTCGTCCAGGGTTCGGTGATCGGCACCTACATGCACGGCCCGGCGCTGGCCCGCAACCCCGAACTCGCCGACTTGCTGCTGATGCGCGCCCTCGGCGTCACCGAGCTGGCCCCCCTCGACCTTCCCGAGGTCGACCAGCTCCGGCGCGAGCGCCTGCGCGCCTGATCGCGGCCGAGGGCATCTCCTCCGAGCCCGGCTGGGTGCACGCGGTGGGCGCACGCGACGGCGATGATCTTCGTCGCCGAGCGGCGCCCTACCTTCGGCCGGACGCGCGAAAACGATTGCTCCGCAGGTTTTATCTGCTTCCAGCCCCCGCACTCCCGGAGAGCCTCGACCTGCATGCCATCCAAAAGTTCGCACTCCCATGACATCCGAGCGGTCGTCTTCGATTGGCGCGGCACACTCGTCTCGGAACTCTCCCCGCAGCAGTGGGCTCAGGAAGCCCTGCGGCGGGCCGGCCGCGGACACGACGACGATGCTGCCCGCGCGCTCCTGTCGAAGATCCGGGCAGCCGCCGGCGAACCGAACCGTCTTCAGTCACCGCAAGGCAACACCAGCGCCGCCCGGCACAGGGAGACCTTCTACGCGGTGTTCGCGGATGCCGGACTCGACACCGATCTCGCCGACGAACTTTTCGCAGTGGATTCGGATCCGGCCTACAACCATTTCGCCGCCGATGCGGCGGCCACTCTCACCGCACTCGTCGAAAGGGGCTGCAAGATAGGTGTTCTCAGCAACATTCACTTCGACATCCGCCCCTGTTTCGCCGAAGCGGGGCTGTTGCCTTCGATCGAGACCTTCGTTCTGTCCAACGAGCACGGCATCCAGAAACCCGACCCCGCCATATTCCGCCTGGCGCTCGGGGAACTCGGCACCCGCGCCGAGCAAACCCTCATGGTCGGAGACCGGCCCGCTCGCGACGGGGCGGCCGTAGCGGTGGGAATGCCGACCCTGCTCGTTCCTTCACTGACCGATCCCCGGAACTGCCGACTGCATCTCGTCACGAACGCCGTCGGTGCGGGTTCGCAACCACCGGCCCGGAAGCATGGCGCTGCGGTATAGGGCGGTATCGAATGGTCATACCTCGGTGACGTCGACGGAGACGGTGATCGTGCTGTCCTTCGCATCGGTGTAGATGATGCCGCGCAGCGGGGGGACGTCGGCGTAGTCCCGGCCCCAGGCGGTGATGATGTATCGCTCGTCGCCGAACTGGTCGTTGGTGGGGTCGAGGTCGATCCATCGACCGGTGCGATCGTGTCCGTCCGCCCCGGGCACCCACACGGCCGCCCAGGCGTGGGTGGCGTCGGCGCCGACCATCCGCTCCTTGCCCGGCGGCGGATCGGTGGCCAGGTAACCGGACACGTACCTGGCCGCGAGACCGTGCGAGCGCAGACACGCGACAGCCAGGCGGGCGAAATCCTGACAGACGCCTGCGCGTGCCGCGAACACGTCGGCCACCCGGGTGGACACCGTCGTGGCGCCGGACCGGTAGGCGAAATCGGTGTGGACGCGCGTGTTCAGCTCACCCACCGCATCCAGCAGCGGTCGGCCCGGCAGGAGGGATTCGGCCGTGTAGGCCACGATCTCCGACGTGATCTCCGGTGGCTGCAGATCGAGGGCGAACTCCACGGCCAACGGTTCGGTCGCGCTGCTCGGACGCGCTTTCTCCCACGGCTCGGCGGCCGCTGTGCAGCTGCCGCGAGCCGAGGTGTCGACCTCGACCAGCGAGTCGCCGAGGACCGTCAGCGCGCGGTGCTCGGTGGTGACGTGGAAATAGGAGGTGATGTTGCCGTAGACGTCGGCGCCGACCGATCGATCCGAAGGAGCGGGGTCGATCCGGATGTGGTGGGTGAGTAGTCGCTGGCCGGGTAGGTCGCGCGGCGTCAGATAGGCGCGCCCGTAGGAGTTGGTGACCTCCCTCGAGTACGAGTATGCGGTGCGGTGCGCTACCCGATAGCGCCGCACCGGGGGGCCGGTCATCCGACGACCTGCGCGCTACCCCACAGCGGTTGGATGCCGACCGGCACCGACAGCGTGGTGGTCTCGAAGGAATCGGACACTTTGCGCAGGCGCACGTGCACACCCTCCAGCAACTCCGCCAGTTCGGTGCGCCGGTCGTCCGCGTCGGTGACCGCCAAGTCGTCGGGGTCCAGACGGCGCAGCATGCGGCGCGCGTCCGCGAGCAGCCGCTGCGGGCGGGAGGATCCGGACGCGCCGGGCAGTGCGTGGAAAGCACTGTGCAACCGGTCGAGCTGATAGGCCAGCGAGCGCGGATTGGCGGTGTCGAACAGGAGGAGTTCGGCGACGTCCGCCGTCCGGACCGATTCCTGGTGCCGCCGCCGATAACTCACCGAGGACTCGGTGGCCCGCAGCACCCATCCGGTGACCTCCCGCTCGGTCTGCTCCGGATACCGCTGGGTGAGCGCGGCCGACAGCAACGCGGTGAGGGCGAGACCGCGCTCGATCCGCTTGCCGATGTCTCTGACGTACCACCCGGTGTCCCGGATCAGCGACTCACCGTCGATGCCGGACAGCGCGAGCAATCCGGCCAGACTGCGCGCGTGCACCTCCGAGAGCTCCGCCTCCCGGTCGCCCGCCGCCACCGGATAGCCCGCCAGCGCACGGTCGACCGCGCCCAGGATCATCCAGGTGTCCACCGACAGCTGGTCACGCACGGCACGCGCGGCGTTGCCGTAGCGGTCGATCGCGAAGGCCAGCGAACCGGGCAGCTCCCGGTCGATCGTCAGCGCGACGAGATAGTCGTGGTCCGAACGGGAATCGCCGGGCACCCGGTGCGCCTCAGGAGTGATGACCGGTGCCGCGCCTGCCGTACCGGCGCCGTCCGGTGGTTCTGCGACGGCCTCCACACCGGCCGTGATCGGTTTTTCCACACCGGCGTGGGCCACGGCTTCGTTCCGGGACACTGCGGCACTGCGCTCCGTCTGCGCCGAATCGACACCGGACAGCCCCTCGGTCGGAGCGGCGGTGGCGGTGGCCCGGCCGAGGGCGGCCATGAGGATCGGCAGCGCCTCGGCGCCTTCCAGCCAAGGGCGATAGCGGAACTCCTGGTAACGCTCGTGGGTGGCGATCAGGAGACGGGCCGTGTCCTCCGCGCGCTCCCCGTAGCGACCCATCCAGAACAGGTCGTTGAGCACACGAGGGGAGCTGATCGGTTCCACGATCGGCGCGGTGCGCCGTTCGCGGGACGGCTCGGTGCTGATCGCGGCGGCGGTCGTCGGCGCGGCCCGCACCCAGATGTCTTTGGCGGCCACCGTGCGTGCGGCACGGTCGGCAGTGCGCTGACGCAGTTGGCCGAGGCCACCGGACAGCACGGTATAGCCGCCCCGGTGGGCGAGGGAGAACAAGCGCATACCGACCGGAGCCGCACCGAGGTTCTCGTGATCGCGGATCGCGGGCGCCACGGAGAACTGGGCCGGTTCCCGGCCCACCCACTGCCATCCGTGCGCCTCGATCCTCGCCTTCGTCTCCGCGCGCTGGTCCCGGCTCAGCTCGGGCCCGACCAGCATGGTCCCGTCGACCGCGGAGCGCAGGATCAGCTTGTCCAAGTGGGCGATCAGATGCTTGCGCTCCTGCTCGCGACCGCCCCAGTACGACGGCGCGCTCTCCAGCAGCAAGTCCTCGCCGAGCAGCGCCCGCGAGAGAGCGGGCAGGAAACCGGCCAGCGCGGGATTCTCCAGCAGTCCGCTGCCCAAGGTGTTCACCACCGTCACCGCGCCGCGCCGCAGCACTTCGACCAGACCGACCACACCCAGGCGCGAATCCGGCCGCAGATCGAGCGGATCGGACAACTCGGCGTCCACCCGGCGCAGCACCACGTCCACCCGTTTCAGCGTGCCGAGCGACCGCATCCACAGCGCGCCGTCGCGCACCACCAGATCCGCGCTCTCCACCAGCGGAAAGCCGAGCGTGGAGGCGAGATAGGCCTGATCGAACGCGGTCTCGGAATGCACTCCCGGGCTGAGCACCACGACCACCGGCTCGTCGTCGTCGGTCGGCGCCGATTCGATCAGCATCAGGCGCATCGCCCGGGCGAACGGCGTCAGTGGACGTGGATTGGCGTGCTCGAACGACTCCGGGATGGCGGTCGCCACGACCCTGCGGTCCGCCAGCGCGTATCCCGCGCCGGAAGGCGCTTGCGTCCAGTCCGCGAGCACCCGGAACCGGCCGTCGGCCCAACGGCTGAGATCGCAGGCGTGCAGGAAGAGCTGATGCCGCCCCGGCACGGTGATGCCGTGCGCGGCCCGGACGTAGCCACGGTGGCCGAACACGGCCTCCGGCGCCAGCAGCCCCGACCCGAGCGTCCTGCGCGGCCCGTAGACATCGGTGAGCACCTCGTCGAGTACTCGGGAGCGCTGTTCCAGCCCGGCCTCCAGCCGGGTCCAGTCGTCCGCGGCCACCAGCAGGGGAATCGGATCGAGGCGCCAGGGCGCCGTGGCGTCGGCCGAGGCGCCGACCTCGTGGTAGGCGATCCCGTCGTCATCGATCAACCGGCGCACCCGGCTGTCCAGCCTGCGCAGCCCGTCCCCGCCGAGCCGGGCGAAGTCGGCCGACAGCTCCGACCAGGTCCGGCGCACCGTGCCGTCGACGTCGACCAGTTCGTCGTAGTAGCCCGTCAGGGGCGCGCCGCATTCGTCGTAGGCGGCCGTCTCGGCGCCCTCCGAGCGGTAGCGCGTGAACTGTTCTCGCACAACGACGCCGGGGACGGTCTCCCGCCGCTCCTCGCGCAACGTCACCGCGCCGACCTCGCTTCCGCCGCGTCCTTGCCCAATGGTCGCCGAGTGCTCTCCGGACAGTTCCTACCCGGACTGTTCGACTGTGCCGGATGCCATCAGCCATTGGGGTGTGTGGCCATTTTCGCACGTAGCAGTGCCGATATCGGCGAAACTCCTGGACACATCCGCAGTCATAATCTCCAGTTGCCACATAGTTGCCCACATATCACACACGCGACACGCGGGTCAGATCCCACCGCGACGGCCGGGCCGGTGGTATCACCGAACCACGACAACGATCTCGTCAGGAGGTCATATGCGTACAACCGATTGCTCATCGTGCGACTCCGCGTTCGACCACTGCCACGGAACCCTGATCGTGCACGCGAGCCGGATCGCCGAATGCACCGACGAACACTGCCTGGAACTCAGCCATGCCCGGCACGCCTTCGTCCTCGATTGCCGAGACCTCGCGGGTGGCTGCCGGTGCACCGAGGAAGACACGGTTCGCCGCCGCGCCTGAGCGGTTCCGTACCCTGGCCCGAGTGAGTTATGACCACGTGTTGCTGCCATCCGGTGTCGCGTCGTCGATCGCGGAGGTCGACGCCTACCTGAGCACCCAGCAGGGCGTCCCGGAGTCGGGGGCGGTCGCGCAGATCGCGGCCGAACTGAACAGACGCAACGCGGAACTGCCCGAGGAAGACAGCTTTCTCAGTACCGTCCCGGTCGGCGGGGCGGCCACCGGCGCGGTGCTGCACGTGCCGTGTCCCTACGACGCGATCGGCTTCGTCCGCCACTTGCTGTTCGAACTCGCCACACCACTGGATTACGCCGTCTACGACCCGCAGCTGGCCTGGCTGATCGATCCCGCCGGGCGTGTCGAGGCCCTCGTCACCCACGGCGGCGCGGGCGAGTTCCCGTACCTGACCGAAGCGCTTGTCCATCAGTGGGTTCCGGAGCTGAGCGCGCCGAACCCGTATCTCGTCGTCGAACGCGGCGAGCAGTTCTACATCCAGACCTATCGCGGGAACACCGGCGCGTACACCGTGGAATACCGGGACGGCTCATCCGAGAAGCATTTCGGCACCACCGTCTCCGACCCCGCCACGGTGGCCGCCCTCATCTGGGGCTGGGCCAACGACGACCGCAGTCGCTTCCCTGGCCTGCCCTGGACCCGCGTCGACCTCTGAACCCGGTCACTGGTTCTGGGCGGCCAACCGGCCGGCCAGCGCGAGGAACGAGGCGCCGAAGACCCGGCGCGTCCAGGTCAGCACGGCGGGCCGGTGCACGACTTGGTCCCGCACGGCGGCGGCGCACATGCCGTACACCGCGAACACCACCAAGGTGGCGAGCATGAAGATGCCGCTCAACGCGAGCATGCGCGCCAGGGCATTCGGCGCCGTGCTGGGGACGAACTGCGGCAGGAATGCGAAGAAGAAGATGGTCAGCTTGGGATTGAGGAGATTGAGCAGGACCGCCGAGGTGATCACTTGCCGCGCCGAGGGCGCGGTGCGCCGGTCCTGCTCCGGCACGGCGAGCGCGCCTTTGTCGCGGAATGTGCTCCAGGCCATGTACAACAGATAGGCGACGCCGAGGTACTTCAGCGTCTGGAACGCGACCGCGCTGGCATTCAGCAGCGCGGCCAGACCCGTGATCGCCGCGACCAGGTGCGGGACGGTGCCGAGCGTACAGCCGAAGGCCGCGATCACCGCGGCTCGCACGCCGCGGGACAGTCCGGCCGCCAGTGTGAACAGCACCCCGGTACCAGGGGTCGCGACGATGACGAGCGTCGTCAGCACGAATTCGATGCTCATCCCCCACACGGTAACCCACGCCCGGCGGGCGCAATCGCGCTCGCGGTAGGAGTTCTCGCCGGTTAGAGCGCGCGCCGCCCCGACAGCGCGCGGCCGAGGGTCAGCTCGTCGGCGAACTCCAGGTCGCCACCCATCGGCAGGCCCGAGGCCAGCCTGGTCACGCTCAGTCCGGGAAAGTCGCGCAGCATCCGGACCAGGTAGGTGGCGGTGGCCTCGCCCTCGGTGTTCGGGTCGGTCGCGATGATCACCTCGCTGACGTCGACGCCGTCCTCCTGATTCCCGATGCGCGCCAGCAGTTCCCGGATGCGCAATTGATCGGGACCGATCCCGCTGAGCGGGTCGAGCGCGCCGCCGAGCACGTGGTAGCGACCGCGGAACTCCCGGGTGCGCTCGATCGCCTGCACATCCTTGGGTTCTTCGACCACGCAGATCATGGTCCGGTCCCGGCGCGGGTCGGCGCAGATGCGGCACAGCTCACCGTCGGAGACCGTCCCGCACGTGACGCAGAACTGCACACCGTCGCGCACCTTCTGCAGCGCGGCCTGCAACCGGTCGATCTCCGGCGGCTCCACCTGCAGCAAGTGGAAGGCGATGCGCTGCGCGCTCTTCGGACCGACGCCGGGCAGCTTGCCCAACTCGTCGATCAGATCCTGGACCGGACCCTCGTACACTCGCTGCCTCGGCTCAGAAACCGGGCAGCGAACCGCCGCCGAGGCCGCCGGACAGCGGTCCGAGCCGTTCCGCGGCGACGCGCTGCGCGTTGGTCATCGCGTCGTTGACCGCGCCGATGACCAGGTCCTGCAAGGTCTCGACGTCGTCGGGATCCACAGCCTTCGGATCGATGGTCAGCGACAACACCTCGCCGCTGGCCTTGATGGTGACCTTGACCAGGCCACCGCCCGCCTCGCCCTCCACCTCGGTCGCCGCGATCTCGGCCTGGGCTTCCATCACCGCCTGCTGCATCTGCTGCGCCTGGGCGAGCAACTGTTGCATGTCGAACTGGCCACCTGGCTGCACGGGAGGGTCCTCTCTGGAGAAGGTGTCACCGGCCAGCCTAGTCCTGCCACACCGTGTCCCGAGCGCGGCCCGACGGTCGGCGATCACCATGGCGCATGGTGGATAACAGGTTGGGTAGTTCCGGTGGAGACCGACCGAGATCCCCTTACCATCGACACCGGATCGGCGACCGGTGTGCAAATCTGGAGACAAAGATGATCGCAGTTCGTGCACGTTTCCTGAGCAGTCTGGTGCTCACGATCGGTGTTCCCAGCATCTTTCTCGGCGTCGCGGGTCCCGCGGCGTCGGCGGACACGGAGATCATCGATGCGACCGAGGTGATCGACGTCCAAGAGGGCGTCGAGGTCGAACCGACCCCGGCGGTAGCAGACTACGGCGGCGGGTGCGTGCTCTACCCCGACGACAAGGCCGCGACGCTCGATTCGCTGCGCTTCCGGTGCTCGGCCGAACAACAGGACGCCATCTTCCGCGCCGCGCCGCTCGGCGCCGTGCCGACCGGTGTGAAGTCGGGCTGGGTCACTCGCCCGCCGGTCATGCAGGCCGTCGCGCCTCCGCTGTGGATCGGCAAGACCTTCTACACCGGCCCGGACGGCGGCTACCTGATGAACCGCCTCACCGGCGCCGGCATCGAGGGCTGGCGTGCCGACGTGTTCGCGGCGCCTGCCCTGACCGATGGACAGCCGGCCTGGGCGCTCGATTACACGCCGTCGCCGACGCCGCCGGTCTACGACGAGATCCGGGAGGTCACCCCCGGGGTGTGGTTCGGCTACTCGTGGTGGCGCGGCGCCTTCCAGACCACCCTGCTGTTGACCTTCGCACTCGCCTGAACGTCGGGTGTCGTTTGACCCTCCCGCCACTGGAGGGTGTTGGCTGATGCCATGACGGCGACCGTCCCCATCGGGGAATTCTCCAGGCTGAGCAATCTCAGCGTGAAGACGTTGCGCTACTACCACGAGATCGGCCTGCTCGCTCCGGTCGGCGTAGACGCGAGTTCGGGCTATCGGCGGTACGCGACGGCGCAGGTTTCGCAGGCACAGTTGATCCGGCGGCTGCGCGAGCTGGACATGCCGGTCCCGGAGATCCGCGCGGTGCTCGCCGCGCCGGACGAGAACGCCCGTGACGCCACGCTGCGTGCGCATCTGGAGCGCATGGAGGCCGAGTTGGCCCGCACCCGCGCGGTCGTGGCCTCGCTGCGCGCGCTGCTGACGCCCTCGGCGCCGATCACCGTGGAGTACCGCGCGGTCGCGGCGTTCCCGGCGGCGGCGATCGGCGCGACGGTGGCGCGCGAACACATCGGCGAGTGGTGCGCTGCGACGTTCCAGGCGTTGTACGAGGCCCTGGCCGCCGCGGACATCACGCCCGCGGGCGTCGGCGGCGCCACCTACGGCACCGATTTCTTCGAACACGACGAGGGCGCGGTCGTCGCGTTCGTCCCGCTCGCCGACGCCGAGGTCGCACTGCTCGCGGGACTTTCGGCGATCGAGTTGCCCGCGCGCCGTTTCGCCGTCGCCGTGCACGAGGGTCCGTTCGAGGATTTCGACCGAACCTACGGCGCACTGGGCAGTCATGTCGCCGAACACGACGTCGCGCTCTCCGAGCCGATCCGCGAGATGTACCTGGTCGGACCGGACGTGTCCGACGATCCCGCCACCTACCGGACCGAAGTGTGCTGGCCCATCGCCCAGCCTTGAAAAGGAGATATCCATGACGCTGTCGATCGCCCACGTCACCATCGATTGTGAGAATGCGGGCGTTCTGGCCGAATTCTGGTCACGGTTGCTGGAGACGCCCGTCGATCCCGACCCGAGCCCGGAGTTCGCCACCGTCGGCCGGACCGCGGGCGCCGCGCCCGTGCTGATGTTCACCCGGGTGCCCGACAAGAACCCCGGCAAGAACGTGATCCACCTGGATCTGCACGCGTCGGGCCGGGACGAGGTCGCGCGCGCGATCGATCTCGGCGCGAAGCACGTCGGCGATTTCGACGAGTGGGGCCTGAAGTGGACGACGCTGGCCGATCCCGAGGGGAACCTCTTCGACATCGCCCCGGAGTAGACCCCGGCGCAGGTCGCGACGACGGCCCGAACGGACCGTCGTCGCGACCGCCGGATCAGGCCAGCTCGCGCTGCAGGTTCCCGAGCACCTCGGCCTGGATCTTCTTCAGGCCCAGCGGCGCGAAGATGCCCTCGAAGATGCCCGCGATGCCGCCCGCGCCCTTCCAGGTGGTGCGCAGCGTGACCCGGGCGCCCGCGCCCTCGGGGGTGACGGTCCAGGTGTTCACCAACGTCGAATTCGAGTCGCGCTCGGTGACAATGGAATCGGACACGGAGACGATCGCGTGCACGTTCCGCGAGCGCTTCTCGGTGGCCTGCAACGTCCATTCCGCGACGGTGCCCGCGCCTTTACCGCCTTCGACCACCTTGTAGTCGCGGTAGTGCGAAGAGAGAATGCGCGGACGTACCGTGTCGTAGTCGGCGATGGCCTCCAGCGCGCGCTGCGGATCCGCCGCCACGTCGATCGAACTACTGGCGCTGACCTGTCCCACAATGAGCTCCTTGTCCGGATGCGGTGTCTCGACCGGTCTCCATCCTGCCCTGCCTGCGCCGGAGCACAGTGCCGAGGGTGCGGCGAACCACTCCGGACAATTCGGTATTCCACTTCGCAACATGTGCGTGACATTTCTCCGCCACCGTGGCCGAGCGGTAGCCCAGCCGTGGGGTCCGTACTAGCGTCGAGGGGTGGCAGTGAGTCTGTTGGGGAAGGCCGGACACGCACCGGCCGCACGCGAATCAGGATTTGCCGCGCATCGAGCGGGCGTGGACCGCCTATTGGCGAGCTACCGCGCGATACCCGAGCACGCCAACGTCCGGTTGGCGAAGAAGACCTCGAACCTTTTCCGAGCCAGGGCCAAGAACACCGCGCCCGGCCTCGACGTCTCCGGGCTCACCCGGGTCATCGCGGTGGACCCGGCCGCCAAGACCGCCGACGTCGCAGGCATGACCACCTACGAGGAGTTGGTCGCCGCCACCCTCCCGTACGGCCTCGCGCCGCTGGTCGTGCCACAGCTCAAGACCATCACGCTGGGCGGCGCGGTCACCGGCCTCGGCATCGAGTCCACGTCCTTCCGCAACGGCCTACCGCACGAGTCGGTGCTGGAGATGGATGTGCTGACCGGTGCGGGCGAGATTCTCACCGCCACGCCGGACAACGAACACGCCGATCTGTTCCGCGGCTTCCCGAACTCCTACGGCACGCTGGGCTATACGGTCCGGCTGAAGATCCAACTGGAGGAAGTGCAGCCGTACGTCGCGCTGCGGCACGTGCGTTTCCGTGACGTGCGCGAACTGGAGACGACCCTCGCGGCGATCGTCACCGACCGGGCCTACCAGGGCGAGACCGTCGACTACCTCGACGGCGTCGTGTTCTCCGCCGAGGAGAGCTACCTGACGCTGGGCCGCCGGACCGACGAACCGGGCCCGGTGAGCGACTACACCGGCATGGACGTCTACTACCGGTCCCTGCAACACGAGGGCGCCACGCCCAAGCGCGACCGCCTGACCATCCACGACTACCTGTGGCGCTGGGACACCGACTGGTTCTGGTGCTCGCGCGCGTTCGGCACGCAGAACCCGAAGATCCGCCGGTTCTGGCCGAAGCGCTATCGGCGCAGCAGCTTCTACTGGAAACTCGTCGCGCTGGACCACAAGTACGCCATCGGCGACAAGCTGGAGGCCCGCAAGGGCAATCCCCCGCGCGAGCGGGTCGTGCAGGACATCGAGGTGCCCCTGGAACGCACCGCCGACTTCGTGGAATGGTTCCTGCGCGAGATCCCGATCGAGCCGGTCTGGCTGTGCCCGCTGCGCTTGCGCGACACCGGCGGCCCGAACCGGCCGGGTGGACGCGCCTGGCCGCTGTATCCCCTGGAGCCGGACCGGACCTACGTGAATGTCGGCTTCTGGTCGGCCGTGCCCACCACCCCCGGGCAGCCACAGGGCGCGGCCAACCGCGCCATCGAGCGCACGGTGACCGAGTTCGACGGTCATAAGTCGCTGTACTCGGATTCCTTCTACGACAAGGATGAATTCGCCGCGCTCTACGGCGGAAACACTTATACCGAGCTCAAGAAACGCTACGACCCGGACCAGCGCCTGCTGGATCTGTATTCGAAGGCGGTGCAACGCAAATGACGACATTCAAGGACCGTTCCGATGTCTTCAACGATCTCGGAACCAAACTCAGCATTGCCGAGATCTTCGAGTCCCTCGTCGAGGGCGAAGTTCCGATCCGGTTGACGGCTTACGACGGCAGCGCGACCGGGCCGCAGGATTCCGAGTTCACGCTGGACATCCGGACCCCGCGTGGGATCAATTATCTGGCGACGGCCCCCGGCGACCTGGGCATGGCCCGCGCCTATATCGCGGGCGACATGACCGCGGGCGGCGTGCATCCCGGTGATCCGTACCCGATCCTGAAGGCGATGGAACGGTTGAAGTTCCGCCGCCCGTCCGCGCTGGCCCTGGTGACCATCGCGCGCTCGCTGGGCTGGGAGCGGCTCAAGCCGGTCGCCCCGCCGCCGCAGGAAACCTTGCCGCGCTGGCGGCGGATCGCCTTCGAGGGCCTGCGCCACTCCAAGACCCGGGACGCCGAAGCCATCCACCACCACTACGACGTCTCGAACACGTTCTACGAGTACGTGCTCGGCCCGTCGATGACCTACACCTGCGCGGCCTACGGCGACGAGAGCTGGACGCTGGAGCAGGCGCAGGAGAACAAATATCGCCTGGTATTCGAGAAGCTGCGGTTGAAGGAAGGCGACCGGCTGCTCGACATCGGCTGCGGATGGGGCGGCATGGTGCGCTACGCGGCCAAGCGCGGCGTCAAGGTGATCGGCGCGACGCTCTCGGCCGAGCAGGCGGACTGGGCGCAGAAGAAGATCGCCGAGGAAGGTCTCGCCGATCTGGCCGAAGTGCGCCATTCCGACTACCGAGACGTGCCGGAGGGCGAGTTCGACGCGGTCTCCTCGATCGGGCTCACCGAGCACATCGGGGTGCACAACTACCCGTTCTACTTCGAGTACATCAAGAACAAGCTGCGCGACGGCGGCCTGTTCCTGAATCACTGCATCACCCGCCCGGACAACACCCGCACCACCAAAGCGGGCGATTTCATCGACCGCTACGTGTTCCCCGACGGCGAGCTGATCGGCTCCGGCCGGATCATCTCCGAGATCCAGAACATCGGTCTCGAGGTGCTGCACGAGGAGAACCTGCGCGAGCACTACGCGCTGACCTTGCACGAGTGGTGCAAGAACCTGGTGGCCAACTGGGACGCCTGCGTCGCGGAGGTCGGCGAGGGCACCGCGAAGGTGTGGGGCCTCTACATGGCGGGTTGCCGGCTCGGCTTCCAGCGCAACGTGGTTCAGCTGCACCAGGTGCTCGGGGTCAAACTGCCCCCGGACGGCGCATGGACCGTACCGCTGCGCCCGTGGTGGCAGCCGTAGCCGGGTTCGCTCAGTAGGTGCTTCTGCCCGCCCCGTTCAGGACTTCGTCGAGGAACGGGGCGGGCAGTTCGATGTCGCCGACCTGCGCCGAGGCGGGCAGGTCGGTCCGCAGGACGCGCAGGATCCCGACCACGCCGGGCCCCGCGTCCAGCAGCGGCCTGGTCCAGCCGAGGCCGGCGCAGGTCGCGACGGCGGGCAGCAGCAGATTGGTGGCCTCACCCACCCAGCCCGCGGCGGCCAGGCATTCCGCGAGCAGCACCGCGGCGTCCAATTGGGCGCGCGGACGGTGCTTCTGCAAGGTGTGGTCGTACAGCGCACGGGCGCGGCGGACCGCTCGGTCATCGGAGCCGGGCCGGTGTTCGGCCAGCAGCGCGCGAATCGCGGCGAGTTCCTCGGCTTCGGCGGTGAGCAAGGCGCCGCCGGTCAGCCGATGAGCTGCCTGCAACGGCGTCGATTCGCTGAGATCGGTGTACCGGCGTTCGCCCGGCTCCAGCGGCAGACCCAGGCGGAGCCGTTCGGCTCGAATGTGCGCGGCCAACCGCGCCAGGCGGTTGTCGGCGGCGATGCGCGCGCCCTCGTCCAGCCGCGTGGCCGCGGTGAGCAGGTCCCCGCCGACCGCCTTGACCCGGGCGCCGACGACGAATGTGGAGATCAGGAAGTCCACCGGCCCGACCCGGGTGACCAGCTCGTGACTCTCGTCGAGCAGCCGGTCGGCGGTTTCCAGATCGCCCCGGCGATAGCTCATCTCGCCGAGCAGCGCCGCGGCGACGCGCACCGCGTGCGAGCGTGGTCCGGAACGCTCGCGCGCGGAGTCCCACGCCTGCTGG
The DNA here is from genome assembly GCF_009829325.1 of Nocardia sp. CY41. Taxonomy (GTDB): domain Bacteria; phylum Actinomycetota; class Actinomycetes; order Mycobacteriales; family Mycobacteriaceae; genus Nocardia. Next base: position 75,999 of record NZ_VUOS01000020.1, read on the forward strand.
AAGCAGCTGGTGGCGGTGGCGACGTCGAGTTGCTCGTAGGCGGCCGCGCCCTGGCCGCAGCGGCCGAACACCAGGCCCAGCGGGTCCTTCGAGCGCTGGTGGTACTCCTCGGCCCACTCCTGCATCTTCCTCGCGCCCTCGAAGTCGAACCCGCACAGGCGCACGAAGGTGGTCAAGTTCGCCGCGGTCGAGACGGTCCACGCCGGGAGGTCATCCGGCTCCCGCAGGCAGTCGGCAACCCGGTCCAGCACGCCTTCGGTGCGGTCGCGCGCGATCTGGTCCGACGCGGCCAGCACCGCAGCCTGGCAGCGCTGCACGCGCACGTCGGCGTCGCTCGTGGAACCGCGGGCCAGGATGTTGGACAGCCTGCCGAGGGCGTTGCGCGCCGCGCCGGACTGCTGCAGGTTGACATTCGCCCTGGCCACCGCCATCAGCAATTTGGAGCGCGACGCCACCTGCTGCATCGGTAGTTTCGACACGCTGCCGAGCAGGGTGGCCAGCCGGGAACCGTCGATTAGGTCCATGCCGCCGCCCTCGAGCAGGTCGAGCGCCATCTTCAGGTCGGTCGCGGCCAGTGCGTGGTCGACCGATTTGCGCAGCAGCTGGTGTTCGGCGTACCAGCGCGATGCCTTGCGGTGCAGCGACTTCACCTTGCCCGGGTGGACGCGCTCCAGCCGGGTCCGCAGATGCTCGGCGAACAGCGGCTGCATCCGGAACCACTCCGGGTCGTGCTGGATGCGCCGCAGGAACAACTCGCGCTGCTCGGCCTGTTCGAGCAGCTGTTCGGCGTCCGGCTCCTCGGACAACGCCGCGGCGAGCGAGCCGCACACCCGCTCGGTCACCGCGATCGACATCAAGAACTCGAGCATTCTCGGTTCCAAGGTGTCGAGCACGTTCTCGGCGAGGTACTCGCGGATGCCGTGGTTGCCCTCGGAGAGCGTGGCGATCAGCTGGGCGGGGTCGGCGTTGCCGCGCAGCGACAGTCCGACCAGCTGGATGGCCGCGGGCCAGCCGTCGGTGGCGGTGTGGATTTCGGTGACCTGCTCGGGAGTGAGGTCGAATCCGTTGCGCTCCACCAGGATCTGCCTGGTCTCCGCTTCGGTGAGACGCAACGCGGCCGAGCCGATCTCGACCAGCTCGTCGTGCACCCGCATGCGGCTGGTCGGCAGGCCGGACTGCTCTCGGCTGGTCACGACGAACCGCAGGTGATGGCAGCCGTTGTCGAGCAGGGCTTCCATCGCCCGATGCGCGCCCGCGTCGGTGATCCGCTGCCAGTCCTCGACGATCACCACGACCGTCTTGCCCGCCGTATGGATCTCGTCGATGAGGGTGGGGATCACGAACGCGGCGGCGTCGGCCGGCCGCTCCTCCAGCACCTGTTCCAGACCGGCGCCGACGTCCGGGTGGACTCGGCGAATGGCCTGGATGAGGTGGGCCAGCAGCCAGATCTCGTTGTCGTCGTCGCGGTCGATCCCGATCCAGGCGACGGCGGTGTCGCCTTCGGTGAGTTCGGCGCGCCACTGCGCGGCCAGCGTGCTCTTGCCGAATCCGGCGGGCGCGTGGATCACGGCGAGCCTGCGCCGCCCGCCCCCGCGCAGGATGTCCAGCAGACGCGGCCGGGGTATCGGGTCCCGGGTGGGCGTCGGAGGACGGAATTTGGTCACGGCCGTCGGCGGTGTCGTCGTCGCGGACACGGGATGCTGCGAGACGGCGGGACGCAGCGTCAACGGCCAGCTGCGCCGGGCGGTGACCGCGGGACGCGAGCCGGTCCAGGCCACGGTCGGTTCGCCGATCGCGGTCGGCGCCGCCGCTTCGACCTCCGGCGTGGTGTCCAGCAGTGCCATCTCGTCCGGCAGCTGGTCATGGCTGCGCTGCACCGCGCGCAGCATCTCGCCGAACTCGTAGGCACTGGCCGGGCGATCCCGCGGACTGGGAGCCATCGCGTGTTCGATGACTGTGGCCACATCCGGTGGAATGTCCTGTGCACGGAGGTCGGGTATCGGCTGGGTGGTGATCCGCAGGAACTGCGCGACCACCCGCTCGCCCGCCTGCCGCTCGAAGGCCGCGTGCCCGGTGAGCAGGGCGAACAGCGTCGATCCGAGGCCGTAGACGTCGGAGCGGATGGTCGGCTCGTCGCCTTTGAGCACCTCCGGCGCGGTGAACGCGGGTGAACCGGTGATCATGCTGCTCGAGGTGCGGAACCCGCCGGGAATGCGGGCGATGCCGAAATCCGTCAGCTGCGGCTCGCCGTAGCCGCTGAGCAGCACGTTGGCCGGTTTCACGTCGCGGTGCAGGATGCGGGCGCGGTGCGCGCTCTCGATGGCGCCCGCCAGCTTGACGCCGGCGCGCAGCGAGTCCGCCCAAGTCAACGGGCCTTGATCGCGGATCAGCTTCTCCAGCGACCCGTGCGTGCAGTACGGCATAACGATCAGCGGCATGCCGGTCGCCGTCACGTCCACCTGGAGGATGTCGACGATGTTCGGGTGACCGGACAGCCTGCCCATCGCCTGTTCCTCGCGTAGGAACCGCTCGCGGCTCTCCTCGTCGATCTCCGAGGGGAGCACCTTCACCGCGACCACGCGATCCAACGCGGTCTGGACGCAGCGGTAGACCACGCCGAACCCGCCGCGACCGATCTCCACCGCTCCGGACAGGCCCATCGCCTCCAGTTCGTCGGCGATGTCGACGGGTGTCTGCCGCTGCGTGTTCGTTTCGGCCGCAGTCGATTCGGGGCGCACCCGGCCCGAACGCGTCTGTGGATTCATGTGATCACCTCGAACTCACATCGAATCGGCGACATCGGCGACCAACTCCGCGCCGACACGCCGGACGCCGTGTCCGATATGTCTGCGCATATTCCAACGTAGCGCGGTGCGGTATCACGCGGGTGACGTTTCCGGAGAGGACGGGTGTGTCTCGAATCCGCGTGTTTCGCGCCGCGAGCAGTGGGGATCGAGGGTCTTCGCAGACGTCGCCTCGGCTCATGACCACACCGCCACATCAGGTTCACCACGAGGGTTACCCAACGAGGATGGCGTCAAGCAAGCGCCGTGCTAAGTTGCTTCTGCACGGAGTTTTCTTCTTTTGAGAAGCCTGTTTATATCGGTAGAAGTTGGACGTGGAGGAATTCGGTGTCAACGCCTGATCCCGACGACGATTCCGCGGCAGGCGGCCTACCACCGGACGCGGGTTCGGTCTATCGGCGTTACCTGAGCGCGGTCATGCTGCACGGACAAGCCGGCGCGCGGGCGGTCGACCTGGGCGCCACCGACCTCTACGCGCTCAACATCCTCGAACTGGCGGGACCTATGACGCCCGGCGAGCTCGGCGCGCGCAGCGGACTGACCACCGGCCCCACCACGCGGCTGATCGACCGTCTGGAGGACGCCGGTTACGTCCGCCGCGCGCCGGTCCCGGGCGACCGGCGCAAGGTGATCGTCGAATTGATCGGCAAGCCCGCCGATCTCGACGAGGTCCTCGCCCCCGCGCGACAACGCATCGGCGAGATCATCCGCGGCTACGCACCCGAACAGCAGGAGGTGCTGTTCGATTACTTCACCAGGGCGGCCGCCGCGTACCAGGCGGCCGCCGAGCAGTTGCGTCCCGCGGACTAGGCGACGGCCAGGGCGATGATCTGGGTGATCTGACGGCTGTCGAAGTTGTCGTCGCTGACCAGGACGAGGGTCCGTTCGCCGGAAGGCAGTCGAGGACCCCAGGTCATGCCCTCCACGTTGTCGACGGTGGAGAGCCCGACGTCGTCGAGGTCGATCAGCAGCCGCTTGGTCACCGGACGCGCGGTGCCGATCGGGGCGTCGAGGATGTTGGTGGCCGCGCTCAGGTCCGCCTCGTAGACGCGAATCTTGTTGGGCGTGCCCGGCGAGAAAGACCTTTCCAGCACAAGGAGTTTCGTGGGATCGAGCGGATCGGCGGCGAGGATGGACGCGACCCCGGTCTCACCGCGGCCTGGTTCGGGCCGCGATTCGGCGAAGATCGGTTCCACCGGATACGCGTACTGGGCCAGCGGCGGACCGGATCGAGCCTGGATGGTGATGCGCGTGAGCGCTCCGCTGGTCGTGGTCGCCGCCGGGCCGTCCGGCAGGAGCGGCCCCTCCATCGAGGTCGCGAACAACGCGCCCGCGGCGAGGAAGGTCGCCCCCTCCAGCGTCGCGTTCCGCCGGGGACCGGCGTCGGGACGCATCCGTTCGTTGTCGGGAATCGGCAGCTCACCGGCGTAGGAGCCGTCCGGGTGCGTGATCCGCACAGACGGGTCGTCCAGCACGGCGCCGGCCCGCTCGCCTTCTTGCGTCCAGTAGTAGTCGCCGGTCCACGGGTCCACCCGGATCTCCTCCGGGTCCACCGACATCGGCGGGTAGACGGCGCCCGTCGCGGTCGGCAACGGTCGCGTGCCGGTGAGGGCCACCGGTCCGACACCGCCTTCGCCGACCTCGATGCGCGCGGTGTAGTACCGCGCCGGGTTCTTGCTCGACCGATCATCGCTGATCAGCACGAATTCACCGGTACGAGGCGAGTAGTCGATTCCGGAGAGACCGCCGACGACGGTGCCCTCGAAATCCGAATTCGATGCGATCGTCTGCTCGCCGAGCAAGCGCACCGAGGGCGCCGCCACCGGGGCGGCGACAGCGACCGGGGCCGAGGCGAGCGCGAGGGCGCAACCGACGATCAGAACAGGGCGACTACGTCTCGGCACGGCTGCCAACCTATCCGGCCGAACGGACGCGACGGTGAACGGGCCGGAAAACGACGGAAGCCCGCCACCGCGAAACGCGGTGGCGGGCTTCGCCCTTGCCTTTCGGCGGAGACTACTTACGCAGCGAGGCCGGGACCTCGAAGCGCTCGCCGTAGTTCTTGGCGAGGTAGTCGGCGCGTTCCACGAAGGCCTCCTGGCCACCCGGGTAACCGACGATGAACTGGTGCACACCACCGGTCCAGGCCGGGAAGCCGATGCCGAAGATCGAGCCGATGTTGGCGTCGGCGGTGGAGGTGAGCACGCCCTCGTCGAAGCACTTCTGGGTCTCGATCGCCTCCGCGAACAGCATGCGGTCGATCAGATCCTGCAGCGGCACACCGAAGTCCGCCGTGGTCTTGAAGTGCTCACGCAGGCCCGGCCACAGACCGGTGCGCTTGCCGTTCTCGTCGTACTCGTAGAAGCCCGCCTTTTCCAGGCGGCCCGGACGACCCTCGGACACCATGTAGTCGATGACGTCCTGCGCCGGGTGCCGCTTGACGCCCAGAGTGGTGTCACCCGCCTGCGCGGCTTCCAAGGTCTCCTTGGCGATCTTCTGCATGAGCTTCATGTTCAGCTCGTCCGACAGCTGCAGCGGCGCGGCCGGGTAGCCCGCCTGCAGACCGGCCTGCTCGATGGTGGCGGGCTCGATGCCCTCCTTGAGCATGGCGATCGCCTCGTTGACGAAGGTGCCGATCACGCGAGAGGTGAAGAAGCCGCGGCTGTCGTTGACGACGATCGGGGTCTTCTTGATCGCGAGGGTGTAGTCGAACACCCGGGCCAGGGCCTCGTCCGAGGTCTTCTCACCCTTGATGATCTCCACCAGCGGCATCTTGTCGACCGGCGAGAAGAAGTGGATGCCGATGAAGTCCTCCTGGCGCTTCACGCCGGTCGCCAGACCGGTGATCGGCAGGGTGGAGGTGTTCGAGCCGAGCAGCGCGTCGGGGGTGACGATGTCCTCGATCTCCTGGAACACCTTGTGCTTCAGCTCGGTGTTCTCGAAGACGGCCTCGATGACGAAGTCGACGCCGGCGAAGTCGGCCGCGTCCGCGGTCGGCTTGATCCGGTCCAGCAGCGCCTTGGACTTCTCCTCGGTGGTCTTGCCCCGGGACAGCGCCTTGGCCTCGATCTTCTCGGAGTAGTTCTTGCCGCGCTCGGCCGCCTCGATGGAGACGTCCTTCAGCACGACCTCGTAGCCCGCCTTGGCCGAGACGTAGGCGATGCCCGCGCCCATCATGCCCGCGCCGAGCACGCCGACCTTCTTGATCTCCTTCTTCGGCACGTCCTTCGGACGCGAACCGCCGTTGTTGATCGTCTGCAGGTCGAAGAAGAACGCCTGGATCATGTTCTTCGCGACCGGGCCGGTGAGCAGGTGCACGAAGTAGCGGGACTCGATCAGCGACGCGTTGTCGATGTCGACCTGCGAGCCCTCGACCGCGGCGGACATGATGGCGCGCGGCGCAGGCATGTTCGCACCCTTGATCTGCTTGCGCAGGTTCGCCGGGAACGCGGGCAGGTTCGCCGCGAAGGCGGGCGAGGACGGGGTGCCGCCGGGGATCTTGAAGCCCTTCTTGTCCCAGGGCTGCACACCGGCTTCGGGGTTGGCCTTGATCCACGCCTTGGCCGCGGGAACCAGTTCCTCGATCGAACCGACGAGCTCGTCGATCAGACCGATCTCCTTGGCCTTGGCCGGCTTGTTGCGCTGGCCCTGCAGCAGCACCTGCATCAGGGCGTTCTGCAGGCCCAGCATGCGCACGGTGCGGATGATGCCGCCGCCCGCGGGCAGCAGGCCGAGGGTGGCCTCCGGCAGACCGATCTGCGAACCCGGCACGTCCGCCGCGATGCGGTGGTGGGTGGCCAGCGCGATCTCCAGACCGCCGCCGAGCGCGGCGCCGTTGATGGCCGCGACGACCGGCTTGCCCAGCTGCTCCAGGCGACGCAGGGCGCTCTTGATCTCGGTGAGCTCCTCCATCAGCGCCTGGGCGTCGTCCGGGCCGACCTTCATCATGTTCTTCAGGTCGCCACCCGCGAAGAAGGTCTTCTTCGCGGAGGTCAGCACGACACCGGTGATGGTGTCCTTCTCCGCCTCGAGCCGGTCGACGGTGGCGGTCATCGACTTCTTGTACAGCTCGTTCATCGTGTTGGCGCCCTGGTTCGGGTCGTCCATCGTCAGCACGACGATGCCGTCCGAATCTTGCTCCCAACCGATCATGTTGGTTTCGCTCACAGCTCTGTGTCTCCTTGGTGAATTAGCGGCGTTCGCGGCCCTACGTGGTTACGCAGGCTGCCGCCTCCGGGCCTGACGCTCACGCCGCCGTAAATCTTCAGCTGTCGGTTGGGAAATCAGACCCGCTCGATGATGGTGGCCACGCCCATGCCGCCGCCGATGCACAGCGTGATCAGCGCGTAGCGGCCGTTGCGGCGCTCCAGCTCGTCGACCATGGTGCCGGTGATCATCGCGCCGGTCGCGCCCAGCGGGTGACCCATCGCGATCGCGCCGCCGTTGACGTTCAGCTTCTCGTCCGGGATGTTCAGGTCCTTCTGGAACTTCAGCACCACGGAGGCGAACGCCTCGTTGATCTCGACCAGGTCGATGTCGTCGAGGGTCAGGCCCGCCTTGGCCAGCACCTTCTTGGCTGCCGGGGTCGGACCGGTGAGCATGATGGTGGAGTCGGCGCCGCTGGTGGCGGTCGCGACGACGCGCGCACGCGGGGTCAGGCCGGAGGCCTTGCCCGCCTCTTCGGAACCGACGAGCACGAGCGCGGCGCCGTCGACGATGCCGGAGCTGTTGCCGCCGTGGTGCACGTGGTTGATCTTCTCCACGAAGTGGAACTTCTGCAGCGCCACCGCGTCGAAGCCACCCATCTCACCGATCACGGCGAAGGACGGCTGCAGCTTGGCCAGGTCCTCGGCGGTGGTGCCGGGGCGCATGTGCTCGTCCTTGTCCAGCACGACGATGCCGTTCTGGTCCTTGACCGGGACGATCGACTTGGCGAAGTACCCGCCGGTGGTGGCCTTGGCGGCCAGCTCCTGCGAGCGCACCGCGTAGGCGTCCACGTCGTCGCGGCTGAAGCCCTCGATGGTGGCGATCAGGTCGGCGGAGACGCCCTGCGGGACGAAGTAGGTGTCGTAGTTGGTGGCCGGGTCGAGCGCCCAGGCGCCGCCGTCGGACCCCATCGGCACGCGCGACATGGATTCGACACCACCGGCGATGACCAGGTCGTCGAAGCCGGAGCGCACCTTCTGGGCCGCGAGGTTGACCGCCTCGAGGCCGGAGGCGCAGAAGCGGTTGAGCTGGAAGCCGCCGACGGTGTCGGGCAGGCCGGCCACGGTGACCGCGGTACGGGCGATATCCGCGCCCTGGTCGCCGACCGGCGCCACCACGCCGAGGATCAGGTCGGAGATCCGGTCCTCGTCGAGGTTCGGGAAGCGGCCGCGCAGCTCCTGGATCAGACCAACAGTCAGGTCGATCGGCTTGACCGAGTGCAGCGAGCCGTTCTTCTTGCCACGGCCGCGCGGAGTGCGGATGGCCTCGTAAATGTAGGCCTCTGTGGTCATGGAGTGTTCCTTCCTCAATGTGCTGCGGCCGGACGTATGCCCGTCCGAGCGCGGGTGTGCGGCGACACCGCGGGTGCGGCGTGGCTGCGGCTGACCTCGCCGACCGGCCTTGCGGCCGACCGTTCCTAACGCTGTACAAAACCAGGCAGGCAACAGCGGACGCACGACCCGGTCGCCCGTACGCCTGGGCATACCATAGAACGTCGGCGTACCGAAGCTCCCGGCTACCCGTCCATACTACCGTGGAGTGCGAACTCCGGTTAACTTAACGTCGTGAGAACGGTGGTTGTCAACCATCCAGCCGTGTGGCACCCAGCTCACTCTTCAGCAATTCGAGGGCGACCTCGTCCGGGTCGCGCCGGTCGCCCGGAGCTACCGGATCGGCCGCGGCGGCCATCATTTCCTGCTCCTCCTCCGGCGTCGAGGCCGGGACGACCCCGTCCCGGTCCCAGCCGCGCTCGACCGGAGCGTCGTTCGCGCTCGGCCCGGCGTCGTACGGCGGATGGTCCGCGGGGCCCGGGTCGTCGGGCAGGTCCGGGTAGTCGGGCGGCGGGATGTCGTCGTCCGTGGGATACGGACGCGGGTCGGCGCCGCCCGCCCGGGATCGCCCCGTGTTGCCCGCCTTGTCGGCGCTCGCGTTCCTCGCCTGGCTCGGGCGGGAGAACCGTGGCGGGGCAGCGGCGCCCGAAGCACGTGCTGCCGCGTTGCCGGATTCACGTCCCGGCTGATTGCCCGCCTGCCCCCGGGTACGGTTGCCCGCCCCGCTCGCCCGTGGCGCCGCCGCGGGCCGTGGCGCCGCGCCACCGGCTTCCCAGCGCACCTCGTGGTCGCGTCCGAGCACCGCCCGTACCGCCGACCGCACCGCTTCCAGATTCCGCGGATCGGACAGGCGCTGAGCCAACGGCGCATGCTGATGCGCGAAGACGATGACCGCGCCCTCCACCCGGGCGACCGACGCGCCGGCGAGCATCGCCTGCACGGCCGCGCCGAACTCCCGCACTTTCGCACGGATGTCCGCCCAAGCGGCTTCCACTTCGCGCAGCAGATCATCACTCGAAACCGCGGAAGAACCCGCTGCGGGCGCCAGCGAGGACGACTGCGCGTCCCGCGCGTCCTGACCGACGGCAGAACGGCGCGCGGCAGCCGAATCGGCAGCCCCGCGAGCGGGTCCGACAGCAGAATCCCGCGCGGCACTCGACTCCCCGACCCCGCGCTCACGCTCGACAGCAGAACCTCGCGCGACACTCGAATCCGCAGCCCCGCGGCCGACAGCAGAGTCCCGGTTATCGCCCGAGTCCCCGGCCCCGCGATCGGGCTCGACAGCAGAACCCCGCGCGACAGCCGAAGCCGCTGCCCCGCCAGCGGGTCCGACAGCAGGACCCCGCGCAACAGCCGAATCCGCAGCCCGGCGATCCTGGCCCACGGCCGAGTCCCGCGCATCGCTCGACTCCCCCACCCCACGCTCACGGACGACAGCAGACTCCTGCGCAGCAGCCGAGTGCGCAGCTCCGCGGTCCTGCCCCCCAGCCGAGTCCCGCGCATCGCTCGAGTTCCCGACCCCACGCTCACGTCCGACAGCAGAGTCCCGTGCAGCAGCCGAGTCCGTACCTCCCTGATCGGCTCCCACAGCAGAATGCCGCGCGCCACCCGAGTCCGGGGCTCCGCGATCGCGATCGACGGCCGGGCCGGCGGCGGGCGACTCCGCCTGCGGGCCTGCAGGCCGAGAACCCGCTGCCTGCTCGGCCGCGGAAGACCCCGTCGGCGGTGCGACATCGGAGACGCCTTGTGGGGCAGCGGGTTCGGAAGAAACGCGCCTGGTTCCGACGCCACCACCCGGCACGTCGCCGGCTGACCCGGATACCCCCGACGTGGCCTCGGATGCGGCGGCCGTCCCGGTGGTCGGAGCACTCGTCTCGGCGCTCGCGCTCGGCCCTCCCGCCGGCGTCGTCCCCGCCGACAGACTGCCGGGCACAGCAGCGGAGCCGGTTTCGGCTACCGGCGCAGAAGGATCCGCGCCACCGGTCTGCGCCGAAACGCCTGTGGTAGGACCACCACCGGCTTCAGCAGCCGAGGGACCGCCCGGGGTCGACGCGCCACCGGCCGGCAACCGCGGACGCTCGCTGCCCGCGGATTGCCCACCGCCACGCGGCCCGGTCATATCGGGAGATGATTCCGTTCCCGGCCCCCTGCTCGATGCCGAGCGCTCGCCGAATTCCGCGTCAGCGGACGCGTCTGGGGCGGGCGCCGCCCCCTCCGCGCCGCCGGTCTGCGCCGGAACGCCTGCGGAAGGACCACCACCGGCTTCGGCAGCCGAGCGACCGCCCCCGCGGTTCTCCCGAATCGCGGCCAGCGCCTCGGCGCCTCGGCGGCGAGGCGGGCCCGACGGCGGCGTGACCGCAGCCGTCGGGGTGGAAGCAGGCGGCGCGGACGCGGCGGGGGCGGCGCCGATGGACCCACCGGTCAGGCCGCGCTCCAACCGTTCCAACCGCTGCAAGGTGGCGGATTCCGCGTCGGACACCGAGGGCAGCAGCATGCGCGCGCAGACCACTTCGAGCAGCAGCCGCGGCGCCGTGGCTCCGCGCATCTCGCCCAGCCCCTCGTGCAGCAGCTCGGCGTAACGGGTGAGGGTGGCCGAGCCCAAACGCGCCGCCTGGTCGCGCATCCGGTCGAGCACGTCTTCGGGGCCGGTGACCAGACCGCGTTCGGTGGCGTCGGGCACCGCCCGCAAGAGGATCAGGTCGCGGAAACGATCGAGCAGGTCGACGGCGAAACGTCGAGGGTCGTGGCCTGCCTCCATCACTCGGTCGACGGTGCCGAACAGCGCGGCGCCGTCGTCGGCGGCCAGCGCTTCGACCGCGTCATCGATCAGTGCCACGTCGGTGACGCCGAGCAGCGAGACCGCGCGGGCATAGGTGACGCCCTCGGGGCCCGCGCCCGCCAGCAGCTGGTCGAGCACGCTGAGGCTGTCGCGCGGCGACCCGCCGCCCGCGCGAATCACCAAGGGGTACACGGCTTCTTCGACCGGCACGTGCTCCTGCTCGCAGATCCGCCCGAGCAGTCCGCGCATCGTGGCGGGGGGCAGCAGCCGGAACGGGTAGTGATGCGTCCGCGACCGGATGGTGGGCAGCACCTTGTCCGGCTCCGTGGTCGCGAAGATGAAGATCAGGTGCGCCGGCGGCTCCTCGACGATCTTGAGCAGCGCGTTGAACCCGGCGGTGGTCACCATGTGCGCCTCGTCGACGATGAACACGCGGTACCTGGACTCGGCGGGCGCGTAGAAGGCGCGGTCACGCAGTTCCCTGGTGTCGTCGACGCCGCCGTGGCTCGCGGCGTCGAGCTCGATGACGTCCAGATTGCCCGGACCGCCGGGCCCAAGCGCCACACAGGACGAGCAGGTGCCGCAGGGCGTCGAGGTGGGCCCCTCCGCACAGTTCAGCGAGCGGGCGAGGATGCGTGCCGAAGACGTCTTGCCGCAGCCGCGCGGACCGGAGAACAGATAGGCATGACTGATCCGCCCCGTGTCGAGCGCGGTACTCAGCGGGTCGGTGACGTGCTCCTGACCCACCACCTCAGCGAATGTTGCCGGTCGGTATTTCCGGTACAGAGCCACGGCCAGAGGTTACCGGCGACCGCCGACAAAGGACATTCCCGCCCGCCGCGTTCGCGGACGGCCCGGACCGGGCAATTTATGTGATCTACATCACAACATGCGCATCGCCTTCTTCGGAGGCCGACCGGTGCGCACGCGACAGCAACCTCAGAGCTATCGCCCATGCTGCGCGAGGGAAGGTCGGACTTGCCCACCGAAGCATCCCGTCCGCGCCGGAAAAAATGAACTTCTACCCCGATTCACCACGACTTTTTGGAAATAACGAAACCGTCACCATGGGTGACAGCGACGCAATCCGCTGGCTAACGTGGCACTCGGCAACTTCGGTAGCCAAACCTTCATCAGGTTGGTGACCCCGGCCGGTCCCTCATCCCGACCGGGGCACAACCTACCGAACTGAGCCCACGGGTGACCAGCGCCAATCCCCACTTCCACCGGAGGACCGTCCACCGTGTCGTGTGACGACATCGCCGCCGCCTGGCTGTCCAGCACCGATTTCGCAGGCGACCGCTCCGCCGTCGCCCTCTTGAGCCGCGCCATCAGCCCGCAGGAGTTCGCGATCAAGCGCGACTCGCTGCCGGTCACCGCGGCCGCCGATCCGACCACCGCCGCGGCCATCCTCGAACTCCTCGAACGCGGCCAGGTGCCCACCATGGCCGCGATCCGCACTCTGACCGCGCAGAACGAGATGCGCCGCGAGGCCGAGCGCATCGAACGGCTCGGCCGCCGCGCCCAGCGCAGTATCGACGACTTCGGCCGGGTGCTCGCCAAACTGGCGGACGCGCATTGGACCGCGCACGGCTACGGGCCCACCCGGCGCGATGTGCTGTGCAGCGAGCAGATCATGACCCTGATCCGCACCCGCGTCGGCAATATCGCGCCGTCGGCGGTCAAACACCTCTGGCTGATCGAGCGGGCCCAGCGCGCGGGGTGGATCGCCTCCAACGCCAATCCACGGTCCCTGTGCGCCGCCCGGCGTTTCTACGCCGCCCAGTACGGCAACCGGGTCTCGTTGCGCCCCGTGAACACCATCGGCACCGCGATCGCGACCTATCTGGCGGATTACCAGGCCGAGCACGGCCGTCCGCCGCGCTGGTCGGTGGTGGCGCAAGAACTGCGCGACGACCGGGGCCGCCGGATTTTCCACAACACCGCCGATGCCCGCGCCCAGCAGCTGTGGTTGACCACCGCGGAGTGGGTGGAGATGCGCGACGACCTGCCCGTGCCCGGGCGACGCGGGTTGCGCGCCATCCGTAGATCTCGCGGCTGAACCGGAGCGGACCATGCGGACTCGACACCATAGGTTAACAGCGTTACTATAACGCCGTTAACCTAGCGAGCGGAGCCGCGATGCTGACCCGGATAGCCCGATTCATCACCCGATCTCCGCGCGCGGTGCTGGCCGCGGCCCTGGTCATCGCCGTTTTGTGCGGTGTTTTCGGCGCCACCGCGCCCGCGCATCTGAAGTCCGGCGGGTTCACGTCTAACGAGGCCGAGTCCGCCCGCGTCGCCGAGCTGATCGCCGACAACTTCGCCGGCGCAGCGCCCAATTTCGTCCTGCTGGTCGGCTCGGACGCCGGGGCGGACGACCCGGCCACCAAAGCGGCGGGCATCGAGCTGGCCGATGCGCTGAAGAACCGCGGTGACGTGCAGGGCGTGCAGTCCTACTGGACCACCCCGCAACCGCTGGCGAACGCGTTGCGCAGCACCGACGGCAAGAGCGCACTGGTCGTCGCCTACATCGACGGCGACGAGACGCAGGTCCAGAAGACCGCGAGCGAATTGGAGGGGCAGTTCGCCGGCGTCTCCAACGACGGCATCACGGTCCGCCAAGGCGGCATCGCCGCGATCTACCACGACGTCACCGAGCAGACCACCCGCGACCTCACCCTGGCCGAGGGCGTCGCGGTGCCGCTGTCGATGATCGTGCTGGTCCTGGTGTTCGGCAGCCTGGTGGCCGCGGCCCTCCCGCTGACCATCGGCGTGTTCGCCATCCTGGCGACGCTGGCGCTGCTGCGCCTGTGCACGCTGTTCACCGATGTCTCGATCTACGCGTTGAACATGACGACGGCGATGGGTCTGGCGCTGGCCATCGATTCCAGCTTGTTCATCGTCAGCCGCTTCCGGGAGGAGCTGGCGCGCGGCCTGGATCCGGCCGCGGCCACCATCCGGTCCGTGCAGACCGCGGGCCGCACCGTGTTGTTCTCCGCGCTCACCGTCGCGCTATCGCTGGCCGTGCTCAGCGTGTTCGACCTGTACTTCCTGAAGAGTTTCGCCTACGCGGGCGTCGCGGTCGTCGCCGCGGCGGCGGCCGCGTCGATCCTGGTGCTGCCCGCCGCGCTGGCCCTGCTCGGGCACCGGGTGAACTCCCTCGACCTGCGAGCTCCATTGCGCCGCCTGTTCCGGCGCGACGCGCCCGCACCCGGTCCGCACGCGCCCGAGGACAGCGGTTGGTACCGGCTGGCCGGCGTGGTGATGCGGCACGCGGCTCCGGTCGCGATCGTGATCATCGCCCTGCTGCTGGCGCTCGGCGCGCCGTTCCTGTCGGTGCAGTTCGGTTATCCCGACGACCGGGTGCTGCCGGAAACCGCGTCCAGTCGCCAGGTCGGCGACGCCATGCGCACCCAGTTCCCCCAGGCCGACCCGGTCGCCAGCACCACGATCGTGCTGGACGGCTATCGCGGCGACACCGCGGCGCTCGGCGGATACGCCGCCGAACTGTCCAAGGTCGAGGGCGTGCCCGCGGTCCTCTCCGCCGCCGGGGTCTACGTGACGGGCGCGCGGGTCGCGCCCGCACCGCCCGGGATGAGCAACGACACCGGCACCTACCTGAGTGTCGCGACGAAGCTCGATCCGTTCTCCCCCGCCGGTGACCGTCAGCTGAACGCGATCCGGGCGATCCCGGCGCCGGGCGAGGCGCTCTTCGGCGGCGCTGCGGCGGCCAACGCCGACTCGCTGCAGGCGCTGGCCGCCCGGCTTCCGCTCGCGGCCGCCCTGATCGCCCTCACCACGTTCATCGTGTTGTTCCTGTTCACGGGCAGCGTCGTGCTGCCGATCAAAGCGCTCGTGCTGAACACGCTGTCGCTGGCCGCCGCCTTCGGCGCGATGGTCTGGGTGTTCCAGGAAGGCCACCTTTCCGGGCTGCTCGGTTTCACCGCAGTCGGCTACCTGGTGCCGACCATGCCGATCCTGATGTTCTGCCTGGCCTTCGGTCTGTCCATGGACTACGAAGTGTTCCTGCTGTCGCGGGTCCGCGAGGAGTGGCTGGCCACCCACGACAACACTCGCGCGGTGGCGGTCGGCCTGGCGCGCACGGGCCGGATCTTCACCGCGGCCGCCGTGCTGATGGCCATCGTGCTCGGCGCGCTGGTGACCGCGAAGGTGTCGTTCATGCAGCTGCTCGGCCTCGGTCTCACGCTGACCGTGCTCGCCGACGCCACGATCATCCGCGGCCTGCTCGCGCCCGCGCTCATGCGCCTGCTCGGTCCGCTCAACTGGTGGGCGCCCGCACCGCTGGCCCGCCTGCACGCCAAGATCGGTCTGACCGAGGGCGAGGAGGACGCCGCCGCCCGTCCGCTGGAAACCGCAGGGCGGGCATGATCGGCGGCAGACGCCCGCGCTCGCCGCGCGGTTCCGGCGCTCAGCTGCGCGAGGAGATCCTGCGCGCCACGGCCGAGCTGCTCACCAGGACCGGGCACGCCGATGCCGTCTCCATCCGGGCGGTCAGCAAGCTGGTCGGCGTGAGCGCGCCGTCGATCTACCGGCACTTCGCCGACAAGGACGAGCTCATCGAGGCGGTGGTCGCCCAGGTCTTCGAAGACCTGGCCGACGCGATGCGGGCGGCCACCGATCCCGCGGCCTCCCCGGTGACGCAGTTGCACGAGCAAGGCATGGCCTACGTCCGCTTCGCCCTCGCGCATCCCGAGCAGTACCGGCTCGCGACCGCGCCCACCGAGACCGAAGGCGCGGTGGACCAGGTCCTCACCAGCGGGGCCTTCCAGCATTTCGCTGCCACGGTGCGCAAATGCATGGACGACGGGACGATGGCGCCGCGCGATCCGCGGCCGATCGTGCTGGAGCTGTGGTCCGTCGCCCACGGCATCGCCTCCCTGCTGCTGGCCAAGCCCTTCCTGCCCTGGGGCGACGCGGAAGCAGTCGCCTCGCGCGTGATGGGCGCGGCGTGCCTCGGGTACAGCGTGCTCGACCTGGTCGGCGCGGACCCGCCCACGCCGGACACGGTCACCACGTGGCTGCGCCGCGTCAGGGAGGGCTCACCCCCGGCCTGACCGCGCTCGAGCCGATCGGCTGTCGACCCGCTAGCGACCGTTCGGTAACTTCCTTCCAGCGCACGCGCGCGGAAGGAGTGCACCCTTGTCCCCGACCATCGATCCGGCGGCCACCGCCTGGCTGCTCGTCAGCACAGCCCTCGTCCTGCTCATGACCCCGGGCCTGGCCATTTTCTACGGCGGGATGGTGCGCTCGACCGGCGTACTCAACATGTTGATGATGAACTTCATCGCGATCCCGCTGGTGACCGTCACCTGGCTACTTCTCGGCTACAGTCTGGCGTTCGGCGCCGACGCGGGCGGCGGCCTCATCGGTGGCCTCGGTCACCTCGGCATGGCGGGCATCGATCCCGGCTCGGTGCGCGGCTCGGTGCCCGAATTGTTGTACGCGACGTTCCAGCTCACCTTCGCCGTATTGACCGCCGCGCTGGTCAGCGGCGCCATCGCCGACCGCGCCAAGTTCTCCGCGTGGATGATCTTCGTGCCGCTGTGGGCGCTGGTGGTGTACGCGCCGATCGCGCACTGGGTGTGGGGCCCGGACGGTTGGCTCGCCTCGTTCGGCGCGCTGGACTACGCGGGCGGCCTGGTGGTGGAGATCGCCTCCGGCGCGTCGGCCCTCGCCCTCGCACTGGTGCTCGGCCCGCGCATCGGGTTCCGCACCGACGCGATGCGACCGCACAATCTGCCCTTCGTACTGCTCGGCGCGGGCCTGCTGTGGTTCGGCTGGTTCGGCTTCAACGCCGGTTCGGCGCTGGCGGCCAACGGCCTCGCCGCGGCCGTCTTCCTGAACACGCTGGTGGCAGGCTGCCTCGGCATGCTCGGCTGGCTCGCGGTGGAACAGATCCGCGACGGCAGGCCCACCACCTTCGGCGCCGCGTCCGGCGTGGTGGCCGGCCTGGTCGCCATCACTCCCTCCTGCGGGTCGGTGAACACCTCGGGCGCGCTGCTGGTCGGGCTCGCGGCGGGCGTGCTGTGCTCGTTCGCGGTGGGGTGGAA
The DNA here is from genome assembly GCF_009829325.1 of Nocardia sp. CY41. GTDB lineage: Bacteria > Actinomycetota > Actinomycetes > Mycobacteriales > Mycobacteriaceae > Nocardia. The sequence goes on from NZ_VUOS01000020.1 coordinate 93,193, forward strand.
GTTCAAGGCGGGCTACGACGATTCCCTCGACGTGGTCGGCGTGCACTTCGTCGGCGGCATCGTCGGCACCGTGCTGATCGGCCTGCTCGCCACCGAGGTGATGACCGGCGGCGTCGAGGGCCTGCTGTTCGGCGGTGGGTTCACTCAGCTCGGCAAACAACTGGTGGCGGTGCTCGTCGTCGCGGCCTACGCGTTCGGCGTCTCGTTCGCGCTCGGCAAGAGCATCGACCGGCTCGTCGGATTCCGGGTCAGCAAGGAGGACGAGACCGCGGGCATCGACTTCGCCCTGCACGCCGAGACGGCGTACGCCGAAGGGGTGCACGGCCACGCGCCGCGCCGCCTCGGCGAGGGGCATTTCGGGCGTCCACACCCCGATCGCGCCCTCGAAGACGATCAGCACGACTGAAATGATCGGCGGCGATGCGGATCCGGTGGCGCATATCCGGCTCGCACTCCCGACCGCGGCTGAAAGCCTGGTCACGCCAGATCGAGGTGTCGGTGTGCTGGACACCGTCGCCGCGCGACAGCGTCGCGATCACAGCCGGGCGGCCCCACACCGACGTGGGCCGCCAGAATTCGCGTGGTCGGGAGAGCCCCGGCCGCGCGGTGACCGCCTCAGCTGACCGAACTCGCCGACGCGGTGAACGTATTGCACTGCGCCGCACGGTTCTTGTCCAACCCCGTCTCGAACCACTGCCCGCCGTTCTCCGCGGAGCCGTGGTCGCGCATGTCCCCCGCCTGGTCGCCGCGCCCGTAGGCGTCCTTGCGCGCCAGGGTGAGCTGCGTGTCGGAAAGCGAACCCCCCTTCGACGACGAGGACAGGTACATGCCGTCGAAGCAGTTGGCCTGCAACTCCACTCGCCGCGACAGTTCCAGTCCCTTGGAGCTGCGCGGTCCCACGTCGGCGCGCTCGCTGTTGGCCCTGCGCAGGATGCCGGACATGGCTTGCACGTGGTGGCCGTACTCATGCGCGAAGACCGACAGGTAGACCACCCAGTTGTCCTTGAAGTAATCGGTCTGCAACTGGCTGATCGGCATGTAGATGGTCTTGTTCGCCGGGCAGTAGAACGCGGCGAAATTGCTGGTCGAACCGGTGCACGGCGTGGTGATACCCGCCGTGGTCGCGCTGACGTTCAGCGCGGGCGGCTGAAACGGCAGATTCGCCTTGCTCAGCACGGGTTTCCATGCCGTCTCCAGGCACGACGCGGCGCTCTCGAAGAACTTGCGTGCGGCATCCACCCGAGTGCCCCACGGCGAGTAATCGCACCGCGCCGGAATCAACGTCGCGCTCGGATCCGTGAGCAACGGGTTGTTGCCGGTCTCCGACGGTCCGGACGAACCGTCCGGCTGGGCGTCGAACGTGAAGCTCGGCTGCGGACCGGACGCGTCGTTGTCGCCACGCCCCACCGAGATCGCATTGCGCACCAGCCCCGCCGCCACCACGAAGACGACGATGACCAGCAGCACCACCCATCCGCCGCCACCCCGTTTGCGGGGCGGCGGGTAGGGCGGCCGCCCGGGCGGACCATAGGGCATCGGCGGTGGGACCGGCGGGCCGTAACCCGGTGGCGGGCCGTAGGCGGGCGGGGCATATCCCGGCGGTGGCCGGTACCCCGGAGAGGGACCATAACCGGGAGGCGGGCCGTAACCCGGCCGCGGGCCGTAGGGCGCAACGTAGCCGGGCGGCGGGACCGGACGCCCTCCATGCGGGACCGGTCCGTGTCCGTACGGTGGTTGTGTCACGCCCCCGTACCCCCTCGTCTCAGTGATCGCCGACAGCCGCTGACGCAGAATAGCAAGCTGTCTAGAGTAGGCGACCATGCTGACTTTTCGGGGGGCCGCCCTAGGCGCGCTGCTTCTCGCCATCGCGGGAATGTTCGCGACGGCCCCGGTCACCCAGGCCCAGTCCGAGCCGGGCGTGGCCATCACCGCCGATCTGAAGCTGAACCGCGAGGGCATCCTCGAAGTGGTCGAACAGGTTTCGGTGCCGCCGGAGGGCTCCTTCCGGATGGTGCTTCCGCTGCGGTTGAAGGTGAGCGACGACGCCGAACGCGTCTTCCGGGTGACCGACGTGGACACCGAGGGCGCGGGCACCGCGACGGTCGCCAACGACCAGTTCACCATCGAGGCCCGGCCCGGCGTCTCCACCTTCCGGTACTCGGTGCAGAACACCGTGAGTGACGCGCGGGGCACCCAGGTGTTCCACTGGCTCGGTGTGCTCAACACCGATATCGCGTCCATCAGTGCCTCGCTGATCAGTCCGAGCTTCGAAATGGGCATCGTCGACTGCAAACTCGGTCCGCCCGGCGCCACCCGGCCCTGCGCCGACGTCAAGATCGAAAGCGACGGCGTCCTGTTCCTGGAGCAGACCGACCTGCACAAAGGCGACGCGATCGACCTGACGCTGCAGTTGCCGCCCGGCACCGTGCCGAGCAACGCCGACGTGCGCGGCAGCGGTGACGCGGGCCCCTTCGCGATCACCGCCCCGGTGCTCGTCGCGTTCGGCGTCCTGCTGCTCGCGCTGGCGGCGCTGGCCGCCTTCGTGCTGCGCGCCCGCCGCCGGGACGCGGCGGTGGGCGGCGGTTCGGAGACGATCGACCCGCTGCTGCGCGAGGGCGACCGCGTGCAGTTCACCTCGCCCGACGGCGCGCTGCCCGGCGAGGCGGGGCTGCTGCTGGACGGGCATGTCGATCCGGTCGACGTCGCCGCGACGGTGGTGGACCTCGCGGTGCGCCGGTATCTCCGGATCACGCCGCTCAGCGACAGCGACTGGCGGATCGCCCGGGTGAACACGCCGGACGATCAGTTGCGCTCCTACGAGAAGGCCGTTTACGAGGCGTTGCTGCCGGACGGCACCGACGCGGTGACACTGGGCGAGTTGCGCAGGCCGGGGCGCGTGGCCTCCGGTCCGGTGCGCGCCGCCATGGTGGCCGACGCAGTCGCGCGGGGGAACTTCCTCGATCGCCGTCGCCCCGGCCCGGCGATGTGGCTCGGCGGGGCGCTGGTGCTCGCGGGCATCGTGGCGACCGTGGCCCTCGCGCTCACTTCGGGGCATGCCTTGGTCGGTGTCGCCATCGCGCTCGGTGGCGTCGCCGCCCTGCTCGCGCCACAGTATCTGCCGGTGCGGACATCGCGCGGGCTGGAGCTCGCCCGGCAGATCCGCGCACTCCAGCGCGGACTGGAAAACACTCGGCGCGAACACATTCCGCCGATCGATCAGGAGACCGTGTTCTCCCGCGCGCTGCCGTTCATGGTCCTCGGCGCACGCGCCGACAACTGGATCCGCGCCTTCCGCGACCTCGATCCGTCGGCGGACGCGCAACCGGGCGTCTACTGGTTCGGCGGCTTCGAACGCGACCGCAACCTGCAGCGCTTCGCCGGGCACTTCCCGTTCTTCATCACCGCGTTGGAAGGGCTTTTCGCCGTAGCGGGCGATCCACACCGCTGACGTCACGCACACGAAAGGGCGACCGGCCGGTGCGGCCGGTCGCCCTTCGACGTAGGTGCTCAGTCGATCGACGCGGTGCGCCGGACCGCGGCCAGCGGATCGGCGTAGAGAACGCTCAGCGACGTCACCACCGCGGCGTATTCCTGGACCTTGCCGCCGAATCCGCTGATCCGGATATCGGTGGGCGGCAGCGACGAACCCTGGTTGAACGCGCGGGCGACATGCGCGACCGCGGGCCGGTAGCCGGTGAAAGCCTGCCCCCCGAGGATCACCCGATCGGGGTTGAGCATGTCGCGGACCATCGCCACGGTGTGGCCGAGGATGGTGGCCCGTTCGGCGAGCAGTTCCCGCGCGGACTCCGAACCCGCTTCCGCGGCCCGGTGCAGGTCGGCGATGGTCGAACCCGCGGTGCCGTTGTGCGCCGGGATGATGCCGCGGCCGACAGCCCTGGAGTGCAGCGACCGATCGCCGACGGTCACCTCCAAGCAGCCGCGCCGTCCGCAGGGGCATTCGACGTCCGAGCCGGTGGGCAGATGCGCGATCGAACCGGGGCCGTTGCTCGGCGTGTGCACCCGTCCGTCCAGAGTTACTGCGATACCGGCGGTTTCACGCACATAGAAGTACAGGCTGCTGCCCCGCTCGACGCGGGCTTGGTCCTTGGGCTCACCCGTGGGCAGCAACAATTCGGAACCGGCCATCGCCTCCACGTGCGGCGCCACCGAGACGGGCAGCTCCAGCACCTCGCCGAGCACCGAACCGACCTGCGCCCCACGCCATTCCAGCTTCGGGTGGTCGACGACGCCGGTGAGCGGGTCGACCCGCCCGCCGATCGCGACACCGGCCCACAGCGCCTTGCGCCGGTGCCAGCGCTGCAGGAACGCCTTCGCGCTGCGTGCCACGGTGGTGGTGGCGAATTCCTGGCCGGTCTGCGGGGTGGCGATGGCCAAACCGCCGAGAATGCGGCCGCGCAGGTCGGCGGCGACGATCTTGGTGACCGCGGCGCCGATGTGGATGCCGATGGTCAGGTAGGCGTCGTGATCGATCTCGAACGGGACGCGGGGGCGTCCGACCGCACCCGAGGCCGTCAGATCGGGGCGCTCGCGCAGCAGGCCGGCCGCGAGCAGTGCGGAGACCTGGCGATTGACCGTGGCGATGCTCAAACCCGTTGTGCGCGCGGCATTGTCACGGGAAACAGGACCGCCGGTGGCGGCCCGCAGCACCGCGGCCGCCGGGTTGTCGGCGATGCGCAGTTCGGGAGCGACGACCGGACGCTGGACGCGGGCACGGCCGGTAACCCTGGAGACGGAACGTTCAAGGGTGGGAAGGGACATTGTGCAGATCCTTGCTGAAGTCCCGTAAATCAACGGGACGTGCCTACATGGGCGGCGAGGCAGCAAACGAGCGGGGAAAACCGGCTCAGCTGCAGCAAGAGAGGCGACACAGTTCGCGCGTCAACGGCAGCCGAAGACCCAGCGCGGCGGTCACGTAAGTGACGCGCAGGAGGTTCGATCGGCCAGCAGACATGTCATTTAAATTAACACCGATATCCATGACACACCAACCCTCGACGCGCCGTTGTGCGCACCGGCACATTGTTTCCCCAGGTCGCAAGCGCACGAAAAGACCCCGTCCCGGCGGATGTCCGCAGGGCCGGGGTCTTTTCACGCGGAAGCATTACTTCGGTGCGGCGAACGGCTGATTGACCGTCGTGAAGTACTGGATCGCCGCGCCGATCGCCACCGGAGCGGTGATCAGGATCTGCCCCGCCACAGTGCCGAGCGCGCCGACCGCCGCGATGCCGACGAGGCAGCCGACACCCGCCGCCGGGATGAACGGACCGAACAGGCCCGCGATGGTCCCCGCGGCGATGGTCGCGCCCGCGATGCCACCGAGCACGCAGCCGACCGCCGCACCGCCGATACCGCCCACCAGGGTGCCTATCGCGGCGCCCATGGTGATGGTGCTGGTCAAGCGGGTCCAGGCGGCGACCTCACGGTCGTATTCGCTCTTCCACGGCGCCTTGTCCTCGAACGGGAGCGCGACCGGCTTGTAGACCGCGTGCTCCCGGTCGAGCAGCGGCGTCAGCGTCGCGCTGCGGCCGGAGATCTGTGCGGCGATCGGGAATTCGAAGTCGTCCAACTGAAACCGCAGCGGATGACCCGCGAGGACGGTACCGTTGGACGCCTTCACCTTGAACACGCCGTCCTCGACGACCAGCGATCCCGCGTCGGTTTCGATGATCGACTGGGTATCGGTCGCGTACGCGGTGAAATTGACCGCGCTTTCCACGCTTTCTTCTTCCGGTGCGGCGCCGGACGTACCCGCGGCCACTCCGGTCGCAATGGTGACCAGCGCCGCCACCACGGCGAGCTTCCTCATCCTCATGTCCTGCAATCCCTCATCTCAGGTGGAGCCCTTCGAGGCAAGCATCCGGCAGGAACTCCGGCGAAACGAGGAAAAAAAGCATGCAGATTTCAAATAGGCAACCGGCGAGTTACGGCTGCTGGACTACTTCGCTTTGGCGGCCGCTTTCGCCTGCTTCTTGAATTCCCTTACCTGCGCGAGGGATTCGGCGTCGGTCACGTCCGCGACCGAACGGCGCGAGCCCTCGTCACCGTAGGCGCCCGCCGCGGCGCGCCAGCCGTCCGGCCGGACGCCCCGCTGCTTTCCCAGCAGGGCCAGGAAGATCTTCGCCTTCTGCTCGCCATAGCCGGGCAAGTCCTTCAGTCGCCGCAACACTTCTTTGCCGTCCGGGTCCCCCGTGGTCCAGATGTTCTCCGCCTTGCCGTCGTAGTGCTCGATGACGTAGCGAGCCAGTTCCTGGGCACGCCGGGCCATGGAACGGCCGTAGCGGTGGATCGCGGGCGGCGTCGCGGCGAGTTCCTCGAACTCCTGCGGGTCGGCCTCGGCGATGCGGTGGATGTCGAACCCGCCCATCCGGTCGGCGATCTTCTTCGGGCCGCGGAAGGCGTGCTCCATCGGGTATTGCTGGTCCAAGAGCATGCCGAGCAGCGTGGCGAAGTGGTCCTCGGTCAGCAGCCTGTCCGCCTCGGCGTCCTGCGCCAGACACAGCGTGCGCGTCACTGTCCCGCCTCTCCGTATCTTCCGGCCGTACTGGTAGGTGCCACGAGATCCGCGCTCAGGTCCTGCGTCGGTGCCTTTTCTGTCCGGGCGCGTCCGACGAGTTACCCATGTACTCACGAAAGCGCACCGTTCATCAACCATAGTGACCCGCCTCACAGTGCCTACGCGCGGGTAGATGACCTGCCGCGTAGGCTCCAGGCCATGCCTCAGATGACGGCGACACCGACCAAGACGACGGCAACGGCCAGGGATGGACACGGGCCCATGAACACCTACGCATTGCGCCCCGATCGGTTCGACCGAGCAGGCCAGGACCAGCTCGTCGACGTGCGCGACCTCCAGGCCGCGCTGCCCGGCATCCGCCGCTTGCGCACCTGGGCGCACGAAGCGCTCGCGCTGCGGCCCGGTGAACACGCCGTGGACATCGGTTCCGGCACCGGGTCGGAGGTCATCACGTTCGCCGAGGCGGTAGGCCCGAACGGCAGCGCGGTCGGCGTCGAGCCGGACCCGCAGCTGCTCGCCTCCGCCGAGCGCCGCGCCGCCCAGGCCGGCTCGTCCGCCAAATTCCACTCCGGCGACGCCTACGGCGTGCCGTTCGGCGCGGACAGCTTCGACGCCGTTCTGTGCGAGCGCGTCTTCCAGCATCTGACCGCCCCTGCCCGCGCGGCCAACGAGATCGCGCGCGTGCTCCGTCCGGGCGGACGAGTCGTCGTGGTGGACAGCGACTGGGGCACCGCGATCATGCACCCCGGTGACCGGCAGGTCGTCCGCGAGGTGATCGACACCCTCGTATCGGCGACCACCAACCCGCTGTCGGGCCGCAGGCTTCCCGGTCTGCTCACCAAGGCGGGCCTGGTGGTCGACGACATCGGCTCGCAGGCCTTGGTGCAGGATCGCAGCGTGGGCGCGGGCTCGCTGGTGACCAGGATCTCGGCGATGGCGGTGGCGCGCGGCGCGATCACCGAGGCGCAGCGCGAACAGCTGCTCGGCGATCTGGAGCGGGCCGCGGCCAGCGGCGACATCCATCTCTCGGTGACCATGTTCGCCGTCCTCGCGCACAAGCCGCACTGAGCAGGCCGATGGCCGTCGACGTGCTGACCGACATCGCGATCGACCGCTCCCGCGAGCTGGTCGCGGCGTACGCGGCCGATCCGGCGCACGCCCCGGCCTGGTACGCGCGCATCCACAGCGTCACCTGGGAGACCGAGCCGCCACTGCGCGCCGGTTCGCGGATGACCTTCGTCGCCCACTTCCTCGGCAACCGGCTGACCTACACCTACGAGGTGGTCGACTACGAGCCCGCCAGACGGCTGGTGATGCGCACCGCGCAGGGGCCGTTTCCGATGGAGACGACTTATACCTGGGCCGATACGCCGGAGGGCGGCACCCGCATGACGCTGCGCAACCGCGGCGAGCCGAGCGGCTTCGGGAAACTCGCCGCTCCGCTGCTGGAGGCGGCGATCCGGCGGGCCAACCGCGGGGATCTGGCCCGGCTGAAGGAGGTGTTGGAGACCGGGTAGAGGCGCCTTCCCCGGCCGGGCCCACTGCCCGTACAGAACAAAGATCGCCCGGCACGAGATCCGTGCCGGGCGATCAGTCGTTCCGGGTCCGCCGCCTACTTGCCGAGCAGCTTCTCGGTGGCCGCCAACAGCACGCACGTGGCCAGGCCGTCCATCGCCTTCTCCAGCTCGGGCAGCTTGGGGAAGCTCGGCGCGATGCGAATGTTCTTGCCTTCCGGGTCGTTCCGGTACGGGAAGGCCGAACCGGCCGCGGTGAGCGCGATGCCCGCTTCCTTCGCGAGCGCGATCACCCGCGCCGCGGTGCCTTCCAGCACGTCCAGGCTGATGAAGTAGCCGCCCTTCGGCTCGGTCCAGGACGCCACCTTGGATGCCCCGAGACGGTCCTCCAGGATCTTCAGCACCAGGGCGAACTTCGGCTCCAGGATGGCGCGATGCTTCTGCATGTGCGCGCGCACCCCGTCGGCGTCGCGGAAGAAGCGCAGATGGCGCAGCTGGTTGATCTTGTCCGGGCCGATGCTCTTCTTCGAGGCGTGGCTCAGGTACCACTCCAGGTTCGCGGTCGAACCGCCGATGAAGCTGACGCCCGCGCCCGCGAAGGTGATCTTCGAGGTCGAGGCGAACACCAACGGGCGGTTCGGGTTCCCGGCTGCCGCGGCCAGGCCGAGCACATCGATCACCGGGGCGGCGGTGTCGGTGAGCGGGTGCACCGCGTACGCGTTGTCCCAGAACAGCCGGAAGTCGGGCGCGGCGGCCGGCATCGAGACCAATTCGCGGACAACGTCTTCGGAGAAGACGACTCCGGTCGGGTTGGAGTAGTTCGGCACGGCCCACAGACCCTTGATCTGCGGATCGTTCGCCAGCAGCTCGGCGATGGCGTGGGTGTCCGGGCCGTCGTGGCGCATCGGGATCGGGATCATCTCGAAGCCGAGCGCCTCGGTGATCGCGAAGTGCCGGTCGTAACCGGGCGCCGGACACAGGAACTTGAGCGTGTCCTCGGCGGCCCAGCGCCGCTCGGAATCGTTGGTGCCGTAGAGCATCGCGTAGCTGATCACGTCGTGCATCAGTTCCAGGCTGGCGTTGTTGCCCGCGAGCAGGTTGTCCACCGGGATGCCGAGCAGTTCGCCGAAGATCGCGCGCAGTTCCGGCAGACCGTGCAGCCCACCGTAGTTACGGCAGTCGGTGCCGGTGCCGTCGCGGAAATCGCCGTCGCCGGGCAGGTGCAGCAGGGCGGCGGACAAGTCGAGTTGCTCCGGCGAAGGTTTCCCCCGGGTCAGGTCCAGCGTGAGCTTCTCGGTCTTGAGCGTCGCGTAGTTCGCGGACTGGGTCTCGTGCTCGAGCACGAGCTCCTCATGGCTCATCAAACCGATCTGCGTTTGCCGGGGCATCCTGGGCAGCCTTTCAAGCAGCGAGGGGACGATGGTCTGGCCGGACCGATGGGCGGCGGCCGAACAGTTGTCCGTACAGACGCACGTGCATCCGCGGACGGTGTTCACGTTACCCGTGCGGTGGCCGGAATTGGAGGCGTTATCCAAGGGCGGAATGGGCGCCGACCGGACGAGCCCATCCGCATCCCGCACCGGCCCGGGGGAGACGAGGCACCCGCGCGAGACCTTGAAGAAAGGGGACCCCGCGCACCCGGCAGAGCCCGTTGACCCTTGCTGCCTTCCGGCCCTGGGGGAGTTCACAGGATGCGCGCCGCGCGGGATCCGTCGGCCAGTGTAGCGCCTCCGGCCCCCAAACCCATCCTCCGGGTCCACAACCGTCCTCGACCAGGCACTTCATCCCTTCGGACGGCCCTATTTGGCGACGGGCCGGGGGCTACCGGTATGCTGCTCCACGGAGGATTCGCCTAGTGGCCTATGGCGCTCGCCTGGAACGCGGGTTGGGTTAACGCCCTCAGGGGTTCAAATCCCCTATCCTCCGCCACGAAAGGCCGGGTCAGGAGTACTCCTGACCCGGCCTTTGGCAACAGTTACGGCACAGCGGTCGAGAACGGGCATCTGCAGGGATGTCGGCGGATTCGCTGTCTCCGGCTTACCGGTCTACTTCTCCAGCTTCGCCGGCATCCAACTACCGGCTGGTCGACACCTGCGGGTGCGGATCCGGATGCCGCCGCTCGATTCGGTCGTCGCGCCGCTGGAGGGCGCCCCGCGAGCGTAGGTGCTGTCCGACGAAGGAGGCGCCCCGCCTCCGTCGACTCGGAGCGGGATTCTCTGGCTCCGATGTGCCCGGTCTACATCCCCAGCTTCGCCAGCATCCACGTACCGAGGGCGTACATGTCGTCGGCGGGAATGGCGCGCGTGTAGTGCAGGGGCGGGGTTATCCAGCGGAACCGACGCCATCCGCTGGCCGGACGGATGACCCAACCGCCGTACTCGCGGTGTGGATGCCACTGACCTTCACCGGTATAGCCGGGCTCGCGGATTTCACGCCGGAACCAGGATTGCACGTGACAGCGAAACACAAACCAGCGAGTCGACCACGTAGCAGGGCCGCTAGTGATAACGAGCAGCTTCATCGGAGTGAACTTAGCACTGGAGGATAACGGGCACGCTTTCTTTGCGTCCCTCGCTCGTACCGGTGTCCCAGGTGGCCCGCATGACGATCTTGGCCTGCCACATGCCGGGCAGGCAGTCCAGCGCCATCGCGGCCGTGTGGACGCTGGGGTTGGGTATCTGCGTGACGATGCCGGGCTCCCCCTTCGGCTTCGGGTTGCTGGTGCCCGACCGATGCCACAGCTGCAACGTGAGGTGGAACTCGAGCGGGGCAGGATCGCAGGTCACTGTTCCGCCGACGACGACGGCCTTGTGCAGCACGTACGGGATCTTGTTGAACTCAAACTTGCATACACCGGTGGGCTCGGCCGCCACGGGCTCGACGGCCGCGATGGCTCCGGCCGGGGTGGCGACTGCGGCGAGCACTGCCACTGCGGAGCACCCCGCGAGCAGAGCGCGGCCGATTCGTAATTTCATTTCTTCCTCCTTCTAGGGTGGGCGTGCCGACCGCCTCGCCGGGTCGGTGCCGTTGATGTGACATCGAGGGGTGGTGCGATTCCGGCCGCATGCAATGTCCGCTGGATCTCCCGCTTGCGCGGGCAGCAGCCGAGGCGGCAGCCGATATGCCGCACCCATTGCTGACGCGCCTGCTCCACCGTCAGCGGCCGGGGTGCGGGCTCGTGGCTGAGGCGTTCGTCGATCTCGCTGAACGGCAGACCGGTCACCCGTTCACCGATCAGCAACCAAACGGCGGCGAAAACGCAGACGATGGCAACCATCAGCGTCGAGGCGACGATCAGCACCGGCCCGGCGGGCATGGCTGTCCGTCCACCACTGCGGCGACGAGGTCGCCCCACCGGGTGGCGAGGTACCCCACCCGAGACCACGCCGAGTGCAGGGTTTCTGCGGTTACCTCGTCCTGCGCCATCAGCAGCGACTCGGCGTCGACATACGCGGCGACGAGTGCGTCAGCCCCAGGCCCGACCGCATCGGCGTCGGTACGGGACGGCGCGAGGTGCGTGGCGACCCACTGGTTGATCAACACCACCAGCTCGGCTCGGCGCCGGTCTATCTCGCTGACGCGTTCAGGGCTGACGCGACGAGTGCGATGCAGCTGGGCGAGCGCCCGCGTCCACCGAGTGACCAGGTGATCGCCCGGCTTGTCGCCGGTGACGCAGCGAATCGCCGCGCTGACCTCATGCCAGTCCGGCAAGCCGCGCCGGGACCTGTAGCCCGCGTCCACAATCGTTACCCCTCCGCTCCGAGTGAGTAAGCCATCGCGGCGAGGTATTGCAGACAGCCGCAGCTGTGGCCGGAGTGAGCAGTAAGGACGAACCGGGCACGGTCCAGATCGAGATCTGTGGGCTCAGTACCGCAGTCGCGGTAGTGCGCGGCCCACAGGTCCCGGATGTCTCGCGAAATACGCATGGCAGCCTCCGTGACGGACGATTGCGGGTACACCGGTGCAAGGCCGACCGGGCGCATGGCTGGACGACCTCCGCACGGCCGGGTGCGGACAGGTCTGATGAGGCGTTCGCCTCCGCTACCGGCGTGCTGTTTCAGCGTTCTCGCTGCGCAGACCGGCGAACAGCGCAAAACTGTAGGCAAACAAGCAGTTTCGGCCGTAGGGGGCGAAGACGAACGAGCTGTTCAAATCTCTCAGGCTGGCTCGCGGCTGGACACACAGCGAGCTGGCGGAGTTGGTGTGCGTCGAAGTGGAGCGCGCTACAGGCTGTCGGTCGGCGGTTGACGCCCAAGCAATCGGAAGACTCGAACGTGGCGAGATTCGATGGCCTAGAGCTGCGACGAGACGGGCACTTGTGGCAGTGTTGGGAGCAGCTTCGGAATCCGAGATAGGGCTTTACCCGAAGCGGACCCAGCGCGACGCCGAGAAGGATGAAGCTACGAGACGCAGGGATTTTCTAGCAGTGGCGGGAGTATCGATTCCGCTGGTCGGCGCAGGATCACCGGGGCGGGTGGGCGCGGCGGACCTCGATGAGATGCGTGACCGGTTCACTCGTCTGCAAGATCTCGACAACGTCGTGGGAGGCGGTGACACCTTTCACCTGTACTTCTCCGAATTGACCCGGACTGAACAGATGTTGCGCCACGGCACCTACAGCACATCGATACATACCGCGCTGACCGAGCTTGCGGGCGAACAAGCCCAGCAGGCCGGTTGGGCTGCCTTCGACGCCGGATTCTCCGAGCACGCACTACGCCTGTACCGGTACAGCCATCGCGCCGCGAACGAGGCCGACAACCCGGAACTCGCAGCAAACGCATTGATTCAAATCGCTTATGTCACAGGGGAGCGCGAAGCGGTGGTCGCAGCCGATGCTGCTTGTTCGGCTATCGGGTCAGATGCTCCCGCACAGGCTCGTGCCCTACTCGAATCACGGCGAGCCTGGTCGCTGGCAACGGTTGGTGAGCGCGACGGGGCCGCGCGCGCCTTGGAGACCGCCGCCCGCGCGCTCGACGACGAAACCTCCCGTCCGGCTGCGAAGTGGTTCGCGTGGATGAACTGGAACGAGTTGGACATCATGACGGGCCGCGTATGGTCGGTTCTGCGCGATCCCGACAAGGCGACCGCACCGCTCAACCGCGCTCTCGATTCATATCCGGATCAGTGGTTCAGGGACAAAGCCCTGTACCTGACTTGGCTGGCCGACGCTCACCTCGACGCGGGCAACCCTGAGGAGGCGATGGTGATCACGCAAAAGGCTCTTGCTTCCGCCGAAAAGGTAGCGTCAGCCCGGCCGCTGGCTCGCGTACAGCAGGTTGCACAACGTGTCGCCGGGATACCTGGCGGCGCCCAACTCTGGTCACGCGCTCGAGCAGCCAGGGTCCCTATTCCGACGCGCTTGTAGAGCGGGCCACCCAGCGCCCGTATTCTTCTGGGTACCACTCGATCGGTTGGCCCACCAACTCCGGGTTGTCCCAGGGATGCAGTTCTTTGACTCGTTCCGCGAGTTTGTCTCGCGTAGCCTCAGAGGTACGGAGTTCGACACGCCACTCCTGTCCGTCGCCGAGTTCGCCGAGATGCCAGAACACCGACTTGATGGGGCCCGTGATGGACGCCCCGGCCGCCAACCGCTCGGACACCACGGCGCGGGCGATCTCTTGGGCTACTTCCTCGGTCGGGGTGGTCGTTGTCACGGACCACACACTCGGGATTGCCATCAAGCCAGCCTAGCGAGGGGCACACGATGGGGCTTCGTTATCCGATGCAAATTCGCCGCAGAGGACGAAACGGCAGGAACCGGCGTCGAGCCTCTACGCGGCTTGGCATCTGCGCCGGACCGTGTCGCGAAGAAACCGGCGAGGTGTACAACCGGACCGTAGAGTTCGGCACGGTCGCCGAATTGCGGGAGCGGATGCGGCCGCTGGTTGCCGCGACAGCATAGGAGCACATCTGCATGGTGCGTATCGGCGTCACCGGGCACATGAACATCACCGAGGCCACCGCACCGTTGGTGTACGACGCGGTGCGTGCGCTGCTGGACGAGCACGATCCGAGCGAGTTGGTCGGAGTGAGTTGTATCGCGCGCGGTTCCGATTCGGTGTTCGCGCGGGCGGTGCTCGATGCGGGTGGGCGGCTCGAGGTGGTGTTGCCGTCCCGGAACTACCGCGAGCGGAAGGTGAAACCGGATCACGCCGAGCTGTTCGACGAGCTCCTGAAGAACGCGGCCGAGGTGCGTGTGATGGATTTCGACGACGCGGGCCGTACAGCGTACGAAGCGGCCAACGATGCCGTGGTGGGGTCGGTCGATCGACTGATCGCCGTGTGGGATGGCGATGCCGGGCAGAAGGCGGGCACGGGGACGGTGGTCGAACTCGCGCGTGCGCGCGGGGTGCCGGTCGATGTCGTGTGGCCGGAAGGCGCCGCACGGGACTGACGCCGGACCACCTTCGGATTTCCTCCCGGGTAGCCGGACGAGCCGGATTCGCCCGATCTAGGCTGTGCGACTTCCCATTCCGATGGAATGATCGTCCCCGTGACTCAGTGGCTCCCGCTTTTCGGTTCTCTCGTCGTCGGCATTGCGGTCTTGGTCGGCGTGCTGGTCAACAACCGCGCCAACCGGGCGGCGGTCGCCGCCGCGGACGAGCGGAACCGGGTCACCTTGGACGCGGCGCAGCGCAACGTCGAGTTGACGAACGCGGCGGCGGAGCGGCGCGAGCTGGACAAGTGGCGGCGGGAGTCGGTGCTGGCGGGAGTCTCGTCCGTGCTGGCCATCTCGAGCGACGTCCGCCGGCAGTTGTTGCACTGCGATCGCTGGGAGGCGGAGGAACTGGATCAGCTCGATGAGGAGGTTCGGGAGGCCATCGCCGGCTCGCGGGATTTCATCAGCACCTTGCGCGTGGTGGCGCACCGCAAGATCCCCAATCGCTGCGAGGACCTGATGCGGACGCTCACCGCGGCGCTGAACATCAGCCTGCAACGCCGCCGGATCGAACTCGACGGCGAGGCCACCGCCGAAGAGATCACCGAGATCCAGGCGCTGTGGTCGCGGGCGATCGAGAACACCGTCGAGGAGGAGCGCTCGGTCATCAACGTCACCCGGCTGGAACTGGAGATCAAGATCTCCGCCGAGGTCCACCAGGCCACGCCCCAGCCCGCCCTCGCCCGTTCCTGACCGGCGGGCGAACGAGCGTCACGCCGGAGCGGAACCCACCCCGGCGCGACGCGCCTCCAGCAGCGCGGCGCGGAGGTGACCGGCGTAGGCGTCGAGATCCGGCAGGACCGCCGGATCGGCGTGCAGGGAGATGGTGACGGTGTCACCGAGTCCGTGCACGCCGTGGGTCAGGTGCATGACGGAGCCGATCGCCGGAAATCCGGCGGTGAACCGCACCGGCCCGCCACCGAAGGACAGGTCGGCCGGCCCACGGTCGACACTGGAGACGACGGTGTGCCCCGCTATCGAGCCGGGAACGGTATCGAGGGGATAGCGGTCGACGTCCCGCCGCAGCATGAAGGCGGGAATCGTCGCGGTGACCCGGTCCTGCGCCGACAGCAGTGGGTGTCGCGCGCGGACCCGCCGTTCGGCGAGCGCGGCGGCGATCTTGTCGGCGCGCAGACGCAGATCGGGTTCGTCGACGAAGAGGTCGACTCCGAGACTGCGATAGTTGTTGCGTGGACCGGTGGCCTCGGCCAGGGCCATCGGGACCTGTGCACCGAGACGCTCCACCGGCTCGCCCCGGTCGGCCAGATAGCGGGCGAGCGCCACCGATACCGCGGTCAGGACGACGACAGTGACCGTACGACCGGGCACCCGCAACTCTCCGGCCGGAAACACCAGCATCCGAGCTTCGTGCCGCGAGATCCGCTCCGCCGCCGCACGGTTCAGCACGGTCGGCGGAAAACCTGGCCCCGGCGGGGGCAATTCGCCCGCCTCGGTCAACACCGCAAGCCGCTGCTGGGCTCGAAAGGCCTGGTAGCCGCGCACCGCTGTCGCGGCCAGCCGGGCCGGAACGCGCAGGAGACCGACCGCCGAATCGACCAGCACGCTTGCCGGGAACGCGCTTCCCCACATCACATCCCCGAGCATCCGCACACGCGCCACCGTCGAGCCGACCCGCACTCGCACCGACGACCCGCTCGCCGACACCGAGTCCGCCTCGGTCCGCTCACGGGCAATCGCGGTCCGGCCGACCCCTCGCGGATCAGCGAATTCCTCTTGCGCGGACATCTCCGGAACCGATCGATCCGCGCCCCGAGCCCGGCCACCCGAACTCTCGGCACCTGCGGCATCAGTGGCACTGTCGTCGGCTGGTCCCCCACCGGGGCCTGACACGCCAGTACGGCTTTCGTGCTCGTCGGAGAGGTCGCCCGCCCCGCCGAACAGCGCACGCGCGATCACCGAGGCCCGCCGGCCGTCGGCCAGCGCGTGGGACATCTGGAGCACCACCACGAGCGCCGGCTCACCCACCAGCCCCGGCGCGTCGGCAACCGAGCGAAACACATGCAGCCGCCACGGGTGCACCGCGGCGTCGACACCGGTGCCGAGCAGCTCGCCGAGAGCCTCCAGCAAGTGCGACCAATTACGTTCCGGCAGTTCGTGTTCCACGATTTGCTCGGCGGCGAATTCAGATCGCGTCCAGAACGGGTAATCGATGTCCCCTGGCAGTTCGCGCAACCGGACCCGCAGGTCCGCGATCCGCGCACTGCATTCGGCAACAGACGCGCGCAGTTCCTCGATGGGCAGTCCGCGATCGGCGAAGCAATACAGCAGAAAAAGGTCGTTGCGCGTGCGTGCGGACAGCCAATACATCGTCGCGTCCTGCGGTGCCATCGCGCTCACAGTAAAACGATATCGACTCGGATTCGGCGGCGTCCGGCGAGCCCGAGTCAATGTGAATGATCTTGTTCCACATATCGTCCGGAAAACGTCATCGATTCCGGCACCCAGCTCTGCTACCGTCTGTAGTAGAACGGATACCACTCACCCAGGCGGGGTGTCGGCCATGGCTGTAGATCTAGCTCGCACAATTGCCAACCAAGCCGATGAGGCGGACGAACGGTATAAGGCCGCGGCGTTCGTGAAGCGGTCGATCAACAAGGTCTTCCCGACACACTGGTCGTTCCTGCTCGGCGAGATCGCCCTCTACAGCTTCATCATCCTGCTGCTGTCGGGCGTCTACCTGACCCTGTTCTTCGACCCCTCCATGACGGAGGTCGTCTACAACGGCGCCTACCAGCCGCTGCGCGGCGTGACCATGTCGCGGGCGTACGAGACGGCGCTCGACCTCTCCTTCGAGGTGCGCGGCGGCCTGTTCGTCCGCCAGGTCCACCACTGGGCGGCCCTGCTGTTCGCGGCCTCGATCATCGTGCACCTGTTCCGTATCTTCTTCACCGGCGCGTTCCGCAAGCCGCGTGAGGCGAACTGGGTGATCGGATCGCTGCTGCTGATCCTGGCGATGTTCGAAGGGTTCTTCGGGTACTCGCTGCCCGACGACCTGCTCTCCGGCACCGGCCTGCGGGCGGCGTTCTCGGGTATCACGATCTCCATCCCGATTATCGGCACCTGGCTGCACTGGCTGATGTTCGGCGGCGACTTCCCCGGCGAGATCATCATCCCCCGCTTGTATGTGGCGCACGTGCTGCTCTTCCCCGGCATCATTCTGGCGCTGATCGCGGCGCACGTGGCGCTGGTGTGGTACCAGAAGCACACCCAGTTCCCCGGCCCCGGCCGCACCGAGAACAACGTGGTGGGCGCGCGGATCGTGCCGGTGTTCGCCGCCGATCAGGGCGCGTTCTTCGCCTTCACCCTCGGCATCGTGGGCATCATGGGCGGTCTCTTCCAGATCAACCCGATCTGGAACCTGGGGCCGTACAACCCGTCGCAGGTGTCGGCGGGTTCGCAGCCGGACATGTACATGATGTGGACCGACGGCATGGCCCGCTTGATGCCCCCGTGGGAGCTCTACCTCGGCCGTTACACCGTGCCCGCCGTGTTCTGGGTCGCCGTGCTCATGGGTCTGGTGTTCACCGTGCTGATCGCCTACCCCTGGATCGAGAAGCGGCTGACCGGCGACCGAAGCGCACACCACAACCTGCTGCAACGTCCCCGCGACGTGCCGGTGCGCACGGCGATCGGCGCGATGGCGATCACGTTCTACGTCGTGCTCACGCTGTCGTGCGTCAACGACATCATCGCGTACAAGTTCGACATCTCGCTGAACGCGACGACTTGGGCAGGCCGCATCGGCATCCTGCTCGCGCCGCCGCTCGCCTACTTCCTGGCCTACCGCATCTGCCTCGGCCTGCAGCGCAGTGACCGCGCGGTGCTCGAGCACGGGGTGGAGACCGGCGTGATCAAGCGCTTGCCGCACGGCGAGTACATCGAGGTGCACCAGCCGCTCGGCCCGGTGGACGCGCATGGCCACCCGCTCCCGCTGGAATACCAAGGCGCACCCGTGCCGAAGAAGATGAGCAAGCTGGGCGCGGCGGGCAAGCCGGGCACCGGCAGCTTCCTGCGCGCGGATCCGCGCGAGGAGAGCGTGCGGCACTTCGAGCTCGAGCACGAAGAAGAACGCAGGCAGCTCACCGTGTTGCGCAAGATCCAGGAACGGGCGAACGGTCACGGAAACGGCTCCGCCCATTGAGGATTCGCCGGCACACCCGTCCGGATAACCGCGAAGGCCCCGAGTCCACACGACCCGGGGCCCGCTTTGCCTTGTTCAGGCCATTCCGGAGCGGTTCAGCCGCGCCGGAACTCTCCCGTCGAGACCCCCACTAGGAATGCATCCCACTCGCCCGGCGCAAACCCCAAGACCGGGCCACTTCCACTGTCCTTCGTGTCACGAACCGCGACATTGCCGTCGACGAGGAAAGCGACTTCCACGCAGTTCCCATCCGGACCGCTGTATGTGCTCTTGCGCCACACAGCGCCCGCCCAATCAACCTCCACGGCACTAGCTCCTTTGCTGCGTCGAGAGCGAGATTTCTCCTGACATCGTTCCAGCTAGCATCGGTATCCGACTGGAAAGCCGAATCCCGTGGTGCACCCCACGCCGGAGCGCACATTCCCGGTGCGTCGATATCGCACATCGAGTTCGAGAGGAAATTAACCTCGCGCGGGGCCTCTCCCCGCGGCGTAACCCTAGCAGGTCCTTCGAAAGTTTGCCCGGCTCTTGCCTATTCAATCATCGCAACCACACACGTTTGCGAAGCATGGGAGTTGCGGGAACATTGCCAGCTCCTGGCATTCATTCCACACACCGATGATCCACAATGTTTTTAACGGATGTTATTGCTCTGTTATCGGCGGACAATTCGCGGGCCCTCCCCGCCCGCGTCGACGTGCGCACAGCGACCGTGCATGATGGATCCTATGGTCGAACGCGCTCGCGACGACGCAGGTCGCGCCCGTAATGCCCGTCCGCGCGACCGCCTCGGGCGACCGCTGCCGCTCGGCAGCACCGGGGTTGCCCGAATTCCGGACGATCTCGAACTTCCACCCCAGCAAACCTTGACCTTCGCCCAGCAACTGCTGGACGACGGACTCGCATTCAATGCACACGAGGTTTTAGAGGCCGCGTGGAAGAACGGACCGTTCGCCGAGCGGATGCTGTGGCAGGCGCTGGCGCAGTTCGCTGTCGGACTAACCCACATACAACGAGGAAATCCCAAGGGGGCGCGTACACTGCTCGCCCGCGCGGTGTCGCGGTTGACGGCATACCAACCGGAGGGCGGCCGAGCGCCCTACGGTATAGACCTCCCCGGCTTGGTCGCCCACGCCGAAGCACTGCTCGCCGCGCTGGAGGCGGGCGCCGAACCGTCGGACGCCGACCTGCGGCCGCGTCTGCGCGGCTGAGCGCAACGCTTCTACCATGGCCGACGTGCGCACCTCATCGTCTACCGGCAGAGCCCGTGACTGAGCCGGGTGCGGGCCGGTACGCGCCGAGCCCGTCCGGAGACCTGCACTTGGGCAATCTCCGCACGGCACTGCTGGCGTGGGCGTTCGCGCGTTCCACCGGTCGGCGCTTCCTGCTGCGGATCGATGACCTGGACAGAGTGCGTCCCGGTGCGGAGCAGCGGCAAGTGGACGACCTCGCCGCGATCGGCGTGGACTGGGACGGACCGGTGGTACGCCAGTCGGAACGGTTGCCGCAGTACGGGGCAGCCATCGAACGCCTCACCGCCGCCGGGCTCACCTATGAATGCTTCTGTACCCGAAGGGAAATACAGAAAGCGGCGACAGCACCGCACGGGCCGATGGGCGCCTACCCCGGCACCTGCCGCGCACTGAGCGCCGCCCAGCGCGACCGGCTGCGCGCCGAGGGTCGCCCGGCCGCCTTGCGTCTGCGCGCCATGGCCACCGAATTCGAAGTGCGCGACGAACTGCACGGTCGCTACCGAGGCCCGATCGACGACGTGGTGCTGCGACGCGGCGACGGCATCCCCGCCTACAACCTCGCCGTCGTGGTGGACGACGCGGAACAGGGCGTCGACCAAGTGGTGCGCGGCGACGACCTGCTTCCGTCGACGCCGCGGCAGGCATACCTGGCGACGCTGCTGGATCTGCCGGTGCCGCACTATGCCCATGTGCCGCTGGTGCTCAATCCGCAGCGACGGCGACTGGCGAAACGGGATGGGGCGGTGACACTCCGCGAACGGTTGGCGCTCGGCAACACGCCGGAGGAAGTAGTCTCGGCACTGGCCGCTTCGCTCGGCTTCACCGCGACATCGTCGTCCGAGCTACTCGCGCGTTTCGACGCCCGGCGGCTGCCCCGCGAACCGTGGATACTCGACGTTCATGGGTTGTTGCGAAGCAGCCCATGTCCGTAACGTACGCATCGTCCAACTACTGATCAATCGACGAGGACAAATAACTATGACAAGCGGTGGGTACGACCCCAACCAGTATCCGCAGGGCGGGCAGCCGTACGGGCAGCAGCCGTACCCGCAGGGGGGTGACCAGTACGGGCAGCAGCCTCAGTACGGGCAGCAGCCCCAGTACGGGCAGCAGCCGCAATACGGCCAGCAGCAGCCCCAGTACGGGCAGCAGCCGCAATACGGCCAGCAGCAGCAGCCCCAGTACGGGCAGGATCCCTACGGTCAGTACCCGCAGCAGCCCGGGTTCAACAACTACGGCGGCCAGCCGGGTGACCTCGGCACCCGCATCGGCGCCCGCGTCATCGACGCGATCATCCTGTACATCCCGTACTTCATCCTGTACATCCTGGTCGACAACTCGCTGGGCCTGACCATCGGTCTCGGCCTGGTGTGGACCTTGGTTCAGCTCGGCTACTTCGTCGGCATGGAGACCTCGCAGGGCACCACGCTCGGCAAGAAGATCCTCGGCCTGAAGGTGCTCGCCCCGGGCGGCGCCGCGAAGATCGACCCGGTCACCTCGCTGAAGCGCAACATCTTCATTGCGGCGAGCATCATCCCGTGCGTCGGTGGCCTGATCTCGCTCGTCCTGGCGATCTACATCATGGTCACCATCTCGCAGGACCCGAACAAGCAGGGCTGGCACGACAAGTTCGCCGGCGGCACCCAGGTCGTCAAGGCCTGATCGCCACCGCGGCACAGAACCCACAGGGGGCGCACCCGATTCGGGTGCGCCCCCTGTCGGTTGCCCGGCCGTGCCGCTACGCGCTGGTCGCGCCCGCGATGATCACGACGACGAACCACAGGATGCCGAGCACGATCGCGCCGACACCGATCCAGATGCCTGCGAGCGCCATGCCGCGCCCTTCCTGGCCGCTCTGCTTGATCTGGTTGAGGGCGACCACGCCGAGGATGATGCCGACGATCGAGCCGAGCCCGCAGGTGACGAACCCGACCAGCGAGGAGATCAGCGCACCGATCGCCATGCCGTTGGTGCCCTGCGCCGGGACTCCGTAGGGCTGATAGGGAGTCTGATAGCCGTAGCTCGGCTGGGGATACGGCTGCCCGGGCTGTTGATAGGACGGGTACTGCGGCTGCGGAGGCGGCGTCATCGGCTGCGAGGGCGGCTGAACCGGATACTGCGGCGCCGACGGGTAGCCCGACGGCTGCTGCTCCGGGCTCGGATACTGCGGGACCGAACTCTGGCCACCGGACTCCGGCGACACGCCTTGGCCGCCGTACTGCTTCCACCACTCGTCGGAATCGCCGGGATTCGTCATTGCTACAGCGTATTCCACAACCTGGTTGGATGATGCGGGTGAGTGAGTCGAAAACCACGCAAGAGCACGGCGGGCCTGGGCGCCCCGCGGACCATGCGGCATTTGCCCAGGTCGCGCGGGGGTACTACGCACCGATCGTGGCCCTGTTCACTGCGACACTGATCATTTCCAACATCTGCGCCACCAAGGGGGTGGAATTCTTCGGCGACCGGTCGGTGTCGCTGGGACCACTGCAAATCCTGCCGATCGCCACTGATGGCGCCTTCTTCCTGTTCCCGCTGGCCTACATCCTCGGCGACGTACTGAGCGAGGTGTACGGCTTCCGCGCCACCCGCCGCGCCATCTACTACGGCTTCGCCGCACTGCTGCTGACGGTGGTGTGCTTCGCCATCGCGATCCGGCTGCCCGCCGCGAGCTTCTACGAGAACCAGGAGGCGTTCCGCACCGTCCTCGGGACGACGCCGCGGCTCGTCATCGCGGGCCTGGCCGGGTACTTCGTCGGCCAGTTGCTGAATTCCGCGACGCTGGTGCTGATCAAGGAGCGGACGAAGGAAAAGTACCTGTGGGCCAGGCTCATCGGATCGACCATCGTCGGCGAGTTCGCCGACACGCTGATCTTCTGCTCGATCGCCGCCGGCGCCATCGGCATCGACACCTGGCAGCAGTTCGTCAACTACGTGATCGTCGGTTTCCTCTGGAAGACCCTCTGCGAGGTGATTGTGCTTCCGATCACCTATCGGGTGATCGCGTTGCTGAAGAAGTACGAACCCAGCTACGCGCCGACCGGAGCGGATCCGCTGCATACCTGACGCAATCCGGCGAGCACCCCTGGAGGGCGCGGGCCACGTGAGACGACCGCAGAATAGCGAAGCCACCGGTCGTGCACCCGGCTCGCGCCCTCCGTCGTTTCAGGCACCACTCCAACGGCCCAAAGTCTCGGCCTTGTGCTCATCGAAGTAGCCGCCTTCGATGCTGTCCCGGATGCGATCGACCAGGCGGACCGTGAACCGCTCGTTGTGAATCGTGCACAGCGTGGCGGCGAGCATCTCCTTGGCCTTGAACAGGTGATGCAGGTAGGCGCGCGTGTAGTTGGCGCAGGTGTAGCAGTCGCAGTTCTCGTCGATGGGCGTGAAGTCGCGACGGAAGCGGCTGGTATTGATGTTGAACCGGCCGGTGTCGACGTAGATGGCGGCGTTGCGAGCGACCCGGGACGGGTTCACGCAGTCGAAGGTGTCCGCGCCGTTCTCGATGGCGTTGAAGACGTCCTCCGGTTCGCTGATGCCGAGCATGTGCCGCGGCTTGTCCTCGGGCAGCTCGTCACAGCACCAACCGACGATGGCGCCCAAATTGTGCTTCTCCAGCGCGCCGCCGATGCCGTAGCCGTCGAATCCCGTTCCCGCGCTTCCGCGGATCGATTCGAGCCCGCGACATGCCTTCCGGCGCAAGTCCTCGTACTGCGCGCCCTGGATGACGGCGAACAGAGCCTGGTACGGACGGTGTGTACGAGCGGCGGTCAGCCGCTCGTGCTCGTCGATGCAGCGCTGCGCCCACTCGTGCGTGCGCTGGACCGATCGCTCCTGGTAGGAGCGGGTATTGAGGAGCGTGGTGAGCTCGTCGAAGGCGAACATGATGTCGGCGCCCAGCTGGTGCTGGATACCCATCGACACCTCGGGCGTGAACCGGTGCGTCGACCCGTCGAGGTGGGAGCGGAACGTGACGCCGTCGTCGTCCACGGTGGCCAGCCGCTCCTTGCCGGGCGCGATCACGTCGTCGCTGCGCACGTCGACCGCCTCCATCGCCAGCACCTTCTTGAAGCCGACACCCAGTGACATCACCTGGAATCCGCCGCTGTCGGTGAAGGTGGGCCCGCGCCAGTTCATGAACGCGCCGAGCCCGCCGGCCTCGTCCACGATGTCCGCGCCGGGCTGCAGGTAGAGGTGGTAGGCGTTGGCCAGCAGCGCTTGGGCGCCGAGTTCCCGCATGGTCTCCGGCAGCACTGCCTTGACCGTCGCCTTGGTGCCCACCGGGATGAACGCGGGCGTGGCGATCGACCCGTGCGGCGTGGCGATCACACCGGACCGGCCGTTTCGCCCGTCCAGGCGAGTACCGACGGTGAAGGAGAACGATTCGGGACCGGACACCCCGCTATCCTCGCAGTTCGGCGCCCGCGGCCCGAACCAGGCCACCGCTCGCCGGCACCGACGGCGCGGTCAGCCGGGTTTCCCGGCGCGCGACACCCGCTCGGTTTCCGCTTGGTGCACCGCCAGCGCGGTGCGCAAGAAATCGAGCGCGGTGCGCAGTTCGCCGGTGTCGAAACGCAGGAGAGCCTGAGCCCCGGCCACCCCCACCGGCTCGAAGATCTCTCGCGCGACCTCCCTGGCCCGCATAGTGCCTTCGATCAGTATCCGCCGCCGATTGCCTGGATCTTGTGCCCGAGTGACGAAACCGGCCCGCACCAGCCGGTCGACGACAGTGGTGGTGGCGGCGGGGCTCAGTCGCAGCGCGGCACTGAGCTCCCCCGCCGCCAGCGGCCCACGCGCCAGCACGATGTCCAGGCATCGCAGGTCGGTGCGGTTCAAGCCCAGGCGCACGGCGGCGGCCTCGTCGAACGCGTCGAAGCTTTGCTGCAGCAGCCGCAACTCCTGCGCGATCTCGGCGATCAACTCATCTTTCGACATTCGAAACTTTCTGATAGCGTACATTTCGATAATCGAATCTTATCACCGGAAGGTACCTCGCCATGAACGTGACACTCGATCAGCAGCGCACCGACGAGAGCGCCCTGCGCAGCCTGTTCGACGACCTCATGCGGACCTGGACCGCCAACGACGCCACCGCCTACGCGGCCCTGTTCACCGAGAACTCGGACTACGTGTCCTACGACGGCACCCGGGCCACCGGTCGCGCCGAGCACCAGGACAACCACGACAAGCTCTTCCGCGGCGTCCTGGCCGGTTCGGCACTGGTCGGCGAACTCGAGTCGATCCGCTTCGTCGCCCCGGACGTCGCGATCGTGCACGGCACCGCCTCGGTCCTGATGCCCTGGCGTTCCCACCTGCCCGAGCGCCGCCGGTCCCGCCAGACTCTGGTGACCATTCGCACCGACCAGGGCTGGAAGATCACCGCGCTGCACAACGGCCGCGTCCGCCCGGTGCGCATCCCCGAGCCGCACTCCTTTCCGTCCCGCATGTCCCAGCTCATGACCCGAATCGCCCGCCGCCTCGGTCTGGGCCGGAATCGATCGTGACTTGCCCGCGCCCGAACCCATCGACAGCCGACACGTCCGTCGTCGCGCCGCCGACGCGAACCGTCGGCACCCGACACCTGCGGGCAAACCGGCCCACCCACAGCCCGCAAACCACAGGCCCACCACGCCCCGCTTACGGCGAACTCCGGTAATGCGATCGAACTCCACGCGCCCAGCTCACCTCGACTACGTCTTCCGAGCGAAGCGAGACCGAGCATCCGCCGTTCGCGACGAAGTCGCGGCCAAACTACACAGCGCCGGCGAACTGGGCGTTGTACAAGCGGTAGTACGCGCCCCGTTCCTCGAGCAGGCGTTCGTGCGACCCGTGTTCCACGATCCGGCCCGCCTCCATGACGACGATCAGGTCGGCGTCGCGGATGGTGGACAGGCGGTGGGCGATGACGAAACTGGTCCGGTCGCGGCGCAGGGCGGCGGTGGCGTGCTGCACCAGCAGTTCGGTGCGGGTGTCCACCGAACTGGTGGCCTCGTCCAAGATGAGGATGGACGGCTTGGCGAGGAACGCGCGCGCGATGGTGATCAGCTGTTTCTCGCCGGCGCTGACGCCGGAGCCCTCCTCGTCGATGACCGTGTCGTAACCGCCGGGCAGCGCGTGCACGAAGCGGTCGACATAGGCGGCCCGCGCCGCGGCGAGGATCTCCTCTTCGCTCGCGTTCGGGTTGCCGTAGGCGATGTTCTCCCGGATCGTGCCGCGGAACAGCCAGGTGTCCTGCAAGACCATGCCGATACGCGAACGCAGATGGTCGCGGGTGATCTCGGTGATGTCGACTCCGTCGATGGTGATCGTGCCCGCGTCCAGTTCATAGAACCGCATCAGCAGGTTCACCAGCGTGGTCTTGCCCGCGCCGGTGGGGCCGACGATGGCGACCACGTGCCCGGGCTCGGCGACCAGCGACAGCCGCTCGATCACCGGCTTGTCCGGTTCGTAGCGGAACGAGACGGCCTCGAACTCCACCCGGCCGCGGTCGACCGGGCGCGCGTCGGCCATGACCGGGTCCGGGCTCTGCTCCTCGGCGTCGAGGATCTCGAAGATCCGCTCGGCCGAAGCGACGCCGGACTGCAACAGGTTGGCCATCGCGCCGAGCTGCGTCAGCGGCTGGCTGAACTGACGGGAGTACTGGATGAACGCCTGCACCTCGCCGAGCGAGAGACTGCCGGTGGCCACTTTGAGCCCGCCGACGAGCGCGACCAGCACGAAGTTCACGTTCCCCAGGAACATGATCGCGGGCATGATCAGGCCGGAGATGAACTGCGCTTTGAAACTGGCCTGGTAGAGCTCCTCGTTGCGCTGGTCGAACTCCTTGCCGACCTCGCGGTTGCGGCCGAACGCGGTGACCACCTCGTGGCCGGTGTAGGCCTCCTCGACCTGGGCGTTCACCAGGCCGGTGTACTTCCACTGGTTGACGAAGTGCGGCTTGGACCTTTTGGCGATCTGCGCGGTGACCACGATGGCGGCCGGCACGGTGAGCAGCGCGATCACCGCCAGCTGCCAGGAGATCCAGAACATCATGACCAGGATGCCGAGCACCGAGAACACCGAGATGAGCAGCTGGCTCATGGTCTGCTGGAGGCTCTGGGAGACGTTGTCGACGTCGTTGGTCACGCGGCTGAGCACGTCGCCACGCGGAGCGGAATCGAAGTAGCGCAACGGAAGCCGATGGATCTTGTCCTCGACCTCGCTGCGCAGCCGCTTGACCGTCCGATTGATCACGATGTTGAGCAGGTAGCCCTGCAACCATCCGAAGACGGCCGCGCCGATGTACAGCAGCAGCACCAAGGTGAGCACCCGGCCGACCGCGCCGAAGTCCACCCCCACGCCGGGCACCACGTCCATGGCGCTGAGCATGTCGGCGAACGTGTTGTCGCCCTTGGCCCGCAGCGCTTCGATCGCCTGATCCTTGGACACGCCGGGCGGCAACTGTTTGCCGACCACGCCGTCGAAGACCAGATTGGTCGCCTTGCCGAGGATGTACGGGCCGATGGTGTTCAGCACCACCGAGACGATCACCAGCGCGACGATCACCCCGACCTGGACCCGTTCCGGCGCGAGCCTGCGCAGCAGCCGTTTCAGCGAGGGTCCGAACGATTTCGCCTTGGTGCCCGGCGCACCGGGAGTGGGCATTCCGGGCCTCATCGCGCCTCCTCGGCACTCAGTTGCGACTCGACGATCTCCCGGTACTCCGAGCAATCCCGCACGAGCTGCTCGTGGGTGCCGATGCCCGCCACCGCGCCGTCTTCGAGCACCACGATCTGGTCCGCGTCCCGAATGGTCGCGATGCGCTGCGCGACGATGAGGACCGAGGCGTCCGCGGTCTCCGGCTTCAACGCCTCGCGCAGCCTGGCGTCGGTCGCGACGTCGAGCGCGGAGAACGAGTCGTCGAACAGGTACACCCTCGGCTTCTTCACCAGGGCTCGCGCGATGGCCAACCGCTGGCGCTGACCGCCGGAGACGGTGGTGCCGCCCTGGGCCACGGGTGTCTGCAGCCCCTCCGGCATCTCCCGGACGAAATCGGCGGCCTGCGCGATCTCCAGCGCGCGCCAGAGTTCCTCGTCGGTGGCGTGCGGATTGCCGTAGCGCAGATTGCTCGCGATCGTGCCGGAGAAGAGGTACGCCTTCTGCGGGACGAGGCCGATCTGCGAACGCAAGATCTCCAGGTCGATGTGGCGAACGTCGGTGCCGCCGACGTAGACCGCGCCGTCGGTGACGTCCATCAGCCGGGGGATGAGGTTGATCAGCGTGGTCTTCCCCGCGCCGGTGGAGCCGACGATCGCGGTGGTGGTGCCGGGCCGCACCTGGAACCGGATGGCTTTGAGCACCGGCTTCTCGGCGCCGGGGAAGGCGAACTCGGCGAACTGGATGTCCACGACGGCCGGGTCGTCGGTGAACGGCTGTGGCAGGCGCGGAGGGTGGACCGAGGACTCGGTGTCGAGCACCTCGCCGACCCGGTCGGCGGAGACCGCGGCGCGCGGCGCCATCATGGCCAGGAACGAGGCCATCATCACGGCCATCAGGATCTGCATGATGTAGGACAGCATCGCGGTGAGCGAACCGATCTGCATGTGCCCGGCGTCGATCGCGTGCCCGCCGAACCAGATCACCGCCACGGCGGTGACATTGCTGATCAGCATGACCGTGGGGAACATCAGCGCCATCAACCGGCCGACCCGCAACGCGGTGTCGGTGAGTTCGGTATTGGCCAGGCCGAAACGCCAGGTCTCCTGACGCTCCCGCACGAAAGCGCGCACCACGCGGATACCGGTGATCTGCTCCCGCAGTACCCGATTCACCTCGTCGATCCTGGCCTGCATGTCCCGGAAACCGGGCACCATCCTGGAGATCAGCACGCCCATCGACAGTCCCAGCGCGGGCACCGCGATCAGCAGCAGCCAGGACAGGCCGAGATCCTCGCGCAACGCCATGATGATGCCGCCCACGCACATGATCGGCGCCATCACCAGGATGGTCGCCGACATCACGATGAGCAGCTGCACCTGCTGAATGTCGTTGGTGTTGCGGGTGATCAGCGACGGCGCGCCGAACATGCCCACTTCACGAGCGGAGAACGTGCCGACCCGGTGCAGCAGCGCGCCGCGCAGGTCGCGGCCCGCGCCCATGGCAGCCTGCGCACCGAGATAGACCGAAGCAGCCGACGCGACGATCTGCACGCCCGTGACGGCGAGCATCCACAAGCCGGTGCTCCAGATATAACCGAGATCACCTTTGGTGACGCCCTCGTCGATCAAGTCCGCGTTCAAGCTCGGCAGATACAGCATCGCGATGACGGAAATCAGCTGAAGCACAACGACCCCGGCCAACTGGGCGCGATAAGGGTACAGATGCGTGCGGAGGAGTCTGATCAGCATGATGAATCGCAGGCTACCGGCTGTCGGCGCGACGCGTCGTGGAGATTTCTGACCTGCATGGATGGTCTCCCGTGGGGGTCGACGGTGTCAGCGGCGCGCCCACGCGCCCGGGTCTTCGGTCAGCGCCTCGACGAATCCGGGCAGTCGATCGCTCGCGATGTCGGCGATGGTGACGTTCTCCAGCACCGCGCGGATGTTGACCCGCAGCGCGATCCACACCCGCTGCAACGGCTCGGCCGCGCCGGAATAGCGGACGTCCTCCGGGCGCGCACCGCGCACGGACGCCAGGGGCCCCTCGATCGCGCGGATCACGTCGGCGATGGAGATGTCGGCGGCGGGCCTGGCCAGCCAATAGCCGCCGTCCGGACCTCGCCTGCTGATCAGCAGGTCGGCCCGGCGCAGCTCGCCGAGCACGGACTCGAGCACCTTGGGCGGGATCCGCTGGGCGGTGGCGATCGCTTCGGCCTTGACCACCGGCGCGGCCTGCACGAGAGGTGCGCCGAGCCCGGCCACGGACTGTTCCAGCCGCGGCGGCCCGGCGATCTCGAGCAGCGTCCGCACCGCGTAATCGACCTTCGCGGTGATGTGCACAGCGGCGACTCCTGGCGTCGAGGGGATACGTCGAATCTACGCGCCGCCACCTGCCAGCACGCAGGTCGCGGCATCCAGCAGTGACGATTCCACCAGCGAATCGTCCGCGCCAGGCACGAGTTCCTTGGACACCAGCGCCACACCGATCACCTCGAGCGCGGCGCAGGCGCGCAACTGCGCCTCCTCGGTGGCGTCCGGCCCGGCCAGCCATTCGCGCAGCGCCTGGCTGGCGTCCATCAGATCCGGATAGCGGTCGGCCATGGCGTTGATGATCGCGACGGTGTCGCGCACGACCAGCGCTCCGGCGTCACGGTGATGGATCAGGCCGCGCAGATACGTCCGCAGGACCTGGCGGATGCTCTCGGCGTCGTGCGGCATCCGCTCGAGATCGTCCACGACCGAACGCATGTGATCGACGATCGGATCGATGATCGCCAATAGCAGATCGAGCTTCGACGCGTAGTGATAGTAGAGCGACGCCTTTGTGATTCCTACCGCATCCGCGACCTCGCGCAGGCTGGTCTGCTCGAATCCTTTGGCTCCGAACAGCTTCACCGCAGCGTCCCGAATCGCGCTTTTAGTGCCTCCACCTGCGGCGACAGCGCCGGGTGTGTCACGCACAGCCATTCGATGATCCTCTCATCACCTTCGCATCGAGCGAATGTCGCCCGCAGAATAGAGGTTGTACCTCCGCTTAGCTCCTGGGTAGTCTACCTACCGCACGGTAGGCAGAAAGCGTCAGTGGAGGCGGAGGCAGGCAGGGTACTTCCGCGAGTGCTGTCTACACGCAGACCCAGCACGATCCCAGTCATCGCTAGGAGTAACCACTCGTGTCCGTTTATCTGTACAGATGGGGGAAGTTCGCCTTCCGCCGGAAATGGATAGTCCTTCCCGTCTGGCTCGTCTTGTTCGTGCTCCTCGGTGGTCTGGGAGCACAGCTCAGCAAGCCGATGAGCAACGACTTCAGCATGCCGGACCTGCCTTCCGAACGCGCCAACGAAATCCTCGACAAGCACTTCCCCGGCGCCTCGGCCGCGTTCAAGTTCGACGCGGTCACCGGCACCTACGTCGCCGCCGCGCCGGAGGGACAGAAACTGACCGATCCGGCCAACCGCGCGGCGCTGGAAGCGTTCATCGCCAAGCTCGGCCGGCTCGACATCGTCGATCACAGCAAGCCCATCACCAACCCGGTCGACGCGACCGAGAAGATGGGCTGCCTGACCGCCCCCGACCCCGCGCAGTGCAGTGGCGCCCCGCTGAACGTGCTCAGCAAGACCGCGCCCGCGACCGTGGCGGTGATCAACGTCCCGTTCACCATCGCGAAGTTCACCGACGTCACCGACGCGCACCGCGAAGCGGCGTACGACGTCGCGGCCGACGCGCGCAACGCCGGACTCACGGTCGAGATGAGCGGCTCGATCGCGCAGAAGCAGGAAGCGCCGAGCGGCAAGTCCGAGATGATCGGCATGGCCGTCGCGCTGGTCGTGATGATCGTCGCGTTCGGCGCCATCGTCGCGGCGTTCGTGCCCATCGTCACCGCGATCATCGGTCTCGGCGCGGCCACCTCGCTGATCATGCTCGGCACCTCGGTGATCGAGATCCCGAGTTTCACCACCTTCCTCGCCTCGATGATCGGCATCGCGCTGTCCATCGACTACGCGCTGTTCATCGTGTCCAGGTACAAGCATGAACTCGCGGTCCAGGACGCGCCGGAAGAAGCGGCGGGTACCGCGCTCGGCACGGCCGGCTCCGCCGTCGTGTTCGCCGGCCTGACGGTCATCATCGCGCTGGCGGGCCTGAGCATCGTCGGCGTCCAGTTCATGACCTTCATGGGCCTCGGTGGCGCGATCGCCGCCGGTTTCGCGGTGCTCACCGCGATCACGTTGATGCCGGCGCTGCTCGGCGCGTTCGGCCGCTTCCTGTTCAAGCCGAAGCTGCCCGTCGTCGCCCAGCACGATCCCGAGGACGACAACTCGGTGACCAACGGCATGCGCTTCGGCCGGTTGATCGGCCGCATGCCGTGGGTCGCGCTGGTGCTGAGCGTCGTGGTGCTCGGCGCGCTCGCCGCTCCCGCGGCCGGCCTGAACCTGGGTCTACCCGGCGACGACAGCATGCCGAAGACCTCCACCATCCGGAAGGCCTACGAGCTGCGCACCGAGGGCTTCGGCGAGGGCAGCAACGGCGTGCTGAACGTGGCCGTGGATCTGAGCGCCGTGCCCGCCGAGAACCGGGATGCCGCGGTCAAGGCGCTGCGCGACAAGCTCGCGTCCTATCCGGGCATGGACTACGTGACCGAGCCGCAGTGGAGCCAGGACCAGCAGGGCGCGCTGCTGGACGGCGTGCCGAAGTCCGGGCCGAACAACCAGGCCACCAAGGACCTGGTGCAGGACGCCAGGGAGGCCGAAGGCCAGCTGAAGGCCGAGTACGGCATCGAGTACGGCATCACCGGCACCACGGCGATCTACGCCGACGTGGACCACGTGCTGCTCAGCAAGATCGTGCCCTACCTGGCGATCGTGGCGGGCGCGGCGTTCGTGCTGCTGATCCTGGTGTTCCGGTCGATCCTGGTGCCACTCACCGCGGCGCTCGGATTCCTGTTGTCGATGGCCGCGACCTTCGGCGCGACCGTGCTGATCTTCCAGGAGGGCAAGCTCGGCCTGATCGAGGATCCGCATCCGCTGGTCAGCTTCATGCCGATCATGCTGATCGGCCTGGTGTTCGGCTTGGCGATGGACTACCAGGTCTTCCTGGTGACCCGGATGCGCGAGGAGTTCGTGCACGGCAAGTCGGCCAAGGAGGCGGTGGTCGCCGGTTACCACCACGGCGCACGCGTGGTGACCTCGGCGGCGATCATCATGATCTCGGTGTTCGGTTCGTTCCTGCTGGAGACCGACGTGACGGCGAAGTCGTTCGGCTTCGCGCTGGCGGTGGGCGTGCTGCTGGACGCGTTCGTCGTCCGCATGGTGCTTATCCCGTCGCTGCTGGTGCTGATGGGCAAGTGGTCGTGGTGGATACCGAAGTGGCTCGACCGCATCCTGCCCGACATCGACGTCGAGGGCTCGAAGCTGCGTGAGCTGCAGCAGCGTTCGGCCGAGACGGCGAAGGTGCCGGTCGGCGTCAACTGATCCGGCGGCCTCGGCCCCGCATCCGACGTCCGGATGCGGGGCCGAGTGCGTTTCACCGGCTGGGTTGCGGGAGTTCGCAGTCGCCGACCCGCGGATTCACCCCGACGTAGTTGAGGGGGCCCGCCACGGCGGTCAGTCCGATCGTGCCCCAACCGGCACAGTTCAGCGGGGGGCCGCTGTCGAAATAGTGTCGCTGACCGGCCGCGAGCAACCCGACCGCCAGCCAGGCCAGCAGCAGGAACCCGAGCAGCCGGGAGCCTACGCCGGGGCCGCGCCCGGCACGCGCACGACGATCGTAATCACGCCCACGACGTTCGTAATCGCGCATCTCATCGGTTCCTTCCGTGGCCCCCGTCGAGGGGGGATACCCGGCCATACCGACAGTTACCCCGACGAACCCTGTTCAGCAGCGATTACATCGGACATAGCAAACATTTGGTTCACAGTCCGCACAGACGCAAAGCCGACGGCCGGGTGGCATGCCACCCGGCCGTCGTCGTTCTCTCGATCGAACTACGGACTTGGTTGCGGGACATTACAATCCGCGACCTTCGGATTGACGCCCATGTAGTTGAGCGGTCCCGCGATGACAGTGACGGCGATGGTGCCGAAACCGGCGCAGTTGACCGGTCCACTGTCGAAATAGTGGCGTTGTGCCGCGGCGATCACGCCGATCAGCAACCAGATCAAGACGATTACACTTCCGATTCTCATGTTTCTCTCGCGCATCGTTCCCGCGCGGATTGTCCGACGGCGCATCTGGCATCGCGTCCTTCCCGCACTTTCCGTATCGGGCGTATACCCGCGATCGCGCCGGTTACCCGTCGCGAATCGGCCCATTTTCCGTGCCGTTCGGCAGGGGCGGCGGGGGCGTCGGCTGGTAGCTTCGGCAGGCATGGCGGCGGTGTTGCAGTGGTGGATTCCCGGGTGGGTCATACTGCTGGTGCTGGTGGCGGTCTACGAGCTCACCGTGAACAAACGCCGCCGACGCCGCCGCACACCGATCTCCGGCACCTTCACCGACGAGTTCACCGCGCTGTTCTACGCGACCAAGCGCATGGAGCTGGATCATCGCGAATCGGTGTCGATGCTGCGCGAGGAGCAGGACGAGGGTGCGCCCCCGCTGGTCGGTGTCGACCTCGACGGACGCAAGGTGGTGCTGCGCCAGGAACGGGAGCAGTAACCGCTGCGCCCCTGAGATTTCCAGCGAAGGCGGCGGTCGTCGGCCAGAATGAGGCCATGCGTGCCTCGATGGATGAGCGATGGCGGCGGTTCGGCGAGCACCTCGCGTCCGCGCCGGGACGACTGCCGAGCGAGGTCCGCCGCGTCCTGCGCGACCGGGCCGCCGGGACCGCCGACTCCGGCCAGGACGTCGCGCCGGAACTCGCCGCCTTCGGCGACCTGGTGGCCGACCGGTCCTACCGGGTCACCGAGCAGGAGATCGCGGCGCTGACAGCGGCCGGGCACACCGACGACGAGATCTTCGAGGCGACCGCGGTGGCCGCCTATGGTGCCGCCGACCGGCGCCTGCGCGCGGCTCGTCTGGCGTGGGAGGGGTACTGAGATGTGGCTGGAAGCAGTGCGATCCGGCCACGACCGGCCCACCAGACTCGTGCTGTGGACCATGCGGCGATTCAGTCGCGTGGAAGTCCCCGCGGTGCTGAAGGTGCTGTTCTACCGGCACAGGTTCTTCGGATCTCCGCTGTCGGAGCTGATTCAGGAGGTCATGCGCGGCCCGTCGTACTGGACCGTCGCCGAACGCGAGATCTTCGCGACGCACACCTCCCAGGCCAACGAGTGCCCGTTCTGCGCCACCTCGCACGAGGCGATCGCAGGCGCGTACGCCGACGCCGACGTGGTGGCCCGCGCCTTGGCCGGCGGCACGGATTCCCCGCTGCGCCCCGAGGCGCGCGTCATGCTCGATTTCCTCGCGAAGATGGCTCGTGACCCCGACGCGTTGACCCCCGAGGACGCCGCGCTGGTCCGGCTGGCGGGCGTGTCCCGCGAAGCGTTCGACGAGGCCGTCTGGGTGGGCACCTGCTTCAACGTGATCAACCGCATGATGAACACCGTCGGAGCGGGACCACTGGAGGACAGGCAGCGCGGCGTGAGCGCTCGATTCATCAAACTCGCCGGCTACCGAATGCCGCCACCAGTGACATTGTTCTCACGCGGCCTCTGATCTCATTTCGCGCGATCCGCTCGCGTCCCGGATCGATGTGTGTTCTCCTCGAATGGTGAGCCAAGTCCACTTGGGGCACATTTTTCACATCGCCGGAAGTCCCGCTGCCGGCACTGTGTCCGACGCGCTGGTCGACGTCCCCGACGGCGCGCTGGCAATCGACGACAACGGCCGTGTCGCATTCTGTGGACCGCGCTCCGATCTCCCGGCCGAGCACGGCTCCGAAAAGGTGTTCGATCATCGCCCCGGATTCCTGCTTCCCGGATTCGTCGACACCCACATTCATTTCCCCCAGGCCTTCGCGGGGGACGCTTACGGCGGCGGTCAGCTGCTGGAGTGGCTCGAATCGTGCATCTATCCCGCCGAATCCCGATATGCCGACCCCGAATTCGCGCAGCGCGCGGCTGCCGAATTCTGTTCGCGCCGCATCGCGGCGGGCACCACGGCGGCGATGGTCTTCGGCTCGGCATTCCCGTACGCGCAAGACGCCCTGTTCGCCGAAACCCGGCGGCGCGGTCTGCGGATGGTCGGTGGCCGCGGTATCCAAACGACGGGAGAGCCCGCTGCGGCGCCCTTGATCACCTCCGAAGACGACGCCATTCGCCTGACCGACGAGGAGATCGGCAAGTGGCACGCCGCCGACACCGGTGACGTGGACACCGCGCTATTGCACGTGGCGATCGTCCCGCGGTTCTCGCTGGCGGTCACTCGGGCGACGTTGAAGAACCTCGGCGAACTCTACGATTCGGTGCGCGAGCGCGGCGTCTATTTCCACACCCACCTCAACGAGAACAACCGCCCGGGCACCGGCGAAGTCGACAGCACCAAGCAGGCATACGGCGTGACGACTTACCTGGACACCTACGACGGGAAATTCCTGCCGGGATCGGCGGCGGGCGGCAAAAGCCTGCTCGGCAGGCGCAGCATCCTCGCCCATTGCGTGCACTGTCAGGACGCCGAGCTGCGGCGGATGGCCGAGACCGGCACGTCGGTCGCGCACTGCCCGGTGTCGCAGCAGTTCCTCGGCTCCGGGACCATGCCGTGGAAGCGGACGCTCGCCTCCGGCGTCACCGTGGCCGCGGGCACCGATTACGGCGGCGGCGACGAATGGCTGATCCCGCAGGTGCTGTCGGCCGCGTTCAAGGTGCACATCTCCGAGCCGGGCGAGCTCGGCGTGTCGATGCACCCGGCGGAAATGCTGTTCACCGGCACGCTGGCCGGGGCGCGCGCCTTGGATATGGAGAATCGGTTCGGGAACTTCGACATCGGTAAGGAAGCCGATTTCCTCGTGATCGAACCAGCGCGCGTTCCGGCGCTGGAGAGCACGCTGGCATACGGCATTCGTTCCGACGACCCCACATTGGCTCGGGATCAGACGCTGTTCGCGCTGCTGATGGGTATTCGCGAGCCCGCGATCACCGAGGTCTACGTGCGGGGCCGTCGCGTCGACGCCGCATAGTTCCCGATGGACGCCGCCGCCACCGCCGTAACGGTCTTCCACCGACCGGCGCGCGACGCGGCTTTCCGGGAATGGCTGGAGCTGATGGCCGAAACAGCCCGCGCTATGGACGGTTTCGTGAATTCGTCCGTGGCGGTCACCGGAGATCCGTTGTTCGACCATGGCTTCAGCGTCACATTCCGATCCGAACCAGCGCTGCACGCATTCCTCGACTCGGCCGAACGAGCAGGCGCGTTGTCCGACGGCGCAGCGCTCGGCTTCCATTGCAAGAGTTCGGATCTGATCTTCGTGGAAGGCGAGTCGCCGCCGCCGGGCATCGGCGTTTTCCGGCACAGCGTGGCGCACGACAAGGAAGCCGAATTCGAGGCGACCGAGGCGCGACTGGTCGCGGTGAGCTCGAAGTTCCCCGGATTCGAAGGCGCTGCCTTGTTCCCGTCGGACGGCGGACGCTGGTTCTCGGTACTCCGATTCCGCACGGAACGGCAATTGTCGGAATGGCTGCGCTCCGACGAACGCGCCGCCGCCTTACCGGAATTGCGCGCGAAATTGACCGAGGACTTCACCATGGACGCGCACACCACGCCGTTCGGCTCGACCGTGCGAACGGTCGGCGGCGAGACCAGGATGACGCCGACGTGGAAGACCGCCATGATGGTGCTGCTGGTGTTGTATCCCACGGTAATGGTGCTGTCGCGTTTCCTCGGGCCGGTGCTCGACCGGCTCGCAGCGCCACCGTGGCTGGCCCTGTGGCTCAGCCAGATCATCAGCGTCGGCCTGATGAGCTACTTTCTCTCGCCCGCCGTCGCGAGCTGGTTCCGCCGCTGGCTCGATCCGATCGACGGCGCGAGCCCGCGGGTCAGCGTCATGGGCGCGGCGGTGGTCGTCGTGCTCTACGCGCTGACGCTGCTGCTGTTCGCGTCGGTGCGCTGGTTGCAGTACTGGGATTACGACTGAGCCGCTCAGGACAGGTCGAGGTGGCGGTTCATCGACCTCGCCGCCTCGGCCAGTTCCGGAAGCTCCACCACCGTGACCCCGGCCTGCCGCAACTTCTCCACGCCCACGCAGTTCACCACGAACGTCGACGGCTCACGCCACGCGATGACCACCACCGGGATGCCGGCCTGCAGGACCCGATCCGTGCACGGCAACCGGTCCTTCGTCCCGCGTTCCGAGCAGGGTTCCAGCGTGCTGTAGAGCGTGGCCCGCCCCAGCCGCGGATCCGCCGGGTCCAGCTTGCCGAGCGCGGCTTCCTCGGCATGTTCCTTCGGGTCGGACTCGCGGGAATAGCCGGTCGCGATCGCCACGCCATCGGCGACGATCACCGCGCCCACCGAGAATGCGCCCTCGGCCACCGGGCACAGGCGCGCGAGTTCGATGGCCCGGTTCATCCAGTAGCGGTGGTCGGGCTCGGTCACCGCATCGCCCTCCTTCGGCTGCTGACGCACTCGTCCTTCGACCGATCGAAAAAGCCCCTCACCTGCGCGAACAGATGAGGGGCTGGAGCGGTGGCGGAGGGATTTGAACCCTCGGAGGGGGGTTACCCCTCACACGCTTTCGAGGCGTGCTCCTTAGGCCGCTCGGACACGCCACCGCCGACAACCATACCGGACCGTCGCCGGATCACTAAATCGCGTGCTGACCTGCGGGCTCAGCGCTGGGTGCGAAAGAATTCGTCGAGCAACGCCGCGCACTCGTCCGCGAGCACGCCGCCGCGCACCTGGGGCCGGTGATTGAGACGACGGTCGCGCACCACGTCCCACAGCGACCCGACGGCGCCCGTCTTCGGCTCCCAGGCGCCGAAGACCAGGCGGCCGACCCGCGCGAGCACCAGCGCGCCCGCGCACATCGTGCACGGCTCCAGCGTGACGGCGAGGGTGGCGCCCTCCAGCCGCCAGCCGTCGCCGTGGACCGCGGCGGCCCGGCGCAGCGCCAGGATCTCCGCGTGCGCGGTCGGATCGCCGAGCGCCTCACGGGCGTTCGCGGCCCGCGCGAGTTCCTTTCCGGTGGAGTCGAATACCACCGCGCCGACCGGCACGTCACGAGCTCCGGCGGCCGTGGCGGCTCCGATGGCGGCGCGCACCATGTCGGCGTCCGA
Organism: Nocardia sp. CY41; assembly: GCF_009829325.1. Lineage (GTDB taxonomy): Bacteria > Actinomycetota > Actinomycetes > Mycobacteriales > Mycobacteriaceae > Nocardia. The sequence goes on from NZ_VUOS01000020.1 coordinate 131,937, forward strand.
CGGGATCGGGTCGTCCGGGAGAACGCCCACGTCAGCGCGGCAGCTTGTCCAGTACCGCGGCGAATTCTCCGGCGAAGCCGAGGCGCTGGGCGATCATGCCGAGCTGCTCGTCCGGATAGAGATCGGTCTCGGCGAGGATGACGCTCAGCACCGGTTCGGGCAGGCCCAGATCGGCGAGCACACCCAGGTCACCCTCTTCCCATGGCTCCACGTCGTCCAGTTCGTCCGGATCGATATCGGGGATTTCCACGTTGAGGGCCTCCAGGACGTCCGCGGCGATGTCGTAATCGATCGCCGCCGTGGCGTCCGAGACGAGCATCCGGGTTCCGCTCGGCGCGGGCCGGAGCACGATGAAGAACTCGTCGTCGACGTCGAGCAACCCGAACACCGCTCCGGAGCTGCGCAAAGCTTTCAGCTCACTCTCCGCGGCGGACAAATCGGTGAGGGCGTCCCGGCTCAGCGGACTGCACCGCCATTTGCCTTCTTCGCGGACAACCGCCACTGCGAACCCTTCCACGTCGTCGTAATCGTCCGACGCCGCCCTGTTCGTGCCCGAGCGCTGTGCTGCCATGGCCGCAACGGTAGTCGGCTCGAGGGGAAATGTTGAAGTCGTATGCGAATCTGTTCCGGTGACTTCGGCGAAGAAAGCTCCCGTATGCGTCCTCGGGACCGGTTTGATCGGTGGGTCGCTATTACGCGCGGCCGTCGCCGCGGACTACGACGGCTGGGGCTACAACCGATCGGCGGCGGGCGCGCGGGCCGCGCGCGCCGACGGATTCGACGTCATCGAAGACCTGCAGGCAGCGCTGCGGCGGGCCGCGGAAACCGACGCGCTGATCGTCGTCGCGGTGCCGATGCCCGCAGTGGACCACATGCTCTCGGCGATCGCAGACTACGCGCCGGAATGCGCCATCACGGATGTGGTGAGCGTGAAGGGGCCGGTCGCGGCGGCCGTGCGCGAGCACGGTCTCGCCCAGCGGTACGTCGGCGGCCATCCGATGGCCGGTACGTCCGAATCAGGCTGGGCGGCGACGGATCCGGATTTGTTCCGCGACGCGGTGTGGGCGGTCGGCGTCGACCAGGGCACGCGAGCCGACCCGTGGGCCCGCGTGGTGCGGCTGGCGCTGGACTGTGGCTCGGTGGTGGTGCCGGTGGTGGCCGCGGAACACGATCGCGCCGTAGCCCGCATCTCCCACCTGCCGCATGTACTCGCCGAGGCACTGGCTCTGGTGGGCGCCGCCGGAGGTGATCTCGCGCTGGGGCTCGCGGCCGGGTCGTTCCGAGACGGCACCCGCGTCGCCGGTACCGCGCCCGATCTGGTTCGCGCGATTTGCGAACCGAATTCAGCGGCGCTACTGGAAGTTCTGGACGACGCACTCACCGTGCTCGGCGCGGCGCGCGACAACCTGCGCGACAAGCAATCCCTCGCGGATCTGGTCGAAGCCGGGCACGACGCGCGCCGGCGCTACGAGTCCGCGCGGCGCTGGGAGATCACCGGCATCCGGCCCGGCGACCACGACTGGCTGGCAGACCTGCGGGCGGCAGGCGAGCGCGGCGGGGTCATCACCCGCCTGGACTGACCGTGCGAGAACCGTCTACTCCCCGACCTGCCGGAGTCGGGCCCGGCCGCCGCTGATCGTGAGTGAATACCTCGCGACTGCCACGTTCCCTTCAGCGCCGGTCCGTATGCGTCGAACTGTGCGAGAACGAGCGGCGACACTCCCCCGTCGAGTAGCTGCGGACCAAGAGCTCGGCCGCGAGTGTCGGCTCCGCGCTGCCGTCGGCGGCCCCCACCGAGCGTCGGTGCGATTACCCGGGCCTCGGAACTCCTCGGCACGAAAGCGTCGACTCGCGTACCCGCGGTGCCGCCTCAGATGCGTTCGGCCAGGCCCGGGTAGTCCAGCACGAATCCGTCGGCATCCACCGTGACGGTCGCGCTGGACACCGGCGACAGCACGCTGATGCCGTCGGCGGCGCTGCTGTAGATCAGCGTGGCCTCTTGGACGAGCAGATCGGGCAGACGCACGTACACCACCGGGACCTGCCTGTCCTCGACCGCGTGCTGCAGGTCGTAGCGGCGGATCGGCAAGGTATTGAAGAACGGGCTGAGCACCACGTCCACGTCCAGCGCCCCGGCGAAGGTGGAGCGCACATGGTTGCCGCCGGCGTCGACGAGCCAGTAGTCCTCCTCGTCGCGGGCGATCGAGGCATGCCGCTCACCGGCGGCCGTCGTGGTGCGCACCGACAGCCGCTTCGTCACGCCGTTCTCGTCGGTGACCAGGTCGTAGGACGCGCTGAACGCGGGGTGGTCGGCGCTCGCGCCGCCGATCATGCGCCCGGCGGCGCGGATGCGGTTGCCGTTGAGCTGCACCCGCACCGACTCCATGCGCGTCGCGTCGTGGGCGCGCCAAGTGAGGATCGCCGGCCACCGGGATTCCTGCGGGCTCCCGGCGGCGCTCTCGGGGTCGGGGGCTGGGGTCGTCACGTATCTACCGTAAGCGACACCCGGCCCCGGCCCGTACAACCGCCGCTCATCACACCAGCGACTCCCGCCACGCCGCGTGCAGGCCTGCGAACCGCCCGGTCCCCGCGATCAGGGCATCCGGTGTGCCGTCCTCGACGATCCGGCCGGACTCGAGCACCAGCACCCGGTGCGCGATGGCCACCGTGGACAGCCGGTGCGCGATGATCACCGCCGTACGCCCGCGCAGCACGGTCTCCAGCGCCCGCTGCACCAGCCGTTCGCTCGGTATGTCGAGGCTCGACGTGGCCTCGTCCAGCACGATCACGGCGGGATCGGCCAGAAACACCCGCGCGAACGCGACCAGCTGCCGCTGCCCCGCCGAGAGCCTCCCGCCGCGCTTGCGCACGTCGGTGGCGAAGCCCTCGGGCAGCGCCTGCACGAAGTCGTACAGACCGACGGCGCGCGCCGCCGCGAACACCTCGGCGTCGGTGGCCTCGGGCCTGCCCAACCGGATGTTGTCGGCCACCGACCCGGAGAACAGGTACGACTCCTGGGTGACCATCACCACGTTGCGGCGCAGGTCGACGTCGGAGAGATCGCGCAGGTCGATGCCGTCCAAGGTGACGGCGCCGCCGGACGGGTCGTAGAACCGCGTCAGCAGCTTGGCCAGCGTCGACTTGCCCGCGCCGGTCGCACCCACCAGCGCGATCACCTGCCCCGCCGGGATGTCCAGGGTGAACTCCGGCAGCACCGGTCGCGTCCGGCGATCGGGCTTGTCCGGCTCGGTGGACACCCCTGCCGGGGCATCGGCTACCGGCGTCGGCGCGTGGTCGGCGTCCGCGGCGGGCGTGCTCGAGTAGCCGAACCACACCTCCTCCATCCGCACCGCGCCGGACGCCTTGTCCAGCGCCACCGGCCGCGCCGGTTCGGGCACCGACGGCTCCTCCTCCAGCACGCCCGAGATCTTCTCCAGCGCGGCCGCCGCGGATTGGTAGGCGTTGAACACCTGCGCCAGCTCGTCCAGCGGCCCGTAGAACTCGTTGAGGTACAGCAGGTAGGCAGCGAGCACACCGACCGCGAGATCGCCCTCGATCACCCGCCAGGCGCCGACCACGATGATGATCACGGTGGTCAGGTTGCCGAGCAGTTTGGTCAGGCCTGCGTAGTCACCCATGCCGCGCATGGCCGCGGTGGTCGCCCGGCGGTATTCGGCGTCCTCGATCGCCAGCACCGACTCGTTGCGCTGCTCCCGGCGGAACGCCTGCACGGCCCGCATGCCGCCCATCGACTCGACGAACTGCACGACCACCTTGGCGATCGCGGCGCGCGTACGCCGGTAGCCCGCACGCTGCCTGCGCTGCGCCCAACGGGTGACCAGCACCAGCGGTACGAATCCGGTCAGCACGATCGCGGCGAGCGCCTGATCCAGGTAGATCAGCAGCGCCGCGATGGTTACCACCGACAAGATCGCGCTCAGCGCCTGGTTGAGCGCGCTTTCCAGCAGCTCCTGCAGCGTCTCGATGTCGCCGGTGAGCCGCGCCACCACCTTGCCCGAGGTGTACTTCTCGTGGAAGGCGACGCTGAGCCGCTGGGTGTGCGCGAACGCGCGGACGCGCAGGTCGAACAGCACGCTCTGGCTCAGCCTGCCGGACACCCGCAGGAAGGAGTACGTACTGATCACGCTGATCAGGACCGAGCCGAGGTAACCCGTCACGGTCCACGCCAGCGGCGCCCAGTTCCCCTCGACACCGCGCGCGATGCCCGTGTCCAGGCCGTGCGCGACGAACAGCGGCGCCGACACCTTGGCGACGTTGTCGAGCACGATGAGCACCAGCGCGAGCGCGGTGAGCTTGCGGTAGGGCTTGACCAGTTCGAGCAGTAGCCGCCGGGAGCGTCCGGCCAGCACCAGATTCCCGGTCTCGGTGACCTCCTTGTCCTCGCCCGCGATGCCCCGCCAGTCGGCCGCTTGTTCCCCGGGCTCCGGAAGTGCCTCCGGCGCTTCGTCTTTCGTTTCGGTGGTCGTGAGGCTCACAGCTGCTCACCTCCCATCAGTTCGCGGTAGCTTCTGCTGGTACGCAGCAATTGGTCGTGGGTTCCCTCGGCGACGATCCGGCCGTCGGCGAGCACCGCCACCCGGTCGGCCAGCGCCGCCGTGGACGGACGGTGCGCGACGAGCAGCGTCGTCGCGTCGGCCAGCACCGTACGCAGACGGGCCTGCACCCGCTCCTCGGTCTCCACGTCGAGCGCGGACAGCGGATCGTCGAGCACCATGATCCGGCTGCCCTCGCCCCCGCCCGCGCCGGTGAGCACCGCGCGGGCCAGCGCGAGTCGCTGCCGCTGGCCACCGGACAGGCTGAGGCCCTGTTCACCGATCCTGGTGTCCAAGCCCCAAGGCAGGTCGTCGACGAACTCGGTGGCCTGCGCGACCTCCAGAGCCCGGCGCACATCCGCGTCCGTGGCAGCCGGATCGCCGAGCGCGACGTTCTCCCGCACGCTCGCGGAGAACAACACCGGGTCCTCGAACGCCACCGAGACCAGCGACCGCAGGTCGGCGACGCGCATCGTCGCGATATCGATGCCGTCGATGGTGATCGCGCCGCCGGACACGTCGTACAAGCGCGGAATCAGGTTCAGCAGCGCTGTCTTACCGCTTCCCGTCGCGCCGACCAGTGCGACCGTCTCGCCGGGACGAACCCGCAGCGACACCTCCCGCAGCACCTCTTCTTCGGCGTCGGGGAAGGCGAATCGCACCGCGTCCAAACGCAGTTCGCCGCGGATGCGCTCGGGCAGGTCCACCGGATCGGCCGGGTCGGTGATGTCGACGGGGGTGTCGATGATCTCCCAGTACCGGTCGGCCGCGGTGCGCGCGTCGTTCAGCTCGGCGAGCAAGAAGCCGGTCCAGATGATCGGCCACTGCAGGAAAGTCGCCAGCGTGATGCCCGCGATCAAGGTGCCGAGCGTCATCGTGCCGTGCGCCACCGCGTACCCGCCGTAGCCGAGCGCGAACGCGATGGCCAGCTGCGGCAGGCTCACCATGCTCGACCACAATGTCGCGTCGAGGCGCGCCTTCAGCAACTCGGTCTGCCGCAGCTCCTGCGCCTGTGCGGTGAAACGGCGTCCGAAGAAGGCGCCCCGTCCGAACGCCTTGAGCACCCGTACGCCCTGCGCGGACTCCTCGGCGGTGGTCGCCAGGTCACCGGACTGGTCCTGGGAACGCCGCGAGGCCACCGCGTACCGGCGCTCGAACCGGATGCAGCCGATGACCAGCGGGATCGAGATCACCGCGAAGATGGCGCCGATCTGCGGGCTCAGCGCGATCAGCACGAGCAGGCCGACCGGAATGATCACACCGTGGATGAGCAGGAACGGCCCCGCGAACGAGACGAACCGGCGCATGGTGGCCAGGTCGTCGATCGCCCGCGAGAGCAGCTGACCCGACTCCCACGCGTCGTGCCTGCCGATCGACAGCGCCTGCAGCTTCCGGAAGATCTTGGCCCGCAGCGTGATCTCGAATCGGGTCGCGGGCGCGGCGATCAGCCAGCGGCGTCCCCACACGCCACCGGCTTCCAGCAGGCCGAGCGCCAGCACCGCGGCCACCGGCCACAGCGCGCCCCCGAGATCGCGGTGGGCGACCGGGCCATCGATGATCCGGGCGATCATCAGCGGGATGACGACGGCCGTCAGGCCGGACAGCAGCGCGAGGCCGCTGGCGGCGAGCAGCATCCCGATGTGCGGACGCAGGTACGGCCAGAATCGGCGCAGCGAATGCAGGCGGCCCGTGGCGGCGGGCCGCTCTGCTCTGTCGGCCTCCGGTTCGGCCGGCGAAACGTCCAGTGCGACAGACAAGACTCCCCCTCGAAATATGTGACTGGCGGCGGAGAACGGGACCCACGGTGATGTTCGCAGCGGGGTCCGACATTCCAGGGTCGCACCGGAACGTGCTTCGACCAACCGATTTTCCGGCCGCCGCCGGACATCCGCGCTCGTCGCGGCGACGGGTTCCACGCTCATTCGCCAAGTCGACAACCTCGAGCGAACTCGAGGTCAAGCGGTGCGGATCTAAGATCCCCCCATGCTGATCGTCGCCGGATGTCTACGGGTCACCGATCGCGACCGCTACCTCGACAGCTGCCGGGAAGTCGTCGCGCTCGCCCGCGCCGCCGAAGGCTGCCTCGACTTCAGCCTCGGCGCGGACCTGATCGAACCCGATCGGGTGAACGTCTACGAGCGCTGGGCGACCCGTGCCGCGGTGGAACGCTTCCGCGGCACGGGCACCTCGGGCGACCTCGACGCCCAGATCGTGGGCGCCGACGTCCGGGAATTCGAGTACGAGACCGAGACCCGGCTCTAGCCGACGACCGCGGTCTCGGAGTCCCACTCCTGCGGCGCGTCCGGGAACGCCTGCTGCTGGTGGCCGCCGCGCAGGGTGCCTTCCAGATAGGCCGCCCGGCAGGCGCGGCGGGCGATCTTGCCGCTGGACGTGCGCGGAATCGAACCCGCGGGCACCAGCAGCACGTCCCGGACCATGACGCCGTGCCGCTGCGCGATCGCGGCGCGCACCGTGTCGGCTACCGACTCCGACTCGACCTTGCCGCCACCGGTATTGCGCTCGGCGACGATGACCAACTGCTCCGAGACGTCCTCGGCGTCGAGGGTCAGGCCGGAGCGGCTGCCCCGTTCGAAGACCAGTGCGGGTAGTTCGTTGGCCGGCACCGAGAACGCCGCGACGAATCCGGGACGCAGCGCCGTACTGGATTCCTGGGCCGAGAACTCCAGGTCCTGCGGATAGTGGTTGCGGCCGTCGACGATGACCAAGTCCTTGACCCGGCCGGTGATGTACAACTCGCCGTCGAGGTAGGCCCCGAAATCGCCGGTACGCATCCAGTTGGCGTCCGGCGGCGCGCCCTCCGCGTGACTGCCCTCGGGCAGCCGCTCGGCCAATTCGGCGCGGAAGGTGGCCTCGGTCTCCTCCGGGCGGCCCCAGTATCCGATGCCCATGTTCTCGCCGTGCAGCCAGATTTCCCCGACCTCGCCGTCACATCGCTCGGTGCCGTGTACGGGATCGACGATCACCGCCCACTGCGACCGCGCGACGTATCCGCAGGACACCTGGGCGATGGCGTTGTCGGCATCCGCGGCGACCTCGACCATCCGCCCGGCGTTCAACTCGGTCCGGTCGACGTGGACGACCTTCGCCTTGTCCTGCGCCCGGGTAGCGGAGACGAACACCGTCGCCTCGGCCATGCCGTAGCAGGGCTTGATCGCCGTCTCCGGCAACCCGTACGGCACGAACGCCTCGTTGAACTTCTTCATCGACGACACCGACACCGGCTCGCTGCCGTTGATCAAACCGATCACATTGGACAGATCCAATTCCTCGCCCGGCTTCGGCTTGCCACGAGCCGCGGCGTGCTCGAACGCGAAATTGGGCGCGGCCGCGAAAGTCCCGGCTCCGTCGGAGGCGGCGGCCAGTTCCTTTATCCAGCGGTACGGGCGGCGTACGAAGGCGCTCGGCGACATGATGGTGATGAACCCGCCGCCGACGGTCGGCAGGATCACGGCCAGTAGACCCATGTCGTGGAACAGCGGTAGCCAGGTGACCCCCCGCGAATTCTCGGTGACGCCGATGGCGTCGATCATCTGCAGCAGGTTGGTGCCCACCGCGCGATGGGTGATCTCCACGCCCGCGGGCGTCCGGGTGGAGCCCGAGGTGTACTGCAGGTAGGCGACGCTGTCGATGTTGATGTCCGGACGCACCCACGAGGCGCCGACACCGTCCGGAATCGCCTCCACCGCGATGATGCGCGGGCGCTGCGGCGGCGGCAGATGCCGGAAGAATTTCCGCACGCCGCTCGCGGCGGAACCGACCGTGAGGATCGCGGCGGGCGTGCAGTCACCGAGCACCGCGTGCAAGCGGTCGGTGTGACCCTGTTCCTCCGGATCGAACAGCGGAACGGCGATATTGCCCGCGTACACGGCGGCGAACAGCGAGACGACGTAGTCGAGCCCTTGCGGGGCGAGGATCGCCACCCGGTCGCCCGGCTGCGTGACCTGTTGCAGCCGCGCCGCCACCGCGCGCAGACGCACACCGAACTGCCGCCAGGTCAGTTCCAGGTATTCGCCGTCCCTTTCCCGCGAGTAGTCGATGAAGCGGTAGGCGAGGTCGTCGCCGTTCTCCCTGCTGTGCTTGTCGACGAAGTCGATCAGGGTCTTGTCCCCCCGAATTCTGATATTGCCCTGATCGTCCAGATAGTCGTCGAAGGTTTCGTCGATCATCGCCTTATCCTTTTCCAGCGCACAGACACTCGGGCCGTGCAATGACACCGAACACAGGTCGATAACGAAGCGTCGGGAAGGCTAGCAGGTGTCCCGGCCACCTGACGGTCAGTACCGGCCGAAAGCGAGCGCGACGTTGTGGCCGCCGAATCCGAACGAGTTGTTCAGGGCGTAATCGACCCGGCCGGGCCGGGAGCTGCCGTGCACCACGTCGAGATCGATTTCCGGGTCCTGATTGTCCAAATTCAACGTGGGCGGCACTATTTCGTCGCGCACGGTGAGCACGGTCAGCACGGATTCGAGCGCGCCGACCGCGCCGATGGAATGACCGAGGGCCGATTTGGGCGCGTAGACCGACGCGTGACTGCCCACCGCCTGGCCGATCGCGCGCGCCTCCGCCGTATCCCCGATCGGAGTTGCGGTCGCGTGCGCGTTGACGTGCGTGACGTCGGCCTTGGCCAGACCGGCCGTGCGCATCGCCCGCGTCATCGCGCGCGCCGCGCCGGTGCCCTCCGGGTCCGGCGCCACCAGGTGGAAGCCGTCCGAAGTGATGCCGGCCCCCATCAGCCGGGCATGGATGGTCGCGCCGCGCGCTTTCGCGTGCTCCTCGGTCTCCAGCACCAGCAGCGCGCCCGCCTCGCCGAAGACGAAACCGTCGCGGTCGGCGTCGAACGGGCGCGAGGCGGTCTTCGGCGTGTCGTTGCGGGTGCTCATCGCGCGCATCATGGAGAAGGCCGCGATCGCCAGCGCCTGGATGGAGCCCTCCACCCCGCCGGTGACCACCATGTCGGCATCGCCCATGACGATCGTCCGCCATGCGTTGGCGATCGCCTCCGCGCCGGAGGAGCAGGCCGACACCGGCGTCGTCACCCCGGCCTTGGCGCCGAGTTCCAGTGCGACGCAGGCCGCCGCGCCGTTCGGCATCACGGCCTGGACGGTGTACGGCGACACCTTGCGGTAGCCACCGTTGTGCAGCTTGTCCCGAGCGTGGATCATCGCCTCCGCGCCACCGAGCCCGGTGCCGATGGACACCGCCAGACGGTGCTTGTCCACCTCGGGACTGCCCGCGTTGCGCCAGACCTCACGCCCGAGCACGACGGCCAACTGCTCGACATAGGCGAGCCTGCGGGACTCCGCCGCGTCCAGATACGCCGTGGGCGGAACTTTCAGATGCCCGCCGATGCGGACCGGCAACTCGAAATCGTCGATGAAAGCGTCGTCCAGGACGTCGATGCCGCTGTCGCCGTTGAGCAAGCCCTTCCACGTGGAATCCACGTCACCCGCGAGAGACGTGGTCGCCGCGAGGCTTGTGACCACCACGGAGGGAAATCGTCCGTTTTTCGTGGAAGGCATCTGCATGTTTCGCTCACTTTCCCTAGCGTCGCTCTGGAACTTCGTCGAGCAAAAGCAATGCGCGAGCGCGCCACCAGAATCGTGGGCGGCCCGCACGGATGGCACTGGAGCGCAGGCGGAACGGCCGGTCATCACGTCCGTGTGCGACCACCCTTGTGCATTATTGGAAAAGCGCACCGATCGCACGGCGTGACACGCGGACCGTACCAGGTGCCGGTGGCAATGGTCGCGTGTTGGGGGATCGCCCGGACGACTCGAGTAACCTGCTCCCCGGGCACGGGGCGCGCGGGCGGCGTCCGGTGTGGACGCGAGAAAGGGAAGGTCGTTGACGGGCGCGCGGATGGTCGGGCTGTTCGCCGGGATCGGCGGGCTCGAACTCGGCCTCGGCAGGCACGGCTGGCATACCGAGCTGCTGTGCGAGATCGAGCCCGGGGCCCAAGGCGTGCTCGCCGCCCGTTTCCCGGACGTGCCGCTGCATTCCGACATCACCAGGCTGCGGGCGATCCCGGCGGGAACGGAACTGGTCGCGGCGGGATTTCCGTGTCAGGACCTCTCGCAGGCAGGCCGCACCGCCGGCATCACCGGCACGCGCTCCGGTCTGGTCGACGAAGTGTTCCGGCTGGTGCGGCGCAAGCGCGGTCCGCGCTGGCTGGTGATCGAGAACGTGCCGTTCATGCTGCAACTGGGGCGTGGCGCGGCCATGCGGCACATCACCGGCGCGCTCGACGAACTCGGTTACACCTGGGCCTACCGTGTGGTGGACGCCCGCGCCTTCGGGCTGCCGCAACGCAGGCAGCGGGTGGTGATGCTGGCCTCGCGTACCGAGGACCCGCGCGGGGTGTTGTTCGGCGAGGACGCCGGGCCCCGCACGGTCGGCGATCCCGCGATCGACCCGTGCGGCTTCTACTGGACCGAGGGGGTGCGCGGACTCGGCTGGGCGGTGAACGCGGTGCCGACGCTGAAGGGCGGCTCCGCGCTCGGCATCGCGAGCCCGCCCGCGGTGCGGCTGCCGTCCGGGGAGATCGTCACGCCCGGCATCGCCGACGCCGAACGCCTCCAGGGCTTCGACGCCGGCTGGACAGCGCCCGCGACCGAACTGCCGGGCATCAGGAAGGGCCACCGCTGGAAGCTGGTCGGTAACGCGGTGAGCGTGCGGATGGCGTCCTGGGTGGGCGCGCGGCTGGCCGCTCCGCTCGAGCCGGTCTCCGGCGATCAGCCGCTGGCGCCGGGCACCCCGTGGCCGGTCGCCGCGTGGGGGCATGCCGGTGTGGCCTATCGCGTGCCGGTCTCGACCTGGCCGGTGCACGAACCGTACGAGGATCTGGCCGGCTTCCTCACCGACGCGCGGTTGCTCTCCGCGCGTGCGACGGCCGGCTTCCTCCGCCGCACCACCATGGGCAGCCTGCGTTTCCCGCCGGGCTTCCTGGCCGATGTGGAAAGCCATCTGGACCGGATGGGCGGTTGGGCGGCATGAACCGGCCGGCTACCGACGCGGCCACCAGCGCACGGATGGCGCGCCAACGGCGCACCGGAACCGATCCCGAGCTCGCGCTGCGCCGGGAACTACATCGCCGCGGGTTGCGCTACTTCGTCGACCGCGCACCCATCCGGGGCCAGCGCAGGCGCGCCGACCTGGTCTTCCCGCGCCGCCGCGTCGCGGTCTACGTGGACGGCTGCTTCTGGCACCGCTGTCCGCAGCACGCCACCGATCCGAAGAACAACGCCGAATGGTGGGCGGCCAAACTGGCGGGCAACGTGGCCCGCGACCGGGCCACCGACGCGGCGCTCACCGCGGCGGGGTGGCGCGTGGTCCGCGTCTGGGAGCACGAGGATCCCGTCAGCGCGGCCGACCGCGTCCAGGCGACGTTGTCAGCGGCGCCGGACCCGCACCAGTGAACGCGGAGCGTGTGCGGCCAGATAACCGGACATCACCATCACCGTGATGACCGCGATTCCGGCGGCGGCAGTCGCGAAACCGAGCATGGGAACCTCCTCGAGTTGCAGCTGTCGTCCAGCGTGCCGGGCGTAGCTGACAAGACCCTGTGTGCCGGATGGTAGTGACGTGTGCGGCCCGCCGCTGTCCGGCGCGCTCTAGAAATCAGCACAATGGGGACGTGACGGGTGGCTCGGACAACGCCGTTCGGCGCGTACGACCGGTATCGGTGCTGGTCGCCGCGGCGATCGCACTCGCGGGGCTGTGCTATTCGTCCTGGGTGCTGCAGTTCCTGCTGCCCATCGACCTCGACCCGGTCGACACCTTCCTCAGCGAACTGGACGCCGAGGGAAAGCCGTACCGCGAAGTTTTCGCGACCGCGGACCTGATCGTCGGAGCCGTGCTCATGCCTGCGGCCATCACGGGGCTGCTGTCGTTCCCGCGGCGCCGACCGACCGACGTGGGCTGGATCGCGCTGTTCTGCTTCGGCGCGGCGACCATCGCCGACGTCCTGCTACCGCTGCGTGACTGCACGCCCGGCGAGAGCGGATGCGGCGGCCCGAGCCCACTGTTCCCGCAACTGCATCAGCCGCACGCGCTGACGAGCACGCTGGCGGTCACCGGCATCGCGGTCGCCGCTTTCGCCTTCAGCCTCGCCGCGTTCCGCTATCGACGCTGGCGGGTACTGCGCGAATTCGGGCTGATCGTACTGGTGACCGGTGCGCTGGCGACGGTGTGGATGCTGGTGGCCGACAACCTGCCGGGGAACTACGCCCTCGGCATCGCCCAGCGCATCCAGGTCGGATCCATGTCCCTGTGGTTGATCACCCTGGCCGTCGCGGTCATCGTGGAGGACCGGCAGTCGCCGCCCAGAGGGCCGTGCGATGCTTTCGCGCATGAGTGATCGCGTGAACATCTCCTCGGGTTCGGAATTCGAAGACATCGTCGGCTATTCGCGGGCGGTCCGGCTCGGCAACGTCATCGCGGTCAGCGGAACCACGGCCTCGGCCCCCGGCGGCACCGCCGTCGGCGGCGACGACATCGGCGAGCAGACCAGGGAGACCCTGCGGCGCATCGGCTCCGCCCTGGAAGAGGCGGGCGCGAGTCTGGCCGACGTCGTGCGCACCCGTATCTTCGTCACCGACATCGCCCGCTGGCCCGAAGTCGCCAAGGCGCACGCCGAGGTGTTCGGCGAGATCCGTCCCGCGACGGCGATGTACGAGATCAAAGGTTTGATCACCCCGGCCTTGCTGGTCGAGATCGAGGCCGACGCGATCGTCGGCGGGTAGGCAAGGTTTTCTGGTCCGGCCCGTCGTTCGCGGCGGACCGGGTCGAGCCTCGCTAGGGTCGAAACCGTGACCACCGCCTCACAGACTCCCGCGCAGCTCGACACCGTCGCCGAGGCGACCACCCGCCTGCTCGACACCACTCGCGGACTCGACGAGAGCGCCGTCACCGAGCCCTCCTTGCTCCCCGGTTGGACCCGCGGCCACGTCCTCGCGCATCTGGCCCGCAACGCCGACAGCCTGGTGAACCTCCTGCTGTGGGCGCACACCGGCGTCGAGATCCCGCAATACGCCAGCGCTTTCCTGCGCGACGCCGACATCGCGGCGGGCGCGCCCCGCCCGCTCACCGAGCAACTCGCCGACAACGAGGCCGCCGCCACCCGTTTCCTCGGCCTCGCCCGTTCCCTCACCGACGACGCGTGGCAAGCACAGGTCCGCACCCGCCAGGGCCGCCCCATCCCCGCGACGGAAGTCCTGTGGATGCGTCTGCAAGAGGTCGAAATTCACCACGTAGACCTCGCCGCGGCCTACACCCCCGCCAACTGGCCCGCCCCTTTCGTCGCCCGCATCCTCCCCCAAGCCACCGCCGACCTCGCCCGCCTCACGGCCGACACCACACTCGCCTTCACCATCCAGGCCACCGACACCGACTACACCGCCACCATCGGACCTTCCCCCACCCACACCATCTCCGGCCCCGCCTCCTCGCTCGCCGCCTGGCTCCTCGGCCGCAGCCCCGGCACCGACCTCACCGGCGACCTCCCGCTCCTCCCCGCCTGGAAGTGACCCGCGAGTGGCACACCACTGCGGCATCGCCCGAGAAGACCCTCAGTGGTGTGCCACTCGTGAGCATCAATGCGCGGTAGAAGGTTTCGGCCGCAGGCCGAGACGCACGAGCAAGCTGGTGGTGACCAGCCCGAATATGGATCGACCCCCACCTCGGGCGGGCGAGTCCTTTTCGCACGCGAACCAGACTTGAAAATTGGCCGGGTTGACCGGAAGCGAGATGTGCTCGTGCGTGATCGCCCAGGCACCGTCCGTCCGTCGCAGACAGACGGTCTCGCGCACCCAGATCGGCAGGTCGATCCCGCCGCGACGCTTGCCGGAGTCCAAGTGCAGCATGTGGGCGAAAGCCGCGTCTCCAGCTGTGATCACCGTCAAATCGTGAGTTTCCAAGCCGATGGGCCCGATGTACCCGTCGAACCATCGCACAAAGTTGCGGCGCACTTCATCGGGACCCGTGAACCGCAGAGGTGCCACGGCATCGTAATAGACGACGTCTGGTGAATAGAAGGACATGAGGCGATCGATGTCCTTGGACCGCTGTGCGTCGGTGCGGCTCTCCAGGAACGCTCTGACCTGGGCTTCATGCGAGATCATTGGGTCTCCGTTCGAGATTCCTCGGCGGCGGCCGCTTACCTGGCAGCCGACCCTGTGCTTCCAGTAATCCGACGATGTAGCCCGGACGAATGTGAGGCGCCACCCCCGGCATCACCGCGATACAGCGCAAGGTGCGAAGCGGAAGCGCTGTGTGCCGTGTATCGGGCGCAGGCAGTGAGTCGTGAGGCGGCGCGGCGCGCGCCCGGCGGCGACGGTGCCGCGCATCCTGCGGCACCGCTGGATCACCGTGACGACAGGCACCTGCACGGTCGGCGCCGGCCAGCGGGCGCGATGACGGGCATGGACGCGCTGCCGAGGACAGCGCGTCAATGGTGTCGTCAGAGATGCGAGAAGGCCCCTCCGCTGCTACCGGAGAGGCCTTCTACCTGTGTGCGCCCGAAGGGATTCGAACCCCTAACCTTCTGATCCGTAGTCAGATGCTCTATCCGTTGAGCTACGGGCGCATGTGTTCTTCAGTTGTACCCGGTTTCCCGGGTGTGGCGGAGGCGAGAGGATTTGAACCTCCGGTCCCCGTGAAGGGACAACTCATTAGCAGTGAGTCCCATTCGGCCGCTCTGGCACGCCTCCTGGAGCCTTCTCTTCGAGGGCACCGGTCCTTTCGAACCGCCGAGCAGAAAGGTTACAGGAGCTACCGTCCAGATCACAAAACGGCTGGTCAACGCAGGTTACTGTCGAACCAATCGAAGATTCTGGTCTGCGAATCGACCGCATCCCCGTCGTCGGCCTCGGAGGTGTCGGCACGGTGGTGCAGGCCGGGGTAGGTGACCACCAGGCTGGCGACCGCGGCGCGGGCGGTCGCGTCGCGTAGCTCGTCGACCTGGGCGGGCGGGGTGGCCGGGTCGTCCGCGCCGAACAGGCCGAGCCACGGCGCCTGCAAGTGGGGAGCGGCGCGCACGAGGGCGTCGGCCTGGTCGGTGAGCGGCTCGGTGATGCCGTGCGCCGCGACGCTCACCGCGGCGCCGATCGGACGGTTGGTCGCGACCAGGAAGGCGGCGGTGCCCGCGGAATCGAAGCCGAGCACGCCGATGGTGTCGGGGAACACCCCGCGCCGGGTGAGCCAGTCGAAGCAGGCGTCGAAGTCCTCGAACAGCTCGTCACCGAAGACCCCCGCGCCGGGGTCTTCGTCCTCCCGATGGAAGAGTTTGGGCGCGATCACGGTCCATCCCTCGCCGGCCAGCGCGTTCATCAGGTCGCGTAACGCGCCGGTGAACTCGCGCGACTCGTGCAGCACCACGATCCCGCCGCGGGCGTTTCCTTCCGGCTCCACCACGGTGATGGGCACCTGCCCACCGCCGGTCGGCCGCTCGTCTTCCTGGTCGCTACCCCGCAGCGGGGCCATATCGTCGTAGGTGCCCGACATGAAACCAGCGTAGGGCGAGTTGCCGATCTGCGGTAGAAATTGCACGTGAGGGCCTATAACCCAGAGAATTTCCGGTACGCCGACCAGGTCGGCGACGGCGCGGATTAGGGTTGGAGTGTGACAGCGCAGATCCGGCCGGACCTCGAATCGATCCCGGCGTACACCCCCGGCCGCAGCAATCCAGGCGCGGTCAAATTGGCCAGCAACGAGACGACCGTCGGGCCGCTGCCCGCCGCCGCCAAGGCCATTGCCGAGGCGGCCGAGCTGGCCAACCGGTATCCGGACAATCAGGTCACCGAGCTGCGGACGGCGCTGGCCGAGTTCCTCGGAGTCGGCTACGACAATGTCGCGGTCGGCTGCGGCAGCGTGGCGCTCTGCCAGGAACTGGTACAGATCACCTGCTCGTCCCCGTCCGACGAGGTGCTGTTCGCGTGGCGCTCGTTCGAGGCCTACCCGATCGTCACCAAGGTGGGCAACGCCACCGCCGTGCAGGTCCCGCTCACGCCGGGTCAGGTGCACGATTTGGACGCGCTGGCCGCCGCCGTCACGGAGCGGACCAAGTTGGTCTTCGTCTGCAACCCGAACAACCCGACCGGGACCGCCGTCGGGAAGACCGAGCTGGTCCGGTTCCTGGACGCGGTGCCGTCGCACGTACTGGTGGTGCTGGACGAGGCGTACTACGAGTACGTGCGGCTGGCCGACCACCCCGACGGCGTCGAGATCGGCCGCACGAGGCCCAATGTGGTTGTGCTGCGCACCTTCTCCAAGGCTTACGGCCTGGCCGGCCTGCGGGTGGGTTACGCGGTGGGCGCCCCGGCGGTGATCACGGCGCTGCTGAAGGTGCATATCCCGTTCAGCGTGAACCGGCTCGCACAGGCGGCGGCGATCGCGTCGCTGGAGTCGCGCCACGAATTGCTGGATCGCACCGACCTTCTGGTCACCGAACGCGAACGGGTGCGCGACGCGCTGGTGGCGCTGGGGTACCCGGTGCCGCCGAGCGAGGCGAACTTCGTCTGGCTGCCGCTAGGGGCGCGCAGCGCCGAATTCGGCGAGGCCAGCGCGGCGGCCGGGGTGCTGGTGCGTCCGTACGGAACCGACGGGGTGCGCGTCACCATCGGCGACCCGCACGAGAACGATCTCTTCCTGAGCTTCGCCGGTGAGCCGGAGGTGCTCGCCCGGTTCCTGGGTTAGCGGACCCCGATCGCGGGCGCGATCGTCGGCCAGGAGAGCGCGAGCTCGTCCTCCCAGTACGGCCAGGAGTGCGTCCCGGTGGCCCGGAAGTGGGCGGTGATCGGGATGCCGAGCGACCGCAGCCGATCGGTGAGCCGCCGGGTGCAGGCGTTCGTGGCGGCCTCCAGCGGCCCGCCGAACGTGATGGCGCTGGGCAGGTCGACGTTCGGTGTGCCGGGTACGTCGTGCACGCCGGGCAGGCCGCTGCCCACCGACAGGTAGATCGTCTTGCCGCGCAAGGCGTCCGCGTGCAGGGTGACGTCGTGCGCCAGCCAGGCCGGGTCGTCCTGTTTGCCGAACATGTTGTCCGGCTCGCCCATGTAGGTGGCCACCACGGCGCGCGCCTGCGCCTGGCCGATGTCGGTGCCCATCGAGAAGCAGCCGCTGTGCGCCGCGATCGCCTTGTAGAGCGTCGGCTGCCGGAACGCCAGCATCATCGCCGCCTCCGCGCCCATGGAGACGCCCATGACCGCGTTGGTGCCGTTGCCGTCGAACTTCGCGTCGATCAGCGGGGGCAGCTCCTTGGTCAGGAACGTCTCCCACTTGTTGGTCCCGAGCACCGGGTCGGGTTGCTGCCAGTCGGTGTAGAAGCTGGCCGGGCCGCCGACGGTGAGCACGACGTTGACATCCTTGTCCGCGTAGAAGCGGTCGGCGTGCCCGAGTTCGGTCCAGTTGTTGCTGTCGGGGCTTGCGCTGCGGCCGTCGAGCATGTACACGGTCGGACGCGGGCGCGACTGGTCGCGCGGCAGCAATACCTGCACCTCTACCACCCGGCTCATCGCGGGGGAGGCGACGTACACACGCAGCCATCGATCATTGATCGGTTCGATGCCCTCGATCCGAGGTGTGGACGGTTGCTTACTGGTGGGCTCGGCCGGGCCGGGGCCGTCGGCGGAACCGGTATTCACCGGCGGCGGTTTGCCGGGCGCCGCCGTGACCTGCGGGGCACCGAAGGACACCGCACCGGAGACGAGTGCGGCACTGATCAAGGCGCTGGAAAGCCAACGCCGCACCCCGCGGCGACACAGCATGCGAACCATCCTGCCAGAGACATCGAGGGTGGGCCGAAGCCCGTTGTCCGGTCGAGGAGTACAACCGCGCTCACCGTGCGGCCAGACCGTCCTGCCAGCGCCGCTCCACACCGGCGAAACGCCACACCGCGAGGGCGACCGCCCAGGTGAGCACGAACAGCCCGACGATGATGAAGCCGAGATCGCCCAAATCCAGATTTCCGATCCAGGCGAGGACGCCCGATTCCACTTCGAGCCGCTCGGCGAAGATCGAGAGGATCTCCTGCCCGCCGATCAGCAGTGCCACCGCGACCGACAGCCCCGTGATCACCAGGTTGTAGTAGATCTTGCGCACCGGCCCGGCGAAGGCCCAGTCGTAGGCGAAGCTCATGAACGAGCCGTCCAGCGAGTCGAACAGCGCCATGCCCGCCGAGAACAGCACGGGCAGCACCAGAATGGCATACCAGGGTAGCCCGGTGGCCGCCGCGCCGCCCGCGATCACCAGCAGCCCGACCTCGGTGACCGTGTCGAAGCCGAGGCCGAACAGCACGCCGACCGGATACATGTGCCCAGGCCTGCGGACGAGGCCGATCACCGGCCGCAGCACCCGGTTGAGCAGGCCCCGGCTGTCCAGCTGCCTTTCCAGCTGCGCCTCGTCGTACTCGCCGCGGCGCAGCTGCCGGAACACCCGCCAGATCCCCACCAGTGACGCCAGATTGAGCAGGCCGATCAGGATGAGGAACGCGCCGGAGACGCTGGTGCCCCACAGCCCCGTCCAGCGTTGCAGGGCCGAATCCTCGTCTGCCAAGCCGGCCGCCAGTGCTCGCACGCCGAACGCGAGCAACGCCACGAGCACGAATACCACCGTGGAGTGGCCCAGCGCGAACCAGAAGCCGACCGTCTGGACTTTCCGCTTCCCGAGCTCCGCCACCAATTTTCGGGTGGTGTTATCGATCGCGGCGATATGGTCGGCGTCGAACGCGTGCCGCATACCGAGCGTGTACGCCGTCACTCCGAGGCCGACGCCGAACACCGAACCTTCGATCACATAGTGATTCGGCGCGACGAACAGCAGAAGCGTCCCCCAGCCGAGGATGTGCAGGGCGACGACGGTGACGGCCATACCGATGACACTGCGCACGAGCGAACCCCTCACCCCCGAAAAGCAGACCCGGTCAACGATACTGGACACCGCTTGTTCCGGTTCGCGTCTCGGGCCGATCCAGCAAATCCAGCAAATCTTGGCACACCATCAGCACACCGGTCGTACGCTGAGCGCCGGGCCTTTTCCGGGTATCGAACTAGGACGGGCATGACCGGGTATTCGCACCGCCGGCGTCGAGGTCACCGCGCCGCGCTTCGCCGCGCGATGCGGACCGGACGCCCGGTTCGCAGCCGCGACCGTCCTTCCGTCATCCCGGCGAGGCGTGCGCGGAGGCTATTTCGTGGCATCGTCCCCGTGCGCCTTCGAGGACCCCCGCGACGCCGGCGGTACCGGCGCGAATTCTCTGCTCGATTCTTCTGTTCCACCGCAGGATCCATGCCCGACGGAGAAAACCGTGAATCCAGTGTCACCCGCCTGCTCGCTCGAGCACGAATCGAACACGACTCGCCTTCCCGATCTGGAACGCCGAATGCGGGAGTGCGACGAGTTCTTCCGGCTGCCCGAACTGGCGCACCTGAGCGCCCAGCGCAGGCGCAGCGCGCTGGAGCAGCTCGAAATGACCGGCACCTATCTCCAGACCGCCGAGGAGATCCTGATCGGAGCCAAACTCGCGTGGCGTAATCACGCCCGCTGCGTGGGCCGCAAACACTGGCGCTCGTTGAAATTGCTCGACGCCCGGCGGGTGCGCACGGCGCGCGATCTGGCCGAGGTCTGCTGGCAGCACCTGCACATGGCCACCAACGGCGGCGCCATCCAGTCGATGATCACCGTGGGGCCGCCGCGGCAGCCGGACGGACGCGAGTTCCGCATCGTCAGCCCGCAGATCATCCGCTACGCGGGCTATCGCAACGGGGACGGCACGGTGACCGGTGACGCCGCCAACGTCGAGCTCACCGAGTTGGCGACGAAGCTCGGGTGGCGGGGTGCCGGAACGCCTTTCGACATCCTTCCGCTGCTGATCAGCACGCCGGACGAGCCGATACGCTGGTTCGACATCCCGCCAGAGCTGGCGCAGGAGGTGGAACTCGAACATCCGGAGTTCGAATGGTTCGCCGGTCTCGGCCTGCGCTGGCACGCCTTACCCGCGGTCTCCGACATGAATCTCGAGGTCGGCGGCATGACATACCCGTTCGCGCCGTTCAACGGCTGGTATCTGGGGGCGGAGATCGGCGCGCGGAATCTCAGCGACACCAACCGATACAACATGCTGCCGCTGATCGCGGAGATGATGTGCCTGGACACCAGGGCCGAGCGCAACCTGTGGCGCGATCAGGCCTTGGTCGAATTGAACCGCGCGGTGCTCTACAGTTTTCGCAAAGCCGGCGTGTACATCGTCGACCACCACACCGTCGCCAAGCAGTTCTGCGATCACGTCAAACGTGAGGAGGCCGCGGGCCGCGCCTGCCCCACCGACTGGTCGTGGATCAACCCGCCCATCTCGTCCGGGCTGACGCCGACCTTCCACCGCTACTACGACCCACCCGACCTGGATATTCGCCCGAACTTCGTCCGCAGGGACGTCGGCGCGGACGCGAACCTGTAACCACCGCGGTTCCGAGCGAATCGCCTCCGCTACGTGTCCACCGCGAGTTCTCCGTCAGTTTTCGGCCAGCTCACGTGAGCTGTCGGTTCCTCCAGCAGGGCGACCAGGGCCGATATCCTGGAAGCGTGCGATTTGTCAGGGGTCGGCCCGGGGCCCCGCTTGAACGGTTCATCGCCTACTTCTGGGCGGTGGAGGATGTTCCGGCTCGGGGGTCGGCACGGTTGGTGCCCAGCGGAACATTGGATCTGGTGGTCAACCTGCGCGACGACTTCGTACGGGTGAATGGGCAGGCGCACTCAGGCATAGTGGCGGCAGGGGCTTACGGCCGGCACGTCACCTCCGACGATCACGCGCTCGCTTCGGCCATGGGCGTCCATTTCAAACCGGGCGGCGCGCTGCCGTTTCTCGCCGCGCCACCGGGAGAGCTCGCCGATAGACACGTTGATCTAGAAGCACTCTGGGGGCGTTCGGCTATCGAGTTGCGTGAGCGCCTTTGCGCGGCATCCACGACGGCCGAGCGATTCGCCATCATGACAGCAGCGTTGCGGTCCCGGCTGCCGGATCATGTTCCGGGGCATCGCGCGATGCCGTTCGCACTTCAGCAGCTTGCCCAGCCTGGTCGCACGGTCGGCGACGTGGCGTCGAGCGTGGAACTCAGCCCCCGCCGGTTCATCCAGGTGTTCACGCGTGAAGTCGGGATGACGCCGAAGCACCTGAGCCGGATACTGCGATTCCAGCGTTTCAGCGAACTCGCGCGGCGCGCCGACAATCCCGACTGGGGGGAACTCGCCGCGGCATGCGGCTACTTCGATCAAGCCCATCTCATCAACGAGGTCCGCGAGTTCACCGGCACGACACCTGTCGGCCTGAGCCGCACAGCACAGCGCTTCGATGATCTGTACCTGCTCGGCTAGGGGTCAAATTTCTCCAATACCCGATGTCAGCGCGCGCCCTAGCGTATGGGCACGCGTCGAAACGGAGAGATAGAGATGATCATCGAGCAGAAGACACCGACCGCGGTTCGAACTGGTGCGTTGCTGGCCTGCGGAGCAGTAGCTGGTCCGCTCTACATCGCTGTTACCGCGATCGAGGCGACGACCCGCGCGGGCTTCGACCCGACGCAGCACCGCTACAACGTGTTGTCGACCGGCGATCTCGGCTGGATCCATCGCCTCAACTACGGAGTGGCGGGGGTCTTGATGATCCTGTTCGCGGTCGGTGTCAGCCGTGTCTTGCGCGACGGCCGAGCCGGACGGTGGGCGCCGCGGCTGTTCGGGCTGTACGGCGTCGCATATATCTGTAGCGGCCTATTCACTGCCGACCCGGTGATCGGCTTCCCGCAAGGAACGGTATCGGAGTCGACAACCTGGCATGGGATGCTCCTGATGGCCTCTCGCACGGCCAGTTCCGTCTTCCTCATCGGCGCGATCGTGCTGATCGCAGGTTGGTTCATGGCCAGAGGGCTGCGCGTCTGGGCCTGGTTCACCTGGGCGGTACCGATTTCCATGGCAGCCTACGGAGTAGCCGGAGCCGTGGTGGACACCTCCACGAAGTACCTGCTGTTCCTGCTACCGGGCATCTCGATGTGGGTCTGGATCACCGCCCTTGCCCTGCATCTGAACTCGAAGACCGACCACTGAACTTCCGGAAGGGGCCGTTCACTGTAGGACACTGAACGGCCCTTCGCCGCTCCCGGGACGGCGGTGGAACACCACTGAGGTGCCACGGCGCGCAGAAGACCGCGGGTCAGCTCCGGGCCGTCGCGCCCGGACGGGGGTTCGGGCTGCCGCGTCCATCGCGGTGTCGCGGAAGCCGCGTTTGTTCACGACCGTCGAGCCCGAGTTGCCGCGTACGTCGGTGAGGCAGTGCTCCCAGCGGGGTGTCGAGGGCGGAGGCCCCGACATCCCCCCGATGCTTCCGGTGGTCGACCGGTGTTCTCCGCGGAGTCGAGAAAGTCCAAAACTATTCGCGACCTTCACTGGCGGAGACGGAGGGATTTGAACCCCCGGTCGCTCTCGCGACGCTCGCTTTCAAGGCGAGTGCATTCGGCCGCTCTGCCACGTCTCCAGGGACACGATCGTAGCGGACGAGTCAGCCGGGGTGCTTGCCGATTTCCTCGTCGACGCGTCCGAAGACTTCGCCGATCACGTCGAGCTGGGCCGGGGCGAGCAGATCGATGAAATGGCGGCGGACGGCTTCCACGTGGCCGGGCGCGGCGGCTTGCAGTCGGCGCAAGCCCTCGTCGGTGAGTTCGGCCAGCACGCCGCGGCCATCCTCCAGGCAGGTGTTGCGGCGCACCATCTGCTGTGCCTCCAGCCGCCGGATCTGATGGGTCAGTTTGCTGCGCGAGGACAGCACGCCGTCGGCCAGCTCGCTCATCCGCAGCGAGCGGTCGGGCGCCTCGGAGAGCAGGACCAGGATGCGGTATTCGGCGACGGTCAGGTCGCTGTCCCGTTGCAATTGACGATTCAGCGCCGTCATCAAACGCTGGTGGCCGTCCATGTAGGCGCGCCACGCGCGCTGCTGCGCCGGGGTGAGCCAGCGTGGCTCGGCCAGGACGCGACCGCTCGGTTCGGGATGCACGGTGGCCATTCTATGCGTGGCGAACTGCGGAAATGGGCAACTCTCGCAGGTCAGCGCACCGTGGACAGCAGTGCGCGGTTCACCTCGGCCGGACTGGTGCATCCGGAGAGACCGAGCGCGGACTCGAAATCGGCCAGCAGCGCCCGCAACGCGTGCCGGACGCCCGCGGCCCCCGCCAAGCCGAGACCGTAGGCCCACGGCCGACCGTACAGCACCGCTTTCGCGCCCAAGGCCAGCGCTACGAGCACGTCCGAACCGGTGCGCAGCCCGGAGTCGAACAGCACATCGGCGCGGTCGCCGACGGTGGCGACCACCGTCGGGAGCGCGTCCAGCGCCGCGATCGAGCCGTCCACTTGGCGGCCGCCGTGATTGCTCACCACCACGGCGTCCGCGCCGGCGTCCACCACCTGGCGCGCGTCGTCGGGATGCAGGATGCCTTTCACCGCGATCGGGAGGTCGGTCCACTCGCGCAGCCGGGCGAGATCGGCAGGCCGCAACGTGTGATTGCCGAACAGCCC
The DNA here is from genome assembly GCF_009829325.1 of Nocardia sp. CY41. Classification (GTDB taxonomy): domain Bacteria; phylum Actinomycetota; class Actinomycetes; order Mycobacteriales; family Mycobacteriaceae; genus Nocardia. Next base: position 156,059 of record NZ_VUOS01000020.1, read on the forward strand.
CACCCAGGTGAGGATGGCCGTCCGCATCGCTTCCTCGCTCTCCTCCGGCGCGGCGGGCAGCTTGGCCCGGAACACCGGATCGGACAGATAGTTGGCGATGCCCTTGCCGTGCAGGAACGGCAGGTGGGCCTGTTCCAAGTCGCGCGGCCGCCAGCCGAGGGTGGGAGTGTCCACGGTGACCACGATCGCCGAGGCCCCGGCTCGCTCGGCACGCCGGACGAAGGAACAGGCCAGTTCGTCGTCGGCGGGCCAGTACAGCTGGTACCACCACGCACCGGCCGCCGCGCCGACGTCTTCGATGGTCGAGGAGGCCGCGGTGGACAGCACGGTCCCGATGCCGAGCTCCGCGGTCACTTCGGCCGCGATCACCTCGCCGCCCTCGTGCAGCAGTTCGAGGACACCGATCGGCGCGGTGAGCACGGGCGCCGCCAGCTTCGTGCCGAGCACTTCGACGGACAGATCGCGTGCGCCGGGCCCGGTGGAGCCGCGCAGCATCCGCGGCAGGATGCGGTACCGATCGAAGGCGGATCGATTGGCCGCGGCGGTACGTTCGGCAGACGCGCTGCCCGCGACATACGCGAAAGCGGCCGGATCCAATCTCTGCTGTGCGAGCGACTCCAAACCCGCGGCGGTCATCGGCCACTCGGGTGTCGAACCACCCAGCCCACCCAAGTAGATCTCGTTCTGGAAATCGATGAAGCCGCCACTCACCACCGGAACGGTAGTCCGTGACGCCGGTCACCGCAGGCCGCTTGCCGGATTGCGTTTGCGCGAGTGTTTCCCTCCGTGTTCCGGTCGGGCGTGCCGACGCGGGGGGCAGCACACAGCCGTCGGTGCGCGCGGAGCACTATGACACGGTGCGCGCGATTGATCTGAAAGGTTCCGGCGGCCCCGAGGTCATGTCCCTCACCGAGGTGCACGACCCGAAGCCCGGGCACGGCGAAGTGCTGATCCAAGTGGCCGCGGCGGGCGTCAACCGGGCCGATCTGTTGCAGCGTCAGGGCTACTATCCGCCCCCTCCCGGAGCCAGCCCGCTGCTCGGCCTCGAATGCTCCGGTGTGATCGCCGAGATCGGTGACGGAGTGCGCGAGTGGGCGGTCGGCGATCGTGTCTGCGCCTTGCTGTCCGGCGGCGGTTACGCCGAACGGGTCGTGGTGCCCGCGACTCAGGTGCTGCCGGTCCCGGACGGCCTCGATCTGGGCGCGGCGGCGGGGCTGCCCGAAGTGGCGGCGACGGTGTGGTCGAACCTGGTGATGACCGCCCACCTGCGGTCCGGCCAGCTGCTGTTGATCCACGGCGGCGGCAGCGGGATCGGCACGCACGCCATCCAGGTCGCCAAAGCGCTCGGCGCGCGCGTCGCGGTGACCGCCGGGTCGGCGGAGAAGCTGGCGCGCTGCGCGGAGCTCGGTGCGGACGTGCTGATCAACTACAAGGAGGACGACTTCGTCGCCGCCGTGCGCGCCGAGCGATCGGGGGCGGGCAGCCCCGGCGCGGATGTCATCCTCGACAATATGGGTGCGGTCTACCTGGGACGCAACGTGGACGCGCTGGCCGACCACGGCCGCCTCGTGGTGATCGGCATGCAGGGTGGCGTGACCGCCGAACTGAATCTGGGTGTCCTCTTGCGCAAGTGGGGCACCGTCCACGCAACCAACGTGCGCGCGCGGCCCGCGACCGGCGTCGGCAGCAAGGCGGAAATCGTGGCGGAGGTGCGCCGGCAGCTGTGGCCGCTGATCGCCGACGGCACAGTCGCGCCCGTCATCGCGGCCGAATTGCCTATCGAGGAGGCCGCCGAAGCGCACCGGCTGCTGAACTCCGGCGAGGTGTTCGGCAAGGTGGTGCTGCGGGTGGCGGAGCTGTGAGCCCAGCTCACTCCAGCGCCAGCAGGGCCCTGCCGAGCTGATCGATCTCGAACTTGGTGGTGTAGGGCGCGAGACCGATGGTCACCGCGCCGCCCTCGTCGTTGACGCCGAGCGCGTCCAGCAGCCTGCTGCCGCCGTGCACGCCGCTCACCGTGCCGATCCGGTTGTCGGCGAGCTTGGCCGCGACCTTCTCCGCCTGCATGCCCGCGAGCGTGAAGCTGACCGTGGGGATGCGGGTGGAGGCGCGGCCGATCACGGTGAGGCCGGGAATCGAGTCCAGCATGCTCATCAAGTGCTCGAACAGCTGGTCGTGGTAGTCCTGCAGCGAGGTGATCGACATCTCCAGGCGCTCGCGCCGGGTGCCGTGCGCCCGCTCGTCCAGTCCGGCCAGGAAGTCGATGGAGGTGGTCAGGCCCGCGAGCAGCGCGTACTGGTGTCCACCGACCTCGAGCCGTTCGGCGCCCTTCGCGTAGGGGTTCAACGACATGGACGGAATCCGGTCCAGGAACGCCGGGTCACGGAAGACCAGCGCGCCGATCTGCGGACCGCCCCATGCCGGCGCGCTCAGCGCGACGACGTCGGCGTTCAGTTCATCGATGTCGATCAGCGCGTAAGGCGCGGCGCCGAACGCGTCGGCCACCAGCAGGCCGCCCACCTCGTGCACCCGGTCCGCGGCCACCCGCACGGCGGGCGCCGAACCGACGATCGGCGAGGCCGCGGTCAACGCGACCAGTCGCGCTGTGGGGCCGATCAGCTCCTCGAACTGCCAGGACGGCATCTCGCAGGTCTCGATCTCCACCTCGGCCCAGCGCACGTGCGCGCCGTAGCGGTTGGCGATGCGCAGCCACGGCGCGACGTTCGCCTCGTCGTCCAGCCGGGAGAGCACGATGCCGGTGCCGAGGCCGAGCCGCGAGCTCAGCGATTCGGCGAGCCAGGCCAGCAGGACGGCGCGGTCGGGGCCGAGGACGACGCCCGCCGGGTCACCGCCGACGAGGTCGGCGACGGCCTCACGGGCCGCGTCCAGAATCGCCGCGCTGCGCACCGCCGCGCCGTTACGGCCGATATGTGAGAAGGAGGAAGTCCGAAAACCCGTCGAAACAGCGCGGGACACCGCGTCCGGAACCAGCATGCCCGATTGCGGGTCCAGGTGGATCCAGCCGTCGCCCAGGGACGGTATCAGGCCCCGAACCCTCGCGACGTCGTAAGTCATGCTGGCCACTCTAAGGGCAGCGGACGAGCCTGTGTAACCGCGTTCCCCTCCACATCGTGGCGGGAGCACAGCGACCTGGGACTCAGCATGGCGACCGACTTTCGAGAAATCCGAACCACACGACCCGAACAGAATAGAACGCCAGGCCCGCGCGGCGGCGCGGACCGGCGGCGCGCGCCGGAGCGTGCCGCGACGCCCGGCCCAGGAGACCGGCTTAGCGCGTTCGGGCCGGACACGACATGATAGGGACCATGACGCACTCGGACGAGGCACCGGACCACATCGTCGTTGTCGGACCCGACGGCAGGCCGTTGGCCATCCCCGCGGCGGCCGGATCGGAGGCGCCTTTCACCGCACAGGTGGTGACCGACGATAACAAGGACAAGTCGGACGATCGGGACGACTCCGGCGAATCGCTCGCCGACATGGTCGAGCAGCCCGCGAAGGTCATGCGGATCGGCACCATGATGAAGCAGCTGCTCGAGGAGGTGCGCGCGGCTCCGCTGGACGAGGCCAGCCGCAATCGCCTCAAGGAGATCCACACGTCCTCGGTGCGGGAGCTGGAGCAAGGGCTCGCCCCCGAACTGCGGGAGGAGCTCGAACGGCTCACCCTGCCGTTCACCGACGAAGGCGTGCCGTCCGACGCCGAGCTGCGGATCGCGCAGGCGCAGCTGGTCGGCTGGCTGGAGGGCCTGTTCCACGGCATCCAGACCGCGCTGTTCGCCCAGCAGATGGCCGCGCGCGCCCAGCTCGAACAGATGCGCCAGGGGGCGTTGCCGCCCGGCATCCACGCCGCCGACCCGCGCGGCGGCCAGGCGAGTCACGTCACCGGCGGTTCCGGCCAATACCTGTGAGCGTGTGCCACGAGGTGGCGCGAAGCCGCAAGGGTAGTCTCGTGCACCGTGCCCGCCGCTGCCGCTCGCTCCGACTCGGTCAACGACCCGAGTGCGGTGCGCCCTGAAGAGAGCTCAGTTGGTTCCGATGACCAAGCGCGTTCAGATGACAGCTCGCCGTCCGAATCGGCCGAGCACACGGCGCCGTCCGGCGACGACTCGCAGGAGCGTCCGGTGAGCGCGGCCACGCCCGAGGCGCAGACCCTGCACGCCGGGGCCACCGTCGCGAAGATCGTGCCGGACTCCCAGACGTTCCGCCGTGCGTTCCAGGACTTCGCCGGTGGCTTCGCGCAGCGTGAACTGTGGCTGTCGCTGGGCTGGCAGGACATCAAGCAGCGCTACCGCCGCTCGGTGCTCGGCCCGTTCTGGATCACCATCGCCACCGGCTTGCAGGCCGTGGCGATGGGCGTGCTGTACGCGGCGCTGCTCGGCCAGCCGCTGCGCGAGTATCTGCCCTACGTGACGGTGGGGCTGATCATCTGGAACGTGATCAGCGCGAGCATCCTGGAGGGCTCGGAGGTCTTCATCGCCAACGAGGGCCTGATCAAACAGCTTCCTTCGGCCCTGAGCGTGCACGTCTACCGGCTGGTGTGGCGGCAGCTGCTGTTCTTCGCCCACAACATGGTGATCTACCTGGTGATGCTCGCCGCGTTCGGCGTGTGGCGCCATCTGGGGGTGGCCAGCCTGATGGCGATCCCGGCGATCGCGCTGATCTTCCTCAATTCCATGTGGGTGTCGATCGTGTTCGGCATCTTCAGCACGCGCTACCGCGATATCGCGCCGATTCTCGGCAGCACCACGCTGATGCTGTTCGTGCTGACGCCGGTCATGTGGACGACGAAGACCTTGCAATCGCAGATCACCGGCGACCGCGCGAAACTGGCCGAACTCGTGCCGACGTTCCACTATCTCGAAATCGTCCGGGCGCCGTTGCTCGGCGAACCGCAGGAACTGCGGCACTGGCTGGTCGTCGGCGCGATCACCCTGGTGGGTTGGATCGTCGCGATCCTGGCCATGAAGCAGTACCGTTCGCGCGTACCGTACTGGGTATAGGAGCGCCCCGATGAGTCGTGTGAGTATCGAGACCCAGGAAGCCTGGGTCGAATTCCCGATCTTCGACGCCAAATCGCGGTCGCTGAAAAAGGCGTTCCTCGGCAAGGCGGGCGGCGCGATCGGACGCAATCAGTCCGACGTCGTCGTGGTCGAGGCCCTGCGGGACATCAACCTGTCGCTGAAAGAGGGTGACCGGGTCGGCCTGGTCGGGCACAACGGCGCGGGCAAATCGACGCTGCTGCGCCTGCTTTCGGGCATCTATGAGCCCTCGCGCGGCAGCGCGCGCATCCGTGGGCGGGTGGCGCCGGTGTTCGATCTCGGCGTCGGCATGGATCCGGAGATCTCCGGCTACGAGAACATCATCATTCGCGGCCTGTTCCTCGGGCAGACGCGCAAGCAGATGCTGTCGAAGATCGATGAGATCGCGGATTTCACCGAACTCGGCGAGTACCTGTCCATGCCGCTGCGCACCTATTCCACCGGGATGCGCGTGCGCCTGGCGATGGGCGTGGTCACCTCGATCGATCCCGAAATCCTGCTGCTCGACGAGGGCATCGGCGCCGTCGACGCGGAATTCATGAAGAAGGCCCGGCTGCGGTTGCAGTCCTTGGTCGCACGGTCCGGCATCCTGGTTTTCGCCAGCCACTCCAACGAATTCCTCGCGCAACTGTGCGATACCGCGCTGTGGATCGACCACGGCCAGATCCGGTTGCGCGGGGGCATCGAAGAGGTGGTGCGAGCCTACGAGGGGCCGGAAGCGGGGAATCACGTCGCGACCGTGCTGCGTGAAATGGAAGCCGAACGGGCCGGAACAGACCAGCGAGAATTGGAGCGGAATCAAGCATGAGCGGTCAGGCCCGGAGGCGGCGGCGAAGCGTGACCACGGAAGGTCCCGCTCGCGCGGGAAAGGCCGCAGCATGAGTGAGCCGACCGGGACCGAACTCGCTGGAACGGACGCTGGTGCGCAGCAGCGGATCGTGGCCGTCGTCGTCACGCACAAGCGCCGCGAACTGCTCGCGGAGTCGCTGAAGGTAGTCACCTCCCAGTCCCGCCCGGTGGATCACCTGATCGTGATCGACAACGGCAACGAGCCGGAGGTCGCCGATCTGGTACGCGATCAGCCGGTGGAGTCCACCTACCTGGGATCGGCGCACAACCTCGGCGGCGCCGGCGGATTCGCGCTCGGCATGCTGCACGCGTTGAGCATCGGCGCGGACTGGGTGTGGCTCGCCGACGACGACGGCAGACCCGAGGGCCCCGACGTGCTGTCCACGCTGCTGGACTGCGCGAACCGGCACAGCTTGGTCGAGGTCTCACCCGTGGTCTGCGATATCGATGAACCCGACCGCCTCGCCTTTCCGCTGCGCCGCGGCGTGGTCTGGCGCCGGCTGCGCTCGGAACTCGGCGACGACGATTTCCTGCCCGGCATCGCCTCGCTGTTCAACGGCGCGCTGATCTCCGCGCGCGCGGTCGACGTGATCGGGGTGCCGGACCTGCGCCTGTTCGTGCGCGGTGACGAGGTCGAGGTGCATCGCAGGCTGGTGCGCTCCGGGCTGCCGTTCGGCACCTGCCTGCAGACGGCGTACCTGCATCCCAACGGCGCGGCCGAGTTCAAGCCGATCCTCGGCGGCCGGATGCACACGCAGTACCCGGACGATCCGGTGAAGCGCTACTTCACCTACCGCAACCGGGGCTACCTGATGTCCCAGCCGGGCATGCGGAAACTGCTTCCGCAGGAATGGGTCCGTTTCTCCTGGTTCTTTCTCGTCACTCGCCGCGATCCGGCCGGCTTGCGCGAATGGTTCCACCTTCGCTCCCTCGGCCGCCACGAGCAGTTCGGCAAACCCGACTGAGTCCGGCGGGCCCGCGCGTCGGGTCGGGATCCGAGAGGCGCTTCCCGATCGGATCGGAAATTCGGTTGCGCGCAGCGGGTTCGGGTGCAAAAGTGAGCGGAGCTGCGAGAGAGGTAAGGAGGTGTGGACCGTGACGAGGAACGTTCGGGTTGTCGTGTCCTGGCGAGCTGACTTCCGTCGTGCCGCCACACGAAACTCCCCCTCATTCTCCGCTCGCTGAACCCTTCTCGGGTTCGGCGCCCGACGAAGGATTCCTTCCACCATGGTCGACTACGACCTTCTCGTCCCTTACGGCTGGACCGAAGCCGTCTCCACCAGCTACGCAGCGCTGATCGAGCAAGACTGCGTACCCGCGCGCGTGATTCGCATGGATCGCAGTGAATGCGACGCGATCACGCCGAACGGGCTCGCCCGCGTCCGCTGCCCCCGCCCGGATTCCGAGGTCAGCGGGTTGTGCACCGGCGACTGGGTGACGGTCGACGCCACCTCGTCGGTGCGGCGGCTACTTCCGCGCCGGTCCGCGATCGTGCGCTCGTCGGTGTCCGGCCGGTCGCAGGGCCAGGTGCTCGCCGCCAACGTCGACACCGTGCTGATCTGCACCGCCGCCGACGGCGATGTGGACCTCGGCCGCATCGAACGCATGCTGGCGCTGGCCTGGGAGAGCAATGCCCAGCCGATCGTGCTGCTCACCAAGGCCGACGCGGCCGACGACATCCCGCTCGACGAGGTGCGCGCCGTCGCGCCGGGCGCTGGCGTGCTCGAGGTGAGCGCGAACACCGGCCTGGGGCTGGACGTGCTCACGGCGATGCTCGGCGGCACCGTCGCGCTGCTCGGACCCTCCGGTGCTGGGAAGTCGACCCTCGCCAACGCGCTGCTCGGCGCGGAGGTCTTCGCCACCAACTCCGTGCGCGACACGGACAAGAAAGGCAGGCACACCACGGTGCACCGGGAACTGCGCCCGTTGCCGGGCGGCGGCGCCCTGATCGATACGCCAGGGCTGCGCGGCGTCGGAGTGTGGGATGCGGGCGAAGGAATCGAGAAGACCTTCAGCGACATCGAATCCCTTGCCGCGCAGTGTCGTTTCGGCGATTGCGCGCACCACGGCGAGCCGGGGTGTGCGGTGCGGGAGGCGATCGACAGCGGCGAGCTGACCCAGCGCAGGCTCGACAGCTACGACAAGCTGGCCCGTGAGAACGAATGGATGCGGGCGCGTACCGACAAGCGATTGCAGGCCGAGCGACAGCGGGCCTGGCGAGGCATCGTCAAACAACAGCGCCGGATGTACCAGGAGCGGAACTCGGGCCGCTGATCGAGCGAGGGGCACGGTAGGGTGCCCCTCGCATCGTTCGCTATCTGGGAGGGATAGATGAGTCAACCCGGCGGGTACCCGCCACCCGGTCAGCAGCCCGGCCCCTGGCCCGGGCAGCCGACGTTCGGTCAGCAGCCGCCAGTCGGCCAGTACCCGCCTCCGCAGGCGCCCGCGCAGTACGCGCCGCCCGCGGGGCAGCATCCGAGCCAACCGCATCTCGCCCAACCCCAGGCGGGCCAGCCGCCGTACGGGCAGCCGGCGCCGCAATTCGCCCAGCCCGCACCGCAATACGGTCAGCCGCAGCCGTACGGCCAGCCGCAGCAGTTCGGGCAGCCGCAACCGTATGGGCAACCGCAGCAGTTCGGTCAGCCAGGTTATGGTCAGCCTGCCGATCCGCCGGGCATCACCATCGACGCCTCGTACTCGCTGTGGACGTTCATGCTCGCGCTCACCAAGCCGAAGATCCTGGTCAACGGCCAGCGGGTGCCCAACACCCGCTGGGGCGCGAACCACATCCCGGTCGGGCCCGGCCAGTACCACGTCCGGGTCACCACCCCGTGGTTGTTCGACATGGGTCAGGCGAACGTCACCGTGCCCATCGCCGAGGGACAGGCGACCCGGTTCTACTACAAGCCGCCGGTGGTGATCTTCCTCAACGGCGCGATCGGACCGGTTCCGCAGAAGGCTCCGGGCATGGTGTTCCTGTATATCGTCTGGGCCCTGGTCGCAGTGATGTTCCTGCTGAACATCGTGCTCATCGCCTCGGTCTGACTCGAGAGGGCACCGGCGGCCGGTGCCCTCTCTTCGGATCACCTATGCAACTAGTTGCATAGCGAGCGGGTTTACGCTTAGTCTGCAAGCGCGCGTACAGCCGCGGGCTGCTGCCTGCGGCGGAAACGAAGGAGCAGGTCAGATGACGGAACCCGGATCCAAGCCGCTAGCGGGACGAACGATGATCATGTCCGGCGGCAGCCGCGGCATCGGGCTGGAAATCGCCAAGCGGGCCGCGGCCGACGGCGCCAACATCACGCTGATCGCGAAGACCGACCAGCCGCATCCCAAGCTGCCGGGCACCATCCACACCGCCGCCGCGGAGCTCGAACAGGCGGGCGGGCAGGTGCTGCCGTTCGTGGGCGACGTCCGCATCGACGAGTCGGTGGCCGAGGCGGTGCGCCAGACGGTCGAGCGCTTCGGCGGCATCGACATCGTGGTGAACAACGCCTCCGCGATCGACCTGTCCCCCACGGACGCACTGCCGATGAAGAAGTACGACCTGATGCAGGACATCAACTGCCGGGGCAGCTTCTTGCTGTCCAAGCTGAGCATCCCGCATCTGCGCGAATCAGCGAAGGCCGGGCGCAACCCGCACATCCTCACCCTGTCCCCGCCGCTGAATCTGGACCCGAAGTGGGCGGGCATGGCGCTGGGCTACACCATCGCCAAGTACGGCATGTCGCTGACCACGCTCGGCCTGGCCGAGGAACTCAAAGGCGACGGCATCGGCGTCAACTCGCTGTGGCCGCGCACCACCATCGCCACGGCGGCGGTGAAGAACCTGCTCGGCGGCGAGGAGATGGTCTCCACCTCGCGCACCCCCGACATCTACGCCGACGCCGCCTACCTGGTGCTCACCTCGCCCGGTAAGGAGACCAGCGGCAATTTCTTCATCGATGACGAGGTCCTCGCCGCCCACGGCATCACCGACCTGGACAAATACCGCGTCACCCCGGGCGACGGCGAACTGACCACCGACCTGTTTCTCTGACGCTCGCTTCTGCGCCGAGAAGTCCTATGTGAGAGGGCGTTTCGCAGAAGACACCAGCGCCCCCGAGACCGGTCGGACACCCGACCCGGCTTCGGGGGCGCTTCGGCCACGGCTCAGGAGCGAGGAGCGGTGGATCCCTCGATCCCGTACAACCGCTCCCAGTTCTCCCGGCTGGTCAATTCCGGCATGGCGGCGCGGTACTGCGCCTGCACGGCGGGCAGTTCCCGGCGCAAGCGACGCAGCACACGCACCATCCGGCGCAGCAGTTGCAGCGCGCGAGCCTTGTCGCGCCTGCGCACCCGCACGCCGGACTGCGAGGCATCGGTGACCACCACGTGGTCGAACAGCGAGACATGCCACCAGTAGGCGTCTTCCCTGGTGACGCCGATGATGCCGTGCTGGGTGCGGCCCAGCCACTGAGTGATCGCGCGCTTGATCAGCACCAGCTTCGCGCGGCTGGGTTCGCCACCGGCACGGCGCAAGGTGATGTCCGCGGAGCGGACCGGCGGCGTCGCGGCCGGGTGCTTGATCGTCTCGGGGTAGTCGGCGCGGCTGGTGCGCGCGGCGGCCAATGCTTCGATACCGCCGTCTCGCAGCACCTTCGGGCCCTTCAGGAAGTCCTCGATGCCCTGCAGGGTGGTGTGCACCAGGCCGTACTGCATCGCGACCAACTGCTCGGACATCTCCCGGAACAGCCTGCCCGCGATCTCCTTACCGTTCAGTTCCGTGTGCAGCGAGCCGACGATCAGCGAGTTGCGGGTGCTGAAGTAGCGCGCCCAATCGTCGTAGTCCTTCCAGTAGAAGTCCGCGTGCCAGACCGCGGCGTTGGGCAGCGTGACGGTGACGAACCCGTGCTCGCGCGCCCGGATGCCGTATTCGACATCGTCCCACTGGAAGAAGATCGGGATCGGCAGGCCGATCTTCGCGACCACCTCGGCCGGTATCAGGCAGGTCCACCAGGCGTTGTAGCCTGCGTCCACCCGGCGCTCCTGGTTCTTCTTCAGCATGCTGGTGTTGCGCAGCGCCTTCGCCACCTTCTGGCCGTGCCGCAGCCGGTTCAGATGCACTTCCTCGGCGCCGACGTTGAGGTAGTCGGGGTTGAGCAGGAACAGCATCTGCGCGCCGACCAGGGTCGGCTCGACCGTCAGGTTGGCGAACGCGTTGAGCCGCAACACCGTCTCCGGCTCGCACAAGATGTCGTCGTCCATCAGGATGACGTCGGCGTGCTCGTTGACCGCGGACACCTCGTAGAGCCCCCGGGTGAAGCCGCCGGCGCCGCCGAGATTCGGCTGGCGCAGATAGCGCAGCTTCTCGCCGAAGACCGGCGCGACCTCTTGGTAGCGCGGCCGGTTCTCCACCAGATCGGTGCCCTGGTCGACGACGTACACCGCGTCGATCGCGGCGAGCACGGTGGGATCGGAGGACAGTGCGGCGACCGTCTCGGCGCAGTCCTCGGCACGGTTGAAGGTGCAGATCGCGATGGCGACCGGACGAACACGTTCCGGCGCGACGGCGGTCCAGCTCAGTTCCGCGATCCCCAGCGCGCCGCCGATGGCGTCGAACTCCAGCCACAGCGCACCGCCGTCGACGTACTGGTCGAGCGGGGCGCTCAGCGTGACCGAACCGCTAGCGTCGACCCGCGCCGTGTCGATGATCCTGCGGTGACCCGCGATGTCCGAGGCCACCAGCCGGATCTTGGCCTTGGCGACCACCTCGAGCACCATGGTGACCCGTACCTCGGTGACCGTGGTCCAGCGCTGCCAGTAACTGGCGGCGAACCGGCCGAAGTAGGTGTTGGTGTGCGCGGTCGCGCCCTTGTCCAAACGCAGGGTCTGGCGTTCCCGATGCGCGCCACCTTTCACGACGGCGTACAACTCGTCGCTCACCTTCGCCGACGGACCGGTGAAGATGCCGCGCTGGAGCACTAACCGGTCCGGCGCCCGATGGTCGGCGCGCAGCGCGGCAGGCGCCTCAGCGGCCGTCGAGCGATCGTTTGTTTCGGTAACGGCCTCGATAGCCGACTGATCCATGAAATCCTCGAAATTCTCATTGTGCCGGACGGGACAGACACGCCCCTCGATGCCTGAACGGCGGGGGTGAGGATATCAACCGCCGTGTGCGGTTGCCCGCCGTACAGCCACGCCGACGTGTGCTCGAACCATTGCTAAACGTTCGCCGATTCGTTGTCGGTGGCGCTGTCGTTGCCCGCTCGCGCCCCGGTGAAGACGAATTTGTCGTAAGCCCAGTACCGGAACACCACGGCCACGATCTGCCCGATCAACGTACCGGAGAGGTTGTCGGAGAGGGGGCTGGACAGCTCGAGCACGTAGCGGGAAAAGCCGAGACAGCCCAGTTGCAGGCCGATCGCCACCACGTTGAACACGGCGTACAGGAGGTACTCGCGGGCGGGATTGTCGGTCTGCTTGTGCGCGAATGTCCACCATTTGTTGCCGAAATAGGTCACGACCGTCGCCACCGCGATCGCGATGATCTTGGCCGGTAATGGGTAGTGATACAGCACGCCCTCGCCACCCCAGAAGACCAGGAGGTTGTACGTGCCCGCGTCGACCAGGAAGCCGATCGCGCCGACCACCAGGAAAGCCCCGCCTCTGCGCAGCGCGGTGAACACCTTGCGAACGACCGTTCCGGTCTCCTGCGTCACTGGCTCGCCCGCGGGCGCGGTGGACTCACTGGATGGCACGGCCCGACGGTACCGCAGGCTCGCAGAACCGTCCGCGACGGGAAATTCCGCTCCCGCACGCGGTGAGGTCGGCCACGCGCCTGCTGTGAGTTCCCTGTACCCTCCCCGTGTTCCCACATTCACCGATCGCGAGGATTGACCCGGGTGGACTCCACCGAGCTCCGTATTGCCGCCGTGGTTCCGTGTCACAACGAAGAGGCGTCGGTCGCCAAGGTCGTGGCCGACCTGCAGGCCGCCGTGCCGGGAATCGTCGTCTACGTCTACGACAATCTGAGCACGGACAAGACCGCCGAGCGCGCCCGCGAAGCTGGAGCGATCGTCCGGCACGAGCACACCAAGGGCAAGGGCAACGTGGTGCGCCGCGCCTTCGCCGACATCGAGGCCGACGTGTACCTGATGATCGACGGCGACGACACCTATGAGGCGTCGGCCGCGCCGCTGATGATCAAGACGCTGCTGGACGGCCCCTACGACCACGTGCTCGGCGTGCGCAAGCAGGACGAGGGCGCCTCGGCCTACCGCGCGGGACACGAGACCGGCAACAAGGTGCTCAACGGCGTGGTCGGGAAGGTGTTCGGCGAGAACGTCGAGGACATGCTCTCCGGTTTCCGGGTGTTCTCCCGTCGCTTCGTGAAGAGCTTCCCCGCGGTGTCACGTGAGTTCGAGATCGAGACCGAGCTCACCGTGCATTCCCTGCACCTGCGGGTGCCGCAGACCGCGGTGCCGGTCGGCTTCCGCGACCGCCCGGCGGGCAGTGAGAGCAAGCTGCGCACCTACCACGACGGATTCAAGATCCTCGCCCTGATCGTCGGCCTGGCCCGGCACGAACGACCGGTCGCGTTCTACGGCCTGTTCGGCACGCTGGCCTGGCTGGTCTCGATCGTCCTGACCATTCCGATCGTCGTCGAGTTCTACAACACCCACGCGGTGCCGCGGTTCCCGACGCTGTTCCTCGGCTTCACGCTGCTGCTGCTCGGCAGCCTCGCGTGGACCGCGGGCTTGATCCTCGACGGCATCCGGCGCTCTCGGCACGAGGCCGCGCGCCTGGTCTACCTGCGGTACACCGCGGTGGGCGCGGACGACCCGCGGACCACCGGTGACGGCGGAGCCCGGCGTTGACGACCTCGGCGGATCCGACCGCCACGCCGGACAAGGATGTGGAAGAACGCGCGGACACCGCCCCCCTACCCGCGACCGACACCGCGCCGCTCCCTGCGGTGGACGCCGAGGCGGCCACCGGCGCGGACCGGTCCGCGAAAGGCTTCGCGGGCCGACTGGTGACCCGGCTGGGCGGGGCGACCATCGCCTTCACTCTGCTGGCCACGATCTTCGGCGCGCTGTTCACCGTCCTCACCCCGCCGTTCTGGGGACATGACGAGATCACCCAGTTCGGTCGCGCCTACCAGGTCGCACACGGGGGGTTCCTGCCGCAGCGGATCCACGACGATCGCGGCATCGCCTACGGCGGCGACGTCCCGTCCAGCATCACGAAGCTGATGGGCTACGCGCTGCAGGACTACACGACCAACCCGGACGAGCCCGACCCCATGGTGGCCGATCCGGGCCGCTACGACCAACTGACGAGCGCCGCGGTCTCGGACGCCACCGAACCGGTCTGGTTCACCAACACCGCCGCGTACTCGCCGGTCCCCTACCTCCCGGCCGCGATCGGCATCCGGCTCGGTGAACTCTTCGGCCTCGACGTGGGCGGCCTGCTCCTGCTCACCCGGCTCGCCGGGCTGGTGGCCTATCTCGCGGTGATCGGGTTCGGCCTGTACGCCTTGCGCGCGCACCGGGTGCAGTGGCTGGCGTTCACCGTCGCCGTGCTGCCGATCGCGGTATTCCAGGCGGGCACGGTCACCGCCGACACCATGACCAACGCGCTGGCCATCCTGGTCTCCGCGCTGCTGGTGAAGGCTGTGTTCCTCGGCGAGCGTCTGGGCCGGGCGGAGATCGCCGCGCTGCTGACCGCGACGGTCCTGCTGCCGGTGAGCAAGCCCACCTACGTGCTGCTCGCACTTCTGGTGGCCCTGGTGCCCGCGGACCGGTTCGGGTTCAGCGGCTGGCGGCGCGGCATCCCGGTGGGCTTCGCCGCCGCCGGTGGGCTCGCCTTCGCGGTGTGGATGAAGATCGCCGCGCCGACCGGCGACGGGATGGGCTTGATGCGGCCGCCGCACCAGTGGCACTCGGTGCGTCCCGGCGATCAGCTCAGCGGCATCCTGCGCGATCCGCCGGAGTTCGTGCACGTGTTCGGCGAGAGCATCGCGCTGCGCGACCAGCGCTGGTTCAGCCAGTTCTTCGGCGAGCTCGGCTTCGCCTACGTCGATGTGCCCGCGCTGTCGATGCTGGCCTGCCTGCTGGCGTTCGCGGTGAGCCTGGGCGTCGCCGAACGGATGACCGCTCCGGCCTTCCGCCGCACCCTGATCTTCGCGCTCACCATGGCCGCCAGCGTCGCCATGATCTACGTGACGCTCTACATGTCGTTCACGCCGGTCGGCTACTACATCATCGACGGCGTGCAGGGCCGCTACTTCGTGCCGCTGGCGATCGTGACGCTCGCGGTGCTGCTGCGCTGGATGCCGCTGCGGCTCACCGACTCCGCCGAGAGGACCCCGACGGTCGGCCCGGCCGTCACCGTGCTGGTGGCGGCGAGTGTGGCCTTGGTCGCGGCGGCGGCGAAGTACTACACCATCGTCTGGGGCTGAGCGGCAAAGGAAGTCCGGCGCCCCGGGGCTTTCCCCGGGGCGCCGTTGCGTTTCAGTCGCCCGCCGCGCTGAGCGTCCGCTCCCCGGCCGCGTGGTAGGCGCGCTCGGTGATGTCTTTGTATGGACGCCACCAGGATTCGTTGTCCCGGTACCACTGGATGGTGGCGGCCAGACCGGCGCGGAAGTCCGCGTAGCGGGGCTGCCAGCCGAGTTCGGAACGCAGCAACGTCGCGTCGATCGCGTAACGCTGGTCATGACCGGGGCGGTCGGTCACGTGGTCGAAATCGTCGGGATCGCGGCCGAACTCCGCGAGGATCATCCGCACCACGGACTTGTTGTCGAGCTGGCCGTCGGCGCCGATCAGGTAGGTCTGGCCGATCCGGCCGCGGAGCAGGATCTCCCACACGGCACGATTGTGATCGTCGACGTGAATCCAGTCGCGCACCTGGTGCCCCGCCCCATAGAGCCGGGGACGCGCGCCATCGATCAAGTTGGTGATCTGGCGCGGAATGAATTTCTCCACGTGCTGGTACGGACCGTAATTGTTACTGCAGTTGGAGATGGTGGCGCGCACGCCGAACGAGCGGGTCCAAGCCCGCACCAGCAGGTCGCTGGAGGCCTTCGTGGCCGAGTACGGGCTGGACGGGTTGTACGGGGTGGTCTCGGTGAACGCCGGGTCGTCCGGGGTCAGATCGCCGTAGACCTCGTCGGTCGACACATGGTGGTAGCGCACGTCGTGCCTGCGCACGGCCTGCAGCAGGGAATAGGTGCCGACGATATTGGTCTGCACGAACGGCCACGGCTCGGCGAGGGAGTTGTCGTTGTGCGACTCGGCGGCGAAGTGCACCACCGCGTCCACGCCGCTGACCAGCCGGTCGACCAAGTCGAAGTCGGCGACGTCACCGTGCACGAAGTCGATGCGGTCGGACACCGGATCGAGCGAGGCCCGGTTCCCCGCGTAGGTCAAGGCGTCGAGGACGACGACGGTCGTATCCGGATGGTCGGACACGGTCTGCAGGACGAAGTTCGCGCCGATGAACCCGGCGCCGCCGGTGACGAGCAATCGCACCCCCTGACTGTACGTGGGGCCGCGGCGCACCGGTGACGGACTCGAAATCCGGTGCAGCCGAGGCTCACTCCAGGTTTTCGATCTGTGACCTTCGTCTCATTGACTTCCCAATGAAAAGAACTCCGGGATTGGTTTCTCTCGGAAAAGCCCGGTCAGCGCCCACATTTCCGCGACCCCACCGAGCCGGGGGTCGCAGTGGTGAACAAAATTTGAATAAACAGTCACAACGGGTTCACCACGCGTTAGCTGGTCTAGATTTTGCTCGTCTAGTCCCCTCCGAACGTTCCAATCGAGGTTCGAAACAAAATGCTGATGAGGAAATTCGCCGCGACGTCGGCACTGCTGATCGCCGCTCTCGGCATCACCGCCGGCACCGTGAACGCGGCTCCGGCCTCCGAGGCCGATGGCGCGGTGAACTTCACCGCCCACGCGACCGACACCCAGTCCATCATCACGACCGATGCCGGTTCCATGGTCGTCGAGGATGGCACCTTCAAGGTCAAGGCCGCCAACGGTGACGTGCTCACCGGCATGCCGCTGACCTTCCGGGTGGACGACTTCGAGTTCCCGATCGCTGCCGAGATCGCGGACCGTACCGCCACCCTGACCCCGCAGTTCGACATGGCGCACGCGACCTACAAGCCGGTCGCCCTCCCGTTCGAGGACAAGGCGCCGTGGAAGACCGAGTACGACCGTGAGCAGGCCGCCTTCAACCGCATGAAGGACACCATCTCGACCGGCGCCACCATCGGCACCCTGGTCGGCGGCCTCAGCGGCGCGGCGGTCGGTTGCGTGCTCGGCGGCATCGCCGGCGCGACCGTCGCCTCGGCGGCCATCATCGGCCTGTTCGGCGCGTTCATCCCGGCCGCGGCCATCGGTTGCCTCGGCGGAATCATCGCCGTCGGCGCGCTCGGCACCCTCGCGGGCCAGCTGCTGGTCACCGCTCCGGTCGCGATCGGTGCTGCGATCCAGTACTTCACCACCATCAACCAGCCGTTCAACGCCCCCGCGAAGTAATCCAGCGGCCGAACGCGCAATCGAACAACACAGAAGCCCCGCCCGCGCGGAAGCGCGGGCGGGGCTTCAGTTATTCCGGGAGCGGACGGCGAGGTGAACGATTACTGAACAAAATGCAAAAAGCAAAGATCACGCACTCGTGACCTGGCCTATCAAGGAAAGATAACTTCGGTTCGGAAATAGTCCGGAGGCCGCGCGAACACCCTGCGGCCGCCGAGGCGCGAGTTGCCCCACACAGACGCGAGCCCCGTCCCGTCTGGTACGGGGCGGGGCTCGCCTGGGCAGGGCCCGACCGGTTACGCCGTCCGAGCCCGCTGGTCCTCGTCTATACAGGCCCGCACGAACCGCGAGACCCGCGCCAGCGCCGCCCTGCTCTCCGGCAGGTTCGGCGCGATGCTCATGAAGGCGTGGACCTGGCCGCGCCACAATTCCAGCGCGTTCGGCACGCCTGCCGCCGTGAGCCGCTGCGCCATCAGTTCGGAGTCGAAGCGCAGCACCTCGTCCTCGGCGGCGATCAACAGAACGGGCGGCAGCGCGGACAGCACCGCGTTGACCGGCGACAGCGCCGGATCGAGCACGCCGTCGACCTCCGCGCCGATGCGCACCACCGCTTCCAGCGCCGACAACGGGATATACGGATCCCGCGCGACGTTCACATAGTCCCGCTTCGCCCCGTAGTCCAGGTCCAGCAGCGGGCTCAAGCCGACCAACCCGGCAGGCACGGGCAAGCCCGACTCCACGGCCAGCAGCGCGGTCGCGAAAGTCAGGTAGCCGCCCGCGGAGTCACCCGCGAAGATGATCCGCGCCGGATCGGCGCCGTGGCGCAGCAGCCAGCGGTAGGCGGCCAGGCAGTCCTGGACCGAGTCGGTGATCCGCGTGCCGGGCAGTTGGCGGTACTCGACATTGATCACGGGCAGGCCGGTGCGACGAGCCAGGCTCGCGGCGATCGGACGGTGACTGCGGGTGCTGCAGATCGCGAAGCCGCCGCCATGCATGTAGAGCACCGCGCCGTGGCGCAGCGCACGCGCCGCACCGGCCGGGCGGATGATCTCCAGGCGGAGACGATGCAATGACACCTGCTCCCGATCGATGCCTTGCGGACGGGGACGCAACCGCGCCAGCCCGTCGACGGTGGCGGCGCCGACCGGAATGGTCGACTTGGTCACGGGGAAGGTTCGCAGCACCGGCCGCACCACGCCCATACAGGTGGCGAGCAGCAGGCGCGATTGCGCGCTGGGGCCCTTCGGATTCATCACCACGCCGGGCTCGCCGTCTCTGGTCGCCATCGCGCACCTACCTCACAACTGGCGCGCCGAATCACGACCGGACCGAGGTCGCCCAGGCGAGCTGTCGGCGCTGACATCTCACGCAGTGTCTTCTCAGAACACCATGCGCATCGTGACCTACGCAACAGAATCGCTCCAACCCCGCCGCGGCGAAACAGCCGTGACCGAATCGAGGGCTACTCGGAACCTCATCGAATCCCGGAGCCGAGAAACTGGCAGACTCCAGGCATGCGCGGAATCATTCTGGCGGGCGGCACCGGCTCCCGGTTGCACCCGATCACGCGCGGGGTGAGCAAGCAGCTGGTCCCGGTCTACGACAAACCCATGGTCTACTACCCCCTTTCCACGCTGATGCTCGCGGGGATCAGGGACATCCTGGTGATCACGACGCCTGAGGACGCCGCGGCGTTCCGGCGGCTGCTCGGCGACGGCACGCAGTTCGGGCTGTCCCTCGACTACGTGGTCCAGCCCGAGCCGGACGGCCTGGCCAGGGCCTTCGTCCTGGGCGCCGATCACATCGGCGGCGATTGCGCCGCACTGGTGCTCGGCGACAACATCTTTCACGGCCCCGGTCTCGGCACCAGCCTCAATCGCTTCCACGGGATCGACGGCGGCGCGGTGTTCGCGTACTGGGTCTCCGATCCGACCGCCTACGGCGTGGTGGAGTTCACCGAAGGACGCGCGGTGTCCATCGAGGAGAAGCCCAAGGTTCCCCGGTCGAACTACGCCATTCCGGGGCTGTACTTCTACGACAACGACGTGGTGGAGATCGCCCGGTCGCTGCGGCCGTCCGCACGCGGCGAATACGAGATCACCGACATCAATCGCGCCTATCTGGAACAGGATCGCCTGAGCGTGGACGTGCTCGCCCGCGGCACCGCGTGGCTGGACACCGGTACCTTCGATTCCCTGCTCGACGCGGCCAATTACGTGCGCACCATCGAGGAGCGGCAGGGCCTCAAGATCGGCGTTCCCGAGGAGGTGGCTTGGCGGATGGGCTTCATCGACGACGAGCAGCTGCGCCGGCTCGCCGAACCGATGGTCCGCTCGGGGTACGGCCGCTATCTGCTCGATCTGCTCGACCGCGGACGGGACTGGTGAGCATGGAGTTCCGGGAGCTCGCGGTGCCGGGTGCGTGGGTGGTCACCCCGCGCCAGCACGGCGACGATCGCGGCATGTTCCTCGAGGGGTTCAAGGCCTCGGAGTTCGAGAAGGCGACCGGGCGACCGTTCGACCTGCGGCAGGTCAACTGCTCGGTGTCGGCCGCCGGGGTGCTGCGCGGCATCCACTACACCGAGGACCCACCGGGCCAGGCCAAGTACGTGACCTGCGTACGCGGCGCGTTCCTCGACGTGGTGGTCGACCTGCGTCCCGGCTCACCGACCTACGGGCGCTGGGACAGTGTGCTGCTCGACGACGTCGACCGGCGCTCGGTGTTCCTGTCCGAGGGTCTCGGCCACGCGATCCTCTCCCTGGAGGACGGATCGACGGTCACCTACCTGTGCTCGCTGGAGTACCAGCCGGAGTTCGACCACGACATCGACGCGTTCGATCCCACGCTGGGCATCGAGTGGCCACGGCTGGGGCGCGACGGCAAGGAACTCACCTTCGTCCGTTCCGCGAAAGACACTGCGGCTCCGCCGTTCTCCTGATCGGAGCAGAGCCGCCCGGCAATACCCGGGCGACCAAGACGCAGCGCGATCCGCACGAGCCCGCGCCGGCGAGCGACGGGCGCAGCCCGCGTGAGGGCGTCACCGCACCCAGGCAATTCGATGATGAGGGCGAGGCGGCAGCACGAGGACGCACTGGACATCGAGCCCGCGGCGGGCAGAGCGAAGGCGACGCAGCGGAACGAAGTCGATAGCCGGCCGGACTTCGTGCCAGGCTGAGCGAAGGCAGGGCAGCCACACGAAGTGACGCGGCCTGGCCGATTCCCAGCCGAGCAAGGGTTGGCGGGGACCGCGTACGCCGAGCGCCGCCACCCGGTGCGGGGTGACGGCGCGAGGCGGACGGTGCGGCGGTCAGCCGACGAGTTCCAAATCCTTCGGCGCTTCCGCCACCCGCTCCTGGCCGCGGAACCGCGGCACGAAAGCCAGCAAGGCGACCAGCGCGCCGACGATGGACACGCCCGCGGCGAATTCCAGACCAGGGCGGTAGGTGTCGAGCATTCCCGCGGCGGAGATGTCGGCGTGCGCGCCGGAGGAGATGATCGCCGTGGTCACCGCGAGCACAATGGCCGCGCCGACCTGCATGGACGTCTGCAGTACCCCTGCGGCGAGGCCCTGCTCGTCGTCATCGATGCCGTTGGTGGCCTGAATGTTGATGGCGGGGAAGCCGACCCACCCGATGCCGATGAGCAGCACGGCGGGCAGCAGCATCGTCAGGTAGGAGGGGGCGGTGTCCAGCCGCAGGAACAGCAGGTATCCGATGGCCATCACGACCATGGTCACCGCGATCACCGGCCCGGTGCCGAAGCGGTCCACCAGCTTGTCGGAGAAGAAGGCCGACAGCACCACCAGCAGACCGACCGGCAGCAGCGCCATGGCCAGCTTCAGCGGAGACCAGCCGAGAGTGTCCTGCATGTAGAGCGTGACGATGAACTGCCAGCTGAAGTAGGAACCCGCCACCGCGACGATCGCGAGACTGGCGCGGACCAGCGAGGTCTTGCGCAGGATGCCCAGGCGCACCAACGGGTAGCGCACCCGCTTCTCCGTCGCGACGAACCCGGCGAACAGCGCGACGACCGCGAGGAACGAGCCGATGGTGCGCGCCGAGGCCCAGCCGGCTTCCGGCGCGGCCACCACGGTGTAGACCAGCAGCAGCATGGCGGCGGTGGACAGCAGCGCTCCCAGCAGATCGTGTCCGCCTTCCTCGGCGGGCTTGTCCTTGGGCACCAGCACGAACGCGGCGGCCAGCGCGGCGAGCGCGATCGGCACCGGGAGCAGGAATGTCCAGCGCCAGCCGACACCGGTCATCAGGCCGCCGAACAACAGGCCCATGGAGTAGCCGCCCGCGCCGAACACCGTGTAGATGGACAGCGCCTTGTTCCTGGCCGGGCCCTCGGCGAAGTTGGTGGTGATGATGGACAGGCCGGTCGGCGCGGTGAACGCGGCAGCGAGGCCCTTGACGAAGCGGGTGAGGATCAACAGCGGACCCGAGCTGACCAGGCCACCGGCCAACGAGGCGACCGCGAAGACCGCGAGCGCGATCAGGAAGACCTTGCGCCGCCCGAGCAGGTCGGCGGTGCGGCCGCCGAGTAGCAGCAGACCGCCGTAGCCGAGCACGTAGCCGCTGACCAGCCATTGCAGGGTGGAGGTGGACAGATCGAGTTCCGCGCCGATGGACGGCAACGCGACACCGATCATCGAAACGTCGAGACCGTCGAGGAACAACACGATGCAGAGCGTGATCAGCATGCCCCAAAGCCGGGCTGACCATCTGGTCGGATCGATCGCCTGAGCGGCCGAGAGCGTGGCTGGTGAAGTCATGCGGGGAACATTACATGCGCGTGCATTGAATGCCAACACATTTAATGCGATTGCATGGATCGGCTCGGCCCACTAAGATGGGGCCATGTCGAAGCCGACCACCGTCAGCACATCCCGCCGCGCCCTCGCGCCGGCCGGGCTGGTCGGCGAGTGGCGCGAGCTGCTCGACCGGCACGCGGCGGTGAGTTGCGCGCTCGAGAAAGCGCTCCAGAACGGTCACGGGATCGGGCTCAGCGAATTCGAGACGCTGGACCGGCTGGTCGACGCGAACTGCGGCGACTACCGCATGAGCGATCTGGCCAACGACATCTACCTCAGCCAGAGCGCGCTCTCGCGAGCCGTGGCACGGCTGGAGCGCGACGGCCTGGTACAGCGCACCATGTGCGCGGAAGACCGCCGCGCCGTGTTCGTCTGCCTCACCGAGAAGGGCCGTTCGGTCTACGAGCAGGCCTTGCCCACCCACCGCGCGGTACTGAGCGACACCTGGGACCTGCCCGGGCCGCCGAGGTGCTGATCAGCGCCGGATAGGCGTCCCGGTCAGAGCGATATCCGGACTTCCTCGATGCGTGCGCGCGGATCGACCGCCGCCGCCTCGATGCTCGCGAATGCGGTTCGGAATCGTGCGATCTCGGGTTCCTTGTCCACGTAGACCGGTCCCGTGAACGCCTCCAGATAGACCACCGGCGGTTCGGGCTGTTCACCGGAACGCACATCCGGGAACTCCAGCAGAACGAACCGACCCGAGGTCATGCCGTCGTGATAGCCGCAATCCCCGGGCACCAATCGGATCCGGACGTTGGGCAACTCGGCCATCCGCAGCAGGTGATCGAGTTGCCCGGCGGCCACCTCCGGATCACCGATGCGTCGGCGCAGCACCGCCTCGTCGATCAGCGCGTCCAGCTCCAGCGGCGCGTTCGGGCGGGTGACCAGCGCCTGCCTGGCCTGACGCAGGCGCACCCTGCGGTCGACTTCGTCGGCGGACAGCTCCGGGTGGGCCGCCGCGCACACCGCCCGGGTGTAGCCCTCGGTTTGCAGCAGCCCTGGGACCAGCTCGTTCTCGTAGGTGAGCAGCCGGCAGGCCGCCTCTTCCAGCCCGATGTAGACGTCGAAGCCCTCCGGGATCACGTCGCCGTAGGCGGTCCACCAGCCCTTGGCCTTCGTGTCGCGCGCCAGCGCGCGCAGCGGTTCGAGCAGGTCGGGCGGCGCGCCGTAGACCTTGCACATCGCCTCGACATCGAGACCACGCAGCGAGGTCTGACCGGTCTCGATCCGCCAGATCTTCGCCTCCGACCACTCCAGCTGCTGCGCGGCCACCCGAGTGGTCATCCCGGCCCGGTTGCGTAGGTCACGCAAGTGCCTGCCGAGCTGCCGTCGCGGCATGGTCGATCCGGTCGTTCCTTGCGGTAAAGCCATGCTTCCCCCTGTTTCACCGTGCACCGCCCCGCGAACCGTGTCTGCCAGTGGTCCGGGGCCTTTTCCCGGACACCCGAGGTGGATGTGCCGGGTATCCGAACAGCATTGTTCACAGTGAAACTCGCAGCGGTCACGGCGCGTGTCTCAGCCAAGCCGATGGCTACTGCGAGTCAAACCACTTCCGCACGGTGCGTTTTCGCCCCTACCTGCGCGGGTTGCGCTTGCGAAAACGCCAGAACTGGACCGCGCGAACGTCTTCGGACAGCTGGTTGACCGGCTCGGCCACGTCCGACAACGCCTGGAACAGGTCGTCGGCCAGCTCACTGATGTGCTCCACCCTTGTCGCCAGCCGCGAGGCGTTGACCAGGAACTCGAGCATCAGGCGTACGGCGGCCGCGATGGTCAGGCCGAGCGGGACGCCCAGCAACGCGGCGAGCACTCCGAGTACCGCGGACACCCGCCATGCCGAGACCGTCAGCGTGATGGGCACGGCGACGGCGAACACCAACCCCAGGATGTAGGCCAGCGGCAAGAGCGTGCGGGTGGCCGGGCGATGGAACTGCACGTCGACCAAGGCACGCGCCGCCGCGGCGCTCCACTGCGCGAAGGCACGCGGACTGCGGAACGGCTCGGCGGGCTGTTCTTCGTCGGAGGCGGCCCCGGCGAAGCGCTCGGCCGCAGGCTCCTTCCAGGTGAGCCGGCGCGACTCGGCCTCGTACTCCCCGGGGTCCGCCACCGCGCGGTCCGGGTCCGCGCCGGTGCTGTGGGATTCGTCACTCATGCCGGGTCCTCCTCCACATGCGCGGGCCCTCCGTTGTCACGCCGGCCGCCGCCGCGCCCGACGCTCATGCTGTGTGCGTTGCGGCATGAGCGAGGACCCTGCGTGGTCACGCTGCGCTGCCGCCTCCGGGCCTGACCGCTCATGCTGTGTGCGTTGCGGCATGAGCGAGGACCCTGCGTGGTCACGCTGCGCTGCCGCCTCCGGGCCTGACCGCTCATGCCGAGATCCTTCCTGCCCGAGGCGAGCGAATCCAGCCGGAAACGCGCGCCACCGGTATGTTCTCGCACCCGCGACCCCCTTAGGGGCCATCCACAGCGACCTCACAGCTCCGGCGCAGCCAGTGGACAGGTCCGGGACCGAAAGTGGCTGCGTGGCAACCATGGCGAGCCACCTCGGGATGCCCGGCGATACACGGACGAACCCCTCGGAAATGAGACGTAGGCGACACTCCGGAAATTTTCTGGGATAACGCGTAACGCTCGAGGCAGCGCCCGCCGATACGACCCATGAATGCAGGACCCAGAGATCTACCGGGGAATGGAGAAGACAGTGCGCACCACGTTTCCGACTTCCGTCCAGGCGGCCGAGCTGACCGCCGCTGCGCAGGAGTACGACCAGCGCGGGTGGACGGTCGCCGAAACGGCCAACGGTCTGAGCCTGGTCACCGACGACGACCTGTCCGGCATCGAGGTCACCGGCGAACTGGCCGGCGAGGTCCGCCGCTTCCTGCGCGCGAACAACCTGTCCGGTGCGGTGATCGAGATTCCCGGCCCGGAACGTCGCGAGATCCACCTGGTCACCGGCGTCCGCAAGGCCGCGATGGCGCTGCAGGCGCTGCGCGAGGCCGGGGCCACCGTGTACACCGACGGCGCGGGCATCCCGCTGCCGCCCACCCAGCTGTCGGCCGGTTCGGCCTGCTGGGGCGTCGCTCCCGCCGAAGCCCGCTGGGTGCCGCCGGTCGTCGCGATCGCCGCGGCCGTACGCGCCGCCACCACGTCGCGTCGCGCCAAGCTGACCATCGCCTGCTGAACACCCTGATCCAGTTCACCTGCTGATCGCAGGCCGGGGCCGCGCTACCCGGCCTGTTTGCGACCGGTATCCGCCCCGGCGCTCCGGCTCCCCACCCCGGAGCGCCACCGGGTACCGGTCGTTCGGCATTGCCGATATCGAGCGCGCGGATGTCGAGCGTTCTCTTTTCAGTTTCACGACCGGACGCCAAGATGGGGTATGGCCCCGATCACGCAATCGCGCAATCTGCTGCGGACCTGCCCGCTCTGTGAGGCGGTCTGCGGCCTGGACATCACCCTGGACGCCGACGACCATGTGACCTCGGTCCGCGGCGACCGCAGCGACCCTTTCAGCAAGGGCTTCATCTGCCCTAAAGGAGCCAGCTTCGGCCACCTCGACGAGGATCCGGACCGGGTGACCGAACCGCTGATCCGCGATCGTGCGACCGGCACCTGGCGCACCGCGAGCTGGGACGAAGCCTTCGATTACATCGCCGAGCGGTTTCCCGCCGTCGTGGCCGAGCACGGGAATCAATCGGCCGCCGCTTACTTGGGCAACCCCAACGCGCACACCGTGGCGGGCGCCCTGTACGTGCCGATGTTGCTGCGAGCGTTGGGCACCAAGAACATCTACTCGGCCAGCACCGCGGATCAGATGCCCAAGCAGGTGGCCAGTGGGCTGATGTTCGGCGATCCGCTGACCGTGCCGGTGCCCGACCTGGACCGCACCGATTATCTGCTGATGCTGGGGGCCAATCCGCTGGAATCGAACGGTTCGCTGTGCACCGCACCGGATTTCCCGGGCAGGCTGAAGGCGCTGCGCGGCAGGGGCGGTCGCTTCGTAGTGGTCGATCCGCGGGTGACCCGCACCGCGAAACTCGCCGACGAGCACCTGTTCATCCGGCCGGGCAGCGACGCATACCTGCTGTTCGGCATCGTGCACACACTCTTCGCCGAGCAATTGACCGACCTGCGCGTCGAGGTCACCGGACTGGAGGAATTGCGCACGGCCGCCGCGCCGTTCGATCCGGACACGGTCGCGGCGCGCACCGGCGTACCCGCAGCGACGATCGTGCGGCTCGCCCGGGAACTCGCGGCGGCGCCGACCGCCGTGGTGTACGCCCGCATCGGCACCTGCACCGCGGAATTCGGCACGATCACGCAGTGGCTGGTCGACGCGATCAACGCGCTGACCGGCAACCTCGATTCCCCCGGCGGCGCGATGTTCGCCACCGCCGCGGCCGGCGGCATCCCCCGGACCAGGCCGTTCCGTGCCGGGCGCTGGACCAGCCGGGTCCGCGAGCTGCCGGAGGCGATGGGCGAGCTGCCCGTCGCGACGCTCGCCGACGAGATCGCCACGCCGGGCGAGGGGCAGATCCGCGCCCTGGTGACGGTCGCGGGCAACCCGGTGCTGTCCGCGCCGAGCGGCGCCCGCCTGGACGAGGCGTTCGCCGAGCTCGACTTCATGGTGAGCGTGGACCGCTACGTGAACGAGACCACCAAGCACGCCGATGTGATCCTGCCTCCCCCGCGGCCCACCCAGTCCCCGCACTACGATTTCGCGCTGCTGCAATTCGCCGTGCGCAACTACACCCGCTACTCGCGTCCGCTGGTCCCGCTGGGTGACCGGCCCTCCGAGCCCGCTGTCCTGGCTCGTCTCGCGGCCGCGCTGACCGGCAGGCCGCACGACGGCTCCGACGGGGTCGACCCGCTCACCGCCATGGACGAACTCGTCATCGCGGGTCTGCTGCACAAGGCCGGGCTGGCGGAGCGGCGCGGTGATCTGATCGGGGAGAACAGCACCGAGCAGCGCATCGACCTGATGTTGCGCCTCGGGCCGTACGGCGAATGGAACGGCGGCACGCTCAATCTGCAGATGCTTCTGGACAACCCGCACGGCATCGATCTCGGCCCGTTGCAGCCGCGTCTGCCCGGCGTGCTGCGCACGGCGAGCGGGCGGGTGGATCTGGCCCCGCAGCCGTTGCTGGACGACGTGGCGCGCATGCGGGCGCGGCTGTCCGACGCCGCACCGGAGATCGTGCTGATCGGGCGACGGCAGCTGCGGTCCAACAACAGCTGGATGCACAACATCGCACCGTTGGTGAGCGGATCGAATCGCTGCACCTTGCATATCAATCCGACCGATGTGGAGCGGCTCGGCCTCGGCGATCAGGCGGTGGTGAAGTCGGCCGCCGGGACGCTGACGGTCCCGCTGGAGCCGACCGAAGCCATCATGCCCGGCGTGGTGAGCCTGCCGCATGGCTGGGGCCACGGCGACAGCGGGCAGACCGTGGCGCGCGCGCACGCGGGCGTCAATGCCAATGTGCTCACCGATGATTCGGTGGTCGACGCACCGTCCGGAAACGCCGTGTTCAACGGGGTTCCGGTCACGCTGACCCCGGCCTGACATCCCTCGAATCGCTCCCGCAAATCCCGACCGGCCGGAAACAGTTCCGGCCGGTCGGCTTTTAGCTAATCATCCGAAATGCTTGGTACGCACGGAAATCGGAGCCATTCCAGACCGGGATTTCGACGTTTAACCGCGCCGTTATCATCTAAAATAGATGCATCTCGGTGCGACCGAGGTTCAACGTCGAGCCTGGTGGACCCCAGATTCCGGCGACCAGAGGGGGCGGCGATGCCCGGCACACACAACGGCAGCGAAGGTGAGCGTGAGCTGCAGGAACGGTACGGCACACAGGATCGGGCGCAGCGGTTCTACGACGACCAGGTGCTCGACCGGCTCAATCCGACCATGATCGAATTCATCGGTCGGATGGATATGGCGTTCATCGCCACAGCCGACAAAAGCGGCGAATGCGACGCGAGTTTCCGTGCCGGACTGCCCGGTTTCCTGCATGTCATAGACAACCGTACGATCGCCTATCCGGAATATCGTGGCAACGGCGTCATGGCCAGTCTCGGCAATATCCTGGAGAACCCGCACGTCGGGATATTGCTCATCGATTTCGTGCGCGACCTCATCGGACTGCACATCAACGGTTCGGCCCGCATCGTCTCCGACCCCGCTCTCCGCGCCACCGTGACCGACCTGCCCGTCGACCACAAGGGCCGCGCCGCCCAGCGATGGGTGGTGGTCGACGTGGAGGAAGCGTACATCCACTGCCGCAAGCACATCCCGCATCTCGTCCCGGCCCCGCGCGAACAGCGCGAGTGGGGCACCGACAACGTCCGCGCCAAGGGCGGCGACTACTTCGGAGCCAAGGTGGAAAAGAGCGAGCTCGCCGACACACCCGAGTGGCTCGGCCTCTTCGCCAGCGAATCCTCCACAACCTGAGCACCGGCCCGCCGCACGAGTGGCACACCATGGGACCTCTTCTCGGCAGATGACGCAACCATGCGCCACTGCGATCAGTCTTGGGCGGTGGAGGTTGTGGAGCGGTCGTCCATTGCCGGCGGGGTGGGGTGGGAGCTCGCGGGCTGGAGGACCAGTCCGGCTACCAGTCCTGCGAGTACGACCACCGGTACCGCGATGACCTTCCAGGACCACCTGCGCTCTCTGCCGACCAGGTACAACGTCTTGATCGCCCACACCGGCAGGGACACACTCAGCAGAATCCCGCCGATCACCAGGCCGACAAGCTGATCGGGGACGGTCAGATCACCGAATGGCGACCATTCGAGATGGACCCACAAGAGCACCGCAACACCGAAGACCGCCCCCGTCAGCGCCGCGCCACCCGGCGCGGTGGCGGTGCGCTGTCCACCCCTCCGTAATTCCCTCGCGCGCATGGGATGTATCGATCAGAACCTCCCTCGTGTCCAGAACAATGGGCGTGAACGATGACCGTATCCGGAGCCCTGGCAGATTCGCGTGTCACCGCCACCGATGCACGGCGGCCAGTCGCCTGACCTCCGCTTCGATCGAGTCCCTGGACGTGACGTCGTGCAACCAGCGATCGACTAGGCTCGGCAACCGACGCATCGTTGTCGCAGCGGGAGAGTCCTCGTCGTACTCCGCCATCGGGGTGGGCCAGCGTTCGGCTCCCACGATCGGATGCACGAGATCGTCTGATATCCGGCTGGCGAAGATTGCGGCACGAACCGTGAGAGCAGCCTCTCTCGGGATCGGATTATCGGCGATACGGACCATGAATTCGGTCGCCTGCGCGGGAAGAACTGGGCGGCCTGGCGCGGATGATGTGGCCAGCCGCGCCAATTCACCGCTTACCGATTTCGGGAGAACTCGTTCTCCCGCCCAGCAGCCCTCCCGAACGAATCGGCTGTAGAGCATGACGGGAACAGTAAAGCTATCTAACGTTCCGTCATCGAGATGGGCTCCGCTCAACCGGAGCAGCAGTCCATCCACGAAGTCGCGTTCGATCGGCGACTGCCTGCGAAAATCGTCCACGACGGTGAGCGGTATATGGCCCGCCATCGCCCACCGCCACACGATCTCTCGATCGGTACCGATCACCGCCCACAGCCGATCGATGACCGCCAACAACGAGCTTCCGACTGACGTGATCTCATGAACTCCCCCTTTGGCCGAATTCGGCGCTAGGCCGACGCACATGCCGGTTGACGCCGCAGGATTGCTGGCTCCAACCGACTGTGTACGAGTGATCCCGGATGGCCAACTCAAAATCTATGACGCGCTCGGCTCCGCGTCGCTTCCATCAATTCGGGACAGGATCACATTCGGCTGCAATGAGGCAACGCCTGGAGCCGGAGCCAGCTGCGTAGCAGGCTCGTCGTTCCAGAACAACTCCCCGCCGCTGCGCGGCAGGGGCGCGGCCGTGCGACGGTCAGCGGATCTTGAAGATCACCAAGCGCTGGACGACGAAGTTGATGACGGTGGCCGTGCCCTGGGCGATGACGAAGGCCAGAGGCTGGCGCCACCACTCGCCGGGGAGGGTGAAGTAGAGCAGGTTGTTGATGCCGACCTGCACCGCGAAGGTCACCGCGTAGAGCGCGACGACCGCCAGGAAGCGGAGGCGGCTGGGCGCGGCCTGGAAGGTCCAGCGGCGATTGATCAGGTAGGCCGTCGTGGTGCCCGCCACGAAGCCGATGGACTTGGCGACGCCGACCGGGAGACCGACCAGGTTGAGCAGCAGGCTGTAGAGCCCGTAGTCGACGACGGCCGAGAACCCGCCGGTGAGGGTGAACCGGATGATCTGAGTCTTGAGGTCGACCTCGGTGCCGCCTGGCTCGTCGACCAGGGGCAACTCCGCCGGAAGCGGCAGATGGGGTTCGGCTTGCACGCCGACGAGCGTAGCGTCGAAACGGCGAACGCAGTGATTCGGTTCTAAACCGACGAGTTCGTCACTACCCAGGGGTAGAGCGACCCCGCTCCCATCTGTCGTCATACCTGTAGCCTCTATGCCGATGTCCACGAAAGCTCCGACCGCCACCAAGACAACCGGGAACGACAAAGGCGCCGGCGTCGCGAACGACGGCCCGGCCGCGGGCAGCGCGTTCACTCTTCCGACGCGCACCCGTACGTTGACCGGGTGGGGTCGCACCGCACCCACCTCTTCCGAAGTGCTCTCGACCAGCGATCCCGAACTGATCGCCAAGGCAGTCGCCATGGTCGCCGAGGACAACGACGGCAAGCCCGCCCACCTGCGGCGCGGCGTGATCGCCCGCGGCCTCGGCCGCTCCTACGGCGACCACGCGCAGAACGCGGGCGGCCTGGTCGTCGACATGACCGCGCTGAACAACATCCACCGCATCGACCGCGACACCCGCATCGTGGACGTGGACGGCGGGGTCAGCCTGGACCAGCTCATGAAGGCCGCGCTGCCGTTCGGGCTCTGGGTCCCGGTGCTGCCCGGCACCCGCCAGGTGACCATCGGCGGCGCGATCGCCTCCGACATCCACGGCAAGAACCATCACAGCGAGGGCAGCTTCGGCAACCACGTGCGCTCGATCGATCTGCTCACCGCCGACGGGCAGGTGCAGCACATCACGCCGAAGCGCAACGCCAAGCTGTTCTGGGCGACCGTCGGCGGCAACGGGCTCACCGGCATCATCCTGCGCGCGACCATCGAGATGGTGCCCACCGAGACCGCCTACTTCCTCAACGACGGCGTGAAGACCACGACGCTCGACGAGACCATCGCCGCGCACAGCGACGGCAGCGAGGCGAACTACACCTACTCGAGCGCCTGGTTCGACGTGATCAGCCCGCTGCCCAAGCTGGGCCGGGCCACGATCACCCGGGGCAGGCTGGCCAAGCTCGACGAGCTGCCCAAGCGGCTGCGCAACAAGCCGCTGAAGTTCGACGCGCCGCAGCTGATGACCGTCCCGGACATCTTCCCGAACTGGACGATGAACAAGCTCACGCTGATGTCCATCGGCGAGGCGTACTACCGGATGGGCGGCAACTACACCGGCAAGGTGCAGAACCTGACGCAGTTCTATCACCCGCTGGACATGATCGCGGAGTGGAACCGCGGCTACGGCTCCAACGGCTTCCTGCAGTACCAGTTCGTGGTGCCCACCGAGGCGGTGGAGGAGTTCAAGCGGATCATCGTCGACATCCAGGCGTCCGGGCACTATTCGGCGCTGAACGTGTTCAAGCTGTTCGGCCCGGGCAACCAGGCCCCGCTGAGCTTCCCGATGCCGGGCTGGAACATCTGCGTCGACTTCCCGATCAAGCCGGGCCTCAACGAGCTGGTCGGCGAGCTGGACCGGCGGGTGCTCGAGTTCGGTGGGCGGCTGTACACCGCGAAGGACTCGCGGACCACCGCCGAGACCTTCCACAAGATGTATCCCCGGATCGACGAGTGGATCAAGGTCCGTCGTAGCGTCGATCCCACAGGCGTATTCATGTCCGATATGGCGAGAAGGCTGGAGCTGCAGTGATCAATGCCGTTGGCAACCCCCAGTCGATTCTGCTGCTGGGCGGCACCTCGGAGATCGGCTTGGCGATCTGCGCGGAGTACCTGAAGAAGGGCCCCGCGCGCGTCACCCTCGCGGCATTGCCCGGTGACCCGCTGCGCGAGGGCGCGGTCGCCCAGATGAAGGCGGCGGGCGCGAGCCAGGTCGACGTCATCGACTTCGACGCGCTCGACACCGAGAGCCACCCCAAGGTGATCGACGCCGCCTGGGACGCGGGCGACGTGGACGTCGCGATCGTCGCCTTCGCCCTCGACGGCGATCCCGAGGAGCTGTGGCAGAACCAGGGCAAGGCGGTGCGGGTCGCCCAGATCAACTACACCGCCGCGGTCTCCGTCGGCGTGCTGGTCGGCGAGAAGATGAAGGCGCAGGGCTTCGGGCGGATCATCGCGATGTCCTCGGTCGCCGGTGAGCGGGTGCGGCGCTCGAACTTCGTCTACGGGTCGACCAAGGCCGGTCTGGACGGGTTCTACCTCGGGCTCGGCGAAGCGCTGCGGCCGCACGGCCCGCGCGTGCTGGTGATCCGGCCCGGCATGGTGCGCACCCAGTTCTCGGCGCACGTCAAAGAGGCTCCGCTCACCGTCGACAAGGAAGACGTCGCCGCGCTGGCGGTCGCGGCCTCGCAGCGGGGTAAGGAACTGGTCTGGGCGCCGGGAGCCTTCCGCTACGTGATGATGGTGCTGCGGCACGTCCCGCGCGCCATCTTCCGCAGACTGCCGATCTGACTTCGGCGAACGAGCTCGGTGCCCGCGTGATCGGTGATCGCGCGGGCACCTATCGTCTGACGGAGTGGACCCTGTGAACCCCGGAGGCGCCATGCGAGTAATCCAGTGCGACGAGCGCGGAGCGGTCCGTTGAGCACGGCGACGGCGACGGACGAAGCGCCGCCGCGGCCCGCCGATCCGGCCCCGGCGCGGGGTCGGAAGTCGCTCGCGGTGCGGCAGATCGTCTCGGGTGTCGGCGAGGCCGCGCTCGCGGCGATCGTCGCCGCGGTGGTGGCCGCCGTCGGGCTCGTCGCGTTCTCGCTGGTGCAGTGGCCCGCCTTCAACTCCTCGAACGTGACGCGCGCGCTCACCACCGTGGGGCAGGTCGGCGCGGCGGTCCTGCTCGCCGTCGCGATCGCGCTGCTGCGCCTGCGCAAGTGGCCCTGGGTCGCGAAACTGCTGTCCTGGGTCGGTCTTTCGACGTTCGTCACGTTCACGCTCGGCATGCCGCTGGCGGCGACGAAGCTGTATCTGTTCGGCGTCTCCGTGGATCAGGAGTTCCGCACCGAGTTCCTCACCAGGCTCACCGATTCCGCCGCGCTGCGCGATATGACGTACGCGGATCTGCCGTCGTTCTATCCCGCCGGCTGGTTCTGGATCGGCGGGCGAGTGGGGAATCTGCTCGGGCTGGACGGCTGGGAAATGTTCAAGCCGTACGCGATCGGCTTCCTCGCGGTGGCCGCGGTCGTCGCGCTGGTGCTCTGGTCGCAGCTGATCCGCGCGGATTGGGCGGTGGGCGTCACGGCGGCGAGCACGGCGGTCACCCTGGCTTACGCCGCGCCCGAGGCGTACAGCGCCGTCATCGTGCTGCTGCTGCCGCCCGCCCTGGTGCTCGCCTGGGGCGCGCTCTACCGTCCGCTGGAGGACGTGCGGAACGCGGCGGGCGCCGAGCAGCGCACCGCAGGCGGGTGGGGTGCGGTCGTCGGGACCGGGCTGTTCCTCGGCTGGGCGGCCACGTTCTACACCCTCTACTTCCTGGTGGCCGCCTTCGCGGTCGCCTTGATGGGTCTGCTGGCGGCCTTCCTGGCGGTGCGTGCGCGCCGCGCCGCCGACCATCCGCGGCGTGCTCGCACGGCGACGGACGGGAGCCGCCCCGCCTGGCGCGCGGCGGTGCCACCGCTGGTCCGGCTCGTGGTGATCGCGGTGATCGCCGGGCTGGTCGCGCTCGTCGTGTGGGCGCCATACCTGGCGAAGGCGCTGCGTGGCACGACCGCGAGCTCCGGAACCGCCTTGCACTATCTGCCGGAATCAGGAGCGGAACTGCCCCTGCCGATGTTCCAGCTCTCCCTGCTGGGAGCCCTGTGCCTGCTCGGCACGATCTGGCTGGTACTGCGCGGCGCGTCGTCGCGGCGCGCGCAGGCGCTGGGCATCGGGGTGGCGGCGATCTACCTGTGGACGCTGCTGTCCATGGTGGCGACCGTTGCGGGCACCACGCTGCTGTCGTTCCGGCTGGAGCCGGTACTGCTGGTGCTGCTGTCGGTCGCGGGCGCGTTCGGGTTCGTCGAGGGGGCGCGGGCGATCTACCAGGCGTTGAACGAGCCCGCCCGGTTCCGGCTCGCGGCGATCGTCGTCGCGACGGTCGGCGCGCTGGCGTTCGCGCAGGACATCCCGCATGTCCTGACGCCGGAAATCACCACCGCGTACACGGACACCGACGGTGACGGAAATCGGGCCGACAAACGGGCCGCCTCGGCGGTGTCGCACTACCGCAAGGTGGACGAGGCGCTTGTCGCGCAGACCGGGCGGCCGCGCTCGGAGACGGTGGTGCTCACCGCCGACACCAGTTTCCTTTCCTTCTATCCCTATTTCGGCTTCCAGGCGCTCACCTCGCACTACGCCAATCCGCTCGCCGATTTCGCGGGCCGCGCGGAAACCATCAAGAGCTGGAGCAAGCTGAAGACGTCGCAAGAGTTGCTCGACGCGCTGGCGGCTAGCCCGTGGCGCGCGCCGGACGCGTTCCTGTTCCGGCGCAACGGCGAGGCCTACACCTTGCGGCTGGCCGAGGACGTCTATCCGAACGACCCGAACGTGGCGCGCTACTCGGTCACCTTCCCCGAGGAACTGTTCGCCGACCCGCGTTTCACCACCACGAACATCGGTCCGTTCACGCTGGTCACCGTCCACCGCTGACATCGCGGCGGTTGAACTCGCGCGGAGTGGATACCCCTCTCGTTTGTCGGTCCACGCGCAGCGTGGTGGGTACGGAGGGAGCTGTCGAGGAGTGATGCGCGGGTGACACGAGCACAGGACGTCGAGACCGGCTCGGTGACGGAATCGACGTCGGTCGCGGTCGCGACGGAGGAAGCGACGGCGGCCGGGGTGCTCGCGGGTCCCGCGCGTGCCCGGTGGCTTCCCCGATTCCGGGCCGGTGGCGCCGATCTGCTCGCCGGAGTCGGTTACCTGACGCTGGCCGCGGTGGTGCTGTCGGGTCAGTGGCGCGACACCGACAGCGGATACCTGGTCAAGAGCGGTCAGGACC
Organism: Nocardia sp. CY41; assembly: GCF_009829325.1. Lineage (GTDB taxonomy): Bacteria > Actinomycetota > Actinomycetes > Mycobacteriales > Mycobacteriaceae > Nocardia. The sequence goes on from NZ_VUOS01000020.1 coordinate 191,578, forward strand.
AGACGATGTGGGAATGGTTCTTCGCCGTCACCGCGCACTCGGTGGAGACCATGCGCAACCCGCTCGGCACCGACCTGCAGAACTTCCCCGCCGGGGTGAACATGATGGCCAACACGGCCATGTTCGGCGTCGGCGTGCCGCTGACGCCGGTCACCCTGCTGTTCGGGCCCACCGTCACCTTCGTGCTCGTGCTCACCGCCGGTCTGGGCGGGACGGCGTTCGCCTGGTATCGCCTGTTCGCCCGCGAGCTCGTCCGGTCCCGGGCCGCGGCGGTACTCGGCGGCCTGTTCTGTGGTTTCGCGCCCGGGATGATCTCGCACGCCAACGCGCATCCGAACTTCGTCGTGCTGCTGTTGCTTCCCATCATCGCGGGACGACTGATCCGGATGGCGCGGCGAGCGGCCGCGGCGGAACCGGAACGGCCGCGCGGGCGGGTGCGCGACGCCGTCGTGCTCGGCCTGCTGGTCGCCATGCAGATCGCGCTCGGCGAGGAACCGCTGTTGATCTTCGCTCTCGCGTTCGCGCTGTTCGCGTCGGTCTACTATCTGCACACGCCGCGCGTCGCACTGCACGTGACGCGTGCGCTCGCCCCCACCCTCGTGCTGGCCGCGGTGATCACGCTGGCGTCGGCCGAGATCCCGTTGTGGTGGCAATTCTTCGGACCGCAGAGCTACCGGTCGATCGACCACGGCCCGATGGGCAACGACCTGCTAGCGCTGGTGCAGTTCCCGTCCGAATCGCTGGGCGGCGTGTTCGCTCCCGGGCAGAACGTGGCGATCAACCCGACCGAGCAGAACGCGTACTTCGGCTGGCCGCTGCTGCTCTTGGTGGTGTGCGCGGTGGGACTGCTGTGGCGTGACCGGGTGGTGCGGGCCGCGGGCGCGGTGATCGCGGTCTTCGGAGTGCTGTCCCTGGGCGCGGTCGCCACGATCGGTAAGCGGCCGACCGGCGTCGAACTGCCGTGGCGCTGGGCCGAACACGTTCCGCTGCTGAACACGGTGCTGGAGAGCCGACTCAGCATGGCTGCGATCCCGGCCATCGCGGTCGTGCTCGCTGCGGCCACCGAACGCGCGGTGACGACCTGGACGCAGTCGGCGGTGGACTGGAAGCCGCTCGCGTGGTTCGGCGCGGTCACGTGTGCCCTGCTGCCGCTGATCCCGACCATCCTGCCGGTCGTCGAGCGGACGCCGACACCGGATTTCTTCGCCGACGGCGCCGTCCGCCGCTACGTCGGCGACGGTTCGGTGGTCGTGGTGCCGCCACCCCGGCCGCCCGACGCGCGGGCGCTGCGCTGGCAGGCCGACGCCGGATTCTCCTTCCCGCTGGCCGGTGGTTACTTCGTGGGGCCGACCGGTGCGACCAAGAAAGGGATCTACGGCCCCGAGGCCCGGCCGACCGCCACGCTGCTGGTGCAGGCGCAGGACACGGGGGGGGGTTCCGCCGATCGACGCGGGCGTGCGCGCTCGCGCGCTGGACGACCTGCGATTCTGGCGCGCCGACGTCCTTGTGCTGCCCGCGACGAAGAACGGCGAGGTGCTGCGGGAAACCGTCACGCAGCTGCTCGGATTCACGCCGACGCGGGTCGAGGACGTCTGGTTGTGGGACGTTCATACGCTGCGCTCGTCGGGGGCAGTCGGGATCACACCGGACGGTAGCTAGCATCAACCACCGTGCGACCGGACCGATCTTCTCGAGCGTTCACCCGTATCCGCTTGATCGCCCTCCTCTCCGGGCTTCTCGGATTCCTGCTGGCCTTGCTGACCCCGATCCTGCCGGTGCGGCAGGATCGAGCGAGCCTGGACTGGCCCGAGTCCGGCGCCGCGAGCGTCGCCGCGCCGCTGGTGTCCTACGAGCCGCTGCGGTTGCGTGCGACGCTGCCCTGCGCGCTGGCGAGCGAGCTCGCAACCGGGGGCACGGTGCTGTCCACCGTTCCGGTCGCGTCTGGCCAGGCGGCGAGCAAGGGGCTGGTGGTCTCGGTCGCCGACGGCGCGCTCTCGGTGGTGCTGCGGGACATTCCGTTGCTGTCCGCCCCCCTGGCCGAGGTCGGGTCCTGCGCGACGATCGGCATCGAGTCCGGCGCCGCCGCGACGACCGTGGAACTGACCGGCGTGAACCGCGAGGACGGCACGCCGTTCCGGACCACGATCGGCCGGGACATCCGGCCGCAGCTGGTCGGCGTGTTCACCGACCTGGGCGCCGATCGGCTCGCCGGAGCCCAGGTGCACGCGGACATCGACTCGCGTTTCTCCTCAACGCCGACGCCGCTGAAGCTGGCCGCCATGATCGCCGCCGCCGTGTTCACGCTGATCGCACTCGTCGCACTGCATCTGCTGGACACCGCCGACGGGCGCACACCGCGACGTTTCCTGCCCGCGCACTGGTGGCGGGTCACCCCCGCGGACGGCGTCGTGCTCGGCACGTTGGCGCTGTGGCATGTCATCGGGGCGAACACCTCCGATGACGGTTACATCCTGAACATGGCGCGCGCCTCCGAGCACGCGGGGTACATGGCGAACTACTACCGGTGGTTCGCGGTCCCGGAGGCCCCGTTCGGGTGGTCCTACGAGGTGCTGGCGTGGATGGCCCGGATCTCCGACGCCAGCCTGTGGATGCGTCTGCCCACACTGCTGGCCGGGATCGTCTGCTGGCTGGTGATCAGCCGGGAGGTGTTGCCGCGTCTCGGCGCACGGGTGCGGCGCAACAAGGTGGCGCTGTGGACGGCGGGGCTGGTGTTCCTCGCGTTCTGGCTGCCCTACGACAACGGTCTGCGCCCCGAGCCGCTGATCGCGGCGGGCGCGCTGCTCACCTGGTGCTCGATCGAACGCGCCATCGCGACCGGACGGCTGCTGCCCGCAGCGGCGGCCGTGCTCATCGCCGCCTTCTCGCTCGCGGCGGGACCCACCGGCCTGATCTGCATCGCGGCGCTGATCGCCGGGTCACGACCGGTGCTGCTGATCATCATCAAACGCGCGCGCGGGGCGGTCCCGGTCCGAACCGGGCCCGACGCGGACGCGGCCGCCGCCGGTTCCCCGGAAGCCGCGGCCGCGGTGAACGCTCCCGCGAAGGTGCGCGAGCCGTCCCGGGCGGGCGCGGTATTCCGGTTCGCCGCGCTGCTCGCCCCCGGCCTGGCCGCGGGCACGCTGGTGCTGGTGGTGATCTTCGCCGACCAGACCCTCGCGACCGTGCTGGAAGCGACCCGGGTCCGCACGATCGTCGGCCCGAACGTCGCGTGGTTCGACGAGCGCACCCGGTGGGACTCGCTGCTCATGCTCTCGCCGGACGGATCGCTCGCGCGGCGGTTCGGCGTCCTGGTGATGTTGCTGTGCCTGCTCGTCTGCGTGCTGCAGGTGCTGCGGAAAGGCCGGATCCCCGGCACCTCGCGCGGACCGTCGGTGCGCATTCTCGGCATCGTGTTCGCGTCGCTGTTCCTGATGATGTTCACCCCCACCAAGTGGACGCACCACTTCGGCGTGTACGCCGGACTGGCCGGATCGCTTGCCGCGCTCGCGGCGGTCGCGGTGGGCACCACCGGAATCCGCTCGCCGCGCAATCGCGCGCTGTTCGCCGCCGCCGTGCTGTTCCTGCTCGCCGTGACCTTCACCGGCTCCAACGGGTGGTGGTACGTGTCCAGTTACGGTGTCCCGTGGTGGGACAAGGCGCCGCTGATCGCGGGGAAGGGACTGTCCACGCTGTTCCTCGGACTCAGTGGCGTGGCGCTGCTGGTCGCCATCTGGCAGCACTACCGGGAGCCGTACCGGCGCGAAAGCGCCGCGGGGCCACGGCGATTCGATCGGTGGGCATCGGCGCCGCTGACCGTGGCGGCGGCGCTGCTGGTGATCTTCGAGGTCGCCTCGCTCGCCAAGGCCGCGGCCACGCAGTACCCCGCGTACTCCATCACCAAGTCGAACGTGCAATCCGTCGGCGGGGACTCGTGCGCGCTGGCGAACGAGGTGCTGGTGGAGACCGACACCGCCGATTCACTGCTGCAACCCTTCAGCGGGTCGATCGCGGACGGATCGGCCGAGCAGAACAAGGGATTCACGCCGAACGGGGTGGCGCGCGACCTGACCGCCGACGCCGAGGAGACGGTCACCGGCGGCGCGAACTCGGTCGACAAGGACTCCGAGAACAAGACCACCAAGACGACCGGCGCGGGCACCGGAGGCGGCACCACCGAACAGGCGGGCGTCAACGGCAGCACCGTCGCGCTGCCGTTCGGCCTCGACCCGGCGAAGACCCCGGTGCTGGGTAGCTACCAGGAGGGCGAGCAGCAGCAGGCCAAGCTCACCACGCAGTGGTACCGGCTCGACCTGACCGACAGCATGCGCCACGACCCCGCCTACCAGGTGCTCGCGATCACCGCGGCGGGCCGGATCCGGTCGGTGGACGACGACGGTGTGCTCACCTACGGACAGGAACTGCACCTGGAGTACGGCGTCCGCGGCCCGGACGGCGAGATACGCACCCTGGGCTCGATCGATCCGCTGGACATCGGCCCCGCACCGTCCTGGCGCAACCTGCGGGTGCCGCTGGACCGGCTGCCCGGCGAAGTGAACGCGGTGCGACTGGTCGCGGTGGACAACGACATCACGCCCAAGCAGTGGCTGGCCGTCACTCCACCCCGGCTGCCCAAGCTCGCCACGCTGAATTCCGTGGTCGGATCCACGGACCCGGTGCTGCTCGACTGGCATGTCGGCCTGGCTTTCCCGTGCCAGCGGCCGTTCGACCACAAGGACGGCGTCGGCGAGATCCCGCGCTGGCGCATCCTGCCCGACCGGGTCGGCTCCGACGCCTCCAACGCCTGGCAGGATGACATCGGCGGCGGTCCTCTCGGCTGGACCGGCCTGCTGCTGAAATCCCAGACCGTCCCCGCCTACCTCGACCACGACTGGTCGCGCGATTGGGGCTCCCTCGAGCGCTTCACTCCCTATGCCCCCACCGCCGTTCCCGCCACCATCCACATCACTCCCCGAACCCGCACGGGCCTCGACACCGACGATCCCATCCGCGTCCGCTGACCGCGCCGTGGGGCGCACCCGTGCCGCGCCCCACGCGAGGATGCGCCGACACCGGAACAACTGTCCGCGACGGCAACGCGTCTCGGCTCAGCTCCTGGTAGGCGAACCGTAGTCGCGGAACCTCGTCAAGTGCCACCACCCGATGTCCACGAGCGGCACACGGTGAAGCGGGCCGCTCGCGCTTCTCCGCAGCGGTATGTCCCTCGCGGGGCTATGGGGTGAGGACGAGGCGGCCGCGGAGACCGCCCGCGGCCAGGCGTTTGTGGGCGGCTTCGACGGAGGTGAGGGGCAGGGTTTCGGCTACGCGGAGGGTGAGTTCCCCCGCGTCGACATGGGCGACCAGCCGGTCGAGTTGTCGCCGGTCGGCGCGGACGAGGACCGTGTGTACGGTGGTGCCGCGCAACGGGATCGGCGTGTTCGGGATGCTGACCGATACGAACCGCCCGCCGCCGCGCACCGCCGCGAGCGTCGCGGGGCCGAGCGCGGCCGCGTCCAAGGCGGCGTCGACTCCGCCGGGGACGAGGCCGCGGACGGCATCCGGCAGAGACGCCTGCCGCGGAACGAAATCGGTGGCGCCCAATGCGCGGACCGTGTCCTCGTCAGCGGGCGAGGCCGACGCGATCACCCGGATACCGCGCGCCGCCGCGAGTTCGACGGCGAAGCCGCCGACCGCGCCCGCCGCGCCGGTCACCAGCAGGGTGTCGGTGGACGCGAGGTCCAGCGCGTCGAGGGCCTGCACCGCGGTCAGGCCGTTGAGCGGGATGGTGGCCGCTCGCACCGGGGACACCGAAACCGGAGCGGGCGCGACGTTCCCGGATTCGAGGACCACATAGTCGGCCTGCGCGCCGAACGAGACGTCGAGCCGATCACTGATGCCGATCACCGCCTGCCCCACCGTGAACTCCGTGACGCCCGCGCCGAGCGCGTCCACCGTGCCCGCGACGTCCCAGCCGACGCCCCACTGGTCGCGCGGCGCGGCGAACGGCGTGCCGCCGACGCCCGCGCGCACCATCAGGTCGACCGGATTCACCGTCGCCGCCGCGACCGCGATGCGAATCGCGCCCGGACCTGGTTGCGGCTTCGGCACTTCCACGATCTCCACCACGGCTTCCGGTCCCGGCTGGCGGACAACTACTGCTCGCATGACATTCCTCCCTTTCGGCTGCGCCCAATCTACGAAGAACTACTATCTACTGGGTAGTAGTTACCCGAAGGTGCGTTAGAGGTGGCGAGGTATCCAGATGGCGACGAAGACCGCGGCACAACACCGTGAGCTGGCCAAACAGCATTACGACGCGTACATCGCCGAGTGTCCGACCCGGCAACTGCTGGACCGGATCAGCGACAAATGGGTGAGCCTGATCTTGGCCGCGCTCGCCGACGGCCCACGGCGCTACGCCGATCTGAACCGGATCATCGCGGGCGTGAGCCCCAAGATGCTCACCCAGACACTGCGCGGACTCGAACGCGACGGCTTGCTGGAACGGCGCGTCACAGCGGAAGTGCCGGTCCGAGTCGACTACGAACTCACCCCGCTCGGTCACAGCCTCCAGCCGGTCATGAGCGCCGTCAAAGCGTGGGCGGAGGCGCGCATGGACGACGTTCTCGCCGCGCGGGCGCACTATGACAGTAACCGGCAGTAAACCGGTTGTCCGGTATGGAAACGTGCTCCCACCTGTGGTTAAACATCGGAAGACGAATCAGGTCGATGGCCTTAATCTGATTGCCATGACAACGGCATTCGATGAAATGGATCTGCGCGATCTTGTCGGACTGCTCAGCGAAGAGGAACAACGGGAGCTGCGGCCTGCGGTGCTGCGCGTGCTCGGCCGCCTCCCTTCGCAAGAGGTGCTCCGGCGCGAGCTCGGTCTTCGACTGAAGGTCTGAGCGCCCGGTTTCGCACCGGCGAAATACGGCAGGGCCGCCGCGCGGGTTTCGCCTGCGCGGCGGCCCTCTGTCTGGGTGGCTATCCCCTGGGCGACTCGCGGACGCAGAGAGAGAAAGTGCGACGGCCGGGCCGCCGCGCAGGATCAGCGCCTACGCGGCGGCCCGGGTTGCGATAGTCGACCTGATCAGAACACCCGCATGCTGCCCGGGGACCAGAAGCCGGAGCGGGTTGCGGTGCCGGTGACCAGCTCGGCCGGGACGGCGTTGCGGTCGTACTGGTCGTAGCGCTCCAGCGAGCCCCAGTCGCGCGCCCAGTCGTCCTTCAGGTAAGTGGGCACGGTGGTCGACTTCGCCAGCATCTGCGCGAAGCCGAGCGGACCGCCGAACTCCTCGGCCTGCCAGGTGTTCGTCGAGCTGATGGCCAGCGGACGGTCCGGCAGGATGCGGTAGCCGGGCACCTCGGCCACGCCGTTGCGGTGGTCGAACGGACGCTGGCACGGGAACTGCAGGCCCACCGCCCAGTCCAGCAGGATCGGCTGCTGGGAGCCGAGCAGGCTGTTGAGCGTCTGCAGCTTCGGCATCCGCGGCGGGGTGAACGCCAGCCACTGGTCCCCGATCAGGATCGGGTCGTTGGCGACGATGCGCACCGCGTCGGCGTCGGGCGCGATCTCGTCCAGCGGCACCCGCAGATTGCGCCAGGACGGGAACGGGCCGATGTCGCGCGGCAGGTAGGTGCCGAGCTTCTGCACGCTGCCGTCGGGCTGCCGCTTGCCGTAGTCGACGGTCAGCGACTGACCGTACTTCATCGCGCCGGTGTCGTCGAAGGAGAGGATGCGACCGGCGGCCGAGATCACCACCAGCGGCTTGTCCGCCGAACGGGCCGGCAGCTGATACCAGCTCGAGGTGACGTTCGCCGGCTGCTGCACACCGTTCTGGTAGCTGCCGAGGATCGGCGTGGTCGCCGGGTCCAGGCCGAACGGAAGGGCGACGGTGGAGCCGTTGACGCCGCGCGCGCCCTGACCGCCGCCGGTGCCCGCGCTCTGCCCCTCCGCGAACGCCGCGCCGACCGACTGGGTCGAGGTGTTACCGGTGCCCGGTTTCACCTCGACGCTGTCGGCGGACAGGTCGTTGGGCACGCCGTTCGGATCGAAACCGACCGGGTCGACGCCGGCCAAGGGGTCGGACGGGTCGGTCGGCGGGTGCGCCGGATCCATGATCGGCTGCAGCTTGCCGCCGTTCGGGTCCGGCTCGACCAGCACGTCGTTGGCGAGGCCGCAGGTGCTGCCGCCGAGCGCGTCGACGTTCGACCGGGCCAGCGAGTACGCCGGGTACTGCGAGACCGCGCCCTTCACCAGCGAGAGCACCTCGAGCGCGACCATCAGCGCGGCGACCACGGTCAGCGGGATCGCGGCGAACCGGCGGATCCGCCTGCCGCGCGCCGTCTTCGCCGACGGTTGCGGCTCGGTGTAGTCCTCCCGCAGCGTGTACCAGCCGACCAGAGCCAGCGCCAACCCGAACAGGACGAGCATGAGCGTGTTCGACTGGTAGCCGTGCAGCGAGATGCGCTTGTCGAACCACGGCACGCCGAAACTGGACACGTACCAGTAGCCGTTGATGCCCGAGAACGCGACCGCGAGCACGAACAGCAACCCGGCCAGGAAGATCGCCCGGTTCTTACGGGCCCGCAGGGCGCTCGCCGAGACCGCGACGGCCGTGACCGCAGCCAGCGAACCCGCGATGCCCGCGTACGCGCCGAAGTGGTGGGTCCACTTCGTCGGGTTGAACATCATGAAGAAGATCGTCCCGAAGACCACGCCCATCAGCCGCCAGGTCGGCCCGCTGGCGATGCCGGGCACCCGCCTGCGCCGCAACAGCACGAGCATGGTGGTGAACAAGCACAGCAGCATCACCAGGAAGGCGAAGCGGCGCGAGAGCGAGCCGTCGACGGTCTCCACGAACAGGTAGTAGTAGCGCAGGTAGTCCTCGTACCAGGCCAGGTTCGGCCCGGTCACCTGACGCACCCGGTTGGCCTCCTGGATGCCCGCGAAGGTCTGGTCGGTGTAAACGGCCGTCAGCACGAGCACGCCCGCCGCGGCGATCGGGGCGAGCAGCGGCAGCGTCGAACCCCACCGCCCGGCGCCGAGCGCGGCGAACTGCCGGTGTTTGCGCACCACGATGCGCACCATCGGGCGGATACCGGCAAGCAGCGCCGCCACACACATCAGGCCGGTGGGCGCCGCGGCCAGGGTGAACGCCGCGACCAGGACGGACACCGCGGCGGGCAGCAGCCGTCCGGTCGCGATGGCTCGCTCGATCGACACCCAGGTCAGCAGCGCCCCGAGGGCGACGATCGGCTCGGAACGCAGGCCGTTGTCGAACGGCAGCCAGAACGCCAGGAACACCAGTCCGCCGGTCCACAGCGCCACCTTGCTGGTGCGCACTCCGCGGCCCAGGCGGGGCACCACCTCACGGCTGATCACCAGCCAGCACAGGATCGCGCAGGCCAGCGCGGGCAACCGGACCCAAGGACTGGCGGTGGAGATCTCCGAGAAGACCTGGATCACGTAGTAGTACCAGCCGAACGGCGCCTCCGGCACGCCGTACCAGCGGAAGTAGTTGGCCATGTAGCCCGCGTGCGGAGCGACCCGCACCATGCTGAGGATGTAGCCGTCGTCGGAGGTGTTCGCGCCCGCGAAGTGCCACAGCAGCAGCGTGCCGACCACCGCGCCGTCGGCCCAGGTCGGCTTCAGCCAGTTCGCGGGCAGGAACCGGCGGTGCCCGCGCCCGTCACTGCTGTCGAGCCGCGCCAGCGCCGCGAGGGCGATCAGTGTGCACAGCACCGCCGCGACCATCGCGATCAGCTTGATCGCGGTCGGGCTGGAGGAGAAGCGGGTGTCCACCGTCATGTCGAACGACAACCCCGCGGGCGCCGCGCCCTTGAGGTCGGAGAACACGCCGACCACCTGGGGCCGCAGGTCACCGCTGAGTTGCCCCTCGACCGGCACGGTGGCCGACTCGGTCACCCCGGGCGCCGCGCCCTCGACCGGCCGCTCCACCTGCCTGGTGAGCCCGTTGAACACCGCGTAGGTGCGTTCGCTGTCGGAGCTGATACTCAGCGACGTGCACTCGCCCATCCGGCTGCGGTCGGCCGACACCACCACCGCATTGCGGTCGATGACGTCCACCGAGGTTTCCGACACCCGCACGAACATGGCCTCCAGCGCGGCCCGATCGCCCTGCGGCGGCGCGGTGGCCAGCAGCATGCCGCCGCGCTCGGCCAACCGGGCGATCGTCTCGCACGGGATCGTCGCCGTCAGATCGATCGGGACCTGCGACATCAGCGGCGCCTGCACATTGCCGAGCGTCCCGTTCTGCGGCCACTTCAGCACCGCGGTGGTCTGCGCGACCGGCAGGAAGGGAGTCGCCAGCGCGAACAGCGCGCCGAGCAACCCGGCGACCAGTGCGATGAGCCGGGCAGTCCGGAAATCGTTCGGGGTCGCCACCGGGGCGGCGGGGGGTTTCGTCAGAACAGCGGTTGCGGCGTCGGGCACGGTTCGCAATGCTAGCTGGCCCCCCCTCCTCTCCGGGTCTTTAGGCCGTGCTAGTCGGGCATCGCGGGTTTTGCGTTCAGGTCCTGCGTCAGGTGCCGCTCAGCTTCTGGGCGTTCCCGGCGAGTTACCCATGTGCTGACGAAGAAGGTCATCCATATCCGACCCCGGGCACTCGAAAAGGACCCGTATGACGCGACAGCCTACGAAGGGATGGAAAGGTGGGTGTATGACCAAGGTGAATCTCTCGACGAACTACGGATCGATCGTGCTCGAACTGGACGATCAGAAAGCGCCGAACACGGTGCGCAACTTCGTGGACTACGTGAACGCGGGCCACTACAACGGCACGATCTTCCACCGCGTCATCCCCGGCTTCATGATCCAGGGCGGCGGTTTCGAGCCCGGGCTGCGCCAGAAGGGCACGAAGGACCCGATTCAGAACGAAGCGAACAACGGCCTGAAGAACGACAAGTACACCGTCGCGATGGCCCGCACCAACGACCCGCACTCGGCCACCGCGCAGTTCTTCATCAACGTCGCCGACAACGCCTTCCTCAACCACTCCGCGCCCAATGCGGCCGGCTGGGGTTACGCCGTCTTCGGCAAGGTGACCGAAGGCACCGACGTGGTCGACAAGATCGCGGGTGTCGCCACCTCCTCGGCCGGCATGCATCAGGACGTTCCGGTCGATGACGTCGTCATCGAATCCGTCAGCCTCGGCTGACAGTTCGGCGCGCACGACGCGAATCGGGCCGCGCCCCAAGGGGGCGCGGCCCGATCCTGTTCCGGGTGCTACAGCGGCAGCAGGTGATGCTTGCGCGGGCTGCGGGGAAGAGCCTTGTCCCGCAACAACTGCAGCGCGCGACGGATCTCCAGCCGGGTCGCCGCCGGCTCGATGACCGCGTCGACGTAGCCGCGCTCGGCGGCCACCCACGGTGTCGCCACGGTGGCGTTGTAGAAGTCGATCATCTGCTGGCGAATCGCGGCGCGCTGCTCCTCGGGCGCGGCGTCGATCTGCTTGGCTCCGATCAAGCTGACCGCGCTCTCGGCGCCCATGACGGCGATGCGCGCGGTGGGCCAGGCCAGGTTCACGTCGGCGCCCAGCTGCTTGGAGCCCATCACGGCGTAACCGCCGCCGTAGGACTTGCGGATCACCACGGTGACCTTCGGTACCGACGCCTCGACGTAGGAGAACAAGAACCGTCCACCGCGCTTGATGACGCCGATCTTCTCCTGCTCCACACCGGGCAGGAAGCCGGGCGTGTCGACGACGAACACCAGCGGGATCTCGAACGCGTCGCACAGCCGCACGAAATGCGCGGCCTTGTCCGAGGCGCGGGCGTCCAACGCGCCCGCGTACACCATCGGCTGGTTGGCGACCACGCCGACGCTGCGCCCGTCCACCCGGGCGAAGCCAGTGATGACGTTGCGGCCCGCCGACGCGCCGAACTCGTGGAACGCGCCGTCGTCGAAGATGCGCAGCAGGATCTCGTGCATGTCGTACCCGGCGTTGTCGGCGTCCGGGACGATCGAATTCAGTTCCAGGTCGCTGTCGGTGATCTCCGGCTCCAGACCGGGGTTCACGATCGGCGCCTGCTCCTGGCAACTGGTCGGCAGGTAGCTCAGGTAGTCGCGCACCCATTCGAACGCGGCCGCCTCGTCCTTGGCCACGTGGTGGATGTTGCCGTATTCCGCCTGACTGCGCGCCCCGCCGAGTTCCTCGAGACTCACGTCCTCGCCGGTGACCTCGCGGATCACCTTCGGGCCGGTGACGAACATGTACGCCTCTTCGGTCGCCACCACCACGTCGGTGTTGATCGGGGCGTAGACGGCGCCGCCCGCGCACTTGCCGAGGATCATCGAGATCTGCGGCACCAGGCCGGACAGCGGCTCCTGGCGCCGACCCAGTTCGGCGTACCAGGCCAGCGAGGTCACCGCCTCCTGCACGCGCGCGCCACCGGAGTCGTTGATGCCGACCACCGGGCAGCCGACCTTGGCCGCGTACTCCAGGATCCCGGCGACCTTGCGGCCGAACATCTCGCCGACCGAACCGCCGTAGACGGTCTGGTCGTGCGAGAACACCGCGACGGGCCTGCCATCGACCAGGCCGTGCCCGGTGACGACGCCGTCGCCGTAGAGCGCTGCGGAATCACCCGGCTTGCGGACCAGCGCACCGATCTCCACGAAGGTTCCCGGATCCAGCAGCATGTTGATCCGGTCGCGGGCGCTGGGGATGCCTTTCTTCGCCCGCTTGGCCACCCCCGCTTCACCCGCCGGCTCCTGCGCTAATTCCAGGCGCTTGCGCAGGTCGGCGAGTTTTTCGGCAGTCGTGCTCACTTGGCCCCTTTCGCCTCGATCGCGGCGAGCTTCGCGGCCAGGTCGGCTCCGATCTTCCCGATCCGCGGTTCGTCGATGATCTGCAGGTGGTCGCCGGCGATGTGGACGACCTCCAGATTCGGAATGTATTCGTCCCAGCCGCCGTTCGGCACCCGGTCGGCGAAACGTGGCTCGAGCTCGATCATTCCGTCGTGATAGCGATCGGCGAGGTAGAGCACGGCGTTGCCGTCGTAGTGCGAGGGGCGGGTCCGGGCGAGATGGCGGCTGTCGATCCACGAGGTGCGCTGGTGTTCGAGCACACCACCGGGAATCTTGGTGCCGCTGATCTTGATCAGGTCGCTGATCATCTTGAACTGCTCGTCGTCGGAGGCCGCGGCGAGCGTCTCCAGCTGTTCCCGATCCAGTTCCCCGTCGACGCCATAGGTCTTCTTGGCGAAGGCCTGATAACGCTCGATCCGGCGCACCCGCGCCTCGGGGCTGTTGTCCTCACCCTGCGTCGGGATGGCCAGGTCGATCAGGCCGACCATGCGCACGTCCGCGCCCTCGGCGCGCAGCAGCTGCGCGGTCTGGATGGCCAGCACCGCGCCCAGCGACCAGCCGTACAGCACGAACGGACCGTCGCCCTGGATCTTGCGCAGCTCGGGCAGGTACTGGCGAGCCCGCTCCTCGATCGAGCCGTCGACCCGTTCGAAGCCGTACATGGGCGTCTCGGCGGGCAGCCGCTTCAACAGCGGCTCGTACACCAGCGTGTTGCCACCCGACGGATGGAACACGAACACCGGCACGGCGTTCGACCCCTCGGCGCGCGGCCGCAGCGGACGGACGAAGCCGTCCACGTCCGCGCCGCTGTCCTGCAGGGTGCGGACGATGTCGGCGAGCTGCTCGATGGTCTCGCAGTCGAGCACATCGTCCACGGTGACCTCGGCCTTGACCCGTTCGGTCAGGCGCGCGGCCAGCTTCTCCGCGGTGTCCTCGTCGAGGATCGGCAGCGTGTTGAAGATGCCGCCGGCCGACTTACCGGTGACCACCGCCCAGGTGGCGAAGGTCAGGCGCTCGGCGGCGTCACGCGGCGGGACGTCGTCCTCGTCGGCCGGCGACTGCGCACCGCCGAAGACGGCCGCGGGCGTGGCCGGTGCGGTCTGGGCGACCGGTTCCGCGGCGGGCTCGGCGGCAGTGGTTTCCGGCGCGGCGTCCGGCGGCGTGGGCGCAACGCCCGCGACAGCGGCGACCGGGTCGCCTCCGGTGGCCAGGGCCTGGCGAGCGGTGGCGATGAAATCGGCGTCGACGGCCAGCTCACCCGTGCCGCCCGCCGCCTTGTCGGCGGCCTGCTGATCGGCCATCGCCTGCACCTCGTCGCGGTGCTCGATCGCGTACCGCAGCACCTTGCCGACCTCGTGCAGGCTGGCGTCCCGGACGGCCTGCACCTGCAGCTGCGGGATGTCGAACTCGTATTCGACCCGGTTCTTGATGCGCATCGCCATCAGCGAGTCCAAGCCGAGTTCCATCAGCGGGATCTCCATCGGAAGATCCTCGACCGCGTAACCCATGGATTCCGCGACGATCAGCGCCAGCCGCTCCTCGACGGTCTGCGTGCCGTGGGGATCCCACCGGTCACCGAAGGTCTCCACGACCTCGAGATCGGCGTCGCTGCGCGGCTGCTCGGCCGCCGCAGGGACGGGCTCGGCGGCAACGGGTTCGGGCAGCGGGGCGCCGGAGGTCACCACGGCGTCGAACACCAGGCGGAAGACGGTGCCTTCCTTCGCATGGACCTGCACCGAAGCGCCGCCGGGATGCGGGGTGAGCGTGGTGGTGAGCGTGCCCGCCGCCGGGATCGGCGCGTGCGGGATCGCCGCGCCCAGCGACACATCGCTGAGCACCTGCGCCGCCGCGGCGCGCACCAGTCCGGCGAGATCGGTCACCGATGACGCCTGCACCTCCCAGACGTGCCTGCCGTCCGGCAGTGCGACGTGCGCACCGGGAACCCGGCCGTTGCCGCCCGCGGCCAGCCGCACCTTCGGCCAGTACTCCTTGCGCACGAACGTGGTGCGCGGAACGTCGGCGTAGTCGCCCGGGCCGAGCAGCGAGAACAGATCGACCTTGTGCCCGTGCACGTAGAGCTGGGCGAGCGCGGCGATGACGCCCGCGGACTCGTCCTCCTTGCGCTTGAGCGTCGGGATGAGCTGCGCGTCGTGCACGCCCGCGGCGAAGGTGGTGCCCAGCACCTGCATCAACGCGACGGAATTCGGCGCCAGCTCCAGGAATGTGGTGTGGCCCGCGTCCACCGCGAGCTTCACCGCGTTGGTGAAGTACACGCTGTGGCGCATGTTCTTGACCCAGTAGTCCTCGTCGTGGATCGGGTCGCTGCCCGCGCGGAAGAACTCTTCTTTGTGCACTGTCGAGTACAGGCCGGTCTTCAGCTTGGTGGGCTCGATGCCGGCCAGTTCCGCGGCCAGCTCGCCGAGCAGCGGATTCATCTGCGAGGTGTGGCCCGCGCCGCGGGTCTGCAGCACGCGGGCGAACTTGCCCGCCGCCTCCACCTGCGCGACGATCGCCGCGACCTGATCCTGCGGGCCGCCGATCACCGTGTTGGTCGGCGCCGCGTACACCGCGACCTCGACGTCCGGGTACTCCGGCAGCAGCTTCGCGACGTCCTCGGCGCTGTACTCGATGAGCGCCATGTTGCGCACGTCGTCGTCGCTGATCATCTGCTCGCCCTCGCCCATCAGGCGAGAACGGGCGCAGATCACGCGCACCGCGTCCTCGAGCGAGAGGCCACCGGCGATGTACGCGCCCGCGACCTCGCCCATCGAATGGCCCACCACCGCGTCGGGTTCCGCGCCGTGCGCGCGCAGCAGCGCGGCCAGGCCGATCTGGATGGTGAAGATGCCGACCTGCGAGGTGCCGACGTTGTAGTCCTGGCTGTCGTCCAGGAACAGCTCGCGCACCGAGTATCCGGCCTCGTCCTGCACCAGTTCGTCGACCTCGTCCACGGCGGCGGCGAAGATCGAGTTCTCCAGGTAGAGCTGCTTGCCCATCTTGCGGTGCTGCGCGCCGAAACCGGCGAGCACCCACATCGGGCCCATCGCCGCGGGCGCGTCGGCGGTGAAGACGCCCGGACCGGGCTTGCCCGCCGCGATGGCGCGCAGCCCGGCGATCGCCTCCTCATGCGTCTTGGCCAGCACCACGCCGCGCGAACGCCAGTGGCTGCGCTTGGCCAGCGATCGCGCCACATCGGCGAGCGGCGTCCGCGCGCCCGTCTCCGACTCCAGCCAGTCGGCCAGTTCGGCGGCGGCGCGGCGGCGCCGGGAGGGCAGGTAACCCGACACGGGCAGGATCTGCGGCAGCGGCTCGGTGCGCTCGGCGGTCCACTCGACGGCGGGCGCGGCGGCTTCGGCCGCCACCTCGGCCGCGGCGGCGAGGGCATCGGAGGCCGCGGCGGCATCGGCGGTCTCGTCCAGCGCGTCCTCGTCGAACTGGGTCTCGAGTTCGGAGAACGGAGCCTGGTTGTCGGCCGCGTCGGCGGCGGTCGGCGTGTACTCCTGGACGACGATGTGCGCGTTCGTGCCGCCGAAACCGAAGCCGGAGATGCCGATGGTGGCCTTGCCGCTGTAACGGGGGAACTCCGTCGGCTCGTCGACGATCTTCAGGTGCGCCTGGTCCCACGGGATGTACGGGTTCGGCCCGGCGTAGTTGATGTTCGGCGGAATGACGTTGTGCTGCAACGACATGACCACTTTCGCCAGGCTCGCCGCACCGGCGCCGGACTCCAGGTGGCCGAAGTTGGTCTTGGCCGAACCGAGCAACGCCGGCTTGTCGGCTTCCCGACCGCGGCCGACCACCCGGCCGAGCGCGTCCGCCTCGATCGGGTCGCCGATCAGGGTGCCGGTGCCGTGCGCCTCGATGTAGTCCACCGACGACGGCGCGATGCCCGCGTCCCGGTAGGCGCGGCGCAGCACCTCGGCCTGCGCGTCGGGGTTCGGGGCGAGCAGGCCGTTGGACCGGCCGTCGTTGTTGACCGCCGAGCCCTTGATCACGGCGTAGATCGTGTCGCCGTCGCGCTCGGCGTCCGCCAGGCGCTTGAGCACCACCAGACCGCCGCCCTCGGACCGGACCATGCCGTCGGCGTCACTGGAGAACGCCTTGATGTGCCCGTCCTTGGCGACGCCGCCGTTGGCGTCGAAGCCGAGCGTGGCCATCGGCGCGAGCAGCATGTTCACGCCGCCGGCCAGCGCCAGGTCGGCATCGCCGTTACGCAGCGCCTGCACCGCGTCGTGCACCGCCACCAGGGTCGAGGAGCACGCGGTATCGACGGCCACCGACGGACCGCGGAAGTCGAAGAAATAGGAGACCCGGTTCGGAATGATGGACGTGACGCTGCCCATGATCGCGTAGGCCTCGGCCGACACCGGCACGTTCGGGTCGCGCTCGCTGCCCAGCCCGAGCGCCGCGAGCAGCATGAAGTCGTTGCCCGACGAGCCGATGAACACGCCGACCGGCTCGCCCTTGAGTTCGCTGGCCGGAATCCTGGCGTGTTCCAACGCCTCCCAGGTCAGCTCCATCATCAGGCGCTGCTGCGGATCGACCCGCTCGACCTCGACCGGCGACATGGCGAAGAACTCGGCGTCGAAGCCCTTGACGACGTCCTGATCCAGGTAGCCGCCCTTGGTGTTGGCGTTCTCGATCGCCTCGGCCAGCTGCGGCTCCTCCAGGAACTCCGACCACCGTCCTTCGGGCCGTTCCCGGATGCCGTCACCGCGGCCGATGAGGAACTCCCACGTCGACTCCGGGGTGTCGCCCGCGCCGGGCAGCCGGGTCGACAGACCGACGATCGCGATGTCGTGCGCCTCACCCGGCCGGTAGCCCGCGGTGTAGAACGCGTCGTCGGAGGAATCCTCCGGCACGTCCGGCTCGCCGTTGATGATCCGCTCGGCCAGCGCGGCGATGGTCGGATGCTGGTACACGATCGTCGCGTTCAGCATCACGCCGGTCAGTTCCTCGATGTCCCCGCCGAGGGCGATGGCGTCACGCGAGGCGAGCCCGAACTCCTCCATCGGCCGGTCCACGGTGATCTGCTCGATCGGTTGCCCGGTCGCCTCGGAGACCCAGCGCCGCAGCCACTCACGCAGCTCCGCCACCGACATGTCGGTCTGCGCGCCGCTGTTGGCGGACTCGGCCGGGGCCGCCGCGTCGGCGACGGTCTCCACGGGCGGGGTGTCGGTCGTCTGGGTGGGCGTGCCCTCGTTGTCAGCCATCAATTCCTCAAGCTACCTGTCTGCGTACCGGGCGTACCGTGAAATGACGCCCGGCGCGTGGGAAGGTCGGCGCCGAGCGTCGATGGTCGGTCCGAGGCCGCCCCTGAGCAATTACTCTTCCGGTGCATCGGGGAAAGCCTGCTGGGTGTAACCACCCCGCAGCGTTCCCTCCAGATAGGCCGCCCGGCAGGCGCGGCGGGCGATCTTGCCACTGGAGGTGCGCGGGATCGACCCCGCGGGCACCAGCAGCACGTCTCGAACGGTCACGCCGTGGCGCTGCGAGATCGCCGCGCGCACCGCGTCGGCGATGGGCAGCGGATCGGCCTTACCCGCGCCCGGACCCCGCTCACCCACGATGACCAGCTGCTCGGACGCGTCGTCGGCGTCGAACTGCAAGCCGGAGTGGCTGCCCTGCTCGAACACCTCGGCCGGGAGCTGGTTGGCGGGCACCGAGAACGCCGCCACGAAGCCCGGCCGCAGCGCGGTGCTGGCTTCCTGCGCGGAGAACTCCAGGTCCTGCGGGTAGTGGTTGCGGCCGTCCACGATCACCAGGTCCTTCACCCGGCCGGTGATGTAGAGCTCGCCCTCGAAGTAGACGCCGTAGTCGCCGGTGCGCATCCAGTTCGCGTCCGGTGCGGTGCCCTCGGCGTGGCTGCCCTCGGGGAGGCGCTCGGTGACCTTGTTCTGGAACGTCGCCGCGGTCTCGTCGGGACGACCCCAGTAGCCGATGCCCATGTTGTTGCCATGCAGCCAGATCTCGCCGACGTGCCCGTCGGGCACCTCGCGGCCGCCGCCGGATTCCACGGACTCCGGATCGATGATCGTCGCCCACTGCGACAGCGCGACGTAACCGCAGGAAACCTGCGCGATCGCGTCCTCATGGCTCTGGTCGACCTTCACCATTCGTCCCGCGTTGAGCTCCTTGCGGTCGACGTAGGTGACCTTCGCCTCGTCCTCGGCCTTGGTGGCGGAGACGAACAGCGTCGCCTCGGCCATGCCGTAGCACGGCTTGATGGCGGTCTTGGGCAGGCCGTAGGGCGCGAACGCCTCGTTGAACTTCTTCATCGACGAGGTGGTCACCGGCTCGCTGCCGTTGATCAGGCCGATGACGTTCGACAGGTCCAGCGACTCGCCGTTCTTCGGCAGACCGCGCGCGGCGGCGTGCTCGAACGCGAAGTTCGGTGCCGCGGCGAAGGTTCCGGCACCGTCGGAGACCGCGGCCAGCTCCTTGATCCAGCGGTACGGACGGCGCACGAACGCGCTCGGCGACATGATGGTGATGTACTTGCCGCCCACCGCGGGCAGGATCACCGTCAGCAGGCCCATGTCGTGGAACAGCGGCAGCCAGGTGACGCCGCGCGAGTTCCAGTCCAGGTTGATCGCGTCGACCATCTGCAACACGTTGGTGCCCACCGCGCGGTGGGTGATCTCCACACCGGCGGGCACCCGGGTGGAGCCCGAGGTGTACTGCAGGTAGGCGATGTCGTCGATCGCGATGTCCGGGCGTACCCAGCTCTCGCCGACGCTGTCGGGAATCGCGTCCACGGCGATGATGCGCGGGCGCTGAGCGGCGGGCAGCGAGCGGAAGAACTGCCGGACCCCGGCCGCGGAGGAGCTCGCGGTCAGGATGGCCGATGGCTCACAGTCGCCGAGCACCGCGTGCAGGCGATCGGTGTGGCCGGGCTCGTCCGGGTCGAACAGCGGCACCGAGATGGTGCCCGCGTAGATCGCGGCGAAGAAGGAGATCACGTAGTCCAAGCCCTGCGGCGCGAGGATCGCGACCCGGTCGCCCGGGTTGGTCACCTGCTGCAGTCGAGCGGCCACCGCGCGCAGCCGAATACCGAACTCACGCCACGTCAGCTCCTGAGCCTCGCCGTCGCGCTCGCGCGAGTAGTCGATGTAGCGATACGCCAGGGTGTTCGCGTCGTTCCGGGTGTGCTTCTCGACGTGATCAACCAGGGTGTGATCCTCGGGAATACGGATGTTCCCGGTTTCGTCCAGGTAGTCGTCGAAAGTCTCTTCCATTCCTTCTTCTCCTCCGAGGCACACGCAGCAAGACGGCGAGATCGCCGCTATTACCTGTGAGGCCCCGACTCGCTTTCGCCCGCGGGTGCTCCAAGTGCAGAGCCAGCCTGCAGATTTTGTGCGGTCTGCGCGGTGACCGCTTATCGGCTAGATGTACTCAAACCAGAGTCATGTTACAGAGAAGACCGGCTCACTCGTCCCGCAGCAGGGGAATAACGGGGGCGAACGCGTCCATCTGGGTGGGGAACACGCCGACGTAGGACATCGAGGTGAGTTCCCGCACACGGCGGATCTGCTCGGCGATCTCCTCGAATGTCCCGATCGCCACGTAGGGCGAATTCAGGATGTCCTCGACGGACAGCTGAACGTCGACCTCCAGATTCGGGTGCAGTCCCCGGTCCAACGCCGACAGCGCCATCTCCGCGGTCTTCTCGCGATCGTCGGTGATCACGACGGCGGTGATGGCCCAGTTCAACTCGATGTCGGCGAACCGGTCTCCGGCGGCCTCCTTGATCAGATTCACCTTTTCCACGGCCTTCTCGATGGTGATGCCGGAGAGGAGGCCCTTGCCGTTCTTGGTGGTCACCGGAACGACGGAGATGATGTCGGCGTGCTTGGCGGCCAGGCGCAGCATCTTCGGACCGCCACCGCCGGTACAGATCGGCGGGCGCGGGCCCTGCCGCGGCCGCGGGGTGCCTTTGATGCCACGGACCTGGTAGTGCTTGCCTTCGAAGGTGCACTCCTGGCCGCGCAGCAGCACGTCGAGAATGGTCAGCGCTTCGTCCAGCTTCTCCAGCCGGACACCGGGCGACTCGTAGGCGATGCCCGCGTTGTCGAACTCCTCCTTGATCCAGCCCGCGCCGAGACCGACCTCGAGCCTGCCCTTGGACAGCACGTCGATGGTCGCCAGGTCCTTGGCCAGGACGACGGGGTGGCGGAAACCGTTCGCCAGCACCGACGTGCCGAGCCTGATCCGCTCGGTGGCCTGCGTCAACGCGCCGAGCGCCGCGATCGGCCCGATCTGCTCGCCGAGGTGATCGGGCACGACGAAGGTGTCGAAGCCGTACTCCTCGGCTTGCTGAGCGGTCTGCACGAACTTGCGCGCACCACCCTCCTGCTTGTTTCCCTCGCCGGCCGCCGCGAAGCGGAACGGACGCAACGGAGTGCCCAGCGCGGACAACGCAGCATCCGCGTCACGGCTCGCCGTGGTGGCCGGTGCGGCGGCTTCTGTCATGAACTCATGCTCCTGGCTGTAAGGGAGGTACGGGCGCGACGCCCGCCCTGGGTTTGCGCTGCGGCGGTGCCCGGCGTCGCGATCACCAGCGCACTTTACAGCGTGCTACCCAACTCGAGTTGCGCTTGTCACGCCAACGGGTGCGGGGTATCTCACGGGCTGTGAATTTTCACGAATGGGCCGGATGCGGCGCAGCCTCGATCAGGCCCGCCGCCCAGTCGGCCGTCCACTGCGTCGCGGTGGTGCCGTCGCCGTCGACGACGAAACTGTTGTAGAGGGTGTGCACCGGGTTCCCCGCCGCCCGGACCAGCGTGTTCACACTCCCCACGATGTTCCACGGACTCAGTGCCTCCCGTGGTGCGTCGCAGATGAGATCGCCGGGTGCGCACATGGTGTAGGTGCGGTCGGCCAGCGCGCCGAACCCCCCTTGACGGGGACCGGTCATCGTGATGCCGGGCACGTTCAACCCCTTCAGCGCGACTTCGGCACCCACACCGGGCGGCGGTGTGCCGATCTGGATCGCCTGACCCGGGCCGTTCTCGCCGGTGCGGCGCCCATCGGCGATCAACGTCACGCCGAGCACCAGATCGGCGGGCACGGGACCCTTGCCCGCGCCGATCTGCGCCGCGACGTCCCCCACGATCACCGCGCCCTGGGAGAAGCCGGCCAGCACGTAGGTGGTCAGCGGGCACTCCCGGTGCCGTGCGGCCATGGCCTCGACCATCCGCGCCGTGCCCTCGGACCGGCTGTTGTTGTAGGACTGCTGGCCATCCGGCGGGATCGCGATCGGATTGGAGAACTGCGCGACGTAGGGAACGGTGTACACGTCCACGCGCTCGCTCGGGAACCGCTGGGCGATCGGGCCGGAGACGTTCAGCATCAGCGACACCGGGTTCGCGGTGGGATTGTGCGGATCGTCGAAACTGTTCGACTCCCACGTACCGGGCACCGAGATCATCTGCACGTCCGGGCAACCGGCCGGCTGGGAAGTCGGCCGCTCCGGCGGTTTCGGTCCCGGCCCGGGCGGGCGCAGACGCCCCGCGAGCAGGTACCACAGCAGCAGGACGACCAGGACGATCAGCAAGCCGACGCCGATCACGACCAGACATCCCGCCGGCCGGAACCGGCGGGAGGTCGAACGAACGCGCGAACTCACTGGCAGTACGTGGCGCGAGCGGTGGAGATGTAGATCTGCCCGGCCTTCTCGACCGGCATCTTCGCCGGATCGAAGGACGGATCGGAACCGGCCATGGCGTTGACGAACGTCATCAGATCCTGATCGGACGCACCCGCGGCGGTGCCCTGGCAGACGTACGCGCCGATGCTCAGCGCGATGTCCGGGCTGGACGGGGTGACGCCCTGCTTGGCCAGCTCATCGAGGAACTTCTTGTCCTTGTCGGTGAGCTTCGAGGTGTCCGCGGGCGGGACGGCTTCGGTCGGCACCGGCTGCGGACGCTCGGGCGCCACCGTCGTCGTGGGCTGCTCCGGGGCGGGAGCGGGCTGACCGGTGTCGGCGGGCGTCGATGCGACCGGCGACGTCGTCGTCGCCGTAGTCGTGGTGCGGGCGGGCGTCGGCGTGCTCGTCGCGGTCGAATCATTGTCGCCGCACGCGGCGAGCAGGCCGGTCGCGGCTATCGCCACAACCACGCCGAATACCTTTCCACGGGTCCGATGCATGAATTCTTGTCCTCGATCTGTCGCTGAGCGGGGGTCGGGTCGCCCCCCAGGCTAGCTGGGTCGGAGTTGCAGCGCCTGCGGCCGGTGCCGTCAAGAGTCGGGCGATCCGCCTCTTCGTCACAAGCTGTGCACCTCCGGTTTGCCGTCGCGCAGCGTGATGAAGCCGCCCTGGAAGTTCTGCTGGACGCCGTCGGAGATGGGGAACTCGTCGCCGGTGGGGTAGCCGAGTTTGCCGTTCTCATAACCCGTCTCGCGCCAGGCGTCCAGGATCGGGCCGTTGCGCACGGCCCAGGCACCCGAGACCGGGCTCCAGTAGATGTTGCCGCCTTCGAATTTGCTGTAGCGGCCCAGGTCCTTCAGCGGCTGCTCCTCCGCGACGGGGAAGCCGAGCGGGCTGTTCTCGAAGCCCAGCTGGGCATATTTGCCCAGGATCAGGCCCTGGACGCGGTGCACGCCGGTGGCCTGGCTGTAGTAGAACGGACCGTTCTCGAAGCCTTGCACGGCGCCGTCGCGGCTCGGCGTCTTGACCTCCGGTCCGATCGGGTAGCCGGCGGGTCCACGTTCGAACCCCTGCTTGCCCCACTCGTCCAGGATCGCGCCGCGGACCATGTGCACGCCGGTCTGTGGCGTCCAGTACAGCGAGCCGTTCTGGAAGGCCTGGAACCTGCCGCGGCCGTCCTCCAGCGTCCGCTCCTCCCCCGTCGGCAGCCCCAGCGGACCGGTGGGACCGGCCGCGGCCTGATAGCCCGCGCCGAAGAAGCCGACCGGGTACGCCCCGCTGCTCGGCGTGTAGAACACGCGGCCGCCCTTGAAATCCTGCGCGGTGCCTCCCGCCACCGCGTACTCCCCGGTGAGGCATTCGCCGAGCCAGCTCGCCGCGGCGGCCACCGGGCCGATCGCGCCGCCCGGCTGGCAGGCGGGCTTGCCCTGGTCGACGCCCAGCGCGGAGGCGGCCTGATTCCAGGACTGACGCATCTCGAAATCCCAGTACGGCCAGGAATGGGTGCCGGACGGGCGATAGTTCACCTGTGCCGGAATGGCCAGCTTGGACAGCTTGGTCACGAAATTCTGCGAGGTGAGCCGGGACAGGATCTCCAGCCCCATGCCCGCGACGTTCGTGCTCACACCGGGGATGCCGAGGGCTTGGTCGTAGGGCCCGATCGCGCCGCTGCCGCTGGAGATGTAGAGGCTGACGCCCCGCAGCTTGTCGGCCAGCATGTACGGGTCGTGCGCCTCCCACTCCGGGCCTGTCTGCGGGCCCCACATGGCGGCGGCGTCGTAACCGCCCGCGTCGCGCATCGCGAACTCGATGGCTTGCGGCATGCCCAGCGTCGTCGTGGTCAGGAAGCCGGAGTACGAGGCGGCGTGCCGGACGAAGCCGGGATTGCGGGCGGCGAGGAGCATCGCGGCCGTGCCGCCCATCGAGAGCCCTTCCATGCCGCGCACCGGCGTCGCCCGCCAATGGCTCTCCAGCAGCGGCGGGAGCTCCTTGGTGAGGAAGGTCTCCCACTTGTAGGTGCGGCCGTTGTCCGGCTCGAGCCAATCGGTGTAGAAGCTGGACTGCCCGCCGACCGGCAGCACGACGGTGACGTTCTTGTCGGCGAAGAAATCGACCGCGCCCGCCTCCTTCGTCCAGCCGTTCTCGTCGTCGGTCGCGCGCAGACCGTCGAGCAGGAAGAGAACGGGGAACCGGGCTTCCGGGCGGGCGTTCCAGTCCCGGGCCAGCAGCAACTGCACCTGGATCGGCACCCCCATGGACGGCGAGGTCACCCAGAGGGCGACGCGACGGTCGCTCAGCCACTGCACCCTCTCCAGCACGGGCGCGGCCGTGGCCACCGTGGGTTCCGCGCCCGCGGGCGCCTCGACGGACGCACTCACGGCTAGGGGGATCACCAGTGCGGTGGCGAGCAGCATGAGCCGCTCGCGTGCCGAACGAGCGACGAGACGCCCGCGTATGCCACAGCTACCGCGCGTAATCCCTGTCACAGAAGCTTTGTACTCCCGTTATAGCGACGTTTACGGGAGACACGCGCTTCCCAGCAAACTATGTTCGCCGACGCGCGATCGCGCCTGGCCCCGAACGCAATTCAGGCCGCACCGAAGCGGTGCGGCCTGAATGCGAACGGGCGAATCAGATCACCAGGCGCCGGTGGCGTCCAGGATCATGTTGCGCGAGGCGAACAGCTGGCCCTCCCAGTACTTCCAGGAGTGCGTACCGGCGGCCGGGAAGTCGAACCGGGCCGGGATACCCAGCGAGCTCAGGCGGGCCTGGAACGCGCGGGTGTTCACCAGCGAGAGGGCCTCCAGCGCCATCGCGTTGCCGGTGTTGAACACGCCGACCGCCGAGTTCGGCTGGTCGAACTGACCCGGCAGGCCGCTGGCGGCCGAGATGTACATCGGCAGGCCGCGCAGCTGCGGCGCGAACACGAACGGGTCCATCCGCAGCCACTGCGGGCTCCACGGCGCGGCCATGGAGTCGACGTTGTAGCGGCCGGCGTCCAGCATCGCGATGCGGATCGCCTCGCGCATGCCGGGCGCGGAGATGTTCAGGTAGCCCGAGTAGGAGGCGGCGAACTTGAACTGGTCGCGGTGGTAGGCCGCGAGAGCCAGCGCCGCGCTACCGCCCATGGACAGGCCGACGACCGCGTTGTTGGTGCGCGAGACGCCGTAACCCTCCAGGAAGGCGGGCAGCTCCTTGGTGAGGAAGGTCTCCCACTTGTAGGTGGTCTTCTGGCCGTTCAGGTTCGACGGTGCGTACCAGTCGGTGTAGAAGCTGGACTGGCCGCCGACCGGCATCACCAGGGTGATGTTGTCGTTCCCGAACTGCTGCAGCGCGTTGGTCTCGAACGACCAGGCGTTGCGGTCGTCGCGGGCGCGCAGACCGTCGAGCAGGTAGAGCGCCGCGTTGCCACCGCGCGCGGCCCACTGCACCTGCACCTTGATCGGGCCCATGCTGGAGGGGACCATCAGGTCCTCGAAGCCACCCGCGGGCGCTCGCAACACCGGCGCGTGCGCCGACGGCGCCGCGGTGGCGAGAGTCGGGGTCGCCAGACCTGCGGCGATCGGAAGCGCCGTAACGGCGGCACCGACAGCCAGAATTCGACTACGCCACCCGCGAGCCGCGCCTCGCCGTCCCGACTGTGTTCTCTTCGGCGCGGCCGCCCTGCCGAAACGCATGAATCCTGCTCTCTTTCTGCTGTTGTGGTGCCACTCGCCGCCCTAGGGGCGAAGCGGCACCCGTGTTGCCAACGAGACGCGCGTCACGGACATGGTCCCGACAATCCGACACCCGTGACGGCGCTACAACGATCTGGTCACACTTGCGCTCGCTGGACGATATTCGACGGCCCTCGCTTTAGCAAGATCCGTGGTCTTTCCACTGGCGAAATCCGTCCGTTCACACAAGGTAATGGTGCGGTGACCTTATCGCGTTCTCGCGGTGATGTCGTGTTGGAACGCAAGATATTTGCCCTACTGGCGAGAACTGTCACCGCCCCGAGATCTTCGCAATCCCGGCATCCGCCCCGCCCTGGATGCAGCCCCGAAGCCGTCTTCTGTGGACAAGCGACTCCCGCTGCCCAGTGACCGAACCGTGATCAGACCGGATATCTGCCGTGATAGCCGCCGAGAAGGCGCCGAGCAAACACATGCGAGCACCGTCGACCGTCGCATAGCGACTAGTCAGCAAACATTGCGGGTTCGCACGGCACAGGCCCCCGAGCTGACCCCACGTGCCCCCTAAGGCACGCGCCACTCCCCAGCTCGTTGCTCAACCCCCTATCCCTACTCGAAAGCCCACCCCTAAGCCCCACTAACTACACAAAACCCCGAACAAATGCCCCCGACCAAGTGCACACCCCGAAGCGCAAGATCCCCCGCACCGAACCCACCGGGGTGCGAGTCTTACGAGTGCCGTTCGCGGCCCGGCTCGTGTCAGAGCGGACGAAGCGCATGCGCCGCGGGCGCGAGTCTCGTCCGCTCTGACAGGAGCCATGAAGGGGCCGCGAACACCCAGCGCCACAGGCGCTGGAAAACAAACACAGCCGCAAATCCGGCTCAGCCGATGTTCGCCGACAGATCGGGGATCATTCGCATGGCCTCGTCGGCCCAGTTGTTCCAGGCGTGAATGCCGAACGGCGGGAACGAGTAGACGGCGTTACCGCCGCCAAGGGTCGCCATGCGGACCTGGAACGCGCGGGTGTTCGCCAGCGCCAGGGTCTCCAGACCCATGCCGTTGAGGGTGTTGAAGCTCGGCGGGTCGGAGGCCGAGGGCAGGCCGCTGGCCGCGGCGATCCACAGCCGGGTGCCGTTGCGGACGAGGTTGGGCGCGAAGACGAAGGGATCCATTCGCAGCCACTGCGGGCTCCACGGGGGGGCCATCGAGTCCACGTTGTAGCCGCCCGCGTCCAGCATGGCGGCGCGGATCGCCTCGCGCATGCCCGGCGCCGAATTGTTCAGATACCCGGAGAACGAGCCCGCGAAGCTGAACTGATCCGGATGGTAGGCCGCCATGGTGAGCGCCGCGCTGCCACCCATGGACAGGCCGAAGGCGCCGTTGCGATTGGGGTTGAAACCGAGCCGGTCGCGCAGTGCCCAGCGCAGGTTGTTGGTCAGGAAGGTCTCCCACTGGTACCGGTAGCTCTTACCCGGCCCGCCCGCGAAGCCGTCGAGGCCGCCGGAGCCGGTGCTGGAGCCCGCGCCGGCCGGGACTCCGAAGAACTCGCTCGGCGCGATCCAGTCGGCGTAGAAGCTCGACATGCCGCCGACCGGCATGACCACGTTGATATTCTGGCTCGCCAAGACCTGCGGGATGTTCGTCTCGATCTCCCAGCCGTTCAGCGTCTCCGGCGCTCGCATGCCGTCCAGCACGTACACGACGCGGTTGGTGTTGCCGTCCGCGGCGCGCAGGATCCGGGTCTTGATCGGGCCCATGCCGGAATCGACCCAGAAATCGAATGCCGCGGGGTCGAACGCCGCCGATGCCGTGGCGCCGGGGCCGCCGATGGCCGTGCCGAGCGGCAACAGCATCGCTACGGCGACGCCCAGGACAGACCGTCGCAACCACGAGCCGGATGTTCGAGACCTTCCGGGCCCGCGCTTCCCGCGCGCACTACGCATCACAGTGGACCTTTCCCTCGGGCGGCCGATTCGGCAAACTTCCAGCGATCTCTGCCGGTACCCATCGAGTGCCGAGTACGCGGCGTCCATCGAGAAACGAGGCGAATCGAACTCGATGCATGTTGAACAGGTATCAATCGACAACGAATGCCTTCATGTTGCTGGATGGTGATCCAGACCACAACTACCGAAGCCGCTTTCTCTTCTATTCGTTGCCTAAGTACCCGCGGACGACCGCGTAAACGCCGAAAGACCGCTCTGCGCCGGTGACGCGGAGCGGTCTTTCGTCGCTGCCGGCGGGTTACTACCCGATGTTCGCGGACAGATCCGGAATCATCCGGTAGACCTCATCGGCCCAATAGTTCCAGTTGTGCACGCCCACGGCCGGGAAGTCGTAGGTGACGTTGTTCGCGCCCAGCGTGAGCATGCGAACCTGGAACGCGCGGGTGTTGGCCAGCGCGAGCGCTTCCAGGCCCATCGCGTTGAGCGTGTTGAAGCTGATGCCGTCCGCCCCACTCGGCAGACCGCTGCCCGCGGAGACCCACAGGCGGGTGTTGTTCGCCTTCAGTCGCGGCGCGAATACGAACGGGTCCATCCGCAGCCACTGCGGGCCCCACGGCGGCGCCATCGCATCGATGTTGTAGCCACCCGCGTCCAGCATGGCCACGCGCAACGCCTCACGCATGCCCGGCGCGGAGATGTTCAGGTAGCCGGAGTACGAACCGGCATAACGGAACTGGTCGGGGTGGTAGGCCGCCAGGGTGAGCGCCGCGCTGCCGCCCATGGACAGGCCGAACACGCCGTTGCCGTTGGGGTTGAACCCGAGCCGGTCGCGCAGCGCCCAGCGCAAATTGTTGGTGAGGAACGTTTCCCACTTATAGGTGCTGGTCTTGCCCGGGCCGCCCGCGGAGCCGGTCAGCAGGCCGGATCCCGAGTTCGCCGAACCGGTGGAGGACGAGCCCGCGCTGCCGAGGCCGAAGAAGTCGCTGGGGCCGTTCCAGTCGGCGTAGAAGCTGGACTGTCCGCCGACCGGCATGACCACGTTGATGTTCCACTTGGTCAGCTCGCGCACGACCTCGGTGTCGATCTCCCAGCCGCTCAAGTCGGTGCGCGCCCGCATGCCGTCCAGCGCGTAGACCACGCGCCCGGTGTTGCCGTCGGCGGCGCGGAAGACGCGCGACTTGATCGGCCCCATTTCGGAATCGACCCAGAAGTCGAAGCCATCCGGATTGAACGCGGCGGAGGCCGGGGCGGCAGGGCCTGCCACCGACACCCCGAGCGGTAGCAGAACAGCCAGCGAAACCAGCATGGATCGCTTGAGCCAGGAACCTGCTCTTCGAGTTTTCAGACGACGCCCGATCACGCCTCGCATCAGTTTCAACCTTTCGTTTCACAAGCGACAGCGGCAAGCCGTCCACACGGTAACCCGCCGATGCCCACGACCCGTGGACGCCAGGCCGGGCATACGGTCGTAGCGTATATCGGTATCGACACGGTGGCGTTACCAAAAAGAGATAAAGCGAGGTACGCCACTTTATCTACCTCGCACAATGGGGCCACTGGGCCCACCGTGTCCGATGGGCCCACTGTGATTCCAGAGGTCAGCGTGGCGCGACCGGTTGCGGGAACGGATCGACCAGTCCGCACCGCTGGATCTCGTACTTCGGCACCCGATCGATGCGGTACTTCGCGAACCGCAGCGCGTTGCGCAGGTTGTGCCGGAACCGCTCGAAGGTGAGCGGATCGCGGTAGGAGATCATCAGCGCCTGGGTGTCGGGGCAGGACATCGCGGTGCGCGCCTGGGTGACCCACTTCTCGTCCAGATACCAGGGCATCCACGGCTTCTTGTCCACCATGCCGGTGTCCACGACGACCCAGTCCGGGTACAGGCTCTTGTCGTGTCCGATCCGGCCGTCGGTGAGCCGATCGGTGTGCGCGGCCAGCGGGTAGGCCAGGCCCATCGGATCGATCACGGGCACGTCCAGCGGAACGTTCATGCTCGTCATCCCGAGATTCAGGAAGTAGACCGTGTGCCCGGCGCCGCCGGCCGGAATCGGCTGGGGCGGTGGCGCGATGTACCAGAACATGAACGACGGCGAGTTGAGCAGCAGCCCACCGTTCGGACTGTTGGCGATGTCGTCGACCATCGCGCGGATACGCGGATAGTCCAGGTAGTCCTCGGCCAGGATCGGATGGTCGTGCCCGGTGTTGAGCACGTAGTAGACGCGCTCGTCGACGATGCCGGTCGAGGTGATCTTGGTGCCGGTCTTGATCGCGGTGGTGTCGGCCGCGAACAGCGCCCAACCGGCGACCGCGACGAACGCCACGGCGATCGCCGCGAGGGACCAGTCGGCGGTGGTCGCCGCGCGCAGCCCGCCCTGCGGCGCCCGGATCGGAATGACCGCGACCGGCAGCACCAGCAGGAACAACTGCGGCAGCAGCATCCGGCCGTGCATGAAGTCGCCGCCGACCCGCAGCGCGTAGACGGTCAGGAGAAACCCGCTGAGCAGGACCGTGGTGACCACCGCGCCCGGCGAACGCAGCCACACCCGGAGCCGGTGCACCGACCAGCCGCGCGCCTCGTCACCGGCGGTCCGGCCCGGCCGCGTGCGTGCCGCGAGCACACCGGCGATCAGCAGCACCAGCAGCGGCGCCCACAGAAAGTACGGACCGACCAGGTCCCAGAGGTAGGTGAAGCCCTGCCCCCATTTGGCGCCGCCCGCGTCCTTCGCGACGGCGGTGTTGGGGTACGGCAGACCGTAGTAGCCCATCCGCCAGATCTGGTACCCAAGCGGCACCAGCCCGGCCACCACGACGATCACCGCGCGCAGCACGATCGGGCGCAGCCTGCTCTCCGGCATCGGGGCGAAGAAGATCATCAGCAGCGCCAGCGCGCCGACCAGCGTCATCTCGGGACGGATCAGCGGGGCGAGCCCGGCGAGGAAGACCAACCCGAGCAGGCCCGGCATGCGCACCGATTTCGCCTGGCTCCAGCGCATCAGCTGCCACCACAGCAGGCCGATCCAGCAGATCACCAGGCCGCTTTCCAGGCCCGAGGTGACGTAGTCGCGGGCCGGGGGAAGCGCGATGTAAACCAGCACGCCCGCGGGCAACAGCAGGCCGGCGCCCGTTCCGCCCCACAGCCGCGCCGAACCGAGCATGGCGAAGACGATCGCCGCCAGCGACACCGTGATGGCGACGCCGAGCACCACGTACTCCAGCCGCGCCTGGGTCAGCCAGCTGAAGAACCAGACCAGGTAGGTCCACGCGGTGCTGGTGTTGGTTTCGACCCGCTCGCCCGCGTTGAAGACGGGACCGTTGCCCGCCAGCAGATTGCGCACGGTGCGCAACACGATGAGACCGTCGTCGGCGATCCACCGTCGCTGCCAGCCTCCGACCCCGAAAAGGACAACGGTGAGCGCGATCCCACCGACGAACGTGGCTTTGGACAGACGCGCGAACCGCGACGCGGAGCGGGCCTGCGCATCGGCAGGCCGCTCCGCCGCGTATTCCGTTTGCTCCGCTACCAGCATCTCGTCAGGTGAGATAGACAGCGACACCTACCGCTCCGATCCAGGCGATTGCGAGGAACTGCAGGACGCGGTCCCCCAGCGCGATCTCTTCCGGCTCCCCGGCCTCGCCGCCGTCGACGTCGACCGCGTAACGCAGGATCGCGATCGTGAACGGGATCATCGAGATCCCGAACCAGTTGGTGTCCTTGATGCCGTCCTGCTGGAAGGCCCAGAGACCGTAGAACACCACGACCGCCGTCGCGGCCAGCGTCCAGATGAAACGCAGGTAGGTGGGGGTGTAGTACTCCAGCGACTTGCGGATCTTGGCGCCGGTGCCCAACGCGATCTGAAGTTCCGCGTAGCGCTTGCCCGCCGCCATGAACAGCGAGCCGAAGGCCATGATCAGCAGGAACCACTGCGACAGATCGATGTCCGCCGCCGCGCCACCGGCCACCGCGCGCAGCAGGAAGCCGGAGGACACGATGCAGATGTCCAGCACGGCCTGATGCTTGAGCCCGAAGCAGTAGGCCAGCTGGATACCGATGTAGACCGCCATCACCACGGCCAGATGCCACGAGGCGAGGAACGATCCCGCGATCGACCCGGACAGCAGCAGCGCCGACAGCAGGTAGGCCAGGTTCACCGGGACGACGCCCGCGGCGATCGGCCGGAACCGCTTGGTCGGGTGCGCCCGGTCGGCCTCCACGTCGAGCGCGTCGTTGACCAGGTAGATGCCCGAGGCCGCCATGCAGAACACCACGAAGGCGATGCCGACGTGCGCCAGCACGTCCACGTCGGTGGCCGTCCCCGCCGCCAGCGGCGCGGCGAGCACCAGGACGTTCTTGACCCATTGCCGCGGACGGACTGCCTTGAACAGACCGCCGGCCAGCGTCTTGGGCGGGCCCTTGACTACCGCCTCGGCCAGGTCGGCGCCGGTCGGCTCTTCACTCATGTCAACCAAGGCTCTTTCTTGTGCGGTCACTGTCGAGTCTCTTTTCGGCGGCGAGCAGGGCGGCGGCCGACGCGGCGCCGAGCGCGGAACCGGCGAGCACATCGGTGGGGTAGTGCACCCCGAGGACCACCCGGGAAAGCAGCATCGGGGGGACGAGCACCGCAGGCAAGGGTAGCCCGGTCAATCTGCCGAGCAACACGGCCGCTGCCGTCGTCGAGGTCGCGTGCGAGGACGGGAAGCTCAGTTTGCTCGGCGTTCCCACGTTGACCTGCACCGACGGGTCGTTCGGGCGGGGGCGGCGCACGATTCGCTTGATGACGATGGAGGCCGCGTGGGCGCCGACCGCGCCGACCGCGACCCCGGCCCACTGTCTGCGCCGCGGCTTGTCCACCAGCCAGCCCGCGGCGGCGATGCCGACCCAGCCGAGCGCGTGCTCACCGAAGTGCGACAGGCCGCGCGCCGCAGAAACCACGGCGGGCTTGCTGCCGAGGGTGGCCTGCACGGCGTTGATGACGGCGACCTCCGGCGGCGCCTGCTGCCCCGCCGTCGCCGGTTGCGCGGACACGGGGCCGCCGTGCCCGTTCGCGCTGTGCAACGGCGGCTGCGCCACCGCGTCGTCGGCGGCGCTCGCTCCCAGACTCACTGCTGCCCATCCTTCGTGTCGATGCCGAAGACCTTCTCCCACGCCGCGGTGCTGGTCAGCTGCGGGTGGGCGGCGCGGTAGCGCTGCTGCATCTCCGGGAAGCGGGCGGCCAGCTCCTTGCGCAGGCGCATGGCCTCCTTGAACAGGCCCAGCGCCTGGCGCGGGTCGCGCTTGCGGTAGACGACGCCGCGCCCGTCAGCCGTCGTGACGGTGACGCCGTCGACCTGCGAGAGCAGGAACCAGCGCGCGTCCAGGGTCGGCACGTTCAATTGCGGGGTCTCGTGGTGCTCGGGGTGCGCGGGGCGGAAGTTGTGCACCACGCCCTTGGCCAGCCGGACCACCTTGGCGATCGGGTTGGCCGGCTCGCCGACCGCGCCGACGCCGATGTGGCTGGCCAGCGGCAGTTCCGTGGACGAGGGCAGGATCACCGCGTCCGGATACTGCCTGCGCAGTTCGTGCACCGCGCCCAGCGCACTGGGCAGCAGCTGGAACAGCCGTTCGGGACCCGCGAGGAAGTCGCGGATGGCGAGGTTCTGGATCGCGACCGTCGAGTACTCGAGGCACAGCAGGTGTTTCAGCGTGGCCTTGATCGTGTCGACCACCATGCCGCGCCCGTTGCCCGGCAGGTGCAGCGAGGCCACGACCAGGCGATTGCGCAGGTGGAAGTACGCCTGCCAGTCGATGGCGTCGTCTTTGTCGCTCCAGGCCATGTGCCACACCGCCGCGCCGGGCAGGGTGACCGTCGGGTACCCGGCCGCTCGGGCGCGCAGGCCGTACTCCGCGTCGTCCCACTTCAGGAACAGCGGCAGCGGCTGGCCCAGCTCCTCGGCGACGCGGCGCGGGATGACGCAGGTCCACCAGCCGTTGAAGTCGACGTCGATGCGCCGGTGCAGCAGCTTGGAGTTGTCCCGGTCCTTGAGCGGGTACTTGGAGAAATCGTGGTCGTACTCGACGTTCGGCGCCGCGGTCCACATGAAGATGCCGCGATCGACGACCTCGCCCATGACGTGCAGGTGCGAGCGCTCCTGCAGGTTGAGCATCTGGCCGCCGACCAGCACCGGCGACTTGGCGAAGCGGGCGAAGGCCAGCGCGCGCAGGATCGAGTCGGGCTCGATCTCGATGTCGTCGTCCATGTAGACGATGTACTCGGCGTCGGTGGTCTTCAGCGCCTCGTACATCACCCGGCTGTAGCCGCCGGATCCACCGAGGTTGGGCTGGTCGTGGATGGACAGACGGTCACCGAGCGCCGCCGACGATTCCGCGAAGCCGGGTTCGTCGACGACCTTCCTGGTGCCCTGGTCCGGGATGATGACGGCCTTGATCTTCTCCAGCACCAGCGGGTCCGAACCGAGGGCGGCGAGCGTCTTCACCGCGTCGGTGGGCCGGTTGAAGGTGGGCATGCCGACCGCGATGCTGCCCTCGCCGGGCGCCTCGACCGGCGCGTACCAGCCTCCGGACAGCAGCGTGACCGCCGTGTCGCTGGTGATGTCGAACCAGATCCAGCCGCCGTCCTCGAACGGGCCCAGATCGGTCTCGAACTCGACGACGACCGAGTCGGCGCCGGTCGCGACCGCGAATTCCTTGCCCTGCACGTGGATTCGCGAACCGTCGGCCTTCGAGCGGTACACGTCCACTCGGCCGTGGCCGGCCAGTTCCAAGCGCAGCACCACCGACGACAGGACGCTCCAGCGCCGCCAGTAGCTCGCGGGCAGCGCGTTGAAGTAGGTGCAGAACGAGACCTCGGACTCCGCGCCGATCGACAGCGAGGTGCGAGTGGTCGCGTGCGCACGCCTGGCGTTGGTCTCCGACTCCTCGACATAGAGCGTGCGCACGTCCAGCGGTTCACCCGGCCGGGGCAGGATGATGCGCTGCAGCAGCGACTTCGCGCGGGTCTCGGTGGTCATGTCTTCCAGAATGGATTGGGAGGTCATCGCGCTCCTAAGCCTCCTGGTCGACCAGCGGAGCGCCGTCCGCGAGATGCGGGCGCAGCACGTTGTCGAACATGCTCAGCGCGCTGCCGATCGCCATGTGCATATCGAGGTACTGATAGGTGCCGAGGCGGCCGCCGAAGACGACCTTCGCGGTGGCGGTCTCCTGCTTGGCCAGCTCGCGGTAGGCCAGCAGTTTCGCCCTGTCCTCGGGGGTGTTGATCGGGTAGTACGGCTCGTCGCCGGTCTGCGCGAACCGGGAGTACTCCCGCATGATCACGGTCTTGTCGGCGGGGTAGTCGCGCTCGGGGTGGAAGTGGCGCGGCTCGATGATGCGGGTGTAGGGCACGTCCGCGTCGTTGTAGTTCATCACCGAGGTGCCCTGGAAGTCGCCGACCGGCAGCACTTCGGTCTCGAAATCGATGGTGCGCCAGCCCAGCTCGCCCTCGCTGTAGTCGAAGTAGCGGTCCAGCGGGCCGGTGTAGACCACCGGCGCGTCCGGGCTCTCGGCGCGCAGCTGCTCGCGCACCTCGAACCAGTCGGTGTTCAGGCGCACCTCGATCAGGTCGGAGGCGGCCATGTTCTCCAGCCACTTCGTGTAGCCCTCGCGGGGCAGGCCCTCGTAGGTGTCGTTGAAGTAGCGGTTGTCGAAGGTGTAGCGGACCGGGAGTCGGGTGATGTTGCCCGCGGGCAGTTCCTTCGGGTCGGTCTGCCACTGCTTGGCCGTGTAGTCGCGCACGAACGCCTCGTACAGCGGGCGGCCGATCAGCGAGATGGCCTTCTCCTCGAGATTCTGCGCGTCCTTGGTCTCGATCTCCGAGGCCTGCTCCGCGATCAGCGCGCGCGCCTCTTCCGGCGAGAAGTAACGGCCGAAGAACTGGGAGACCAGGCCGAGGCCCATCGGGAACTGGTAGGCCTGCCCTTTGTGCATCGCGAAGACGCGGTGCTGGTAGCCGGTGAACTCGGTGAACTGGGTGACGTAGTCCCACACCCGCTTGTTCGACGTGTGGAACAGGTGCGCGCCGTATTTGTGGATCTCGATCCCGGTCTCCGGATCCGGCTCGGAATAGGCGTTGCCACCGAGGTGGTGGCGCCGTTCGATCACCAGAACCCGTTTACCCAGCACGGTGGCGGCGCGTTCGGCAACGGTCAGCCCGAAGAATCCGGAGCCGACGACGATCAGATCGAACTGTGAGGCGGAATGGACGGAGTTACCCGGGGACGATGCGACGGTCACGGGAGCCCAGAGTATCGGAAGTCCCGGCCACGTCCGGGTGGAGTCGGAACTGTGCTCACCGGCACCGCTCGGCGTACCCGTTTTCATGTCCTCGACCTCGGCATTTCGCCGGAAGTTTGCCGTAATGGACTTCTCCGGCAACCGACCGGTTGTTTACTCCGGCGGCCGCAGGATCGCGCCCGGTCCCGAGGTGTTCTCCGAGTCCGGCCGGGCGCGATCAACGGTCTTTGCGCGTCTGCTCAGGCCGGGAAACCGACGTCGAGCTCGACGTTGTCCCTTTCGGTATACAGCCGCCAGTAGTGCTCGCCCAGCTCGTCGCCGCTCACGCGGACGATCTCCAGGCCGTCGGGGACCACTTCCGGATGCTCGTCGACGATCTGCGCGGCCTTGCTGCCGTCGATCAGCGCGCCGATGTTGAGCAGCCCGACATAGACGCCGGTGCCGCGCAGTTCCACCTCGAGCTGGCGCAGGTAACCGCGCTGCGCGGCAAGCGCGATGCCGAAGTTTGCCAGGTAGGGCGCCACGAAACGCTCGGACGAGCCCGACGAGAACAGCAACGCGCCGTCTCCTCGCTCCACCATCTTCGGCGCGAGCGCCCTCGTCACCAGGATCGGCGAGTGCAGCTTCAGCGCGATCGGAGCGTCCAGGGAAGGGATGTCCACCGCCAGCGTCGATGGCAGCCGGTCGCTCATGTTGCCCGCCGCGCCGTGCATGGCCACGTCGATCGGCCCGAGCGTCGCCTCGATCTCCGCGATCACGCCGGTGACCTGCGCGGCGACGGTCACGTCCGCGGGGAAGGCGGCGGCTTCGATACCTTCCGCCGCCAGCTCGTCGGCATGCCGCCGCGCCTTCTCCGGGTCGCGTCCGATGACGGCCACCCGGAACCCTTCGCGCCCGAATCTGCGTCCCGTGCCGACGCCGAGGCCGGGTCCGTACCCGAAGATCGCGATGGTTTTCGACATTGCCACTCCCGATTAAGTTGAGACCTGGTTCAAGTTCAACGCTGACGATAATCTAAGTTGAACCTATGCTCAACATATGGGGGGTGTATCCGATTTGTAGGATCGGGCCGTGGACAAGCCGTTACGCAGCGATGCCCAGCGCAACCGGGACGCGCTCGTGACCGCCGCCCGCGCCGTCTTCGAGGAGCGCGGCCTCGACGCCCCGCTCAAGGAGATCGCGGCTCGCGCGGGAGTCGCCATCGGCACCCTCTACAACCGCTTCCCCACCCGCGACGACCTCATCGCCGCCGCGGTCGAGGACCGGATCGAAGCGGGCAGCCGCATCGCCGAGGAAGCGCTGGCCATCGCCGACCCGTGGGAATCGTTCGTCTACCTGGTGGAACAGGTCTGCGCATTGCAAGCCGCCGATCGGCTGCTCAGCGAACTGGCCGTGCGGGCGGCGCCCAGCCGTGCCATCGCGCGGGCACAGGAGTACGGCCACGGCCTGATGCGCCGGATCATCACCCGTGCGCAGGAAGCCGGGGCCCTGCGCGCCGATTGGGTACTCGAGGACATCGCCTTCATCACCTGGTCACACACCAGAATCGTCGAGGCGACCAGCGACATCGCCCCCGAAGCCTGGCGGCGCCATCTCGGCCTGATTCTCGACGGCCTGCGCGCGGAAGCGGCTCATCCGCTGCCGGTGCCCCCGATCACCGAAGATCAACTGATGCACGCGCTCGGGCGCGGCGACCAGACCTAGTGGGGCGTGCCGTGGCCTCGAGTCGCCCCGAGTGAGCCCCTGACAGCGCGTCAGTGTGGCGGTAGCGACTGCGGGGCGGGTGGGTGTTGGCCGAACTGCGGTTCCGGTGGCTGAACACCGGATGGGGACACCGGAGACGCAGCACCGGACGGCGGCAACGGTGACGCGGCACCGAACTGCGGCATCGGTGACTCGGCACCGAACTGCGGCGCTGGTGGCCGGGTACCGAACTGCGGCGCTGGTGGCCGGGTACCGAACTGCGGCACAGGCGACCGGTGGCCGGGCTGCGGCGGCAGGGGCGCAAGTGAAACAGTGGGGCGGCTGGGCGGGCTGGTCGCGATCGTGCCGAACGCGACCGAGCAGAGAGCCGCCCGTTACCTTTCTCGTGGGTCCGATCCAGGGCCTCGGTCGCCGGGCCCGGTATGACTTCTTGCCCCTGTCTTTCGCATGATCCGGGGGGTGGTGTCGCCGGGTACCGGTGGCATCGGATGGACCGCTGATAGGGACAGGGCCGCATTTCAGGTCTCTTCGTAACGTGGGTGCCGGCCGCCGATGCCCGATCGGTGACCGCCCCGTGCTGA
>NZ_VUOS01000021.1 GCF_009829325.1 Nocardia sp. CY41
TACAACAGCCAGCGCATCCAGAAGAAGCTGGGTTGGCGATCACCTGATGAATTCGAGGCGAGCTACCATCACCCGGTTCCGGCTGGAACCTGATTACCCCGCCCTCCAACAATGCGGGGGAACCTCACGTCGCCCTCACCCCAGCGCAGCCCGACACCGCGGACGAGACAGCAGTACTCGACGCAGCCAACGCAGCGCAGGACGCACACGAAGCCACAAGCCGGCCACGCGGCAACCCCAAGACCGAAGACGCCGCACAGGCCGCACAGCCGGTCTACACAGCCATCTACAACGCGTAGAACACCAGGACACCGATGAGACTCCGCATCCTCGAACTGCCCATGCTGCACGTAGGCAACTACAGCGGCACGCCCTTCGCCCTCGTGTTCGACCAGTGCACACAGGACGACGCCACCGCAATCGCAGCCACACGCGGCAGCCTCAAGGCCAGCACAGGCGCCCAAGCCGTACTCGCCTTCGAGAGCACTGTCGACCTGGACTAAGGACACGACAAATTGAGCGTGCTGAAGCTCTTCAACCGCCAGCCCAAACCCGAACCAATCCAGGTATCACGGCAGCTCACCCGCCCCGGCAAAGCCGACACAATGGCGGACTGGCGAGCAATCCTCGCCGAATGCGCCGACCTCCCCGACGACGCAACGATCGATCTGAAGCGCTGGTGGTCCACCAAAACCCCCGAGCGCACACGGATCACCATCGACGCCTCTTACATCCCCTGATGTTCCACCCGCTCAACACCCGCATCAAACCTCGCCGATGACTTGGTCCACCGACCCTGACCGATACCGCGGCATCCCGCAAACACAAGCCGACAGTATCCGCCGGCGAGACCACCACACCTGCCAGAAATGCGGCAACCCCGGCCACGAAGTCGACCACATCCTCAACGTCAAGGCCGACGGTACCGATGACGACGACAACCTCCAGGTGTTGTGCAAGGACTGTCACGACGCCAAGACCCAAACCGAGGCAGCCGCAGGCCGCATCCGGCACAACCGGCGACGCCCAACCAAGCCCCACCCCGGCCTCAGAGCCACCGGGGCTACCACCCCCCTCCCCCCCCCGGGAGTCGGGCGGTCGGCATAGGGCCTGCCTCTCTGTACGGGTTCCCAGGTCACGGGCAGCGCCGGGCATCTGCCCTCAATATCGCCCTGACCTGGGGTTTCCCCATCTCTTGCGGTGTCGGGCTCCCGTTCGAGCTGCCCTCACCGAGGAGGTGACCCCTGATGCCTGGTCCTGCACCGAAGCGCAATGCGCGCCGCCGGAACGCTCGCCCGGATTGGCGGCTGTTGCCTGCCGAAGGGCGGAGTGGGCCGCTGCCTGAGTGGCCCTTGGATGACACGACTCCAGTGGAGCGGGGCATCTGGGATGAGTTGTGGGCGAGCCCGCAGGCCGTGGCGTGGGAATCGCTGGGGTGGTTCCGCACAGTGGCTCGATACGCGCAGGTGTTGTTGGTGTGCGAGGACCCGGAGACAGCAACGGCGTCGATGCTGGCTGAAGCACGGCAGTTGGAGGACCGGCTTGGTTTGTCTCCGATGGCGATGCGCCGGTTGCAGTGGGAGATCGCTGAAGCACCGGGGACATCTGGGCGCGATGCGCAGGTGAGCGCTGTTGTCGACTATCGAAACCTCTGAGCTTCCGCCAGGGTATCGGCTCGATCCGCAGACTGGGGCATGGATTTCGATCCCGTGGCCCACGGATCCGGACGAGAAGGCAGCGCTGATTGCGTCGTCTCTTGGCCCGGCGCTGATCGACTGGGCTGAGTGGCGCACCGACGAACCGGGGCTGGTCGATTACCTGACCGGTGAGCCGTGGCGGTTCACAGATGGGCAGAAGCGATTTCTGATCCTGTACTACGCCTACACCGAGCGCGGTCGTTGGCGGTATCGGTCGGCGGTCAAGCGCGGCGCGAAGGGCACGGGCAAGGACCCGTTCGGGGCATCGATGTGCAACATCGAGCTTGTTGGCCCGTCTCAACTTGTGTGGGACGAAGAGACCCGCAGTTGGACCGGCCAGCGGCACATGTTGCCGTTGGTGCAGATCGCGTCGAACTCTGAAGCGCAGTCGAAAGACATGCTGCGGGTCGCCAACGCGATGTGGAATGCGGAAGCTCGCGACTACTACGGCATCGACTGTGGCGAGACGCGGACGATCCTGAAGGACGGTGGGCGCCAGGAGGTTTTGACGGCGTCGGAGAAGTCCAGTGAGGGCGATCCGGCGACGTTCATCGCCTTGAACGAGTCGCACCACATGACCGAGTCGTCTGGGGGCCACAAGGTGGCTGAGGTGGCGCGGCGCAACGTTGCGAAGTCGCCGGCGGCATTGCAGGCGCGGGTGTGTGAGTTCACAAACGCCCATCAAGAGGGCATGGATTCGGTCGCTGAGCGTTCTTACGAGGCTTGGCAGAACCAAGTTTCGGGCCGAGTGCCCAAGATCGACATCCTGTATGACTCGATCGAGGCTGACCCGGCTACGGATCTCGCGGATGCAGACCAGCTCATGCGGGGCCTTCGCCAGGCGTATCAGGACGCCCCGTGGTCGGACCTCGAACGGTTGGCGGACGAGATCCTGACCGACACCCGCACTACCGAGGCGGACGCGATCCGCTATTACCTCAACGGCCTTGCTGCTGCTCAGGATGCGTGGATCGATCCGCGGTGCTTCGACGCGTTGGCGCGACCGGATGAGGTTGTGGCAGACGGCGAACGCATCACGATGTTCCTCGACTGCTCGAAGTCCGAGGACGCGACTGGCTTGGTCGGTGTGCGCCTCTCGGACGGGCACACAATCACGCTCGGCATGTGGCAGCGACCGCATGGTGACCGCGGCAAGGGTTGGCTCGCGCCCCGCGAAGAAGT
The DNA here is from genome assembly GCF_009829325.1 of Nocardia sp. CY41. Taxonomy (GTDB): domain Bacteria; phylum Actinomycetota; class Actinomycetes; order Mycobacteriales; family Mycobacteriaceae; genus Nocardia. The sequence goes on from NZ_VUOS01000021.1 coordinate 2,880, forward strand.
CGACGCGGCCGTTCGGGCTGCGTTCGACCGTTACCGAGTCGTGTGGTTCGGTGTCGACCCCTCGCCGGCAACCGATGATGACGACGAGGGGCTGTATTGGCTGACGATGATCGACGCCTGGCACCGGGACTTCCGAAACAAGCTCGTTCTGTGGGCGACGCCCGGCGCTCAGGGCCATTCGGTCAAGTTCGACATGCGTATGTCACAGCGCGGCGCGGCTGACCGCAACAAGGCGTTCACGGAGCAAGCCGAACTCACTGCGCGGGCGATAGATGAAGACGGCTCGCTGACCCATGACGGAGATGCGCGGCTGCGTAAGCACGCCCATGCGGCGAAGCGCCGCCCGAACCAGTGGGGCATCAGCCTCGGCAAGCAGTCGAGAGACAGCAAGAAAAAAGTCGACCTCGCGGTGTGCCTGGTCGGTGCCCAGTTGGGGCGTCGGCTCGTCTTGAACTCCGGGAAGGTGAATTTGAGCCGCGGAAGCGGAAAGGTGGTGATCATGTGACCGGTGAGGCAGCATTTGCCGACCTTCCACAGGTCCCTGATCTAGACCATCAGGAACAGAACACACTCGACTGCCTGATCAGGCAGTTCCGTGCGAAGTGGCCGCGCAATGAACTGCGGGCACGCTATTACGACGGCAAGAACGTCCTCAAGGACTTCGGGATTTCGATTCCGCCGCAGCTGCGAAGCGTTGAAACGGTGGTCGGTTGGCCTGCGAAGGCTGTCGACTCGCTGTCTCGTCGGTGCCGCCTCGATGGGTTCGTTATCCCGGATGGCGACGCTGACAGTCTCGGTATCACGGAGATGTGGTCAGCAAACCGAATGGACATCGAGGCGCCGCAGGCGCAGACCTCGGCGTTTCTGCATTCGGTGGCGTTCATTGCTACGACCTTGGGTGATGTGGCTTCCGGGGAGCCGGAAATTTTGATGACTGCGCGGTCGGCGCTGTCGGGTACCGGGATCTGGGATCCGCGGCGGCGACGGCTGTCGTCAGCGCTATCGATCATCGCGTATGACGAATCGACCGCACACGATCGGATGATCACGGAGTTGGTCGTCTACCTGCCGGATCGGGTCCTGACTTTGACTCGGGACAGTAAGGGCAAGTGGACGGTCGACCGGCGCAAGCACACCCTTGGCCGTGTTCCGGTGGAAGCGTTGGTTTACCGGCCGCGGCTCGATCGGCCGTTCGGGTCGTCGCGGATCACCCGTGCAGTCATGTCGATCACCGACGAGGCCGTGCGCACTGTTCTTCGTACCGAGGTGTCGGCAGAGTTCTACAGCTCGCCGCAGCGGTACATGCTCGGCGCCGATCCCGACGCCTTCGTTGATGCCCAGGGCGCTGTACGCACTGGCTGGGAAGCGATCCTCGGCCGGATGCTGGCGATCGCACGCGATGACGAAGGCAACGTCCCCACGGTCGGCACCTTCCCCCAGATGTCGATGCAGCCACACATTGAGCACATGCGGTCGGTGGCAACCCGCTTCGCGGGTGAAACCAATCTGACTGTCGGTTCGCTCGGTGTTGTGCAGGACAATCCATCGTCGGCGGAAGCGATCTACGCGGCGAAGGAAGAGTTGATCACCGAGGCTGAAGCCGCGGGTGAGGTCTTCGGCACCGCCTGGTGCAACGCCATCAGAACCGGCCTGATGATGCGCGAGAAGCGCACGGAAATGCCGGCGGAATGGGCGAAGCTGCGAGCGAAACTCCGGGATCCGGCGACGCCGTCGCGGTCGGCTGCGGCAGACGCGGTGATGAAGACGGTGAGTGCGTTCCCGTGGATGGCAGAGTCGCAGGTTGCGCTTGAGCAGTTGGGTTGGGACCAGACGACGATCGATCGTGCGATGGCCGACAAGCGGCGAGCCAGTGTCGGTGCATTGACGCAGCGTCTGGCTGCCGCCCGTCAGGCCACGCCGACTGCGCCAGCAGCGCCGACTGGTCAGACGCCGGCGGCACCTGAGCAAGAGCAAGCGGCGTGACGACAACTACCGCTGAGCGGTCGGAACTCCTTGAGGAACTGAACCGGCTGGCTGTTGTCGACATCAACGAACTGTGGCGGGAGCTGTCCGGACTCGAATCCTCCGAGTTCCGGAACATCCTGGTCCAAGCCTTCCCCGAACTGCTGGAGCCGTACTCGGTTGCCGCCGCGGAACTAGGCGCCGAGTGGTATGCCGAGTCCGCACCTGACCTGCCGTATCAGCCGCAATCGTTCCTACCCTCCAGCGAGGGCCTGGCATCCTCGGCGTCTTGGGCGCTGGCTGCACACGGCGAGGAAGCGCTGTCGCGTCTCGGTGGTGCAGCGCAGCGGTCGATTTGGAACGCAAACCGGGACACGATCATCGGTAACTCTGACCGTGAGCCCGGAGCGACGTGGGCACGCGTTGCCCGTCCTGGGGCGTGTGCGTTTTGCGCGATGCTCGCCACCCGTGGCGCGGTCTACACCAGCCGTGAGGCAGCGTTGAAGGTCGTCGGTCGCGGCAAAGAGATGTCGCTGACGGACCGCCGGATCCGCGCCGCCGGAGGCGACCGCCGTCAGGGCGGCCAGTTCGCCGCAGGCGGTACCCGCACCCGCGGCACCGGACAACTCGGCCACAAATACCACGACCATTGCAGCTGCCAGGCCAAAGAGGTGCGGCCTGGCGAGGTCTATCTCCCGCCTGACTACGTGCAGGAGTGGGAAGACGCCTACATCAAGGCGACCCGTGAGACACCGGGCGTCGGCAAGTACGGCGCTATCGACACAGACGCAGTGTTGGCCCATATGCGCGCCAGCCTCGGCGTCCACTGACTTCCGCACGGCGCGATGCCGGACGCGGATTCCCCCGCGATGGAGGAGCAACCCCTATGAATTCCACGACTCTGCCTGTGCATCCGATATTCGGTCCCGCTCTCGGATTGCGCCGCAACGGCGCACCGATCTGGGCCATCCGCGGCGCTTCCCCGGAGGGCGACCCTCCTGAGAACGACCCGGTGACGCCCGATGCGCCAGCGACCGACCCGAAGACCCCGGATGCGACCGAGGACACCCTCGGTGATGCGGGCAAGAAGGCCCTTGCCGCTGAACGTGCTGCCAAGCGCGCACTGTCCAAGGAGCGCGACGAACTGGCCGCGAAGGTCAAGCAGTTCGAGGACCGCGACAAGTCCGATTCGGAGAAGCAAGCGGACCGTATCGCTTCTCTTGAGAAGGATGCAGCGGACGCGAAAGTTCTTGCGCTCAGGTACAAGTACGCCGCCAAGCATCAGATCTCCGACGAAGACGCCGAGCTGTTTTTGGTCGGCACCGATGAGGAGACCATCGCCAAGCAGGCGCAGCGACTGGCCGAACGTGGATCGGCATCAGCGCCTCAGCCCGGCACCTACGTGCCCGGCGAAGGACGCACCCCGGCTACCCCCAACCTCGACGAGCAGATTGCCGAGGCTCAGAAGAACCGGGACTTCACTCGCGCGATCGCGCTGAAGCAGCAGCGGTCCGCACAGCAACGTCAGACCCGTTAGGAGGCTGCCCCATGTCCGGAGTGACTGGAATCGGCACCACTTTCAATCTTCCCAATTACCACGGTGAGCTGTTCGCGCTCACACCTGCTGATACCCCGCTGCTGTCTGCGGCTGGCGGCATCGGTGGCGGTCAGCAGACCGACTCGACCGCGTTCGAATGGCAGACCTACGACCTGCGTGATGCGGCGTCGCGGCCCCGGCTGGAGGGTGCGGACGCGCCCACCGCTGAAGAGCGGGTCCGGGCCAACGTCGAGAACGTTGTCCAGATCTTCCACGAAGCTGTCGCCACCTCGTACACAAAGCAGGCCGCGACCGGGCAGTACAGCACCCCGACGTCGGCGCCGTTCATCTCCGCTTCCGGCGTTCCGAATCCGGTCGGCAATGAGCACGCCTGGCAGATCATGCAGTCGCTGAAGCAGATTGCCCGCGATGTGAACTTCACCTTCTGGCACGGAACCAAGGTCAAGCCGACCGACAATTCGACCGCCCGGCAGACCGCCGGCCTGCTGTCGGTCATGTCCAGCAACACCCAGGTTGCGGGCGCTGCGAAGCGGACTGGCGCGACCTCGGCGACGGACACCATCACCGTTACCCATTCGCTGGTGGTCGATGACAAGGTCGTGTTCACCTCGGTCGGTGCCTCGACCACGATCGTCCCGCATCGCGCCTACTGGGTGGTGCAGAACTCGACCACGGCATCGTTCAAGGTGTCCGCCACCAAGGGTGGTACTCCGATCACGGTCGGAACCGCCACCGGCATCGACTTCTACGAGGCCAAGGCCGCGCAGGTCGTGACCCCCGATGTGATCGGCAATCTGCTTCAGTCGGTGTTCGACAACGGCGGCATCACCGAGCAGGGCACCGCGACCTTGTTCGTGCCGTCGGGCCAGAAGCGGGCCATCTCCAAGGCATACGCGACCGCCTACAGCTCGACCGCAGGCATCATGGGCGGCACCCGCAATGTCGGCGGCGTCTCGATGGACACCATCGTGACCGACTTCGGCACGCTGAACATCGTGGTCGACCGGGTGTTGCCCGCTGACGCGATCGCGGTCGTCTCGCTGGAGCAGATCGACCCCGTCTTCCTGAACGTGCCCAACAAGGGCGTCCTGTTCGAGGAGGAGCTTGCGAAGACCGGTGCCGCGGACCGGACCCAGATCTACGGCGAGATCGGCCTGAAGTACGGCAACCAGGCTGCGCACGGCGTGGTCCGGGGCCTGTTCGCCTGACGGGGTAGGGGGACGATTCGAATGGCATGGGCGACTGCACAGAACGTGCGTGACCGGTGGATCGGCCCGTTCCCTACCGGCGTCTCGGACGCGCAAATCGACACGCTGATTGCGGATGTTGAGGACAGCATCCTCGGCGAGTTCCGCGACATACAGCAGCGGATCGACGACTACGACACCCCACCGGACCCACCGAATCCGCGGGCCATCCCCCTCGCTCGCGTGGTGAAGGTGGTGTGCCGAGTCGTCATCAGGCACCTTCGAAATCCGGAGGGTATGCGGTCTAGGACCATGGCCGCTGGCCAGTATTCGACCGCGAATACCTACGGCGGTGACGATCCGGGCTCGCTGTATCTCAGCGACGAAGACCGCGACGAGCTGACCGGAAACGGCAACCTCGGCCGAGGTCAGAAGGCGTTCACGGTCGACACGATCCCGGTGTCGTCATGACTTTCCCGACGCCCTACGAAGTGGGGCTGCATGTCTACAGCGAGACCGCAAGAGACGGCCACGGCAACCCGGTGGCGGTGTACACGCCGCCGCTGGATGAGCCGGGCACACCGTACGCGGTGATTGGTTGGGCCATCACCGGCACCGACGAACCCGCGCTAGACGGTCACGATCGCGAGATCACTTCGGTCGAACTGCTCACACCGCCTGGGTTTCCGGCTGTGGCACGCGACGTGATCGATCTGCCCGCCGATCCAGCAGGCCAGTTCGAAATCGTCGGCGCGGTCAAAACTTCTGGACCCGCCAATCCGTTCGGCTGGAATCCCGGCGGAGTGCTGAACCTAGAACGAGTGGAGGGCTGATGGCCGTACGTGTGCGCTGGAACAGGCAGGCGCTCTATGAGCTTCGGAAAGCGCCTGGCGTGGTAGCAGATGAGCAAGAGCGCACGCGCCGCATCAAGGAAGCGGCTGGTGAGGGCTTCGAGACGTCCAGCATGCAGGGCGAGAAGCATCCACAGGGCCGCTGGCGTTCCACCGTGATCACTGCCACGTTGGACGCGATGCGCCGGAATGCGCGCGAACACACGCTGATCCAGGCGTTGGACGCGGGCCGCGGCTGATGACCGAGCTATTCGCGTTCCCAGACATCGAGGCGGAGTTGGTTGGCTGGCTGACCGCTCTGCTGGCTGAGATGGATGACAGCGCAGTGGTCGGCACGAAGGTCCCAAATCCCCTGCCACAGAGGCTGGTGCGGCTTGTCCGTGCTGGCGGTGCGCAACGGAACTTGGTCACTGACGCTCCGCGCGTGGTGTTCGAATGCTGGGATGGCGACGAGGTCGCCGCAGCTCAGCTTGCGCGGACCGTACGGGCTTTGCTGTGGGCCGCAGCACCAGGACGCATCGGCGCAATCTGGTGCAACAAGATCGTCGACGCCGGATTGGTGCCATCCCCCGATCCCGACACCGGAACTCCCCGCTACCTGATCACAGCAGAACTCCACGTCAGCGGCGTACCACTCTGAATCCTCTCTGACGCAACAAAACTCAATACCTCTCCCAGGGCCTGCGCAAATCCCAAGGGAGTACATCATGGCTCTGCCATCCACTCTGAAGATCGGCGCGGGCACCCCGAACCTGGTCACCGGCGGCGTGTTGGCCGCCCCCCTGGGCACCGCTCTGCCCACCAATGAAACAACCGCCCTCAACGCCGCGTTCAAGGCCCTCGGCTACGTGAGCGAAGACGGTCTTGAACCGCAGGGTGAGCGCACTGTGAACACGGTCAAGGACTGGTCGACCAACGTGATCGCCCAGTTGCAGACCGAGCACAGTTCCCGGTTCAGCCTGACGCTGCTCGCCGGCTGGGACTCCGATGTCCTGACCGAGTTGTACGGCGCTAGCAATGTCACCGTCACCGCGGCGACCAGCTCGTCCGGCACGAAGATCAAGGTCACCGAGAACGGCGCGGTCCTTCCGTTCCGCTCGTGGATCTTCGACATGGCCCAGGACGCGAAGAAGCTTCGGCTTGTTCTGCCGAATGCCAAGATCACCGAAGCCAGCGAGCGGCCGTTCGTAGCTGGTGACCTCACCGGCTACCAGATCACCGTCGAGGCGTTCCCGGACGCCACGGGCGTGAAGGTGATCCGGTACTACGACGACGGCGTCTTCTCGGCCTGACCCCGACTCCGGCGGCGGGCTTTCTTCCTATTCGCGCAGGCCCGGCCCGCCGCCGGCCCTTCTTTCGGGTCCCTCTGCGGCCTGCGCATTCTTCACCTACTCAAAGGGACTGCAACGATATGGCGACTCGCCGCAAGAACACCGCCCGGAATTCCGGAAAGGTCAAGGACAATTTCGTTCACCCGGTCACTATCGACGGGGACGGCAACGAAACTGTCGATGTTGTCCTGCCGTCGTTGACGTATATCAAGCCGGGAATTTCACGTCGCGTGCGTGGCATGAGCAATCGTGATGCGATGTGGTTCGTGATCGAGCAGTCCGCGAGCGCTGCGGCGCTGGACGCCATCGACGAAATGGACCCCGACGATTTCGAAGACATGCTCGACGCTTGGTGCGTCCATTCCGGGATCACGCTGGGGGAATCCTAAGCCTCGACGCACTGATCGAGGCACATCCACACGCAATTGAATCCGATTTGATCGATCGAGGTCTGCGGCTGCGCGACCTCGGCACCGATCAACTTTCATGGGGCGATCTTCGTGCCATTGTGCAGTGCGCTCGCCCGGAATCCGCCCTGGTACGGGCGACTCGCCCCACCGAATGGCAGTGGGGACTGACTGAGCATCTGCTAGCCGACATTGCTGATTCTCTGCGCTGGCTCCGCTGGTCGAAGACCAAGGCGGCACAGTCACGTTCGGCACAACCTCCCCAACCAATTCAACGCCCCGGCCTAACCGATGACCGGGAAAAGTACGGCACCCAGCCGATGACGGTCACCGAAATGGACAAGTTCCTCGGATGGAAAGGGGGTGAATAGTGGCTAACGCTATCGAACTCGCCACCGCATACGTAACCATCGTTCCCGACACGTCCCGAATCGGCCCTCTGGTCAATAGAGCGCTGCAACAGACCGGCGCTCAGGCAGGCCGGACCGGCGGTCAGAGTATGGGCTCCGGGCTCGGGGAAGGTCTACGCGGCCTCGGCGGCAAAGCCGGTCCGATCGGTGCCGCCCTGGCAGCTGCGGCCTCCGTCGCGGGGATCAGTGCGGGCGCGATCCTGGCGAAGTCGATCGCCGCCGGCATGGAGAACGAGCGGCAGACCGACCTTGTGCAAGCGCGCCTCGGTGTCGACGAAGCGACGATGCGGAAGATCGGCACGGCCGCAGGTAATGCGTACGGCAACGTGTTCGGCGAAAGTATCGCCAGCAACATGGACACGGCTCGCCGCGCTATCCAGTCCGGCTTGCTGGATCCCAACGCGACCGCGCAGGACACCCAAAGGGTCATTGAACAGCTCACCGGAATTTCCGACCTCATGGGTGAGGAGATCCCGGCAGTGTCCCGTGCGGCGGGACAGGCCATCAAGACCGGCCTCGCTGGCAACGCGGTCGAGGCATTCGACTTGTTCGCCGCCGCAGAAAAGAACGGCCTGAACGTCAGCGAAGACTTCCTGGACACGGTGACGGAATACGGCACCCAGTTTAGGAAACTCGGCCTGTCGGGGCCGGAAGCGATCGGCCTGATCAACCAGGCGGTGAAGGGCGGCGCCCGAGACGTCGACGTTGCGGCTGACGCCATCAAGGAATTCAGCATCCGCGTCGTCGACGGATCGAAGTCGACCACCGAGGCATTCCAGACGCTCGGTTTCGATGCCGATGACCTCGCAGCAAAGTTCGCGGCAGGCGGTTCGACGGCTCGGAGCGCGGTCGGTGACTTGCTCGGCGAAGTCCGCAAGATCGAGGATCCGGTCAAGCGTAACCAGATCTCGTTGGCGCTGTTCGGGACCCAGTTCGAGGACCTGGGCGACGCGCTGAACAACTTCAACCTGGATACGGCTGCCGGCAGCCTGGGCAAGGTTGCCGGCGCGGCACAAGACGCGCTCGGCACGATGGGCGATAACGCCGCGACTTCTCTGGAGGGCGCGAAACGGTCAATCGAAGTGTCGATGACCGGAGTGCAGAACGCGCTTGCGCAGGCGTTCGGTCCATCGCTTGAGAAGGTGGGCAACTGGGTCAAGACCCACCAGCCGGAGATCACCGGGTTCTTCATCAAGCTCGCCGATGCCACCTTCGTCACGCTTGATGCGCTGCTGGCGTTCTCGTCAGGCAGCCTGCGGGCGTTCGCGACGTTCGCCGAGGGCATCGGTGGCCCTTTGCAGAGCGTCCTTCAGCCGCTGGGTCTGCTTACCACCGCGTTCGGCAAGCTCACAGGCAACAAGGATGCCGAGGAGATCGGCAACTCGCTCCGCAACTTCGAATCCACCTTGACCGGCGCAGCCGACAAGGCACGCTCGCTGGCGGACACGATCGATGAACGCGGCCGTCCAGCCATCGCGGGCATGCGTCAATCGTTCCTCGACTCTGCCGAGGCCGCTCGGGCGTCGCAGGAGATTTACCGCGCGGTCGGGGAAACGGTGCAAGCCATCCCAGGTGAGCATTCGATCCTGTTGCACGACAACACTCCTGAGGCCACTGCACGTTTGGAAGCGCTCGGGTTGAAGGTGACGACGCTGCCTGACGGACAGGTGGAAGTCACCGCTCTCACCGAAGCCGGGCAGCGGATCATCGACGGATTCATCCAGCAGAACACCGGCCGCAAGGTGCCGCTGACTGCTGAGCTGACCACCGAGATCAACCAGAACGTCAGCAACATCGAATCTCGGTGGACTCGCCGTGATGGCGGCATCGTCATCCCTGGGCGTGCGTTCGGTGGCATCGCGCCCAGTCGTCCAGGTTTGTTCCGTGGCATCGGTGGCCCGCGCGATGACGCGAACCTCCTCGCGATCTCCGATACCGAGTTCATCGTCAACGCGAAGGCGACGGCGCGGCATCTGCCGCTGCTGAACGCCATCAACGCTGGACTCGACCCGCTCCAGTTCATGATGGGCATGGTCCGCGGCGGCGCGCGCCTGTGGCACGGCGACTACGACGGCAGTCTCAGCCGTATCGGCATCGACGAAGATCATCCGCTGGTCGCGGCTGCTCTCGGTATCCGAAACTTGCTGTACAAGGGCGACTATGACGGCAACCTCGCCGCGGTCGGCATCGACGAGGACAACCCGCTCATCTCGGCGGCGTTGGGCCTGCGATCGCTGGCACACGGCGACTACGACGGGCGCCTTGCCGAATTCGGCATCGAGGAAGACAACCCTCTAGTTTCGGCAGGTCTCGGCGCCGGTGCGCTGCTGCGCGGCGACTACAACAGCGAGCTGCGCCGCTTCGGGATCGAAGAAGACAACCCCCTTGTCGACGCCGGCATCGGTCTCGGCGGGCTGATGCGCGGCGACTACCTCGCCAACTTGCGGCGCTTCGGTCTCGAAGAAGACGACCCGCTGATCGATGCGGCGTTGAACACGCGCAAGTGGCTGGCGTCTCTGCCCGGCTTCGCCGATGGCGGACTGGCGAGCAAGCGTGCGGTGGGCTACGTCCGCTCCCACGCTGGCGAGCCCTACCAGTATGGGGCGCTGGACTGCTCGGGAATCCTGTCCGGTGTCTACAACCAGTTGACGGGCAAGAACGTCAGGTTCACCACCGACAGCGACTTCTCGCAGTTCGGATTCGTCCGCGGATACGACCCCAACGGGTTCTCGATCGGCACCAACGGCGGTGTCGGCGTCAACGGCCACATGGCTGGCACGTTGCTGGGCACCAATGTGGAATCCGACGCCACCAACGGCATTCAGTTCGGGGGCAGCGCTGACGGAGCAACCGCATTCAAGGACGTGTGGCACCTGCCTCGCGACCTGTGGTCACCTCCTGAAACAGACGATCCGAGCACCAAGTCCGGCGGTGTTGGCGGGCTTGGCAGCGGCACTGGCCGAACTGGGCTCGGCGGCAGTGGTGCTGGCGGCCCTACTGGAAGCGGTTCAGGGCTGGGCGGATCTAGCGGTAACGGCAACGGAACCAACTCGTTCGCTGGCGCGACTCCCGTAGCCGTCGTGAACTGGCCCTCCAGTTTCGGCATCCCCAACGGGGCGGGGACCCAGTCGCCACAGGTAACCGACTTCGGCCCGGATGTGCCGATGTCGACGGCTCCCTTCGAGGCGCCACCGACTGATCAAGCTGCACCAGCACAGCAACAGCATCCGTTCCAAGGGTTGCCGATGACTGGTGACCTGTTCAACGGACCCGCGCCCTGGTATTTGGCCGCAACCCCAGAGCAGGCGCTTGCCAACCTCGGCACCCAAGCCGCAGGTCTGGCGCAGAAGACCGGTCAAGGGTTCGTCGACTACTTCCAAAACAATTGGAAGGAGATGCTCAACTCGGGGCTGGCTATCGCCGGCATGGGGGCGACTGGCGGCGGGGGCGGCAACACCACCTACAACATCTCGGGCACTGACCCGATGGGTGCGGCGCGAGCCGTCGAACGCGTCCATCGACGCCAAACCATGGTCGCGCAGCGTGCAGGGGGGTTCGGTCGATGACGCTCCTCTTGCCCGAGTCGACGAAGATCGTGATCTGGAACGTCGACGCGCGTCCCTGGCATGTGCATGGGCTCGGCGCTGGCCGTGAAGGGGTCACCCTGATCGGCCAGACCGGGCACATGTTCGCGCCCGTCTCCCTGCTGGTATCCGAAGGTGCGCGCCAAGACGGCGCAACCTTCCTGCGCAGCGTGCGCCACAAGAAAGAAATGGACCTTCTGGTCTTCATCCGGGGGCGCACGGTCCGCGATTTCCAAGCTATCCATGACGCCTGGTTCCGGGGCTGGTCCACCGATCGGCCGTGCACCATCGGCACCTTCACCCATCACCAGGGCTGGCGCTATCAACAGGTTCAGCTCGATAGTGCACCGGAACCTCAGGGCGACGTCGACCCCGCGAAGAACGCCGCCATCACCTTCCAGATGTCAGTCACGGCAATGGATCCGCTGACACGGCACTTCGACGAAACCGTGACGTGGACCAACACGCTCGGCTTGAACGAAGGCGTGCTGCGGATGCGCAACGCTGCGGACCAAGTGGCGTGGCCGCGGTACACGATGCCCGGCCCCGGCCGGTACTGGATCCAGGACCCGACCGATTCTGACGGGCTGCGGATCGTCCAGACCCCGATCTTGCTGGCCGGTGAAACGCTGCGCATAGACAGCCACCCGCGCCACCGCACCGCACGGGTCTACTCCGCGGCCCATCCCAGTGGCCGGAATGTGTGGGGCCAGTTGGCCGGACGCCGCTGGTTGGCAAGTCTGCCGCCGTGGTCGAGCACCGACATTGTTGTTCGCGTTTCCGATGGCGGGACCACCGAGTCCGCAGTAACGGGAACGGTGAGCCCGAGATCATCGAGGCCGTATTAAATTGTGGGATTACGCCACTGAAGTTCGCCGAATGGATGAACTTCAGCGAGAAGAAGACGCTGCCCGCGCCAACCCTCAAGTCCTTGTCCGCTATTGGGACAAATGGATGGAAGAGGTCGGCGAAGAGGGCCGATACCTGAGCCTGGAATTCAGCGACAAACTGAACGCCGCAGGCGGATTGAAGATGACCTGTCCACGCGACATGGTTCATTTCGACCACATATTCCGCAACCCGGACGGGGCGAATGCCACCATCCCGATCACGGTAAATGTGGGCGATGACTACCGTTGGGATGGCTATATCACTCGCGCGTCTATCGTGCGAGATGAGAACGGTGTCGAAACAGTCGACATCGAAGCCATCCACTGCTGGCATCACATTGCCACGCTGTGCTTGTGGGCTTCGCCGTTCGCTCCCATTCTGGCGCAATTCCCGCGCCATATGGTGTTGTTTGGTCCGACGCGTACGATCATTGCTATCTGGATCCTGGCGAACCTTATTCGTCGGCAGCTTTCGGGCTGGAGTGCGCCGGAGAACTTCTCGAACGCGCCAGATTGGTACCAAGTTGGAAACGCATTGTTCCCCATCGCCCTGGTGCCGGTCGACATCCTTCGGGACACCAGTAAGTGGGGCGCAGGGAGCGCACGTTTCGAGATGGGCGATCAACTGTTCGAGCCCCTTTTGAAAGACAACGGCGTCCAACTGTCCGCGCGTTTCTTCCTGCCCGGCGAGGACGATCAACCGGCGCCGGACTGGTACATCCTGGACCGGCCGACCGTGGTGTTCGAACTGGAGCAGAAAGACGGCGTGACCGGCCCAACCGGCACGCTGCTCGACGGCATCGTGTCGTGGTTCGAAGACTTCGCCGACGACGGCGTGACCCCGATCCGGCAACCGAACTTCAATTCGACCACCGAGTACGAAGCCGTTTACGGCACGCCAGGAAAGTTCGGGACATTCAAAAACCTTCCGTGGGTGTGGTACTTCGAAGGCGAGTATTCCGGTATCGGTCCGGGCGAGGTCGCGATACACAAACCGTTGGCGACTCACGTCATCGTCGGCGGCAAAAGTCCGGGGTGGGTCAATGCCGGAATCGAAATTGCCATCAAGAATCTGCTCTCGTGGCTTGGGCTATTGATCGGCGTGCCGGGCCTGGACAGTTTGTACCAAGGGCAACTCGATGATGTGTTCCTGGCGTGGATGATTTACGAGGACACCGAGCGCACCCGCCAGGCGGGACCATATGCATTCGGTGAGCACCGGGTAACCGGCTCCGACAAGGCATTCACTCTGGATGGCTTCATGGCGGGCCGTCAGGGTCTGCACGACACACGCGGCTATACCAGTAAGAAAGTCAGCGTCGATGCGTACGGCGCACCGTACTTGTTCGGTCGGGACTACGGACTCGGCGATCAGATCGGGTTCCGTCTCGATGAGCAAATCTTTACCGACTATGTCACCGAGGCCGTGTTCCACGATGATCGGCAGACCGCGGCCCGGCTGGAATTGACCATCGGTGACGGCGCGGATGAAGAAGATTCGCTGGTGAAAGCATGGGGGCGTATGGGTCAAATGGCTGGCGCCATTACCCAAATCTTCTCCGACGTCGGCGCCGACCTTGATCTGATCATCTTCTGAATTAGGGGACGGCTGATGTCTGAAACCATATTCCCCGCCCACTTCACCGTCGACGAATCCACGGATATCGACGGCTTGCCGATGCTGACGGCAGACGTGACGGTCCCTCCGGCTGTCGCGGATCTGCCATTGCCCCCCGGACCAGAGGGCGACCCCGGTCCGCAGGGGCGAGCGCGCACGACCTTCCTGAAGATGGGCGCCATCGCCAACGCAGGCGCACGACCCACCGGTCTCGGTCCTGATGACCGCGGCAAGTGGTGGCACCGGCTGGATACCAACGGCATGGACGTGTGGGACGGCACCGACTGGAAGCCGTCGCCCGGCGCGGTCGGCCCCCAGGGTCCGATCGCCGCGACGAACACGATCACCGTGGACCAGACCACCCACAACGAGAACATCACCGCCGCGGCGGTCCAATTCTCCGGCAGCGGCGCGGCCCAACACTTGAAGGTCACCGTTCCCGCTGGGCCGCCCGGCGCGACCGGACCAGCCGGGGCGTCCGGCGTCATCACGACCTCACCGGACTACGACGCGACATCAGGTGCCGCGAACCGGTCGCCGTTCGCGTGGAACTCCGGTGCCCGGAAGTTCCGTGCGGTCAACCCGCCCAACGGGTACGGGCCTTGGTCCTGGTACGAGACGGACTTCATCGCCAATACCGGTGAGATCAACACGAGCAGGATCATCGCCGGACAGTTCATCGTGCCGGCGTTGCCGTTCGAATGGCGCCCGATCTGCTACGGCAACATGAGCGCCTACATCGACAACGCCCCGCCCTCCTACTTCCGGGCGACGGTGCGGCTGTTCACGACAGAAGGCGTGGTCGTCGCCGGATACCGCAGCAAGATCGGGCCGGGCGCTTACCAGTACGTGAACATGACGCCGCTGTACGCGGACGACGAGAGCACCAAGACCGTCTCGCCTACCAGCCATTACGCCACCGTCCCCGCGGGGCAGCCCGCGAATCTCGTCGTCGCGGTCGAACGGCTGGGAACCAGCGTCAGTGCCTCGACCCGCATCGGCTTCAACCAAACCCGAGCCTCGCTCGTCGTGTACGCGCAGCCGGTCTAAGGAGGTGTGAATTGACAACCGTCGGAGAGTACTTCGCCTCCACACTGATCCGGGGCATCAACGAAGGCATCAACGTCCCCGGCGTCGTGCAGAGCATGCACGGCACCCCGGCTGACGGGTCACTGGAACTGCCCGTCGGTACCGATGGACCGACCGGCCCCGATGGGCCACCGGCCGCGGCGTTCCGCTGGGAAGGCGACATCGCCGACTCCGCAGCGCTCAACGCGCTTGCCACCACGCTCCGCCCGGTCCATGCCGGGAAGGCGTACCGGGTGCTGAGCACGAACACGCTCATGTACTGGAACGGAACCTCGTTCGACCCGTTCACCGAAGCGTTCGGCGGACAGGGACCGGACGGACAGGTCAACAACATCACCATCGGCACCGTCACCACGGGCGCTGTCGGCTCGGATCTCATCGTCACTGTGACAGGTACCCCGCCGAATCTTGTGCTGAACCTGACGGTTCCGCGCGGCATCAAGGGCCGCAAGGGTGACGCCGGTGGACCTGGTCCGATCCGCTCGGCCCCGGACTACCAGAACGGCACCCACACCCAAGACATGGTCCCGCTGTGGGACACCACTGCGAACAAGTGGGTGCCGCGCCCGGCGCCGTGGTGGCGTGGCCCGTGGTCGATCAACGAGGGCCTGAGCTGGAACAGCACGGGCGCGTTCGTCGGGTCGTTCACCAACAGCAACACCACCCCCAACACCGTCGCCCAGTTGACGGTGCCCGCACAGGATGTGGCCTGGCGCCCGTTCGTCACGGGCGGTGTCACGGTGTCCACGGTTTCCACCGGATCCGACACCCGGATCGACGCGGAAGTCCGGATCGGCTCCAACTCTGGGCAGATCGTTGCCATCGGCGCTGGCCTGCCCTACGGCGTCGAATGGCACAACCGCCTGATCCCGCACTTCGGTTCCTCGGCGATGACGCCCGGCGGGTCGGTGGGTGTGATCGCCGCTGGCACCGCGACCACCTTGCATGTCGTGCTGCGCCGCAATCTCGGCACCGGCAATTACAACTACGTCCAGAGCAAATCGAACATCACGTGCTGGGCGGTCCCGGTGAGCGCGCCATGACCGAGATATACGACGAAGACGTCCAGGTCACGATGCGTCCGGTCAGCGATACCGCAGGCCTGCCATACACGGTCAACCCGGTGCAACTGTCGCAGCGGCAAGCCCTGATCGAGATCCGCGAAGGCGCCAAAGGACCGTCCGGTGCAGAGGGCGCCCCGGCGTGGCCGTGGATCTGGCAAGGCGACATCGCCGATCCTGCCGCAATCGATGCGCTGGGGCTGACTACCGCTGATGCGCGTAAGGCGTGGCGGGTGGTGTCGGAGAACGCCATCTACATCTGGACCGGTATGGAACTGGTGCCCCTCAACGAAGCGTTCCTCGCTCCCGGCAAGCAAGGTGCGCCGAACGTGCTGACCGGCTCCGGTACAGCCGGGGCAACGGGCTCGTCGGCTACGGCTGCGATCACGGGAACCGCCCCGAACCAGCATCTCGCGATCACCTTCCCGCAAGGCGTGCAGGGCGATACCGGAGATCCGGGCGCGGCGGGCGCGATTCAAGACGCGAGTGACGTCGCTGTCGACGAGGACCACCCTCTGGCCCAGGACTACGTACTCGCGTGGGACACCACGCTCAACAAGTTCCGGCCGGTCCCCTCCGCTCGGAACAGTGGGCCGTGGTCGATCGCGGGAGGGCAGTTCACGGGCGGATCGAACATCAACGTCAGCCCAAAAGTCATTGCCACGATCACGATTCCCGCGCAGCCGATGCAGTGGCGCCCGATCGTCGAAGGCGGACTCGTCGTGTACTCGCACGTCAACGCCGTGGGGGATTCCCGCATGGACGTCGAAGTCCGCATCGGATCCACCGACGGGGACCTGGTCGGCTACGGCTGCGGCCTGGCAGCGGCCAACGACAACCGAGTCAGCATCGCGCCGCGGTTCGCGTTTCCCATGACACCGACCGCGACGTTCGGCGTAGTTCCCGCCAACACCACAACCACTTTGTACGTGCTGGTCAGGCGCGTCACCGGATCGTCGAACTACACGGTGACCACCGAGCATGCCCAGCTGATCGTCTATGCCCAGGCAGTGAGGTAACCGCATGTCCGACGACGGCCGCGAGGTCATCGAAACCCGCGAGTTCGTTCCGATCCCGGACGAAACCAAACCCGGATGGGTCAAGACGCAGGGCGGGCAGATGTCGCCCCAGTACATCGCCTACTTGCAGCAGATCATTGCCGGCAAGGTCGAAGAGTCCGGCCCAGTTCCCGAGATGGATCCCGAGATCGTCTCCATGGCCGAAGAACTCGCGGTCATCCACCTTCCCGAATGGCTGAACCCACTGGGACGCAAGCTCGCCGAACCGACCGTGACGTCCATGAAGCAGGCGATTCGCGTTGCCGAGTACCTGCACAAGCGCGGTTGGCGCGCCCATCCCGAACACGAACAGATCCGCTGGTTGCCGACACCCGGCGGCATGCCCGGCCCATATGACACCGGCCTGCACATCGAACGCAACGAAGACGGTAGCTGGCCCGAAGACCCAGATCCGGAACGGTTCTGGGACATCGAGGCGATCGAGGTCCGGCAGCTGCCGAACGGCAAGTGGGGCGCCGCCCATCCGCGCGGCATCGGGTTCGAAGCCACCACGAAATCAGAAGCGTACGCGGGCTTGGTGAACAAGATCCGCGAGAAGATCGAGGAGGCCACCAATGGATGACCCGACCACTCGCGTCCAGGTTTCTCCCAATAAGCACAGTGGCGGCAGGAACGTGACATGGGTCGCGATCCACACCCAAGAAGGCCGCGGCACCGCAGCGAGCCTGACGAACTACCTGTGCAACCCGAACTCTCAGGTCTCCTACAACGCGGTTGTAGACGACGCCGAAACGGTGCTCGTTGTGCCGTGGGAGTTGAACCCTTGGTCGGCGTCAAACGCGAATTCGCGCGCTGACCACGTCTGTCTCGCAGGAACGTTCGCGTCCTGGTCGCGCGGCAAGTGGCTGGAGACCAACGACAGCGACGGTGTCGACGAAGACCTCATGCTGACCCGCGCAGCTGAACTCGTCGCCTGGCGCTGCCTGGAGCGCGACATCCCCATCGAATACGTCGGCGACGGCAGCGTCCCGCCCGACCGTCCCGGCGTGTGTGGACACGCCGATTTCGGCCAGTGGGGCGGCGGACACACCGACCCTGGCCCCAACTTCCCATGGGACGAACTCATCCGCCGCGCGCAGAACTTCGCGGCGGGAATAGGAGATAGCGAAATGCCCGCTCTCGAAGAGACTTTCAAAAACTACAAGGGCGAGACTGTCACTCTCGGCACCGCCGTTTTCTTCCTCGACCAGTACGTCAACGAGATCCGTGAACAGCTCGGCGGCCCCACTCCGTTCAAGGGATGGAAGCAACTCGGCGACAAGACGGTAGTCGATTCTCTGGCGGACGCGCACCGCAAGATCGACGCCCTGACCGACCTGATCGGCAAGCTCGTCGCGGCGAAGGGGCAGTGATGAACGTGAGCCCTGAAGCGATCCAAGCAGTCTTCGCCGGTCTCGTCGCCCTGGTGGGTGCGGTGACGGCGTGGCAACAGAAGAAGGTCAACGAGCTGACCGCCCGCGTCGTCGAGCTGGAGACGCAGATGGAGGAGGAGCGCGGCAAGTTCAAGGCTGCCGTGCGTGTGATCCGTGGCCTTCAGCGGTACATCGACGACCTGTGCGCCGCGATGCGCCGCGCCGGTCAGGACCCGCCCGCCAACCCGGTCACCATCCCGCCTGAGTTGGAGGACGAAATCTGATATGGCCGATTTGCCTCCGCTCGCTTACGGCAGGGTCGTCGGCCGGTTCCTCGTCAACATCGCGGACGGCCCCGACCTTGGCGACCATCCCGAGTTCGCGCCGCTGAGCGGCAACGTCACGTTCACCGCTGAAGTGTCCAAGGTTCTGGTTGCCTCGGCGACCGGCGGACCGGCGACATACGTGCAATTGCCTGCGCATTACGTGTGCCAGCTCGACGAGTTCGGTTATCTGACCTGGCGTGGCGAGCGCGGTATCCGCCTGGTCGCGCCGAACGGCGACACCAACCCCAGCGAGTGGACCTGGCGTGTGTCGTTCGATCTGTCCTACGACGGTGACCGAGTCCCTTTCGAGGCGTACAGCTTCGAGGTACCGGAGTACACCGCCGGCCCTGACCCGGAAGACCCTGACACCGGATCCACTGGGCTGGTCGACCTGGCGCTGGTGTCGCCTGTTCCGTCGAGTACGGGCAACGCCGTGGTCCGCGGCCTGTCGGTGTCGTCAGTCGGTCTCTCCGGCAACGCGCTGGTGTTCGGCTTGGACAACGGTACGTTCCTGCCGCCGGTCGTGGTTCCTGCTATCGATGATGCCTTGGACGCGGCGGATGCGGCAGCGGCTAGCGCCTCTGCGGCAGCTGACTCGGCGAGTGATGCCCTGGACGCGGTCAACTCGTTCGATATCAACGTCGGCACGGTCACCACAGGTGCGCCTGGCTCCTCGGCTTCGGTGTCGATCAGTGGTGGACCGCCTGTGTGGACTGCTGATTTCACTATCCCTCGCGGTGACACCGGCCTCACGGGACCATCGGCGCCGGACGCGACCAGCTCCGACAAAGGCATCATCAGACTCCCCGGCAGTGCTCCCGGCGAACTCGGCGGCACGGCCAGTAATCCGACAGTGACCGGCTGGTCGGGCAAGTCCGACGTCGGGCATGCACACACCGCAACGGCCATCTCCGATTCCACTTCGATCGGCCGCGACGTGCTTACCGCAGCGAGCCAATCCGCAGCACGGAGCGCGATCGGCGCGGGCACGTCAAGCCTGGCGATTGGCACGACCGCGGGCACAGCGTGTGAGGGCAACGACTCTCGGCTGTCCAACACACGCACCCCGACTGCGGGGACGTCGCCGTACGACCTGAGCATCGTCGCGTTCGGGAAGGACACCACACGCAACACGTCGCCTGGCACTGGAGACTTCCCGTTCGGCATCAAACTTCAACGAGATGCAACGTTCTCCAGCGTCACCTACCGCGGTGTCACGGCCGACGCCTCCGGCAACCTCGTCGTCGAACTTCGAAAGAACGGCTCAGCCGTCTCCGGTAGCAGTGCAACGATCGCTGCCGCGAATCAGCTCACAGGCGGAACCGCGACAGGTACATACAGCTACTTGGCAGGTGACATCCTCACTGTGCAGATCACAGGTGTTGGCACCACGCCGGGCAAGGGGCTGATCGCCGATATCAAGGGCGTCGCCTGATGCCGTGCATTGTGGTTCAGCCCCCAGCTGTCTCGTCGTTCCTGCCGTCCGGTATGACGAAGAACGGCACCCAGATATGGCCGGACAACGGCACGTGGACACTGATCACTGTCTGGACCGCGGATACGACCACTTACCCAGGGTCGAGTGTGGTCAGCGACAAACTCGCGGTGCAGGGCACTAAGTCGAGCGCCACTCTCTCAGCGTCCATCCCGTTCTCAGGCGGCATCTTCAACAGCGCCCACCAACTTCGGTTGGTGGACCAGTCCAACAACGTCATCGCCACTGGTAGCGCGGTCTCCGCCAACTCTGGCACTTGCACGGTCACTGCGTCCGGTGTGGACCTGTCCGCGATCACCAGCGTCGGCGTTCAGATGTCCGCGCCCGGCACCAATAACGGCTCGGTCAGTACCGGCACGTCCACCTTCCTCACCATCACCTGATACACAGGGGGCGCCTCTCTTGGCTGCAACGCTCTTACCTCCGATGACCGGCCCGTACGCGGTCGGCAATCGGAGGCTGTTCCTCACCGATCCATCTAGGCCCGACCCGTTCACAGGGGCCGCGGTTCGTTGGGTTCCTGTCATCGCCTGGTACCCCACTGCGGGCACCGGCAGTCCCGCCCGTTACCTGTCCGGCAACGACTCGTTCGATTCGACGATGGCGCTGGAACTCACCAACAAGTTGGAGTCCCGCACGTGCTTCAACTTGTTCGGGGTGTCCTGCTTCGGAGTGAGCATCGCCAACACTCTGCATCCACGGATCCGGGCTCGCGATACCCGCGCTGTCTTGAACGCGCCCGTGCACACCGGGCTTGGTCAGTTGCCTGTCGTGGTCTTCT
Organism: Nocardia sp. CY41; assembly: GCF_009829325.1. Classification (GTDB taxonomy): domain Bacteria; phylum Actinomycetota; class Actinomycetes; order Mycobacteriales; family Mycobacteriaceae; genus Nocardia. Next base: position 23,861 of record NZ_VUOS01000021.1, read on the forward strand.
CCCCCGGCTTCGGGATGCCCGGCCACAACTCGGCAATCTTGGCGCAAGAGCTGGCCTCGCACGGCTACCTGGTGCTGACAATGACGCACACGTGGGAAGCGATCGTCACCGAACTGGCTGACCAGGTCGCGAAGCAGAACGTGCCCGCGGTCGATCAGCAGTGGGCGAAGTGCTTGAACACCCGCGTTGCCGACGCGAAGTTCCTGCTCGACCAGTTGCCCACCCTGCCGAACGGTATCGGCGCGCAAGCCGACCTCGACAAGGTCGGGTTTGTTGGCCACTCCTACGGCGGCACCACGGGAATGGAACTCGCCTACCAGGATTCACGGGTGAAAGCAGTCGCCATCCTCGACGGCCCCGTGGGCTACCCCGGCACCAGCAACCAGGCGCAGGACCACGGCATCCCGCAACCGGTGATGCTGCTGTCAGGGCCGGTCGACCCGAACGACGGCTACACCACCGGCGCGGAAACCGCCGGATGGAACGCCTACGCAGCGACCAACCATGGACCGCTGCACCGCTTCCAGGTCGCCGGCGCCAAGCATCATGCCTTCACGGATATCGGGCTATTGACCACGAAGACCGCCGAGTTGTGCGGCACCATCGCGCCCGCGCGTGCGATGGAACTGCATCCACGATGGACCCGCGCGTTCCTGGACACCTACATCAACGGTGCCGCGGATCCGCTGCTCACCCTGCCTGCTGCGGACTGGCCTGAAGTCACCGCAATCTGATAACCAGCAGGCAAAACCGTGCGGCCATGGAAGAATCAGCGATCATGCAACGCAGATGGCTCACGGTGCCGATCGCGCTTCTGTCCGCGGGGCTCGCCGCCTGTTCCGTCGATGACACATCCAGCCCTACCACCACGACACCTTCCACCGCGGCGGCGACTGTCGCGGCAGTGCCGGCCTACGAGTTCTCGGAGGACGGAAAGAAGCTGACCGCGCTGGTGCGCACCGACGACACCGATCAACTTCGCTTGGTGTACCGGGAGATTTCGGGGCGCGTCCTAGCGTCGTACCCTGCTGGCGGGTACTTCCTGAACCTGGACTGCGCGTTCGGGAACGACCCCAGCAAGGCGGCGAATCGTCTGGCTACCGCGAAGATCGCGGTCGGGCCTTTGGGTGCTGCGCAGACTGGTCTAGAGCCAGGGAAAGCGTCGATTGACTTCAACACTGGCCGTATGTGCAGGGAAGGCGCTGCACCCGAGACGTTCAACGCGGACCGCTCGTTGGATCGCGACTACGCAGTGGAACTGTGCCGTGGGCGGGTTGAGGAAAAGTACGTCGCCGATCAGCGTCCGGTGAAGATGATGAACATCGATGTCACTGAGGCGTCCGGCCGTTGGACGGTAACGGGTACAGCGCAGGGGAAGTCGAAACCAGGCGGCGGCGAGATGGCTAAGGTCTCGTTCCAGTGCGTCTCTACGAACGACGGGTTGCTGAAAACGGACCTCGTGAAGTTCGACGTCGTTCGATAGCGACATGTGAACAGCGCCCCCGCTGGTCCTCAAGGACCGGCGGGGGCTTGTTTGCGTTCAGTGGGGACATGCGGAAGCCCCCGAGCCCGGCAGGTTTGTGGAACCGGCAACCGGATCGGGGGCCTCCTCTTAACCCGCCCTCGGGAACCAGAACGAACCCGGAAAGCGGGAAGCTCAATCGGTTATGACGCGTGCACCGATTGCAGGCGGCCGACGTGGGACGGTGCCGGCGGTTCGATTAGCCGTGGGAACATAAGCCCGTCATACGCCGAGACGACGTCACACCACTTCCGTGCTTCGTCGAGCGCGAGATGCCCGACATGGGGCGTGACGATGTTCGGGATCTGTTTGGCGCGAACAAACGCCATCATCCGTTCGAACGCACCTTCGCGGCCCGGCTCCAGCCAGAAGGTTTCAACGACCGCCCAGCCCCGAGCTTCCGCCACATCGGTCGCGTTTCCGATGAGGGCACCGACGTTGTTGCCGCAGGCACCGCGCGCGCCTGCGTCGACGAACACCACCGCCCAGCCCTGCGCGGTCATCGCGCACCAACCGGGATGCGCCGCGCATACGACCCGAGCGGGAACAAGGTGATCAGGTCACACAGCCGGAGCACAGGAGCAACGTCCCGCCCCGGAAGATGCCGCAAAGTCGGAACCAACATGCAATCGGTGTCATGAAAACGGATCCACTCCAGCGCCGACCGAAGCGACTCCGAATTCGGATCCGGCGCAACCAGGATCCGATCGAACTCCAGATCAAAGGTCGCGGCGGTGTCCTTCGCCAACACCCCCAGTTCTGACCGCGTGTGCCCACTCAACCCCGACACCAGATAGAGCACAGCTTTCCGCGATTTCATCGGTCGTCCCCCGCCGGGACCATGCGGCCAGTCTCACGAAGCACAGTCACCGCCGCTGCCCGTGCGCGGCAAGCGGTGCCGTAGCAGTCGAGGTGGTCTTGCATCGCCCAGTGGGCTTCCTCGACGGAGTATGGGTGCAGCGGTGCCGCGTGCGGACCCAACGTGAATGTGTCGATGAAGACTTCTGGGATCTCGGGTTTCGGTTCTCGGTCCCAGATCCAAGGCATCAGGCCAAAGATCAGCGAGGCCAGCAGGATAACCCCGGCTATGACCGCCGCGGTTGTACCAACTTCTGTGGGCATCTCGGGTACCCCTCTGCGCGTCGTATCCGCTTGGTATGCACCCGACATCGAGGGCTTTGTCCCCACCGACATGAGTCCCGGCATCGCCTCGACATCGGGTGCATGTTCGACGGTAAGAAGCGGCAACCTTGTAGGTCTACGAGTTTGCACAAACTTGCAAGATTCAGCACCGATCCCATGACGAACACAGGGCAGGTGGAGGACCATGGTTGATGCGGTGGTGCAAAGACCTGCACACCGCTAGACAGGAGGGAAGAAGATGCGTTTACGTTTCCTCGGTAAGGCTGGCTCGAAGAGCGGCGATTGCCCAACTCTCTACGCGACGGACCGAGGTACCTATCTTGTGCAGGCGTGGAAGACGCAGAAGCCGGAAACGGTGGAGCTGCCACACCTACTGCTCGGCTTCTCGGAACCGGATACGTTCATCGGGGCGACGATGACGGACACCGGTCGCGGGACGTTCCGCCTCAGCGGTCGACCCGTGACCGAACCTGAGACGCTGGCGCAGTTGACCCTTGCCGACGACGAGACAGCGATCGAGGTACCGATGACACGGAGGAACTTCTACGGTGGAGCTACGACAGAACAGCCCGTGGCCTGATCTGTTCCGGCAGGCCAAGCGGTCGGCTTTCCATCTCGAAGTCAGGGACACCTACGCGGTGCCGAGCGAGTCGGAACCACTGCGCCGGTTCCTCGCTGGCGAACCACGCCTGAACGATGACGAGTTCTGGGACTCATGGGGTTCCCTCGTGAGGGAAACCACCGACCGCGGGGTGACGGTCAGTCGCGTTCGTGTCGTCACGGTCCCGCTCACCGACTACCAGCGGTGGCTACTGAGCGAGACCGGAGACAACGTCGCGGCGGGAGAGGACATCCGGTACTTACCTCGCCACCGGGCCGGCGATGTTCCACAAGATGACTTCTGGTTGTTCGATGACGAAGTCGTCGGATTCAATCTCGTCGACGCGGGAGGGAACCCAGCGGGAGGAGCGGTCACCACGGATCCGGGCATCGCGTCCCACTGCCAGCGCGTGAAAGAACGCGTGTGGTCGCTGGCTACTCCATTCGCTGACTTCCGCCCGTGACCAGTTCGGCACAGGAAGCGAGGGAAGCTCTCGGCAAACGGCTCCGGGAAATCCGGCGCCGCGCGAATCTGACCGGCCGAGAGCTTGCCTCGCGCGAGGGATGGCACGAGTCCAAAGTTTCGAAGATCGAATACGGCAAACTCCGGCCATCAGATACGGATATCCGGGCGTACTGCACCCACGCTGGCGCAGACGATCAGTTGGAAGACCTTCTCGCGAGTTTGCACAACGTCGATTCGGCGTATATGGACTGGAAGCGGATCCTCGCGTCCGGCACGAAACGGCGGCAGCAACAATCGCTCAAGCTGGAAGCGGAGGCTCGGCACATCCGTAACTGGCAACCGCAAGTCATTCCCGGTTTGCTCCAAACAGCGGAGTACGCAGAGGCCATGCTCCGCTATGGGATCGACTTCTTCGAAGTCCCCGACGACATCGACGCAGGTGTGGCCAAGCGCATGCAGCGGCAACAAGTCCTGTACCGGCGCAGCCACGTCTTCCATTTCCTGATTGCCGAACAAGCTCTCTACACGACGGTCGGCGACGACACCGTCATGATTGGACAGTTGGATCGCCTGCGCTCCATCATCGGCATGCCCCGAGTCACGCTCGGTATCGTCCCCGCGATGGCCGAAGCCAAGACGGCAGTGGAGAACTTCGTCATGTTCGACAACCGATTGGTCAAGGTCGAGGGACACACCGCAGAGATCACCATCACCCAGCCGCGGGAGATAGCGTTGTACGCCCGCGCGTTCGATACGTTGGCCGAACTCTCGGTTACCGGCAAGCAGGCGCGTGCTCTCATCGCCGCGGCCCTTGAACGGCGAGCCGAGTCCGACTGACGTCGACGCAAAATCTTCAGTTGACTGACCCCGGTAGCCTTCAAGCAAACCCAATTTCTGGTGTGGAGGTCGGCCGCTGTGGACGTTACGGTCACGATTTCGAGGCGTCGTCGGGACCGTTGGGCAAATGCCATATGCCGACAACAGCGCTACCACGATTGGGCACGTGAACACCATGGCTCGATGTGGGATTACAGCATTGAAGATGAGCCACTGAAACAGCGAACGCAGCGACTGATGGATGCCAAGCAATTGTGCTTAACGTGCCCGTTGCGGGCTGATTGCGACGCGCACTATCGGACGGTGGTCAGCCAGAACCCGTATGGTGCGGTTGGCGGCGTGTGGGGCGGTCGAGTCTACGCCGACAAGACCGGCATCGAACGCTTCGATGACGCGCCCGCCGCAGCGTGACCGGTGACCGACATCTTGTCGGTCACCGGGCAACCATTGAGAAATCTCAACAGTTGGAGCCGACGTCAAGGTACGCGGGAAATGCGGACCTTCTGACCTGCACGGCATTCGGTACCGCACAGGTCCACAACGGCAACCGGGTCGGCAGCGCTGACCCCCGTCAGAAGTGCCGACTACTGTGGTCGCGGAACAGACACGCCTGCCCACCGTTGCGGCGCAACCATACGATCATCGGCTCCATAGCATCCAACGCCAGGGCCAGTTCGTGGTCGAAGACCGTCCGAACCTCATCGGGCACAGTGAAGCTCAGAGTGACTTCGCTCATCGGACCACGCTCAAGCGTCGTTCGCCCGCCGTGAGGCCATCCAGCCATGCAAGAGCCCCCGCCCAGTCGGCCTCGCCCATGCGCGCGTCGAGGGCGTTGCACACCGCCATGTCGACAGAGCCGCTGGCGCTAAGTGACAGCAGGGCTTCGCCACGCTGCTGCCACACCGAGCCTGCCCGGTCCGGGTAGCTGATTGCGTCGCGGGCGAACTCCGGCCAGACGATCGGCGACTTGTCGGCATGCTCCGGATCCGAGTCCAGCCACAGCAGAACCGAGACCGCTTCGCCGCGCTCTGTGTGAGCGCGAGACGGGCGAACCTGGGTCAGGTCGAATGCTGGCACCCGATCGGCGACGCCAGCGGCGACGCATAACATCTGCTGCCACGTCGGGCCGTCGGTCCAGTGGACATGCCACGCACGACCGCGGGCGCTCAGGCTGTCGTGGTAGTCGAGGCGGACCTTGGTGTGTGCGAGCGGTCAGGAGACCGGCCAACACTTGCGCTTGGCGTGATCGACTGACGCTCATCGCGCCCACCCCGCGTAAGCTACAGCGTTAGCTACAGTGCCCATTCTCGGGATTCCTATCCCGGAGCATTTGGGCTGGTCAGGAGCTTTTTGGAAGCTCCCCCATCTGGACTCGAACCAGAAACCTGCCGATTAACAGTCGGCTGCTCTGCCAATTGAGCTATAGGGGATTGCCCTCGACTCGCTCGGTTCGTACCGGGCGGGCCGAGGAGAAACTCTAGCGTATCGCTGGGCGGGAGCCCAAATCGTGTCGCTACCTGCTGACTTGTCCGCGGGGACGGGGCTTGGCTATCGGGTGTCCGGATCGACAGGCGTGTGGGGCGTCGGGCAGGATGGAGCGGCGAACTGGCAACTGGGAGGAGCACATCGAGATGCTGCGGTTGATCATCGGCGTGGCGGCCGGCTACGTACTCGGCAGCAAGGCCGGGCGGGCTCGCTACGAACAGATCAGCGCCGCGACCCGCGCGCTGACCGGCAGCCCGGTGACCCGCAAACTCGTGCTCGTCGGTAGGCAGAAACTGTCGGACAAACTCAGCACCCGTCCGCGCCTGGAGCCGATGGAGCCGCTCGACGAGCGGACCACCGTGCTGGTGCCGCACGACCAGCTGCGCCGCTGACCTGCCGATCGGGACCGAAGGCACCGGCGGAGGTCAGGCCCCGGTGGCGAAGTCCCCGTGGTTGCCCATCGCCTGGGTGAGCAGGCTCTTGCGGTACTGCTCCAAGGCGACGAGGTCACCGAAGAGGGCGAAGTACGCCTCCGGCTGTTCGGTCGAGGAGACCCGCTGGAGTTTGGACTTGAGCTCGGCGATCTGCCTGCCGACCCAAGCCTCCTGGGTGCGCGCCAGCACCCCGGTGACGAAGCGCGGGATGTCGGTCTCGGATTTCACCGGTAGCGGCTCGTTGGCCAGCTCCGAAAGCAGGGCGCGCACGGTGAGGTCGTCGGTGCGGTCGGCGACGGCGTTGACCCACTCGGCGCCACCGAGCCCGGCCGCGGTACCACCCGCCTCGGCGATCAGCGTGCGCAGGACCGCGTAGGCGGGGTGGGTGAACGCCTCCGCCTCTAGCGCGTCGAAACCCGCCCCTGCCATCGCCGGGTACTGCAGGGCGGCGGCCAGCACCTGACGTTGCGGCAGGAGTGTGGGATCGTTCGGATTGGGCCGTGCCGCCGGATGTTCGGCGACCACTTCGCGCGGCGCGGGCGCGCGCACCGCCCCGGCGCCGCCTCCGCCGTTGCGGTTGCGCTTGGCTTCCTCGCCGACGCGGCGCACGACGGTCTGGATGTCGTCCCAGCCGACCCAGCCCGCGAGTTTGGTGGCATAGGCCTTGCGCAGGGCGTTGTCCTTGATCTGCGCGACCACCGGCACCGCGCGGCGCAGCGCCTCCACCTGCCCCTCGGCGGTGTCCAGATTGTGATCGGCGAGCAGGCCGCGGATCACGAACTCGTACAGCGGCGTTCGCCGGGCGACCAGATCGCGCACGGCCGCGTCGCCGGAACGCTGCCGCAGCTCACACGGGTCCTGCCCGTCCGGCGCGATGGCGATGTAGGTCTGACCGGCCAGTTTCTGATCGCCGGAAAAGGCTTTCACGGCCGCCGCCTGGCCCGCGGCGTCACCGTCGAAGGTGTAGATGATCTCGCCGCGCCAGAAGTTGTCGTCCATCATCAAGCGACGCAACAGGGCGAGGTGTTCGTCGCCGAAGGCGGTGCCGCACGAGGCGACCGCGGTCTTGACCCCGGCCAGGTGCATCGCCATGACGTCGGTGTAGCCCTCGACCACGACCGCCTGGTGACCCTTGGCGATCTCACGCTTGGCGTGGTCCAGGCCGAACAGCACCTGAGACTTCTTGTACAGCAATGTCTCCGGCGTGTTGATGTACTTGCCCGGCATGGTGTCGTCGTCGAAGAGCTTGCGGGCGCCGAAGCCGATGACGTCGCCGGACAGGTTCCGGATCGGCCACAGCAGCCGCCGGTGGAAGCGGTCGATCGGGCCGCGCTGACCCTGCCGGGACAGTCCGGCGGCCTCAAGCTCTTTGAAGTCGAAACCTTTGCGAAGCAGGTGTTTGGTGAGCGTGTCCCACCCTGCCGGGGCGTACCCGCAGCCGAAAGTGTGCGCGGCGGCGGCGTCGAAATTGCGATCGGTGAGATATTTGCGGGCGGCTTCGGCTTCCGGCTCGCGCAGCTGGGCGATGTAGAACTCGTGCGCTGCCGCGTTCGCCGCGACCAGCCGGGACCGGGTGCCCCGGTCGCGCTGCACCGAGGTGCCGCCGCCTTCGTAGTTGATCTGGTAACCGATCCGGTCGGCCAGTTGCTCGACCGACTCGACGAAACCGACGTGCTCGATCTTCTGCAAGAAGGCGAACACGTCGCCGCCCTCGCCGCACCCGAAGCAGTGGAAAAGGCCGTGGTTGGGGCGCACGTGGAACGACGGCGACTTCTCGTCGTGGAACGGGCACAGACCCTTCATCGAGTCGGCTCCGGCGCGCTTGAGCGCGACGTACTCACCCACCACGTCTTCGATCCGGACGCGCTCGCGTATCGCCGCGATATCGCGATCAGGAAGTCGTCCGGCCACGGCAGAGAGTCTAGGCGAACGCGGGGCCGACGCGCCCGGGCGGCTCCGCACAGCGAGTTCCGCCCGAACCGGCCGGACGGGTGACCTCCGGTCGCGCCGAGCCGGCATCCGCTCGCCCGTGGGATCAGGAGCGATCCAGCTCCGCGCGGATCGCCGCGACGGTGCCGACCAGCCGTGCCTGGTGAGAGCCCTGCCAGTAGATCCGGCCGCATTCACGGCACTGCCGGAAGGTGTCGTAGTGACGACGCGTGAGCGGTTCGAGCCGATCCTCGACCTCGGCTTTGGCGACTTCGGCGACGACTCCGCCGCAGCGCAGGCAGCGGGTGAACGGCGCCAGGCACGCGCCGAGGTCGAGCCGCCGGATCACCTCGACGACCTGGTCGACCGGCCGGTCGGCCCGGATGTAGACGCCGTGGGTGACGTTGCGGCGCTTCAGCAGCCCACGATCACGGGTGAGCAGGATCCGGTGCTCGGCCGCCGACACCTCGGCGAGTTCGGCGTCCTCGGCGTCCCACCGGCAGTGCACGTCCAGGCCCAGTAGACGCATCAGTTTGGCGAGGCCGCCGAGATTCACGTCCGCGAGGAACCGGGGCGCACGCAAGGGGTGGGGACGCACCCTGGTCACCCGGCCGATGTCGAGTGTCTCGAAGACGGGGTAGGCGGTGATCCGCCCGCCGGGGCGCGGACGGTGGTCGAAGTCGACCGGTTGTCCGTCGACCAGGACCAGGTCGACCTCGGTGTGCGGGATGCCGGCGGCCTCGATGACGTCCTTGACGGTCTGGTGCGGGCGATACGGCCGCCGCAGCGCGGTGTACCGCTCGCCGGGCCGCAGGAAGTCGTTCAGCTCGGCATAGACGCGCAGGTCGACGGTCATTCGACGAACAGCGCCATCGACGCCGTGAACCCGTGCAGCGCGTTGCGACCCGCGATGGGGCCGATCTCGCCCGCGGCGAAGAAGCCCGCCAGTGGGATGCCGTCGAGCAAGTCCTCGATCGTCGTGGCGTCGTGATCCGCGACCCCGAACATCCGGCGGCCACGTCCGTTGCAGGTGAACAGCAACGCACCGGCCGCACGTCCGGCCAGATCGGTGCGCGCCCGCGCCAGAGCCGCGCGCAGGTCCCGGTCCGCGCCGATCGCGTCGCGCACCTGGAATTGGACCGTGGTGCCGACCTCCACGACCTCGCCCACCTCGATCGCGCCGCTGGAAGGGTCGGCGCCGAGCAGGCCGCGGATCAGGAAGTCGCCCTGTCCGGGCTCGGCCAGATGCTCGTCGACGACGAAGCCGATCTGCAGTCCGCGCGCCATCTGTTCCTGCTGATCGGGTGGCAGCACGGCGACGATCTCACGCAGCCGCTCGATGGGAGGCAGGCCGCCCAGCCCGGTGATCACCGTGCCGTCCGCGCCGGTGACGGTGTAGGGGTAGCCGATCGGCCGGCAGCCTTGGGACACGATCGGCACGCCGTGCAGGCCGGGCAAGCGCACACCGACCGCGCCCGAGGTGACCACGGCGTGGTCGCGGAACAGACGGCTGCCTTCGGGGCCCCGTCCGCCGCTCACCAATCCGCCCATAACGATGGTGCCGGGCAGATCCGTGTTCACGTACTCCAGCAGGAGATCGGCCGGGAAGGAATAGGGGTCGGGCAGCAGCAGGTGGAAGTCGCGTGCGGCCTTGTCGAAGCGATAACCGGCGAGCAGCCCGCCACTGGCCGTGCGGAGGAAGTCCAACTGGAAGGTCTCGGCGGCGGGCAGTCCGGTGGCCAGCCACACCGCGACAGCGGGCTCGTCCTCGATCTCGCGGCGACCCGCCACCACCGCCTGGGCCACGCAGCCGACCAGGGCGGGGACCCGGACCGTCCGGTGGACACCGGACAGCACTTCCACGGCGTCGTCGGTGTGCGCGCGGGACGCGAGCAGCACAGCGAGGGACGGCGCCTCGCCCGCGAGCTGATCGCGGGCGAACGCTGCGGCCTCCATGCCCGCTCGCCGCGCTTCGGGCGCGGTGGAGAGCCCTACTCCGATCCGCACCCTTCCATGGTAGCCAATCGGAAGCTGGAGCGAATATATCTGCGGCACTTAATCTTTCGTTGTCTCTATGCAGAAAGACCCTTGGCGGGCGAGGTGCCGGGTCGCCGCTCGGTCTGCCCGTGCCACGGCCGATACGACGAAGCGGCGGACAGGTTGCGATTCGATAGCTGTTCGGCGGCGCGCGAGCTGTCAAACCGTGTTCCCAGCCGGGAGAGGTCCGGCCGTTCTGAGCGACAATGGCGGAACCACAGTTTGCTTTCGGTCACGCGAGATCAGAGAGTCGGCGCAGGCCAGCGCACCGCGGCACGACCTGATGAGGACAGGCGGGAGACATCGTGAGTCAGCCGTCGCGGATCGACACGGGCGAGCTGCGCGTGCTCGTGTCGACGCTGGAGCGGCTCATCGTGGACGCCTCCCGGACAGTCGGCGAATTGAAGGCAGCCATCGCCTCCGCCGAGGCGCTCGTCGGCGATGGGCTCGACCGTGCCGATGCAACCTTCACCTCGACTGCAGCGGTGGAGATACCGGCTTCGGAAGGCGCGCCCGAAGCAGCGGAAGCACCTGAGCGCAAGGCGATGCCCACCCCGTGGGCGCGGAAGACCTCGGCGACCCCGTGGTCGAGGCGCGTCGTGCGACCGTGCCCGACGGCGCCGAGCGCACCGGTCCGCGCATCCGCGCCGCACGAGGTAGCCGTTCCCGCGGTCGAACTGTCCGCGCCCTTACGGCCGCCGGCGGCTCGCTCTTCGAAATACGAATCCATATATGGCCGCGCCGACGCCTTGGACGATCCGGCGTCCGTCCGGCGCACGGATATGGCTGACGGCTCCAGCCCACCCGCCGTCACCGTCGATTCGGCGCTGATCCAGCGGCCGGGCCGCGCGGACCGCTCCGCATCCGTCGATCGAACCGACGACGTCGACGTTCGCCGGACGGATCTTCCCGGAGCTCTCGCACCGACGCATCGCACCGACGCTGCCCGCCACCGGATCGATGCGCCCGACCACTCCACACCCGACCGACGCACCGACGCCACATCCCACCGCCGCACCGATCACGCCGAGCACTCTGCACCGAACCAACCCACCGACGCCGCGTCCCAGCGCCGGGCGGGCTCTCCGGACCCGTCCGGACCGACCGAACCGACCGGCCTATCCGCCCCGCCCATCGAGACCGCGGGCTTCCAGTCCAGGAACCGGACCGACGGCGGGCCGCGACGCCCACGCATCGACGCTGCCGAGAGAGCCGCGTTCGTGCCGGAGATAGACGTGGCGCTCCGCTTACCGAGAGCGAACGGAGCCGACACTCACACGCCTCACCGAAACACCGACGATCAGAGGCCGAAGGACCGCCCAGCCGAGGCCGAACCGGGCCCCGCAAGCAACTCCGCGCCGATCCGGCAGACTCGCCTCGCCCACGAGTCGACCTCCGCCCCCACGCGCACCCCGGATTCCGACCGCTTCGCGTCTCACCGACACACCGACACCGCGGATGAGCCGAGGCCGAAGGACCGCCCAACGGACGCCCAACCGGGCCCGACAAGCAACTCCAACCCGATACGCCAGACCCGACTCCCCCACGAGTCGACCTCAGCCCCCACAAGCAACCCTTCGTCGGACCCCACACGCACCCCGGATTCCGACCGCTTCACGTCTCACCAACACACCGACACCGCCGACGATCAGAGGCCGAAGGACCGCCCAACGGACGCCCAACCGGGCCCCACAAGCAACTCCGACCCGATCCGCCAGACCCGACTCCCCCACGAGTCGACCTCAGCCCCCACGAGCAACCCTTCGTCGGACCCCACACGCACCCCGGATTCCGACCGCTTCGCACCGGGCCGACACATCGACACCGCTGGCGACCGAAGGCCGAAGGACCCTCCAGCGGACCTCCGGCCGGGCCCCGAAAGCGACAACGGGCGGATCCGCCGGACCCACCTCCCCGACGACTCGACCTCCGCCCATACCGGCGGCCTCGAGCCTGACAGCGCGCCCCTGTCCGAGCCGACGCGGCAGACCGATGACCGTCACGACATCGATCGTGAGGGCGGCGGTATCGACCGCGGCGGAGCGGTGCGCACCGTTGAGAGGAGCGCAGCTCAGGAGGATGCCGCGACCGCTCCTGTGCCCGCATCCACTCCGGAGGGCGACTCCACAGACCTCGCGAGCGCCGAGACTCGTTCCACGATCGACACCGCGAACGGTGTCGCGCCTTCGGAGAAGACCGAGCTCCCCCATCGTTCGGAAGCGATTCGGCACAGCGACACCCCGCCGGGCGCCACAGCCATCCCGGCCGCCGGTGAAGCGGACGACGCCGCGCCGAAGATCCGGTTCCCAACCCTTCCAGCCCAGGTCGGCATCGCAGGGGGCTCAGGAAGTCGCGGGATACCGGACGAGCCCGACTCCACATCGACGGACAGCACGTCCGTTCTCCGGACCGATCTCCCGGACGGCTCCGCGGCAACTCCGATGCTCGGCGGCTCCGCGCCGACTCCGATGCTCGGTGCGTCCGTCCCGCCGATGATCGGTGCGCCTGCACCGCCGATCGGACCCCCGGATTCCCCCGCCGTCCCGCACCCGACGGCCAACCCTGACGACTCGGTTCCTACCCCGCGAGAGGGCGTTGCGGGAAAGCCGGTTTCCGCGCCGGAGGCCGAGGCCACTTCGCATCCCGACCCCGACTCCCGCGCCGTGAACCACACGGCGGCCGGACCGCCAGACGCTGGGCTCCCCCACGCCGTCGATGAACCCGTGTCGCAGCGGCGCACCGCCACCGGCTCCACCGCCACTCCGTGGATCGACGCCCTGCGCTTTTCCTGGATCGACGATTCCCCCGATGCACAGGCCGCCTCATCGAGCGCTGCAACGACGGACGCCACCTCGCAGACCGGATCCGCCCCGCAGACCGGCAAGACAGACAGCTCGCCGCAGCCCTCGGGCAGCACGGACTCCGAAGTCAGCCGAAAGCCCCGCGACACGGCTGCCCCCACGTCCGGCCGACGGGGCGAATCCGCGCCCATCCCCCCGCCCGGCCGCACCGACGCTGCCGCGCTCGGCCGAAGACGCGACGTCCCTCCCCGGCCCACGCCGATCGATGACACCACTACCGCACACCGACCCGGACCTCCGCCGCAAAGGGTCCCCGCTGACGGCCTCGATCGTCTCGGCACGGCGCAGCATTCGACACGCTCGCCCCGAACAGACGACGCGCGCCCCGATCAGGCCGTCCCCCGCAGCACAGACTCCGCGACCTCGGCGCCCGGGAGCGACTCCGCACCTCGGCAGCAGCCCGACAGCACCCGCGGCGCATCCGCCCAACGGACCAACTCGGCATCTGCCCCGAGAACCAGCCGCACACCCAGCGAGCGGGCCGGCACAGCGCACCGCCCCGCGGCCCCGGAGCGGACCGGAGGCCCCGATCCTTCCGAGGCGCTTCGCATCGCGCGGGAGATGTCGGCGCGGCATGGCGTGGAAGTCGTCGGATTCGATACCTCGACCGTGGATGTCCAGGTGATCCGCGAGATCGCTTCCGCCCTCGATGAGCTGCTCACCAAATACCCGATGCCGCTGCGCGGAGTCGAACTCACCGACGACGCCGAATCTCGCCCGAGGCCGGCTCGCGGGCCCGCCGAGCAGTCCGCCGAGTCCGCGATCTGGATCGTCCTGGACCGGGCCGCCTTGCATCCGCCTGCTCCCGTGGAGACGCGCAGGGTCTTCCGTCGGCGCGGCCCGGCCGAACGACCGGTGTACACGGCGGTCGCTCGCGAATTCGCGGGGGCGCTGGACGCCGCCGGTGGGTTCCGGGCTCGGCAAGAAGCGCTGCGGACGTTGATCAACGAGTCGCTGCGTGGCGGCGGCGGAGGACTCGGACTGCTCGATCCGGGCCGGGCCCTGATCGATGGCTTCACCGAGGTGGTTCTCCGGGGCGAGCGAGCAGGAGCGTCGGCCAAGGAATTGCATGGCGCGCTGGTGAAAATGGCCCGAGCGGAGTCCTCCGACGGCCTGTCGGCGTGACGCCGCCGACGCGGCTAGACGTTCAGCTCGACCGCGACCCTCTCCAGGCGGCTCTCGGTGTAGGAGGCGATCTGGTCCACCACGACGCGCACGCGAGCCGTGTCGTCGGTGGCGTCGTTCCAGAACGGCAGCAGCACGGGATCGAGGGTGCGCGGTGCGGCGGCCAGCAAGCGGTCGGCGACAGCGAGGATGCGCTCGCGCTGGGCGGCCTGGCGCAACCGGTGCGCCGGGTCGGACATGACATACCGCAACGCGACGGTCTTGAGCAGCGCCACCTCGGCGGCGACGATGCGCGGCACCTCCAGGTCCGCGGCGTACCGGGACAACGGTTCCGGCCCGGCCACCTCCCTCGTCGCCATGATCGCGGCGGTGGCGAAGCGGCCGACGAGCTCGCTGGTGAGGCGTTTCAGCGCGACCGAGGCGGTGAACGTGCCGTCGTATCCGGACACCGCCGAGACCACCGGCAGTTCCGACAACCGCTGCGCGGCGGCGATCAGTTCGTCGGCGGCCAGCGAGTGCTGGAACTGTCCCAGCGCCGCCAGCGCGTCCTGTTCGGCGGGGTCGGCCAGCGCACGCAGATCGATCCGGCCCGCGATGACGCCGTCCTCGACGTCGTGCACCGAGTAGGCGACGTCGTCGGACCAGTCCATGATCTGGCATTCGAGGCTGCGCCGCCGGTCCGGCGCGCCCTTGCGGATCCACTCCAAGCGCTCGGTGTCGACCTCGTAGGCGCCGAATTTGGTGCCGGGACCCGTTCGGCCCCAAGGGTATTTGAGCGCCGCGTCGAGAGCGGCCCGGGTGAGGTTCAGGCCCGCGCTGGCGGCATCGGGTTCGAGCACCTTGGGTTCGAGGCGGGTGAGGATGCGGAGGTTCTGCGCGTTGCCTTCGAACCCGCCGAAGGCGTCGGCGAAGGTGTCGAGGGCTTTCTCGCCGTTGTGGCCGTAGGGCGGGTGGCCGATGTCATGGGCCAATCCGGCCAGGTCGACCAGGTCCGGATCACAGCCGAGGCCGTCGGCGATGCTGCGGCCGATCTGGGCGACTTCCAGGGAATGGGTGAGCCGCGTACGCGGGGTGTCGGCCTCGCGCGGGCCCATGACCTGCGTTTTGTCGGCCAGCCTGCGCAGCGCCGCGGAGTGCAGCACGCGGGCCCGGTCGCGCGCGAACTCGGTTCGGTGACCGGCCTCGAACTCACTGCGCGGCGGCCCGAGCCCCGCGGTCTTGGCGCCCTCGACGACGAGGCGTTCGGTGTCGTGATCGGTGTACCGGGCGCTCATCGGGCCTCACTGTCCCGCCGTGTAGGTGAAGTCCGCCGAGAAGTGAGTCAGCTGATACCACAGCAGGGCGCCGGTCTCCCGGGCGATGCCGTGCGCCTGCGATTCGCGGGTGTAGACGGCGGGGCCGGTTCTGGTGGGGGCGGTCCACACCGCCAGCCCTTCGTCCCGGGCCATGGTGCGCGTGCGCAGCGAGTGCCACGGATCGCTGACCAGCACCGCCGACGACATGTCCCGCGCCCGCATCGCCGTCGCCACGGCTTCGATACTGCGTAAGGTGTCCGAGCCTGTTTCGACGGCGAGGATCTTGTCGCCGGGCACCCCGCGCGCCTGCAGGTAGTTCTTGCCCGAGGCGGCCTCGGTGAACAGATCACCCTCCTGCTTGCCGCCCACCGTGATGACCCGCGGCGCGACACCGGCCCGGAACAGCTTGTACGCCTGGTCGAGTCGCGCTTCGAAGACCGAGGACGGCGTCCCGGAGTACTGCGCGGCGCCGAGCACGACGATCGCGTCGGCCTTCGAGTAGTCATCGATGCGCGCGACCTGCCACACGCGGAAGGCGGTCCCGCCGACCAGCACCGCGCCCATCACCACCGAACCGACGACCAGCCGCCGCGTCCAGCGCAGCAACCCGGCGCCGAAGCCGCGTGGCCGGGCGGGGTCGGGAGCCGGGAGAGCCCGGGTGCGCATCGTTGGCAAATCCACACCCCAAGTCTGCCAGTAGCGGCGCCGTGCCTCGTCCGGTAACCGCCAGGGGGCTACCAGCCGCGCTCCTGCCAGGCCGGAAGGTCGGCGCGCTCGGCGCCGAGGGTGGTGTCGTCGCCGTGGCCGGGGTAGACGACGGCGTCGTCCGGGTAGCGATCGAAGAGTTTGGCCGAGACATCGCCGAACAGCGAGGCGAAGTCCTCCGGGGAGGTGGTGCGGCCGACACCGCCGGGAAACAGCGAGTCGCCGGTGAACAGATGGATGCGGCCTGCTCCGTCGGTGAACGCGAGGGTGATCGAACCCGGCGTGTGGCCGCGCAGGTGGATGACCTCGAAGACCAGCTCACCGACGGTGACGGTGTCGCCATCGGCGAGCAACCGGTCGGGGCGCACCGGAAGCGGGTCGGCGTCGAGCGGATGGGCTGCGGTGGGGGCGCCGGTAGCGGCGGCGGTCTCCCGCAGGGCCATCCAGTGGTCGCGGTGCTGATGGGTGGTGACGATCAGCTGAACCTGCCCGGGCGTCTCCTGCTCGACGAGTTCCGCGATGCGCGGCGCCTCGTTGGCGGCGTCGATGAGCAGCGCGGCGCCGGTGGCGGTGCACTGCACCAGGTAACAGTTGTTGTCCATGCCGCCGACCGACATCTTGACGATGCGGGCGCCGGGGACATCACGCTGCTGCGGGTTGGAACCCGGTGACACGTGGCCGCTGTACGGGCGATCGATGGTGATCACAGAGACGATGCTAGCGAGCTAGATTCGTGCCATGTCACTGCCGCAGCGGATCGGCCTCGCTCGCCTGCTCGTGATCAGCGTCCTGCTGGCCGCGTTCCCCCTGGCCGGGGCTCCGACGGCCGGAGCGGAACCACCACTTCGGATGAACACCTATGTGGAGGACACGGCCGGCGCGCTCGACGAGAAACAGCGCGATCAAGTGCAAGATGCGGTGAACCAGCTCTACGCCGACCAGCGGATCCGGTTGTGGGTGGTGTACGTGGGCGACTTCGACGGACTCACGCCGCAGGACTGGTCCGCGCGCACCGCATCGATGTCCGGCTTCGGCGAACGGGACTTGCTGCTCGCGGTGGCCACCGACGACCGCGCGTACTGGCTGGAGGGCGAACTTCCCGGCGGCGTCAGCGATTCCGAACTCGACGACATCGTGCTCGGGAAGGTCGAACCGGCCCTGCGCGACGGACGGTGGGCCGACGCGGGGGTCGCGACGGCCGACGGGCTGGACGCGGCGCTGCGCGGCGGCGGGGTGAACGTGCGCGCGCTGCTCGTGACCGGTCTGCTGGTCGTCCTGGTGGCGGGCGGCCTCGTCTGGTACGCGCGCAGGCGGCGGCGCGCTCGGACCGAGGCGGAGCTGGCGGCGGCGCGGCAACTCGATCCGGAGAACGCCGCGGCGCTGTCCGCGTTGCCGTTGGAGGCGCTGCACACGCGCTCCCGGGAAATGCTGGTGGAGATCGACAACGCGATCCGCACCAGCGGCGAGGAACTCGACCTGGCCACCGGCGAGTTCGGCGCCACCGCCACCGCACCCTTCCGTACCGCCCTCGACCAGGCGAAGGCCGCCGCCGCGGAG
The DNA here is from genome assembly GCF_009829325.1 of Nocardia sp. CY41. Lineage (GTDB taxonomy): Bacteria > Actinomycetota > Actinomycetes > Mycobacteriales > Mycobacteriaceae > Nocardia. Next base: position 41,857 of record NZ_VUOS01000021.1, read on the forward strand.
GCGTTCGCCATCCGGCAGCGCCTCGACGACGCCATCCCGGAGACGCCCGACGAACAGCGCTCCCTGCTGGTCCACCTGATCGGCACCGTCGGACGCGCCGACCGCGCGCTGGACGGGCAGGTCACCGAGTTCGACGCCATGCGCGATCTGCTGCTCGACGCCGCGAACCGGCTGGACGCGCTCACCAGGGACGTCGTCGACGCCACCGCCCGGATTCCCGATTCGGACGCCGAGCTGAGCCGGCTCACCGCCACTCATCCGGCGAGCGTTCTGGCGCCGATCCAGGGCAACGTGCGGATGGCGCGGGAGCGCGTCGCTTTCGCGGAGCAGAGCATCGACGCGGGACGGTCCGCGCTCGCCGAGCCGGTGGGCGAGCAGGGCGGCGCGGTCGCCGCGATTCGCTCCGCCGAGGCCGCGATCGGGCAGGCGCGCGCCTTGCTCGACGCGGTGGACAACGCGGCGGCTGCGATCCAGCAGGCGCGCGACAGCCTCCCGGGTGTGCTGGACGAGCTGCGCCGCGACCTCGCCGCCGCCGCCGAGCTCTCCGGCTACGGCGGCCCGGAGCTGGCGAACGCCCGCACCGCGGCGCAGGCCGCGCTGGCGAAGGCGACATCCACGGCGGACGCCGATCCGCTGAGCGCCTTCCACGAGGCGGTCACCACCGACGCCGATCTCGACCGCGCCGTCGCGGCCGCCACCGACCGCAAACTCGCCGCCGAGGAGCTGCGACGCAGGCTCGATCGGGTTCTCACCGACGCGCGCGCCCGAATCGGCGCGGCCGCCGACTACGTCACCACCCGGCGCGGCGGCATCGACGCCGAAGCGCGCACCCGACTGTCGGAGGCCCAGCGCAACCTCGACGAGGCGCAGCGGCTGAGCGCGAGCGACCCCGCCGACGCACTGCGGCGCGCGCAGACGGCAGCGGATCTGGCCGGGCGCGCGCTGCAGGCGGCGCAGGCCAGCGTCCGGGCCTGGGAGGCGTCGCGGGTGCCGTCGGCGGGCGCGCAGACAGGAGCGGTGCTCGGCGGCATCCTGCTCGAAGGGCTCCTGCGCGGCGCGGCGAGTGGCGCCCGGCACTCGGGCGGCGGCTGGAGCCCCGGCTCGTACGGTGGTTCGTCCGGCTCCCGGCGGATCGGTCGTGGCGGACGATTCTGACGACGGCTCGACCCGGACACCAGGCGCGTTCCGGATCAGCGACCGCCCGCCGCCGACAACGCGGTCAGCTCGGCCCGCACCGCCTCGAGCAGGCCGTCGGTGTGCGCGCCTCCGCCGAGCACGCCGACCGCGAGTTCGTGGGCGAAGGTGTAGGCGAGAAACGTGACCGCGGCCGACGCGCCCGCGGAGGGGCGAGGATGCGCGGAGACGTAGACGATCTCGTAATCGGTGAGCTCGATACCGGGGGGCGTGCGGAAGACCGGGACGACGCCGGTGTTCGTCACCGCGATATGCCCGGCCAGCGAATGAATCCTGCTCGCGCCGTAGTAATCCGGAAAGTGCAGGACGGACTGCTGCACGACGCCTTCGGACAGGTCGCGCGCCAAGCGGGCCGCGATCCGCTGTGCCAGTTCGAGCGGGTTGGCGGCCGGGTCCACCCGCGCCGCGAAGGAAGCGGACCCGGCCATGTTGGTGCCCGCCGTCGCGGCGACCTGCGGCTCCAGCCGGGTGCGCAGGTCCACCGGGTACAGGCAGCCCAACGATGTCGCGCCACCGACGGTCTCCCGCGCGTACGCGCGCAGCAGCGCGGCGGTGAGCAGGCCGTTCATCGTCACGCCGGTGTTGCGGGCGAGGTCGAGGATCCGGGCGGTGGCTTCCCGGTTCAGCCGCACGCGCACCGGGCGGGTGAGCGTGCTCGGCGCGGGCCGCGCGCTGCCGGTCGGCACGTCGCGCGCCTGCGGCGGAAGCGGCTGCGTCACGTCCTCGAATCCGGATGTCGCGCTCCTGGTGATGCCCCGCTCCGCGACATACCACTCCAACGATTGCGGAACATCATGTGACACAAGGTTTATCGGCTGTCGTTCGACGATGCCGGTATAGCAGTCCCACAGTCGCGACAGCAGCTCGACGCAGAAGCCCGCGTCGGCGACGCTGTGGTGAGCGAACAACGTGACCCGCCATTCGTCCGCGCCCGAACCGACGACGTCCAGATAGGCCAGTTGCACCGCCGGATCCACCGCGGGAATGCCGATCACCGCCACGTCGCCCTGGCGCACCGAAACCGGAGTCCATGCCGTCTCGTCCGCGGCCAGCAGATATCCCTGTCCCGCAACGTCTTCGTTGATTCGGCAGCCGATCACCGGATACGCTCGCCGTAACGCCGCGAAGGCCTCCCGCAGCGCCGTCACGTCCAGCGCTCCCCGTACCGACACCGACCGGCCCGTGTAGGTGCCGTGCCGCACGAACCGCTGCTCCGACGGCGCGAGCGCGCGAATCGGAGCGTCCTCATCCCTCAACACACCGCAAGGGTGCGGCACCACCGGCACAGGTGCAAACCGACCGGGCGGACGGATGCGGAAGACTGCGGGTATGAGTCTCGCGGCGCACTTGGAGAAGAGCGGCCTGCCCTCGGTGGAGGCCCAGCTCGCCCATCCCACCGTGGTGGGTATCGCGGCGGGCACCCTGCCCGAACCGGTCTTCCGATCCTGGTTGGAGCAGGATTATCTGTTCCTGCTCGACTACGTCCGGGTGTTCGCGCGCCTCGCCTGGCAGGCTCCGGCCGCCCATCTCGGCGACCTCGTCGACCTCGCGCACGCCACCTATCACGAGGAACTGTCGCTGCACCGCTCGCTGGCCGCCGAGTTCGGCGCCGATCTCGACGGCGCCGTCAAAGGCGGTCCGTGCGCGGCGTATACGGCGTTTCTGCTGGATTCCGCCGCGTCCTACGGTGAAGGGCTCGCGGCCTTGTATCCGTGCATGTGGGGGTACGCCACGCTCGGCGCGCGGCTGGCGCAGCGGCCGCCCGCCGAACCGCGCTACCGCCGCTGGGTCGACACCTACGCCGATCCCGGCTTCGCGGTCTTGACCCGCCGCTGCGCGCAGATGATCGATGAGTCCGGCGCGGACCCGGCACGCGCGGAAGAGCTGTTCCGCGAAGGACTGCGGCACGAGCTGGCGTTCTGGGAGGTTCCGCTCTGACGTTCACGGCCGAGTGACCTACGCTCACATCGTGAGTCAGGATCACGTGCGGGCGTCCGACGCCGATCGGGAGAAGATCATCGACCGGCTGCGCCTCGCGATGAACGAAGGCAGGCTGTCGCTGGCCGAATTCGACGACCGGCTGCAACAGGTGTACGCCGCCAAGACCTATGGCGAGCTGACGCCGTTGCTGTCCGACCTTCCCGCACAACAGGATCGGCAGTCGGCGCGCGCAAAAGGCCTCCCCCAGTGGATCATGATCATGTGGACGCCGTGGGTCTTCGTCAACGTGCTGTGCGTGGCGATCTATCTGGCCACCGGCGCGGGCTACTTCTGGCCGTTCTGGGTCGCGGTGCCGTGGGGTGCGGCGCTGCTGATCCCGACCACGATCGGCATCATCACCCGTAAGAAGAACGGCTGAACGACAGGGCCCCGTGGCCGATGCACGACCACGGGGCGTCGCCGGGGGAACTCAGGCGCCGATCAGGTGCTGGGCCAGGTAGCCCTCCACCTTGTCCAGTGCGATGCGCTCCTGGGTCATCGTGTCGCGCTCGCGGATCGTCACCGCCTGGTCTTCGAGCGTCTCGAAGTCGACGGTGATGCAGAACGGCGTGCCGATCTCGTCCTGGCGGCGGTAGCGGCGGCCGATCGCGCCCGCGTCGTCGAACTCGACGTTCCAGTTCTTGCGCAGCTGTGCGGCCAGATCTTTCGCCTTCGGCGTGAGATCGGCATTGCGCGAGAGCGGCAGCACCGCCGCCTTCACGGGCGCGAGACGGCGATCCAGGCGCAGCACCGTGCGGGTGTCCACGCCGCCCTTGGCGTTGGGCGCTTCGTCCTCGGCGTACGCGTCGACAAGGAAGGCCATCAGCGAGCGGGTGAGTCCCGCCGCGGGCTCGATCACGTACGGGATGTAGCGCTCGTTGGTGTTCTGGTCGAAGAAGCTCAGTTCGGTGCCGGAGTGCTCGGAGTGCGTCTTCAGGTCGAAGTCGGTGCGGTTGGCGATGCCCTCCAGCTCACCCCACTCGTTGCCCTGGAAACCGAAGCGGTACTCGATGTCGGTGGTGCCCGCGGAGTAGTGCGAGAGCTTGTCCTTCGGGTGCACGAACAGCCGCAGGTTGTCCGCGGCGATGCCGAGATCGGTGTACCAGGAGAACCGCGTCTCGATCCAGTACTTGTACCACTCCTCGTCCTCGCCCGGCTTGACGAAGTACTCCATCTCCATCTGCTCGAACTCGCGGGTGCGGAAGATGAAGTTGCCGGGGGTGATCTCGTTGCGGAAGCTCTTGCCGATCTGCGCGATGCCGAACGGCGGCTTCTTCCGCGCGGTCGTCATCACGTTGGCGAAGTTGACGAAGATGCCCTGGGCGGTCTCCGGGCGCAGGTAGTGCAAGCCCTCCTCGGACTCGATCGGGCCGAGGTAGGTCTTGAGCATCATGTTGAAGTCGCGCGGCTCGGTCCAGCGGCCGACGGTGCCGCAGTTCGGGCACGCCACCAGCTCCATCGAGACCGTGTCCGGGTCATCGATCTTGTTCTTCAGCGCGTACGCCTCCTGCAGGTGGTCCTGCCGGAAGCGGTGATGGCAGTGCAGGCACTCGACCAGCGGGTCGTTGAACACACCGACGTGGCCGGAGGCGACCCAGACCTGGCGGGGCAGGATCACCGAGGAGTCCAGACCGACGACGTCCTCGCGGCTGGTGACCATGGCGCGCCACCACTGCTTCTTGATGTTCTCCTTGAGCTCGACGCCCAGCGGCCCGTAATCCCATGCCGACTTGGTGCCTCCGTAGATCTCACCGCACGGGTACACCAGACCCCGGCGCTTGGCGAGGTTGGCAACGGTGTCCACCTTCGACTTGGGTGCCACGCGAGAATTCTCCATCCACTGCGAGTCGGATTCTTGACTTGCCTCGACACGATAGTTTTGCGTCGACGCTGCGATGGTGCCCAGCCTATCGGCAGGCCCCGCACGGGTTTCAACCGCACGGTTCGGCGTGCCCGTTTGACATGCGCACCTGTGCATATGCAAACTGGTAATGCTTTCCATTAAGGAGTTGGTGACATGACCGCCGAGACCGCCGCCGCACCGCCGCACAACCCGTATCGGTCGCCCGGACCGGCGCCGGTACCCCCGCGAACCGTACTGGAGGACGCGGGTGAATTGTTGCGGGCGCTGGCCGCGCCCGTCCGGATTGCTATCGTGCTGCAGTTGCGCGAGTCACCGCGGTGTGTGCACGAATTGGTCGACGCGCTCGGGGTGACGCAACCACTGGTCAGTCAGCATCTGCGTATCCTCAAGGCCGCCGGTGTCGTGCACGGTGAGCGTTCGGGTCGCGAGGTGCTCTACGAACTCGTCGACGACCACCTGGCGCACATCGTCGTCGACGCCGTCGCGCACGCCGAGGAAGGGTGATTCGTGCCAGACAACACGACCGTTCCGCAGAAACCGGTCGGCATCCGCAGCACCAGGCAGCGCAGCGCCATCGCCGCGCTGCTCGGTGACATCGACGAGTTCCGCTCCGCCCAGGACCTACACGACGAACTGCGCAAGCGCGGCGAGGGCATCGGCCTGACCACCGTCTACCGGACGCTGCAGTCGCTGGCCGACGCGGGCATGGTCGACGTGCTGCGCACCGATTCCGGCGAGTCGGTCTACCGCCAGTGCTCCACCGGCCACCACCATCACCTGGTGTGCCGGCACTGCGGCCGCACCGTGGAGGTGGAGGGTCCCACGGTGGAGTCCTGGGCCGAGGCGATCGCGAGCGAGCACGGCTTCACCGAGATCAGCCACACCCTCGAGGTGTTCGGCACCTGCACGACATGCGGGACGGCACGCCGACGCGACGTCTGATCGGCTCGATTCCCGGCGTGTCCGGTTAACGCGCCCGCGACCAGCGGAGATCGACCGGTGAGATCCTCGCGAGCCCGGGTCGATCCGGGTTCGGCACGAAGGATCCGCCATCTGCTGGGGAGGCAGCGTGTCAACGACCATCGACTTATTCGCACGCCCGGTGCGCCGCCGGGCCGTCACCGCCGCCGGGGCCACGCTCGTCGTGGCCTCGGCGCTGGTGCTTTCGGCGTGCCAGGGCGAGGACGGCACGCCGGTGGCGATCCCGCCGGCCACCGCCACCGGAGTCGTCGCGGAGCCGGGCGGGACGAGCGGGCAGTCGACCGTCCGCACCGTCGGCAAGACCGGCTGGTACGACGGGTTCGACATCACGGTGGACAAGGCGACCGTCGTGCCGGATGAATACGGCGGCGCGAAGGTGCGCATCGATATCACCTACAAGAACACCACGCCGGACAACCGCACGTTGAGCAGCACGCCGTCGCTGCTGGTCGGCAAAGAGGTGGACGGCGGGGCGATCTTCGACAGCCCCACGGTGGCCGGGAACGGTTCGGCGACCGGCACTGTCACGACGCCCGTCCGGTCCGCGAAGGACGCGGAGCACCTCCTCGACACCATGGCCGTCGTGTACGGCCAGGCCGCGGACAACCAGACCCGGATCCCGCTCGCCGCGGCGGGCAAGGTGGACAGCGTCCGACCGAAGACATTGAACGTCACCGGCACCCTGGTGCAGGAGCAGACGACCATCCGGGTCACCGGCGGCCGCATCAGCCCGAGCTACACGAAGAAAGAGAACGGCAGATCCGACCTGGCCTTGCGCATCGAGCTCGTCGGCGGGCCGGGCATCGCCGCGGGCGGAACGAATATCCACTACGACTATTTCACCGTCCGTACCCCCGACGGGCAGACCGTGCCCGCCGACATCCGCGGCCCGATCAACGAGTTGCTCGACGCGAACGAGACCATCGACAATCCGAAGAACTACGTGATCTTCGTGGTCCCCTCCCCCGGCACCGGCCCGTACACGGTGACCTACAACGCCCAGCGGCAAGAGGGCGCGGCCACCGCACCCACGCTGTCGTTCACCATCGACTGATCCGATTCCGCAGCCATTCCCGCCGGAGCTCTCTCCGACGAGAATGGCTGCAGGGACGAATGAATTCGAGCCCGTTCCGGGTTTGCGCTACCTGCCCGCGTGGCTCGACGACGCCGAGCAAGCGGCGCTGCTCGACGCCATCGATGCCGCCCCGTGGTCGGCCGAACTACGCGCAGGGTGCAGCACTACGGCCATCGCTACGACTACGGCCGCCGTGCCGTCGCGAGCCGAGCTCGCATTGATCCCGCACCCGCGCTGCCGGATTGGGCGCGCGTAGGTGCGCCGACTGCTCCGCACGGAGCAGATGGCCGCGGCCGATCAGGTGATAGTCAACGAGTACCTGCCCGGCCAAGGCATCAGCGCACACGTCGACTGCGTTCCGTGCTTCGGGGCGGAGGTCGCCGCCATCAGCCTCGGGTCGGCCTGCACGATGGATTTCACCGAACCGGACAGCGATGCCCGAGCGGCGATCCGGCTCGAGCCCGGCAGCCTGATGGTCATGAGCGGGCTGAGCGAAGGGCCGTCGTCGTCCGACAACAGCCCTTCGCAGATGATTCGATCAGCCGACCGGAACCGCGTCCCGAGCCGGTGCCCGCGTCTCGGCCGGACGGCCGCGCAGCGCGGCCACACCGAGCAGCGCGAGCGCGACCGCGGCCCAGACCAGCAGCACCACCAGCGGTCCGGTCGCCGCGGCGCCGTCGAAGAAGGCGATCGAACGCAGCAGCGACGCGGCCGCACCGGGGGGCAGCAACTGCCCGATGGCGCCCCACGGCTGCGGCAGCAGTTCGGGCGCGGACGTCGCCGCCGAGAACGGGTTCCCGATCAGCAGCATGGTGAGCGCGGCGATGCCGATACCGGCCCGCCCGAGCACGGCGGCGAGCCCGACGACCGCGCCTGCCACCGCGAACGACACCAGCCCGGCGACCGCCGCGAGCGCCGGGTACGACCCGGGCACCACCGACATCCAGCCCTGGATGATCGCCATGCCGAGCAACCCGCCGGTGACACCGAAGGTCGTCAGTCCGATCAGTCGCCCCCCGATCGCAGGGATCAGCAGTGCCAAAAGCACACCGGCCGCGATGCCGGACATCACCAGCGGCAGCACCATCGCGCCGAACGCGGTGCCACGCGGGTCATCCGAGTCGGCGGCCACCACGTCCTCGACACGAGCGGCGGGCGCACCCGAGAGCTGCTGACCGATCTGGGTGAGTTGCTGGGCGACAGCGGGACCAGCGCCGGAGGCGACCAGTACGCGCGGCGGCCCGTCGCCGGTGACGATCGCGCCGTACACCTCCCGGTCCTGGATCGCGGCGCGGGCGGCGGCCTCGTCCGCGTACGTGGTGATCTCGAAGGCGCCGGGACTGTGCTCGGCGAGCTTGCCGGTGACCATCGCGGCCTGCGGGCCGGTGACGGCCAGCGGCAGGTCACGAGGCGCGATGTTCGCGGCGGGCCAGGCGAACGCGATCAGCATCAGCGCCTGGAGCAGGGCGGCGCCGAGACCGAGAGCGAACGCCCGCGGCGTGGTGGTCATGGCCATCTCCTAAAAATCGAATGCTCGTTCTTTTAGTTGTGCCTACCGTCGCACCGCAGCGGGGAAGTTGTCAAGAACGAATATTCGTTTTACTTTGGGCGCATGCCCCGAGTCAGCGAAGAACACCTCGAACGCCGCAGACAGCAAATTCTGGACGCCGCGCGGCGCTGCTTCGCCCGCAAGGGGTTCCACGAGACCTCCATGCAGGACGTCTTCGCGGAATCCGGTCTCTCCGCCGGTGCGGTCTACCGCTACTTCAAGAGCAAGGACGAACTGATCACGGCACTCGCCACGGAGACGACGGTGTCGCTGCGCATCGCCATGGATCAGGCGATCGGCCGCGACCCGCTGCCCACGCCCGCCGAACTGATCACCATGATCGCCGAGGAGGTGGTGCGGCGCAGCGGGCCCGACGGCCCGGTGCGGCTGGCGCCGCAAGCCTGGGCGCTGGCCTTGGTGCATCCGCAGGCCGCGGTGATGGTCCGCGAGACGATGATCGCGATGCGCGCGCTCTGGGTGAGCTACGCCGAGCGCATGCGCGACAAAGGCTGGCTACCCGAAGACGCCGACATCGATGCCGTGGCCAAGGCGATCATCGGACTGCTGCCGGGATTCATCCTCCAGCACCTCATCCTCGACGACCTCGACCCGGAGACATTGGCGCGCGGCGTGCGCACCCTCCTTCCCTACGGCGAGCCAGACCGTCAGGCCATGGGCTGACCCGGGCACACGTCTACGGTTTGCCCCACATGATCGTGACCGTCGCCCTCAGGGCAGCAGACCCTGCCTGGCCCGGCTCGCGTTGGACAGCACGAGCAACAGCATGGTGGTGAGGGCCTGGTCGTCGAGGCCCGCGGCGGGGAAGGTGTAGCGCAGGATGACATCGGCGAGCCCACCGCGAGCGATCACCGTGAGCGAACCGAATTGCAGCGAGTTGTTGCGTTCGGCGACGCGCTTGTGCAGTTGCGCCTTCAACGGCCGGTCCCAGGCCAGCACACAGGTGAGGCTCAGCACGTCCAGACCGGGTGCCAGGTTCACCGCGCGCAGCGAGGACAGCGCGCCCTCGTACTCGAAGCCCAGCGACCCGTCGGCGTCGACGCGCACCTCGATGCCGTAGCTCGACAGGCATGCGCCGGCCCGTGCCTGCAGTTCCCGGTCCGGAGTCACCGCTGCGTCCATGTTCGTGCCGCCGTTCACTTGGTGCCGCCGAAACGGCGGTCCCGCGAAGCGTACTGGAGGCAGGCCTCCCACAGGTTGCGCCGATCGAAGTCGGGGAAAAGCGTGTCCTGATAGACGAATTCGGCGTAGGCGGACTGCCAGATGAGGAAGTTCGAGCTGCGGAACTCGCCCGAAGGGCGCAGGAACAGGTCCACGTCCGGCATGTCGGGCTCGTCGAGGTATTTCGCGACCGTCGCCTCGGTGACCTTCTCCGGATCGATCTCGCCCGCCGCCACCCGGCGCGCGATCTCCCGTGCCGCGTCGGCGATCTCGGCGCGACCCCCGTAGTTGACGCACATGGTCAGCGTCATCACGGTGTTGTCCTTGGTGAGTTCCTCGGCGATCTCCAATTCCTTGATCACGCTGCGCCACAAGCGCGGCCGCCGCCCGGCCCAGCGCACCCGGACACCCATCTCGTGCATCTCGTCCCGGCGCCTGCGGATCACGTCGCGGTTGAAGCCCATGAGGAAGCGCACCTCCTCGGGGCTGCGCCGCCAGTTCTCGGTGGAGAACGCGTAGGCCGACAGCCACTTCACGCCGATCTCGATACAGCCCTCGACGGTGTCCATCAGCACCGCCTCGCCGCGCTCGTGCCCGGCCGTGCGCGGCAACCCGCGCTCCTGGGCCCAGCGCCCGTTGCCGTCCATGACGAGCGCGACGTGGTTGGGCACCAGTTCCGGCGGCAGCTGCGGCGGCCGAGCTCCCGACGGATGCGGCGCGGGCGGGCGGACGCCCACACGCTCGGGCGCGGTCGCGGTGGCGGAGTCTCGGCGGAGGATCACGGCATCTATCCTGCCTGATCGCTTCCCTCGGCCTACCGCCGTGTTCCTTCCTGGTGGATTCCACGGTCCCCACCGGCGCCGGTGACTTATTCTTTTCCCTATCGTGATACTGGGGAGGGGTTTCTCGGACGTGACCGATTTACCAGGCACCGCGACTGCCGCGGGTTTCCGGGCCACTCGTGAACTACTCGGACTTCCGGTGCCATGGTGCGCGCGGTTCTTCGCGGTCGCGGAGCGCACCGTCGAGCGGTGGGAGAAGGGGGCCTTCCAGATCCCCGACACCGTGGCCCGCGAACTCGCCGCCATCGCGGACGAGACCGAACAGGTGGTCGAGGCCATGGTCGACGCCATCGACGCCGGGGAGATCTCGCCCCGCCTGCACACCTACCGGACCAACGACGACTACTGCAAGCACGAGCCGGACACCCGCTATCCGGCCACCTGGCACCGTGCCGTGTGCGCCCGAGTCATGAACGAGCTGCCCCAGGTAGAGCTTCAATTCGTGGAGTAGGCGGCGGCCTGCCCGGCCTGCCCCGCGCCGGGCGCGGATCGAGGACGGATCTCGTCCGGCCACGCCAACTCTTGCGGCGGCCCGGCGTCTGCTCCTGACGCCGACTGCGTACGAATCTCGTCCGGCCGCATCCCCTCCAGCGGCTGCGTTCCCTGTGCCCGTCCCGGCGCGGCCTCAGTACGAACCTCGTCCGGCCACATCCCTTCCTGCGGCTGCCTTCCCTGCGCCCATCTCGGCACGGTCTGCGCACGAACCTCGCCCGGCCACATGCCCTCCAGCGGCTGCGTTCCCTGCGCCGATCCCGCCGGGGCCTGAATACGAACCTCGTCCGGCGGCTGCCCCTCCAGCGGCTGCCTCCCCTGCGCCCATCCCGGCGTGGCCTGCGTACGATCCTCGTCCGGCCGCGTCCCTTCCTGCGGCCGCGGTGCTCGAGTCCCACTCGACGCGACCGTGCGTCCGGCCGTGTCCTTGGATCGCTCGACCAACGGCAGGGTGCGCAGCTGACGTTCCAGATGCCACTGCAGGTGCGCCGCGACCAGCCCGCTGGCCTGCCTGCGCACCGCCTCGGGCGTCGCCTCGACCTGCTCCCACTCCCCGCGCAACAACGCGACCAGCAGGTCGAGCACCCCGGGGGCCGGCGTCGCCGCACCCGGCGGACGGCAATGCACACACACCGCGCCGCCGGCCGCGACATGGAAGGCCCGGTGCGGACCCGGTGTCGCGCACTTGGCGCACTCGTCCAACGCGGGGGCCCAGCCCGCGAAACCCATGGCGCGCAACAAGAACGCGTCCAGGATCAGTTCGTGCGGCCGCTGTTTGGCCGCGATGGCGCGCAGGGCGCTCGCGGTGAGCGCGTGCAGCCGGGGCGCGGGCGCTCGCTCCTCGCCGGCCAGCCGTTCGGCGGTCTCCAGAACGGCGCACGCGGTGGTGTAGCGCCCGTAGTCGTCGATGATGTCGGCGGCGAACGCCTCCATCGTGTGCACCTGCGTGACGGTGTCCAACGTGCGCCCGGGATGCAACTGCACGTCGATGTAGGAGAACGGCTCCAACCGGGCCCCGAACCTCGACTTGGTCCGCCGCACCCCCTTGGCGACCGCGCGAACCAGTCCGTGCTGTCGCGTGAGCAGCGTGACGATGCGGTCCGCCTCGCCCAGCTTGTGCTGGCGCACCACAACCGCCTCGTCCCGATACAAACGCACGTGCCGAGTCTAATGCTGTGCTCGATTCTCCAGCGCCTTCGGCGCTGGGTGTTCGCGGCAATGCTCGGTCTCGCTTCGCTCGAAAAACGTGGCTGCGGTGCACTGGGCGCGTCGGTATTCCAGTCCCTGGCTGAAGGCATGCTGTTCGGGGCATGAGCCTCGCCGCCTGCGCGACAGCAACGCGAACACCAGGCGGACGACGCTCAGCCCATGCTCGGTCTGGGTTAGCTCGCTGCGAGGCGATGGGCGCATCGGTATTCGAATCCGCCCCCACGCGGCACGCGGTTCAGCATTGCTGCGCGCACGCGCCTGAGTCGACTACACGGCGGCCACGCAATGCCGGCGAGGCAGCGGACAGATCCTGCTCGCGATCCTCACAGCGCCCGGGTCAGGTCGACCGGCCGGCCGGCCGCCGCGGCACTGTCGGCGAGTTCGGTCAGCGCTGCCAGTTGGTGTGGGGCGTGTTGGGGGCGGGCGGTTGCTGCCAGTTTGTGTGGGGCGCGCCGGAAGCGGGTTGCTGAGGCCACTGCGCATTCGGGACGCCTGCGCCGTGCTGGTGGTACCGGGCTGGGCCCATGGTCTCGGCGTTGGCGCGGGCGAGCAGGTCGGGGAGCTGCGGGGCGGCGACCGGTGACGAAGCGCCGCACCAGGTGCATTCCAGGTGGTGCTTGGTGCTGAGCGGGAACAGCGGGATGAAGAAGAGCGTGAACTTGGTGACGAGTTTGCGCAGCGCGTGTGCGGCGGGATTGCCGCACCGGCCGCAGAGCAAGGTGATCATGGCGAGCGTGTGAATACGCTTCTGCCAGCCCCAGATCAGCATGTGAAACCCCCGAAGATAGAGAATCCGATGCCGGTCACAGTAGTAGGTGGACCGAGCGACGGGCGGACCTTACCTGGCCAGGAAGTGCCAGCCGAGCCATGCCCACAAGAGCACGGCGATGATTCTTGTCGCCCGGGTGCCGGTCAGATAGGCGATCGTCTCCCCCAGTGCGGCGACCGAATCGCGGCGCAGCCGCGTTACCGACAACGCGACGAGCGCGGCCGCCAGGATCAGGGCGAACCCGAGCAGGACGACGTCTCGATCGCTCATCTCGACACCAGCCACCACCCGGCGGCCAGCCACACCAGCCATCCGGCGAACCGCAGCGGCCACTGTTCGAGGGCCGGATCCAGCAGTGTGGACAAGGTCGGGTGCTCGTGGCTCGGCCGATTCAGGGCGGGCTGGCGCAGGAGGGCGTAGACCTCCCATGCCAACGCCGCGACCAGCAGCGCCGACCACATCGCCAGGCCGCGCCCGAGCCGGGCGGTACGCGGAAGCCGCACGATTCTCCCGCGGAACGTCAGCACCATCGCGCCCAGCGCCGCCACCGCCACCAGCGCGGTCGCCGGCCAGCTGAACGGCCGGGTCGCGGCGCCGGCCGTCGCGAGCACCAGCCCCACGGTCAGCGGTGTCACGCGCGACCGGGGTCGACGCGCCGATTGCTCTGTCACATGCGCAGGATAAGACCAGAGGACGTCGTATCGATGCAGGCAGCGACCATCTACGGATGCGTCGAGCGAGGCCGCGGGTTCCCGATCGTTGGGGCGCGGCCCGGCTCGTTTCAGCCGTCGGCGCGCAGGAGCCCCGAGATGAGCAGCAGGACCGATTGCTGGGTCTGCGCGCGGGCGAGATCGGGGTCCTCGGCGTGCGCGACGATCAACGCGGCCTCACTGATCACGCTGACGACGAGCTGGGCCAAGACGGGAACGGGCGCGTCCGCGATCAACCCGGCGTCGCGGGCGCGCTCGAGTTGCGTGGTGATCAACCCGAGCCCGTGCGCGGATTCGAATTCGCGCCAGGCCTGCCAGCCGAGCACGGCGGGAGCGTCGGTGAGCGCGATCCGCAGCATCGGGGGGCGCTGGCAGATCTCCAAGAACAGCCCGAGCCCCGCTGCCATTCCGGCCATCACGTCCGCGGAATCGACTGCGGCGATGGCGTTTTCGATCTCCTCGGTGATCTCGACCTCGATCTGTTCCAGCACCGCGAGGAACAGTCCGCGTTTATCGCCGTAGTGGTGGTGCAGCGCGCCTCGGGTGACGCCCGCCTCGGTGACCAGTTCCTCGGCGGAAGTCCCCGCGAAGCCGCGCTCGGTGAACAAACGGCGTCCCGCCTGTTCGAGCGCGGCCTTGGTTGCGCGAGAGCGGTCTTCCTGGCTACGGCGTGGCATGCAGCCGAGTGAACTCCAGGATCGATTCGGCGAGCAACTCGGGCTGGTCCTCCGGCACGAAGGTGTAGGAGTCGTCGATGAGCGTCAGCTGCGCGTTCTGCAGATCGTGGGCCAGGCGTTCGGCGAACGACAGCGGGAACAGCCGATCGTCCCGCGCCCAGGCCAGCAGTACCGGGATGTCGACGCCGGCGAAATGGCGGGCGGCCTCCAAGGTGTAGCGGCGATGCGCCGACTTCAGGAAGCGCCGCAGATCTTTCCGGATCGCGGCGGAGTTGCGGCTCGGCAGCAGATAGGAGTCCACGATTTCGGGCGGGACGGGCCGTTTGGTGACCCAGCCGAATGCCAGCGGAAGGCGGTGCAGGGCCCGGATGCGCAACGCCTCGGTGAGAGGACGTAACGACCCCGGGATCTTCGCCAGCAGGGGCAGCGCGGTGAACGGCTGCGGCAGGAAGCTTTCGTAGCTGTCCACCGAGACCAGAACGACGCGGCCGACGCGGGACCGGTCGCGGGTCAGCAACACCTGGGTGATCGCGCCGCCGGTGTCGTTGGCCACCAGGGTGACGTCGGTGAGGTCGAGACGCTCGAGGAACGCGGCGATGAGATCGGCGATCCCCACGGGGGTCAGTTCCGCGTCCGGAACCGGGATCTCGTGCGAACCGAGCGGCCAGTCCGGCGCCAGACAGCGGTATCCGGCCGCGGCGATCGTGGGCACCACCTTGCGCCAGAGGTCCGCGGTGACGAGCAGGCCGTGCACGAAAACGACCGGAGCGCCCTGCCCCGTCTCGTGATAGCGAATGCGGCCGCCGGGCAGGTCCACTTCGTGGGTGCGGCCGAGTGCAGTGCTGGTTGCCATGGGTCCTCCCGGAGATCGGCGGTACTGGACCACTGTTACATACATACCGTATGTATGTCTACTGCTTGCCGACCCTGGCCAGCCGAAGACCGCCTTGACCGCGTCTTTCGAAGCCATCACCGCCGTCGCCAGTGAGGCGACGCCCGCAACCGACTCCCCCACCGCGTGCAGACCGCCCGTGAGAACGATCCGGTTCGGCCGCTCCTTGGCCGGGCACGATATGGACGATTGACCAACTTCGCGCTACCGTCTGATACACCACGACGAGACGGAGCTCACATGACGGTGTCCGATCCTGCCCGTGTCCCCGGCACTCGGGAGCTGGGGCTGGCCGAACTGGCGGCGGCCATCGCCGGCGGCGCGATCACCTCGACCACGGCGGTCGGCGGCGCACTGGACCGGATCGACGCGACGCAGGGCACGCTCAACGCTTTTCGTATCGTGCGCCGGGAGCGGGCGCTGGCCGAGGCCGCCGAGGCCGACCGGCGGCTGGCCGCGGGTGAACGACTGCCGCTGCTGGGCGTGCCCGTCGCGGTGAAGGACGACACGGATGTCGCGGGTGAGCCGACCGCGTTCGGCTGCGGCGGCGATTTCGCACCCAAGGCCCAGGACGCGGAATCGGTGCGGCGCCTGCGTGCCGCGGGCGCGGTGATCGTCGGCAAGACCAATACCTGCGAGCTGGGACAGTGGCCGTTCACCAGCGCCGCGTGGTTCGGCCACACCCGCAACCCCTGGGACCGCACCCGGACGCCGGGCGGATCCTCCGGCGGGGCTTCGGCGGCCGTCGCGGCCGGACTGGTTCCGGCCGCTCTCGGTTCCGACGGCGCGGGCTCGATCCGCATTCCCGCCGCGTGGACGAACCTGGTCGGCATCAAACCGCAGCGCGGGCGAATCTCCACCTGGCCGGAGCCCGAAGCGTTCTACGGGCTCACCGTGAACGGACCGCTGGCGCGCACCGTCGCGGACGCGGCGCTGCTGCTGGACGCGGCGGCCGGTCCGCACCCAGGCGACCTGCACAGGCCGGAACCGATCACCGCGTCGGATGCCGTCGGCCGGGATCCGGGGAAGCTGCGGATCGCTCTGTCGCTGCGAATTCCCTTCACCGCGACCAGAACGGCGCTGGACCCAGAGGTCGAGCAAGCGGTGCGCCGCACCGCCGATACGCTGCGCGCGCTCGGGCACAGCGTGACCGTGGCCGACCTGCATTACGGCATTCTGGTCGGCGCCTCCTTCCTACCGCGTTCGCTCGCAGGCATCCGGCGGGTTCACACACGGATGCCCGGCCTGAAGGTCGATCCGCGCACCACCGCCAATGCCCGGATCGGGCGCGTGCTCGACGGTCCCGCGCTCTACGCGGCGCGTCACCTGGAACCATTGCTGCACAGTCGGATCGGCCGCTTCTTCCGCGGCTACGACGTCGTCCTCGCCCCCACCACCGCCACTCCTGCGCCACGCGCCGAAGAAATCGACGGCATCGGCGTCAACGCCACGAACAACCTCATCACCGCCGCCTGCCCCTACACCTGGCCCTGGAATGTTCTGGGCTGGCCGAGTATCAACGTCCCCGCAGGCTTCACCGACACCGGCCTCCCCGTCGGCGCCCAACTGATGGGCACGGCGAATTCCGAACCGCTCTTGATCTCCTTGGCCGCCCAACTCGAATCCGAACTCCAGTGGCACCGCCACCGCCCCGACCCGTGGTGGTGACCTGAACCAATCCGGCTCCAGCCGAGGCGATTCCGCATCAGTCGCCGCACGCGCGAACCCTGCCGGATCATGCTCGGCATCCGTCGGCGCGATGTACCTTGTGAATGCGCCGAGTCCCCGCATATGTCGGTATGGCCGCCGCAGAACCCACGCCGGTTCCACTGCGCCGATGCCGTCTCCTCTCGGCCGACCATAGAGCGCGAGGAGGGCCCGATGGCCGACCGTCACCTGGTGGACGTAGCTGTCCTGCTCCGGCACGACGGCATCCTGGGCACGGCCGACAGCCGCTGGTCACCTGGTCACCCGGACGTCGGCGACGGGATCAGGCGAAGCTGAGGAAGCTGCGGCGACCAGGCCGAGGGCGTTGTCTTGTTGACCAGATCCGACTTGATCGCACGGGCATACGCTCGATTCGCCCAGCACTTGAGCAACGAGATCAGGAGACTGGCGAGAGCTGATGCCGAACACGGCGTCAGACCCTTCGCCAGGGAAGCCTCGGGTGCGGCCAGGGCGCTTTCCGACGCCGACAGAGGTCTTCGGCACGCTTTCGATACCGGCGACCCGTCGTTGCCGGGTCCGCTGCCGCAATCCGGATCCACCTCGCCGGATCGGTTCTACAACGGAGCACGACTGTGGCAAGTCGATCAAGTGTTTCCCAGAGCTTTTCGCAGAGACGAAACCGCGGCCGAGGAAGGCTATATCCGCACAGCGTCACACAGCACCGCCGGCGACGTCGTCTATCTGACCGACGGCACCGACATCGCCGGCGTGTACGGAACGATCACCAGTTGGACCGATGTCCGTGACGGCACCATGCGGTTCCACCCCGCGGGCATGGTCTTGGGTATCGACGCCAACCGTATCCGGGTGAATCCGATGCTCGAAGAAGGGCATTCCGCGGCCAACTTCATCGAAGGTGTCAGCGACCGCGTATTCACCACCGCGGGGCGGGTCGACACATCCAAGATCGTCAGCGTGGAATTCCAAACCTACGACGACATCATCACCAACCCCGACGTAAACCTGGTCGCCGACGGGTTCCCCGGCTTCGACGGCCTTCGGCAGGAGTCGCTACGCGACCCCGCGACAGTCGCCGATCGCCTCGCGGGTATCGCCGAAGCCGTGCGCAGAAACTACCCGACGATCGACGTCACCGTCGGCGCCAACCGTCTCACCACCGACGAGGCCATCCGAATCTTCTTGGCCACATGAGGAGAGCAACAGCGGCCCGCTCGCACGATGGCACGCTTTTCCCGGTTGCTTCGCGCACGGTTTCGAACCGCTCAGAAACCCAGTTTGCCCAGCTGCTTGGGATCCCGCTGCCAGTCCTTGGCCACCTTCACGTGCAGATTCAGATAGATGCGGGTGCCGAGGATGTGTTCGATCTGTTTGCGGGCGTTGGTGCCGACCTCTTTCAGCCGGGAGCCGCCCTTGCCGATGACGATGGCCTTCTGGCTGGGGCGCTCGACGTAGAGCAGGGCGTGGACGTCGAGCATGTCCTCGCGATCCTCGTAGGGCAGGACCTCCTCGATGACGACGGCCAGCGAGTGCGGCAGTTCGTCGCGGACGCCCTCGAGCGCGGCTTCGCGGATGAGCTCGGCCATCAGCGTTTCCTCGGGCTCGTCGGTGAGTTCGCCGTCGGGGTAGAACGCCGGGCCCTCCGGCATCTTCGAGGCGATGACGTCGACGAGCACCTCGACCTGCTCGCCCTTGACCGCCGACACCGGCACCACATCGGCCTCGGGGCCCAGGAGCTGGGAGACGGCGAGCAGTTGCTCGGCGACCTGGTCGCGGCTCACCTTGTCGATCTTGGTGACCACTCCGAGCAGCGTCGTCTTCGGCGCCATCTGCTTGATCTGCTGCACGATCCAGCGGTCGCCAGGACCGATCTTCTCGTCGGCCGGGATGCACAGCGCGATCACGTCGACTTCCGAATACGTGTCCCGCACCAGGTCGTTGAGCCGCTGACCGAGCAGGGTGCGCGGGCGGTGCAGGCCGGGGGTGTCGACCAGGATCAGTTGCGCGTGCTCGCGGTGCACGATGCCGCGAATCGTATGCCTGGTCGTCTGCGGACGCGAAGAGGTGATCGCGATCTTCGCGCCGACCAGTGCGTTGGTGAGCGTCGACTTGCCGGTGTTCGGGCGACCGACGAAACAGACGAAGCCGGAACGGAATTCGCCCTTGCCCTGCGCCTCAGCCACCGCGGACCTCGCCGGAGTCGGCGCTCACGGCGTCGGCCGCATCCGCGGAGTCGTCGACGACCTCGAACACCGCGCCGTCGCGATCGGTGAAGATGATCCGCGCCTCCGCCGACACCTCCCGCACCGCGGTCACCCCGAAGTCGGACAACCGGCCGCCGACCACGACGGCCGCCTCGAATCCCTCGGCGCCGCTGGACAACGCCGCGGCCACGGCGGCCTGCAGCGCCGTCAGCCGCAGCGCGGTCAGCGTGACCTCGCCCGCGGCGTAGGTGCGTCCATCGGTGTCCCGGATCGCCGCGCCGCTCGCTCCACCGGTGCGGCCGAGCGCGCCGCGAGCCAGCACCACCAGCTTGTTGTCCTCGGCGTCCAGTTCGGTCATTCGCTGTCTCCGTCCTCGTCGCGATCGGCAGGGATCTCCCGCTCCGATCCGTTGGCCTTGCGCTTGCCATTGGGATTGTCCCCGTTGGGCTTCCCGGCGGGGACCTTCTCGCGTGCTTTGCGTACCACCACGGTGTTCACCCGCATCCGGCCGCGCGCGTCCGGGCCGCCCTCACCGCGCAGCACCAGCCCGTGCGCCTCGATCTTCGATCCGGGCAGCGGCACCCGGCCCAGCTCGTGTGCGAGCAGGCCGCCGACGGTGTCGACGTCCTCTTCCTCGATCTCCAACCCGTACAGCTCCCCGAGATCCTCCACCGGCAGCCGGGCCGACACGCGGTAGCGCCCGTCGCCGAGATCCTCGATGGGCGGGGTCTCGTCGGTGTCGTACTCGTCGGCGATCTCTCCGACGATCTCCTCGAGCACGTCCTCGATGGTCACCAGGCCGGCGATACCGCCGTATTCGTCCACCAGCAAAGCCATGTGGTTGCGCCTGCGCTGCATCTCGTCCAGCAGGCTGTCCAGCGGTTTGGAGTCGGGCATGAACACCGCGGGCCGCATCACCTCGCGCACTCGCACCTTGCGGCTGCGCTCGGTGAACGGCACGAGATCCTTCAGATAGACCACGCCGAGGATGTCGTCGACGTTCTCGCCGATCACCGGGATCCGCGAATGCCCGGAGCGCACTGCCAGCGACATCGCCTGCGCCGCGGTCTTGTCCGCTTCGATCCAGACCATCTCCGTGCGCGGCACCATCACCGCGCGCGCCGGTGTGTCGCCTAGTTCGAAGACCGACTGGATCATGCGCCGCTCGTCGTCGGCGACCACCCCACGCTCACCGGCCATCTCGACCACCTCGCGCAACTCGATCTCGGAAGCGAAGGGGCCGTTGCGAAAACCCTTACCCGGAGTGATCGCGTTACCGATGAGGATCAGCAGCCTGCTCAGCGGGCCGAGCAGCGCTCCGATGAACTGCAGCGGCAACGCCGCGGCCAGCGAGATGGAGTACGCGTGCTGCCTGCCCAGCGTGCGCGGGCCGACCCCGATCACCACGTAGGACACCAGCACCATCACCAGCGCGGTGATCAGCAGCGCCCAGTTCTTCCCCCAGACCGTCATCAGTCCTGCCGCGAGCAGCACCGTGGCGCCGATCTCGCACAGGATGCGCAGCAGCACCATGAGATTCACGTAGCGCGCCCGGTCGTCGACGACCCGGCTCAGCCGCACGGCGCCGGGCCGGTCGGCGCGCACCAAGTCGTCCACCCGGGCGGGCGAGATCGTGTTCAGGGCGGAATCGACGCCGGCGAAAACCCCACCCACGAAGATGAGCAGGACCGCCAGCAGAACGAGGGTCAGTGAATTCACGCGGGACCCAGGGAGTCACCCGGTGTGGTGAAGCCCGCCTTGCCCAGCAACCGCGCGTCGCGTTCGGCCAGCTCGGCGCGCCGACGAGCCTCCCGCAGGCTCTCGTACCACTCCTCGAGCAGCCGAGCCTGCAGGGCGAACATCTCCTTCTCCTCCTCCGGCTCGGCGTGGTCGTAGCCGAGCAGGTGCAGGACGCCGTGCACGGTGAGCAAGGCGAGTTCGTGATCGAGCGAGTGCCCCGCCTTGCGCGCCTGTCCGGCGGCGAACTCCGGGCACAGCACGATGTCGCCGAGCATGGACGGACCGGGTTCGGGACTGTCGGGCCGCCCGCCCGGCTCGAGCTCGTCCATCGGGAAGGACATGACGTCGGTCGGGCCGGGCAGGTCCATCCAGCGCATGTGCAAGTCGGCCATGGTGTCGAGATCGACGAGCACCATCGACAGCTCCGCGGCCGGGTGGACGTCCATCCGGGCGATCACGAACCGCGCGACGCTGACCAGCTCTTCTTCGGGTACGTCGATACCCGACTCGTTGGCGATCTCGATGCTCACCCGAACAGCCTACGATCCCCGCGATCGCGTCGGCGGAGCGGAGCCCCGCCCGGCGAGACGAGTTATCGCCGGTCCGACCGGCCGGCCGCGCGGCGCTGCGCCCGATTGCCGCCGTAATGCGGGGCGACCGGCGGCCGCGCTTCGGCTTCGAAGCGGTCGTAGGCGTCGACGATGTCCGATACCAGCCGGTGGCGGACCACATCGCTGCTGGTCAGCTCCGCGAAGTGGATGTCATCGATCTCGGTGAGGATCTCGCTGGCGGCGCGCAGACCGGACCGCGCGCCGGTCGGCAGATCGACCTGCGTCACGTCACCGGTCACCACGATCTTCGAGCCGAACCCGAGGCGGGTCAGGAACATCTTCATCTGCTCGGCGGTGGTGTTCTGTGCCTCGTCGAGGATGATGAACGAGTCGTTCAGCGTGCGCCCGCGCATGTAGGCCAGCGGCGCGACCTCGATGACGCCGGCCGCCATCAGCTTCGGAATGGCCTCCGGATCCATCATGTCGTGCAGCGCGTCGTACAACGGCCGCAGGTACGGATCGATCTTCTCGTTCAGCGTGCCGGGCAGGAAGCCGAGCCGCTCCCCCGCCTCGACCGCGGGACGGGTGAGAATGATCCGGTTGACCTGCTTGGATTGCAGCGCCTGGACCGCCTTCGCCATCGCCAGATAGGTCTTACCGGTACCGGCGGGGCCGATGCCGAACACGATGGTGTTGGCGTCGATCGCGTCGACGTAGCGCTTCTGGTTCAGCGTCTTGGGCCGGATGGTCTTGCCGCGCCGGGACAGGATGTCCAGGCTGAGCACCTCCGCGGGGGACTCGCTGGAGCCCTCGGTGAGCATCGAGACGGTGTGCCGCACGGCTTCCGGAGTCACCACGCGGTTGCGGCCGGTGAGCGCGACCAGCTGCTCGATCACCCGCTCGGCGAGCGCGACGTCGGCCGCCTTGCCGGTGAGGGTGACGGAGTTGCCGCGGACATGGATGTCCGCGTCGAGCAGCGTTTCCAGTTCACGAAGGTTCTGGTCGGCCGAACCGAGGAAGGGGAACACGGATTCTGGAGCGAGTTCGATGCTCGAGCGCACGGTGCGCGCTGCGGGACCCGAACCGTTGTCGCCGGCGCCGATGCCTGCCGCTGGGGTGGACGGGTCGCCGATCTCGCCTTGTGTTCTCAAAAGTGGCTATAGCCTGCTTTCCGGTCTCGACTGCTGTATTGAGAAAAGTTTAACGCGCCCCACCGACACCGCCCAGTGAATAAGCCGCGGGCAGAACCCGCCCTCACGGAATTCCCCCACGCCGCCGCGCCCAATCCTCGGTGAAGTCACGAAAGCGTCGCACCGCGTCCGGTGGCGTCGCCGCGGCGGGCCAGACCAGCCCGACCGAGCGCGCGGCGCCCGCGTCCGCCGGCGGCCCCGTCACCGGGCCGGACAGCGGCCCCGCCGACAGCGGGTCTTCCTGCGTCGTCGGCGGAGCGGCCGGGATTCCCTACGCGCGCGCCGGGTGGCTCGGCCTGGTCTGCGGTATCGGATTGCTGCTGGTCATCGCGGCGCTACTGCTGTGGGTGTCGCATCGAGCGCACCACGGTGCGGCGACAGTGCGTACCGGTAGCGCGCTGGAAACGGCAGCCATCGAGGTTTGAGCCGGTCGCAGCCTCCTGTCGATGACGGCGACTCCGGCGTCCCGGCGCGGCGGCGAGGTGCGGGTCGTCGTTTGGCATGCGCGGCGCGCCCCCGAGTGCCGGTCGAGCGCAGGACGGATGCGACGCCTCGGCAGAGACCCGAGAAGAGCTGGTAGTTCACCAGCGGGGGGTCAGAGCGCCGAGAGCGCCGAGCGCGACCGCCGCCGCGGTGGAGGTTCGCAGCACCGTCGGACCGAGCAACGTCACGTCCGCACCCGCCTCGGCCAAGGCGGTGATTTCCGCGTCGTCCAGCCCGCCTTCGGGGCCCACCACGAGCACGATGCGGGTCGCATCGGCGAAGGGCAGCGTGCTGAAACGGGTGGTACCGGATTCGTGCAGCGCCGCGACGATCGCGCCATCGGCCTTCGCCTCGCGAATCAACTCCAGTACGTCCTTCGTGCGGTGCAGGTCGGACACGTCCGGGATGTAGGCCCGGCGGGACTGGCGGGCGGCCGAACGGGCAGCTGCCCGCCATTTCTCCACGCCTTTGGCCGCTTTGCCCTCCCAGCTCGCGACGCAGCGCGCGGCCTGCCACGGCACGACGGCGTCCGCGCCCGCCTCGGTCATCAACTCGACCGCCAACTCCGAGCGATCCGACTTCGGCAGCGCCTGCACGACGGTGACCGACGGGGCGGGCGGAGCCGCCAGCACCCGGTTGCGCACGGCCAGATCGAGCCGGTCGCGTTGCGCGGCGACGACTTCCGATTCGGCGAGCACGCCGCGTCCATCGGAGAGGGTGATCGGCTCGCCGACCCGGATGCGACGCACGGTGGCTGCGTGCCTGCCCTCCGGGCCGTCGAGCACCGCGACTGCGCCCGGCTCGGGCACCTCGTCGAGGTAGAAGACCGTCGCGGCCACCTAGCGCCCGCTGAACGAGGCGCGCAACCGCGCGAACAAGCCGCTGTTGTGCTCGGACTGCGCCGACATCACCTCGGCGCGCTCCCGCTCGCGCAACCCTTTGTACTTGCGCAGCAGTTCGGTCTGCTTGCTGTCCAGCTTGGCCGGGATCACGATGTCCAGGTGCGCGAGCAGGTCGC
The DNA here is from genome assembly GCF_009829325.1 of Nocardia sp. CY41. Lineage (GTDB taxonomy): Bacteria > Actinomycetota > Actinomycetes > Mycobacteriales > Mycobacteriaceae > Nocardia. The sequence goes on from NZ_VUOS01000021.1 coordinate 66,142, forward strand.
CGCGCGCGCTGGAGCGCAGCCGCGGCATGCCGTGCCCGCGCAGCACCGAGATCTCGCCTGGCTGAGTGCCCGCCGGAATGGACAGCTCGGTCGGGCCGTCCAGGATCGTGTCGATCACGACGGTGGTGCCCAGCGCCGCGTCGACCATCGGCACCCGGATCGTGCAGTGCAGATCGTCACCGTCGCGGACGAAGACGTCGTGCGGCTGCTCCACGATCTCGACATACAGGTCGCCCGCGTGGCCGCCACCCGGGCCGACCTCGCCCTGCGCGGCCAGCCGCACCCGCATGCCGTTCGCGACGCCCGCGGGAATCGGGGCGGCGATCTCGCGGCGCGCCCGCACCCGGCCGTCGCCACCGCACTTGTGGCAGGGGTCCGGAATGGTCTCGCCCGCGCCGCGGCAGGTGGGACACGGGCGCGAGGTCAGCACCTGACCGAGGAAGGATCGCTGCACGGACTGCACTTCGCCTGCGCCGCCACAGGTTTCGCAACGCACCGGCTTGGAGTTGCCGTTGGTGCCGGAACCCTGGCAGATGTCGCACAGGATCGCGGTGTCCACGGTCAGGTGTTTGGTCACGCCGACCGCGCACTCGGCCAGGCTGAGCCGGGTGCGAATCAGCGAATCGGCGCCGGGCTGGACGCGGCCGCGCGGCTTGCGCGTACCGGCCGATCCGCTCATGCCGCCGAAGAACGCCTCGAACACGTCGCCGAGCCCGCCGAAGCCCGCGCCGTTGAATCCGGCCCCGCCGCCGCCGGATTCCAGCGGGTCGCCGCCCATGTCGACGATGCGCCGCTTCTCCGGATCCGACAGCACCTCGTAGGCGGTCGACACTTCCTTGAACTTGGCCTGCGCCGCCTCGTCGGGGTTGACGTCGGGGTGGAGCTCACGCGCCAGCTTGCGGTAGGCCCGCTTGATCTCCTGGTCGGTCGCGTTCTTCGCGACGCCGAGCAGTCCGTAGTAGTCCCGTGCCACTTGAGTTCTCTAGTCCTTGGTCGTTCTCGACAGTGCCGCCGGTGCCCGCGACGCGTGCGAAGCGCGCAGGCAACAGCATTAGTCTTGTGCACTCAACTTTATCCGGCCGAAGGGTCGAGCGTAGCAGTGGCGTCGCCGGTCGACGTCAGGTCAGCGTTCGGCGAGGACCTCGCCGATATATCGGGCGACGGCCGCGACCGAGGCGATGGTGCCCGGATAGTCCATCCGGGTCGGGCCGAGCACCCCCATACCGCCGAGCACCGCGCCGGCCGCGCCGTAGCCGGTGGACACCACCGACGTGCCGCGCATCTGCTCGACCTGCGTCTCCTCGCCGATGCGCACCGTGACCGTCCCCGGCTGCTGGGCCGCGGCCAGCAGCTTGAGCACGACCACCTGCTCCTCCAGCGCTTCCAGCACCGCGCGCAGCGACCCGGGGAAACCGAAGTCGGCGGCGTTGCGGGTGAGATTGGCGGTGCCGCCGAGCACCAATCGCTCCTCGGGGTGTTCCACGAGGGTCTCCACCAGCACCGTCGACACCCGCACCAGCACGTCGCGCAGCCGCACCGGCGCGTGCTCGGGTAGCTCGGCGACCGCCGCCGAGGCCGTGGCCAGCCGTTTGCCGTCCATCGCACCGCCGAGCATGCCGCGCAGCGCGGCCAGATCCTCGTCATCGATCACCGCGCCGAGTTCCACCAGACGCTGGTCCACCCGGCCGGTGTCGGTGATCACCACCAGCAGCAGGCGCGCGGGATTCAGCGCGACCACCTCGATGTGCCGCACCGTGGACGCCGACACGGTCGGGTACTGCACCACGGCGACCTGCCTGGTCAGCTGTGCCAGCAGGCGCACACCCCGGCGCAGCACGTCGTCGAGATCGACGCCGGATTCCAGGAATTCCAGAATCGCCCTGCGCTCCGCCGGCGACAGCGGTTTCACCTCGGAGATCCGGTCCACGAACTGCCGGTAGCCCTTGTCGGTGGGGATGCGGCCGGAACTCGTGTGCGGCTGCGTGATGTAGCCCTCGGCCTCGAGCACCGCCATGTCGTTGCGCACCGTCGCACTGGAAACACCCAGGTTGTGCCGCTCGACCAGCGTCTTCGACCCGATCGGCTCCTTGGTCGCGACATAGTCCGCGACGATTGCGCGCAGGACCTCGAAGCGCCGATCCTCGGTGCTCGACATCGGCCGCACCTCCTCGCATTGGTCTCCGGTCGCGCCGTATCCGGCGCCGACGTCCCGTGGCCACCACTGAGCGCAGGCGAATCACGGTTCGTCTGTCGACCACAGTCTAATTGTCGGTACCCGAATCCCTCGCCCGCTACGCGTGCCCCGCGACACGGGAGCAATGCCGCGCTCAGCGCGGGACGGCGGCTTCGATCACGGCGGCCACGGCGTCGGGCCGGGAGACCAGCGAGGCGTGCGAGGCGTCGATCTCGCTGGTGCGGGCGCCCATGCGCTGGGCCATGAAGCGCTGCGCGGACGGAGGTATGACTCGGTCGGCGGCCGAGACGAGGTACCAGCTCGGCGTGCCGGACCAGGACGGCGATCCGGAGGGTTCGAGGTTCGCTTTCACGGCGATGGAGTGCTGGTGGGCGATCATGTCGGCCGCGGTCGCCGGGCCGACGTCCTGGGCGAAGACGGCGTTGAAACTCTCCGGCGCGACATAGCCGTCCAGGTTCTTCCCCGCGACGCCGGTGACGTCGTCCACGATCTTCACCTGCAGCGCGGGCGGGAGCAGCTGACTGCCGGGGAAGCGGATCGGGTCGAGCGCCTGCTGGGCCACCTCGCCTTGCACCGGTGCGAAGGCCGCGATGTACACGAGGGATTCGACCTTCGGATCGCGCACGTTGCTGATCACGAAGCCGCCGTAGGAGTGCCCGGCCAGCACGACCGGACCGCTGATCGTGTCCAGGGTCCGCTGCACCGCGGCCGCGTCGTAGGCGGGCCCGCGCAACGGATTCTCCGGGGTCACCACGCGGTAGCCGCGCTCGCGCAGCGCGGCGGCGACGCCGTCCCAGCTGGTCGTGTCGGCGAAGGCGCCGTGTACGAGCACGATGGTGGGCAGCGGCTGCGCCTGCGCGGGTCCGGCCGACATCGTGGCGGCGAGGGCGAGGGCGAGCGCGGCCACGGCGCGGCGCAAGCAGAGTTTGTTCGTCATCGGGTCTCGGCTCCTCAGTTCTGTACGAAGTCCAGCAGATCGGTGTCGAACGCCTTCTCGTAAGGGCCGCACAGGCCGTGCGGCGCGCCGGGATACACCTTCAACCGCGCTCGCGGCAGCAGTTCGGCCGTCTTGGCGCCCGCCGCGGCCAGCGGCACGATCTGGTCGTCGTCGCCGTGCGCCACCAGCACCGGGATGTCGATGCTCGGCAGCTCGGCGGTGAAATCGGTCTCGGAGAACGCCTTGACGCAGTCCAGCGCGGCCTTCAGCCCCACCTGCATGCCCATCAGCCAGAAGTGGTCGCGCAGCCCTTGCGAGACCTCGGCACCCGCGCGGTTGGCGCCGTAGAACGGGACCGACAGGTCCTTCCAGAACTGCGATCGGTCGGCGGCGACGCCGGCGCGGATGTCGTCGAACGCCTGGATCGGCGTTCCCTCGGGATTGGCGTCGGTCCGCAGCATCAACGGCGGGACCGCGCCGAGTAGCACCGCCTTGGCGACCCGCGACGTACCGTGCCGGGACAGATATCTGGTCACCTCGCCGCCGCCGGTGGAGTGCCCGACCAGAATCACGTCCTTGATGTCCAGCTCGTTCAGCACCGCGGCGAGGTCGTCGGCGTAGTGGTCCATGTCGTGCCCGTCCCACACGTCGCCGGAGCGGCCGTGCCCGCGCCGGTCGTGCGCGATGGCGCGGCACCCGTTGCTCGCGACCAGGTTCATCTGGTTGTCCCAGGCGTCGCCGTTCAGCGGCCAGCCATGGCTGAACACCACGGGGCGTCCCGAACCCCAGTCCGTGTAGTAGATCTCGACGCCATCGGTGGTGGTGATCGTCGGCATGGCGGTTCCCTTCGATCCGGAGTGATGGTCGGACTGCGCGTCGCCGGGCGCCGCCGGAGGGTGCTCGCCGAGGCCGTGCCCGAACACCACCGGACGTACGCGTGGTCACGCCACCGCGCCCCTCCACCGCACCCGGAATCGATCTTGGTCGTCGTTCGACAGCGTAGGACGGGCGGCGTCCGGAAAAACGACTCCGCGTGCACGATCTTCGGCTCTGAATGCACGGCCCGATCGGCCGCGCCCGTGCGAGGATTGCCGAATCTGTCTCATTTGCGACGGAGGCTGTGATGACGGTCGTGTTCGATTCGGACACTGTCGCGCCGCACGAGCGGGCGGCCGCGGTGGCCGCGGCGGTACAGCAGGCATCGGTCCCGTCCCACGTAGTGCTGGACGGGCCGGACGAGCGTATTCACGCCGTGTTCGACGTGTGGCGGTTCGGCGAGGCGAGCGTCGTCCGCGCCCGCACCTCGGGCATCCAGCTGATCCGGACGCCGAAACAAGTGCGCATCTCGCCCGCGCCGGTGCTGGCGATCGCGGTGCAGCAGGCCGGCGACGGACGCTACGAGCAAGGCGGCGTCCAGCGGGTGGTGCGACCGGGCGAACTGCACGTCATGGATCTGAACGCGCCCTACGACTTCAGCAGGCGCGGCGAGGGTGCGTCGACCTGCATGCACGTGCCGCTCGATCAGCTCGGCCTGCCCGCCGAGCTGATCAGCCAGGCCGCCGCCAGAGTGCAGCACAGCCCGCACTACCGGCTGGTGGCCAACCACATCCTCCAGCTGACCGCCGAGGCCGACGCGCTCAGCGCCGACCCGGCCGCCGCGTTGTCCGGCTGCGCCAGTATCGAGTTGATCAGGGGACTGCTGTTGTCGGCGGGCAGCGACGACGGCAGCGGCTCCGTAGCGCCCTCCGACCTGTTGCTGTCCCGGCTGCGCGCCTATGTCCGGCGCAACCTGGCCGATCCCGAGTTGGGGCCGGAGCAGATCGCCAAAGCGCACAACATGTCCGTCCGGCAGCTCTACAAGATCTGCGCGAACGCGGAATACAGCCTCGAACAGTGGATCATCGGCCAGCGGCTGGAGCGGGTCCGGGGCGATCTGGCCCGGCCGGACCAGAAGCACCGGACGATCGCGATGATCGCGCGCCGCTGGGGTTTTCGCGATCCGTCGCATTTCGCCCGGCGTTTCCGCGCCGCCTACGGGCTCTCGCCGCGGGAATGGCGCAGGACCGTCCTGGCCGCGAACGAGCCGTAGCGGTCAGCCGCGACCGCCGGCTCTCGCCTGTTTGCCCGCGAGGGCGTCGAGACCGAGCATCGCCAGCAGCGACTCACAGTCTGCGGCGTTCTCCGCGTAGCTGGCGACGGTGCGGGCGGCGACGGCGCACTGGCGCGCGTTCTCCGCTTTCTCCGCTGCTCGCGCCTCCGCGAATTCGCCCGGTTCATGGATAAGGGTGATGTGTCGTGCCGACGCCATGAGTCTCCTTGGGGTTGGTCGCAGACTACGCGGACGGGCGAGGTCGCGTTACCGGAACGAGACAGGTGGTCCTGACCGGTCACCGATTCGTGACGCGACGCCGAGCGCGTCACCGGCCTCGCACACCAGGCCATGCGCCGGACGACCGGAGCCGGCGCCGGGTACTCGATCCGCGGACCGACCGCGTCGCCTCGGCAGCTGGGGGCGGCGAACACGCTGATCAGTCGAGCAGTTCACGGACAACGCCGTCGGCGAGGAGACGCCCCCGATCGGTGAGCACGAGCCGGTCGTCCGCGGTGCGCAGCGCGAGACCGTCGCCGACCACCCGGTCGACGGCGGCGCGGGCCGAGGAAGCCAGATCGGCCAGCGGCAGGCCGGTGCGCAGCCGGACGGCTAGCATCACCCGCTCCGTGTACCGCTCCTCCGCGCTGAGCGCCTCCCAGCCCGCGGCGGGCAGCCCGCCCGCGCCGACCCGATCGGCGTACCGCGCGGGATGCTTCACGTTCCACCACCGCACGCCGCCGACATGACTGTGCGCGCCGGGCCCGGCGCCGAGCCAGTCGCCGCCGTCCCAGTAGCCGAGGTTGTGCCTGCAGGCCGCCGCCTCGCCCGCGGCCCAGTTCGACACCTCGTACCAGCCCAGACCCGCCGATCGGAGGCGCGCGTCGATCCGTTCGTAGCGGGCGGCGAGCACGTCGTCGTCCGGCGCGGGCAGTTCACCGCGGCGCACCCGGCGGGCGAGCGCGGTGCCGTCCTCCACGATCAGCGAGTACGCCGAGACGTGATCGACGCCGGCCGCGAGCACCGCGTCCAGGCTGGCGTCGAGGTCGGCGTCGCGCTCGCCGGGCGTGCCGTAGATCAGATCCAGATTGACGTGCTCGAATCCCGCGGCGCGTGCTTCCCGCGCTGCGGCCACCGCGCGGCCCGGGGTGTGCGTGCGGTCGAGCACCTTCAGGACGTGCGCGGCGGCGGATTGCATGCCCAGCGACACTCTGGTGTATCCCGCCGCCCGGATGCGCTCGAAGAACTCCGGGGAGGTGGATTCCGGATTGGACTCCGTGGTGACCTCGGCCCCGGTGGCGAGGGTGAACTCGGCGCGCACGGCGTCCAGCACCGCAGCGAGGCCGTCACCACCCAGGAGGGAGGGCGTGCCGCCGCCGACGAAGACGGTGGACACTTCCGGCGTCGGGGTGGGCAACGCCGCGAACTCCCGCGCCGCGGTGGCGAGCTCGCCCCGCAACGCCGTCAGCCACGACTGCGGTGACGCCGACGTGCCGAGTTCCCCCGCGGTGTAGGTGTTGAAGTCGCAGTAGCCGCACCGCGTGGCGCAGAACGGCACGTGGACGTAGATGCCGAAGGGGCCGTCGCCGAAGTCGTGCAGCACCGGCGCGGCGGTGCCGGTGCTCGCGGACAGGGCGGAAGAACTCACCTGTCCAGTGTGAACGCCACCGCGACCGCGCCGACACCCGGGGACTCCGCCAGGGGCGAACGGCTCCCGGTTCTCCTCTCGGACCGATTCGCGGTCGCGGCCGCCGCACCCGGCGAGCGGAGACGCGACGGCCGCACGGTCGAGTGTCCGGCGCCACCGCGACGGGCGCCCTACCCCGCCGGCCGCCCGGGCTCAGTCACCCACGACCGGGGTGTTCTGGTTCGCGGTGAGCACCCAATGCCCGTCCTCCTTGGACATCACGTACAGCGGGCTGCCTTCGCTGTCCAACACGCCCTCCGGGGTGAAATAACGCTGCCGTACCTTGACCGCGGCCACGTCCGGGCGGATGAACAGTACGTGCTCGACCTCGTAGGTGGCGGTGCCGTGCGCGGTGGCCCCCGGCAGTACCTGGGCGGTGAACTCGGCGATGGCGGCGCGGCCGAAGAGACGTTTGCCGTGGCCGGTGGTCCAGATCGCGTCCTCCCGGAAGAGCGCGGCGAATTCGTCGACGAGTTCGTTGCGCTGGGCGTGCTGGACACTCGCGACCACCGCCCGGATGGCCTCGAGTTCGGCGGCGGGATCGACTGGTGTGGTACTCATGCCGCCGAGCGTGCTACCTCCACCTCACTCGAGGTCAAGCGGCGTGCGCGGTGTCACACCGGATGCGGCGGTGATATCACGCGCCCGGCTTCGGTCCGGACTATGACTGCCGTCACAAACCGGGGCGAGCGTCCAGGGCATTTCCCGTCAAAGTGCGGGAAATACTGGAAGCGGGGTCGGAAGGCCATCGCTGACGTGGCACAATGGGCCGCATGCGCGCTTTGGAGATCCGACTTGTGGCACGTCGCCACGTCGATTACAAGCGCGTCTGTAGCGCCTGCTGTCTGCCCGGTTCCCCCCGGTAGCTCAGCGCGCCCGATCCCCGGGTCCCCGGCGATCCCCGACTTCATCGGCCCGCTGACACCGCAGGCGTGAGTCAGCCCCTCACGCCCTCAGCAGGATGTACCACCCACCCCGCAGGAGCGACCCCATGACGTCGAGTACCGACGCCGGTCCGAACGATCAGCCCACGCCCGAATCCCAGCCCGGGCACCGCGCGCGTCCCGACCGCCCGGCCTCCGAACGCCGCGTCCGCCCGGACCGCCCACGTCCCGAGGCGACCTCCACCGGTCCGCGCGCCCGCACCGGCAAGCCTGTGCGCCGCAAGGCCGAAGGCCAGTGGGCGCTGGGCTACCGCGAGCCGCTGAACCCGAACGAGCAGTCCAAAAAGGACGACAACCCGCTCAACGTCCGCGCCCGCATCGAGAACATCTACGCCAAGACCGGCTTCGACGGGATCGACAAAGGCGACCTGCGCGGCCGGTTCCGCTGGTGGGGTCTGTACACCCAGCGCGAGCAGGGCTACGACGGCACCTGGACCGGTGACGAGAACATCGACCTGCTCGAGGCCAAGTACTTCATGATGCGCGTGCGCTGCGACGGCGGCGCGCTGAACCTCGCGCAACTGCGCACCCTCGGTCAGATCTCCACCGAGTTCGCCCGCGACACCGCGGATCTGTCCGACCGGGAGAACGTGCAGTACCACTGGATCGAGGTGGAGAACGTCCCCGAGATCTGGAAGCGGATCGAGGCGGTCGGACTGAAGACCACCGAGGCGTGCGGCGACTGCCCGCGTGTGGTGCTCGGGTCCCCGCTGGCGGGCGAGTCGCTGGACGAGGTCATCGACCCGACGCCCGCGATCGAGGAGATCGTGCGCCGCTACATCGGCAAGAAGGAGTATTCCAACCTGCCGCGCAAGTTCAAGACCGCGATCTCCGGCCAGCAGGACGTGGTGCACGAGATCAACGACGTGGCGTTCGTCGGCGTCGTGCACCCCGAACACGGCCCCGGTCTGGACCTGTGGGTCGGCGGCGGCCTGTCCACCAACCCGATGCTCGCCCAGCGGGTGGGCGTGTGGGTGCCGCTGGAGGAGGTGCCGGACGTGTGGGAGGCCGTCGTCTCGATCTTCCGCGACTACGGTTACCGCCGCCTGCGCACCAAGGCGCGCCTGAAGTTCCTGATCAAGGACTGGGGCATCGAGAAGTTCCGCCAGGTGCTGGAGGACGAGTACCTGAAGCGCAAGCTGATCGACGGCCCCGCACCCGAGCAGCCGACCAAGCCGATCGACCACGTCGGCGTGCAGCGGCTGCGCAACGGGCTCAACGCCGTCGGCTTCTCCCCCATCGCGGGCCGGGTGTCGGGCACCGTCCTGACCGAGGTCGCCGACGCGGTGGAACGGATCGGCTCCGACCGCGTCCGGTTCACCCCCTATCAGAAACTGATCGTGCTCGACGTGCCCGACGACAAGGTCGACACGCTGATCGATGAGCTGGAACCGCTCGGCCTGCAGGCGCGCCCCTCGCTGTGGCGGCGCAATCTGATGGCCTGCACCGGTATCGAGTTCTGCAAGCTCTCCTTCGCCGAGACCCGCAAGCGGTCCCAGGCGCTGGTGCCGGAGCTGGAGGAACGGCTGGCGGATCTGAACGCGCAGCTGGACGTCCCGATCACGATCAACATCAACGGTTGCCCGAACTCCTGCGCCCGCTCGCAGATCGCCGACATCGGGTTCAAGGGCCAGTTGGTCGACGACGGCAGCGGGAATCACGTGGAGGGCTTCCAGGTTCACCTCGGTGGCAGCCTCGGCTTCGACAGCGCCTTCGGGCGCAAGCTGCGCCAGCACAAGGTGACCACGCAGGAATTGGGCGACTACATCGACCGGGTGGTGCGCAATTTCGTCAAGCAGCGGACCGACGGCGAACGGTTCGCCCAGTGGGCGGTCCGCGCCGACGAGGCCGACCTGAGATAAGTGTCGACGGGAGATCAACTGTGACAACCGAACTCGCGGAAAAGCTGTCCGAGGACGAGCTCCGCGCCATCGCCGCGCGCGGTGCCGCCGAACTCGACGGCGCCTCGGCGACCGAACTCCTGCAGTGGACCGAGGATACCTTCGGCAGGAACTACATCGTGGCTTCCAACATGCAGGACGGGGTGCTCGTGCACCTGGCCGCAGGCGTTCGCGCCGGCGTGGACGTGCTGTTCCTGGACACCGGCTACCACTTCGCCGAGACCATCGGCACCCGGGACGCGGTGGAGGCCGTGTACGGGGTGAACGTGATCGACGTCCAGCCGGAGCACACGGTCGCCGAGCAGGATCGGCTGCTGGGCAAGGATCTGTTCGCCCGCGAGCCGAACGAGTGCTGTCGGTTGCGCAAGGTGGTCCCGCTGCAGAAGTCGCTCGCGGGGTACAACGCCTGGGTCACCGGCATTCGCCGGGTGGAGGCGCCGACCCGGGCGAACGCGCCGCTGATCTCGTTCGACGAGGCGTTCGGACTGGTGAAGATCAACCCGATCGCGACGTGGTCCGACGACGAGATGCAGGACTACATCGAAAAGCACGGCATCCTCGTCAATCCCCTGGTGGAGGAGGGGTATCCGTCCATCGGCTGCGCTCCGTGCACGCGGAAGCCGGAGCCGGGAGCCGATCCGCGAAGCGGCCGTTGGGCAGGCCTCGCCAAGACCGAATGCGGGTTGCACACAGCATGACCGAGTCAGGGCCCGGAGGAGGCAGCCTGCGTAACCACGTAGGGCCCCTCGGGCATGCGAAGAAGGACACAGCATGACCGAAACCATTCGAAGCGAACGATCGCTCGGCATCACCGATTTCGACACCCTCGCCGCGCTGGAGTCCGAGGCGATCCACATCTTCCGCGAGGTGGCGGGCGAGTTCGAGCGGCCGGTGATCCTGTTCTCCGGCGGCAAGGACTCCACGGTGCTGCTGCATCTGGCGCTCAAGGCGTTCTGGCCCGCGCCGCTCCCGTTCGCCCTGCTGCACGTGGACACCGGGCACAACCTGCCCGAGGTGCTGGAGTTCCGGGACAAGGTGGTCGAGCGCTACGGCCTGCGCCTGCACGTGGCGAAGGTGGAGGACTACCTGGCCGACGGCAGGCTCACCGAGCGCCCCGACGGCATCCGCAACCCCTTGCAGACCGTCCCGCTGCTGGACGCGATCAGCGAGCACCGGTTCGACGCCGTGTTCGGCGGCGGCCGCCGCGACGAGGAGCGCTCGCGCGCCAAGGAGCGGATCTTCTCGCTGCGCAACGCCTTCGGCCAGTGGGACCCGAAGCGGCAGCGTCCCGAGTTGTGGAATCTCTACAACGGGCGTCACGCGCCGGGCGAGCACGTGCGCGTGTTCCCGCTGAGCAACTGGACCGAGCTGGACATCTGGCGCTACATCGCCCGCGAGGACATCGACCTGGCGAGCATCTACTACGCGCACGAACGTCCGGTGTACCTGCGCGACGGCATGTGGATGACGCCCGGCGTGTGGGGCGGCCCGCGCGACGGCGAGGTGCTGGAGACCCGATCGGTGCGCTACCGCACCGTGGGTGACGGTTCCTCCACCGGCGCCATCCTTTCCGACGCGGCCGACAACGAGGCGATCCTCGCCGAGGTGGCCGCGTCCCGACTGACCGAACGCGGTGCGACCCGCGGTGACGACCGCGTCTCCGAAGCCGCGATGGAAGACCGCAAACGAGAGGGCTATTTCTGACATGTCCGACCTATTGAGGCTGGCCACCGCCGGTTCTGTCGACGACGGCAAGTCCACTCTGGTCGGACGCCTGCTCTACGACACGAAATCCGTTCTGGCCGACCAGATCGACGCCGTCACCCGCGCGTCGGTGGACAAGGGTCTCGCCACACCGGATCTCTCGCTGCTCGTGGACGGGCTGCGCGCGGAACGTGAACAGGGCATCACCATCGATGTCGCCTACCGCTACTTCGCCACTCCGCGCCGCTCTTTCGTGCTCGCGGACACCCCCGGGCACGTGCAGTACACCCGCAACACCGTGTCCGGCGCGTCCACCGCGCAACTGGTGATTCTGCTCGTCGACGCGCGCAAGGGCGTGATCGAGCAGACCCGCAGGCACGCGGCAGTGCTCGCGCTGCTCGGCGTGCCGAAGCTGGTGCTCGCCGTGAACAAGATCGATCTGGTGGACGACGCCGCCGCCGTCTTCGCCGCCATCTCCGCGGAGTTCAACGAGCTCACCAGCACGCTTGGCTGGTCGAGCGAGGACGTGCTGGAGATCCCGGTCTCGGCGCTGCACGGCGACAACATCGCCACCCGGTCGGACAACACCCCGTACTACGACGGTCCCTCGCTGATCGAGCACCTGGAATCGGTGCCGGTCGATGCCGACAGCACCGGCAATCACGCGCTGGGGCTGCGGTTCCCGGTGCAATACGTGATCCGGCCGCGCACCGCCGAGTACCCGGACTATCGCGGCTACGCCGGGCAGATCGCGGCGGGCGCGGTCGCCCCGGGCGACGAGGTCGTGGTGCTGCCCTCGGGTATCCGCACGACCGTGGAGCGGATCGACACCCCCGACGGTGAACTCGCGGTGGCCCAGGCCGGACGCAGTGTCACGCTGATCCTCGCCGACGACGTGGACATCTCCCGAGGCGACATCATCGCTTCGACCGCCGACGCGCCCGAGCCGGTCGACGCCTTCGACGCCACCGTCTGCTGGCTGGGCGACAAGCCGCTGCGCCCCGGCGCGCGACTGCTGCTCAAGCACGGCACGCGCACCACCCAGGCGATCGTCGGCGCACTGCTGGAGCGCTTCGACGAGCAGCGCCTGGCAGCCGACCCGAGCCCGGAGTCGTTGGAGCTCAACGAGATCGGCCGCATCTCGGTGCGGGTCGCCGAGCCGATCGCGGCCGACGACTACCGGGTGAACCGGCACACCGGCAGCTTCCTGCTGATCGACCCGGCCGGTGGCAATACGCTGGCGGCCGGTCTGGTCGGTGACGTGCTGACCGCCGTCGAGGTCGGCACCGGAGCCTGACATGGCTGTGCGGCGAACTCTTTTCGGCACCGCACCGGTCTCGCGCGCGGGCGCCCCGGCGTCCCGGCCCGCGGATCCGGCCGTGCTCGACCGGAGCGCGGCGCGGCCGCCCGCGCTGATCGCGGTGGCGCACGGCAGTCGTGACCCGCGCTCGGCGGCGACCGTGGCGCAGGTGGTCGGCGCCGTGGCGGACGCGCGTCCGGACCTCGACGTCCGGACGGCGTTCCTCGATCTCACCGCCCCGTCGGTGGAACAGGTGGTGGACGCCGTGGCCGCCGACGGGCACACCCATGCGGTGGTGACGCCGCTGCTACTCGGCAGTGCCTTCCACGCCAAGGTGGACCTGCCCGGACTGCTCGCCGCGGCCGGCGCCCGCCATCGGGGGTTGCGCTTGACCCAAGCCGACGTGCTGGGCGTGGACGCCGGACTGATCGGTGCGCTGCGCGACCGGGTGCTCGCCGCCGTCGGCGGGTATGCGTCGGCGGATCGACGCTTGGGCGTCGCCGTCGCGGCGGTCGGCTCGTCGTCGGCGGCGGCCAACGCGCGCACCGCCGAGGTGGCCGCGCGTCTGGCCGCCCGCACCGGTTGGCGCACCGAGATCTGCTTCGCGACCACCCAACCGTCGGTGACCGAAGCGATAGCACGACTGCGCGCCCGTGGCGCGGACCAGGTGCTGGTCGCCCCCTGGTTCCTCGCACCCGGATTGCTGACCGATCGCCTCGCCCACGCGGCGCGAGGAGCGGTCCATGCCGACGTGCTCGGCGCGCATCCGGCTCTCCCCCGAGTCGTCCTGGATCGCTATCACGCGGCAATCGCGCAGACGCGCGCGCTCTCGGCCTGACCGCTCCGGCCCTACCCGCCGGCCGGGAACCTCGGAGTCGTCCGCGAACCCACTCTTCGTGCTAGGAACATGGCATGGCCGAGTCCTTCCGCACCACCTCCTGCGTCAGCCACAAACATCCGGAGTTCACCGTCGTGTTCACCGAGCCGCAGTTGCCCGGCATGGAGAACTGGCTGCTGTCGTATCTGGAGTCCACGGTCGCGGCGGGCACGCGGTACCACCCCGGCGAGACGATCCGGATCGGCTGGAATCTGGTTCGGGTGCGCGGCCGTGACGACGGCACCCTCGGCCTGGCCGAACGCACCGATACGCAGACCTGGGCCGAACAGGTCGATCGCACACTGCGCGACGTCTGGTATCAGCGCGAAGTGGCGGCCGGAGTCGGTCTGACCGATCGGTTGGACTTTCCCGGCGAGGATCAGCAGGCGATCGTCTCGTCGTGCGGACTCGAATCGCCGGTGCTGGTCCTGGCCCGCACCGCGACCGACGACCCGGAGTTCTCCGGCTGGTCGGTCGAGTGCTTCGAAGACCACGCGCACCGCGCGTCGTACTACACCACCCTGCTCGAGCTGGCCACCGCCATGCCGTTCGCGGTGCAGTTCCTCGCGCTCCCGGCCGCGACGACGGTGCTGATCGAGAGCCCCGAGATCACCCCCACCGGTGCCATCCGGCCGCACATCGTGGACGCCGACGGCGTGGAACTGTGCCCGATTCCGGGCTCCTACCTGGACTACCTGGTCAACGGCGCACCGGCCGACTAGTCGCCGGGTCCGAGCAGATCCGCCACGACGGCGTGCGCGGTGCGCACGCCCCACTCGTCGCCCATCTGCCGCGCGGTGTGCGCCGCGGCGATCACCGCGTCGAGTTCGAACGCGACGGCATCGGCCGCACGGCCGTCGAGATGCCCCTGCTGCTGGGCGCGGCGGATCTCCTTCACCAGAAACGCGAGCCAATCCCGGCGGTCTTCGGCGATGGCGTCGCGTACCGGTCCCGGTCTGCTGTCGAATTCCGCGAGGGTCGCGACGCGGAAGCACCCGCCGGGAAACGCCGGCTCGGCCACCTGACCGAACCAGCGCTCGACCAGGGCGCGCAGGCGGGGTAGTCCGGCGGGCTCGCTCAGGCTCGGTGTGATGACCTCGTCGACGAAGACCTGCCGCGCGGTCTTCACGGCAGCGAGCTGCAAACTCTCCTTGCTCCCGAAAAGGGTGGCGATACCGCTTTTGCTCAGCCCCAGATCGGTGGCCAAGCGTCCGATGCTCAGGCCGGTGAGGCCCTCGACGGAGGCAACATCGGCGGCGCGGCGGGCGATCGACGCCCGCGCACGGGCTCCTTTGGCCAACCGCTGATCGGTTTCGCGCTGCTGGGCGCCCGCGGTGACGGACTCGGTCATGACGTCATTCTTCCACTTCGGTGTTGCACATACGAACGTATGGTCGTATTTTATGTGAACGAACGATCGTGCGTTTTGTTTCCCACTTCCGAAGGACTTCCTTATGACCGACGCGTCCGTGCGGCTGGACAGCCCGCCGACCGCGACCGCGGCTACCCGCACCTTGCTGATCGCTTGCGGCGCGGCCTTCATCGCTTTCCTCGACCTCTCCGTGGTCAATATCGCCTTCCCCTCGATCGCCCGGGCCTACCCCGGCACGGCCACCACCACGCTGACCTGGATCGTCAGCGGATACGCGGTCGCTTTCGCCGCGCTGCTCACACCCGCCGGACGTTTCGCCGACGCGATCGGACGCCGCAAGCTGTTCCTCGGCGCGCTGGCCGGTTTCGCCCTCACCTCCTTGTTGTGTGGACTCGCTCCGACAGCGGGCTGGCTCATCGCGGGCCGCGTGCTGCAAGGCGCGACAGCGGCGCTGATGGTGCCCTCGGCCCTCGGCCTGGTGCTCGCCGCCACCCCGCGGGAGAAGATCGGCGCGGCCATCGGAGCTTGGTCGGCCGCGGGCGGGTTCGCCGCGGTGGTCGGTCCCGCGCTCGGCGGCGCGCTGGTCGAAGGTTTCGACTGGCGGGCGGTCTTCGTGATCAACGTGCCGGTGGCACTCCTGCTCATCGCGGCGGCCGTGCGCATTCCGGCCGTGGACGCCCGTCCTTCCGGCGGCGCGCTGCCGGACCCGCTGGGCACCCTCGCGGTGGCGCTGGGTCTCGGCGGACTGGTCGCGGGCGTCACCGAGGGGCAGCGTTGGGGCTGGACCTCGGCGGGGACGCTGGCCGCGCTGATCGGCGGCGGAGCGCTGGTGGTCACCGCGCTCGTCCGCTCCGCGCGCCATCGCGAGCCCGCGATCGCCGTGGACCTCTGGCGCAGCAGGTCCTACGCGCTGGCCAACGCGACGTCGTTCGTCTTCGGCGCGGCCATGTTCGCCTGGCTGCTGTCGGGACCGCTGTTCCTCGACGCGATCTGGGGCTACTCGGTGCTCGGCTCGGCGGGCGCGATGACCATCGGAGCGGTCGCGTCGATGGTGACGGCGACCGTCGCCGGCCGGGTCGCCTCGGCCACGGCCAGGCGATGGCTGGGTGTGCTCGGTGCGGCGATGTTCGTCGCGTGCACCGTGTGGATGAGCACGGACGCCTTCGGACCCACCCCGAATCTGTGGTCGGCGTGGATTCCGGCCGGCGTGCTCGGCGGCGGCGGCATCGGTTTCGTCGTCACGGTGCTGGGCACCGCGGCCGCCGGTTCCCTTCCGCCACAGCAATTCGCCGCCGGAACCGGCATGAACCTGACCGCGCGGCAGGTGGGCGGCGCACTCGGCGTCGCCGTGCTGGCCGCCGTGTTCGCGGCGCGACCCGACGATCCGATCGGGGCGTTCCACACCGTCTTCGCGGTGTGCGCGGGCATCGCCGCCGCGGCCGCATGCTTGGCGGCGCTACCGGCCCGCACTCCCTCCTTCGTCACCGACAACCAGGAAAAATAATGAGCGACAATGAGATTCGTACCGAAGCGAACGACCCTCTGCTGCTGCCGGCCGCAGAACAGCGACGCCTGCTCGCCGACGCGCCATGGCGGCGCTACGCGGTGCTCGGCGACTCCATCGCGCAGGGCGTCGGCGACCCGAGCCCGGGATACGAACCGGTGGGCTGGGCCGATCGCGTCGCGACCGTGCTCACGGCGGCCCACCCGGGTCTGGCCTACCTGAACACCGGCCGGATCGGCGCCACCTCCGCCCAGGTCCTCGCCGAGCAGCTGCCCGCCGTACTCGAATTCCAGCCCGACTTGGTCCATCTCAGTTGCGGCGGCAACGACCTGTTCTTGCCCGGCGGCGATCTCACCGAGCTGCGGACGAACCTGGACACCTTGTTCGCGACGCTCACCCGCACCGGCGCACAGGTCGTCACGTTCACCCTGGCCGATGTCTGGGAAGTCGAGCGCATGGCGGCCATGCGCCCGATGCGCGAGCGCATGGCCGCGCTCAACGATATGGTCCGCGAACTGGCCGCCCACTACGACGCACTCCTGCTCGAACTGTGGGACCACCCGCTGCGCCTGCGGCCGGACCTGATGAGCGCCGACCTCATCCACTTCAGCATGAGCGGCCACGCCGTGCTGGCCTCGGACATGGTGCGCATGCTGGCCGGTCACGTCCTCGCACCGCGCTGACGGCGGTGCAGGTGGTGGAGGCAGCTGCGGCAGCGGGTGCCTCCACCACGTTTCGAGGTGGGCGTCTACCGAGCTGCCACGCTCCGGCGGTCAGCGTGACAGCGGCACATGAGGAGCGCCCGAGGATTCGCGCGGCCCCGTCGATTCGTCGCGCAACCTCATGAGAACCGGCCGAGGGGCACGCCTGGATCAAAACATCGACGCCCCGCAAGCGAATGGAAGCAGTGCTGCGGCCTTGGAAGACCTTTCGCGACCGCATCGGTCGATCGCACGGCCCAACTGAGACCGACCGAAGAGCGCACCTGGCTCGAAGCATCGACGCTCCGCAAGACGGACCTCGTGACCGTGCGTCCGCAGGATCGGCAGTTCGCGACGGCCGACGCCCGTCACCACTGCCCCCGGGACCGCCCTGCCCCGCACCGGTCTCCCGTCACGGTGGCGCGTCGGGCCGAGCATCCGCTCCGTAGCGGTCGAGCAGTTCGGCGCCCAGGCGGGCCAGCTCGGCGCGGACCTCGGCAGGACCCAGGACCTCGATGGAGGCGCCCCAACCCGCCAGCTGCTGGCCGAGCATCCAGGCGGTGGGCGCGGTGACGCGGACGCGGACGCGGCCGTCGGCGGCCGGGCCGTCCACGACGCAGTTCCTGCCCTGCTGGTCACGCAGAATCGGCAGCAGGCGTTCGGAGATCAACAGGGTGGCGGCGGTGCTCGCGCGCCGCCGCTCCATCTCCTCGACCACCTGCGCCCAGGCGGCGGCGAGGTCGAAATCGTCCGGGCGGTGCGCCGGTTCGTCGGTGAGCAGCGCCTCGGCGATCCGATCGACGCGAAACGTCCGCTGTCCTCGCTCGGTCCCGGCGACCAAGTACCAGACGGCGTCCTTGTCCACCAGGCCCCACGGGTCGACCAGACGCTCGGACCGCTCGCCGGTGCGGTTCGCGTAGCGCACCCGCACCTTGTTGCGCTGCACGACGGCACGTTGCAGCAGGGACACCACGGGCGGCAACTCACGGTCGGTCGCACCCCAGCGCGCCGGGTCGATCACCACGGCGTCGGCCGCCGCTTCGGCATCCCCTCGGAACGTCTGGGGCAGCGCCCGGACCAGCTTGCGCAGCGCCGACCGGGCCTCCGGCACCGCGCCCGCGGACGGACCGGCCAGAAGGAACAACGCCCGCGCCTCCCCTGCCGTCAGCCCGCTCAGATCCGTGCGCGCCCCTCCCACCAGCGACCAACCGCCGCCGCGCCCGGGCTGCGGATACACCGGCACCCCGGCCGCCGACAGCGCCTCGAGATCGCGGCGCGCGGTGGCGACCGAGGTCTCCAGTTCCGCGGCGACCTGCGCGGCCGTCACCCGTCCCCGGCTCTGCATCATCAGCAGGATCGCCACCAATCGGTCCGCTCGCATGCCTTGATTCTGCCGAAAAAAGTGCTCATTCGTTGCGCACTTTGCCTCGGAGGATGGAGGTAACAACGGAAAAGAACGACTCGAAGGAGAACCCCATGTTGCGCGGAATGGCGACGAGCACCTTTTACGCCGACGACCTCGAGGCCGCCAAGGACTGGTACAGCCGGTTCTTCGGCATCGAGCCCTACTACCACGTCCCCGGCGGCTACTACGAGTTCCGCATCGGTGACTACCAGCACGAATTCGGCATCGTGAACCGCGCTTACGCGCCTGCCGGAGCCCGCAACGCCCCCGGCGGCGCGATCGTCAACTGGCACGTCGACGACCTGCAAGCAACCTTCGACCGGCTGCTCGAACTCGGCGCGACCGTGTACGACCCCATCACCCCGCGCGGCAACGGCGAGGGCTTCGTCACCGCCGCCGTGGTCGACCCGTTCGGCAACGTCCTCGGCCTCATGTTCAACCAGCACTACCTGGACGTACTCGCCAAAACGGGTCCCGCGTGAACCGACGGGCGGCGGCGTGCTGCCGGATCAGGCGAGCCTGACGTCACGACGAATGTTCCGACTGCCACCCGACAGAGCGGCTTCCCGGCATCGTTCCTCGACGGCGTGAGCGCGGCTGCGTCGCCTCGTCAAGGGCGGAACCAGCGCTCGAGGACGGTGGCGACGCCGTCGTCGAGAACGTGACCCGTCACTTCGTCGGCGAGGTCGCGGATGTCGGTGGGCGCGTTGGCCATCGCGACCGAATGCGCTGCCCAGCGCAGCATGTCGCGATCGTTGTATCCGTCGCCGATGGCCAGCGTCGCCTCGTCCGGCACGCCGAGGGCGAGACGGAGCTGTTCGAGCGCCCACCCCTTCGACACGCCCTGCCGGGAAACGGTGAGCCACGGCCCGAACTCGCCGTGCACCCAGCTCGCGCCGGGCACTTGCAAGGAGCGCAGCGCGAGCAGCATCTCCTCCAGCGAACCGTCCGGCAACCAGCCGTTCAGGCGCGGGGTCGGCTCGCTGCTGAGCGCGTGGTGGTCGACGAGCAGATACTCGCCCAGGGAGAATTCGCCGGGCCCGGCCCCGGTGGCCCAGGTACCGATGCCGACCTTCTCCACGGCGAAGATCATCGCCGGGAACAGTGCACGCAGCGCGGTGATCGCCGGCGCGGGGTCGAACGATTGGATCGCGACCGGTTCGCCTCTGGCGACGTCGATGTGCACGGCGCCGTTCGAGCACAAGGCATGCCCCTCGCGCAGACCGAGTTCGGTGAGCACCGGGCGTGTGGTCAGCAGCGTGCGGCCCGTGGTCACCACGACATGCGCCCCCGCCGTCACGGCCGCGCGCACCGCCTCGACCACCCGCGTACTGATCGGTGTTCCCGTGTCCAGCAGCGTCCCGTCCACGTCCAGCGCGATCAGCTGGGGACCCCCGGATGCCATCAATCCATTGTGCCTCGGCGCCACCGCTGTCGAACGGCGAATCCGGCGCGGCGAGAACTCCACGCGCGCCGAAGGATTCACCATCCGAGCCGTCGCCGCTAACGACCGCGCCCTCCGCCTCCGCCGCCGCCCGCGCCTGCGCCGCCCGCGGACGAACCGCCGACCGCGCCGGACCGGCCCCGCGACCCCCCGGACGACGAAGCGCCGGAGGAATTCCCACCGGAATGATTACCCGCCGACGACGCGCCCCCCGGACGCCCGCCTGATGCGGAGCCCCCGGTCGAGGGTGACCCACCGGCCGACGAATTGCCGGCTGCCCCCGTGGAGGACGACCCGTGCGTCGAGGAGTTGCGGGTCGACCCAGCTGAAGACGATCCGCTCGTGGACGAACTGCCTTCCGAACCACCAGAAGCCGAACCATCCGACGACGATTCACCGGCGGACCCACCCGACGAGGAACCGTGCGACGAGGAACTGCCATTCGACCCGCCCGAGGACGAACCATGTGACGAAGAGTTGCCGGCAGACCCGCCCGGCGACGAACCGTGCGACGAAGAATTCCCGGTCGACCCACCCGCCGACGAGCCACCCGGTGAGTCGTCGGACGTTCCGTTCGCGGCGGAGTCATTCGTCGAACCACTCGACGCGCCCCCGCTCCCGGAGCTACCGCCTGATGGTCCCGCGGCATCACCAGAGGACGACGAACTCGCCCCGGAGGATGCTCCCTGCTCCCCTGATCCAGCACCCGATGAATCGGGCGTTCCGGTCGAGGGATTGCCCGCCGCGCCTCCCGGCGTGTTGCCACCGGAAGCCGGACCGGGCTCCGCGGGAGTCGAACCATTCTGCGGTGCGGGAGTGTTCGGCCCCGGCGTTCCCGGCGCGGGCCGGCCGGGCAAGTCCGGCACCTGCCCCGGCAACGGTAGACCAGGAGTCGAAGGCTGCCCGGGAACGGGCGGCTGCGCGACGTCTCCGGGCACGGGACGGACGACCGGCGCGAACGGCAGCGGATTCACGAAGTAGGCGGGATCGCCGTATCCCCGGTAGCGCATTTGGCCTGCCGCGCAGCAGTTTCGCGGGTCACGATGCGAGCCGGGCCGCGACTCCGTCATCGACGGACCATAACCGGCGCTACGCGGCACCGGTGTGATGAACCGAGTGTAGGCGGAAGTCCGCTGCGCGAGTGCGGCCCGGCTCGCATGCCAGGCGCTGGGCGCGGTCACCCAGGACCAGGCGTCGGCGAGTTGCTCGTCGCCTACGTCGACCAACAGGCTGTCGGTCGGCGCGCCGAGTTCCGGCAGACGCTCGAGCAGCGGCGACAGCTCGGGAACCGTCGGTCCGCCGAAGACCGTGACCGCCGACATCGCGACCGCGGAGACCACCGCCGCACTGGAGAACACCGCCACCCGAGGCGCGGTGGCTCGGCCGTCCGAGGCGCCGAGCGCCATGGTGCGCGCCGCCATGAGGGCGGCGCCGGCGGCGATCGTCTGACCGGGGTCCGCCGAGATCACCACGGGGCGGCCGAGTTCGGCGAGCGTCCGCGCCACCTCCGCGGGGCGTGACGCGCCGCCCACCAGCAGGATGCGGCTGATAGCGGACAGGGTGACGCCCGCCTCCCGCACACAGTCGCGGACCAGTTGCAGCGAGTCCTGCACATGCGCGGTGCGCAACCCGTCGATGTCGATGATGGACGTCATCGACAGTCCCGCGGACGCCACGCCGGGGGCGTACCGCGCGATCATCGACCCCAGCGGCTTGCCGCCGAAGTCGTAGGAGCGCATCGGCTTTCCGATCATCGGATGGTTGTCCCAGCCAGGACCGACGCGCACGATACTCACGTCGAGGCTGGTGCCCCCCAGGTCGTAGATCAGGACGAAGCCGGTTTCCAGCGGGCCCTGCTCGTGCTCCAGCCACTCCGCGGCCGCGACCGGTTCGGGCACCAAGAGCACGTCACCCGCCCCGGATAGGTCCAGCGCTTGCCGCAGCAGCGCCACCTGCTTGTCGGAATACATTGCGGGATAGGTGGTCACGACGCCCGCTTCGGACGCACCCTGCTGCGCCGCCCGCAGTTCGCCGACCACCGCGGCGACGAGATTGGCCGGGGACCAGATGCGGCCGCCGACGATCACCGCTTCGGGATCCCGGCCGAGGTCGGCGAAATCCGTGACCGCCATGTCGAATTGCGGAATGCCACCCAAGCGCAGTCCACCCGCGCTGTCGAAGGTCACCGCGGTGCGCCGAGATCGCACCGCCGGCCGTGGTCGATCCGCGCTGACCGAAGCCGTCACGGAGTTCACTGCACCGATGCTGAAACCCAGACCTGTAGTCATTCGCTATCCCGTCAACGCACCGTGACCACGTCCATCACATGGCGTTCCCCTGTGGCCGCGGTCGTCTTCCAAACAGCCACCACAGGTTAGCTGTTTCGCGTCTGCGCGTATGCGCAATTGATACGGATTGTTCGCCCGAAGGCCATTGTCGTCCGAAATGCCAGGTAGATACGAGTCGAACGCACCGTCCAGCCTGCTAGACATCGCGAATTGGTCTGCGAGTTGGTCGATTCCGCTATTACACAGCGACCTCGGAATCACCGAGCCAACCGAACTCGACGCCGGTTTACCAAGGCAAAGCACACCGCACGACAGGCACCGACCGGTCGGTAACCGTATCTTTGCCCTTCGCGCAGCGCGGACCGCTTCCCGCCGGACTGATGACGCATCAACTAGATGTCTGATATTCGCCAGCATCGCCGTGTGCCGCCGACTTGACTCGACAGCGGGTCCCGCCACGGAGGGGGGATCGCCAAAGCGGAGAGGGAATTCAACGATGGCAACACGGTTCGCGGAGCAGGTCGTCCTGATCACCGGCGCGACCTCGGGTGTCGGCAAGGCGGTGGCGCTGCGCGTCGCAAGCGAAGGCGCCGCGGTGGTGCTCGGCGCGCGGAGCAAGGACGCGGGCGACCAGGTGGCCGCCGACATTCGCGCGGCAGGCGGGCGTGCGCTCTTCGTGCCGACCGACGTCACAGTGGAGCAGGACGTGGCCCGGTTGACCGACGCCGCGCTGGCCGAATACGGCCGTTTGGACGCGGCGTTCAACAACGCGGGCGCGGTGTGCGCCTTCGGCCCCGTCGCGGAGATCGACGAGGCGGGATGGCGCGCCGATCTGGAACTGAACCTCACCAGTGTGTTCTACGGCTTGCGGCATCAGGTGCCCGCGCTGGCGGCCTCCGGTGGCGGCGCGATCCTGAACAACGCGTCGAATCTCGGTGTGGTCGGCATGGGTTCGGTGGCGCCGTACGTGGCCGCAAAGCACGGGGTGGTCGGCTTGACCCGTGCCGTGGCGCTCGAGGCCGCCGAGCAGGGGGTGCGGGTGAACGCACTGGTGTCGGGTGCGGTCGACACCCCGGCGTTCCGGAATTCGATGGGCGCGACGCCCGAAGGAGAGGCCGCCATCGCGGCGCTGCACCCGGTGGGCCGCATCGCGACGCCAGAGGAAATCGCCTCGTTCTGCGCGTATCTGCTCAGCGGTGAAGCCAGTTTCGTGACCGGCGCCGCCCTCGCCATCGATGGCGGTTTCACCGCACGCTGACCTCACACGTGGAACCGCCTCGAGATACCGGCGCGGCCGGGGTATCTCGAGGCGGGGTTCGTCAGGCGCGAGCCAGCAAGCGGCGGACTCGGCCGGGGCGGGCTTCCACCGCTCCCCCGGCCCGGACCGCGGGCTGGCGCAGCCGCACCAGCCGATCGAATTCCGCGGCGGACCCGGCGGGTTCGGGCAGACGACCCGCGTTGAAGTCCGCGGCCAGCTGCCGCACCGTCTCCTGCGCACAGGACTTGTTGGTGCCGATGAAGCCGGTGGGCCCACGCTTGATCCAGCCGGTCACATACGTCCCGGCGACCACGGTGCCGCCCGGATGTTCCAGCACCCGGCCCTGCTCGTTCGGGATCACCGCGGCCTGCTCGTCGAACGGCAGGCCCGGCACCGCGACGCCGCGGTAACCGACCGAGGTGAACACCAAGCCGGCGTCCAGCCGGTCGGTCTCCCCGGTCGCGACGGCGCGGACGCGGCCGTCCGGATCGGTGACCAGCTCGGTGCGGCCGACCTCGAGGCCGGTCACCCGATCGGTGCCGAGGATCTCGGTGGGCGCGGACAGGTAGCGGAACACGATGCGCCTGCGCTCGCCCACCGGCCGGATCCGCGCGCTGTGCAGCAGCCGCAGCTTCTGTTCGACATGGAAAGGCAGTTCCGCGCCGAGTTCGGGCAGCTCGCCCTCGACCACGACGTCCACATCGCAGCCGAGCAGACCGACGAATTCCGGTACGGTGAACGCGGATTCGAGCGGGCCGCGCCGACCGAGCACGACCGCTTCCTCGATCTTGCTCTCGCGCAGCGCCCGCAACGCGTAGGGCGCGATGTCGGTACCGGCCAGCGTCGCGGGGTCACTGGTCAGCACGCGCGCGACGTCGAGGGCGACATTGCCGTTGCCGACGATCACGGCACGCCGGGCGGACAGGTCGAACACCCGGTCGGCGTAATCGGGGTGACCGTTGTACCAGGCCACGAAATCGGTGGCCGACACGGTGCCCGCCAGGCCCTCACCCGGGATGCCGAGTTTGCGATCCGACGACGCGCCGACCGCGTAGATCACGGCGTGGAAATGGTCGAGCAGTTCGGCGTGCGAAACATGCGCACCGACATCGACGTTCAAATACGACCCGAACCCCGGCTGCGCGGAGATGACGTCGAACAGCTCACCGACCTTGCGGGTCTTGTCGTGGTCCGGGGCGACGCCGTGCCTGGCCAGCCCATAGGGCACCGGCAGCCGGTCCAACACCGTCACCGACACCTCGGGCTGGGTCAGCAACTCGTCGGCGGCGTACATCGCCGACGGACCCGATCCCACGATCGCCACCCGCAGCGGCGAGCGCTCGGTGTGGATCCGTGCCGCGGACACCGGTCGCGCCAGCAGGGGGCGCGGCCGCGCCTGCCGGTAGAAATCGGCGTTGATCTCGATGAACGGCTTCTGCTCAGCGGTCAGCTTCTTCGCTGACACGATGGCGTCGACCGGGCACGCGGTGGCGCAGGCGCCGCAGTCCACGCACGCCTGCGGGTCGACGTACAGCATCTCCGCCGTCCGGAAGTCCGGTTCGTCGGGCGTGGGATGGATGCAGTTGACCGGGCAGGCGTACACGCAGGACGCGTCGCTGCAGCAGGATTGGGTGACGACGTACGGCATGCGACTCAGGCGACCTTGCTCCGCAGCGGTTCCGACCGGTAGCGGGTGCTCGGGCCGTCGATCCCCAGCGCCTTCCAGACGGCCTTGGCGACCGGATTCATCAGCCCGATGTCCTTGGCCAGGGCGCGCACATCACAGAAGTAGTCGCTGAAGACCTGCTTGGCCTCCTTCGAGCCGTAGAACAGCTCCTTGCGGACCTTCTCCGGGATATCGAACTCGGTGAAGAACGATCGCGGCGGCGTGACGATCGCGCGGCCGAGGATCCACATGACGATCGGCATGGCCAGCGAGAGGATGAACTTCTGCGCGGGCTTGGCCTCCGGCACATGGTTCTTCAAGAACTCGTGCGCGAAGGAGATGTGCCGCGCCTCTTCCGCGACGTGGATGGCCATCACGCCGCGCATGATCGGGTGCACCTCTTCGCCCGAGCGCAGAATCTGCTTCTGGATGTGGTCGATCGGCTCCTCACCGGCCAGCACGGCCATGAAGAACAGGTTCGGGAACCAGGCGGCCACCGGCGCGCCCAGGTACTTGAACTTGCTGACCAGCGGCCCCATGCCTGGCACGTCCAGCCCGATCCGGTTGACCATCTCCTGGAACATCAGGGTGTGGTTGTGCTCCTCGATCATCTCGTGGGAGCAGTACCGGAACTCCGGCGAGCCGTTGGGCAGGCCGAAGTTGTGGATGACCATGCCACTGATCAGGATCGACTCGAATTGCAGGCCGACCTTGGCGATGTTCGCCTGCCGGTATTTGCCGACCGCGATCTTCTGTTCCTTGCTCAACGCCTGGTACCAGGGATGGCGGGCCACCGTGTCGGCGGACACGGGCAGGATCCAGCGCTCCTCGCCGGCGTCGGCGGCGAAGTCGGGGTCATCCCAGTCGATGTCCTCGAAGGGATCGAAATGCTTGTTGACCGATCCCTCGGAGAGCAGCAGCAGCTTGGCGGCGTACTCCTGCGCCTTCTCCAGATCAGGATCGACGGCTGGTGTCACGGCTGCGGACATCGTCGTCACTGCCTCTCGTCGATGGAACCGTTTAACTGTATCCCATAGTTACACCAACGGAGAGTTCCGTCAACCCAGCAGTTGCCAGGACCGTCCGGCGATGCGCGCCCTCATCACGCGCACCGCCGGACGGCCCTTGTTCGTCGCAGCCCTGACCGGGCGCCTAACTCACCAGCACCCCGTCACCGGCCGCCAGCATCGAAGTTCCGAGACCGAATACCGCCGACATGCTCGTCACGGCGACCGCCCGACCCAGCCTGCGCCGGGTCCGGCGCGACAGCATCAAGGCGCGTGTGGCGGCCCGACGACGCACCCGGCGGCGCCTGGCTCGACGCTGCTCGGCCACCGCCTCCGCCACGACCGCCGCCCTCCGGCCGATGATCGCGGCGCCGTCGGCGGTGGTCCGCTCGGGATCCGCGGCAGCGATCACCGGCCTGGCCAGTTCCGCGGCGAGCACCTCGGCCACCTCCGCCGGTCGCGCCGCCCCGCCGACCACCAGGACCCGGTCGACGTCGGCCATGGTGACATCCGCGACCCGCAGGCAGCGGTAGACGAGTTCGAGGGACTCCCGGACATGCCGGACGCGCAGTTCCCCGGCGACCGTGTCGGCGACGGACTCGGAGACCGACGACGAGGACAGACCCTGCCCGGCATGCTCGGCGATCAACGCGCCGAACGCGCGCCCGCCGAATTCCGTCGAACGCAGTGAGACGCCGACGATCGGGTTGCTCGGACACCCCGCGCCCACCCGGACCAAAGTGACGTCGAGCCCCGCGCCGCCGAGATCGTAGACCAGGGTGAGCCCCGGCATCAGCGGACCACGGTCGGCTTCCAGCCAGGCCGCCGCCGCGACGGGTTCGGCGACCAGCGCGGCCTGCGTGAGGTGGACACCATCGAGCGCCGCGCGCAACGCGTCCACCTGCTCGTCGGCGTAGCGGGCCGGATAAGTCACCGCGATGCCGAGCCCGCAGTCGCGCCCCGCCTGATCCTGCAGCACCTCGTCGATCAGGCACTTGGCCACCGTGGCGACGAGGTCGGCCGGCGCCAGCGCGCGATTACCCACCCGCGCCCACGTGCTGGAACGCTGGGTGAGATCGGCGAATTCGGTGACCGCGCGGCCGTGCCGGGGAATCATGCCGACCCGGGCGACGCCGGTGCTGTCGAAGGTCAGCGTGGTGCGGCGCGTGATGCTCTGCGCCCGCTGTGTTTTGCCTCGCCGCGGCGGAGCCTTGGCCGAACCTTCCTCCGCCAGAACGGAAACCGTGTTCACCGTACCGATGCTCAACCCGAGACCAACCGCCATCGCAATCCACCCGATCGCCGTGCCGATTTGCTTCGAACGCGTTTAGGCAACCACTCCGCGATCTTCGTGCCAAGTCCGGACAACCGATTGTCCGCAAGCCGCCTGTGCCGCGCCGCACCGCTTCCGCGATCTTCGGCGCGCTCACCTGGCCGAGTAGCGTTGCACATGCCGTCCAGTCGGGTTTCCTTGCGACACGCAGGGATCGATCATGCCCGGTAGAGGTTTGCCGGGTTTCGCCTATTACGAGGGACCTCGCTCGTCGATGGCACTCCACATGGGGAGACTCCCCCTGACGAGACTTCCCTGATCGGTGCCGACGATTTGCCGATCGAGATGGAATGCCGGACTGATGGCAACCACGGACAGCAGCACCGCCTGCCGAGTCCGGCACGATCGCCCGCGCGGCTGCCGCATCACCGCCCGATCGGCAACCACACCGCAGCCCTGGGACAGACCGTCGCCATACCGAATGCCGACGACCGCAGCAACCTTTCAGCGCCGCGCTCGTCGCCCATCCGGACGCGATTACCCGCCGAACGCTTGGTGGGTGGGAAGTTCCGGAATCCGGGTGGCGCGGACGTACACCGTCTCACCATCCGACAGCCGCAGCGCTTCGGCGTCACCGCGGGTGACCTGCGCGGCGAACAGGTCGCCGGTCGCCGCGTTGCGCAACTCCACGCGCACCTCGAAGCCGAGATGCACCACGCGCTCGACCGTCGCCCTGGTGACACCCGCGGACTCCGCGGTGCCCTCGTGCTCGGCGAGCGCCATGCCGGGGTCACGGCCGACGCGAATGTCGTGCGGACGCACCAGATGTCCGTTCAGCCGGGCCACCGCGCCGAGGAACGACATGACGAACTCGTTGGCCGGCCGGTCGTACACGTCCTCCGGAGTGCCGATCTGCTCGATGCGGCCCTTGTTCATCACCGCGATCCGGTCGGCGACGTCCAGCGCCTCCTCCTGGTCGTGGGTGACCAGCACCGTGGTCACGTGGACCTCTTCGTGCAGCCTGCGCAGCCAGGTCCGCAGATCGGCACGGACTTTGGCGTCCAGCGCGCCGAACGGTTCGTCCAGCAGCAACACCTGCGGATCGACGGCGAGCGCGCGCGCCAGTGCCATGCGCTGGCGCTGACCACCCGACAGCTGGGCCGGGTAGCGATGCTGGAAGCCGTCCAATCCCACGATGCCGAGCAATTCGTCGACACGCTTGTTGATCTCGGTCTTCGGGCGCTTGCGGATCTTCAGGCCGAACGCCACGTTGTCGCGCACGGTCATGTGCTTGAACGCCGCGTAATGCTGGAACACGAAGCCGATGTCACGTTTCTGCGGCGGCACCCGGGTGACGTCGCGTCCCGCGATGGTGACCACGCCGGAGTCCAGCGATTCCAGTCCGGCGATCGAGCGCAGCAGCGTCGACTTGCCCGAGCCCGACGGGCCGAGCAGCGCGGTGAGCTCGCCGGAGGGAATGTCGATGGTCACGTCGTCGAGGGCCGCGAACGTGCCGTAGTTCTTGTTCGCGTTGGTCACGGTGATCACTTGGCGCCCCGCTTACGTTCGAGGATGGTCATCAGCAGAAGGGTGACGAGGGCGATGCCCATCAGCAAGGTCGCGGCGGAATAGGCGCCGAAGGTGTTGTGGTCGTTGATGTAACGGCCGTGCACGAGCAGCGTCAGCGTCTGCGACTTGCCCGGCAGGGCGCTGGACACCATGATCACCGCGCCGAACTCGCCGAGCGCGCGCGCCACGGTGAGCACCACGCCGTAGGTCAGGCCCCACCGGATCGCGGGCAGCGTGATCCGCCAGAACGTCTGCCATTTCGACGCGCCCAGGGTGGCCGCGGCCTGCTCCTGGTCGTCGCCGATCTCGTGCAGCACCGGCTCCACCTCACGCACCACGAACGGCAGCGTGACGAAGATGGTGGCGATCACCATGCCCGGCAAGTTGAAGATGACCTTGAAACCCACGTCCTCCAGGCCACCGAACCAGCCACCCGCACCCCAGAGCAGGATCAGCGACACACCCACCACCACGGGCGAGACCGCGAACGGCAGGTCCACGATGCCCTGAACCAGGTTGCGCCCCGGGAACTTTCCGCGGACCAACGCGAGCGCCGTCACGATGCCGAAGATCACGTTCACCGGGACGGTGATCGCCACGATCAGCAGCGACAACTGGAACGCCGAGATCGCCGCGGGCGTGGTGATCGAGTCGGCGAACGCGCCGACGCCCCGCTCGAAGGTGCGCCACAGGATGATGATCAGGGGCAGAACCAGCAGCACGAACAGATAGCCGAGCGCCACCGTCCGCAACGAGATACGGGTCAGCGGATGCAGTCTCATCGCGACCGCTCCGTCCCGCGAGAATTTTCGCGCTCCGGCGATGCCGGGCGCTGTGCACGATCGTGTCTCATCGAGTCGCCTGCTCCTTGCGCGCGCTGCGTTCGGCGAGCAGCCGCAGCACCAGCAGCGTCGCGAACGAGATGGCCAGCAGCGCGACCGACACCGCCGCCGCGTTCACCGGCCGGTCGATCTCGATCTGCTTCTGGATGTACTGGGAGGCCATCTCGGTCTTGCGCGGGATCGCGCCGCCGATCAGGACCACCGAGCCGTACTCGCCGATGGCGCGGGCGAACGCCAGCCCGCCACCGCTGATGATCGCCGGCGTCAGCGCGGGCAGCACGATCCTGCGAAAGGTGGTCCAGTTGTTCGCGCCCAGCGAAAGCGCGGCCTGCTCCACCTCGCGGTCCGCCTCTATCAGCACCGGCTGCACCGAGCGCACCACGAACGGCAGCGTGACGAACGCCAGCGCGACCACCAGGCCCGGCTGGGTGGCGTTCAGGTGGATGTCCACCGGACTCTGCGGACCGTACAACGAGAGCAGCACGATGCTGGCCACGATGGTCGGCAGCGCGAACGGCAGGTCGATCAGCGCGTTGACGACACCTTTGCCGGGGAACCGGTCACGGACCAGCACCCAGGCGATCAGCGTGCCCATCACCACGTTGATCACCGCCACCACCACCGAAACCAGCACGGTGATGCGCAGCGAGTCCAGCGCGGCAGGCGCGGTGACCGCGTCCCAGAAGCCGGACCACCCGTCCTCGAAGCTCGTCACGGTGAGCGCCGCCAGCGGCAACAGCACGATGATGCTCAGCCACAACACGGCGGTGGCGATGCCGAGCGGCCCCACCGAACCGGTCACGCGCAGCCACGACCAGTTCCAGCGGCCGCTCGCGCGGGCTGCGTCGGAGGCGCCGGGACCGTCTTCCCGCACGGTCCCGGCGTTACTGCTCTTCGTCACGATCGTCCAGTATCCCGTGTAACGGGGGTCACCCGGTCACTTGGTCGCATTGTCGTAGATCACCGCGACCGAGCCGGTGTTCGGGGCGAACAGCTCCTTGTCCACGGTCTTCCAGCCGCCGAGGTCGGCGATCGTCCACAGCTTCTGCGGCGTGGGGAAGTCCTTGGCGTAGTCGGCGGCGACCTTCGGGTCGACCGGGCGGAAACCGGCGGCGGCCCAGGCCTTCTGCCCTTCAGGAGT
Organism: Nocardia sp. CY41; assembly: GCF_009829325.1. Taxonomy (GTDB): domain Bacteria; phylum Actinomycetota; class Actinomycetes; order Mycobacteriales; family Mycobacteriaceae; genus Nocardia. The sequence continues at coordinate 97,245 of NZ_VUOS01000021.1, forward strand.
GAAGAGGAAGTCGCGGAAGGCAACGGCCTTCTGCTGGTTCTTGCTGTTCTTCAGCACCGCGACCGGGTTCTCGATCTTGAACGTCACCGGCGGGACGAAGTGCTCGATCTGATCGCCGTTGCGCTCGGAGAAGATCGCCTCGTTCTCGTAGCTCAGCAGCACGTCACCGGTGCCCTGCAGGAAGGTCTCGGTCGCTTCGCGCCCGGACTTGGGCTGCACCTTCACATGCTCCTTGGAGACCAGCTTGCTCAGGTAGTCCAAGCCGGCCTGCGGGTTCTTGCCGCCGTCGCTCTTGGCCGCGTACGGCGCGAGCAGGTTCCACTTGGCCGATCCGGAGCTGAACGGGTTCGGGGTGACCACCTCGACGCCCGGCTTCAACAGGTCGTCCCAGTCCTTGATGCCCTTGGGGTTGCCCTTGCGCACGACGATCGCGACCACCGAGCCGAACGGCACGCCCTTGGTGGCGTCGGCGTTCCAGCTCGCGTCCACCAGGCCCGCGTCGACCAGGCGGGTGATGTCCGGCTCGACCGAGAAGTTGACCACGTCGGCCTCGGCGCCGTCCTTCACCTTGCGGGACTGGTCACCGGAGGCGCCGTAGGACTGCTGGATCTGCACGCCCTTGCCCTGCTCGGTCTTGTTGAACTCGGGGATCACCTTGTCGAAGCCGGGCTTCGGCACGGCGTAGGCGTACAGGTTGAGGGTGCCGCCGCTGCCATCGGAAGCGCCTCCCCCGACCGTGTCGCTGGCTCCGCCGCCGCATGCGGTCAGCGCGACCGCCGCGACTGCGGCGAGGGCAACGGCGCTGTAGCGTCGACGCGGCGAAAGCCAAGATTTGCGAGCCATCGGGGTGGACCTTTCGTGCGGACCGCCAGTTCTCCGGTAGATACATCGGTGGCGGCGACCATCTTCTTGGTTCAGCAGACCTGCCGATCGAGCGATACGGCAGCGGCGACTACCGGCCCAACGGGGCCGACGGGAAGGCGGGCACATCTGCAAGAAGCGCGCCGGTCTGCTGGGAACGAGACGCGGACGTGCCCGGTTGCCGATCAGCGACAGTAGACGTCCGCGACAGCGAGATCACCGACAGCAATCAACGCCAGTTCATGGCGGACCTGCGGGACGGCGCTCGAAGACACGGGCAGACTTTATCAGAGCGAACGACGGAGTTCGAATCGAAGAGTCCCAGGAAGAGGGGGGTTTCATTCCATGACCACCAGTCCGGATCGCGTCCGCGTCCAGTTCCCCGGCATCAGTACCCGCACGTGGGAGCATCCCGCCGACCGCACCGCCCTGGTTACCTTGCGGTCACTGGCGGGGTTCGACGTGGTGCTGCGCACACTGTCGGGTTTGCTGCAAGAACGCCAGCACCGGCTGCTGTATCTGGCCACCGCGGTCCGGGTGGACGAGCGGCAGTTCCGTACCCTCCACCATCTGCGCCAGGACGCCGTGCGGATCCTGGATGCCCCCACCACGCCCGAGCTGTTCGTGCTGCAGAGCCCGCAGGCCAACGCCCTCACCATCGGCATGGACCGTCCGTTCATCGTGCTGACGACGGGCTTGCTCGAACTGATGGACACCGAGGAGCTGCGTTTCGTGGTCGGTCACGAACTCGGGCACGCGCTGTCCGGCCACGCGGTGTACCGCACGATGCTGATGCACCTGCTGCGGGTCTCCGCGAGCGTCGGCTGGCTGCCGGTCGGCGGCTGGGCGTTGCGCGGCATCGTCGCGGCCCTCATGGAATGGAGCCGCAAGTCGGAGCTGTCCGGCGACCGGGCAGGGCTGCTGTGCGGCCAGGATGTCGACGCGTCGGTGCGCGTCCATATGAAGACGGCGGGCGGCGCCTGGGTGAAGGAGATGAATCACGGGGCGTTCCTGGCCCAGGCCGACGACTACGAACGGTCCGGCGACTTGCGCGACGGCGTGCTGAAGCTGCTCAACCTGGAGTTGCAGAGCCACCCCTTCTCCGTGCTGCGCGCGGCCGAACTGCGCCGCTGGATCCAGAGCGGCGACTACGACCGCGTGCTGGCGGGCGACTATCCGCGCCGGGACCAGGATCGCGCCACCCGGATCACCGACGAGATGAGAGCGGCCGCCCGCACCTACCGCACGAACTTCGACCAGTCCGAAGACCCGCTCATCCGGACGGTGCGCACGCTGGGCCGGGATGTCGGCGCGGCGGCGAGCACGGTCGCCCACGAAGTCGGCGACACCGTCGCGAAGCTCGGCAAACGGTTCGGCGACTGGCGGACCGGCGGAAACTGATCGTCAGCGGGTGAGCAACCAGGCGACGACGATGAGCACGAGCAGTGCGACGAGGGCGAGCTGAACGCGCGAGCGAGGCATCAACGCGCCCCGCTCTGCACCGGCGTGCGAGCTTCGGCCGCCTGCTCGGGTTCGAGCATCGCGGCGGCCGGGGCGGGCCGGACCGGTGCGGGGTGGGCGCCGTATCGGCGATCCAGGACGCGCAGCACGGCACGCAGCACGCGATCGAGCCCGTAGGCGATGGCGAAGCTGATCGGGACCATGCCCACGAGGACCACCAGGAACTGTGGGATGAACGGCAGTCCCGCCACCCACAGCTCGAAGCCGTCCCACCACCCTGCGATGCGATGCACGATCTCAGCCTAGTCGGTTCGCCGGCCGGTTCCACGAGGCCGTCCGCACAGCGGGGGACCGAGCGGTGGACGCCGGGCGCGCATCGGCCCGAAGATGGGGTATGGCGTCCTCCGATGACCTCACCCTCAACGACTCCGACGGCTTGCCGACGAACCTGACCGATCCGACGGGCTCGACCGAGCCGCATCGCCACGGCGCATACCCGCCGATCGATGACTACGCGTTCCTGTCCGACTGCGAGACCAGCTGCCTGGTCGCCAGCAACGGCTCGGTGGAATGGATGTGCGTGCCGCGGCCGGATTCGCCGAGCATCTTCGGGGCGCTGCTGGACCGCAGCGCGGGCCACTTCCGGGTCGGGCCCTATGGCGTGAACGTGCCTGCCGCCCGCCGCTACCTGCCGGGCGGGATGATCCTGGAGACCACCTGGCAGACCGGCACCGGCTGGCTGATCGTGCGCGACGCGCTGGTGCTCGGGCGCTGGCACAACAACGATCAGCGCAGCAAGACCCACCGGCGCACCCCGATGGACTGGGATGCCGAGCACCTGCTGTTGCGCACGGTGAAATGCGTGAACGGCACCGTGGAGCTCGAGATGAGTTGCGAGCCCGCGTTCGACTACCACCGGGCCACCGCCCGCTGGGAGTACACCGGCAAGGTGTACGAGGAGGCGACCGCGGTGCGCAGCGACGACGCCAGCGCCGGTCCGACGCTGGTGCTCACCACGGATCTGCGCCTCGGGCTGGAGGGCCGCGAGGCGCGGGCCCGCACCAGGATGAAGGAGGGCGACGAGGTCTTCGTCGCGCTCACCTGGTCGGAGCTGCCCGCGCCGCGCACCTTCGACGAGGCCGCGAACAAGATGTGGCAGACCACCGAATGCTGGCGTCAGTGGATCACGCTCGGCAAGTTCCCCGATCACCCGTGGCGCAACTATCTGCAACGCAGCGCGCTCACCCTCAAGGGCCTGACCTACGCGCCGACCGGCGCCCTGATGGCCGCCGCCACCACGTCGCTGCCGGAGACTCCCGGCGGGGAACGCAATTGGGATTACCGCTACAGCTGGGTGCGGGACGCCAGCTTCGCGCTGTGGGGCCTGTACACGCTCGGCCTGGACCGGGAGGCCGACGATTTCTTCGCGTTCCTCAACGACGCGACGACCGGCGAGGAGGGCGAGCCCGTTCCGCTACAGGTGCTCTACGGCATCGGGGGCGAACGCCAGCTCGACGAGATCATCCTCGACCACTTCGGCGGCTACGACCAATCCCGTCCGGTGCGCATCGGCAACAACGCCTACAACCAGGATCAGCACGACATCTGGGGCACCATGCTCGACGCGGTGTACCTGCATGTGAAGTCGCGCCAGCAGGTGCCGGAGACCTTGTGGCCGCTGCTGGTCCGCCAGGTGCGCGCCGCCATCGAGCACTGGAAGGAGCCCGACCGGGGCATCTGGGAGGTGCGTGGGGAGCCGCAGCATTTCACCTCGTCCAAGGTGATGTGCTGGGTGGCGCTGGATCGCGGTGCGAAATTGGCCGAGCTGCACGGCCAGTACGAGCACGCCGAGGAGTGGTACGCGATCGCGGAGGAGATCAAGGCCGACGTCCTGGCCAAAGGCGTCAACTCCGAAGGCGTGTTCACCCAGGTCTACGGTGGCGACACCCTGGACGCCTCGCTGCTGCTGGTGGTGCTCACCCGTTTCTTGCCGCCCGAGGACGACCGGGTACGCGCCACCGTGCTGGCCATCGCCGACCGGCTCACCGAGAACGGCCTGGTGCTGCGGTATCGGACCGAGACGACCGACGACGGGTTGAGCGGCGTGGAAGGCGCGTTCACCATCTGCTCGTTCTGGCTGGTCTCCGCGCTGGTCGAGATCGGGGAGATCCAGCGGGCCAGGCACCTGTGCGAGCGACTGCTCGGCTTCGCCAGCCCGCTGCGGTTGTACGCCGAGGAGATCGATCCGCGCAGCGGGCGCCACCTCGGCAACTTCCCGCAGGCGTTCACCCACCTGGCGCTGATCAACGCCGTGACCCACGTCATCCGCGCCGAGGACACCCGGCACGCGGGCCGCTTCCAGCCCGCGCACACACCGCAGGGCCACCCCGTCTGATCCTGCGTAGGCATCGATCCGCCACCGCAGGGTCACCCCGTCTGATCCTGCGTAGGCATCGATCCGCCACCGCAGGGTCACCCGGTCCGACCTGCGAGGGGCCACGATCCGACACCGCAAGGTCACCCGGTCCGACCTGCGAGGGGCCACGATCCGACACCGCAAGGTCACCCGGTCCGACCTGCGAGGGGCCACGATCCGCCACCGCAAGGTCACCCGGTCCGACCTGCGAGGGGCCACGATCCGACACCGCAAGGTCACCCGGTCCGACCTGCGAGGGGCCACGATCCGACACCGCAAGGTCACCCGGTCCGACCTGCGATGATCCCATCCGACACCGCAAGGTCAGCCGGTCCGACCGGCCCCTGGGGAACGGTCTACGCGGGAACGAGCCCGTCGGCCTCCTCGCGCAGCGCGCGCACTCTCCCGAGCTGTGCGTCGAGGTCGGCGATCCGCTCCGGCCTGCGGTCGCCGTACTTCCCGTAGTTCTCCTCGGCTCGCCGCAGCGCGTCGTCCGCGCCGCGGGCGACCTCGGTCGCGATGTCGGTGAAGTGGTCGCGCAGCACCCGCTGCATGGCGCGCAGACGGTTACGCGACTCCTTGCCGACCTGGAAGATCACGTCGTCCATCAGGCGGGCCACCGCCACCTTGGCCTCGGCCCGGCGGCGCAGCTTGCGGTTCTTGCGGTCATCCCACAGCGCGTTGACGCCCAGCAGCACGCCCGCTCCCGCCGAATACCAGTTCACCAGTGACATGCCCAGCAGGCTGGTGGCCAGACCGACCATCAGGATGCCGCCGTAGGAGCCGCGCAGACCGGTCAGGAACTGCTGGGTCACGCCGGCCTTCGCACTCTCCAGCGGCTCCAGGGGCTGCACCGCCTCGAGCACCTCGCCCGGGTTGGCCAAGCGCAGGTCCGGCAGCGGAGGGGTGCGGTTGTCGGCCGGGAATTTGGCGGCCACCTGCTCGCACAGCTCCATGGAGCGGTAGTGCGCCACGGCGAAGTTCTCCTCGACCGCCTCGCAGATGCGCGCGTCCAGATCGGCGCCGAAGTCCTTCCACCGGCGCGCCGGATCGGTCTGGGCGATCTCGGCCTCGGCGTCGCGGATCAGGCTGCGCAGCCGGTGACGCAGATCGTGCTCGATGTCGGCCATCAGCTCCGTCGCGCCGTCGACCAGCGTGACCTGCCAGTTCGCGGTGCGCTGGCGCAGCTGATCGGCCTCGTCGCGGGCGCGGGCGAGCTGGTCGGTGATCTCGGCCCGGCGCCGCGGATCGCGCAGCGCCTCGGCTTCGGTGCGCAGCGTCAGCGCGAGGTGGTCGCACACCAAGCGGATGTCCTGGGCCGCGGCTTCCAGCGCCACCGCGTCCGCGCGGGCGACCACGTAGTCGCGCAGGTGGTCGATCAGCTGCGGCACGCCGGATTCGATGTCGCGCTGGTAGTCGCCGGTCAACCCGGCCTGCCGGTGCAGTTCCGCGGAAACCGGCGCCACCGCGAAGCCCAGCCCTGCCGAGTCCAGCAGTTCGCGGTTGCGCTGCTGGGTGCGCGACCAGTGCGGAAACACGTCGATCTTGTTCAGCACGCAGATCACGGTCGGGCAGATCTGCTGGATGCGCTGCAGTTCGGCGATCTGCTCCGCCGTCAGCTCGGTGCCGGCCTCGCCGACGTAGAGCACAGCGTCGGCCGCGGCGATCATCGACCAGGTGGTGCGGTCGTCGCCCAGCGCGCCCGGTGCGTCCATGACCACGACGCCGTCGGCCAGCAACGGGCTCGGCTGGGTGAACTCGGCGCGGACCACGCCCTGGGTGGCCAGCGCCGGACCGGGATCGAGCGGGTCGACCGGCTGACGTTCGGTGCGGCCGTACTCGGTCTGCCGCACCAGCGTGGCGGTCGGCTCCGGCCCGTACTCGACGATCACCGGGACGCTCAAATCGCTGTCGGTCGCACTGACCGAGGCGCCGACCAGGCTGTTGACCAGCGTGCTCATGCCGTTCTTCGGACGACCGACGACCACGAGCCGTACCCGGGGATCGCTCACCCTGGCGCGGACCATGCCCAACCGGCTGCCCAGGTCGTCGCGTCCCGCGGATCGGGCCGTCTCCCGCAGCTCGTCGAGTATTCGGATGAGCGGGGCCATCGCGTCCGGATGTTTCACGGTCGCAGCCTTCAGCCCGGCAGCGGCAGACAACCCTCCTCCTTAACTCTCGGTGACTTTCGTTCAGGTACCCCCGGCGGGCACTCCGCAGTCCTCGCAACCGCGCGTGGCGCTGCTACATCAGTGAGATGTCCGACACATCGGACGCATAATGATGCGTGTCCGACACGGCCGGCTCCGGCAGCAAGGCACTGGAGAGGCCGCCCGCGGACAGCAGTGCGGAGTGATCGTAGTCGTGCTCCGGGAATCCTGGACCGGCGACGGGGTCGGCCGACAGCGGCGCCGAGATCCCGTGCGGCTTCGGGTCGATCACCTGCGGCTTGATCGGCGCCTGGGTGGGCACCGGGGCGGTGTAGGTCGGGGCGTGCGGCTCGACGGTGGGCGCCGGTGCGGGAGCGCTGTAGGTCGGCTGGTCCGGCGCGGAGTACGTCGGCTGCGCAGGCCGGCTCACGGTCGGCACGCCACCGGTCGGCAGCTCGTGACTCGGCAGGTCGTCGGTCGGGTAGGTGCTGTGCGAAGTGCCGCCGGTGCTCGGGCGTCCGGCGCTTCCGCCCGGTGTGGTCACATCGTCGTCCGGGGTGGCCGGAACGTGCGTGGGCGCCGGAGTCTGGGTGACCGTCGCGCCGGGGGTCTTGGTGGTCGGCACGTCCGGCGCGGTCGTGATGCCGCCGTGCGGCGCGGTGGTGACGCCCGCGCCCGGGGTCTTGGTGATGTCGAGATCCGGCGTCTTCGGCGTGGACGGGGCGGTCACGTCGCCCGGAACGCTGGGCGTCGGCGTGGTCTTGACGATCGTCGTCGGGGCGGGCACGGTCGCCGTCGGCGAATGCGTCGGGTGCGACGGCTGCGGGTCGGACACCGGAGCGGGCTTGACCGCCGGCGCCGGCCGCACCGCGTCGAACAGCGCCGGAACGGCCGCGGCAGGCGCGGTGAGCACGGACGGCCCCTCCGGGGCGGCGAGGACGTTCGCGATAGGGGTCGAGGCGACGTCGGGCTGAATCGTGGTCTGCAGCGGCGTGACCGCGACGACCGGGGCGGCGGCGACCGCAGCGGGTGCGGGCGCGGGAGCCGGGGCGGCGGGAGCCACCGAGGCGACCGGCGCGACCGCACCGGCGGGAGCGACCGGAGCCGAGGCGGACAGCGGCTGGGCGACGCTCGAGACCGCCGACGACTGCGCGGCTCCCGCGGACGGGGACTGCGCCACGCCGGAGGCCGCCGACGACTGCGTCGCGGACGAGCCCGGTGACGTGAGCGCGCCGAGCAGGCCGGAGTGGCCGTGGCCGGGCGCGTCCTGCTCGGCGGTGTGGTCGATGCCGTCCGGAATGCGGATGCCGTCGGCCAGCCAGTCGGTGAACTCGTCGAGCTGCTCGCCGACATGGCCGACGCCGACGTCGACCTTCATCTCGGAAGTGAAGTAGATGCCGTTCGGGCCGATCCCGAAGTCGACCTGCCACTGCGTGCCGACGAACGCCCCGAGATCGCCGCCGCCCTGCCCGACGCCGTCGAACGGGTCGCCCGCCGCGGGCGTCGCGCCGACACCGTTGCCGCCCGGCAGGTCGAAGACGGTGGAGCCGGGCGCGACGAAGCCGTTCGAACCGGGCAGGCCGAAACCGTGTCCGGCTTGGCCGAGTCCGTGGCCGGGCAGGCCGAAACCGTGCCCGCCGGGTGCGTCGAGATCGTTGGAAGCCTCGGACCTGGCTCCCGGCAGCGCGGGACCGTGGGACACATGGCCCTCTGTCCCCGGAATGGTCAGACCGGATCCGGAACCCTCCGTGCCCGGGATGCCACCCAGCCCGGGAACGCCGTTTCCGGAGTGGCCGGGCAGTTGCATCCCGTGCCCGCCCGCTTCGCCGCCGGGCAGCGTAGGCAAGGGGAATCCGGCGTCGGTCCCGCTGTAGTCGCCCTCGAGCGTGGGCAGCGCCGGGGCGGCGCCGGTGCCGGGCAAGGTGAACGCGGGCGCGGGACCGGCCGACCCCGGGGCCGGGATGCCGTGCGCCACCGGAGTGTTCGAGCCGTGCGAGGAGAACGGCGCGGGTTCGACGACCGGGTCCGGGAACGTGATCACCGGGCTCGGCTGGTCGGGGTCGGGATCGGTGCTGTGCGCCCAGCCGGTGTGCCAGCTGTCGAGGCGGGATTCGCCGGGCTGCGCGGGGACGCCGCCACCGTTGGCGGCCACCAGGGCGCCGCCGGTGACGTAGGCGCCCGCCCGCGCGACCCGCGCAACGCCGGTGGCCACGCGGTAGGCGGTATCGCCGGCGCGCTCGGCCCCTTCGGTGTCGTCGTCGAAGGGCAGATCACGCGTCATAGAGAAGCTCCACTCTCGGTTGTCCAGCATCCTCACCGCGCCGTCGGGACCGAGTGAAGATCACCCAACAGTATTTCGGGAATACTCGCCTGTCACATTCTCCAGGACTGGAGAGAATGGGACTGTGCTGGGCAACACAACCTTGCCATCGGAATTACCGGATCGGAAGCCCCATTTGCGGCGGTCTTCCGGACCGCATGCAGGTTCGAACAGCCCCCGCTACCAGGACCGATCGTTACGTCAGCCGCATGGCCGCCAACGCGCCGGGAAAATTAATGGAACTCTAAGATTTGCCGGCGGAGTGCTGAAGAATCGCTTCTCGCCGTCGAATTCGAGAACCGGCCGTTCGGCGGCACGGATGTGCGGGGCACCACACCGCGGGGAGAACTGCCGGGCGAGATCGCGCTCCACCTACCCAGTCGACAGCCGGCCCGCCGCTCCCAGAGTGTGGGATTACATTGACACCATGGCCGGACAACGAATCCTGGTCGCGGACGACGAGGTTCGCGTCCTCGCGTCGCTGCGGCGGGGCCTGGAGCTCTCCGATTTCGAGGTCGTCACCGCGTCCGACGGGGCCGAAGCGCTGAGCATGGTCCGCGCCACCACGCCCGACGCGATGGTGCTCGATGTCAACATGCCCGAACTCGACGGCGTCGGCGTGGTCACCGCTCTGCGGGCGATGGGCAACGACATCCCGATCTGTGTGCTCAGCGCGCGCACCGCGGTCAGTGACCGGATCGCCTGCCTGGAGCGCGGAGCCGACGACTACCTCACCAAGCCGTTCGATCTCGGCGAGTTGGTCGCCCGGTTGCACGCACTGCTGCGGCGCAGCCGGAAACCGGTACGGCGGCCGGAGGAGGTGCGCGCGGTCGGGCGGGTGCGCATCGACCCGGCCGGGCGCAGGGTGCTGGCCGGAGACCGACCGGTGGAGCTGACGAAACGGGAATTCGAGGTGCTCGCCCTGCTCGCCGAGCACGCGGGCATCGTGCTCGGCCGCGAGCGGATCCTGTCCGCCGTCTGGGGATACGACTTCCCCACCGACACCAACGTCGTCGACGTGTTCGTCTCCTATCTGCGACGCAAACTGGAGGCGGACGACGTGCCCCGGGTGATCCACACCGTGCGCGGCGTCGGCTTCGTCCTCCGGGAGGAACCATGAGCAGGTCACCGTCGCTGCGCACCCGGGTGGCCGTCGTCTCGGGGGTGGTCGCGGCGCTGGTCGCGCTCACCTTGACGATCACCTTCGCGGCTCTGCTCGACGCCACCGGCGAACGCCAGCTGGACGAGACCGTCTCCTCGATGGCGGTGCGCGTCGCCGGGCCGCTGGAAGCGGTTCCCGCGCAACCGGGTCCACCGGCCGCGGCCCCGTTGTCCCCCCGGCAGGCGCCCGCGGACGCACGCGGGCCGGGTGCGCCCGCCGACGCGGCGATCGCCCGGGTCGACGGTCTGCCCGGCGTGCTGGTCGCGCTCGATCCCGACCGCGATGTCGTGGCGTCGGCCATTCACCGCAGTCAGCGCATCGGGTTCGGCATCGGCGTCGCGGGCGCGCTCCTGGCCGCCCTGCTCGGCTGGTTCCTGGCCGGATTCGCCGCGCGTCCACTGCGCCGCCTGGCCGACGCCACCCATCGCATCGACACCCTGGAGGAACTGCCGCCCTTGTCCGGCCGGGGCGCGCGGGAAGCCGAGGAACTCTCCGACGCGATCACCCGCATGCTCGCCCGGCTGGAGGCCGCGCACCGCGCCACCCAGCGCGCGCTGAGCGGCGCGCGCGACTTCGCCTCGGTCTGCGCGCACGAATTGCGGACGCCGCTCACGGCTTTGCGCACCGACCTGCAGGTACTTGCCACCAAAGCGATACCGGACGAGCAGCGCGGCGCGATCCTGTCCGAGGTACTGCTGGCCGAGCGGCAGATCGAGAACACCCTGACCGACCTGGAACGCCTCGCGCTCGGCGAACTCACCGAGCCGGACGTCTTCGAACCGTTCGACCTCTGCGACACCCTGGACCGGGCGGTGCACGACGCCCGGCGCAGGCATCCCGGAGTCGACGTCCGGCTCGCCGAATGCGCCCCGGTCACCGTCACCGGTCTGCCCGGCGGCGTCCTGCTCATCGTCACGAACGCCGTCGCCAACGCCGTGCAACACGGTCGTGCCCGAACCGTCACCGTCACCGCGCGGTCCGGTCCGGAGGACACCGTGGAAATCCACGTCGACGACGACGGCCACGGCATCCCCGAGGCGCTGCGCGCCGACGCCTTCGACCGCTTCGTCAAAGGGCCCGGCTCCCCCGGCTCCGGCCTCGGTCTGGCCTTGGTCCGCCAGCAGGCCGAATTGCACTCCGGCACCGCGGAACTCGGCGAGAGCCCCTTGGGCGGCGCCCGCCTGCGCGTACGGCTGCGCACGGCGGGCTAGCCGCCTACTTCTTGTCCTTCGGCTTGTCCGAAGCGGCGTCGGAGGACAGCGCGGCCACGAAGGCTTCCTGCGGGACGTCGACCCGGCCGATCGTCTTCATCCGCTTCTTACCTTCCTTCTGCTTCTCCAGCAGCTTGCGCTTGCGGCTGATGTCACCGCCGTAGCACTTGGCCAGGACGTCCTTGCGGATGGCGCGGATGTTCTCGCGGGCGATGATCTTCGACCCGATCGCGGCCTGGATCGGCACCTCGAACTGCTGGCGGGGGATCAGCTCGCGCAGCTTGGTGGTCATCTTGTGCCCGTAGGCCTGGGCCGCGTCACGGTGCACGATCGCGCTGAACGCGTCCACCGCCTCGCCCTGCAACAGGATGTCCACCTTCACCAGCTGCGACTCCTGCTCGCCCGACTCCTCGTAGTCCAAGCTCGCGTAACCGCGAGTGCGCGACTTCAGCGAGTCGAAGAAGTCGAAGATGATCTCCGCCATCGGCATGGTGTAGCGCAGCTCGACGCGGGTCTCCGACAAGTAGTCCATGCCGCCGAGTTCGCCGCGACGGGACTGGCACAGCTCCATGATCGAACCGATGAATTCGCTCGGCGAGATGATCGTGCACTTCACGACCGGCTCGTACACCGTTTTGACCTTGCCCTCCGGCCAGTACGAGGGGTTGGTGACCACGTGCTCGGCGCCATCCTCCATCTCCACCCGGTACACCACGTTCGGCGCGGTCGAGATCAGGTCGAGGTCGAACTCGCGCTGCAGGCGCTCGCGGGTGATCTCCATGTGCAGCAGGCCGAGGAAGCCGCAGCGGAAGCCGAACCCGAGCGCCACCGAAGTCTCCGGCGTGTAGGTCAGGGCGGCGTCGTTGAGCTGCAACTTCTCCAGCGCGTCGCGCAGATCCGGATAGTCGGAGCCGTCCACCGGATACAGGCCGGAGTACACCATCGGGCGCGGCTCGCGATATCCGGTGAGCGGTTCGCTCGCGCCGCCGCGCGCACCGGTCACCGTGTCGCCGACCTTGGACTGACGCACGTCCTTCACGCCCGTGATCAGGTAACCGACCTCGCCCACGCCGAGCCCCCTGGTCGGCTTCGGCTCGGGCGAGACGATGCCGATCTCCAGCAGCTCGTGCGTGGCGCCGGTGGACATCATCTTGATCTTCTCGCGCGGGGTCAGCTTGCCGTCCACCACGCGGACGTAGGTGACCACGCCGCGATAGGTGTCGTAGACCGAGTCGAAGATCATCGCGCGGGCGGGCGCGTCGGCCTCGCCGACCGGCGGCGGTACCTGGGCGATCACCTGGTCGAGCAGATCCGTCACGCCCTCGCCGGTCTTGCCGGAGACGCGCAGCACGTCCGACGGCTCGCAGCCGACGATGTGCGCCAGCTCGGCGGCGTAGCGCTCCGGGTCCGCGGCGGGCAGGTCGATCTTGTTCAGCACCGGGATGATCGTCAGATCCTTGTCCAGCGCCAGGTACAGGTTGGCCAGCGTCTGCGCCTCGATGCCCTGCGCGGCGTCGACCAGCAGGATCGCGCCCTCACACGCCTCCAGCGCACGGGAGACCTCGTAGGTGAAGTCCACGTGGCCGGGGGTGTCGATGAGGTGCAGCACGAAATCGGTGCCCGCGTGCTCGCCCGTCCTCGGCGTCCAGGGCAACCGCACGTTCTGGGCCTTGATGGTGATGCCGCGTTCGCGCTCGATATCCATCCGATCCAGATACTGCGCACGCATCTGCCGCTCCTCGACCACACCGGTCAGTTGCAGCATCCGGTCGGCCAGCGTCGACTTGCCGTGGTCGATGTGCGCGATGATGCAGAAGTTCCGGATCCGGGCGGGATCGGTGAACGTCGTGTCGGCGAAGCTGGCGGGCACTCCACTCCTCATGGGTATCGGCAAACTGCCGTCCATCGTCCCATGCTGCTCTGCTGGTTTTTGCAGCGCCTGCGGTGCTGCGTGTTCACGGCCCCGGGAAGTCTCGCGTTCGAGCGACCGAGACTCGCGACTTCGTCGCATGCGCTTCGGTCGCTGGAACGCGAGACGGGCCGCGAACGGTGCTCGTAGGACTCGCATCCGGGCGGGTCGGAAGTGTGCTCGGGCGGCGGACCCTCGGTTCGCCGGTCCGTATGGCGCGCGGTTTCCTCGGGCGGCGAACGACCTCGGTGACACAACGGATCCCACGCGGGTGAGAAGCGGCGGGTGCGCCGTTATTCTCCTGAGATGGCCCGAAGTTGGAACTCCCTCGGCAAGCAGATCGGCCTCCTCGCTAAGCAACAGGGTCCAAAGATCGTCAAGCAGCAGGGTCCCCGGCTCGTCGACCGGCTCGTCGGGTCGCTGGCCCAGCGGCGCACGAACGGGGGCGTCGCGGTGCGGCCCGCCGCGTCGATACCGGTCCCCACCGCCGAACGGGCCCGGCAGATCGTCTACTCGCCGCAATTGGACGGCCGGGCCGATCCCGGGGAGATCGTCTGGACCTGGGTGCCGTTCGAAGAGGACCCGAGCAACGGCAAGGACCGGCCCGTGCTGGTGGTCGGCCGCGATCGGCGCACGCTGCTGGGCCTGATGCTGTCGTCGAATCCGGAACGCGCCTACGACCGCAACTGGATCGGCATCGGCAGCGGGTCCTGGGACCACGACGGCCGTCCGAGCTGGGTGCGGCTGGATCGGGTGCTCGACGTGCCGGAGGCGGGCATACGCAGGGAGGGCGCGATCCTGCCGCGCAAGACCTTCGACCTGGTCGCCCACCGGCTCTGCGCCGAATACGCCTGGCACTGAGGACGACATGTCGCGCGTACTCGGGCCGACCAAGATCGCCATGCTGGTCACCGACGTCGGTTTCCTGCTCTACTGGGCGATCGCGTTCGCCCGGGTGATCCCGCCCGAATGGGCCTACAAGGACTACGCCGACCCGATCCTCGGCGACTGGAACTACTCGTTCCTCGTGCTGGACCTCGCCGCGAGCGCCACCGGCCTGGCGAGCCTGTGCCGCGGGCCGGGCGGACGCACCCTGATGACCATCTCCTTGACGCTGACCAGCGTGGCCGGGCTGCAAGCCCTGGCATTCTGGACGCTGCGCGGCGATTTCAGCCCGCTGTGGTGGGCGCCCAACCTCTTCTTGCTGCTGTTCCCCCTCCCCGCCTTGGTCACCCTGGTATGCGACGGCCCGCAGGAGCGAGCGGCGAGCTGACGATGCCGCGGGCCGATGACCCGGGCGCGAACGCGCCGGTCAGGAGATCATGTCGCGGGAACGGCCGAACAGCAGGCCGTACAGCAGCGCGCCGAGGCCCCCGCCGATCAGCGGGAACACGATGAAAGCCCAGACCTGCCCCATCGCGCCGTCCTGATAAGGCGCCACGGCAAGACTGCGGGCCGGATTCACCGAGGTGTTGTCCACCGGGATCGACACCAAGTGGATCACCGCCAGCGTGACGCCGATGGACAGGCCGGCCAACGGCACGTCCGAGAGCTGGTCGGTGGACGACAGCACCACGAACACCAGCAGCGCCGTGAGCATCACCTCGACGATGATCATGGCGGCGATCCCGAACCCGTTCTGCACGACCACCTCGCCCAGTGGCCCCCGGATCGCCGACGGACTGTGTTTGCCCCACCCGTTCGCGCCGAGACCGTCGACCGACCGGTCGTACGACGGCAGGTTCTTGGCCAGCGCGAACAGCACGAGTCCGGCGAGGAGCCCGCCGATCAACTGCGAGATCACATACCCGGCCGCGGACACGCCGCTGAGCCTGCCGAGCAACAGATGCCCCAGGGTGACCGCCGGGTTGACGTGACAGCCCGAGATCGGCCCGATGGAGTAGACGAGAAACATCAGCGACAGACCGAAGCCCAGCGCGACACCCAGCGGACCGACCTTGTTCCCCGCCAGCACCGCGGTGCCGACGCCACCCATCACCAGGACGAAGGTGCCGAGCGCCTCGGCGCCCCACTTCTTGCTCTCGGGGATCGGTTTGTTCTCGACAACCTCTTCGACCATTTCCTGGGCCGTTGGAGACATCTGTCCACCTTCCGCGTTCCAGACATGTACTCGGACGAGTCGTGGTACCGCTTCGACAACAGAGCCGCTCGAACAGCAACGGTTGCTCTGAGGACGCTACGCGAGTCGGATGATCTCTACAACGACTTCTGGACCGGTCGAGCGCCGCCGGAGAAGACACCGGGCAGCATCGACCCCGCCATGGCCCCGGCCGGCGGAGGGATGCTATCAGCGCAGGTGAAGCTGCCGTTTATGTTGTTATCCCGCCGCACGCGCTGCTCACCCGGTGCTGATATCCCGCGCCGGGCAGCGGTGCGGGCCCCGAGATAGCTGGGCCGGATCGACTCGCGGCGCCCTGGCCGGTACCGCGACGCCGGAAACACGTAGCCGCCGGTCTTCCCGGGACGCCGCGCAGTCCGATCTCCAAGGCTGGGATCAGCCGAACGCCCCGCTGCCCGGCGGAACGCGAGCCCGTCACCCGCGATTCGACCGGTCGGGTGTCGATTTCGTGTGCCGGACGGCGACTGGTAACCTCGACCTTCGGCGCTGCGTTACCCGTCCACCTCGGGTATGTCGCGCGCTCGACGAACTTTCCCAGGACAGACCTACCAGACAGGAACACGAGGAACCGGCGTGGCCAACATCAAGTCCCAGCTGAAGCGGATCCGCACCAACGAGGAAGCGCGCAAGCGCAACCAGTCGGTCAAGTCCGCGCTGCGCACCGCCATCCGCGGCTTCCGCGAGGCCGCGGCCGCCGGTGACAAGGAAGCCGCCGCCGAGCGCCTGCAGTTCGCCAGCCGCAAGCTGGACAAGGCCGCCTCGAAGGGCGTCATCCACGCCAACCAGGCCGCCAACAAGAAGTCGGCGCTGGCGCTGGCCTTCAACAAGATTTGATCCACCCGGTACCGCAGGCCGGTACCGCGCTCGTGCTGTGACGCAGCCGCCGTGGCCTCGATGACCACGGCGGCTTTTGTCGTGCCCGGGCGGCAACCTGGCTGTGAGGCCGTTCTACCTGGGCTTTCAAGATTCGGCCCCCGCCGTGTCAGAGGTTCCAGCTACCATTCCGCGCATGGTAACCGTGTATGCCAATCAGACGGTCGTCCGCGCCGAGGATCTGCCGGACGTGATCCGCGCGGCCGAGGTGCTCGGCTTCGGACTGAAGATCGAGAATGTGCTCGTTCCCGACGACGACGGCGGTTACTCGTTGGAGTGGATCGTCACCCGGGACGAGGACGTGCCCGCCTACGAGGAGTGGGAAGGCCGCTACGAGGACGCGGACGACGACGGCGAACTGGTGCTGAGCTCGGCGGAATGACGCCCGGTCACGGCGCATCCAGGGCGGCGACGAGCCGGTCGAGCGCCGACTGGGATTCCGCGTCCGCGGCGCGGTAGATGATGATCCGCTGGTCGGGATCCTGCACGGGCATCAGCACCTCGTAGCTGACGACCAGCGGACCCACCAGCGGATGCCGCAACGGCTTGTTGCCCCGCCCCTGCACCCGCACGTCGTGGCGGGCCCACGCCTGCTCGAACTCCGCGCTGTACTCGGTGAACTCGGCGATCAACTCGGCCAGCGCCCGGTCGTCCGGGTGCGCGGCCCACGCCGCGCGCAGATCCGCGATGCCCTCCCGGATGATGCGTTCCCGCTCGACATAGAAATCCCGCATGCTCGGGTCGAGCAGGCACAGCCACATGGAGTTGCGCTGCCGCTCCGGCAGCGCGCCGAAATCCGTGATCAACGCCGCCATCTCCCGGTTCCAGGCCAGGATGTCGTAACGGTGATTGACCAGCATCGCGGGCAACGGCGAGAGGTCACACACCAGCATGGCCAGCGCGGGCGAGGGCACCGTGCTCGGCTTGCCGTGGTCGGGCTGCCGCTGCAGCGCCAGATCGAACAGGTAGGCGCGCTCGTCGTCGTTCAGGCACAGCGCCCGCGCCAGCGCGTTCAGCACCTCCACCGACGGTCGCAGGCCCCGCCCCTGCTCCAGCCGCACGATGTAGTCGGTACTCACGCCCGCCAGCTCGGCGACCTCTTCCCGCCGCAACCCGGGGGTCCGGCGCGTCTGCCTGCGCTGCGGCAAACCGAGATCGGCCGGCGTCAACCGCTCCCTGCGGGCACGGAGGAACGCTGCCATCTCGTGCACCCGATCCGCCCCACTGCCGGACCCCGCGTGGGTGCGCGGACTCCCACTGCCCGGCCCGAGATCACGGCGCTGAGCCGGGTCCGGGCCACTTCCGGGGCCGCCAGGGTCAGGCGAGCTGCCACCGCCTGGGCCGCGCTCGGGACCGAGACTTTCGGCCGGGTCCGCGCCCGGCCCTGGCCCACTGTCGTTCCGTGGGCCGCCGTCGGCCCTGG
Source organism: Nocardia sp. CY41 (assembly GCF_009829325.1). Classification (GTDB taxonomy): domain Bacteria; phylum Actinomycetota; class Actinomycetes; order Mycobacteriales; family Mycobacteriaceae; genus Nocardia. Next base: position 115,171 of record NZ_VUOS01000021.1, read on the forward strand.
GATCGTGGTGCTGCGCCGACGCGGCGCCGCTCCCGGGCCCACCATGGTTACGCGGGCTGCCGCGGCCGGGCCTGAGGTCGCGGCGCGGTATGGGGTTCACCGTGCCAGTCATCACCGTCGATCCTACGGCTGCCTAGGACTGGGCTTCCCAGGATGAAGCTTCCCTTACTGGGCCGCGCGCGCCGTTGAAAACTGGCTTCCGACCACATGGCATCGCGAAACACAAGGAGCTGGACATGTCCGGAGCCCGCACCCTCGACACCTACCGGCTGCTCGGCCGCTCCGGCCTCAGGGTGTCTCCCCTGTCCTTGGGAACCATGACCTTCGGCGCCGACTGGGGCTGGGGCGCGGACCGGGACGAGGCCCGCAAGATCTTCGACACCTACGTCGACCGAGGTGGCAACTTCATCGACACGGCCAATCAGTACACCAATGGCACCTCAGAGCAACTGCTCGGCGAATTCACCGCGGACAACCGCGAAAGCCTGGTGCTGGCCACCAAATACACCATGCTGCGCCGCCCCGGCGACCCGAATTCCGGCGGCAACCACCGCAAGAGCATGGTCGGTTCGGTGGAGGCCAGCTTGCGCAGGCTGAAAACCGATTACATCGACCTGCTCTACCTGCACGCCTGGGACTTCCTGACCCCGGTCGAGGAAATCCTGCGCGGCATGGACGATTTGGTGCGCTCGGGCAAAGTGCTCTACGTCGGCATCTCCGACGCACCGGCCTGGCAGATCGCGCGGATGCAGACCATCGCCGACCTGCGCGGCTGGTCACCGCTGATCGCGCTGCAGATCGAGTACAGCCTGATCGAGCGGACCGTCGAGCGTGATCTCATCCCGATGGCACGCGAACTCGGGCTCGGCGTGATCCCGTGGTCGCCGCTGGCCAGCGGCGTGCTCACCGGTAAGTACAGCCGCGCCGACCTGGACCACGAAGTGGACGGATCGCCCGAGGGCAGCCGCAAGAACGTGGCCGCCGCCAACGGCTCGCTCACCGAACGCGGGCTCGCCATCGCCGACGTGGTGAAGCAGGTCGCGGGCGAGATCGGCAGAAGCCCGTCGCAAGTGGCGCTGGCGTGGACGCTGCTCGATCCCGCGGTCACGTCGCCGATCATCGGCGCGCGCACCGCCGCGCAACTGGAGGACAACCTCGGCGCGCTCGACGTGGAGTTCGACGCCACTCAGCTCGCCCGGCTCGACCAAGCCGGCGCGGTGGAGCTCGGATTCCCGCACGAATTCCTGAACCGCCCGATGACCCGAAGCGTCACCTTCGGCGATCTGAAAATCGAAGGGCGCGGCTGATCATCGCTGCGCGTGCGGCGAATCACCCTTCGATCAGTTCGGGGCCTCCGCACCGTCCACATCGGTGACAACACCGACCGCGGAGGACGACCATGGACTTGGACAAGATCACGAACTGGACGCGCGCCGAACGTCTCGGGCTCGCGGACTTCCTCGACGACCTGGACTACCCCGAGTGGGCGGTCGAGTCCCTGTGCCCGGGCTGGACCGTGCACGACGTCTTGGCCCACCTGACCCTGTCCAATCGGGTCACCCTCGGTGCGACGATCGCTGGAATCCTCCGGGCGCGTGGCGACTGGAACCGGATGACGGAGCGGATGGCGCGCGAGCGAGCGCGTCGGTACTCACCCACCGAACTGATCGCGCAATTGCGGGAAGGCGCCGCGTGGACCCGGCGGGCGCCAGGAGCAGGGCCACTGGACCCGCTGGTGGACACCATGATTCATGGGCAGGACATCGCCCGTCCGCTCGGCCGGCGACGCGTCGTGCCCGTCGAGCAAGCCGTCGTCGGGCTGGAACACGTGCTGCGCAGCCGGTTCTACGGCAGCCAGCAGCGGCTGCGCGGTATCCGTCTCGTGGCCACCGACGCGGAGTGGTCGTCGGGTACCGGGACAGCCGAGATCGGCGGACCGCTCAGCGATCTGCTGCTCGTGGCGACCGGTCGCGCGGCGGGGCTGGCCGGGTTGACCGGCACGGGTGTAGAACGGCTCACCAGCGCGTTACAGGCCCGTGCCCCGATGCCGTAACGAACCAAACTGTTTCTCCACAGTAACTTTGGTTGTCCGATCGGACCACCGGACCCCGGTCCTGGATTACAGCGAGGACTCCGAGCATGGCACATCGCTGGTGCCGGGGCGCGAAGACGGCAGGTGCCCTCCGGCGTCGCGCCGACCGTGGTGAAACTCCAGCGACGCCTCGTACTCCGCGCGCGTCCTCGACCCCGGCCAGTTCTCGCTGCGACCGGCATGCCGACGTGGCACTGATCGTGTGAGCTGATCACTCGACCTGGTCGATGTCGGCGGGCTGATCGAATCAGGCGCGATCAGCCCGTCCCGTGCAGATCGAGGATTCGGGTGAGGGCGTGTTCCAACGCGTAGCCCGTATCGGCGGCGCCGCCCTTCACATCGGCGTTGAGGGTGGCGACGACCTGGAGGGCGGAGCCGATGGTCGCGGGGGTCCAGTTGCGGGCCTGGGCTTGCGCCTTCTTCACCTTCCACGGCGGCATGCCGAGTTGCTGGGCCAGTTTGAACGGATCACCGCGGCCCGCCGAGCCGACGCGCGCGATGGTGTGCACCGAGTCGGCGAGCGCGTCGGCGAGCAGGACGTGCGGCACGCCACGGTCGTTCGCCCACCGCAGCGCCTCCATGGCACCGGGGCGATCGCCGGCCACCGCGAGTTCGGCCACGTCGAATCCGGAGACCTCGGCCTTGCCCGAGTAGTAGCGGCGCACGGCCGCCACATCGATCTTCCCGCCGGTGTCCGCGGCCAACTGCCCGCACGCCGCCGCCAGCTCACGCAGGTCCGAGCCCACTGTCTCCAGCACCACTTGGACGACCTCGCCGGATACCCGCACGCCGGCGGTGCGGAACTCACCGCGCACGAACTCGACGCGCTCGGCGGCTTTGGTCAGCTTCGCGCAGTCATGAGTAACGGCCCCGGCTTTCTGCAAGGCGGGAGCGAGCGCCTTGGCCCGGCCACCTCCGGAGTGCAGAACGACGAGCACCACGCCCTCGGGCGGGCTCTGCGCAGCCTCGGTGATCACCGCGACCGCGTCCTTGCCCGCCTCGGCCGCGGCCTCCAGGATGATCACCCGGTCTTCGGCGAACAGCGACGGGCTCAGCAGTTCCGCCAGTTCCGCGGTGCTGGCGTCCCCCGCGCGCAGTCGATCGACGGGCACCGCGTCCGGATCGGGAGCCAGCGCCCGGATCTGCGCGGTCAGCGCGCTCAACGCCCGCTCGATCAGCAACTCTTCTTCCCCGAGTACCAGGTGCACCGGCGCTGGTCGCTCGCTCACGACAGCGTTTCCCCGAGACAGGAGGGCACCGTGCTCGACGGCATTGCCGGATTGCTCTGTTCGCCGCGCTCGTCCACAGCCCGATCCTACGATCCGGGACCGACACCTCACCTCCCCCAGCCCACCGGATATCGTGGCCCCGCCACCCGGCAGACCGCGATGCTCGGCTCCCGCCGACCCCATCGGACCGAGCCACGGCTCGCACTGCGCCCGAACTTCTGTCCGCCACGGCTCCCGGCGGTTCCGCGCTAGCGGATCCGGCCCACCGAATGGCATCCGAACCGCATCGCGTTCCTGCACCCGACGGGGCTCGCAGTAACCGGATCCCACCGCACCCCAGGGGGCCACAGCATCCGGATGCACCCCAGGGGGCGCAGCATTCGGCCGCTCGGGTCGCCGTCAGAGCGGTAGAGGCCCGATCGCGTGGGCTTCGAGTCGCCCCTGGCATCTCGTGCCCGCCGGTCGTCATCGCGCACTCGTCACGCGGAGGTTGCCGTCGCTGCCGGAGACCACGAGGTCACCTTGCCGATCGGTGCGGACCACCGTCGCGCCGAGGGCGGACAAGTCCGCCAACACCGCGGCATCGGGATGTCCGAAGGTGTTGCCGACGCCGACGCTGACCAGTACGAGCCGAGGACGCACCGCGTCGAGGAACTGGCGTGTGGTGGTGCGTGATCCGTGGTGCGGGAGTTTGAGCACGTCCGCCTGAATGGGAAACCCGGGCCGCATCAGCGCGCGCTGGGCGGACGCCTCGATGTCCCCGGTGAGCAGGAGGCGTCCTGCGGGCGTGCGGGCGGTGACGACCACCGAACGGTCATTGGCGTCCTCGGTTTCGGCGCCCCGAACCGGTCGCGGGCCGTTTGTGGACGGCGCGAGCACCTCGAGCTCGATCGACCCGAAACTCAGCAGGTTTCCGGCCGACAATTCCACCAGCGGCACGCCCGCGCCTCCGGCGATGGTCACGACCTGGGCGAGACCTGAGACAGGGGCGCCCACCTCACCCGAGGAACGCGCCGGCCTTCCACTCGCGTATTCCGCTGGGCTACAGGCTATTTGCGTATGCCACTCCCGTTGAGAAGGACGACGATCTGCGGGCGACACGCTTCGCATCCCGCTCTGACCGACCAAACGGCTTCGGTCATCTTCCCCATAGGTTTTTCCGAAACCGGTGCGGCCGTATCCGCCCGCAGCCGGTGTCGGCGGGGAACCGCATCCGAGACCGACGTCCGGAGGCACCCGATGGGCTTCGCCGGGTGACGCAGGCGGCGGAAGCCCGTCGAGTTCGTGAATTCCGACGGCTATCGCGTCGACCGCGCGACCATGCAACGCGCCGGCGAGCCCGTCGATATGGTCGGCGTGCGGATGGGTGAGGATCAACAGGGGGATGCGCGATATGCGCAACCGGTCCAGACAGGTACGAATCGGGCGCGGGTCCGGCCCCACATCGATCACGACCGCGGCGCCGGGGCCGACCGACAGCGCCAGACCGTCTCCTTGTCCGACATCGCAGGCCGCGAAGACCCAGCCGCTGGGCGGCCAGCCCGGATGCCAGATCCGCACCGGCACCAGGACCACCGCGACACCGAGCACCATCGCGGCGGCGACCCGCCGCACGGCTCGGGCACGCGAGGCCGCGACCACGATCGCTACGACGACACCCGCGACCACTCCCCCGACCGCTCCGCCCGGCACCGCGACGGAGGCGCCGGGCAGCGCCGCCGCCTGGCGGGCCACCCACAGCAACCACCACAGCGGTGGCGCAGCGCAGCGCAGGACCAGGTCGGCGAGGGGTGACCACAGGCTCGCCAGCACCGCTCCGCCCGCCCCGGCGACGGTGACCGGCGCGATGACCGGGGTGACCAGCACATTCGCGAGCACCGCGACCAGGCTGAGCCGCCCGGTGAGCGCGATGACGATCGGCGTCGTCACCACGAACGCCGCGGCGGACACGGCGACGGTCTCGGCGGCCACCCGCCACCATCCCCGGGCGCGCAGCCAGTCGGCCCAGTTCGGCGCCAGCAGAATCAGGCCGCCCGTCGCGACGACCGACAGCGCGAACCCCGCGTTGACGGCGAGCGCGGGCCACAGGGCGAGCAACGCGATGATCGCGGCGCACAGCGCGGGCAGCGCCTGCTTACGCCGACCGGTGAGCACGGCCAGCAGGGTGATCGCGCCCATCGCGCCGGCGCGCAACACACTGGGGTCCGGCCGCGCGACGACCACGAACATGAGCAAGGCCGCGGCGGCGACGGCCGCGGCGGCGCGCGGGCCGAGCGTCAGCAGGCGCACGACGAACAACACGACCGAAAGCAAGATGGTGAAATTCGCCCCGCTGACCACCGTCAGGTGCTGCAGCCCGGCGATCTCGAAGTTCTCGCGCACTTGCTCGGACAGCGCTGAGGTGTCCCCGACGACCAGCGCGGGCAGCAGCCCCGCGGAGTCGGACGGCAGTGCGCGCACGGCCGATGCGGCGAAGGCGGCGCGCACCGTATCGGCGCCGCGCTGCCACCAGGGCAGCGGCCCGGCGGCGGGTGATCCTTGCGCGAGGAGGGTCACGACGGTGAGGTCGGCCCGGCGCGGCTGTTCCACCCGGGCGCGGAACTCGACCGGCCCGCCCGGCGACAAGCCGGCCCACTCCGGGCCGGAGGCGAGGACGACCACCGCGCCGCCGGTATGGACGGTCACACCACCGCGCCGGTACTCTCGCAGATCCGCGCGTACCACCCATTGCCGATCCGCACCGGAGACTCTGCCACGCAACGGTTTCGGGTCGTCCGTCGGTGTGACCACCACCTGCACGGACTGTCCCGCCGCCGCCCGCAGCGGGTGGGTCGCCACGCGATGTTCCCGCCATGCCGCGGCAGCCGCGAATCCCGCACCCAGCAGCACCGCCGCGAGCGCCACCACCGCTACCGCCCGCCGGCGTTCGCCGCGGTGCGCGAGGGCCCACAGCAGCAGCATCCACAGCCCGATGGCCGAGACCGTCAACGCGACCGCCAGCGCAACCCCCGCCCGCCACCCCGCTGCCACCGCCACAATGGTCGCGCCCCAACAGCACAACGCGGCGGGTAGCAGACGAGCGTCCAGCACCTGTACGGTGCCCGGTTCCTCCGCCGAAGCGCCCTCCTGCTGGTCTCGGATGTCTTCGGTGCTGGGACCGGCCGGCGACTTCGGGCGAGATCCGCCCCGTCGGTGAGATTCCGTCGATCCCCCGGCGGTCATACGCGCACCAGATCGCGCAACCGGGCCAGGCGGGCCGGACCGATGCCGTCGACTTCGCCGAGTTGCTCGACCGACGTGAAGCGGCCGTTGGTCGTCCGCCAGCCGACAATGGCGCGAGCGGTGACAGGCCCTACACCGGGAAGCGCGTCGAGTTCGGCTTCGGAGGCCGTATTCAGGTCGATCCGGCCCGCCGGGCTCGACGGACGGCTCGGTGCGGCGGCGGACCCGGAGGAGGGACGACCGCCCGCACCGATCGTGCTGCTGCCCTGCTGCGGCGCGCCGGAGCTCGGCGCGACCGGCCCCACCAGCACCTGATCGCCATCCGACAACCGCTGGGCCAGATTCAGGCCGGTGGTGTCCGCACCCGCGCTCGGGCCGCCCGCCGCGGCGAGCGCGTCCGCGACACGGGAACCTTCGGGCAGGCGGACCAAACCGGTGCGCTGGACCAAACCGACCACACTGACTACCAATTCGGCCGTCGGCGGGCCGGGCTCGGCACGCCTTGGTGATTCTCTGACGGCGCCCACCGGTGCGGGAGAGCCGGGTGTCGCCGCGACGGCGACTTGCCCGATCGCCGGCGGCACCGGGCGAGCGATCGGGCGCTCACGGAAAGCCATCACCCCGGCGATGACCATCGCGGCGATTCCGACCAGCGCGAGTGCGCGTACTCCGCGACGGCCCGGGTCCAGCCGGATGCCCCGGAACCGTTCGGGCACGAGCCGACGCCGCCAGTGCGGTCCGGCCGTCGGCTCCTCCAGCCAGCCGGGAGACCGGATGCGACCGACATCGTCTTCGGCTTCCCGATCGGGCGCCGGAGCGCCGGACAGCCGGAGCAGATCCCACTTCCCGGTACCGCCCGAACTCTCCTCCGGCAGCGGGTCACGCTGGTGCGCAGCGCCATCGGCGACGCCACTGGAGTGTGCCGAGCCGTGCCCGTCTGCGTCCTGCTCGGACCCCGCGCGGGAAGCCGCCGCACCGACGTCCCGAGCCACCGAGCGCCCCTTTCCGGCCACTGGACCGAAGCCGTCGACACGCGCCGCGCGACTCGTCTTCGATCCGTGATCCACCGCGCTTTCGGTAGCGAGCGGCGGTAGCACCGCCATGCCCGATCGTCCCGGGCGTTGGTCGGCGGCCGTTGCGCGGGCAGATTTCGTGCGGCGCGCACTGTCCTGATGGTCGGCGCTGCGCGGGGGCTCGCCGCGCGGGGAACGCGCCGTCGCCCAGCCGGACGGCCCGCGCTCTGCGTCCGGCTCGGCCGCCCCGATGCCCGCACCGGCCGTTCTGCTCGCGCCGACCCGGGCGGTCAGCTCTCCCAATCGCCGTCGTACCCGCTCGCGTTCGTCCTGTCGTGACATGGCGGCGACGGTAGTGCCGCCGACCGGCGAGAAAATCGGTCCGACTTGCCGATTCGACGAACCTGTTGAGAACACCCGGACTGTGCACAACTCGCGGTCGACCGGTCGGAGTCGTCATCCCGACGCGCCGTCGACTACGCATACGCGCCTTCCCCGCTCGACGCCCGCCCGAACGGTCGCACTCGACCGAAGCGCGGTGGTCGCCACCGATTTCCGACCGGCCGCGACGACCAACCGAGACATCGGGGCAGCGAATCCGTCCGCGCCCCGACGCAGCGACGGCGGGACAACGCTCATCCCGACGCTCGCGTAAGCAACCGGACAACGACGCCGCAACCCGACCGCAGGCGGAAGAAAGTAATTCGGGTCAGCCCAAATCCTTGGCGAAGCAATTCGACAAGGGGAGCACCTCGTACGGCGAGAAAATCGGGATCCGATGGTAGCCACTACGTTCGTAGAAGCGTACGGCTTCCGGTTGCAGGTGACCGGTCTGCAGGATCAACCGAGGGCGCCCGGCCGCCCGGGCGGCATCCTCTGCCGCGGTGAGCAACAACACCGCAGCGCCCGGAACCGCGATGCGCTGGGCGGACGAACATCCGCTTGACCTCGAGGTCCTCCGCGTTCCACCGCAACGCGGCGTGGCCGACCGGACCGTCGGAGTACGCCACGAACGTGCTGTGCACGGTGGCCGGGTCGACCGCATTCGGGTTCGTGGGCAACTGTCTCGCCAGATGGGCGTAACGCGGCCCGACCTCGGCGGCCATCTCGTCACGCAATGTCACCGCGTCCGGATGCTCCCAGTCCACCGCGGTCACAGTGAGCGGCGGGCGCACAGAACTCATCCCCCGACGCTAGCCGGACCGCCGGTGCCGCACGAGCGATCGGATCACCGAATTCATTGTCCGACCCGCCGTTCGGAAACGCTCAGTGACACCCGCCCGGGACGACCAGCACGCCCAGCGCTCCCACGCCGAGATGCACCGCCAGCGCGGGCCCGAATTCGGCGACGATGAGTTCTCGGATGCCGGGGACGAGTTCGCGCAGCTGGCCCGCGATGGTGTGGGCGGCGTCCTCGGCGCCGAGGTGTTGCACGGCAAGCGCGGCGCCGTCCTCACCCGCCGCGTCGACCGCCGCGGCGACGAGTTTCACGTACGCCTTGGAGCGTGTCCTGACCTTCTCGCGCAGTTCCAGCCGTCCCTCGACGATGTGCAGCAGCGGCTTGGTGACCAGCTCGCTGCCGAAGAACGTCGCCGCTGAAGACAGCCTGCCGCCGCGGCGCAGCTGCTCGGTGCGATTGACCAGGATGAACGTGCGGGCCCGCGCGGCGGCGGCGACCGCCGCGTCGTAGACCACATCCAGCGGCGCCCCGGCCTTGGCCCGCCGCGCCGCGGCCAGCGTGGGCAGCCCGGTGGCCAGCCCGGCGCCCAGCGAGTCGACCAGGCGGACCCGGTCCGCGGCGTCCATATCGCGCACGGCCTGCCGACCGGCCTCCCACGTTCCGGACAGCCGACGCGAGAGGTGCACCGCGACAACGCCGTCGCCGCCGCTGCGTTCCCAAGCCCGCTCGTACACCGCGCGCAGCTCGCCGGGCGAGGCGGCCGAGGTGGTCACGGTGTCGGACGCGTAGTCGATCTCGACCGGGTCGACGCCTTCCCGCATCGCTCGGTCACCGACCAGGACGTGTAGCGGGACGACGGCGATATCCAGCTCGTCGAGGTGTTCGGCAGGGAGGCTGGCGGACGAATCGGTGACGACCACGACTGCCACGGACTACCGAACCTCCTGCAAGGTCTTGACCATCGCGTTGGCCACCGCCGTATGACCGTCCCAGCCCCAATGGATGCCGTCCGGGTTCGCTTCGCCGGAGAAGATGTTGTCGCGCACCGCTTCACCCAGGTCGACCAGCGGCACCGAAGTACGGCCCGACCAGGCGCGTAGCGCCTGCACCGCCCGTGGCCGCCCGGAATGCACGCGACCGTAGGCCTCGCAGTTGTGCACCGAGGGCAGCACCGCGACGACCGGTAGGTCGGGACGCAACTGTGCCAGCGCGGTGCGGCACTGTTCCAGGTAGTCGACGCTCACCTTCGGCGGGAGCGCCACGGGCCTGCCGAGTTTCGACAGCTTGGGCTGCAGCCAGTTGTAGGTGGCGCGGACGACGCGGCGCAGCGCGGGCGGGCGCACATAGCGGATCAGTTCGCGCAGCGCGGTCGGCAGCGGCGAGGGCAGCGTGTCCATGCCGCCGACGGCGAAGACCACCGCGCCGGCGCGCGGCACCGCCGCCCACACCCGGGGATCACCGATCAGCGCCCAATAGGCGTCGCGGCAGGTCCAGCCGATGCGGGCGACCAGTTCTACGTCCCAATCCAGCTCGGCGGCAACGAGATTCGGCCAGATACGCGAATGGTCGGCGGGCAGCCCGCCCTTGGGTCCGAAGTAGGACAGGGAATCGGCGATCACCAGCAGCACCGGGCGCGCGGCTTCCCGCGTTTCGGCGGGCTCGTCGGCGGTCGCGGATTCCGGAACAGTAGTGGCGGACTCGGCCGGAGCAGGTTCGGGTTCCCTGGCCCCGGCGGGCTCGGTCGTCGCTGCGTTGGACTCGGTCGCGGCGACGGCCGGTGCGGGCGCCGCGAAGATCGCGTCGGCCCCGGGACCGTCCACCGCCGGTTCATCGAGCACCGGCGCGAGCTCTTCCGCCGCTGTAGCAACCGATTCGGCGATCACGTCGACCGCGGACTCGTCCACTGCTGACGCAACCGACACACCGAACGCGGCCGCAGATTCGTCCGCCACCGCGGCATCCGATCGAACGAGCCCTGCCGCGGACTCCGCCACTGCGACAACGGATCCACCGAGCCCTGCCGCAGAAACATCCGCAGCGGAGGCAACCGATTCGCCGAGCGCTTCCGCCGAATCGGCGGAAGCGTCGTTCCCGGTGCCGATGGACGAGGTGTCGCCGACGACGTTCGCCTGCGGCTGCGCTCCGGTGACGATGTCGCCGGATCCGTCGTCCTCCGCGTCGGATTCGTCGGCGGACTCGGATCCGCCGGTTCCGGCCGGGCCCGAAGCTCCTTCGGACGTAGCCTCGGGTTCGCGGGGAGCCGGTGGCGGGCCGAACAGGGCGTCCGGCAACTGCCGTTCGGGCTTCGCCGACACCTTACGGAACAATTCGTCCGGGACCGATCTGATCGGCTCTTCAGAGGACATCCGGTGCTACCTTCGCCGCTGCGTTCCACACATCCAGACGCCAGCCCGGCTGGTCGATGCTCGGGCCGTGACTGCTGAGCTGCACCCAGCTGGTGTTGGCCAGTCCTCCCAGGATGGGCCAGTTCTGTGGCGGCAGGTCGAGCAGCGCGGCCGTCAGGGCGGCGATCAGCCCGCCGTGCGCCACCAGGATGATAGTCCGGCCGGGCCAGTCCTGTCGCTCGACCAGCAACTCCCGCACCACCGGTAGCGACCGCGCCCCGACCTCGAGTTTGCTCTCGCCGTTGGGCGGGGTGTAGCGCGCGTCCAGCCGCCACGCCATGCGCGCGCCCGGATAGTCGGCGTCGACCTCCAGATGGGTCAATCCCTCCCAGTCACCGAGATTGGTCTCCCGCAACCGGACGTCGGGCACGACGGTGAGCCCGGTGTGCTCGGCCAGCGCTGTCGCGGTGTCGAAGGCCCGCCGCAGGTCCGAGGAGTGGATCGCGATGACATTGCGCGAAACCAGCTCGCGCGCCGCCTCTTTGGCCTGTCGGCGACCGAGTTCGGTGAGATCGGTGTCGATCTGACCCTGCATCCGGTCGGTGGCGTTCCATTCGGTCTGCCCGTGGCGCAACAGGATCAGGGTGCGCACGCCGGCATGTCTGCTCACGATCGCGCCTCGTCCTCCGTCGCCGCGGCGCGCGTCTCCGGCGCGGCCCCGGTGAGGCCGGCGACCGGCACGACGGGGCAGTCCTTCCACAACCGTTCCAGCGCATAGAAATTGCGCTCGTCGTTGTGCTGGATGTGCACGACGACGTCGACGTAGTCCAGCAGCGCCCAGCGGCCTTCGCGGGTGCCCTCGCGCCGGACCGGCTTGTGCCCGGCCGCGCGGAGCTTCTCCTCGACGTTGTCGACGATGGCGTTGACCTGACGCTCGTTGGGCGCGGACGCGATCACGAAGCAGTCGGTGATCACCAGTTGCTCGGAGACGTCGAGCACCACCACGTCGGACGCCAGCTTCTCGTCCGCGGCCAGCGCGGCGACCTGCGCGATCTCCACCGACTCCGTCGACGCGGTCATGCCCGCACCCCCATGGCGCTCGACTCCGGCTGGACCGCACTCACGGCCTGGTCGAGGGTTCGCTCGCTCATCCCCGCACCTTCGCTGCGCTCGCTCACGCTCAGCTACCTTCCGCTGCTCCGGGCACATACAGGTGCCGCTTCGATATGTACTGCACCACGCCGTCGGGGACGAGGTACCACACCGGCCGGTTCTCGGCGGCGCGGCGACGGCATTCGCTCGACGAGATCGCCAGCGCGGGGACCTCGACCATGGTCACGGCATCCGCCGGGAGATCCCGTAGATGCTCCTCGAGATGGTCGATGTTCAGCTCGTACCCCGGACGGCTCACCCCGACGAACTTCGCCAAGTCGAACAGTTCCGCCCAATCCTGCCATGTCAGGATGCTGGCCAGCGCGTCCGCACCGGTGATGAAGTACAGCTCGGCGTCGGGATACGTCGATTGCATCTCGCGCAGGGTGTCGACGGTGTAGGTCACCTTGCCGCGGTCGATGTCCGCGCGGCTCACCGAGAACCGGGGATTGGACGCGGTCGCGATGACGGTCATCAAGTACCGGTCCTCGGCCGGGCTGACCCGCTTGTGCGATTTCTGCCACGGCTGCCCGGTCGGGACGAAGATCACTTCGTCCAGGTCGAACCGGTGCGCGACCTCGCTGGCGGCGACCAGATGCCCGTGGTGGATGGGGTCGAACGTGCCGCCCATCACCCCGAGCTTGCGGCCGCGCCGACCTGTCTCGTGCATGACTGCCGAGCTTAACGGGTCGCGCGCGGCCCGCACGGGCCGGTCAGCGGGGCGGGCACCGAACTGGAGACACCCGCCCGCACTCCGGCCCGCCGCGGATCCGGTGGTACCGCGTCAGGCGCTGGTCTCGGTCACCCGGCCGATCCGCAGCATTCGGGCCAGTTGCTCGCGGGTGTGCGCGAGTTCCTCCGTCGCCTCGGCCGACTGCCCGGCCAGCGCGGCCAGGTCGGCGGTCAGCGTCCGCATCGAGGTGAGCCACGGTTCGGGATCGCCTCCAGGAGAAACCTGGAGCCAGGCCGCCGCCCGAACGCACCGCGCTCGGGCCGCCACCGCGCCCAGCCCCGCCCACAGTTCGGCGGCGCGGTGGTAGGCCGCCACGGCCTCGTCGTCCTGCCCGCACTGTTCGAGTGCGCCGGCGGCCGACCATGCCAGCTCGGCGTGCAGCCGCGTCCGCTCCGGGTCGTGCTCGATCAGCCGTGCCGCCTCGAGGAACTGCCGGGCGGCCTCGCGGTGGCGGGCCAGCGCGTGCAGGGACCGGCCGAACTGCGCGCGCACCACCGCCAGCTCGCCGGACGGATACGGTAGCGTCCCGCCGACCAGCGCCTGTTCGAACAGGGCGACGGCCTCGCCGTGGCGCTCGGCGCGGTGGAACGCGCGCGCGGCCACCACCGTGTGATGCAGCACGTCCGATTCGGACAGCCCTTCCCAGCGTGCGGCGGCGCGCACCGCGGCGTCGGCCAGATCGAGCGCACGGTCCGGCTGGCTCGCGATGGCGATGACCAGTTGCGCGCCCAACCGGGCGGCCTCCTCCCGGTCCAGCACCGGTGTACCGAGCGCCAGCGCTTCCCGCAGACGCGCTTCCGCTTCCTCGGGCGCATCGGCGAGCCGGGCCGCGCCGAGTTCGGCGAGTCGGTGTACCTCCGCGGCCCGGTCGCCGGAGAAGTCGTCGGTGACCGGAGCGTCGTCCGGCGCCGTCCCGACTCGGGGCAGCGTGCTACGCACCCCGAGGGGTAGTCGGTCGAGCAGCGGCTCGGCGGCGAGCCGGGCGGCCGTGCGCAGGCTGACCGCGCTGGTGCCGTTGCGGGCGTCGTAGCGGGCACACAGCGCGCCGATCTCGGTTTCCAGCTGCGCGCGCACCGATTCCACCGTGCCGTCCGCCAGCGGAAGATCGCCCAGGCGCAGCGCGACCAGCCTGCGCAGCAGCACGCACACGCCGGTCGCGAACGCCAGGCGGGCACCGGCGTCGGCACCGGCATCGGCCAGCCAGCCGGCGTGCTCGGCGAGGATCTCCAGCCCGCGCGCCTCGTTGCCGGTCAGCGCGCAGAACTCCACATGCAGCGCCACCGACGGGCGCAGGTCCTCGGTATGCCGGACCAGCGGATACCCGGTCAGGTGCGCACCGCGCGCCGCCGCGGCGCGACCGGTGCGCACCAGCGGCAACAATGCCTCGGCCAGCACGCGGTGCGGTTCCTCGGCGCAGACCCGGTCGCCGTCGAGCACGGGCTTCCAGTGTGCGAGCGCGGCCTCGTCATCGCCGAGATACACGCTGGTCACGCCCCATTCGCTACGCTCACAGGCGTCGCAGTCGGACATGCTGTCGCGGGCGGCGGCCCGCGCCTGCTCCAGCCATGCGGCGGCCGCCGCGGTGTCGCCGATCTCGCGCGCGAGTTCGGAGCGCAGGGCCTGCACCGGCCGCAGACTGTAGCCACGCTGCCGATACCGCTTGTCCAGTTCGCCGAACCAGCGGTCGATCGTGGGCAACGGTATCGCCGGATTGTCGATCATCCCCCACGTCACCCATTTCAGGTACCAGTGCACCGAATGCGTCATGGAGCCCAGCTCGGCCGGGTGGTCGTCGTAGATGCGCAGCAATCGGCCGTAGGCCACGGGCGCCAGGTCGCGTTCCCCGGCGTAGGTGTACGACTGCGCCAGCTCCAGCAGCACCCGGCCTTCGAGCGCGCGATCCGCTCCGCTTTTCGCGGCCGCGGCCAAGGTCTCCAGTCGCTCGGTCCGCGTCCGGCCGTGTGGCAGGGCGTAGACCTGCGCCAGTGCCGTGGTGATCTCGGCGGCGTCCATGCTCACTCCGTCTCTTCGCCGCGCCCGGCGGCGCGTTGGGTGGCCCAGCCGAGGAATTCGCCGAAGGCGCGGTTGAGCAACGCGGTGTCGGCCGCGCTCAGCGGCCGGTGGGTCATCAGCAGCGCCTGGCCGTAGAGCGATTCGACCGCCGTCTTCAGGAAGGCCGGGTCGCCGATGCGGGTCAGCCTGCGCACGATCGGGCTGTGATGGTTGAGCACGAGCTGCGCACGCGGCGTCGCGACCGCCAGTGCGCCGAGAATCTCGCTCCACAGTTCGTCGGCGTCCTCGGCGGTCTGCGCCCGCGCGCGTTCGTTGCGGGCGGCACGGCCGTCGAGGTACAGCGCGGGCACGGTGACCGGGTGGAACGCGCGCACGATCACATCGCACGCGAGCGGATCGAGCACGGTCCGCGCCAGCGCGAGCACCGGAGCCAGTGCCAGTTCCTCGCCCGGGTCGACCGGGTCGAGCGCCGCGGTGATCGCGTCGGTGTCCAGATCCACCACCTCGACGCCGGGCAGCAGCCGAGGCAGCAGCGCGACCAGCTCACGGTCGTAGGCGTAGCCGCCGTTGACGACGCCGATCCCCTGCGCGGCGGCGGTGGCCGCCACCTGGCGGAACTCCTCGACCGTCGCGGTCACCCGCACGGTGCGATGATTGCGGGCGAACTCGGTGAGCGGCACGCGCCCGTCGGTGGTCTCGAAATGCAGATGCGGCAGCATGATCCGCAGCAGGTCGGTCGAATGCCGGGCCAGGGCCTTCACCCCGAGCGCGTGCACGGACAGGAACGCCGCCAACCGCTGCGGCTGCGCGGCGGCGATCTCGGCGAGCCAGTCCCGGATCCGATCGCCGAGCACCTCACGGACGACGGCGAGCCGCTCGTCCTCGTAGAGCCCCTCGCGCGACGCCGTGGGCCGCAGCGTGTCGGTGTCGATCACACAGCGCACGAAGAACGCCCAGTCCGGCAGCACGCCCCGCACCGTGTCGCCCAGCAGCATCCCCTTCAGGTACACCCGATGCGCACTGCTGTCGGACGGGTTCCCCGGTCGGGACAGCACATAGGCCACCCCGCTGACCCCCGCCGCACCGGCATCGAGGTCGATCACGTCGAGCGGGGCGAAACCCAGCGTCCGGTGACCGTACTCGAGCAGGGCGACCCTGCGCTGTTCCGCCGACGGGTACGCGCGCCGCCAGACCGGCACACCCTCGGTGATCGTCGTCACTACGCCGTCCGACTCCACCGTCACCGCATAGGGCAGCAGGGACCCGAACTCGCGCGCCAGATCGGTCACCCGCTCCGGTCGGAACCACTCCCGTGCCCCGCCGCGTGGGCTGAGCCACACCGTGGTGCCCGGCTCCGCGTGGTCGCCCGGATCCAGCGAGCGCACCGCATAGGTGCCGTCGGCGCGGGCCAGCCATTCGACGGGCGGCGCGGCCGGATCGGTGGCCGAGCGGGTGACCACCCGGATGCTCTCGGCCACCGTGAAACAGGCCAGTAGCCCGATGCCGAACTGCCCGAGGAACTCGCGTCGGGCGCCTTCGATGTCGTCCCGCTTGGACGAGCGGCCGATGGTGGCGAGGAACCGGTGGACGTCACTCTCGGTCAGGCCGATGCCGGGATCACTGATCCGCACACCGGCCTCGTCCACGGTGAGGCGAATGGCGGTGGGAGCCAGGGAATCGAGCCGGGTGCGCGCGGTGACCGCGTCGACGGCGTTCTGCAACAGCTCGCGCAGGTAGACCCGAGGACTCGAGTAGAGGTGATGAGAAAGCAGGTCGACGATTCCGCGCAGGTCGACCTGGAACGAATAATTGTCGTGCACCGCCGCCGGACCGTGGGGCGTTGTGTTCACCATGGGCGCCGATCTTGTCGGCGCGCGCCAAAGGTTCGCTTAACGAACCCTTTTCGATCACACGGTCGGGCGTTTGCTCTTCGGCAGCTTGCGCACGACGGCCTCGTACGAGAGGTCGACCAGCTCGCGAATTTCGTCGTCCGGAACGGCGCCGCCCAGCTGAACGACGTTCCAGCCGTACCGGCCGATGTAGGCGGAGGCCGCCACGTCGTCCGGGTACACCCGGACCAGCTCGTCGGCCTCCTCGCGAGTGCGTCCGCACTTCAGGCCGACCGACGTCGCGCCGAGGAAGGCGAAGATCTTGTCCCCCACCTTGGCGACGACGTCGCCTTCCCACGGCTCGTCCTTCCAGGCGCCCGGCTTGGACAGGCAATAGCTCAGCAACGCGGCGTCGTCCATGCTCGACTTCCTACACCGGCAGCAGCCGGGACACGACCGCGGTGAGCTGTTTGGCCGAGCGGCATTCGTGCATCTCGATCACGTCGCGATATCTGTCCGCGGCGGAATCGCCGGAACCCCATTGGTTGCGCGGTTCCGGGTTGAGCCAGTGCGCGTGTTTGGCGACCTCGACCAGCGACCGCAACGTGTTCAGTTCGGGATCGCGGTAGTTGGTGCGGGCGTCGCCGAGGATCAGCAGCGAGCTGCGGCTGGTGACGGCATCCGGATAGTTCCGCGCGAATCCGGCCAGCGCGTTGCCGTAGTCGGAGTGCCCGTCCAGGCCGACGACGCTCGCCTCGCCGAAGATCCGGGCCATCGCCCGATCCAACTGGGTGTGCGGATCGAAGAACCTGGTCACCTCGTCGATCTGGTCGACGAACGCGAAGATGCGCACCCGGGAGAACTGTTCGCGCAGCGCGCTCACCAGCAACAGCGTGAAGTTGCTGAAGCCGGCCACCGACCCGGAGACGTCGCACAGCAGCACCAATTCGGGTCGCCCCGGCCGCGGCTTGCGGTGCACCAGATCGATGGGCACCCCGCCGGTGGACATGGACGCGCGCAACGTGCGGCGCAGGTCGATGGCGCCGCGGCGGGCGTGCCTGCGTCGCGCCGCCAAGCGGGCGGCGAGGATCCGGGCCAACCGTTGGGTACTGCGCTTGAGTTCGGCGAGTTCGGCTTCGGAGGCGCGCAGGAAGTCGACCTCCTCGGCTTGGCGGGCGACGCCGTAGGTCGCGACGCGTTCCCGGCCGATCCGCTCGGCGACCCGCCGCCTGGTCTCGGCCTCGACGGTCGCGCGGAAACCGGTGATGCGCTGCCGAACGGCGCGGCGGGCGATCTCGGCATCGAACTCGCTCGCGTCCGGTCCGAGGGCCATACCCGCGAGGATGCGCGCCAGCAGCGTCTGCGGCTGGACCTCCTTCAGCGCCTGATAGGACGAGAAGGACGGGCCGCGGGCGGACTGGTACTGGCCGAGCTGTTCGACCAGCTGCGCGGCCAGCGCCTCCAGCTGCGGCGTCGCCGACTCCTGCGCCAGCAGTTGCGCGAGCAGTTCGCGCAGCGCCGGGATGTCCACGTCACCCGAGGGCGTGTGCGGAATCTCGATCTCGTCCCGGGCGGCGGCGCGTTCCCCGACGGCGACCGGGAACCACAGGTCGAACAGCCCGTCGAAGGTAGCGCGATGGGTGGTGCGCCGCAGCAGCGCACAGGCCAGCCCTTCGCGCAGGACCTCCCGGTCCATCAGGTCGAGCACGGTCATCACCCGCCCCGCGTCCACCGTCTCCGACGGCCCGACCGGTATGCCGCGCGTCCGCAGCGCCTCGACGAATCCGACCAGATGCCCGGGGATACCGTGCGGCGCGCTCAGGGACGCGATCTCCGCGGGGACCGACCCGGTCGCCATGGCTCAGGCCAGCTTCAGTTCGGCCAGCGCGCGCTGGTGGTCGCTCTGATGCTTGAGGACGACGCCGAGGGTGGCGCGCACGGTCGTGTCGTCCAGATCCCGCAAGCCCAGCGCCAGCAGAGTGCGGCCCCAGTCGATCGATTCCGCGACCGAAGGCAGCTTCTTCAGCTGCATGCCACGCAGCACGTGCACGATCCGCACCAGCTGCGCGGCGACCGCAGCCGACAGCTCGGGCACCCGGCTGGCCAGGATGCGCCGCTCCAGCTCCTCGTCCGGGAAATCCAGGTGCAGGTACAGGCAGCGGCGCTTGAGCGCCTCGGACAGCTCGCGGGTGGCGTTCGAGGTGAGCACCACGAACGGTTTGCGGCTGGCGGTGATCGTGCCCAGCTCCGGCACCGTCACCGCGAAATCGCTGAGCACCTCGAGCAGCAAGCCCTCGATCTCGACGTCGGCCTTGTCGGTCTCGTCGATCAGCAGCACGGTGGGATCGGCGCGCCGGATCGCGGTCAGCAGCGGGCGCGACAGCAGGAACTCCTCGGTGAAGACGTCGGCCTTCGTCTCTTCCCAGTCGTTCTCGCTGGAGGCCTGGATGCGCAAGATCTGCTTGGCGTGGTTCCACTCGTACAGCGCGCGGGCCTCGTCGACGCCCTCGTAGCACTGCAACCGCACCAGCTCCGCACCCGAGGTCTGCGCGACCGCGCGGGCGAGTTCGGTCTTGCCCACCCCCGCCGGCCCCTCGATCAGCAGCGGCTTGCCGAGGCGATCGGCGAGGAACACCGAGGTGGCGGTGGCCTTGTCCGCCAGGTACCCCGTGCTCGCCAACCGTTCGATCACGTCGTCCACCGACGCGAAGATCGGCTCCTGTACTGCGCTCTCCGACACCACCCGGCACCTTCCTTCCGAACCATCCCCCACGCTACGGCAGCGCTGCGCCGACGCCGACTCGGCGTCGCCCGCGACCGCCGCGCACGTGGGTCAGACCGGCCGGATCTGTCCGTCGCCCCAGACGATCCACTTCGTGGAGGTCAGCTCCGGCAGCGCCATCGGACCGCGCGCATGCAGCTTCTGGGTGGAGATGCCGATCTCGGCGCCGAAGCCGAACTGCTCGCCGTCGGTGAACGCGGTGGAGGCGTTCACCATCACGGCGGCGGCATCGACCCGGCCGGTGAACTCGCGCGCGGCGGCGAGGTCGCCGGTGACGATGGCCTCGGTGTGGCCGGTGCCCCAGGTGTTGATGTGCTCCACCGCCGCGTCCAGGCCCTCGACCACCTTGAGCGCGATGTCCAGGGTGAGGTACTCCTCGCCCCAGTCGGCGTCGGTGGCCGGAACCTGGCCGGGCAGATCACCGTGGATGGTGACGCCGGAGCGCTCCAGCGCCGCGGTCAGCCGGGGCAGCGCGGTCTCGGCGATCGCCGCGTCGATCAGGACGGTCTCGGCGGCATTGCACACGCTCGGACGACGGGTCTTGGCGTTGATCAGGATCCGCTCGGCCATCTCCAGATCGGCGGCGGCGTGCACGTAGACGTGGCAGTTGCCGGTGCCGGTCTCGATGGTCGGCACCTGCGCGTCGCGCACGACCGCGTTGATCAACCCGGCGCCACCGCGCGGAATGACCACGTCGACCAGGCCGCGGGCCTGGATCAGATGGGTGACGCTGGAACGGTCCTCGCTCGGCAGCAACTGCACGGCGTCGGCCGGGATGTCCTGCGCGGCAAGCGCTTCGCGCAGCACCGCGACGAGCGCGGCGTTCGACCGGGCCGCCGAGGACGAGCCGCGCAGCAGAGCGGCGTTACCGGACTTGAGCGCGAGCCCGAACGCGTCGACGGTGACGTTCGGCCGGGCCTCGTACACCATGCCGACCACGCCGAGCGGCACGCGCACCTGCCGGATCTCCAGGCCGTTGGGCAGGGTCGAGCCGCGCACCACGACACCGACCGGGTCGGGCAGCCCGGCCACCTGCCGCAGCCCCGAGGCGATGCCGTCGATGCGCGGCTTCGTCAGCCGCAGCCGGTCCAGCAGCGACTCCTCGATGCCCGCGGCCTGCGCCGCGGCGATGTCCTCGGCGTTGGCGGCCAGCACCCGGTCGGCGGCGGCCAGCAGCGCGTCGGCGGCGGCGTGCAGGGCGTCGTTCTTCTGCGCGGTCGTCAGCTGGGCGAGTGCCCGCGACGCGACCCTGGCCTTGCGGGCGGCCTCGTGCACCACCTCGCGGACATCCGGCTGGGTGGTCGTTCCTACCGTCATGGGTACAGCCTACGCACCGGGCACAACGCCGATTCCACCCGCTGTGACGCGGACTCGCAGTGCGTGCGCGACTCGCGCCGGGCGACTACCGTCCGGCGATATGACGGTCGAACCGGACGCTCCCGCGATCGTGGTGCTCGGCAGCATCAACATGGACTTGGTGACCACGACCGCACGCAGGCCGGTCCCCGGCGAGACGGTCCTCGGCAGCGGCTTCGCCATGGTGCCGGGCGGGAAAGGCGCCAATCAAGCCATCGCGGCGCAGCGGGCGGGGGGTGCGGTGCGCTTTCTCGGGGCGGTCGGCGACGACGTCTTCGCCGCCGAACTGCGCGGCGCGCTCACGGATGCGGCGGTGTCGGCCGACCGGCTGCGCACCGTCGCGGGGCCGAGCGGCATCGCCACGATCGTGGTGGACGACGACGGCGAGAACAGCATCATCGTGGTCGGGGGCGCCAACTCCCGGATGACCGAGCTGACCGACGACGATCTCGCGGCCATCGCGGCGGCCGATATCTTGTTGTGCCAACTGGAGATTCCGGTCGAAACGGTCGCCGCCGCGGCGCGCCACGCACACGCCAACGACACGACGGTGCTGTTGAATCCCTCACCGGCCCGCCCCTTGCCCGCCGACCTGTGGGCCGATGTCGATGTGGCCGTGGTGAATTCGGGCGAGGCGGAGCAGCTTGGCGCGGAACTCGACGCCGTCGCGCACGTGGTCGTCACCCGCGGGGCGGCGGGCGCGGACTATCGCGGGCCGGGCGGCGCCCGCCTGTCCCGGCCGAGCCCGCGGGTGGACGTCGTCGACACCACCGGCGCGGGCGACGCCTTCACCGGTGCGCTGGCCGCCGCCTGGCATCGCGGCCCCGAGTGGGCGCTGACCTGGGCTTGTGCGGCAGGAGCACTGGCGACGACCCGGTTGGGCGCGAGCAGCTCGATCCCGGCCCGCGAGGAGATCACCGCCGCTCTGGTCGCGGAGTAGCGGCGATATCGTGATGGCATGGCTACGCCGGAGCGCATTCCCGCCGATAGCGATACCGCGCATATCCAAGGACTGGACGCGTCCATGGTCGCGCTGAGCTTCGTGGACAACGCGGGTATCACGCGCGTGAAAGCCGTCCCGAAGCAGCGGCTCGGCCCGGCGGCCAGGTACGGCGTCGGGGTGTCGCCGTGCTTCGAGACCTTCGCCTTCGACGACCTGATGGCGGTCGGGCGCTATCTCGGCGGGCCCGACGGCGATCTGCGGCTCATCCCGGATCTGTCCAGGCTGACCGAATTGGCCTGTCAGCCCGGCTGGGCGTGGGCGCCCACGGACAAATACACCCAGGATGGAAGCCGTTTCGTCGCCTGTCAGCGCCACTTCGCGGCCCGCCAGACCGCGGCGGCGCGGGCGGCGGGGCTGCGGTTGGCCATGGCATTCGAGACCGAATGGGCGGTGGGGCGCGCCGACGACGTCGACGGCTTCACCCCGGCGATCGACGGCCCCGCCTACGGCCTGGTGCGGCTCGGGCAGGTCGCCGACTACGCCGCCGACCTGGTCGCGGCGCTGGAGCGGCAAGGGATCGCCGTCGCGCAATTCCACCCGGAATACGCGCTCGGGCAACTGGAACTGTCGGTCGAACCGTCCACACCGGTCGCCGCCGCGGACGATGCCGTTCTGGTCCGGCACACGATCCGTCAGGTGAGCGCGCGGCACGGCATGCGGGCGTTGCTGGCTCCGTGCATCGAGCCGGACGGCGCCGGTTCCGGCGCGCACCTGCACCTGTCGGTGACCGACGACGACGGCCCGCTGTTCGCGGGCGGCGACGGTCCGCACGGCATACGACCGATCGGTGCGGCGTTCCTGGCGGGAGTGCTGCGGGAACTGCCCGCGCTGGTCGCGGTCGGCGCGGGCAATCCGGCGAGCTTCCTGCGGTTGGCGCCGTCGCGCTGGGCCGGGGTCTGGCAGTGCTGGGGACGCGAGACCAGAGAGGCCGGGTTGCGGTTCGTCACCGGGGTGCGCGGCACCGAGGGGTGGGCGGCCAACGCCGAGATCAAGTGCTTCGACGCGACCGGCAATCCGTACCTGATCGTAGGGTCGGTGATCGCCGCCGGGCTCGCCGGTGTCGCCGAACGGTTACGTCTTCCGGCGGAGATCACCGGTGACCCCGCGAATTTCGACGCCGAAGCACGCATGATGGCGGATGTGCACCGCCTCCCCACCACGCCGGCCGAAGCCGCCGACCACCTCGCCGCGTCCGAGGTGCTCGCCGACGCCATGGGCGTCGAACTGCACGACGCGCTGCTCACGGTGCGCCGCGCGGAAGCGCAGCGGTACGCCGACGCGAGCGCCGAAGAGCTCGTCGCCCTGACGCGCAGGCGGTTCTGACATGCTCACCGACGGTGTCCGGCTCACCGACCACCACTGCCACGGCGTGGACACCGCGAATCCGGACCGGCGCGGCTTCGAGCGCCTGCTCGGTGAGGGCGCCCATGGCAGTTTCGATTCCGCGATCGGGCTCGCCGTGCGCCGCTGGTGCGCGCCCGCGCTCGACCTGCCCGCCCACGTCGGCCCGGATGTCTACCTCCGGCATCGGGCGAGGCTCGGCGGGCGCGAGGTCGCGGCGCGGCTGTTGCGCGCGACCGGGGTGACCCGATGGTGCCTGGACACCGGAATCGGCGGAGGCACGGCCGATTTCGCCGCCCTGGTGGACGGCGAGGTGCGCGAGGTGGTGCGGCTCGAAGCGGTGGCCGAGCGGGTCATCGCCCAGGTCGGCGCGGTGTCCGGGGTGTACGAGCACATCGAGGCGGAGGTGCGGGCGCGGGCCGCGGGCGCCGTCGGGCTCAAGACGATCGTCGCCTACCGGTGCGGTTTGGACTTCCCGCTGCGGGATCACCCGCCGACCAGTTTCGCGCCCGAACACCGGCTCACCGATCCGCAGTTCCTCGGCTGGCTGGTCGGGCTCGGCGCGCGGATCGGCGCCGAACTCGGTCTCCCCCTGCAATTCCACACCGGGTTCGGCGATCCGGATCTGCGCCTCCGGCACGGCGACCCGCTGCTGCTCACCGACTTCCTGCGCCGGACCGCGGGCACCGGCCTGTCGGTGATGCTGCTGCACTGCTGGCCCTTCCACCGTCACGCCGCCTATCTCGCGCACGTCTTCGACCACGTCCACCTCGATCTCGGCCTGACCATCCCCTACGTGGGACAGCGGGCCGGGGCCGTGCTCGCCGAGACGCTGGAACTCGCCCCGTTCCGTGCGCTGTGCTACTCCTCGGACGGCTACGGGCTGCCGGAACTGCACTACCTCGGCGCGCTGCTCTGGCGGCGCGGCCTCGGCAAACTGATCGACGAGTGGATCGCCGACGACGCGATCACCACCGCCGACGCCGAAACGCTGGTCGGCGCCATCGCCCATGGCAACGCCGAGCGCGCCTACCGGGCGCGGTTCGAGACCGCCGTTCGCTGATCCACCATCCCGGTCGGTCGTATATTCGGGTGCGCCGGGTGCCACCGGTCCCTACCGTTGATGTGGAAGACCAACGGAAGGATCGAAACCATGTTTCCCGTCGAGCTGCGCGGCACCAGGGCGCAGACGCTGATGTGGGCCCACGAGCACGAGGTCGAGCAGGCCGCGCTCCAGCAGCTGCGCAATATCGCCGCGCTGAAATGGGTCCACGGCATCCGCGTGATGCCGGACGTGCACCTCGGCAAGGGGGCCACGGTCGGCTCGGTGATCGCGATGCGGGACGCGGTGTCGCCCGCCGCGGTGGGCGTGGACATCGGCTGCGGCATGGAGAGCGTGCGCACCGACCTCACCGCGGCGGATCTACCCGACAACCTGCGTTCGCTGCGGTCGCGCATCGAGGCAGCGGTGCCGGTGGGCTTCCAGGCACATCGCGACGCCGTCGACGTCATCCGGCTCGGCCACCAGGTCGCCGGGCTCGGCGCGAGCACCGCGACGCTGCGGGCGGGCTGGGACCGTTTCTGGGGGTCGTTCGGGGTGTTGGACGACCGGGTGCAGGCTCGGGAGTCCAAGGCGCACAAGCAGATGGGCACGCTCGGCGGCGGAAACCACTTCATCGAGGTCTGCCTCGACCAGGACGACCACGTGTGGATCCTGCTGCACTCCGGCAGCCGCAACATCGGCAAGGAACTCGCCGAGCGGCACATGGCGATCGCGCGCGGGCTGCCGCACAACGTCGATCTGCCCGACCGCGACCTGGCGGTCTTCGTCTCCGGCACGCCGGAGATGGAGGCCTACCGGCGTGACCTCACCTGGGCGCAGGAGTACGCGGCGCGCAACCGCGCGGTGATGCTCGCCCTGGTCTGCCGCGCGGTCGCCGTCGAATTCGCCGAGCGCGGTGTGCGTTTCGAGCAGCCCATCAGCTGCTTCGCCGGAGAGACCTCGGTGCTGACGGAACAAGGCTGCCGCCCCATTGCCGAACTCGCAGGTGGCATGCATACCTTGCTCACAGAGGGCGGCAACTGGGTGAAGGCGCCTGTGGTGTCCTTCGGGTATCAACCACTCTGGGAGCTGGTCGTTGGGCGCTACGGACAAGAGCGTACGATCCGCACGACAGCCGAGCACCGCTGGCTTCTCCGACCGAAGGTGGCACATCACCGCACCGAAGCGATCACTTCGGGGCTCCGCGTCGGAGACCGCCTTGCCTACGTCTTCCCGAAGCGGCCGGATGACCTCCGACCGTCTCGGGAAGGAATCGCCCGCGGCTTCGTGTTCGGCGACGGCAGCATCGCTGGTGACGCGCTGGCACATGCCGTCTTCTTCGGGTCGAAGGACTTGGCACTACTGCCCTACTTCGACAACCTCGAACGCGTACGAACCTACTATTACCTGCACTCGGACGACCCGGCACGGAAGACCTACGTGAGGTTGAACGAGGTCGCGCAACTTCGAGAACAGGGCCAGAACGTACAAGCGTACAAGCGGCTCGGCGGACTTCCGCGCGAGTGGAAGCGCGAGTACCCGGCACTCGACGGATCCACTTCCGATCTGTACGGCTGGCTCGCGGGCTACTTCGCGGCAGACGGAGAGGTCGGTAAGACGGGCCGTCCGGCCATCTGGTCTGCGAATCGCGAGGATCTCGAATTCTTCAAGAGCGCCTGCGACGTGCTCGGCATCTGGACCCTTCCGATTCGGAGGAGGACACGTGAAGGGTTCGGCCGACGCAAGTCCGACATGTTCGTAATGGGCATCTCACCCAGCGACGTGACTCCCGAGTTCTTCGTCCATGCGAAGCACCGCTCGCGGTGGGCTGCCAACAGGAGCGCTGTCGAGCGACGCGGATGGACCGTCCGCTCGGTAAGGCCCATTGGAGATGTGGAAGAGGTGTTTTGCGCTGTCGTGGAGGACACGCACTCCTTCGCACTCGAAGGGAACATCCTCACCGGAAACTGCCACCACAATTATGTGGCGGAGGAGTTCATCGACGGCGTGCCGATGCTGGTGACCAGGAAAGGGGCCGTACGCGCGGGCGAAGGCGATCTGGCGCTGATTCCCGGCTCCATGGGTACCCGCTCCTATGTCGTGCGCGGCAAGGGTAATCCGGCGTCGTTCCAGTCCGCCTCGCATGGCGCGGGACGGCGGATGAGTCGCAACGCGGCCAAGAAGCAGTTCACCGTCGCCGATCTCATCGCCCAGACCGAGGGCGTCGAGTCCCGCAAGGACGCGGGCGTGGTGGACGAGATCCCAGCCGCGTACAAAGACATCGACGAGGTCATCGAGGCACAGCGGGACCTGGTCGACGTGGTCGCGACGCTGCGGCAGGTGCTCTGCGTCAAGGGCTGATCGGCGCATCCGACCGCGCGCCGGGCGATCCGCTCGCCCGGCGCGATGTCGCGGTCGGCGCCGCTGCGATGTGGCGCCGAACCGTTCCCACGGACACCGTGCCTGCCCCCGAACACTCGGTCCTGGGCGGGCCCGGCTCGGTTCCCGTGACGGTGACGGCGCCCGCTCGGTCGAGCGCCGGATTGGACGCACCCGTTCCCTGTGGTCTGGCTCTCCCGGCGGTTTCCTCGATACGATCGGATATGCCCTGGCGGCCCTCCTTCTTCGCGCCCGCTCCGGATTCCGACCCGGCGGCGGGCCCACCGGAGATTCCCGGCGTACGACGGTCGGAGGTGTCCGCCCGCGGTGTGCGTTTCCACGTCACCGAGGCGGGTCCGGCGGACGGACGCCCGGTGCTCGTGCTGCACGGCTGGCCCGAGCATCACTACGCCTACCGTCACCTGCTCGCCGATCCGCCGGACGGATTGCGAATCATCGCGCCCGACCTGCCCGGCTACGGCTGGTCGGGCCCCGCTCCGCACCGATGGGCCAAGGATGACGTCGCCTCCGACCTGCTCGCATTGCTGGACGCGCTCGGACTCGACCGCGTCTTGCTGGTCGGTCACGACTGGGGCGGCTATATCGCGCACCTGCTGGTCCTGCGTGA
This sequence comes from Nocardia sp. CY41, assembly GCF_009829325.1. Taxonomy (GTDB): domain Bacteria; phylum Actinomycetota; class Actinomycetes; order Mycobacteriales; family Mycobacteriaceae; genus Nocardia. The sequence continues at coordinate 142,510 of NZ_VUOS01000021.1, forward strand.
ACCGGAGCGATTCGATGCCCTGCTGGCGCTCAACATCGCCCACCCGTGGCAGACCCCGCGCCGTTTTCTCCCGCACGCGTGGCGGTTCCTGCTCTATCAGCCTGCCGTCGCCGCGTTCGGCGGGTATCTGCACCGGCGTACTCGCTTCCTGGAGCAACTCGTCTTCACCCGCGGCGTGCGCGATCGCGCGGCGTTCGGCCCGGAAGTGACCCGGGCCTACGCGGACCGTTTCCGCGACCCCGTCTGCGCCCGCACGGCGACCGACACCTACCGCACCTTCTTGCTGCGCGAAGTTCCCCGGTCGGCCGGGCGCGGCGAACGACGCCGTGCGCGGGTACCGATCCTGACCCTGTTCGGCGTCGAGGACGCGGCGATCCATCCGTCGCTCGCGTCCGCCGAAACCGCCCACGCCGACGACTACCGTCTGGAACTCGTCCCGGACTGCGGCCACTTCATCATCGAGGAACGACCGGACCTGGTCCGCGCCCGTCTGGTCGAGCTGGCGGCGGCGACCGCGCGACCCGCCTGAGCACGGTCGCCGTGTCGGCGACGAGTCAGGCGCGGCGACCGCAGGGAAAGCTGACCTGTGCGTATGTGAAACTCGGGATCGAGCTGCGAGTCGCATACGGCCGCCGGTGACGACGGCATAGGAGAAACCTGCATGGTGCGCATCGGGGTCACAGGGCATACGAACGTCACGCCGACCACCGAGCCCCTGGTCTACACCGCGATCGGTGCACTTCTCGCCCCGTACGCCGCCGCGGAGCTGGTCGGCGTCAGCTGCCTCGCCCGTGGCGCCGACTCGGTGTTCGCCAAGGCGGTCCTCGACGCGGGCGGGCGGCTCGAAGTGGTGTTGCCGTCGCGGAACTACCGGGCGGCACAAGTGCGGCCCGACCACGCCGGCCTGTTCGACGAACTCGTCGAGCGCGCGACGGCGGTGCGGGTGATGGACTTCGACGAGGCGGGAAGCGAAGCCTACGAGGCGGCGAACGAGGCGATGCTGGCCTCGTGTGACCGGCTGATCGCGATATGGGACGGCGCGGCCGGGCAACGCGGCGGCACCGGATCGGTGGTCGTCCTCGCCCGGCAGCAGAACGTGCCGGTCGAGATCGTGTGGCCGGACGGCGCGGCACGCGGCTGACGCGGCTGACGCAGTCGGCGGCGGTCGGCGGTCGGCGGTCGGCGGTCGGCCGCGACGTCACCTGTCGGTGTCGTCGGGCACGATGGAGCGCATGACCACGGCCACCGGCGCGTCTCCGATCGACCTCACGGCCCCCGACCTGCGCGAGCACGCCGAACAGCTGCTGCGCGAACTGGCCGGGGCGAACGCTCGGCTGCGCGAGGACCAGTGGACCGCGATCGAGGCGCTCGTGGTACGGCGGCGCCGGGCGCTGGTCGTGCAGCGCACCGGCTGGGGGAAGTCGGCGGTGTACTTCATCGCCGCCAAATTGCTGCGCCGGGCCGGGCACGGGCCCACCGTGATCGTGTCGCCGCTGCTGGCGCTGATGCGCAACCAGGTGGCCGCGGCGCAGCGCGCGGGGGTGGTCGCGGCCACCATAAACTCGGGCAACGTCACCGAGTGGGACGAGATCCACGCAGGCGTCGCCGCGGGTGCGGTCGACGTGCTGCTGGTCAGCCCGGAGCGGTTGAACAATCCGGACTTCCGCGATCAGGTGCTGCCCCGGCTCGCCGCCGATGCCGGGCTGGTGGTGATCGACGAAGCGCACTGCGTCTCGGACTGGGGCCACGATTTCCGGCCCGATTACCGGCGCATCCGGACGCTGATCGCCGACCTCGGCTCGGACGTCCCGGTGCTCGCCACCACGGCGACCGCCAACGACCGGGTGGTCACCGACGTCGCCACCCAGATCGGCACCGACACCTTGGTGCTGCGCGGCACGCTGGATCGCGAGTCGCTGCACTTGTCGGTGGTCCGCTTCGACGACGCCGTGGAACGCACCGCCTGGCTCAGCGATCATCTGCACCGGCTGCCCGGCTCCGGCATCGTCTACACGCTCACCGTCGCCGCCGCGCACGACTTGGCCGACGTGCTGACCGCGCACGGCCACACCGTCGCCGCCTACACCGGGCAGACCGACCCGGCCGAGCGCGAGGCGCTGGAGGCGGCGTTGCTGGACAACCAGGTCAAGGCGCTCATCGCCACCTCCGCGCTGGGCATGGGCTTCGACAAACCCGATCTGGGGTTCGTGGTGCACGTCGGTGCGCCGTCCTCTCCCATCGCCTACTACCAACAGGTGGGACGGGCCGGGCGCGGCACCGACCGGGCCGAGGTGATCCTGCTTCCCGGTCCCGAGGACGCGCGGATCTGGAGTTACTTCGCCTCGGTCGCCTTCCCGCGCGAGCACATCGTGCGCGCGGTGCTCGACGCGCTGGACTCCGAGCGGGCGCTGTCCACCGCGGCGCTGGAGCCGTTGGTGGAGCTGAATCGCTCGCGGTTGGAAATGGTGCTGAAAGTGCTCGATGTGGACGGTGCGGTGCGCCGGGTGCGCGGCGGCTGGATCGCCACCGGTCGGCCGTGGACCTACGACACCGAGCGCTACGAGCGGCTGTCCATCGCCCGCGAGGCCGAACAGCAGGCCATGATCGACTACCAGTCGACCGCCGATTGCCGCATGGAATTCCTCCGCCGCCAGCTCGACGACCCGGGGCTGTCCGCCGACGCGTCGGCTGCGCCCGGCTGCGGCCGCTGCGACAACTGCACCGGCAGCCGCCCGGACCGCACCGTCGCCGCCGACGCGGTCGCCGCGACCAAGGCCCGGCTCGACCGTCCCGGCATCGATCTCGCTCCGCGTAAGCAGTGGCCCACCGGCATGGCCAAACTCGGTGTCCCGTTGTCCGGCAAGATCACCGGCGGCGCCGAGACCGGCCGCGTCCTGGGCAGGCTGACCGACCTCGGCTGGGGGCAGCGCCTGCGGACGCTGCTCGACGGCCCGGACGACCCGGTGCCCGACGCGGTCTTCGACGCCTGCGTCGCCGTCCTGCGCGAATGGGATTGGGCCGCCCGTCCCACCTCGGTGCTCGCGCTGGAATCCCCGCGCCACCCCGTGCTCACCGCCACTCTCGCCGCCCGGCTCGCCGAAGTCGGTCGCCTGCACGACCTCGGCACCCTGCGCACCCGCCCCGGCCGCCCGCCCGTCTCGGCGGCCAACTCCGCCCATCGCGTAGCCGGACTGTTCGACTTCTGGGAGGTCCCCGACCTCACCCAGGTACAAGGCCCGATCCTGCTGGTGGACGCCATCACCGACACCGGCTGGACCTTCACCGTCGCCGCCCACGCCCTCCGAGTAGCCGGCGCCGACGCCATCCTGCCCTTCGCGCTGGCGACGCCGACTTAGCGACGAGGCCCGGCGGCCCCGAGCCGGTCGGCCACCTGCTCCAGCAGTCGATGACGCTCGAAGGACCCGGGCCGGTTCCTCGACGCGGGGATAGCCCGGCTGCGCCAACCGTCCCGTACCGCGTATCGAGCTCGTGCGGGCCCGAGAAGTCAGCCGCTCCGACCCGCGAACCGTGCCCACAAACCGACGACAACGCACCAAGCCCGCCTGAACCCCCGGTTCGAGCGAAGCGAGTCCGACCGTCCGACGCCGGCAGAGCACGTCGACTACGAACCACACCTCACCAGCTTCCATCGCGACACCTGCGGATTCCGAACCACCGACGCCGGCCTACCCCGACTGAACTGACACCGAACGCCACGACGGCGCAACCAGCCACGACCGATCCAGCTCGACCTGAACCATAGGGACACCACCCGGTTCGAGGGCAACACAATTCGGGTCATGCGTGGTGCGGGCTTGCCGATTAGGTTCGGCCGTCTATCCGATACACGAGGAGTTCGAATGTTCGCAGTACGTGGATTTGCCGCCGCCCTGGTCGGTGCCGCAACCCTGACCGGTGCCGGGGCGGCCGCCGCGGCGCCGTTGCCGCTCGAACCGCAGTCGCCCGCACCGGCCGTGTCGGTCGCAGGGAGCTGTGGTGGTATCACCGATCCGTTCGTGGCGCTGGTCTGCGCGATCAGCAGCCTGTCCGGCGGAGGCGGCACGGCCGTTCGATGAGCAGCCGTGAAGTCGGCTCAGCCGCGCACGAACGGCGCCGAGTTCGGCAGTGACGCGTTCACTGCCGAACCAGCCGAGCGGAAGCTGAGCGCGCACCGACCAATCGCATTTTCGAGCCACCGGACGAATCCGACTCGTCGAAGCGTTCACCGAAGTTCGTTCCGCCCCCAGGCCCCGGGCGCGGCCGCCGCGTCCGGGACGAAGGATCAAGCGGTGTCCGCGCACACGCGAGCCACAAGGGGGCCGCGAACACGCAGCGCCGCAGGCGCTGCACTAAAGACTGAGTGTCGCTCGCAGACGCGCGTCGAGGGATTCCGTCTCGGCCTGGGTGAGCACGCCGAGGTGTTCGGTGAGCCACGGGCGGTAGGCGCGGTGCAGTTTCATGGTGTCGGCCCAACCGTGCTCGGTGTGGGTGGCCAGCACGTGGCCGGGGTCGGCGTCGCGCAGCGGGACGACCTGCAGCCAGCGGGAGCGCGAGGTGATCACCGCCGAATCGGACACCAGCACGACCGTCATGCGTCGCGGGAAGGGAGTGCCGTCGCTGAGCGTCGGGGCGTAGCGCCAGACCTCGCCGCGTCTCATGCGGCGTCGTCTTCGGCGGCTTGGCCGAGCCGGAGGTCGTCGTAGGCGGCGGCCAGTTCGGCTTCCTCGTCGATGGTCAGCGCGGTCAGGCTCTCGTGCACGAGGGTGGTGCGCAGCGCGGCGTTGATCACCGCCGACAGGCTGCGGTTCTGGCGATCGGCGGCTTCCCTGGCCCACTCGGCCACCTGCGGATCCAACGTGACGGTCACGCGCGTCGCCCTGCTCATACGCGTATGCATACCAGAGCGATGCGCTACCGGGAACTCGTCCGGGGCATCGGAGCCGGCGGACTGGAAGTTCGTGGCCGGATTTCCGTCGGTTCGCCCACTACAGTCGAGCCGTGGCCAGCAAATCCACCGGGTCGGCGATCGAGCTCGAGGTCGGCGACCATACGATCCGCGTCTCCAACCCGGACCGCGTCTACTTCCCCGAGTCCGGCGCGACCAAGCTCGATCTGGTGCGGTACTACCTGAGCGTCGGGGACGGCATCGTCAACGCGCTGCGCGATCGGCCCTGCATGCTGCACCGGTTTCCCAAAGGACTCGCGGGCGACAAGGTGCATCAGAAGCGGCTTCCCGCGGGCGCGCCGGACTGGATTCCGACTGTGCGCGTGTACTTCCCACGCTACGGCAGGCACGCCGACGAGTTGTGCGTCGAGAAACTCGCCGACGTCATCTGGGCGGTGCAGATGTCGACGGTCGAGTTCCATCCATGGAATTCGCGCGCCGCCGACACCGAGCGCCCGGACGAGTGGCGCATCGACCTCGATCCGATGCCCGACTGCCCGTGGTCGCGCGTGCAGCGGGTCGCCGCGGTGGTGCGCGAAGTCCTCGACGAACTCGGCGCGGTCGGGTGGCCGAAGACCTCCGGCGGCAATGGTTTGCACGTGTACGTACGGATCGCGCCCCAGTGGGGTTTCCAGGAGGTGCGCCGGGCGGCGCTCGCGTTCGCCCGCGAGGTGGAGCGCCGCGCGCCCGATGACGTGACCACCACCTGGTGGCGCCGCGACCGCGACCCGAAGCTGCTGTTCGTCGACTACAACCAGAACGCACGCGATCACACCATCGCCGCCGCTTACTCGGTGCGCGGCGTCCCCGCCGCCACGGTCTCCACACCGGTAGGCTGGGACGAGATTCCCGACATCGATCCGCGCGACTTCACCATGGCCTCCGTGCCCGCTCGCTTCGCCGAACTCGGCGATCTGCACGCGGGCATGGACGACGCGGTGTTCCACCTGGATCCTCTCCTGGAGTGGGCCGAGCGGGACAAGGTGGACGTGGAGCTCGACGAGGAGCGCGGCGAGGCCTAGCGCCGCGACGCACGGCCACCGGCGACCGGTCTGCGCACGCCCGGCGGTGCTACGGTCGCAACGTCCACCCGCTCGCGACCACGTCCTACTGCTCCGAAGGAGGTCCATCCATGAACCGACCGGCAGTGACGATCGCGATCGGCCCCACCGAGCCTCCGCCCACCTTGGTGGAGAAGGCCGTGGTGGAGGCGGGCGCCACCGTCGCCGATCTCGACGAGGCGCGCGGACTGATCTGGGTCGGCGGGGTCGACGAGTTCCCGGACGAACTGCCTGCCGGGGTGGAGTGGGTGCAGCTTTCGGCCGCCGGTATCGAGGATTGGTTCACCGCGGGTGTCATCGCCAGGCATCCCGCCGTGCGGTTCACTTCCGCCGCAGGGGCTTTCGCGGCGAGCGTCGCCGAGCACGCGCTCATGCTGCTGCTCGCGGGTGTCCGGTATCTGCCCGAGCACCTGCGCGCGTCCGACTGGCGGCAACAGGACTTCTTTCCGCACATCCGCTCGCTGCGCGGCAAGACGGTGACGATCGTCGGCGCGGGCGGCATCGGCCGCGCGCTGATCCCGATGCTGGTCCCGCTCGGCGCGCACATCATCGCGGTGAACCGCAGCGGGCGGCCGGTCACCGGCCCCGGTATTCCCTCGTCGGTCGAGACGTTCCCCGCCGAGCATCTCGGCCGGATCTGGCCGCACACCGATCACGTGGTGGTCGCCGCGCCCGCGACGCCCGCCACCAGGCATCTCATCGGCGCGGACGAGTTGGCGCGGCTGAAGCCGTCCTCGTGGATCGTCAACGTCGCGCGCGGCAGCCTCATCGATACCGACGCCCTGGTGGCCGCGCTGAGTTCCGGCGCGATCGGCGGCGCCGGCCTCGACGTCACCGATCCCGAGCCGCTCCCGGCGGGTCACCCGCTCTGGTCGCTGCCGAATGCCATTGTCACTCCGCACGATTCGAATCCACCGCAGCTGCGGCTGGCGGCCTTCGCCGATCACGTCGAAGCGAACGTCGAGCGTTTCATCGCGGGCCGCCCGCTGCTCGCACCGATCGATCCCGCCCTCGGGTACTGAATCCGCCGGGCCACAATGAATTCGAGCCTTCCACCGGATCCACCAGCGCAGTGGATGCAGTGAGCATGATCCGCGCGATCCCGCCCCCTGCCGCTGCGCGAGCGTGCCCCCTAGTGCGAGTAAGCACTCCGCAATGTACTGCGTCGGTAGCGAATTCGGTGCCCCTACCTGGCCGACATCAGCCGGGCAGCGCTCGTCCGAGGATTTCCTCGATGACCGCGCTCTTGGCGTTGGCGTAGTGCTGCACGGATTGCCAGTCGCGCTGCGCCAGTTCACGTTTGACCCGCTCGTAGTACGCCCGGTCATCCTCGTGGGTGCGCAGCCAGTCGCGGAACGCCAGGATCCGCTCGATCTCCGGCGCGCCCGATTCCGGCGAGAGCACGTGCAGATTCACATCCCTCGGCGCACCATTGCCCACCCGGCGAACCAGACAGCGATGCTGATACCAGCCCGGTTGCCGGACACGCAAGACATACCCGGCTGCCTCGAGAGCCGGTAGATAGGCAGCCTCATCGGAGGCCTCCGGGACCAACAGCAGAATGTCGATCAGCGCCTTGGCCGCGAGGCCGGGAACCGACGTGGACCCCGTGTGCTCGATCCGCAGGGCCACGTCGCCGAGCGCCGCACGTATCGCGATTTCTTCCTCGGCGTACCAGTTCGGCCACGCGGGGTTGTACTCCTCGACAACCACCCTGACCCCATAGGGCTGCGGTTCGCCGACTGTCGCCGCCGCGATCTCGTCGTCGTCCAACGTCGCCACACGACACAGTAACCCCGATGGAAAAAAGCCTTCTCACAATGTGCCATTGACAACTGGCACATTCATGAATGATTCTTAGCGCATGACAAGGTCAACGAGGACCTCGGTCCCTCGCGTTCCGGCCGCGCCATCCACCCGCGCCACCGTGGCCGCGGCGGCTACCAGGCTCACGCTGCGTCCGCTGAACTGCGCGGTGCCGATGAACGCGCCGGGCGTCTGGTTCGCGCGCAAGCTCATCGCGACGCTGATGGCCGTAGGCGGTCCGGTTCCGCCCGGCACTTCGGTAACCCAGATCCGATCGGGGGCGGTGCGCGGCGAATGGGTGCGGGCGGCAGGCGTGCCGTTCGGGGCGCGGGCCGTCTACTACATCCATGGCAGCGGGTACGTGATCTGCTCGGCTCGCACGCATCGCGCTCTCGCGGCCCGGCTGTCGGCGAAGACCGGGCTCCCCGTCTTCCTCACCGACTATCGCCTCGCGCCCGAACACCGGTTCCCGGCCGCGGCCGACGACGTCGAGGCGGGCTATCGCTGGCTGCTCGGCCGTGGCATCGCCGCGGACGATCTGGTGATCGCCTGCGACTCCGCGGGCGGGCATCTCGCCCTCGATCTGCTCGTCGAGAACGGACGGCACCGGCGCCCGCAACCCGCGGCCGTGGCGATGTTCTCCCCGCTGCTGGACCTGACCCTCGGCTTGGCGGCCGAGCGGGAACGCGTCCGGACCGATCCCCTGATCTCGGCCGCCGCCGCGCGCAGGCTGCCCGCGGCCTACACCAGCGGCCACCCGGCCGACGCGGCGCGCCTGCGGCTGGCCGTCCCGCAGGGTCTGCCGCTGCCGCCGATCCTGGTGCAGGTCGGCGGCACCGAGATGCTCGGCGCCGACGCGCGGGCACTGTGCGAGATGGTCCGGCGTGCAGGCGGCAGTTGCGAGCTCGAGATCTGGCCGGGGCAACTGCACGTCTTCCAAGCCCTTCCCCTGGTGGTGCCCGAGGCCGATCAGGCCCTCGCCCGCGCCGCCGACTTCCTGCGCGCGGCGCTGGTCGCTACCTCCGGCACGGAAAAGGTGAGCTGAGATGTTCGGATTGGACAAGCTGGCGGCCCTGGGCCGCCCCCGGCGCACGCACGGCGCGCGAGCCGTGGTCACCGGCGCGGGCAGCGGCATCGGCCGCGCGTTCGCGCTGGAGATCGCGGCCCGTGGCGGCCGGGTGATCTGCGCCGACATCGATGAGGAGCGCGCCGACGAGACGGTCGCCCTGATCGAACGCGACCACCCGGGCGCCGCACACGCCTTCCGCTGCGACGTGGCGCAACGGGAGGACGTGGAGCTGCTCGCCCGCTTCGCCGAGACGCTGTTCGACCGCCCGGTCAGCCTGGTGATCAACAACGCGGGCGTCGGCATCGGCGGAAAGCCGGTGGGGCGCATCGGCTTCGACGACTGGCAGTGGGCGCTTGGCATCAACCTGTGGGGCGTGGTGCACGGCTGTGAAGTCTTCGCCCCGCGCCTGCGCGCCGCGGGCAACGGCGGCATCATCAACGTCGCCTCGGCCGCGGGATTCGCCGCCGCGCCGTCGATGGCCGCCTACAACGTGTCCAAGGCGGGCGTGCTGTCGCTGTCGGAGACCATGGCCGCCGAACTGAGCGGCACCGGCGTCGCGGTCACCGTGCTGTGCCCGACGTTCGTCCGCACGAACGTCGCCCGCGACGGCCGGATCACCGAGGGATCGGCGCAGCTGGCCGACTTCCTCATGCGCTGGACCGGCTTCTCCCCCGAGCGCGTCGCGCGCACCGCCCTCGACGCGCACGACCGCGGGCAGCTCTACGTGCTCCCCCAACTGGACGCGCACGCCGTCTGGCTGCTCAAGCGGTGCTTCCCGGCGCAATACACCTTCGTCCTCGGACTCCTGGAGCGGCTGCTGCCCCAGGACCACTCGACCGCCACCGACCGCACGCCGGTCACCGACAAGACAGGAGTCTGACATGGCCGCCATCGCGATGGACTTCGACGACATGCTCCGCAAGATCAAGGACCGCCAGTGGGCGCTGGCCGACATCGACTGGGACGCGCCCGGCGCGGAGACGATCACTCCCGAACTGCACGCCAAGCTCAAGCCGTTCATGGCCGATCTGATGTGGATCGAGAACGTCGGCGCGCGCGGCTTCGCGGCGATGGCGAAGAAGGCGCCGAACGAGACGCTGCGCGAGATCTACCGCTACTTCCACGCCGAGGAGCAGAAGCACGCCAACGCCGAGCTGGCGCTGATGCGCCGGTGGGGCATGCTCGACGGCGACGAGATCCCGCAGCCGAACGTGAACGTCAAGCTGGTGATCGACTTCCTGGACAAGTACTCCGACGACATGTCGCTGTCGTTCCTGGGCACCGTCATCCCGATGCTGGAGGTCGCGCTGGACGGCGCGCTGATCAAGTTCATCATGGACGAGATCGAGGACCCGGTCTGCCAGGAGGCGTTCAAGAAGATCAACTCCGACGAATCCCGGCATCTGGCGGTCGATTTCGCCGTGATGGATCTGCTCGGGCACGCGGAGATGCGCAAGCTGCTCATCGACCTGGTCGGCGGCTGGGCCAAGCCGTCGCTGATCATCGGCGTGCTGAGCTATGTGCCGCTGCTGAACAAGATGCGCGACAACATCGTGGCGATGGGCGTGGACGAGGAGAAGCTCTACGGCGCGCTGAGACGGTACGCGAACGTCGGCGAGCGCAGCGACTTCGCCCGCAGGCTGCCGATGTACCAGATCGTCAAGATGCACGGCAGCTGGGTGATCGACCGCGGCCACCCCTATCACCTGGTCGCCGACGCGCTGGTGAAGATCACCGGACTGGTGCCGAAGGCGCTGCTGCGCAACAACCCGACCTGGTCGAAGGAACTGACCTACGAGCCCGCGGCATGACAGGGAACCCGATGAGCACGCACACCCTCGACGTCGCCGTCATCGGCGGCGGGTTCGCCGGAATCGGCACGGCCATCCGCCTGAAGCAGCGCGGAGTCCACGACTTCGCGATCTTGGAGCGTGGCACTGCGATCGGCGGCACCTGGCGCGACAACACCTATCCCGGTGCGGCGTGCGACATTCCGTCGCGGCTGTACTCCTACAGTTTCGCGCCGAACCCGAACTGGTCGCGCACCTATTCCGGCAGCAACGAGATCCTCGGTTACATCGAGGCGATGGCGGCGGAGTTCCGGCTCGGTCCGCACATCCGGTTCGGGCACAATGTTTCCGGCATCGCGTTCGACGAGCAGGCCGGGGTCTGGGAGATTTCGGTCGAGGGTCACGCGGAGCCGATCCGCGCCCGGGCCGTCGTGCTGGCGTCCGGGCCGCTGGCCAACGCGAGCTTCCCCGATATCCGCGGGATCGAGACCTACCGTGGCCACAAGATCCACAGCGCCCGCTGGGATCACGAGTACGACTTCACCGGCAAGCGCGTGGCGGTCGTCGGCACCGGGGCCAGCGCGGTCCAGATCATTCCGGAGCTGGTCGACAAGGCCGCCTCGGTGAAGGTGTTCCAGCGCACGCCCGGCTGGGTGCTGCCACGGGTCGACCGGCGGACCAACGGCCTGACCAAGGAGCTCTACCGCCGGGTGCCCGCGGCCGAACAACTGGCCCGGCGCGCCTGGTTCTACGGCCATGAGTCGGTGGCGCTGGGCGTGGTCTGGAACACGCCGCTGACCAGGGTGGTCGAACTGGTCGGCAAGGCACAGCTGCGCAGGCAGGTCAAGGATCCGTGGCTGCGCCGCCAGCTCACCCCGGATTTCCGGGCCGGCTGCAAACGCCTGCTGATGACCGACGACTACTACCCCGCCCTGCAACGGGACAACTGCAAGCTGATCACCTGGCCGATCGCGCGGATCTCCGAGCACGGCATCCGCACCGCCGAAGGCATCGAGCATCAAGCGGATTGCATCGTCTTCGCGACCGGGTTCGACGTCTCCAAGACCGGGACACCCGTTCCGGTGGTCGGGCGCGACGGCCGGAATCTCGCGGAGGAATGGTCGCGCGGGGCTTACGCGTACAAGAGCGTCGCGGTCTCCGGATATCCCAACCTGTTCCTCACCTTCGGACCCAATTCCGGCCCGGGGCACAACTCGGCGCTGGTCTACATGGAAGCCCAGATCGATTACCTCGTCGGCGCGATCGGCATCATCCTGGACCGGGACCTGCGCATGCTGGACGTGCGACGGGATCGGCAGGACCGCTACAACGCCGCCATCCAGCGCAAGCTCTCCGCCACAACCTGGAACTCGGGGTGCCGCAGCTGGTATCTCACCGAGGACGGCTTCAACGCGACCATGTACCCGGGTTTCGCCACCCAGTACGTCCATCAGCTGCGCGCGGTCGATCTCGACGACTACCTCGTCGTCGAACAGACCGCCGACCAGCGGCGACAGCGGGTGGCGCCGGTTTCCTAGGTGCCGAGGCGCCGGCGGCGCGGACGATAGACTCGGTCCGCAGGGAGTTCCATCAGCGTGCCGCCGGTCCATCGGCGCCCTGGGCAGCGAGGGAGGTGAGGTCGACGCCGGAGTACCGGATCGATGACCTCGCGCGCGCCGCGGGCACCACCACCCGCAACGTGCGCGCCTACCAGGAACGTGGTCTGCTGCCGCCGCCGGTCGGCAAGGACGGCCGGGCCAGCATCTACGACGACGCGCACCTCGAGCGGCTGCGCCTGATCGACGCGCTGTTGCAGCGCGGCTTCACCACCGCGCACATCGCCGACTTCATCACCAGCTGGGAGACCGGCAAAGACCTCACCGAGGTGCTCGGCCTGCAACACGCCGTGACGGCGTCCTGGGCCAAGGACGAGACTTTCGAGGTGCCCCGCGAGCTGATCGGCACCATCCTCGGCGCAGACGCCGACGAGCTGGTCGACCGGCTGCGCGAGATGAAGCTGGTCCGACTGGAGGGCGACACGGTGGTCTTCACCGAGACCCAGCTGCTCACCTCGTTCGCCGAGTTGCACGAGTACGGCCTCGAACTGCGCACGCTCATCGAGATCTACGCCAAGGTGGCCGACCGGATCGATGACATCACGCACATCATGATCACCGCCGCCAAACAGCACATCATCGACGAGCACGGCCCCGGCTGGATGCCCGACACCAGCGGCGAAATCGCCGAGACCACAACGATGCTGAACAAGATGCGGGAGCTGGCGGTGGCCTCGGTGCACGCCACGCTGGCCCGCTCGCTGGACGTCACGCTGCGCCGCGAACTCGGCGACTACCTCGCCACGGCGGCCGAGCGCGAGAAACAGCGCAGCGAATCCGGTCGCGACGTACCCTCCTAGACAAGCGCAGAGTGCCGACCTTCGACGGATGGAGTCGCTGTGGCGTCCGACCGACCGAGAATCCCACCGCCGCCGCTGATCCGGGCCGTCGAGTCGGTGCGCGGCGCGTTGGCGGTCGCGTTCCGCAAACTGGTGCCGGGGCACGTCGCGCTGATGGAGCTGATCGCGGCCGGATGGATCTCGCAAGCCATCCACGCCGCCGCGGCGCTCGGCGTGGCCGACGAACTCGCGGCGGGACCGCGGTCCGGTGCGGACCTCGCGGCGGCGGTCGGCGCCGACGAGGGCGCGCTGCGGCGATTGCTGCGGCTGCTGATCAGCTACGGCATCTTCACGCAACGGCGCGACGGACGCTACGCGCTGACGCCGATGGCGCGAGCGCTGCGCCGCGACGCGGATGTGTCGCTGCGCGACGCGGTGCTGTTCTTCGGGTCGCCCGGACACCGCAACCACTGGTCGCATCTGGTCGACGCGGTGCGCACCGGCGAACCGGTCGGCGAGAAACTCGAAGGGATGTCGTTCTTCGACTACGTCCGGCACGACCGCGAATTCGGCGACCTGTTCGACCGCGCGATGACCAGCATCGGCACCCTGGCGATGGAACCGTTGTTCGCGGCCTACGATTTCGGGCGCTACGAGACCCTGGTCGACGTGGGCGGAGGCGAGGGAACGTTGCTGGCCGAAATCCTGCGCCGCGCGCCGCGATCGCGCGGCATCCTGTTCGACCTGCCCGAGGTGGTGGCCTCGGCGTCCGCTCGGCTCGCCGAACTCGGTCTCGCCGACCGCTGTGCGGTGGAGAGCGGGTCGTTCTTCGACCGCGTCCCCGGCGGAGGCGACGCCTACATCCTCAAGCACATTCTGCACGACTGGGCCGAAGCCGACGCGGGGCGCATCCTGCGCACCGTGCGTGCGGCCATGGCTCCCGAGGCCCGGCTGCTGATCGTCGAACTCGTCGTCCCGGAACACACCGCACCGCACCCGAGTAAGTTCATCGACCTGGAAATGCTGGTCAACGCGGGCGGCCGGGAACGCACCGAGGCCGAGTACCGCGAATTCCTCGCCCGGCACGGATTCACGCTCACGAAGATCGTGCCGACGGCTTCCCCGGACAACGTGCTCGAGGCCCGGCCGAGCTGACCTCCCCGGATTCCGAAGCGGCCGAATGTGTCGTAGGTCGGCGTTACGAAGCCGCCGCGGGGACGAGGAACGCGAGAGTGGCGATCCCCACCGCGCCGTCGGCCACACAGGTGACGCGCATCGGCGTGCCGACCGGCGTCTGCCGCGATTCGAACCCGCTGTAGTAGCCGAACACCGGCCCGGACCGCTCCGACGGCAGGAAGAAGCCGAGACATTCCGCCTCCAGCACCGACGCCCCTTCACCGCTGTGGCACAGGGCGGCCGCGTCGGTGACACCGCGGTCGACATAACAGCCGGGCGGATCCGCGCTCGCGGGCGCGGATGCCCAGACGAGACCGCTTGCCAGGAACAGCAGAACGGTTCCCGCGCCTACTCGCCGCCTCGTGATGTGCACCGCAATCCCTCCTCGGCAGATCTCAGCCATACCCGGTTGTTGCCGTGCGGGGTTCTTCCGCCCTCGCATCTCGAACCCTTTCGAATATTTCAGCAGAATCGGCGGGGAGGGTCGAGCGCGACACCGTCACGAACCGCCTTTTCCAGGCTGGATACGGGAAGCCTGCGCGGTGACCGGAGCGTCGCCGTGCGGTACATCCGGACTCCCGGCGCCGAGACCGCTAGGCTACGAGCAGCATTGGCGGTTCGGTGAGGATGTGATTCGGCCGTGGAATGGACCTTCACTCCGGACGAGTTCGCCCATATCTGGCGCGAAACGGATCTGGATCGGCACCCGTACCCGCTGCGCATCCTGGAGACGCCCCGTACCGAGGACGAGGCCGAGAAGTTGCGCATCGTCCTGGCCGAGCGGCTGCCGCTCCGCTCCGACCCCGACCTCTCGGCTTGCCTGCGTATTCTGGCCGAGCCGCACACCAGGATCGTGGCGATCGGCGGTACGCACCGGCCGGGCGGCGAACTGCGTCTGCTGGCCGCGGCCATCTACGACCGTGCCGTGCTCGCGGTGCAGGAACCCGGCACGAGCCCGGATTTCGGTGGAATCGTGCGTATTTCGATCGGGCACAGTGCCAAATTGGGCCGGCGGATCGCGGCGCTGCTGCCGAAGACTCCGGCGGGCCGCGAACCCGCGCGCGTCGCGCCGGGTGACGCGGTACGCGACCAGGAGACCGTGCCGGCGCGGCAACAGGCGGCGCCGCGAATTCGCAAGCTGCTGCTCGAACCGCACACCGCCGAGGGGCACATCAGAATCGAACCGCGGCTCGATCGTCCGACGCCGCCCCCGCCGATCCACTACACCTGGATCGATGTCCGCGACGACGGGCGATATCTGATCAAAGCGGGCGACGAAGTGCGCATCGCACCTGCTTCCGTCGAGCAGATCGCCACCCAATTGCAGAAGCGCATACCGATATAGCCGTCTTTCGTGACCGCGGCCGCGGCCTATTGCTGACCCGGCACCGGGCTTCCGGTTAGTCTGGGGCGGACCGACCGATCTCAGGGGTGAGCGATGACGATCGAGACCAACCGAGCCGATATCGCCCGATTCAAGCAGGCCGCGCAGGCCGGGACCGTCCAGTTCGACCCGGCGGCGGCTCGGCAGTGCGCCGAAATGTACGAATGCCAGGCCGATCGGCTGCTCCACCTACAGCAGAGCCTCGAATCCGCGGCGGAACTCGGTGGATTCGGCGGGTTCATCTCCGCGCAGCAGTTACAGGCCGGATTCGGCCACAAAGCGCGGGACGCGGCGGCGCTGCTCGACCACTACATCGAAGCGGCCTACCGCATGAAGGAAGCGTTCCTGATCAGCGGAGGACTGTTCGAAGAGGCCGACGCCGCCGGCGCCGCCGCCCTGCGCGCGGTCCGGACGAGGTTGCCCCGATGACCGGCACGGATCCCACTTACATCAGCTCGATGGAGCATTTCGAGTCCCTGCGGCACGAGGAGATCTACGCGAAAGCGCAGCAGATCGACGCCGCGCAGGTGCTGCGCGCCTCGACGATCTGGCTCGAGGCGGCAGGGGCGCTCACCACGTCGTTCCCGCTCACCCACGCCGGGGTGGACCGCGTGATGGACACGGCCGAATGGAAAGGCGCCGCCGCCGACGCCGCTCAGGCTTGCGCACGCAGTTTCGCGGCATCGGCCGACGAACTGGCCGCGGTGCTGGGTCAAGTCGGCGCCCGGCTCGGTGGCGTCGCCGCGGCCGCCGAGGCGGTCAAACTCGCGGTGGTGCCGCCGGGTGCTTCCGGACCGGTGGGCGCGATCGCGCAACTGCTGGAGGCGGCGCACGTCATCGACGCGCAGATGGCGCAAGAAGCGCTGCGCCAGGAGGCCGTGCTCGCGATGAACATGGTCTACAAGCCCGCCTATTCCGCCGCGGGTAGCGCCGTGCCCGCGCTGCCCGAACCACCCGCGGTCGCCGCACCGGCCGCTCCGCCCTCGGTCTCCCCCGGCACGCCGCGATACTCGGCGCCGGAACAGACGCCGCCGAACGGCCAATGGTCGCCGGACACAACGCAACCCGCGCCTCCCGCACCGGAATCGTCCGCGCCGTCGCACAATCCGGCGCCGCAGGTCCAGCCGAAACCGGATCCGCAGCGAACCCCTTCCGAGCCGCCCGCCCAGCAGGCTCCGCCACCGCAGCAGGCTCCGTCCACTCAGGCGCCGCAGCCCACGACGCCGTCACCTGAGCCGGCTCCGCCGACCCAGCAGGCACCGTCCACGACCGCGCCGCCGCCCACCACACCGCCGAGTACGCCTCCGGCGCCGCAAGCCCCGGAGCCGACGCAACCGCCGAGTTCGTCCGCACCGCCGCCGCCACCGGCACCCCCTGCCCCCGCGCCACCGCCGACCCCAGCGGCACCACCCGCGCCGCAGGTCCCGGAACCGACGCAACCGCCGAGTTCGTCCGCACCACCGCCGCCACCGGCACCCCCTGCCCCCGCGCCACCGCCGACCCCAGCGGCACCACCCGCGCCGCAGGTCCCGGAACCGACGCAACCGCCGAGCCCGCCTCCGCCGAGCCCGCAGCCCGCACCGCCGCCGCCCGCACCGTCTCCTGCGCCCGGCCCCGCGGTACCGATGCCCGACCCGAACGGCCAACCCGGAGTCACCGGGCCGGTGGATGGCAGCCAGCAGCAGATTCCGACGACCAATCAACCCGGCGTCGTGCCGTCCTGACAGCTCGCGGGGACACGGTCATAGCGTTGCGGGGCCGGAGCCGAATCCGGCCCCCGACACTTCACCATCAGTGGCGAACTGGACAGAGAAGACTCGACATCCGGTGTGCGCCGGTGCCCGGCCGCGGGTTCAGCACCAGGTGCGCTCAGACCTTGACCAGGTCGTCGGCGTGGATGACGGGCCGTTGCATGGTGTCGGGGAGTTCGGCGGTGGAACGGCCGAGCATGCCCGCCAGTTCGGTGCTGTCGTATTCGACGACGCCACGGGCGACCACGCGGCCGTCGGGCGCGACCAGGTCGACCACGTCGCCACCGTAGAAGCGGCCGCGGACGCCCACGATCCCGGCCGCGAGCAGCGACCGGCGCCGATGGGCCACCGCTTGGACGGCGCCGTCGTCGATGAGCAGCGCGCCGCGGCTGTCGGCGGCGTGCCGGACCCAGAACTTGCGGGCGGACAACCGCACCGGGCGCGCGGCGAACGCGGTGCCCACGGTGCCGGTGGTCAGCGCGGTGGCGGCCGACGAGGCGGCGGCGAGCAAGACCGGCACGCCGGCGTCCGCGGCCAGCCGCGCCGCCGACAGCTTGGACGCCATGCCGCCGGTGCCGAGCGCACCGCCGCTGCCCGCGATCACGCCGTCCAGGTCGGCGCTGCTGCGCACTTCGGGGATCAGCGTGGCCGCTCCTTTGCGCGGGTCGCCGTCGTAGAGGCCCGCCACGTCCGACAGCAGCACGAGCGCGTCGGCGCCGACCAGGTGGGCGACCAGCGCGGCGAGCCGGTCGTTGTCGCCGAAGCGGATCTCCTCCGTCGCGACCGTGTCGTTCTCGTTCACCACGGCCACCGCACCGAGCGAGCGCAGACGGTCGAGAGTGCGCTGCGCATTGCGGTGGTGCTCGCGGCGCGCGAAGTCGTCGGCGCTCAGCAGCACCTGCCCGACCGTGCGGTGGTAGCGGGCGAACGACGTGCCCCACGCGTGCGCGAGGGCGAGCTGCCCGACGCTCGCGGCGGCCTGCTTGGTGGCCAGGTCACGCGGACGGCTGGTCAAGCCGAGTGGCGCGATACCGGCGCCGATCGCGCCGGAGGACACGACCACCACGTCGGATCCGGCGCGCATCCGCGCCTCCACCGCGTCCGCGAGCCGATCCAGCCGAGCGGTGTCCAGACCGCCCTTCAGACTGGTCAGCGCCGACGAACCGATCTTCACCACGACCCGGCGCGCCGCCGCGATCGCCAGCCGCGCCTCGCTCAGGCCCGAGGAATCCGCCTCGGCGCTGATAGACCTCACCCGCATCGCCACCGAACTCCCTGCACCACAATCGAATCCACGGTAGCCGGGACGAACGCCCCGGCTACTCCTCGTCTTCCCGTACCAGCCCGCGTCGCACCCGGGACGCGTGCTTGCGCTCGGCCGCGCTGACCCGGTCGGTCTGCTCCAGCCGGATGTCGGTGCCGCGCCCGGTGGGCACCATGTCGATGCCCGCCGAGATCTGCGGCTCCCAGTCGAACGTCACGTCGCCGATGGTCACCGGTGCGCCCGGTTCCGCGCCCTGCCGCACCAGCTCGTCTTCCACGCCCAGGCGGGCCAGACGATCGGCCAGATAGCCGACGGCTTCGTCGTTGTCGAATTGGGTCTGCCGCACCCAGCGCTCCGGCCGGGTACCGCGCACGATGAAGCCGCCCGGCTCCTCCGGGTCGGCGATGACGCTGAATCCGGTCTCGTCCACCGCGATCGGGCGGATGACCGGGCGCTTCGGCGCGGCCCGCGGGTGCTCCTCGCGGTACCGGCGCACCAGGTCGGCGAGAGCGA
The DNA here is from genome assembly GCF_009829325.1 of Nocardia sp. CY41. GTDB lineage: Bacteria > Actinomycetota > Actinomycetes > Mycobacteriales > Mycobacteriaceae > Nocardia. The sequence goes on from NZ_VUOS01000021.1 coordinate 161,664, forward strand.
AGGTCAGCGGGCGCAGGCCCGCCCGGCTCACCGCGGAGATCTCGAACACCGGCCAGCCGCGCTCGGTGAACTCCGGAGTCACCATCTCGGCCAGTTCGGCCGCGTCGGGCACGTCGATCTTGTTCAAGATCACCACCCGGGGCCGGTCGGCCAGATCGCCGAGCCCGGCGTCCGCGCTCAGCGCGGGCTGATAGGCGGCGAGCTCGGCTTCGAGCGCATCGACGTCGGAGACGGGGTCGCGGCCCGGTTCCAGCGTCGCGCAGTCCACCACGTGGGCGAGCACCGCGCAGCGCTCGAGGTGCCGCAGGAAATCCAGGCCCAGTCCGCGGCCCTCACTGGCGCCGGGAATCAGCCCGGGCACATCGGCGACTGTGAAGGTGGTGTCCCCGCTGGCGACGACGCCGAGATTGGGCACGAGCGTGGTGAACGGGTAGTCGGCGATCTTCGGCTTGGCCGCCGACAGCACCGAGACCAGTGAGGACTTGCCCGCCGAAGGGAAGCCGACGAGCCCGACATCGGCTACCGACTTCAGTTCCAGAACCAGGTCCAGTTCTTCGCCGTCCTCGCCGAGCAGCGCGAAACCCGGCGCCTTGCGGGCCTTCGACGCCAGCGCGGCATTGCCGAGCCCGCCCCGGCCGCCACGCGCGACGATGAAACGGTTGCCGGCACCGACCAGGTCGACGATTACTTTGCCGTCGTCGTCGAGCACAACGGTGCCGTCGGGCACCTTCAGCACCAGGTCGCCGCCCTGCTTGCCGTCCCGGTTACCGCCCTCGCCCGGTTTGCCGTTGCCCGCCTTCGCGTGCGGGTGGAAGTGGAAGTCCAGCAGGGTGTGCACATTGGAGTCGACCTCGAGGATCACGTCTCCGCCGTTGCCGCCGTTGCCGCCGTCCGGCCCGCCGAGCGGCTTGAACTTCTCGCGGTGCACCGAGGCGCAACCGTGGCCGCCTTTACCCGCACGCACATGTAGTACGACGCGGTCGATGAACTTGGACATACGCCGAATCATCCTCCTTCGGGACTGGTCGTACTGGGCGCCGGTCGTTCGAGAACACGAAAAACGGGCCAGGGTTCCGAGACCCTGACCCGCTCGCTGTAAATCCGGAGGTGGTTCGGCGGTCAGGCCTGAACCGGCTCCGGGATCACGATGTTGACGGTCTTGCGTCCACGCTTGGTGCCGAACTCCACCGCGCCCGCCGCCAGGGCGAACAGGGTGTCGTCACCGCCACGGCCGACGTTCACGCCGGGGTGGAAGTGGGTGCCGCGCTGACGCACCAGGATCTCGCCCGCCTTGACCGACTGGCCGCCGAAGCGCTTGACGCCGAGTCGCTGGGCGTTGGAATCACGTCCGTTCCGGGAGCTGGACGCGCCCTTCTTGTGTGCCATAGCTGGTTCTCCTCGGGATGTCTTACTTGATGCCGGTGACCTTGAGGACCGTCAGCGGCTGACGGTGACCCTGGCGCTTGTGGTAGCCGGTCTTGTTCTTGAACTTGTGGATGCGGATCTTCGGGCCCTTGGTCTGCTCGACCACCTCGGCGGCCACGGAGACCTTGGCCAGCTTGTCGGCATCGGTGGTCAGCTCCGCGCCATCGACGACGAGAACGGGATCCAGCGCCACGGCGGTGCCCGGCGCACCCTCGATCTTCTCGACCTTCACCAGGTCACCGACCGCGACCTTGTACTGCTTTCCGCCGGTCTTGACGATCGCGTACGTTGCCATCGGTCGGCTGCCCTTCTTCCTATAGTGCTCGGCACTTGCTCACGCAGCGACTCCTCCGGTCTGAAACCACCGGAAACCGCCACACGACTGGTCTGGTAATCGCCACCGCCTCGGCATCTGGTGGCTCTCGGTATAGAACTGTCGAGAACCGGGCCACGGAGACAAAACATGTTGTCACCGGGCAGCGACTGTCCAAGATTACAGGACGGCCACCGCGACGACCAAACCGGCGTCCACGCCCACGCCGCGGTGATGCCACCGGTTCGCTGCCGAGACGCACGTGGCCCCCACCGGAACGACCGGCAGGGGCCACGGAACGGGCGCGAGAACTCAGTTCGACGCTTCGGGCGCACCGGCGGGGCGGCCGACCGACCGCCTGCGCGGCCGGTTGCGCTGCGGCAATTCGACCGGCTCCGGCTGGGAGTAGTCGACCGAGGGCGCGGACACCTGATCGCCGGTGGGCAGCACGAACACCGCGCCCGAACTGTCCGCCGCGGGCGCGGCGGCCGAACGGGCAACCCTTCGGCGACGAGCCGGACGGACGGCGGATTCGGCGACACCGTTGGCGGCCGCTCCGTTCTCCGATGCCGGAACGGGCTCGGCAGCCGAGACGGGTTCGGCGACGGGCTCGGGCTCGGCGGCCGGAGCGGACTCCGCGACGGAGACCGGCTCCTCCGCCGGTACCGGCTCGACCTTCTCGACTTCCTCGATGACCTCGACCACTTCGGCGGGCTCGGTCTCCGGCTCCTCGGCGGGCACCGCCACCGCAGCTTCGACGGTCTCCGCGACCACCGGCTCCGCGGCGGGTTCGTCGGCGGCCGCGACCTGCGGCTCGACGGCGTCCTCGGCTTGTTCGGGCTCCTCGGACTGGTGCGCCGCCATCGCCAGCGCCACCGGATGCGCCCGCTTGACCACCGCCCCCTCCTCGGGGTGCTCGGGCGCGGGACCGGATCCGTTCGCCGGCTGGGCGGGCGCGGCCGCACCCTTGTCCCGGCCCCGCCGCCTGCGCGAACCGCTCTCGCGGGTGCGCCCTGCGGTCTCTTCGCCGGAACCGGGCTCCACCGGGTAGGTGTGCACGAGGAGGCCGCGGCCGTGGCAGTGCTCGCAGGTGGTGGAGAACGCCTCGACCAGGCCGGTGCCGAGCTTCTTACGGGTCATCTGGACCAGCCCCAGCGAGGTGACCTCGGAGACCTGGTGGCGGGTGCGGTCCCGGCCCAGCGCCTCGGTCAGGCGGCGCAGCACCAGATCGCGATTGGACTCGAGCACCATGTCGATGAAGTCGACGACGATCATGCCGCCGATGTCGCGCAGCCGCATCTGGCGCACGATCTCCTCGGCCGCCTCCAGGTTGTTCCTGGTGACCGTCTCTTCCAGATTGCTGCCGCCGGAACCGGTGAACTTGCCGGTGTTCACGTCGATCACCGTCATGGCCTCGGTGCGGTCGATCACCAGGGTGCCGCCCGACGGCAGCCACACCTTGCGATCCAGCGCCTTGGCCAACTGCTCATCGATCCGGTAGGTCTCGAACACGTCGACGCCGTTGTTCTCGTGCCGGTCGACCCGGGCGAGCAGATCCGGCGCGACGGTGCCGATGTACTTCTCGACCGTGCTCCAGGCCCGGTCACCCTCGATGACCAGCTTGGAGAAGTCCTCGTTGAACAGGTCGCGGATGACCTTGACCAGCAGGTCGGGCTCTTCGTAGAGCGTCTTGGGCGCGTTGTTGTCCTTGCCGGTCTGCTCCTGGATCGTGCGCCAGGTGGCCTGCAGCCGCTCCACGTCGCGGGCCAGCTCGGTCTCGCTGACGCCTTCGGAAGCGGTGCGGATGATCACACCGGCGTCGGCGGGCACGATGTCGCGCAGGATCTCCTTCAGCCGCTTGCGCTCGGTGTCGGGCAGCTTGCGGCTGATGCCGGTGGAGGTGCCGCCGGGCACGTACACCAGGAACCGACCGGCCAGGCTGATCTGCGTGGTCAACCGCGCGCCCTTGTGGCCGACCGGGTCCTTGCTCACCTGGACCAGCACCTGGTCGCCGGGCTTGAGCGCCTGCTCGATCTTGCGCTCTCTGCCGCCGAGACCGGCGGCCTCCCAGTTGACCTCACCGGCGTAGAGCACGCCGTTGCGGCCGCGGCCGATGTCGACGAACGCGGCTTCCATGCTGGGCAGCACGTTCTGCACCTTGCCCAGGTAGACGTTGCCCACCATGGACGCGGAGCCGGTGCTGGTCACGAAGTGCTCGACCAGCACGTTGTCCTCGAGCACGGCCACCTGCGTCGCGGTGGGGTGGTCCGGGAAGGACTTCTCGCGCACGACCATCACGCGGTCCACGGCCTCTCGCCGGGCCAGGAACTCCGACTCGGTCAGGATCGGCGGACGGCGGCGGCCTGCCTCGCGTCCGTCGCGACGGCGCTGCCGCTTGGCTTCCAGCCTTGTGGAGCCGGTGATGCCCTGGACCTCGTCGGACGCGGCGCGGCTGCGGGCTTTGTTGCGCGGCTCGCGCTCGTGCACGACCGTGTTCGGCGGATCGTCGTCGGCGGCCTCGTTCTCGCCGGACTCACCGGCCACCTTGCGACGGCGACGGCGACGGCGGCGACGGCTCGAGCCTTCCGGCACGCCGTCCTCGTCCTCGCCCTCGCCGGTCTCCGCGGACTCCGCCTCGGCGGGCTCGGAAGCGGCGGTGGCCGGCTCGTCCACGGTCTCGGTGTCGGTGTCGGTCTCGTCGTCGGCGTCCTCGCCCTCGGACTGCTGCTCACCCCGGCCACGGCCACGCCCCCGGCGGCCACGGCGCCTGCGCCGGGGCTGGCCGTCTGCGTCGCCCTGCTGGTCGGCCGACTCGCGCTCGTCCTCGGTGACCTCGGTCTCGTCCTCGGCGGGCTCGGGCGCCTGCTGCTCGGTGTGCCGGGCTTCTCGCTCGGCGCGCCGCTGTCTGCGCGCCTGCTCGGCGGCCGCGGCGTCCGGTGGAAGGAACAGCGGCGCCTGCACGACGGCGGCGGACTCGAACACCGCCGAGACCACCGGCTCGGCCTCTGGTCGCTCCACGTGCGTGAACAGCTGCGTGTGGTGCGCCGTCGCGCCGGTGGACGGCTGCGAGGGGCTCGACACGTCCGGTGCGGAGAAGATGACGCCCGCACCGGTGAAGGAAGCGTCGGCCTGGGCTGCGCGCGGTGGTTGTGGCGGTTCGGCCGCGTCCGCCGCGGGCTCGGCGGCCTGCGCCGGTGCGGGGGGCTCGGCCTGCTCCACGGCAGGCTGTTCGGCGGCGGCGTCGGCCTCGACCGTCACCAAGGCGTCGCGCACCGACTCCGCGACGGCCCGGTCGACGTTCGACTGCGCGCTACGCGCGTCCGCCCCCATCTCGGTCAGCTTGGCCAGGATGCGCTTGCTGGTCACCCCCAGCAGCTTGGCGAGTGCGTGAACTCGGATTCGCTCCGGCAATTGTTCGGCATCCTGTGATGTTGTATCCAGCGGCTCTTGATCGGCCACGAAGTCTCCTCGGGCCCCCGGGCGCGTCCCTCCCGGCGGGAGTGACGCGGCCGACGCGGGGGCGCTGTCCGTTCGACTCGCACCCGGTGGGCGCGAGATCAAGTGGTCTCGCCCCGCGTGCCCGGTTATCTCCTCGGTTGTTCGTCGTTCGGGCTAACTGGTCACGCGGCGCCTGGCTGTATGGCTGAACTCCGCGGTTCGAGCGCTCATCCAGCGTGCCTACACGGACAGCCGACCCGGTGACCAGGCCGTTTGTCCATGGCAGCGATGATCGGCATCGAGCCGTGGTGTCATCCGGCTGCGCTCGTCACGTCTCGTTCGCGCACCTGCACGAACAGTCGGCGTCGAGAGCAGCCGATGCCAGTATCCCACACCCCGCGCCGGGCGTTCGCCATCGGCGCTCGACTCGGTCCGGCCCGCGGCGCGAACACCGGTGTCACGGCGGCGCGGGCACGACGATCGAGACGTCGTCAGGCGGGCCGCTCGGGGAACCAGAGCGCGATCTCCCGCTTGGCCGATTCGGGCGAATCCGAGCCGTGGACCAGGTTCTCCTGGGTCTCCAGAGCGAAGTCTCCGCGAATGCTGCCCGGCACGGCCTTCTCCACCGGATCGGTGCCGCCGGCGATCTGGCGGAACGCGGCGATGGCGCGGGGGCCCTCCAGGATGGCCGCGACGACCGGGCCCGAGGTGATGAACTCGATCAGGGATCCGAAGAACGGCTTCTCGGCGTGCTCGGCGTAGTGGCCCTCGGCCAGTTCCTCCGACACGTGCTTCAGTTCGAGGGCGACGATCTTCAGGCCCTTGCGCTCGATTCGTGCCAGCACCTCGCCGACAAGGCCACGGGCCACACCGTCCGGCTTGATGAGTACCAACGTCTGCTCAGTCACGGCGAACAGCCTATCCGGCACACTTTCGGGCAGCGCACCAGCGGTCCGGCTGATCGGCGTCGCGGCGCCGCCGCCCCCTCGGCAACACACCGGCAGCGTCCTCGCCTGCCGCCTCGCGGCTACGACCGCTGGATGCGCTGGCTGGGCAGCAGGCCCTTCTCCATCCGGCCGCGCACATCTGCGCGCAGCACCAGGATGAAGCCCCAGACCACGCCGAACACCACGCCGATCACACCGATGGACAGGTGGATGAACGCACCGAGCAGGACCAGCACTTGCAGGCCGAGATTGAACGGCAATGCCCAGGACCGCCGCTGCACCCCGGCCCCGAGGAACATCACCACCGCGAGAACCACGAGATAGGTGCCCGACAACCAGGTCACCCCGCCCCCGACATCCGCCACCACCGGCAGGGCCAGCAGCACCACGATCGCCTCGAGCACCAGCGTCCCCGCCATCACCCCGCGGAAGCCCTTCCACGGGTCGGTCGCTGGGGCGGGCACCGCCTGCTCGTCTCGGTCGGCCGGTTCGCTCATGCTGCGCCCTCCTCGGCGTCCACCGGGCTCACGAAGCGTCCGGCGTTCCTGCGGTGGTTCTCGGCGGCCACGGGCCCGCCGTGGCCGGATAGGCCGCCGTCCGCGCACCCGGCGCTCACGCCGGGTCCTTCCCGAACAGCGCGCGGGCCGCGCCCGCCGTGACCACCGAACCCGTCACGATCACTCCGGCGCCGGAGACCATCTCGCCCGCGTCGCCCACCTCTTCGGCGATCGCGATCGCGGTCTCCAGCGCGTCGGGCAGGGTGGCGGCGGAGACCACGCGCTCGTCACCGAACCGCTGGACCGCGAGGTCGGCGAGCGTCTCCACGTCCAGCGCGCGGGGCGAACCGTTGCTGGTGACGACGATCTCGTCCAGCACCGGCTCCAGCGCGGTGAGGATGCCGTCGGCGTCCTTGTCACCGAGCACCGCGACCACGCCGACCAGTTTGCGGAAGTCGAACTCGTCGGTCAGCGTCGCGGCCAGCGCCTGCGCACCGGCCGGATTGTGCGCGGCGTCGATGAAGATGGTGGGCGCGCTGCGCATCCGCTCCAGCCGCCCGGGGCTGGTGACGCTCGCGAAACCGGCGCGCACGGCGTCCACGTCGAGCTTGCGCTGCGCGCCCGCGCCGAAGAACGCCTCCACCGCCGCCAGCGCGAGCACCGCGTTGCGCGCTTGGTGCTCGCCGTGCAATGGCAGGAAGATCTCGTCGTACACCCCGCCGAGGCCCTGCAACTCGAGTTGCTGCCCGCCCACCGCGATCTGCCGGGCGAGCACGCGGAACTCCGAGCCCTCGCGCGCGACCGCGGCGTCCATCTCGACGGCGCGGCGCAGCAGCACCTCCATCGCCTCCGGTTCCTGCTGCGCGATCACCGCGACGTTGTCGCGCGGGACCAGGCCCTCCGGGGCGCGTTTGATGATCCCGGCCTTCTCGCCCGCGATCGAGGCGAGATCCGGGCCGAGGTATTCGGTGTGATCCAAGCCGATCGGCGTGATCACCGCGACCTGCCCGTCCACCACGTTCGTGGCGTCCCAGGTGCCGCCCAATCCCGTCTCGACGACGGCCACGTCGACCGGCGCCTCGGCGAAGGCGGCGAACGCCATGCCGGTGAGCACCTCGAACTTGCTCATCGCGGGACCGCCCGCGGCCGCCGACTGCTTGTCGATCATTTCGACGTACGGCAGCAACTCGCGGTAGATCTCCACGTACCGCGCGGGCGTGATCGGCGCGTTGTCGATACTGATCCGCTCGGTGGCCAGTTGCAGATGCGGACTGGTGATCCGGCCGGTGCGCCGATGCAGCGCGGTGAGCAGCGCGTCGATCATCCTGGTCACCGAGGTCTTGCCGTTGGTGCCCGCGATGTGGATCGCCGGGTAGCTCTGCTGTGGTGAGCCCAGCAGATCCATCAGCGTGGCGATCCGGGTGAGCGAGGGCTCGATCTTGGTCTCCGGCCAGCGCCGGTCGAGTTCCGCCTCGACCAGCGCCATCTCGGCCAGCTCCACCGGAGAGGGACCGGAGCCGAGCCGCGCACCGCCGCCACGGCTCTCGTCGTCGCCGTATTGCGGTTCCGGCTCTTGGTTCACTTGCCGCTCAACTCCGCCAGTCGCGCCCCGATCCGCGCCACCTCGTCGGAGGCGATCTGCTGCCTGCCGCGGATCTTGTCGACCACGTGCTCGGGCGCCTTGGCCAGGAACGCCTCGTTGCCGAGCTTGGCGGCGGTGCCCTGGAGCTCCTTCTGCGCGGCGGCGAGGTCCTTCTCCAGCCTGCGGCGTTCGGCGTCCAGGTCGACCGCGCCCGAGGTGTCCAGCTCCACGGTGACCGTTCCGGCGCTCAGGCGGACCTCCACCGACGCGGTGGCGGCGAACTCGGACCCGGGCTCGGTGAGCCGCGCCAGGTTCGCCACCGACGCCGCCTGCTCGCCGAGGCCGGCCGCGTCCAGGCCGATCAGCTTGGCCGCGACCTTCTGCTTGTCCGCCAGGCCTTGGTCGCTGCGGAACCGCCGGATCTCCGTGATCAACCGCTGCGTATCGGAGATACGTTGCGCGCCTTCCTGATCCGCGGGCACACCGGATGCCTGCGGCCACGGCGCGACCACCACCGACTCGCCGCCGGTCAGCGCCTGCCACAACGTCTCGGTGACGAACGGGATGACCGGATGCAGCAGGCGCAGCACGGCGTCGAGCACGGAGCCGAGCACGAGCTGGGTCGCCTCGGCGCGCGCGCCGTCGGCGGCGAACTGCACCTTGGCCAGTTCCAGGTACCAGTCGCACAGCTCGTCCCAGGCGAAGTGGTAGAGGGCCTCGCAGGCCTTGCCGAACTCGTAGGCGTCGAACGCGGCGTCGGCTTCGGCGCGCACCGCGTCCAGCCGGTCCAGGATCCAGCGGTCGGCGTCGGTGAGTTGCGCGCGGTCGGGCAGGTCGCCCACCCGCGCGCCGTTCATCAGCGCGAACTTGGTCGCGTTGAACAGCTTGGTCACGAAGCTGCGTGAGGCGAGCACGTGCGGCTCGCCGACCGAGAGGTCGCCGCCCGGCTGCGCGCCGCGCGCGAGGGTGAACCGGGTGGCGTCGGCGCCGAAGGCGTTGATCCAATCCAGCGGGTCGATGCCGTTGCCGCGCGACTTGGACATCTTCTTGCCGAACTGGTCACGGATCAGGCCGTGCAGGAAGACGTCCTTGAACGGCACCTGGCGCTCGCCGCCCTTGCCCGCGGTCAGCGCGGCGTCCTCGGCGACGTAGGTGCCGAACATCATCATCCGCGCCACCCAGAAGAACAGGATGTCGTAGCCGGTGACGAGCACGCTGGTGGGATAGAACTTCTCGAGTTCGGCGGTGGCGTGCGGCCAGCCCATCGTGGAGAACGGCCACAGGCCGGAGGAGAACCAGGTGTCCAGCACATCCGGGTCCTGCACCCAGCCTTCGGGCGCCTGCTCGTCGGGCCCGACGCACACCACTTCACCCTCGGGGCCGTACCAGATCGGGATGCGGTGACCCCACCACAGCTGGCGCGAGATGCACCAGTCGTGCATGTCGTCGACCCAGCCGAACCAGCGCGGCTCCTGGCTCTTGGGGTGGATCACGGTGTCGCCGTTGCGGACGGCGTCACCGGCGGCCTTGGCCAGCGACTCGACCTTCACCCACCACTGCATGGACAGCCGCGGCTCGATCGGCTCGCCGGTGCGCTCGGAGTGCCCGACGCTGTGCAGGTAGGGCCGCTTCTCGGCGACCACCCTGCCCTCGCGCGCGAGCCGCTCGCGCACCTTGACGCGCGCCTCGAAACGGTCCATGCCGTCGAATTCGGTTCCGGTGCCGGTGATCCGGCCACGCTCGTCCATGATGGTCGGCATCGGCAGCCCGTGCCGCAGACCCATCTCGAAGTCGTTGGGGTCGTGGGCCGGAGTGATCTTCACCGCGCCCGAGCCGAATTCGGGATCGACGTAGTCGTCGGCGATGATCGGGATCTGCCGCCCGGTGATCGGGTGCTCCAGAGTGGTGCCGATCAAGGCCCGGTAACGCGGGTCCTCCGGATGCACCGCCACGGCCGTGTCGCCGAGCATGGTCTCCACCCGGGTGGTGGCCACCACGACGTGCGGTTCGTCGTCGGCGAGCGAGCCGTAGCGCAGCGAGACCAGCTCGCCTTCCACGTCCTCGTACTTCACCTCGATGTCGGAGATCGCGGTGCGCAGCTCCGGCGACCAGTTCACCAGCCGCTCGGCGCGGTAGATCAGGCCCGCGTCGTAGAGTCGCTTGAACATGGTCTGCACGGCGCGCGACAGACCCTCGTCCATGGTGAAGCGGTCCCGGCTCCAGTCGACACCGTCGCCGAGCGCGCGCATCTGCCATTGGATGGCGCCGCCGGATTCCCGCTTCCAGTCCCACACCTTCTGCACGAACAGTTCGCGGCCGAAGTCTTCCTTCGTCTTGCCGTCCACCGCCAGCTGCTTCTCCACCACGGTCTGGGTGGCGATGCCCGCGTGGTCCATGCCGGGCAGCCAGAGCACCTCGTAGCCCTGCATGCGCTTGCGGCGCGAGAGCGTGTCCATCAAGGTGTGGTCGAGTGCGTGGCCCATGTGCAGCGTGCCGGTGACGTTGGGCGGCGGCAGCACGATCGAATAGGCCGGCTTGCCGCTGCCCGGATCGGCGGTGAAATAGCCCGCGGCTACCCAGCGCTCGTACATCTCGGCCTCCACCTCGCCGGGAGTCCAGCTCTTGGGGAGGGCATCGGCACGATTACGCGTGTTGTCAGGGGCTGCGCTGGTCACCCCGCGATTCTAGAGCCCGCCGATCCGCCCACCTCGGGTCGGTCGACCCCGGTCGCCTGCGGTCGGCGGATCCGCGGGTCGACACCGCGCGGGAATCGCGAGGAATATCCGCCCGCCGGGCACCCGCGCGACGCTATTTCGCGATGAAGACAAAAAGAGGCGGAGTCTTCGGTGGATGAGGGACACCGAACACTCCGCCCATGTCAGTAGCTTACCGGCGATCCGAGACCGAGCTCGGAATCCATAAGCAATTCTCAGCTTCCGACATTTCGGACCCGGATATTCCGCTCAACGGACGAGCACGGCGATCTCGGCCGCCACCAAGTCGCCGTTGATCGCGATCGCGGCGGCCGAGCCCGCTCCCGCGGCGGAGATGACCTGAGCTGCCGGATTGCTGACGTTGCCCGCGGCCCACACACCCGGCACGCTGGTGCGTCCGGTGGCGTCCGTCGCCACCCAGCCGCCGTCGTCGAACGCGCAGCCGAGCGCGACCAGCACTTCGTCGTTGGCACGGAAAGTCGGCGCGACGAACATCGCGGCCCTCGGTATCGCCCGCCCGTCGGCCAGTTCCACACCGCGCAGCCGGTCGTCCACCACGAACCGGGCGACCCGACCCTCGAGCAGCCGGACGCCGCGAGCGTCCAAGTGGGCGCGGTCGTCGTCGGACAGGGTCATCGTGTTCGCGAAGAAGACGACGTCGTCCGACCACTGGGGCAACAGCAGCGCCAGGTGCACCGCGCGGGCCGAGGCGCCGGGCTCCGGCCCGCCGAGCACGCCGATCGGCTGGTCCCGGACCTCGTAGCCGTGGCAGTACGGGCAGTGCAGCACGTCACGGCCCCACCGCTCGCGCACTCCGGGCAGCTCCGGCAGTTCGTCGCGCAGCCCGGTGGCCACGAGCACGCGACGAGCCCGCAGCGCTCCGCCGCCACCGAGCCGCAGCGTGTGGTCGGCCTCCCCGGTGCGCTCGGCGCCGACGACGACGTCATCGATCATCTCCGCGCCATAGCTCACGGCCTCGGCGGCCCCGCTCGCCAGCAGTTCCGCCGGTGGCATCCCGTCCCGGGACAGAAACCCGTGCATGTGCTCGGCAGGCGCGTTACGCGGCGCGCCGCCCCTGACCACCGCGACGCGCCGCCGCGCCCGGGCCAGGACCAACGCACCGGACAATCCCGCCGCTCCGCCGCCCACGATCACCACGTCATATGTCTCGCTCATCCGCGATCACCTCCATGGATACCGTGCCACCCGTCCCACCGATTCAGCAACTGATGTTGCCAAAATCGGGAAGTCGCGGTGCACTGGTGACATGTCCACACCACCGGCTGTCGCCCAAGCCCTCGCCGATATCGGGCCCCGGCTCAAAGCGCTGCGCACTCGCCGCAACGTCACGCTCACCGCGCTGGCCGAAAGCACCGGGATCTCCAAGAGCACGCTGTCGCGGCTCGAGTCCGGTCAACGGAAGGCCAGCCTGGAACTGCTGCTGCCGATCGCGATGGCCCACCAGGTGCCCTTGGACGAATTGGTGGCCGCGCCCGCGATCGCCGATCCGCGAGTCCACACGACGGCGTGGAAGATGAACGGGCTCACCATTGTTCCACTGACCCGGCAGCCGGGTCCGCTGCAAGCGTTCAAGATCATCATCCCACCTGAGCGCGGCGAACCCGACCCCAAGGTGCACGAGGGTTTCGAGTGGCTCTATGTACTGTCCGGACGACTGCGGCTGGTGCTCGGCGAGCACGATCTGGTGCTCGGCCCGGGCGAGGCCGCGGAATTCGACACCCGTCAACCGCATTGGTTCGGGAGCGCGGGCCGAGGGCCGGTGGAAATCCTGAGCCTTTTCGGGTCACAGGGCGAACGAATGCATCTTCGCGCGCGGTCGGCGGGCCGGAAGCGCGCGTGACCCATTCATGTCCAAAATGTCCATTATTGCCAAAACGTGAATTTTCCGGACCCTGGAAAGGGTGAATACCCCAGGCGCTCCTCCCCCCGTGAATCCCCAAGAAAAACCAGGGTTTTCCCGGTTGCCGAACAGGCGTCGGCTGCGGACGCTGGGAGAGGTGAACCCCCCGCTGGAGGCGTACGCCCCCGAACCCCGGCTGCCGGTCCTCGTACCGGAGACGCTGCACGATCTGCGCGGTCGGACGATCACGGAGATCCGGTATCCCGCCGCGGCGGCGCTGGTCGTCGCGGGCGTCCCCGGCGCGGGCAAGAGCACCGCGCTGCGCAAGTTCTTCGGCGCCGACGCGGCGGCCACCACGCCCTCACGCAATGCCGCCGGGGTGCTGGTGCTCGACTCGATGCAGGCGCGTAATCGCTGGCGGCCCAAGCTGTGGTGGCTGCCCTACCAGCTGTGGCGCCCGCTGGTGCACGTCGCGCACTTCCAGGCCATTCGCACCGCGTTGCGGGAGGCAGGCGGCCCGGTCGTCATCCACGACTGCGCCACCTTCGGATGGGCGCGCGCGCTGATCGCGCGCTGGGCGGCGGATCGCGAGCTGCACCTGCTCATGCTGGACGTGCCCGCGGCGGTGGCCCGCGCGGGCCAGCACAGCCGCGGCCGGCGGATCAACCACGTGGTCTTCCGGCTGCACGTGCGGCGCTGGCGGCGACTGATGCGCACCGTGGCGGCGCAGCGCCGGTCGGCAGACCGCGCGTCCCGATCGGTGGTCATCGTCGACCGCGCGGCCGTGAACGACCTGCAGTACGTGACGTTCGCCTGACCGGACGCCGCCGCGGTCAGGGCACCAGAACGGTCAACGCCGCCGGCACCGCCCGGACCGTGATCGGCAGCGTGCCCGCCGGTTCGCCGTCCGCGGTGGCGGGCGCGCCCGCCGCGGTGAGCGTGACGGCCGCGGCGCGGAACTGCTTGACCTCCGGGTGATTCTGCCGTTTGCCCGCCGACAGCGCGGGCAGCAGGCGCAGCATCTCCGCGCGCGACAACGCGCCGACCACGGTCAGGTCGAGCAGTCCGTCGTCCATCAGCGCGTCCGGGCAGATCAGCATGCCGCCGCCGTAGGTGCGGGTGTTGCCGACCGCGACCATGACCGCCTCGGTCGCCAACGCCGAGCCGGCGCCGGGGTTGGTCAGTCCGTCGGTCACCGCGTCCACCAGCTCGACCCGGTAGGGCACGGTGAAGCGTCCGGAGATCTCGGCCAGCGCGGCGACGGTGTAACGCAGTCTGCCCTTCGGCCAGCGCATCTCGTTCGCGCGCAGGGTGACCCGCGCGTCGAATCCGGTACCCGCCACCGTGGCGAACCACATCGGCGGGTCGGACGACTCGATGCGGCCGAGGTCGATCGTCCTGGTCCGCCCGCACAACACGAGCGAGGCGGCGGCTTGCGGATCGTCGGTCGGCACGCCGAGTTCCCTGGCCAGATCGTTGCCGGTACCCGCGGGAATCATGCCGAGCGCCACCCCGGTCTCGGCGACGGCCGGGAGGGTCACGTTGATCAGGCCGTCGCCGCCGACGCACACCACGGCATCGGGTCTCGCACGCCCGGCGATCGAATCCCGCACCTGCCGGACTGTTTCGGCGGCCGAGGGAGCGCATACCTGCGTGACCTCCGCGCCGCCCGCGCGGAAGCGGGCGATCGCGACGCTCGCCGCGTCGCCTCCCCTGCCGTGCCCGGACCGCGGATTGGTCACCACGGTGATCTTGCGCACCGGCGAGTAGTCGTTCACGGCACCAGCTTTCCGGGGTTCAGGATGCCCGCCGGGTCGAGTTCGGCCTTCACCGCGCGCAGCACGCGCACGCCTAGATCGCCCACTTCGTCCGGCACCCACGGACGATGATCGGTGCCCACCGCATGGTGGTGGGTGATGGTGCCGCCCGTGGCGACGATGGCGTCGCCCGCGGCGCGCTTGGCGGCCTGCCACTGGGTCAGCGGGTCGTCGAGCTGCTTGGCGACGACGGTGAAGTACAGCGACGCGCCGGTCGGATAGGTGTGCGAGATGTGGCACATGACCAAGGGCGGAGTGCCCTGCGCGCCGAGCGAATCGGTCAGCGCCGCGGTGACCTTCGCCTTCAGCGCGCTCAGATTCGACCAGGTGGTGGCGGTCTCCAGCGTCTCGCAGAGCACGCCCACGTCCAGCAGCGCGTCGCGCAGGTACGGGGCGGCGAAACGACCGTGCTCCCATTCCCGGGCCGGTGTCTCCCCCAAGGACGCACCGCCGGCGGCGGCCAGCACGGCGGCCGCTTCGGCGCTGCGTGCGGCGACATGCGCCGCGCTGCCCTCGTAGGTGGTGACGGCCAGGCACCCGGCCACGGGGTTGCCGCCGATATCGCCGGAGCGGGCGAGATTGATCCCGGTCTCCGCCTCGTCGGACAAGCGGAGCACGGTGGGCGCCGCATCCGCCTGCACTACCGCACGCAACGCGGCGGCGCCGGTCACGAAATCGGGGAACGCCCACGCTTGGTAGGCGACGGTTTCCGGAACCGGATGCACCCGCAGCGTGACCTCGGTGATCACGCCGAGCGTGCCCTCCGACCCGACGAACAACTCGCGCAGGTCCGGCCCCGCCGCCGAAGCGGGCGCACGCCCGAGTTCGAGCGTGCCGCTGGGGGTGGCGATCTTCAGCCGCTGCACCATGTCGTCGAAGCGGCCGTAGCCCGCCGAGGCCTGGCCGGACGACCGTGTCGCCGCGAAACCGCCGAGGGTGGCGAACTCGAAACTCTGCGGGAAGTGACCGAGGGACAGCCCGTGCGCGCCGAGCAGTTCCTCCGCGCGCGGACCGGTCACGCCCGCACCCAGGGTCGCGGTGCCGCTCACCGGATCGACCTCGGTCAACCCGGCCAGCCTGCGCAGATCCAGGGCGATCACGGTGTCGAAGCGTCCGCGTAGGGGATCGACGCCGCCGACCACGCTGGTACCGCCGCCGAACGGCACCACCGCGACGGCGTGCCGCGCGCAGTAGGCGAGGACGGCGAGGACCTCGTCGTGATCGGCCGGGAAGACGACGGCGTCCGGCGCGTCCTGCGGCCCCTCGGCCCGGCGACGCAGCAGATCGGGCGTGCTCTTCCCGCCGGCGTGCCGCAGCCGATCGCGATGGTCGGCCGACACGTTGCCGGGACCGACCACCTCGACCAGCCCGGCTCGCCGCTCGGGCGTCAGCGCCGATTCGCGCAGTGGCACGTCGCCCTCGTCGCGGCGCGCCACCGGGTTGCCGGAGACCCCGAACACCTGCGTCAGCAGACCGCGGATCCGTTCCGAAAGTGGCTGGTGACCAGCCACGATGCCCCAGGCATCCCAGACCATACCCGCCGCCGATTCGCCCGGACCGGTCTTCGCCGACAGGGCCGGATCGCCATCGGTGCGCTGCTGCGTGTCCACCATGCGTTACAGTTTGACATATACTGTCAAGCAGTAACGAATATCAGGATGAATCCTCCCTGGCCGACGCCTCGCCGCCGGCCGCTCGACCCCGGTGGTGACGCTTTGACCGCTCCCGACACCTCCGCCGAGCACCTCTCGGCGACCGACCTGGCGATCCTGGACGCCGCCCGCGCCTGCGTGGAGGAGTTCGGCGTACGCCGCACCACGCTCACCGAGGTGGCGCGGCGGGCGGGCGTCAGCAGGCCGACGGTCTACCGGCGCTGGCCGGACACCGGCGCGCTGGTCGCGGAATTGCTGGTTCGCGAGCTGCGCGGGATCGTGGCGGCGACCATGCCGTCGGCGGGCAGCGCACGCACCAGGCTGGTCGAGGGCTTGGTCGCCGGAGCGGCGACGGTGCGGATGAATCCCTTGTTCGGCAAGATCTTCCGCACCGACACCGACCTGATGCTCACCTACGTCTTCGGCAGGCTCGGGCGCAACCAGCGCGCGCTGATCGAGCTGTTCGCGGCGGGCATCCGAGACGGCCAGCGAGACGGCTCCATCCGCGCGGGCGATCCGGAGCGAATGGCCACCATGCTGCTGCTGATCGCCCAGTCCGCGGTCCAGTCGGCGGGCACCGTCGCGCCGCTGCTGGCGGGCGAGCACCTCGACGCCGAACTCCGTCGCGCGATCGACGGCTACTTGGACGATCGCGCCCGCGACACAGCTGAAGACGCCGCCCGAGCGCAGTCGTGAGCAGTACCCGCTCCGGCCGTTCCCGCTGGATCCGAAAGGCATTGTGATGAGCACTGAACCGGTGCGTACCGGAGACTCCGCGCTGAACGCCGCGCGCCGCGCCGCGGATCTGTCGCGGCTCGGCGACGGCGCCGAGATCGACGTCTTGGTGATCGGCGGTGGCGTCACCGGCGCGGGAGCCGCGCTGGACGCGGCCGCCCGCGGACTGCGGACCGTGCTGGTGGAACGCCACGACCTGGCGTTCGGCACCAGCCGATGGAGCTCCAAACTGGTGCACGGCGGCTTGCGGTACCTGGCGAGCGGCCGGGTGGGCATCGCCCACGAGAGCGCGGTGGAACGCGGCATCCTGCTGCGCACCACGGCGCCGCATCTGGTGCGCCCGCTGCCCCAACTGGTGCCGCTGCTGCCGAATGTCGGCACGACGCAAGCCGCTCTGGTGCGCGCCGGTTTCGTGGCGGGCGATCTACTGCGGCGCGGCGCGGGCACGCCCGCCGCGCTGCTGCCCCGGTCCCGGCGCGTCGCCGCCGCGGAAGCCGTGCGACTCGCACCGACCGTGCGGCGGGCGGATCTGCGCGGTGGCCTGCAGGCATGGGACGGGCAACTGGTCGACGACGCGCGCTTGGTCGTCGCACTGGCGCGCACGGCGGCGGCGCACGGCGCACGGATCCTGACCCGCGTCGAAGCGCGCGAGGTGACCGGGCAGTCGGCGACCCTGCGCGACACCCGCACCGGCGAGACGCTCACGGTGCGACCGCGCACCGTGGTGAACGCCACCGGCGTCTGGGCCGACCAGGTGGACCCGAGCATCCGGCTGCGCCCGAGTCGCGGCACACATCTGGTGTTCTCCGCCGAGTCCTTCGGCGGCCTCAGCGCTGCGCTCACCGTCCCGGTGCCCGGCAGCATCGGCCGCTTCGTGTTCGCCTTCCCCGCCGCGCACGGCCGGGTCTACCTGGGCTTGACCGACGAGGACGCGCCCGGCCCGGTGCCCGACGAGCCCGAGCCCACCGGAAGCGAAATCGATTTCCTGCTCGACACCATCAATCCCGCCCTGCGAGAGCCGTTGACGCGCGACGACATTCGCGGCTCGTACGCCGGATTGCGCCCACTGCTGCAGACCGCCGACGACAGCACGGCCGACATCTCCCGGCAGCACGCGGTGCTGCGTTCCCCGACCGGGGTCGTCACCATCGTCGGCGGCAAGCTCACCACGTACCGGAAGATGGCCGAGGACGTGATCGACGCCGCGGTCACGCACGGTGGTCTCGCCGCGGGGCCGTGCCGCACCCGGCGGCTGCCGCTGGTGGGCGCGGTCTCCGGCGCGGCACGCGACCGCATCGATGCCCCACCCGTGCTGATCGAGCGGTACGGCAGTGCGGCGGCCGACGTCCTGGCCGCGGCGCGGCGCGATCCGGCGCTCGCCGAGCCGGTCGCGCCCGGAATGGATGTGCTGGCTGCCGAATTCGCCTACGCGGTGTCCCACGAGGGAGCGCTCGAGGCCGGGGACCTGCTGGATCGGCGCACGCGCATCGGCTTGGTCGCCGAGGATCGCGCCGCCGCGGCGGCCGCGGCCGCGCGCGCCCTCGCCTGACCGCACCGCCGGTTCAGTCCATCGACCACTCGGACAGGTCGGCGCGCATGCACGCACGCGGCCATCGGTCGAGGCCGTGGGCCCGTTCGGCGGTACGCAAGGCGATCAGCCCCGGCGTCTCCTCGTCCGCCGCCAGGTAGCGGAAACCGAGCCGCTGGTAATACGGGCCGTTCCACGGCACCTCGGTGAAGGTGGTCAACGTCATCGCGGGCAGTTGCGCGGTCGCGGCCCATCGGGCGGCCTGGTCGAGCAAGCGTTTGCCGATCCGGCGGCGGGCGTGGTCGGGATGCACCGAAACCTGCTCGATATGGGCGTTTCCGTCGATCACGCCCACGATCAGGTAGGCGATCGGCGGGTCGGCGTCGCTCCAAACCCAGGCGCGCCCGGCCTGCTGGAACTCGCGCAACGTCGCCTTCGAAGGCGGTTCGTCGTCGGCTACGGCCGTCATGCCGACGTCCGCGAACGGCTTGCCCGCCGCGCGTTCGATCTCTTGCAGCACGGGTAGGTCTTCGGTCGTCGCGGGCCGGATCACCCGCCCATTGTGCAGCGGCACACCTGACGCATACCAGCGAATTTCACTCCGCCGGCGTGGCGAGGATGCCGCTGATCAGCACCTGCACCGCCCAGGCCGCGCGTGCGTCGCCGTCACCCGACAGCAGAGCCTCCCGCATGGCCACGACGGTCGGATAGCGGTCGACGGGCAGTTCGGCGAAGCGCCGCTCGATCGCCGCGAGGTACTCCTGTTCGCTGCCGCCGCCGGTGTCGTGCTTGCTCTGCTCCGCCGCCGCGGCGGTGATATGCAGAAAGAGCAGGTCCACCGCCCACGACGCGGTGCGGTCGTCCAATCCCGCCTCGACCAGCGCGCCGAGCATCAGTTCCACCAACCGCACCGCGTTGGGACTGCTCGGGATCACGCCGAGCGCGACGAGCGCCAGCCCCTCGTGCCTGCTCATCGCGGCCACCATGGCGTCGGCCAGTGCGGTGAGCCGCGTCCGCCAACTCGCCCCGGCCGGCTCCGGAACGGTGCCGAGGACATGGTCGAGCATGGCGGTCATCAGGTCGTCGCGATTGGCGACGTACACGTACAGCGAGGCCGCGCCGGTGTCCAAGTCCTGCGCCACCCGGCGCATGGTCAGCGCCGCCGCGCCGTCGCGATCCAGGATGCGCAGACCGGTCTCGACGATCACCTCGCGACTCAGCGGAGCTTTGGCCGGGCGGGCCCGGCGGCTGACGGCTGCTGCGCTCATGGGCCGAGCATAACCAGGGACGAACGGTGTTCGGGTGATCGGCGCAAATCGGTGGTGCGAAACATACGGGATACCGAGACAGGGATCGGCCGTGGACCGATCAGGCCGTGGTGACGCAACGACTCGCCGAGACGCCGGCGCGACTGCCGGGCGCACCCTTTGTCGTCGCAGGGTCATCGCCGGGCGTACCGGCCCCGCAACTCGGATGTGCTGCACGCGCCACCAGATCGCGCCCGCGCGACCACTGCGATCTCGCTGACGCCAACCCGTCGGTTCAGCAGGGAGTTGGGCGGATCCGCGTCGGCTGTCCGGAGCCCGGGGCCGACCGACCACTCACCTTGAGCGCCAGTAGTGTCCACGAACCTCGAATTGTGACTTATGGCATAGCAGAAGCCTCCGGGCATGACCGTCGCCGACTGCGGAAAACACCACAACGCGCAGCTCACGGCCTTGGCGATGGCGAAAGCAACCGTTGGCGAGAAGGCGCACGCCCGAGCGTGATTGGAGAACCGGGCGGCGCTCCGAAGGATTCACGCATTCCGCTTCGCCATGCTCGCAGACCCCGGTTCGGTTGTCGCCGACGCTCTATGCTGGCTTCGGAATGCCGGTAGTGCGCCGGGAAGGAGGGCGCGGGTGCGCAGGAAACCGTCCACCGTGGGTGTCGCACCGGGCGACGGGCTCGTCGCTCGCTTCGGTGCGGTCGTCGCCTATCTCGGAGCCGAAACGACCTCCACCGACCGGATACTCGGCACCATCGAAGCCGTGGCCGAAGGGGAGCATCCCGGCGCCGCGCTGGCGCAACGGTTGGCGGCGGTGATCTTCGCCAGCACGGTCAAACCGCCGCCGTTCGGTGTGGTCGCACCGACCGACGACGGCTTGCTGATCCTGTTGCGCGGACCGGTGACCGCCGAGATCCAAGGCGCGGAGGGCACCCGCCGCCTCGACGGCGGGCGCGCGTTCACCTGGGTGGACGAGATCGTGCGCGAACCGGTGCGCCGCATCACGATCGGCGCGGACACGGGCACGCTGCCGACCGCGCTCCCCCGCACGGATCTGCGCGCCGGCGTGGTCCCCGGCGGCGGTTTCGTCATGCACGCCGCGGTGCGGCGCGCCGGGAAGACCGTCGAGCCGCGCACCTCCGAGCCCGCCGCACAGGGCGAACCAGATCCCACAGCGGCGGCCGGTTTCGCCGCGATGCCCGAACCGACCGGCGCCGCCGAGGCCGTCGCCCAGCCGAAGCCGGTCGCCCGGCCGACCGACTCGGCCCCGGTCGCCCGGCCGACCGACTCGGCCTCAGTCGCCCGGCCGACCGAGTCCGCCCGACTCCTGGCCAAACCGCGTCCGCCCCGGCCGGTCACCGATCGCCCGCTTGCCTGGTCCCAGGTGCAGCCCGCGCACGAACCGGTCGCTCCGCGCAAAGGTCCCGAGAACGGTGCGACGCGAGCCGCGCGCCCGGCCGCGCCGTCCGGCGACACGGCGATCGGTGCGCTGGTCACCGAGGACGGCGCGGCCTACCCGTTGAACCGCGCCTACGTCATCGGGCGCGGCCCGCAGGTGGACGAATCGGTGCGCGCCGCCACCGCCGCGCCGATCGTCATCCAGCGCGACCGCCACGTGTCGCGCGTCCACGCGTATGTGTCGGTCGACGGCGGCAAGGTGTACGTCCGGGACGCCGCCGCCACCTCGGGCACCTTCATCGCCGGCCCCGGCACCGATCAGTGGACCCGGATCAGCACGTCGCCGACCGAGCTCCCGCCGGGCTGGCGCGTCCGCATCAGCGAGCGGGTCCTCACCTATCGCGGCGACGAGCAGCGCACGGGCGCGGCCGATATCGCAGCAGCGCGCCGCCGATCCTGACCGCCGGCCGGATTCCTCCACCAACGAGGGCGCGGCGTCGGTCACCCGGTCCGGCGTCCACAGTGAGCGTCGTCGGTCGCCCGGATCGGTGCGACATACGCAGAGCACGGGCCGCACGCACCGGCCCGATGCCACATGCACAGAGCTTGGCCGTGGTACGCACCGCCCGATCGGATCGCGGTGGTGGGCATCCCTCCCGCGCGGTCGCGATGTCTCGGGCGACCATGGCGCGGCCCACATCTCCCCGCCCGAGCACGGCCACCCTGGGCAACGAACGGCCCCACTCGGGGCGGTGCTGACGCCCGCTCGTACGGTCCCCGCCCGCTTCGCGCCGCGCGGAGAGGACAATGGCGGCATGCACCGAAACGGACCGAGCCGTGACATCGACGAGTCCGAGCTGACGGTGACCCCGCCCGAAGAGCAGGCCGCGGGCGTCACCGCCGTGGCGGTGGCGCTGAAACGCTCGATCGAGGAGATGGGCGTCGTGCGCACCGCCCGCACCTTGGCTCGGGTCAATCAGGTGCACGGCTTCGACTGCCCCGGATGCGCGTGGCCGGAGCCGACCGGCCATCGCAGGCCCGCCGAATTCTGCGAGAACGGCGCCAAGGCCGTCGCCGAAGAAGCCACGCTGCGCACGGTGACTCCGGAATTCTTCGCGGCTCACCCGGTGGCGGAGCTGAGTGAGAAGTCCGGCTATTGGCTCGGTCAGCAGGGCCGGCTGACCCACCCCATCGTGCTGCGGCCCGGCGACACCCACTATCGCCCCATCGCCTGGGACGACGCCTATCACCTGATCGCGGAGACCCTGCGCGGCCTGGACTCGCCCGACGAGGCGGTGTTCTACACCTCCGGCCGCACCAGCAACGAGACCGCGTTCCTCTATCAGCTGCTGGTGCGCAGCTACGGCACCAACAACCTGCCGGACTGCTCCAACATGTGTCACGAGTCCTCCGGCACGGCGCTGTCGGGCTCGATCGGAATCGGCAAGGGCTCGGTCTCCATCGACGACTTCGCCGAGGCCGACCTGATCGTGGTCGCGGGACAGAACCCGGGCACCAACCACCCGCGGATGCTCAGCGCGCTCGCCGCGGCCAAGGCCGCGGGCGCCCGGGTCGTCGCGATCAACCCCCTGCCGGAGACCGGGCTGCTGGGGTTCCGGGATCCGCAGACGGTCAAAGGCGTCACCACCGGTGTGCCGATTGCCGACGATTTCCTGCAGATCCGCCTCGGCGGGGATATGGCCCTGTTCCAAGCGCTGGGCCGGCTGCTGCTGGAAACCGAGGATCGCGCCCCGGGCACGGTGGTCGACCGGGCGTTCGTCGACGCCCACTGCGCCGGCTACGCGGAGTACGAAAAGCACGTGCGCGGGGTCGATCTCGCCACCGTCGAAGCGGCCACCGGTTTGAGCCGAGCCGAGCTCGAGCACACCGCAGAGGTGTTCGCGGGCGCGAGCAACATCATCGTGTGCTGGGCGATGGGCCTGACCCAGCAGGCGCATGCGGTGGCCACCATCGAGGAGGTCACCAACCTGCTGCTCTTGCGCGGCATGATCGGCAAACCCGGGGCGGGGGTGTGCCCGGTGCGCGGGCACTCCAACGTGCAGGGCGACCGCACCATGGGCATCTGGGAGAAGATGCCCGCCGCTTTCCTCGACGCGCTCGACCGCGAGTTCGGCATCGCCAGCCCGCGCGAGCACGGCTTCGACACCGTCGCGGCCATCCGCGCCATGCGCGACGGACGCGCGAAGGTCTTCTTCGGCATGGGCGGCAACTTCGTCTCCGCCACTCCGGACACCGGCGTGACCGAGGCCGCGCTGCGCGGCTGCGCGCTGACCGTGCAGGTCTCCACCAAACTCAATCGCAGCCACGTCGTGCACGGTCGCACCGCGCTCATCTTGCCGACGCTCGGGCGCACCGACCTCGACCTCGCGCCCGACGGCGGCAAACAGCAGGTCTCGGTGGAGGACTCGATGTCGATGGTGCACCTGTCCACCGGACGGCTGAAGCCGATCAGCGACCAGCTGCGCAGCGAAGTCGCCATCGTCTGCGAACTCGCCAGGGCGCTGTTCGGCCCCGAGCATCCGGTCCCATGGGCGCGCTTCGCCCGCGACTACGACCACATCCGCGACGCCATCGCTCGCGTCGTGCCCGGCTGCGCCGACTACAACACCAAGGTGCGCGCCCGCAACGGCTTCCAGCTTCCTCACCCGCCCCGCGACGCCCGCGAATTCCGCACCGCCACCGGCAAAGCCAACTTCGCGGTCAACGAGCTGAGCTGGCTGCCGGTCCCCGCGGGCAGGCTGATCCTGCAAACCCTGCGCAGTCACGACCAGTACAACACCACCATCTACGGTCTCGACGACCGCTACCGCGGCATCCACAACGGCCGCAAAGTGGTGCTGGTCCATCCCGACGACATCGCCGCGTTCGGTTTCCGCGACGGCGATCTGGTCGATCTCGTCTCCGAATGGACCGACGGCACCGAACGCCGCGTCGAGGGCTTCCGCCTGGTCCCCTACCCCACCCCGCGCGGCAATGCCGCCGCCTACTATCCCGAGACCAATCCCCTCGTGCCGCTGGACCACGTCGCGAAACGCTCGAACACACCGGTCTCCAAGGCGGTCACTATCCGTCTCGAGGCTGCACCGGCATGAGCGGTCAGGCCCGGAGGCGGCAGCGCAGCGTAACCACGCAGGGCGAGAGGCACAGCGCATGAGTCGCGTCACCGCGCGCCGCCGGATGCGCAGGATCACTCCCGGCGCGGACATCCACCGCCCGGACACCCTCGCCGTCGAGGAGCCGCTGGAAATCCGCGTCGGCGGGCAGTCGCTGACGGTCACCATGCGCACCCCCGGCAACGACATCGATCTGGTGCACGGATTCCTGCTGAGCGAAGGCATCATCGGCTCCGCCGAGGACATCGTGGCGGCGCGTTACTGCGCGGGCACCGACGACCAGGGCCGCAATACCTACAACGTCCTCGACGTCACCCTGCGGACCCCCGTCCCGGTGCGGACCCGTTCCTTCCTCACCACCGGAGCCTGCGGGCTGTGCGGCAAGACCGCTCTGGACGAGGTCCGCACCCGCACCCGGTTCACCCTGCCACCCGGCGGCCCCGCGGTGGACACCCGCGTCCTGGCCTCCATGCCGGACCGGTTGCGCGACCGTCAGTCCGTCTTCGACGCCACCGGCGGCCTGCACGCCGCGGGCCTGTTCACCCCCGGAGGCCGACCGCTGGCCGTGCGGGAGGACATCGGCAGACACAATGCCGTCGACAAGGCGATCGGCTGGGCGCTGCGCGAAACCCGCATTCCCGCCCACGATCTCGTGCTGATCGTCAGCGGGCGCGCATCGTTCGAACTGGTGCAGAAGGCTGTCATGGCCGGGATTCCGATGCTCGGCGCGGTCTCGGCGCCGAGCTCGCTGGCGGTCGACCTCGCCACCGAGGCCGGCCTCACCCTGGTCGGATTCCTCCGTGGCGACACCATGAACGTCTACAGCGCCCCCGATCGGATCACCAGCGATCCAGAACCCGGCTCCATGTTGGCCTGACTCACTATTGCCCGCGCCGGATGTCCGTTTTACCGTGACTGCACGGAGCCGAAACGGGTTCGGCGAGAACGGAGTGGCCGATGCGGATCTCGGTGGAGGGGAACTCCGAGGGCCTGCGGGTACGAATGCGGTTCCAGCAGCACCGCCGCCTGTTGCTCACGCGGATCGTGCTGGCCGTCCTGGCGGTGCAAGGAGCGATCATCGGGCTCTGGGCCACCCTCGCGCCGCAGTCCTGGTACATCAGTTTTCCGGGGTTCGGCATCCGGTGGGTGGCAGCCGACGGCCCGTACAACCACCATCTGGCGGCCGACGTCGGATCCTTCTTCCTGGCGCTGACCGCGGTGACGATCGCCGCTCTGGTGGTCGACCGGACCACGGCGGCCCGCCTCGCGGGCGTCGGCTGGCTGACCTTCGGTGTCCCCCATTTCCTGTACCACGTCCTGCACCGGCCCGCCGGACTCGGCGCGGCGAGCCTCACCGCCGGCTTGGTCGCGGCATTCCTGCTCGTGGCCGGTGGAGCGGTCTGCGTCTCCCTACCGCCACGCGGCGACCTGCCCCTGTCGGATCCGCAGCCGGTCACCCTGCGTTTCCCGCGCCGCCGTCCACGCGCCTCCGCCGACCAGCGAGCCCGGGACGCCCGTGGGAGATCACCACGGGCGTGATCCGGTGCCTCCGCGGATGACGCCGCGTGCGCCGAATTCCCCGCCCGTCAGTCCTTCAGCGCTTCGAGCAGTGCCGCGCGCTGGCGCGCGCCCAAACCACCGATGCGGCGGTCCTCGGGGATCTCCGCCTGGTCCATCAGCTTGGCGGCCTTCACCGGCCCGACACCGGGCAGTGCCTTGATCACCGCGGCCACCTTGGTCTTCTTGACCAGCTCGTCGGAGTCGGCCTTCTTCAGCAGGTCCGCGACCGAGACCTTGCCCGCCTTCACCTTGCCGATCAGTTCGGAGCGTGCCTTGCGGACCGCAGCCGCCTTGGCCAAGGCCTCGGTACGCTGCTCTGCGGTCATGGTAGGCAGTGCCATGTCTCCTCCGCTTCCACTCGTCACTCGAACGTCTGGTTGACCGGACCGAGTAAACAGCACGGCACCGGGTGCGCAAGCTCGACACACCGGGGCGCGAGCAGCGGAAATGGCGAGGAATCTCCCTGGTCCACGCCGTCGGAAGCGGTGCACGGCCGACCGTCGGCGGGCGAAAAGGACGAAACGAACTGCGGTAACGCGGGGCGCGCGATTCCCGACAGAATCAGCAGACATCCAACGCGGGTCATGGTTCAACGGCGAACCAGGGGGGATCAACGGCGATCCCCCGGAGCCCGGATCCGGTCGATCACTCCGGACGGCGCCCGATCCCGCGACGACAGAACGACAGCACGCCGCGCACAGCCGTGACAGCATGGCGGCATGGCGCCGAGCACTCCGCCGGGCACGCCCTCTTCCGCGGTTTTGTGGCTGTGGGCCGGGCAGGCGATCTATCGCGGGCCATCGCTGCGTCTGAACGCGCATTCGACCGCGGTCGACTGCCTCGCCGTAGGGGTGGACGCTCCGTTCACGCTCGAGACCGGCGGCGGTACGCACGTCCTGCGCAGCGCGCTGATTCCGCCGCGCCGGGTGCACCGGCTGGTCGCGGGCGGCGACCAGATGCTGTTCTGCTATCTGGATCCCGCCTCGCGCGGCGCCCGGGCATGCCGGGAGCGGATGACGCGGTGGCACAACGAATTCGGACTGGCTCACCGGGCGGAGGACGCACTGGCCGCCGCAGCGACGCAAACGCGGCCCGATCCGTGCGCGTTGGCCGGGCTCGCCGGAACGGCGCCGGGCCCCGCGCCGGACCACCGAGTGGCGGAGGCGATGGCGGCCCTGCTGGCCCATCCGGCAGGGGATATCCCCGCCGACCGTTTCGCCGCGGCCGCGCACCTGTCGGAGTCGCGCTTCCTGCACCTGTTCGCCGCACAGGCGGGGACCTCCTTCCGGCGGTACCGGCTCTGGGCCAGGATGCTCGGCGCCGCACGGGCGATAGCCGAGGGCGCGAACCTCACCGTGGCGTCGGCCCACGCGGGGTTCGCCAGCCCGTCCCACTTCAGCGATGCCTTTCGCACCCTGTTCGGGCTGTCGGCCACCACGCTGCTGGCCACCGGAGTCCGGATCGTCGTGCTGGACGAGGCGGAGGGGATCGAATCGGGCATGCGACCTTGCTAGGCTAAGAATTAGAACACGTTTCACTTCGGAGGAGACTCGATGGCCAAGCAGATCCGCGACGTGGTCGAGCAGTACGTCAAGCTGGTGGGTTCGGGCCCGACCGAGGACATCGTCGAGCTGTACGCGCCCGACGCGATCGTGGAGGACCCGGTCGGCACCCCACCCAAGCGGGGCCACGCCGCCATCCGCGAGTTCTACGAGGTGATCGCCGCACTGGATCGGGAGACCGAGCTGCGGCCCGAGGACGTCAGGATCGCGGGCAATCAGGCCGCGTTCCCGTTCACCATCGTCACCAAGGTCGGCGGACAGCGCTTCGTCCTGTCGCCGATCGACGTGATGGAGTTCGACGAGGAAGGCCGGATCACCGGGATGCGCGCCTACTGGAGCCAGGAGGACATGCGGGTCGAGCCCGAGTAACGCGCGCGGCGGCCGGGTGCGCCACGTCACATCGCGGCCCCATCACATTCCGGCGCGGTCTCTCGTCCGAGAAGTAGGAACCAGATCCGCTGATCGAAGGAGATCGACATGGGCGCCACCCGTATCGCCGCCGTCACCCCGCAGCAGGCCGGACCGACGACCAAGCTGCTCTACCGGCTGGCCAAGCGCCGCTTCCGGGAAGTGCCGGAGCCCTTCGCCGTCACCGCCAACCATCCGGGACTGCTGCGAGCCGGCGCTGTCCACGAGACCATGGTCGACAAGGCCAGCACCGCCCTGCCCGCCGTCATCCGCGAGATCGCGGTCTA
This sequence comes from Nocardia sp. CY41, assembly GCF_009829325.1. GTDB lineage: Bacteria > Actinomycetota > Actinomycetes > Mycobacteriales > Mycobacteriaceae > Nocardia. Next base: position 189,789 of record NZ_VUOS01000021.1, read on the forward strand.
TCGCACGGCGTGGACCATCGGCTGTTCCTGGTGCGTCGACTTCGGCGCCATGCTCATGCGCCTGGGCGAACTGGACGTAGCACGGCTCGAGCACATCGCCGACTACGCTACCTCGCCGCTCTACTCCGAGGACGAGCGCGCCGCCATCGCCTACGCCGACGCGATGACGGCCACGCCGACCGCGGTCACCGACGAACAGGTCGCCGACCTGGAGCGACGCTTCGGTCGCGCCGGCGTCGTGGAGCTCAGCTACCACATCGCACTGGAAAACTCACGCGCGCGGTTCAATTCGGCGCTCGGGATCACCGCGCAGGGCTTCAGCACCGATTCGTGCCGGGTGCCCTGGGCGTGAAAACGGCCGTGGCGCTGTGGAAGGCCGGGCCGGACCTGGCCTTTCAGCGCCGCCTCCACTCCGGACTGTCGCTACGGCCCGAAATGCACTAAGAATAGGAGGTGTTGACGTCGCCTGGCCGTATCGCGGTCGGCGAACTGCCGTGGCGAATTTCGCCGCTCGGCGGGCCGTGCCGGCGTCTTCGGATTCTCGAGTTCCCCTCCGCTCAACCGTTTGGAGCCGCATGCTCGACGAACAGACCTCGGACGACGACGTCGCGCGGCTGGCGAGACGAGTCGAGAAGGCTCGCGGCCGTCTCGCCTACCAGTTCGACCCGGCACTGACCGGCGCGCTGTCGGAGGAGGAACTGTTCGCGGAACGCGAACTGGCCGAACGCATCCGGACCCAGGATCGCGACCAGCGCTGGAAGCAGGCCGAGGCGTCCGCTTCTGCCTCCGACCGGGCGCGGCACACCGCGGAGGCGATCGAGAAGGCCGAGATCAGGGACCTGCTGCTGGCGCGCAAGGCCATCGCCGCGCAGCGCCGCGCGTCCAGCCCGCATGCCAGGCTGGCGTCGCTGTACCGGCACCGCTCCTGGTCGCTCGGCGCGCTGGCGGGCGTGGTGGCCGCCGGGATGCTGTGGTCGGCGGTCAACGTCCAGCACAACATCGCGCCGGGCGGACCCACCGATCCGCTGTACTGGTTCAGCTACCTGCTCGAAGCGATGATCAGCGTGTCACTGATCATCATCATGATCGGCACGAACAAGGTCACCGAATGGGGCGTGCTGGACAACCGCAGCCAAGTGGCGGCCGCCGAGATCGCCTTGCTCGCGCTCACCGTGGGATTGAACACCTACCCGTACGTGAGTGCCGGGCGATGGTTCGACGCCGCCGTGCACGGGGTCGCCCCGGTGATGATCGGCGTCGCGCTGCTCATCCACGACGCCGCCAGCGCGCGATACGGACGTGCCATCAGCTACGCCACCGAGCAGGTGCGGAGTCTGCCCGACCCGACCGGGCACGACCCCTTGCCGGACCGCTCCTCAGAGGACATCCGCACCGGTGCGGACACCGGCCTTTCCCTGGATCTGCACGCCCCGATGGTGCAGGGCGCGCACAGCTAGACATCGCTCGGTAACGCAGCAGAGTCCTGCCACGTCGCGGGACCGCCTCCGTCGGCTCGAGCCGCCGCGTGCAGGGCAGTGGGAAGCGGTGGACTCTTTTATCTACGGGTATCGCCGCTCGACGGCGTCCTTGGCCTCTTTGAGCCCGCACCCCGTCAACTCGCGATACCGCTTGATCGCGTGAATCTTCTTGCCCTGCCTCAGGAGTGCGTCGACCTCGACCATGCCGTCGCCCCGCGGGACGTGCGGCACCGCAGGCGGCCGTGCGACCGCAGAAGCCTCGACAGCAGGGGCCTCGATGCCCAACTGGGCCATGATCAAATCGAGCTTGACGTGCAACGCGTCGACCTTGCGCTCCAAGCGCCGGTTGGCGAACATGATCCGATCGTAACGACCGGTCCCGCGCGTCACGCCACGTCCAGGACGGCATCGGCGAGGCTCGTCCTGGTCTCGAAGCGCCCGAGATCATCCACCAGCTGCAGCAGCCGGTCCACGCACCGCGTGCCGGTCACCAGGCGCAGCCTGCGCCCGGTCTGCGTCAGCACGGACTGCGCGTCGACCAGGACATACAGCCCGGCGACGCCGAAGAACGTCACTTTGGACAGATCGAGGACCACCAGGGGCGCGGCCGTCCCCAACGAGCCGATCACTCTGCGGCGGAACACCTCGACGGTGTAGTGGTCGACCTCGCCCGCCAGCGCGCATAGCATGACCTGGTCGCTTGGGGCGGTGACGGAGATCCTGAGCCGCTCGGCAGGGTGATCGGCATTGCGAGCAGCGTTGAGAACATACGTAGGGTTGGCCAAGCCTGCCGACATGAGGACCTCGGTCCTGTCGCCCGCAGCGAATCTTCGGACGATTGCTTGCGGGTACCGATGCGCTCCGGCCCGTAAGGCCGCCGGAACTAGGCTGTTTGCTCAACCCTCACGAACGAGTACCCGCGAGGAGTGGCCGCCACACCCGTATTACGCCGACTTCTCGCGGCGCTCCGAACGCTGCGGCTTGCGCGGCACGATGGTGGGCAACACGTTGTCGTTGACCGTGTCCGCGTTCACGACCACCTTCGCGACGTCGTCGCGGCTGGGGATGTCGTACATCGCGGGCTGCAGGACCTCTTCCATGATCGCCCGCAGGCCGCGCGCGCCGGTACCGCGCAGAATCGCCTGGTCGGCGACGGCCTCCAGCGCGTCGTCGGTGAACTCGAGATCGACCCCATCCATCTCGAACAACCGGACGTACTGCTTGACCAGCGCGTTCTTCGGCTCGGACAGGATCTTGACCAGCGACTCCTTGTCCAGGTTCGTCACCGAGGCCACGACGGGCAGGCGGCCGATGAACTCGGGGATGAGGCCGAACTTGATCAGGTCCTCGGGCATGACCTCCGCGAAGTGATCGGTCGTGTCGATCTCGGCCTTGGACCGCACCTCGGCGCCGAAGCCGATGCCGCGGTGGCCGGTGCGGTCGGAGATGATCTTCTCCAGGCCCGCGAAGGCGCCCGCCACGATGAACAGCACATTCGTGGTGTCGATCTGGATGAACTCCTGGTGCGGATGCTTGCGGCCGCCCTGCGGCGGCACGCTCGCCTGGGTGCCCTCCAGGATCTTCAGCAGCGCCTGCTGCACGCCCTCACCGGACACGTCGCGGGTGATCGACGGGTTCTCGCTCTTGCGGGCGATCTTGTCGACTTCATCGATGTAGATGATGCCGGTCTCGGCGCGCTTGACGTCGTAGTCGGCGGCCTGGATCAGCTTCAGCAGGATGTTCTCGACATCCTCGCCGACGTATCCGGCCTCGGTCAGCGCGGTGGCGTCCGCGATGGCGAACGGAACGTTCAGCATCTTCGCCAACGTCTGGGCCAGGTAGGTCTTGCCGCAGCCCGTGGGACCCAGCATCAGGATGTTGGACTTGGCCAGTTCGACGGTCTCGCCGCGGCTGTCGCGACCCTTGTCACCGGCCTGAATGCGCTTGTAATGGTTGTAGACGGCCACCGCGAGAGTGCGTTTGGCGGTGTCCTGGCCGATGACGTAGTTCTCCAGGAAGTCCCGGATCTCGGCCGGCTTGGGCAGCTCGTCGAGCTTGACCTCGCTGGACTCGGCGAGTTCCTCCTCGATGATCTCGTTGCAGAGATCGATGCACTCGTCGCAGATGTACACCCCTGGTCCCGCAATGAGCTTCTTGACCTGCTTCTGGCTCTTTCCGCAGAACGAGCACTTCAGCAGATCGCCGCCATCTCCGATGCGCGCCATCTCGTGGGTCCCTACTTCCTTGTCCGCGTGCAACCGTCCGTCCAGGTTGCCAGCTGTCCACCACTTTCGCAGCCGCAAACGCATCGGCTGATTCGTGGCCGGTGGGCAGTGCTGTCAACCGGGAGCAAAGGTCCCTAGGTCGACCGTACCCGGTGTTCGGGATGGAGGTCGACAACTCGCGCATGTTTCTCGCGCGGGTTGTGCGAGTCGTCACGACGCCGAAAGACGAAGCGCCCGTCGGATCGGACAATCGACACCTCCGGACCGCCCAGCGCGCCACGCCGGGGTTCGAACACATTCTCGAACCCACGGCGGCGGGTAAGCGGTCCGGCCGGGCGGCATGCCCCATCGCATACTTCCCGGCCGGAATTCCCTGTCATAGAGCGAATTCGAGCGAATCGCCGCCGGGATCGGCAATTCGCACCACCGTCCCGGCCCGGCCGGAACGACGAACGGCGCCTTATTTCTGCGCGCTCAGCTTGCGGTAGTCGAACACCGTGTCGATGATCCCGTACTCCTTGGCCTCCTCGGCCGTCAGGATCTTGTCACGGTCGGTGTCCTTGCGGATGGTGTCGGCGTCCTTGCCGGTGTGCCGCGCGAGGGTGGTCTCCATCAGGCGACGCATGCGCTCGATCTCGGCGGCCTGGATCTCCAGGTCCGACACCTGACCCTGGATGCCGCCCTCCAGCGACGGCTGGTGGATCAGCACGCGGGCGTTGGGCAGGCAGGCGCGCTTGCCGGGAGTGCCCGCGGCCAGCAGCACGGCCGCGGCCGAGGCCGCCTGGCCCAGGCAGACCGTGGCGACGTCGGCGCGCACGTACTGCATGGTGTCGTAGATGGCCATCAGCGAGGTGAACGAGCCACCCGGCGAGTTGATGTACATGGTGATGTCGCGGTCGGGGTCCAGCGACTCCAGCACCAGCAGCTGCGCCATGATGTCGTTCGCCGAGGCGTCGTCCACCTGCACGCCGAGGAAGATGATGCGCTCCTCGAACAGCTTGTTGTACGGGTTGGACTCCTTGACGCCGAAGCTCGAGTGCTCGATGAACGACGGCAGGATGTAGCGCGCCTGCGGGCTCTGCGGTGCGATGCCGGACAGGCCGGCGCGCGGGTCGATCGAATTGGCCATCTGAGTCTCCAAAGTCGGTGCGGCGGCCGGACGTTCGAGGTGTCCGGGGGCCTGTGGGGTGATCCGGTGCGTTACTTCTTGGCGCCGTTGGCCTGATTCGCGTGGCTGATCACGTGGTCGATGAAGCCGTACTCCAGGGCTTCGGACGCGGTGAACCAGCGGTCGCGGTCGGCGTCGGCGGTGACCTGCTCGACCGACTTGCCGGTGTGCAGCGCCTGCAGCTCGTTCAGCTCGCGCTTGGTGTGCGCGAACTGCTCGGCCATGATCGCGATGTCGGCCGCCGAGCCGCCGATTCCCGCGGAGGGCTGGTGCATCATGATGCGCGCGTGCGGCAGCGCGTAACGCTTGCCCTTGGTGCCCGCGGTGAGCAGGAACTGCCCCATGGACGCGGCCAGGCCCATGCCGTAGGTGGCGATGTCGCACTCGGCGAACTGCATCGTGTCGTAGATGGCCATGCCCGCGGTCACCGAGCCGCCCGGCGAGTTGATGTAGAGCGAGATGTCCTTGGTGGGATCCTCCGCCGACAGCAGCAGGATCTGCGCGCACAGCTTGTTCGCGATGTCGTCGTCGACCTGCGTGCCCAGGAAGATGATGCGCTCACGCAGCAGGCGCTCGTACACCGAATCACTGAGGTTGAGACCAGCAGTCGCGGTTGTCATGACCCCTGCCTGGTTGATTGTCACGGATACCTGCCTTCTCTCGCCGGCTCGTTGCGGATTGCCACATAGCCATCACTGGTTGGATATGCCGCACCCGGTCGGACAGGGCTATCCAACTTGCCGTCACAAACATTAACGAAGCAGGGCGGCACCGAACTCCCGGTACCGCCCTTTCTTCGCTCACAGCGCAATCAGCGCACCTCGCGGGCGTCGATCACACCGACATTCCATGAAATTATTCGGCGTCCGCCGCGGCCGTCTCACCGGCCTGGTCCTCGTCCGCCGAATCGGCGGGCGCGCCGAACATTTCGGCGGTGTCCACCGGGTTGCCCGCGGAGTCGGTGACGGTCACCTGGCCGACCACGCCGGCCAGCGCCTTGCCCCGCCGCACGTCCGCGAACACCGCGCCGAGCTGGCCTGCCTGCTGCACCTGCTGGATGAACTGCTCCGGGGACAGGCCGTAGCGCTGCGACTGGAACAGGATCCGCTCGGTGAGCTCCTCCTGACCGACCTGGGTGCCCTCCGCCTCGGCGATCGCGTCCAGCAGCAGCTGGGTCTTGACCGACTTCTCGGCGGACTGCTTGGTGTCGGCGTCGAACTCCTCGCGGGTGCTGCCCTGCGCCTCGAGCGCCTCGGCGAACTTGGCCTCGTCGTGGTCGAAGCCGTGCACCGCGTCGTGGGTCACGGCGTCGATCTCGGCCTGCACCACGGCGTCGGGCAGCGGCACCTCGACCTGCTCGAGCAGGGCCTCCAGCACCTTGTCGCGGATCTCGCCCGCCTGCTGCACCTTCTTGACCCGCTCGACGCGGCTGCGCAAGTCGGCCTTCAGCTCCTCGAGCGTGTCGAATTCGCTGGCCAGCTGGGCGAACTCGTCGTCGGCCTCGGGCAGCTCACGCTCCTTGACGGTCTGCACCGTGACGGTGATGACCGCCTCCTTGCCCGCGTGCTCCCCCGCGACCAGCGTCGAGGTGAACTCCTTCGACTCCCCGGCCGACAAGCCGACCAGCGCCTCGTCCAGGCCCTCGATGAGCTGACCGGAGCCGACTTCGTGGGACAGGCCGGTCGTGGCGGCCTCGGCCACCTCCTGGCCGTCCACGGTCGCAGACAGGTCGATGGAGACGAAGTCGCCGTCGCGCACCGGACGCTCGACCCCGGTCAGGGTGCCGAAGCGCTGGCGCAGCGACTGCAACTGCTCCTCGATGTCCTCGTCGCCGACGGTGAACGCGTCGACGGTGACCGCGATGCTCGAGTAGTCCGGCAGGGTGATCTCCGGACGCACGTCGACCTCGGCGGTGAAGGCGAGCTCCTGGCCGTCCTCGATCTTGGTGATCTCGATCTCGGGCTGACCGATGACCTTCACCTCGGAAGTGGTGACGGCCTCGCTGTAGCGGCCGGGCAGCGCGTCGTTGACGACCTGCTCCAGGATCGCGCCACGGCCGAGGCGGGCCTCGAGCAGCTTCGCCGGCGCCTTACCGGGACGGAAGCCGGGGATGCGGACCTGCTTGGCCAGTGCCTTGTACGCGCGGTCGAAATCCGGCTTCAACTCCTCGAAGGGCACCTCGACGTTGATCCGGACCCGGGTCGGGCTCAGCTGCTCGACGGTGCTCTTCACGGACATGCTCCTTGTTCGTTGTTCGTACTGGTTGACGTTCTGTGTGCGGTGCCACGCCCGCGGCGCTCCGGGGTCGGGAACGACGGGCGAGGCGGCCCTACGCCGGCTGCCGCACACCCCCACCGGCGCCGATCCGAACCGGAGTCCCGGCCTCAGCCGAGACGACGAGGGGTGCGGCGTACGCCACGCATCCCGATCAGGTTAGTTGACCGGCCGAGCGGGCCTGCATCCGGCGGTGGCTCGACGGCCGCGCTACTTCCCCACCGAGACCGCGTCGGTGACGAAGACCAGCGTCTCGTACGGCGCGATCCCGCGCCCGCCCGCGCCGTAGCCCAGCTCCGGCGGCACGATCAGCAACCGCCGCGAGCCCTCCCGGACGCCGACGAGTCCCTGGTCCCAGCCGTCGATGACCTGGCCCGCGCCCAGGGTGAGCTGGAACGGCTTCCCGCGATCGAACGAGCTGTCCAGCGTCTTCTTGTCCGACCAGGTGACCAGCGCGTAGTTCATGGTCAGCGACTGCCCCGGCGCGGCGCCGGGCCCGCTGCCCTCCTTCAGGTCCTTGACGATCAGCTGCTTCGGCGGGTCGCAGGTGTCCGGAACGGTGATCTTCGGCGCGGCGCCGAACTCGCCGCTGACGGTGATGTCCTCGGCGGTGCACTCCCGGCCTCTGCTCTGCGTGGCAGGGCGCTGCGGGGAAGCCCCGGCCGCCGCGGAGGTCTTCGTCGGCGACGCGGTCGCGGGGGACGGCTCGTCGTCCGAGCCGCAAGCCGCCAGCGCGATGGTCGTCGCGGCGAGGGCGCCGATACCGAGGATCCTTCCGAGAATGTGCATGCCGCGGACCCTAGACCACGAACGGGCATCGGGCGGCGCGAGCTTCCCGCGACACGCACGGGCCGCCGCACCGAGCCCGCGGCGGCTAGGCTGACGATGAATTCTCCATCCGGCGTTGTCGATTCCGATCGGCGACCGTCGCAGGACCGGGATGGTGGTCCCTCGCGGCACCGCGGTCCCCGATGCCCCGAACGTGAGGAGAGTCGGCGCATGACCCACATGGCAAGTGCAGGTGGCGAAACTTCGGCGGACAACGTCGGCAGCACCGGCGGACGAACCGTCGCCCCGCGTCCCTACCGGCTGGCGGACGTGCCGGGCCCGTTGGCACGCGACGAACTGAACTCGATCGACGCGTGGTGGCGGGCGGCCAACTATCTCGCGGTCGGCCAGATCTATCTGATGGGCAATCCGCTGCTGCGTGAACCGCTGCGGGCGGAGCACGTCAAGCCGCGGCTGCTCGGGCACTTCGGCACGGTGCCCGGCTTGAATCTGGTCTGGGTGCACGCCAATCGCGCTATCCGGCAACGCGGCCTGAGCGCCGTCTTCGTCGCGGGCCCCGGGCACGGCGGTCCCGGCCCGAACGCGTGCGCCTGGCTGGAGGGCACCTACTCCGAGTGCTACAGCCACATCTCGCAGGACGCCGCGGGCATGGGCGCGCTGTTCCACCAGTTCTCCTTCCCCGGCGGGGTGCCGAGTCACTGCGCGCCGGAGACGCCCGGCTCCTTCCACGAGGGCGGTGAACTCGGGTATTCGCTGCTGCACGCGTTCGGCGCGGCCTTGGACAATCCCGATCTCACCGTGTTCTGCGTGGTCGGCGACGGCGAGGCGGAAACGGGACCGCTGGCGACGAGCTGGCATGCGAACAAGTTCCTCAATCCGGCGCGCGACGGCGCGGTGCTGCCGATCCTGGCGCTGAACGAGTACAAGATCGCCAATCCGACCATCCTGGCGCGCATCCCGGAATCGGAACTGCTGGCCCTGTTGCGCGGATACGGCTACGAGCCGATCGTCGTCGCGGGCGACGACCCGGCGGCGGTCCATCAGGCGATGGCCGCGGCGGTGGACACGAGTATGGAACGCATCGATCGAATCCAGCGCGCCGCACGCGACGGCGCCGATGGGGAGCGGCCCACCTGGCCGATGATCGTGTTGCGCACGCCGAAAGGCTGGACCTGCCCGCCGGTGGTGGACGGCGACCAGGTGGAGGGCACCTTCCGCGCGCACCAGGTCCCGTTGCCCGGCGCCCGCACCGATGCCGGCCACCGCGCGGTGCTGGAGCAGTGGCTGCGCTCCTACCGTCCGGAGGAACTATTCGACGACAACGGCAAGCCGGTGGGGGACCTGCTCGCCCAGGTGCCCGGCGGCGATCGGCGGATGAGCGCCAACCCGGTCGCCAACGGCGGTGCGCTGCTGCGCGACCTGCGCCTGCCGGATTGGCGGGAGTTCGGCGTCGAGGTGCCCGCTCCCGGCGCGACCGAACACGAGGCCACCCGGGTGCTCGGCGGCTGGCTCCGGGAGGTGACCGCACTCAATCCGGACAACTTCCTCACCTTCGCGCCCGACGAACTGGCCAGCAACCGGTTGCAGGACATCCTGGAGGTCACCGGCCGCGACTGGCAGGCCGAGATCGATCCCCGCGACCAGAAGCTCGACCGGGGCGGTCGCGTGATCGAGGTCTTGTCCGAACACATGTGCCAAGGGCTGCTGGAGGGCTATCTGCTGACCGGCAGGCACGGCGTGTTCACCTGTTACGAAGCGTTCATCCACATCGTCGACGCGATGTTCAACCAGCACGCCAAATGGCTCGATGCCAGCGCGGCGGTGTCGTGGCGGCGCCCGGTTCCCAGCCTCAACTACCTGCTGTCCTCGCACGTCTGGCGGCAGGATCACAACGGCTTCACCCACCAGGATCCCGGCTTCCTGGACGTGGTGCTGAACAAGAAGGCCTCGATCGTGCGGGTGTACCTACCGCCGGACGCCAACACCCTGCTGTCCACCTACGACCACTGCCTGCGGTCGCGGCACTACGTCAACGTGGTGGTCGCGGGCAAGCAGCCCCAGGCCGACTGGCTGTCGGTGTCCGAGGCCGCCGAGCACTGCGCGCGCGGCATCGGTATCTGGCCGTGGGCCGGCCACGGAGACGAGACCGGCACGACGCCGGACGTGGTGCTCGCGTGCGCGGGAGACGTGCCGACGCTGGAGACCCTCGCCGCCGCCGCGATCCTGCGTGAACGACTGCCCGATCTGCGCGTCCGGGTGATCAACGTGGTGGACCTGATGCGTTTGCAACATCCGGACGAGCATCCGCACGGCCTGTCCGACAGCGAGTTCGACACGCTGTTCACCCGGGACCGGCCGGTGATCTTCGCCTTCCACGGTTATCCGTGGCTGATCCACCGGCTGGCCTATCGGCGCACCAACCACGGCGAACTACACGTCCGCGGCTACAAGGAACGCGGTACGACGACCACGCCGTTCGACATGGTGATGCTCAACGACCTGGACCGGTACCACCTGGTGATGGACATGATCGATCGGGTGCCGAGCCTGCGCGAGCGGGCCGCGGGCCTGCGCCAGGAAATGGTCGACGCGCGGTGGACGGCTCGCGCGTGGACGAGGGAACACGGCGCGGACATCCCGGAGGTCGCCGACTGGAGGTGGCCGTACCAGCGCGCGTGAGGCGGCCGCTGTGGCGTCGCCCGTACGATCGACCGTATGGAAAGTGGCCCGCAGGTCGCCGAGATCACCGACAAGCGTCTGCTGCGCGGTGCGCGAACACGTGCCACCGTGCTGCGCCGGGCGGTCGACATCGCTTCACTGGACGGATTGGAAGGACTCAGCTTCGGCAGGCTCGCCACCGACACGGGGCTGAGCAAAGCGGGGATCCAGACCCTGTTCCGCACGAAGGAAGCACTGCAACTGGCCGCCGTCGACTATGCGCGCGACCGATTCGTGGAGGCGGTCGTCGAACCGGCCGGCTCCGCGCCGCGCGGCGTCGCCCGCCTGCGCGCCTTGGTGGACCACTGGATCGTCTACGCCGCGACGCCGCTGTTCGCGGGCGGCTGCTTCCGGGTCGCGACCATGGCCGAGCACGACAGCAAGCCGGGACCGGTTCGCGACGCCCTCATCCGCGATCAGCGGACGTGGGTGCGACTGCTGGCGCGCGAACTGCGCGTGGCGGCGTCCGCCGGTGAGATCGGGAATTTGGACGCCGATCTCACCGCGTTCCAGATCGATGCGGTGTTGTGCGCGACCAATATCGCACTGCGAATCGGCGATCCGGATGCCGCCGACCGTGCCCGCCACATCGTCGAGGGCTTCTTGCAACCGTCCTGAACACGCTTGATGCCTTCCGGGTATGACGCGCACCCAATTGTGAGCGCAGCCAGGGCATTCGGGAATCCCGGACAGAACGGGACGCCACCTTGTATCTTGCGGATAACGCGTTCGACGCGTTTCCGTAGCAACTCCCCCATCCGTCGCCGTTGCCGGAGGGCGCGCAGAAGGGCGGTTCCCATGAACCACACAGCCGGAGCGACCGGGATGGAAGTCCTAGGTGCGATCTTGATGGTGGCCTGGATGGTCGTCATGTGGGCGGCGGTCGGCGTGCTCGTCGTCGCGTTGCGCAAACCCCTGCGCCCATGGATGTTCCGCACCGCACTCGGCGTGATCGCGCTGGGCGTGGTCGCCCAGATCGGCCACTTCCAGGAGCATGTGGCACAGGTGGGCTACTGGATCCAGCATCCGAACTCCCCCGCCTGGATGACCCCGTGGGGCACCGGCCTGGCGAACGGATTCGGGCAGGTCGATCACATGAAGCCCGCGCTCGGGATGGAGATCCTGCACTTGGTCGGCAATTTCCACTTCCTCGCCGGACTGGTCGGCGTCGCCTTGGTGACCCATCACGCCTTGGAGAGCAAGGCGCGCAAATGGGGCCGCATGGGCGTGCTGATGCAAGGCATCCACGGCCTCGAGCACCTCGCGCTCACCCTGACGGTCGCGTTCGGCACCAAGGCGATCGGACTGTCGACCATATTCGGTCTACTGGATCCCGGGCCCGGCGCGGCGACCTACCGCATCTGGTGGCACTTCCTGGCCAACGTGATCGGCACGAGCATCTTCGCCGTCGCGCTGTACTACCTGTGGCGCGAGCGCGCGGTGATCGAAGCTCCGTTCCGCGACCCCGCCGCCGCGAAGCCGAGCCGGGTATCAGCGGCCAAGGATCCGGTGGCTCCGGCATACGCGGCGGTCACCGAAGCCTGATCGCGAGACCGATCCCGCACTTTCTCCGCGACGCACGACCGCGTCGAAAGACGTGCAGAGGCTTCCCCCCTCACCCGCCGCGGTTTCCACCGGACCGTAGCGGCATATTCAGCGAAAGGGCGTCCGCCAGACGGCGGGCGCCCTTTCGTATGCCCTGTCCGGACAACGCCGGGGCACGCCTGACATCAGAGGCAGTTGGCCTGCCGTCTGTCGGGGAGCCTCCACGGGTCATGTCGGCCACCACGCCGCACCACGCACAAGGGAGGCGTGCGTAAGTCGACGGACCACCAGCGAGTTCATCGCACAGCATCGAGTCGCGCCGACAAGTCATGCCGAGCCCTCGGAGCATCCCGCCGCCGGCGTCGACCGCGAGCGCCAACTGGTCGCAATCCGCAACGGCCACCAGCACTACCTGCATCACAGTCGCCGGGAATCGGTATCACTGCCGACTCTCGCATCGGTGTCGGCTGCGCCGATCGCGCACGCTCGCCTGCCCGCCCACTCGGGTTCAGCGCATTTCCTACAGCACGGCCACTGCTATGACGGGACATCGACGCTGGTGACAGCCGCAGACCGCGCAAACGCACGGAGCATTCTTCCCAATTATGGGAAAGTGCTCGACAAGACATCGACCCGTCGATTAATGTGACGTTATCCAACGGCACGATAGATAGGGACCCGCCGATCGGACCACACCGGACCGATCCCCGATCCCGAGGTGGCGAGATGAACGGACGCGAACGATGACCGGCATCACGCCGCACCAGCGACGGACACAGACCTGGCTCGTCCGCCCGCTGATCGTGAGCGCGATAGCGGCCACGCCGGAAACCCCGGCGCCGACCGAAGCGCTGGCCGGGCCCGACGCGACCGTCGCGGCACCGCGCCCCGCAGACCCGGGCCGCCACGGATACGACAGGCCGGGCTCTTCCCATCCCGACGACCGGGACCGAGCCGACCGGCACCGCCCCGCGGACGACACGTCCGCGACGGATGCCGCCCCGATCCCTTCCCCGCCCCCACCTCGCGCGGCAACCCCGACCATCGACGTTCGCCGCACCGCCGCCGCTCGAACCGTGCTGCCGCGCACGGCTCGAAATCCGAACGGAGACTTACGATGACCGCCACCACCCACTCCGCCGCACGGCGGCTGTTCGCCTGCGCCGCGATCGTCGGCATGCTCACCGCGGGCGCCGCGGGCATCGCGGGCGCCGAGTCGCACTCGGGCCCCTCGGACCCGCGCAACGGCACGGGCGACACCAACGGCTGGCACCACATCGACCCGATGGGTTACAACCACAGCGACAGTGATCCGCGCCGCGCGGACGAGCACGACGACGCCATCCGCGACTACCACCAGCGCCAGAGCCGCCCCGCACCGGCCGACACCCCCACGGGCGACACTTCCGTCAGCCCCAGCTGGTCGCGCGTCGGCCGCCCGGACGGCAGCGGCTACACGGTCTGCCGCCCGCAGGCCCGCTGGTGCCAGTGATCGCCGGACCGGCTCGCTCACTCGCACCCACTACCTTCCGTGACGTCCTTCGGGACTGACCATACCGCTGCTCAGCGGCACATTACTTGAAGTATCACCATCCCGGAAATCCACTCCGGCCGGGATAGCGCACGAAAGAGAAATGCACATGTTTAAGATCAACGGGCTTCGCCGGACGACCGCGTGTAACGACAAGCGCGGCGGTACGGCACGGACGCTCACCCTGCTGGCGGCGGCAGCGGTGGCGGCGGGCGGCCTGAGCCTCGGCGCGGGCACCGCCGAGGCTCAGGGCGCTGCCTGCCTCTGGGCCGGTGGCGCCTACGGCCAGGGCACCACGGTCGTCGCGGGCGGCTGGGCCTTCAGCTGCGGCACCGACGCGGTCGGCGCCCCCTACTGGCACCGCGGCCACGCCGTGCGGCAGGCGAGCACCGTTCCCAACCCGGGGGCCTACGCCCACCCCGCGGGCCTGTTCAGCCCCGGTGCCCGCCAGTACGGCACGGAATACAACGACTACTGCGTCGGAAGCCAGCTCATCGAGGGTTCCGAGGATGTCTACCAGGTGGTCTCGGACGGCCGCGGCTCCCTGTGGTGGAAGGCCGCCGGCTCCATCGACCAGTGGTCCTTCGACCCCGGCACCGGGCCGCAGCGGTCCTGGCGGTCGTCGAGCCTGTGCTACGACGGCTCCCTGACCTGACCCGACCCGACTCCCACACGCCCGTAACCGTCGCGACGGTTACGGGCGTGTTCGCGTTCGCACGGGCCGCCGTGCGGATTCCAGCCTGATCCGCTCCGCGAGGTGATCCGGGACGTGCCTGCCGATGTCGGCCCTGGTGGCCGCCATCAACTTCCGGCGCACGGACGCCACCTGGGCATCGACCGTCCGGATCGAACTACCCCGGCGCGCGGCGATGGCGCTGTTGGCCCAGCCGGCCGCGGCCAGCACGGCGACCTCCCGTTCCGCCGGCGTCAGCTCGTCCCAGCGCGGGGCCGCTGTCGGCTTGGCCTGCGGCCGCGGGCTGGGCAACTGGTCGACCGGCAGCCTGCCCAGCAGCAGCAACTGCAGTTCGTCGCGTTCGGGACGCAGGCGGGCGCCGCGCGCGACCGCCGCCTCGTGGGCCTGCTCGCCGATGACCGCGGTGACCGCCGCGACGGCGCGGGCGGTGCCGCGGGCCACCAGCGTCACCCGATCGGCGACGATGCCCATCGAACGGTGCAACGTCGCGATCCCGCCTTGCAGATGGGCGATCTCGGTGGCGGCGGCGATCGCTTCGGCGCTCCTGGTGTCGCCCGCCTCGATCCGGGCGGACAGGAGGTAGGTCAGCGCCATCATGATGAAATGCGCGACCCAGCCCGCCGTCCAGGTGTCCCCCGTGACCAGCAGACGTTCCAGGGTGGACTGCCCGAGCTTGACCGCCTCCCGTGGGTCGCGGTGCCGGGAGACCGCGATCATCCAGGCCAGTTCCGCCCAAGAAGTCGCCCAGCCCGCGTCGGAAGCGACGGCCCGGTCCAGGTGGTCCCGCGCGGCCGCGAGCGCGACATCCGCGTCACCGAGATTCGCGTAGGTGAGCGCCTCGAACAGTTCACTCCGCTGCTCTCCGGCCCGGTCGCCCAAGGCGGCGAACTTCTCGCGCGCCCTGGACAACACGTCGACCGCGCGCAGGTCGAGATGGATCAGCAGCAGTTCGAGGCCCCAGGTGAACTCCACCGCGGCGGGCAGGCCCGCATCGATCGCCGTCGTCTCCCGCCAACGGTGCCGCTGCTGCGGATCGAGGCACTCCGCGGCACATTCGTCCAGTAATTGCGCGGTGTAGGCGTGCCTGCCCTGCCAGATGGCGATCCAGCCGACCAGCGCGGTCGCGTTGATCCGCAGCCGGGTCGGCGGCGGATCGACCTGTGCGGTGACTTCCAGGGCCTGTTCGGTCAGGCTGGTGATGGCCCGGTTCGACCCGGTGATGAACGGCACGCGCAACGCCATCAGCGTCGCGGCGGTCTCCAGCCCGACCACGGCTTCCTCCGGGTCGGCGAGGCTGGTCTCGACGGCGATGAGGATGTTGTCCCAGGCCGCCCGCGCCCAGTCGATCCACTCCTGCTCCCTGGGGCCGTACCAGGTGGCCGGGCCTGCGGCGACACGATCGCGGTAGTGCCGCCGATGCCGGGCCAGCAGACGTGCCTCGTCCAAGTGGTCACCGCGCGTGGCCAGGCGGTCGCGCACGAACACCCGGACGCTCTCCAGCAGGTAATAGCGCACCGTGGCCGCGGTGAGATGGACCGAAAGCAACGACCGTTCGACCAGGCGCTCGAGCAGTCCCTCGATCCGCTCGGCGGGCAGCGCCGCGTCCGCGCACACCGCGACGATCGCGTCCACCTCGGCTCCGCCGCACTGCGTCTCGTCGTTCTCGGCATCGCAGCCGGTGGCGAACACCGACAAGCGGTCGAGCAGCAACTGCTCGGGCGCGGTGCACAGACCGTAGGACCAGGCGATCACGTCACGCACGCTGCGGTGCCGTTCGCCGACGCCGCCTCTGGCGCCGTGCGTCCACTGCAGGCGCCGATCGGCGGTGTCGCCGGACAACTCGCGCAGCACGATGGCCGGTGGCCGGTGCAGTAGCCGCGCCGCGGCCAGACGGATGAACAGCGGGTTGTTGTCGACGTGCCCGCAGATCCGGGTGGCGATGGCGAGTTGGCCGGGATCCTCGGGAATCGGCCGTCCGGTGCGCTCGGCTCGCCGCCGGAACAGTTCGAGGGCGTGCGCGCTGGACAGCGGCGGCACGGTCACCAGGTGCTCGTCGATCCAGCCGATCGGCTCCCGGCTGGTCGCGACGATGGTCAGGCCGGGCACCTCCTGCAGCAGGCCGACGACAAGCGGGCCCACCCCGTCCAGCACGTGTTCGCAGTTGTCCAACACGAGGAGGGTGCGGTCGGTGCCGTCGTCGGAGGCGCCGTCGGTGAAGACCTCCAGCAAGCCGTCCCAGGCGGAGCGGCCCGCGATGCCGTTCTTCGCGACGGACAAGAGCACTTCCTCGGCAACCGCCCCGGTCTCCGCGCCTGCCGCGAGCCGGGCCAGGCGCGTCCAGTACACCGTGTGCCGCGCCGCGCCGCGGTACCGCCGCACGGCTTCCACCGCCAGCGTCGTCTTGCCGATGCCGCCGGGCCCGACCATGGTGATCAGCCTGGCGTTCGACGAGTCCAGTAATGCGTGGATCCGCCGCAGTTCGGCCTGCCTGCCCACGAACTCACCGAGCGCGGCGGGGCCGTTGCCACCGCCGCCGTTCACCTCCGACATGCCGACGCACCTACCGATCCGGAAAACCACCGCTCGAGCAGCCTAATGGGCGCGAGGAGACCTCCCTCTGCGACCACGGCTGGGCCGCCGCTCGGATTCGTAGCGGACCCGGTCGGCGAGGTCGTCGGGGATGTGCGCCGCGATGTCGGCGCGGGAGGCGATCATCAGCTTCTGCCGGATGGCGGCGACCTGCGCGTCGACCGTCCGGATGGAACTGCGTCTGCGGCCGGCGATGGCGCTGTTGGGCCAGCCCGCCGCCGCGAAGACGGCGACATCGCGTTCGGCCTCCGACAGGTCGTTCCAGCGCGAGGCGGGCCGCCGCGACACGGGCCGGGAAGCGGCCGGGCGGTCCGGCCGCCGAGCCGTCTGCATCTGCTCCGCGGGCGGGCTCGGACACCACAGCGCGTCCAGCTCGGGGCGCAGGCGCGTCCGGCGTTCGGCGGCGGCGTAGGCCCGATCGCCGAGCACCGCGCGGGCGAGTTCGGCGGCCCCGCGCAGTTCGGCGGCGATCAGCGGCACCCGGTCGACGGAGATGCCCATCGAACGCTGCCGCGTCTTGAAACCGCCGATCAGGTAGGCGATTTCGGTCGCGGCGTCGGCGCACGCGGCGGGATCACTCCCCTCGGCCCGCCGCGCGACGAGGATCTGGGCCAGCGCGACGATGTGCGCGCCCACCGCCCAGCTCGCCGTCCACGTGTCCCGCTCGCCGCGGTAACGGGTGAGCACACCGTGGGTCAACGTCAGCGCCTCGGCGGACGACCCGTGCTTGGCCAGCGCCACCGCGCGCGCGATCTCGGCCCAGGCCAGCGACAACGTCGAGCCGGACGACATCGACCGCTCCAGGAATCGCGCGGTGTGCTCCAGCGCCTGCCGCCGGTCGCCGACGAGCGCGGAACAGAATGTCGCGAAGACTTCGCTGCGTTCGGCGCCGATCCGATCACCCTGGTCGGCGAACTTGCGACGGGCCCGGGTGAGCACGATGACCGCGCGCGGATCGCCGTAGACCAGCATCAGCTCGAGTCCCCACATCCACTCGACCGGCGCGGGCAGACCGAAATCCGTGTCGGTGTACCGGGGGCCCGCCCCCGGCGGGAGGTCGGCGCGATCGGCGAGCAGTTGCGGGATGTGCTCGGTACGCCCCTGCCACAGCGAAATCCAGCCGAGCAGTGCGGTGGCCAGGTCGGCGAGCCCGGAAGGACCGAGTCCGGACGCCCGGGTGGCTTCCAGCGCACGCTCGGTCAAGCGGGTGAGCGCGCCCGCACCGGATCTGACGTACGGCACCTTCATCGACAGCAGAACGGTGGCGATCTCCAGCGCGACCACGGCCTCCGTCGGGTCGGACAAGCCGGATTCGATGGCAAGCACGATGTCGTTCCAGGCCGACCGCGCCCACGCCAGCCAGGCCTGATCCTGCGGGCCCAGCCAGATCGCCTGTCCGGCGACCACCTTGTCCCGGAAGTACCTGCGGTGCCGCGCGGCGAGCCGGTCGGCCTCGCCACGGTCTCGTCGGCGCAGCCGGTCCCGGGCGAACACGCGGACGCTCTGCACCAGGTACCAGCTGACCGTGGTCGCGGTGAGATGCGCCGACAACAGCGACTGTTCGGTGAGCCGCTCCAGCAGGCGCTCGATCTCGCTCGCGGGCAAGGTGTCGTCGGCGCACACCGCGATCGCGGCGTCGAGCTCGATACCGCCGCGCAGCGACTCGTCGTCGGTCTCGTAGCCGGCGGCGAAGACCGACAGCCGCTCGAGCAGCAACTGCTCCGAAGCGCTGCACAGCGCGAAGGACCAGGCCACCACGTCGTAGACACCGCGGTGGCGCTGCTCGGCGCCCGCCCGTGCCCCGTGCTTCCAGTGCAGGCGTTTGTCGTCCGCGTCGCCGGTGAGTTCGCGCAGCACCATGGCAGGCGGCTGGTGTCGCAGGCGTGCCGCGGCCAGCCGGACGAACAGCGGATTGTGGTCGACCCGCAGACAGATCCGCGCGGCGACGTCCATCGGCTCGCGCTCGTCCGGGATCGCGCGGCCGATGAGCTGGGCCCGCTGCCGGAACAATTCGAGCGACTGCCGTGGTGACAGCGGTGGTACGGGCAGGATGTACTCGTCGGCCCAGCCGATCGGTTCTCGGCTGGTGGCCAGGATGGTCAGGCCCGGCGCCGCTTCCAGCAACTCGGCGATCATCGCCGCGACCGCGCCGAGCAGGTGTTCGCAGTTGTCCAGCACCAGGACGGCGCGCTCGGTGGAGCGGTCTCCGCTGCTGAAGGTACGCACCAGCGCGCTGTGGGTCGGCGGTGAATCGAGGTCGGCGCGCACGGCCGACTGCATCACGTCTTGCGCGGTGGCGGTGCTGTCGGCCTCCAATCCGGCCAGCCGTGCCCAGTACACCGGCCTGCGAAGGGCGCGCGCGCCGCGGCGCAACGCCTCCGCGGCCAATCGCGTCTTACCGATCCCACCCGGGCCGACCAGGGTGATCAGGCGCGCACCGCCGTCCAGCAGCGTGCCCAGCCGGTCCAATTCCGTTTCCCGGCCGATGAATTCACTGGTGGACGCAGGCAGCACGTCGCCACGTGCCTGAACCAGGGACATGAAACGAAAGTTAGCCGACGACGCGGCAACGCGCTCGACAATCACAGGTTAGGGCGTAGTCAAGCCCCCATTTACCTGGGCGGCGGACCCCGGTTTCGCGTTTACCCGCGCCGGTTGCTACCTCGCGGAGGCCATCTGCTGGTAGTGCATCTGGACCACCGCGCTGTCGAAGGTCATCACGTCGACCAGTTGCAGCCCCGAGACCACCGCGGGCGTCGGGAACAGCGGAATCCCGCCACCGAGGAGGATGGGATGCACGAACAGCCGGTACTCATCGATCAAGTCGTGCTTCATGAACTCGGAGGCCGTCTCCGCACCACCGAACAGGACCATGTCGCAGTCCGGCCGGGCGCGTAACGCGGTGATCTTCTCGACGAGGTCCTCCCTGACCACGGTCGTGTTCCACCTCGCGGTGGACAGCGTGCGGGAGAACACCAATTTGGGCGTCTGTTTCCAGCATCGCGCGAAATTCACGTAGAACTCCGAGATCGCGGGATCCACGTCGGCGGTCGGCCAGAACGACGCCATGATCTCGTAGGTCTTGCGGCCGTAGAGGAACAGGTCGGCCGAGCGTAATTCGTCGAGGAACGACTCGCACAATTCCTCGTCCACCACCGGCCAGTGGATCTCCTGATCCGGCCCCTCCGCGAAGCCGTCGAGCGACATCTGCATCCACAGTGTCACGCTTCCCATGTGCCCACACCCATCTGCTGCCCTTGTGCGACTTCCAGATTGTCGGGGGGAGCGACACTTCGGCGCATCGGTAGGTTGCCTGGGACATACCTAAGTAGGCGAGCGTAGGTAGGTTTGCGGCGCAGCGAACGCGCGCCGGACGACGTCGCCCAATATACCGTTGATCAACGGCACGTTACTGCTACGTATCACCAATGATGGGAATCTGAAACGTAAACACTTCGACCAGGCGGGGATACGCGGCGCGTGATCAGCTCTCCGGCAGCGCCTCACTGAGCTCGGTGTCCTGATCGAGATACCTTGCGACGAACCGGTTCACGAGTTCGGCGGCGGTCTGCGCGGGGACGTCCTTGGTCGCCCCCAACCGCTGCGCGAGTTCGGCGGCCTGCTCCGGGCCGCGATCGGACTCCTGGAACGACGCCCACACGGTTCGCCGGAACAGGTCCACATAGCGCCGGGCGATGCGCTCCGCGTCCGTGCGCAGCTTCTCCAGCTCGCCGAGCACCTCGTCGGCCGGGACGCCGGCGGCGGTCAGCTGATCGAGGCTGTGCGCCAGGCGGCGATCCGCGATCCGGTAGGTCGCCGCGTCGACGGGCTCGTACAGCCCCGCGGCGACGACCCTGGCCAGGCCGTTGGGCACGTCACGATAGAGCTCGGCCAGTTCGGTCGCCGCGATCGTGTCACCCGCGTCGACGGCGGGCGCCTCGGTCGCCTCCGGCTCGGCGACGCCGAGGATGTCCCCGAGATCGTCACCGCGATCCCAGGCGTTGAGCAACTCCTTGATGCCGTTGAGTTTGATCCCGCGGTCGAGCAACCTGCTGATGGTCCGCACCCGATTGAGGTGGTCGGCACCATAGAACCCGGTACGCCCCTTCACCTGCGGGGGCGGCAGCACACCGCGTTCGTGGTAGACGCGCAGGCTGCGCACGGTCGTACCGGCCTCCCGCGCCAGCTCGTCGATCGTGTACTCCACACCCGCAGTCATACCTCAAGGAAACCACATCGCAACACGGAGCGACCGCCGGTGCGCGGCCATTGTCGGGGCGACCGACCGGTCTCCAGCGACATAACAGCAAACATCGAAGGCGCGGGGCGGAAACGCCCCGCCACGCGCACCGACCGACCGCTTCTTCCCGCCCGTGGAAATCCCCTCGGTGCCGGGTTCCGCCGCTGCGCCTATCCTTCCGGCATGGGTGAATCCGCGGGCACTCCGGCCGGTCTCGCCGACCGCGAACGCGCGATGCGCGAACTGACCCACCACCTGGGCACGGGCCGGCTGAGCCTGGCCGAGTTCGACGAACTGAGCGCGGCGGTCGCCGCCGCGACCAGCAAGACGCAGTTGGCCGAGCTGTTCGCCGACCTGCCGGGCAGCACACCGCCGCCGGCCGAGAGCACCCCGGTCAATCCGCTGCCTCGCCTGGTCGTCCTGGCCGGCGCGGCGGTCGTCTTCTCGGTGGTGCTCGCGGTGACCACCGGCAACTGGCTGTGGCTGCTGGTGATCCTGGCCGCGCCAGCGCTTTTCATGTTCACCGCGCGCACGACCTGAGACCGGTCACCACCTCGACTTCGGCCGGACGTAGTTGGCCAGGTCGACCAAGCGGTAGCGATGCAGCCGATGCGGGGCGATCCGGGCCAGCGCGCGCAGGCTCGACTCCAGTCCGCGTTGCAGGCCCAGCGGGGTGAACGGGAAACCGAGCAGGGTCGCGTCCGGATCGGCCGCCTCGCCGCCCGCCCGCACCCACTCCAGCGCCGCGCCCACCACGATGACCTGGAGTTGCAGCGCCCGCGGTTCGTCCGGCGCGGCGTCCAGTCGCGCGGCCGCCTCGAGCAGGTCGGCCTCGGTGGTCTCCGGGATGGGTTGCGAGACCAGCAGCAGGCATCCCGTCATACGCGCCACACTCTGGTACCGCGATGCCTCCGGCACCTGATCCAGGACTTCCACCGCCTCCAGCAAACCGCCGTCGGCAGCGAGCCTGCGGGCCAGGCCGAAGGCCGCGCTCACCAAGCCGTGATTGGTCCGCCACACCGTGCGGTAGTACTCCTCGGCGAGCCGATGCCAGTGGTCGCCCGCGGCGTCGCCGAGATGCTGGAGGGTGAGTTCGGCGGTGGCCGCCAGGGCCAGGGCCGGGGCGATCTCACCGGGCAGCATGCCGTGCACCAGGTCGAAGTATTCGTAGGCGCGTTCGTACTGCCCGTCCAGCAGGGCCGCGACGGCCGAATACCACTCCAGCCGCCAATCCGTGCCGTAGTCGGGCCGCAGGTCGGCGAGCCGATCGCACGCGGGCACCACCTCACCCAGGTCCAGGTGCGCGCGGACTGCGGTCAGCGTGCCCTCCAGTTCGAACGTCTCCGGCTCCGGAATGGTCCCGGAGACGATCCGGTCGGCGGTGCGGCGCAGTGCGTCCAGCGCGTGCCTGGGATCGCCGTGCAGCAGCGTGGACAGCAGGTCGGCGCTGGGGTCCTCGCCGTCGATCAGCGGCACCGGCAGGGCCGCGACGACACTCGGCGCGTCCAGCGCGGGCAGGCGGTGCCGCCCGTCGGTCATCCCGTCGGTCTGCCCGATCAACGTCTCGATACCGAAATCGCCGCGCATGGCGCCGAATTCGAGTGACGCCTGCGGATGTTCCTTACCGGTGTCGTAGGCGAGCACCATGCGCAGGACGCCGGCGAGCTGGCCGTACATCGCGTATGCGGTCGGGAAGCGACGTTTGGGATCCGGATCGGTGGCGCGGCAGAGCAATCGGTACAGCGCCGGATAGTCGCGCAACAGCGGCTCGTCCTCCGGCGACGGGATGCCGGGCAGCTGGTGTCCGTCGGCGTTCTTGGGCATGTCCAGCACGAGCGCGGCCAGCGTGCGTCCGACGGTGTAGATGTCCGAGGCGACCGTGGGCCCGGTCTCGGTGATCTCGGGCGCTTGATAACCCGGCGTGCCGTAGATGCTGCCGTAGGACTCCATCGCGGCGACCGCGCCGAGATCGATCAGCTTGACCTCGTCCTCGCTGACCATGATGTTGTCGGGCTTGAGATCGTTGTAGGCCAGCCCGAACGAGTGCAGATAGTCCAGCGCGGGCAGGATCTCCATCATGAAGGCGATCGCCTCGGAGACCGGGATGCGTTCCGGCGCGCGCAGATCCAGCATCCGCTTGAGCGAACGCCCGCCGACGTACTCCATGACGATGTAACCGTCGGCCACGTCGCGCCCGGAACGGTGCTTGACGAAGTTGTGGATCTTGACAATGCCGGGATACGCCACCTCCGAGAGGAATTGGCGTTCGGCGAGGGCGACGACGTGCGCCTCGAAGTCGAGCGGGTTCTGCAACCCCTTCAGCACCACCCAGCGATCGCTGACGTTGCGATCGACCGCCAGGTAGATCCATCCGAGTCCGCCGTGGGCCAGACATCCTTGGACTTCGTACTGGTCGGCGACCATCTCCCCCGGCTGCAGCAGCGGCCGGAAGTTGAACGGGGAGGCGCAACGGCCGCACTCACCCTCCACGGCGCCGGGCCCCGCGGCGGTGGTGCGGCCGACCGGCTGCTGGCATTTCCAGCAGAACCGTTTGTGCTCGGGCACTTCCGGGTTCTGCATCACCGCGGTGCGCGGATCGAGCGGGCTCACCTTGGGCATCGACACCAGCCCACCGCCCAATCTTCGCCCGCTCGGGCGCGAGCGTGCGCTGCGCCCGGAATCCGATTCGGACTCGAGTGCGCCGAGCAGCAGCCGCTCAGCGGTGCCGATGGTTTCCTCGCCCCCGCCGTCGCGGCCGGTCGGCGGCCCGCCGTCGCCGGGCGCCGAGTCGACGGCCACGGCACGTGGTTTCTCGACGTACCGCGGTGTCGACCACGGATTGGGAAGTCGTGGGGGCACTTCGGTCTTGAGCAGGTGCCGAGTTGCCCAGGGGTGGGAAGTTCGCCGAGGCACCTCGGTGCCGCGCATGCGCCGATTCGCCCATGGATGCGCAAGTGGACGGTCGGATGCGCTGGGGTGCTCCGGCATACGAACCTCTCAGACCCGCCGTTGAATCGCGGTTTCATTCTGGTCCGCCACCTGTCGATGCGCGCGTATGTTTTGTTCCCGACATTGGGAATAGTTCCGCCCCGGGCGAACGGCCCGGGGCGGATACTGCCTTACTCTTCGTCGTCGGGCTTGTCGAGGATCACCACCGGGTCGCCCGTCGTGCGGAGCGGCCGCTCCGCCAGGACCGGGAACTGGCCGGTGATGCCCTGGCGGATCTCCGCGATCTGCAGCACCCGCTTGCGAGCGAGGAACCAGCCGCCCACCAGCGCGGGAACCATGATGACCACCATCGCGATCACCGCGCCGCGCTGCACGTGGTCGTCGCTGAACGCCATCAGCAGGACCACCGTGGC
>NZ_VUOS01000022.1 GCF_009829325.1 Nocardia sp. CY41
GAAAATTAGCTGACAAAAAATGTCCGACCCTCCACACGGGGAGCGGAAGAGCCGGAACCAAAATAATATTTGGCACTGACATTCATCGACACACTATTGAGTTCTCAAAGAACACACGCACACACATCCGGGCCAGTATCGACCAGACCTTCCGTGAGGCAACTTTCCCAGTCTAACCAAGCAGTCAACCGAAGTCAAGACTATCGGAAGATCCGCGTTGGACTGGGCTACCAGGCGCTCCTCGTCCTACCTCGTTTCCCGGTCCCGCTTGGCGTCTCCGCCTCGCTTCGGCTCCGGGTTGGTGTCCGTGTCGCTCTGACTTGGACTAAGTTACGCGGCGGAAAACGCTACGTCAAATCGCCTGGACCACCCGGCGTTTCCGCTGGTCAGAGGCCCGCGATCGCTGTGAAGGCCGGCTTGAATCACACGGATGTGATTCAAGCCACCGCGATCGTCACACGCCTGCCCGCAGCACCCCGGCGAGGTTCTTCTTGCCGCGCCGCAGCACCAGCCAGCGTCCGTGCAGGTAGTCGGCGTCTTCCGGGGTCCACTCGATATCGGAGATCTTCACGTTGTTCACCGCGGCGCCACCTTCGTTCACCGCGCGCCTGGCGGCGCCGCGGCTCTCGGACAGGCCGGTCGCGACGAGCAGGTCCACGATGGTGTTCGGCTCGCCGGCCTTGATCTGCGCGACCTCACCGTCGATCGCCGCTTCGCGCAACGCCGCGCCGAGGGTCGCCTCGTCGAGCTCGCGCAGTTCGCCGCGACCGAACAGCGCCTGACTGGCCAACTGGACCGCGCGGGTGTGGGACTCCCCGTGCACCAAGGTGGTCATCTCGGCGGCGAGCCTGCGCTGCGCTTCCCTGGCGTGCGGGCGCTCCGCGGTCGCGCGCTCGAGCTCGTCGAGTTCCGCGCGCGACAAGAAGGTGAACCAGCGCAGGTAGCGCACCACGTCGGCGTCCGCCGTGTTCACGAAGTACTGGTACCAGGCGTATGGGCTGGTCATCTCGGGATCGAGCCACAGGCTGCCGCCGCCGGTGGACTTGCCGAACTTCTTGCCGTCCGCGGAGGTCACCAGGGGAACGGTCAGGGCATGCACGGACGCGCCGTCCACCCGGCGGTTGAGTTCGACCCCCGCGATGATGTTGCCCCACTGGTCGGAGCCGCCGACCTGCAGGGTGCAGCCGTACTTGCGGCGCAACTGCAGGTAGTCGTTGGCCTGCAGCAGCATGTAGCTGAACTCGGTGTAGGAGATGCCCTCGCCGTCCAGGCGCCGCTTGACGGTGTCGCGCGCCAGCATGACGTTCACCGAGAAGTGCTTGCCGACATCGCGCAGGAAGTCGACGGCGCTCAGCGGGCCGGTCCAGTCCATGTTGTTCGCGATGACCGCTCCGGTCGGCGAGTCGTCCAGGTCCACGAAGCGCTCCAGCTGGGAGCGAATGCGATCGGCCCAGCTCGCGACCGTGTCGGTGGAGTTCATGGTCCGTTCGCCGACGTCGCGCGGGTCGCCGATGAGGCCGGTGGCCCCACCGGCCAGCACGATCGGGCGGTGGCCGGCGCGCTGGAACCGTTTCAGCGCGAGCAACGGCACCAGGTGACCGGCGTGCAAGCTGGCCGCGGTGGGATCGAAACCGGCATACAAGGTCAGCGGCCCGGCGGCCGCCGCCGCACGCAAGGCATCCAGGTCGGTGGACTGCGCGATCAGACCGCGCCAGGTCAGTTCGTCGATGATGTCGCCGCTCACGATGTCCTATCTTTCCGCACGAGGTCCGGGGCCTCGTGTGCACCTCAGTGTCACGGTGCGGTGCGGGTGGGTCGAACGATTTCGGCGAGTCGGTCCGCGATGTCGGCGGGAATCGTTCGCACAGTCGACACGGGGGGCGATCGCGGTCGAGTACCGCTGTCGAGACGGCGCAAGGCTGCCTACGAGCGGCACAGCAGCGATCAGGACGTCGGGGCACTGTCGCGCGAGCCGAAGTTCGCCGGTGAACGAGAACCTCGGTCACCGGTGGCGGCCCCGGCTGGGCTGGTCGCGGGCCATGAGCTCGCCCGGGTTCGATACGACCGAGCGCCGACCAGCGAGCGCGGCGCACGACCTCCACGAGTGCTCGGCAGGCGCACCGATCCGAACGGCCCAGGTGTCTGCGGATCGCCCCAACGCCGGTGACCGAAGTCCACCGGCCGTCCGCGTTGCACGTGCGGTCAGCTCGACAGCGTTTCTCCACCGCAGAGAGGCCACAGGGTGCGATCGAGCACCTTGCCCGGACGAACTACTGCGATGCGTTTCCGGCGATGGCGGTCATCCCTCTGTCCTTCAGCTCGATCGCGCCGGGTCGATGGCACGTTCCTCCGATGGGACGAGCCGCCGCGCACGTCGAGCGGCGGCGGAACTTCCTCCGCCTCGTCAGGCCGACTTCGTCGCGGGCAGCGGAGCACGCGGGCTGCGCCGGTAGACCGACACCGCTCGCGACTCCGGCAGCCAGAAACGCCACGGCACATCCGCCGCGCTGCTGACGCCGACCCGCGGACCGCTCGCGATCTCGGCCGTCCGCACCGGACTGCGCAGCTCCAGCCGGATCGATGACGACGGGTCGAACAGGCGAGTTCCGTAGTCGTTCAAAGTGATTCCCAGCGCGCTGCCGAGATTGCCAGGGCCCCGGGCCAAGTCGAGATCGGATCGAGCCCCCGGCCGCCGCGCGCGCACTGCTTCGAGGCCCTCGATGACCTCGCCGGAGCGGATCAGCGCAGCACTGGCGACTCCGTCCGGCCCGCTCGTCACATTGATGCAGGTGTGCATGCCGTAGCTGAGATAGACGTACAGCACACCGGCCGGGCCGAACATCACGTCATTGCGCTTGGTCCGCCCGCGACCGGAATGCGAAGCCGGATCGGGCCACGGCCCCGCCGGGTCTCCCCCGTAGGCCTCTACTTCGACGATCCGCACACCGACCGGACCCGACCACAAGGTCGCCCCGAGCAAGCGCCGGGCGGCGGCCGGCGGTTCGACGGCAAGTTCCTCGACAGAGTGGGCACACACAGCCGCCATTCTCCTCGACGGCTACGACAAGGGTTCGCCCAGCCGCTCGGCGACCGCTCCCCTTTCGGCGTGGCCGGTCGCGCCACGAGAAGCGACACCGAGGTACGCCACACCCGTGGTCGCCCTTTTGCTGTCGGCATGACCGGTAGCGCCACGAGAAGCCACACCGACGTACGACGCATTCGTGTTCGATCTCGCTATCGGTACATCGACCGAACGCGGTCAGAAGTACGCGCTGTGCTCGCCGGACCGCAGGGTGAGCAGATCGTCGGCGATCACGGCGACGTAGCCCACGACGACGATCGCGGCCAATTGCGCCCAGGACACCCAGTAGACGCCGATCGGCGTGGTCGCCGCGACCGCGAGCGCCGCGAGCAGGCGTGCCCAGGGGCGCGGCAGTCGCAGGACGAGACGGAACGAGAACTGGCCGAGGAAGTACAGCGCGACGCCGCCGGAGAGCGCCGCGGCCACGGCGACCGAGGTCGCTTCGTGACCGTGGGCGATGCTCATCTGGATGCCCGCCGCGGCCACGATGACGCCGACCAGCAACGGGTACAGGGCATAGCCGTAGGCCAGCACGGCAGGCCGGGAGCGTTCCCGGTCCGGCACCGCGGCCAGGGCGTGCTCCCCTCGCTCGTCGTCGACGCCGAAGTACGCCCACCACAGGACGTAGGCCAGGCCGAGGCCCAGCCCCACGGTGGCGATGAGCTGCACGGTGATCTGTTCACCGGCCAGACCGGCGCCGATGGCGACGATGGATTCGCCGATCGCGACGATCACGACCAGGCCGTGGCGCTCGCAGAAGTGACTGGCGCGGACCACGAAGTCCCCGGTGTCGACGAGGTAGGGGCTGATCACCTGGACCACGAAGGCGGTCCCCCAGCACGCGTACTGCGCCCAGCCGTGCACGAATCCGCCCGCCAGCACGAGGGCGGCGGCCACCGCGTTCAGTGGACCGATCCGCCGGATGGCGTTCGTCGCCGATGCGCCGCCCGCCGAGGCGAACAGCGCGGTGTGCACGGCGTTGACCAGGACGTATCCGAACCCGAAGGCGATGCCGGTGCCGTGGAACGCGTCGGGGATCGCCAGGGCCAGCACGAAGAACGCGAACATGCCGACCAGCAGCCAGGTGCGCCGGGTCGTGCTGTTCGGCGCGACCTCGTTGGTGAGCCAGACGTAGCCGGAGTACATCCACCAGATCAACCCGAACAACAGCGCCACCTGGGCGAGCGCCTGCCAGCCCGGATGGTGTGTGTAGACGTGCGACAGCTGAGTGATGGTGAGGACGAAGACGAGATCGAAGAACAGTTCGAGCGTCGAGGCCCGCACCTGGCCGCCGTCGGCGGACAGGGCGCTCTGGTTGGTCACGGCTGGGAGCCTAGAACGGCCGTCGCCGCGCCGCTGGAAGACCGGCCAGTCTGTTCCATTCGGCAGGAGATGGACCGAGGGCGCCGATGGTTCGACTGCCGGCACACCCCGAAAGGTCACGCCACCGGCCTCGGGGGCGTATCGGGGAGGAAATCGGGATGGTTCCGGATGTGGTGCGGGAGTGCGGATTTCTACCGTCGGTCCATGTCTTCGGATGCCCGGCCGCGCAGGCGGCTGCTCGTGGTTGTCGTCTGCCTCGCGACCTTGCCGATCCTGATCATCGGCGGCGTCGCCTGGATATACGCCGGTGCGGTCGTATCCACCGTCGGCGAGACGGAATTCCGGAACGAACTCGCCATCCCTCCGCTGGCTCCGTCGCGGGTCGGCGCCGACGGCACGCGCACGTTCGAACTCGACATGCGCGCCGGGCAGCGCGAATTCCTCCCCGGCCGCGCCACGCCGACCTGGGGGTTCAACGGCGACTACCTCGGTCCGACGCTGCGGGCGCGGCGCGGGGAGACGGTAGCGGTCACCGTGCGCAACACGCTGCCGGAGGCTTCCACCGTGCACTGGCACGGCATGCACCTGCCCGCGGCGATGGACGGCGGGCCGCACCAGATGGTGGCGCCCGGCACCACTTGGACGCCGCAATGGACCGTCGACCAACCCGCCGCGACGCTGTGGTACCACCCCCATCCGCACGGCGCGACCGAAGCCCACGTGCGCCGGGGACTGGCGGGCATTTTCCTGCTCGACGACGACGTGTCCAGCACGCTCGCCCTTCCCTCGCATTACGGCGTGGACGACCTGCCGGTGATCGTGCAGGACGTGAAATTCGACGGCGCGGCCTTCGACTCCGCGCATGAGATATTCCGCGACGTCGGGTTCCTCGGCGATCGGACCATGGTCAACGGAACGTTCGCGCCGTACCGGAACGTCGGCGACGAGCTGGTCCGGCTGCGCCTGCTCAACGCATCCACCGCACGGGTCTACACCTTCGAATTCGCCGGCGGGCGACCGTTCGCGCTCGTCGCCACCGACGGCGGCCTGCTGGAACGACCGAGCACGCAGGATCGGTTGCGGCTGTCGCCGGGTGAGCGGGCCGAGATCGTGGTGCGGATGCGGCCGGGCGAGCGCACCGTGCTCCGCAGCGGCGAACTCGACGCCGGACTCGACTTCTGGACCCAGCGTTTCGCCGGCGGCGACGACACCTTCGACGTCCTCGAATTACGCGCGGCCGATACGCTGCGGCCGTCACCGGAACTGCCCGCGCTCTTGGCCTCGTCCGCGCCGCCGGACGGCGGTGACGCGGTCCGGGAACGGCAATTCGACCTGAATCTGGCCGGGATCAACGGCACCCCGATGGCCATGGATCGCATCGATTTCGCGGTCACGCGCGGCGCCACGGAGATCTGGGTGGTGCGCAACAACGACGGCATGCCGCACAACTTCCACATCCACGACGTGCAATTCCGTGTGCTCGCGGTGGACGACGGCCCGGTGCCCGCGGCATCGACCGGTCCGAAGGACACCGTTTTCCTGCCGCCGAACGGCACGGTGCGACTGGCCATGCGGTTCGACGGCCCGGCCGATCCGGACGCCCCGTACATGTACCACTGTCATCTGCTCTGGCACGAGGACCTCGGAATGATGGGCCAATTCGTGGTCGTGGAGCCCGGACAGACCCCGGGAACGCCACCCGCGCACCACGGCCACTGATTCCGCGCACATCGCTCTTGCCTGTTCCGCGCGGGCGCGCTAAATTCATCGCATAGTGAATTCAACACTCGATGAATTGAGGCGACCGTGTCGCAAGCCACCCCATCCCCCGCCGTCGAGGTGAAGAATCTGCGGGTCCACCGCGGCGGCCGCGAAGTACTGCACGACGTCTCGCTCACCATCCCGCGCGGATCGATCACCGGCCTGCTCGGCCCGTCCGGATGCGGCAAGACCACGCTGATGCGTGCCATCGTCGGCACTCAGATCATCGAATCGGGCGATGTCAGCGCACTCGGGCGCCCGGCGGGCTCGGCCGCCCTGCGCCACCTGATCGGCTATGTCACCCAGGCGCCGAGCATCTACAACGACATCAGCGTCCGCGAGAACGTCGCGTACTTCGCCGCGCTCTACGGCCGCGACCGCGCCGACGTCGACGACGCGATCACGGCGGTCGGCCTGACCGACCACGCCCAGCAGCGCGGTGACGAGCTGTCCGGCGGGCAGAAGACCCGCGCGTCCCTGGCCTGCGCGCTGGTCGCCCAGCCGCAACTGCTGGTGCTGGACGAGCCGACGGTCGGCCTGGATCCGGTGCTGCGCGTCGAATTGTGGAAGCAGTTCCACGAGCTGGCCGCGAACGGGACCACGCTGCTGGTGTCCAGTCACGTCATGGACGAGGCCGAGCACTGCGACCGGCTGCTGCTGATGCGCGAGGGGCAGTTGCTCGCCCAGCTCAGTCCCGACGAACTGCGCACGCAGACCGGTGAGCAGAACCTCGAGACCGCCTTCCTCACCCTGATCACGATGGGACAGAACGCATGACCGCCCTCTCCGAAGCCGCGCCCCGGCGGACGCCGACGGTGCGCCCCTACGCCGCGACCACCGGCCGCATCCTGCGGCAGCTGCGCAACGACCACCGCACCGTCGCGATGATCCTCGTGGTCCCCGCACTGCTGATGGCGCTGCTGTATTTCATCTACAAGGACACGCCGACCAATCCGCTGAACCCGGTCTCGCTGTTCGATCGGGTGGGCATCAGCATGCTGGGCATCCTGCCGTTCATCGTGATGTTCCTGATCACCGCGATCGCCATGCAACGCGAGCGGACCTCCGGCACGCTGGAGCGGCTGCTGTCCACGCCGCTGACGAAACTCGACCTGCTCGCCGGATACGGCACCGCGTTCTCGCTGGCCGCCGCCGCGCAGGCGGTCGTCGCCTGCCTGGTTTCGTTCGGCTTGCTCGGGCTCGACGCGGCGGGCAGCCCGAGCTGGGTGGTGCTGATCGCGGTGATCGACGCGGTGTGCGGTGTGGCGCTGGGGCTGCTGGCAAGCGCCTTCGCGCGCACCGAATTCCAGGCCGTACAGTTCATGCCGGTCGTGGTCGCGCCGCAAATCTTCCTGTGCGGCTTACTCGTTCCCCGCGGCCAGCTGCCCGATTGGCTGGAGGTGATCAGCAACGTGATGCCGCTGAGCTACGCGGTCGACGCGCTGCAACAAGTTTCGACGCATCCGGAGGTCACCGGCGAGATGTGGCGCGATCTGGCCATCGTCGCCGGATTCGCGATCGTCGCCTTGTGCCTGGGCGCGGCCACGCTACGACGGCGGACCACATGACGGCAGGCCATGGTTCCGGCGGCGCCGAGCGGCCTGCCCGCACGGGCCGCCGACCGGGGCAATCCGGCGCCCGCGAGGCCATCCTCGCGGCCGCCCGCGCGCGTTTCGCCGACGTGGGCTTCGACAAGACGTCGGTGCGCGCCGTCGCCACCGACGCCGGGGTGGATCCTGCGCTGGTGCACCACTACTTCGGCACCAAACAGCAGCTCTTCGCCGCAGTGGTGGACTTCCCGGTGGACCCCGAGGCGACACTGCGCACCATCGAGGCCGCGCCGTTGGACAACTTGGGCGAGACCATCATTCGTGCGGTGCTCGGGGTGTGGGATTCGCCCGCAGGGCCGGGTGTGGTCGCCGTGGTGCGCAGCATCCTGGCAGGCAACGACGACCCGTCCCTGGCCAGGAGGTTTCTGTTGGAGGTCGTTCTGGAACGCGTCCGCGTGCGCATCGCCACCCCGCAGGACGACGGCCGGGTCCGGATCGGCCTGGTCGCGTCCCAGATGATCGGCGTGCTGGTGGGACGCAAGATCGTCGGGGTGGAACCCCTGGCCTCGATGCCCGCCGCCGACCTGGTCGCGGCGGTGGGCCCGACGCTGCAGCGCTATCTGACCGGCGACATCGGCGCGGAGTCGACACCCCGCTGACCGCGCCGCTCACCGTGGCGCGCCGGGGCCGTTACTCCACGACTTCGACGACGTCACCAGGCCACAGGTACTCGTAGAACGCCTTGGCTCCCTCGTGGGTCATCCGGACGCAGCCGTGCGACTTCTTTTCGATCGGGCCGACGTGGAAGGCGATGTCACCGTTGAAGAAGGTCGCGTACGGCATCGGAGCGTTGTGCATCGTGCTCCAGTGGAACTCTTTCTTGAACGACACGTGGAAAACCCCGGGCGGCGTCTCGTATCCAGGCATTCCGTGCGAAATCGGCGTGGGGCCGTAGACCACCTTGCCCTCGTCCATCAGCCAGGCCTCGTCGGTGGACAGCCGCATGCACGCACGGGCCGCCGTGGAGCACGGCGCGACGGGAGGCGGGGGCGGAATCAACGCGGGCATACCGGGGATGTCCGGGCCACCGGGCCAGAGCGGTTCGGCCTGGGCGGGCACCGCCATGGTGAATCCCGCCGCCGCGACTCCGAAGGCAATCGCACATCGAGCTGTCCAGTTACGTAAACGCGTATCGCTCATTACGTTCCCGACCTCTCTCCCATCGCCACTCGTGCCGCTCGTCCGACCGGCCGCGTCACCCCTTCGCTTGAGCGAGCGGACCGTTCCGAGGTGCAAATGATCATGGCGGAGCCGGTTCGGAACGGTCAATGGACGCAAAACGACCGTGACGGATCCGTTGCCGGGCGACGGGCGAGTCGTGAGCGAAGCCGGACGGCAGGGCGGTGGGTCAGGCGTCGGCCTGCGCGGTGAACGCGTCGTGCTCGGCGTCGGTGACATCCCTGGCTTCGTCGACGAGCAGGACCGGGATGCCGTTCTCGATCGGGTATGCCCGGCGCAGGCGCGGGTTGTAGAGCAGCGCGCTGCCGTCGGCGGCACGGACCAGGCGCAGCGGGCCTTTGTCCTGCGGGCAGGCCAACAGGCTCAGCAATGTGGCATCCAAGGTGTGCTCAGGCATACGAGAAACCTACCTTCCGGCCGGGCCGGTCCGAGAACCGTCCGTATCGACCGCGGGTGTCCGGCGGAACGAGATGTGGCGATGACCGAAGAAGCTCGCGCCCGCCACCAGCGCCATCACCGCGACCGCCGACGGGATGCTCGGCAGATGCAGTAGCGAGACCCCCAGCTGGAGCAACACCATGTTGAGCGCCAAGCCGCCGGAATTCACCGCGACGAACGCGAGGAAATCCCGCACCAGGCGCCCGCGCACCCGGAACACTAGGGTTCGGTGCAGGACGAACGCCACGACCACGCTGATGCTGTAGGCCAGGGCGGGTGCGAGCGCGGCGGGCGCCCGGTTGCCGAGCACCGCCAACCACAGCACCGTCAGGGCCATGCCCAGGCCGGTGTTCACCATGCCGACGATCGCGAACGCGATCTCCTGGCGATGCACCATGCGCAGCAGCGGGCCGGGGTCGGCGGGAAGCGCCGCGGGCTCCACGCCTTCGGCATCCGTCTCGAAGGCCCGGGCCGCACCCGGGCTCCCGGCATCGGACCGCCGGACAGCCGGCGCACCCGGTCGATCCGCCGCGCCCGCGCTCATCGGACGGCGTCGGCCAAATGGGTGTCCGGGGTCGCGGCCGTGTCGCGCGGCGACGGCGCGTCACTCGCTTCGGCCGACCCGTCGAGCCGCCGCCTGCCGCGCAGGTAGGCCCACTCCAGCACACCGACGCCGAGCAGCCCGACCAGGGCCGCGGCGACGCCGATCCGCCAGCCCGGCGGTTGCCAGGACAGCACCAGCTCACCGGACGTACCAGCCGGAACATCGACGGCCACAAAGGTTTTGGCGACCAGCGCGGAAGGGATCGCTCGGCCGTCGATGGTCACCCGGTACCCGGGCCAGCCGAGCCGGGCGAACACGATCCGCCCGCCTTCCGGGGAGCTCACCCGCACCCGGCTGGTCGTGTCCGATTCGGCGACCGACGTGGCCGTCACGCCCTGGGTGGCCGCGATCCGGCCGTCCCGGCCCGAGATCGGACCGTCGACGCGTTCGAGCACGGAGATGTACTTCTCGTGCCCCGGGTAGTCGACCCATCTCCAGCCGGACGGCGCGGATTGGTCGCGCGCGTCCGGGTAGAGAGCGCGCTGCAGCACGACCCGGTCGACCTTCATCAGATCGACGATGGTCCGGCCGGTAGTCGGTTCGGTGCCGAACGCACGCCGGTAGGCATCGGGGCAGACGCTGGTGTCCCAGCGCATGCACAACGTCTCGCCGAACCAGTAGTGGCCGTTGGGGGTGTACCCGCTGACGTAGGTCAGCTCGAGATCCTTGGCGTAGTTGCCGAAGACCAGCGATCCGTACGCGCCGGAAAGGGTGCGTTCCGCAGGCGGAATCAGCATGCGGTCCGCCAGTTGCAGCGTGGTGCCGGGAAAATCGGGGAACGCTGCCTTCATCTCCGACCGGTTCTCCGGGAGATTCCAGCCCATCGGAGTCGGTTGCGCCGCCCATACCTGCAGATACGCGATCGGGAATACCGAAACGACGATCAGCGCACACGCGGCGGCCGCGCCACGGCTGCGCCCGAGCCGGACGGCGGCGGCGCCGAGCGCGGCCACACCCAGCGCCGCGACGACATGCCGGATCACCTCGTGGGGCGCGGCCGAGAAGGAACGCGCCCACAACAGACCGATGAGCACCGCGGCCGCGACGCCACGCCGCCGCCAGTCCTGGACGGTGGCGAAGCGGCCCAGCAGCACGCACACCAGCACCAGCAGGCCCAAAGCCACCATCGGGAGCACCCGCGCAGGCCAGCGCAACGGGCCGACAGCGCCGGGACCGGCCGTCCACATCAACGCCATCACCGCGAACAGCGCGGGCGCGACGAGTTCGCGCGCCGCGCCGAGCGCCTTGCGCCAGTCGACGAAGGCCAGCGCCGGAACCAGGAACCAGGCGATGTAGACCACCGGCATCGGCTGCACGTAGCCCCACCAGGAGCTGAACGCGGGCAGCGTGCTGGGCAGACTGGCGTTCAGCGACTCCGACCACGGCACGGTGAGGAACTGATCGTTGTTGATCTGCGCGGTGCCACGCCAGGTCACCTTCGCCGACAGCATGCTCGGCAGGTAGGTCGCCAACCCGGCCAGCGCGGCACACGCGGCGACCGCCAGCAGGCGCAGCGCCGGACGCCACGCCTTCTGATACACGAGTTCGCCGACAGCGACGGCGCCCACCATCAGACCGGCTTCCACCGCGGGGAAGATGTACTGCACCGAGATGGCCAGATAAAGGAAGACGAAGGTGGGAATCGGCCCGCCGCGCCCGCGGGCGTACCGCACGCCGGAGGCCCACGCGTGGGCCATCCACGCGGTGCCGGTGAAAGCGGTCATCCAGCTGGCTTCATCGAAGAACAGCAGCCAGCCGGTGAACGGGATGGCGGCGCCCGCGACCGCCGCCCAGGGCGCCTTCGCGCCGTAGGCCAGGCAGATCCGGTAGACGCCGAGCGCGAGGACGATGGCGAAGATCAGTTTCACCACGGTGGCGTACAACGCGAGGTTGTCCACCGACGGCGCGATCAGATCGATCAGCAGCTGCGGCGGATTGAGCAGTCCGGCTTCTTCGATGGTGTAGTTGCCCGCCATCCAGTGTTCGGGGACGAGCGCAGGCAGCCGCCCTTCACGCAGGTACCGGCCGAGCATCACCCATAGCGGCGCGTACTGCGATTCCGTGTCGTCGGTGTAGAAATGCCGGACGTTGGCGGCTAGCACCGCACCGTATCCCGCGACCACCCCGAGCGCCGTGATGACGCCCCATGTCCAGACTTCGCGGGAAGGAAAGGTGCTACGTTCGGCCACGAGTCCCAGACCCTACCGTCAACGCGGTGCCGCACGGGCAAGCCAGTGCCGGAATGCCGTCCTGGAAGGCGCTATCGCGCAGCGCCTCGGGTCCCGGCCTCCGGCTCACGGTGAAACGAGATGTAGCGGTGGCCGAAGAAACTGGCGACGGCCACCAGGCCCATCACCACGACCGCCGACGGGATCCGCGGCAGGTGCAGCACCGAGACGGCCAGCGACAACAGCACCGTATTCAACAGCAGACCACCGGAATTCACCACCACGAAGCCCGCGAAGTCGCGCAGCAGGCGGCCACGGACCCGGAATACGAGCGTCCGGTGCAAGACGAAGGCGACGACGATGCCGATGGCGTAGGCAAGCACCACCGCGACGGCGGGCGGCCACGCGTCGCCCAGCACCGCCAGCCACGCGACGGTCAGCGCGATGCCCAGCAGGGTGTTGCCCGCGCCGACCACCGCGAACGCGACCTCCTGTCGCCGGAACACCCGCACCAGGAGTCCCGGCGCTGGCCCGTCACCCATGGCCGCGGCCTCCGCGGCGACCGGACGCGCGTTCGTCCTCACGAAACGACGTCCGCCAGCTCACGGTCCGGCTCGGTGCGCTCGGCGTCGTCCGCCTCCTCCGGCTGCTCGCGGCGCCGGGACCGGACCTGCAGCCACTGCAGCACCCCGAGCCCGAGCACGCCCGCCACGGCGGCGGCGATGCCGATCTTCCAGCCGGGCGGACGCCAGGTCAGCACGAGTTCGGCGTTCTGGGTGCCCGCGGGGACGTCGACGGCGATGAAGGACTTGGCGACCGTGGTGATCGGCAGCGACTTGCCGTCCAGCGTGACCCGGTATCCCGGCCAGCCCAATCGGGCGAACACCACCCGGCCGCCTTCGGCGGAGGACACGCGCACCCGGCTGGTGGTGTCGGTTTCGGAGATCGACGTCGCGCTCACCTTCTCGGCATCGGTGACGCGGCCGTTCGTCGTCGAGACGAGTCCGCCCACGCGTTCCAGCACCGCGATATAGCGCTCGTGGCCGGGGTAGTCCGCCCACTTCCACCCCTCGGGCGCCGGTTGGCCGGGCGCGTCGGGGAACAACGCACGCTGCAGCACCACACGATCCAGATTCATCAGATCGACCAGCGGCCGCCCGATGGTCGGTTCAGGCGCGAACATCCGCCGGTAGGCGTCGGGGCAGACGCTGCCGTCCCAGCGCATGCACAGCAGCTCACCGAAATAGAAGTGGCCGCTGGGGGTGTACCCGTTGACGTAGTCGAGCTCGAGACCCCGGGCGTAGTTGCCGAAGACCAGCGACCCGTACGCACCCTCGACGCTCTTGTCCTGCGGCTGCAGTAGTCCGCGATCGCCCAGCTGGATGGTGTTGCCCGCAAAATCCGGGAACGCCGCCTTCGCTTGCGAACGCTTCGTGGGCAGATTCCACGACATCGGCGTCGGTTGCGCGGCATCGACCTGGAAGTACGCGATCGGGAACATCGCGACGATGGTCAGCGCGCACGCCGCCGCGGTCCCCTTGGTGCGCCCCAGCCACACCGCCGCCGCGACCAGCGCCGCCAGCGCGAGCGCCGCGATCACGTGCCAGATCACGTCGTGCGGGTCGGCGGAGAACGAGCGCACCCACAGCAGCAGGATCAGCACGCCCGCCGCGATGCCGCGGCTCTTCGGATCCCGCACCGTGCCGTAGCGCCCCAGCAGCACGCACACCAGGATCAGCAGCCCGATGGCCAGCATCGGCAGCACACGCGCGGGCCAGCGCAGCGGTCCGACCGAACCGGGGCCCGCGGTCCACATCAGCATCATCATCGCGAAGATCGCGACCGCGCTCAGCTCCCGCCACGCCTCCCGGGCGCGACGCCAATCGATGAACGCGAGGGCGGGGATCAGGAACCAGGCGATGTAGGTGACCGGCAGCGGCTGCACGTAACCCCACCACGACGTGAAGGCGGGCAGCGAGCTGGGCAGACTGGCGTTCAGCGACTCCGACCACGGCACCGTGAGGAACTGATCGTTGTTGATCTGCGCGGTGCCACGCCAGGTCACCTTCGCCGACAGCATCGACGGCAGGAAGGTCAGCAGGCCCGCGAGCCCGGCGCAGCCCGCCGCGAGCGTCAGCCGCAGCACCGGCTGCCACTTGCGCTGGTACACGAGTTCGCCCACCGCCACGGCCAGCAGCATCAGCACGGCTTCCACCGCGGGGAAGATGTACTGCGTCGAGATGGTCAGGTACAGGTAGACGAACACCGGGATGGGTCCGCCGAGACCACGCGTATAGCGCACCGACGCCGCCCAGGCGTGCACCATCCAGGCGGTGCCGGTGAGCGCGGTCATCCAGCTGGCTTCGTCGAAGAAGAGGAAGAAGCCCGACAGCGGCAGCGCGATGCCGGCCACCGCCGACCAGGCGGGCCTGCCGCCGTAGACGAGGCATACGCGGTACACGCCGAGCGCGGCGATGATCGAGAAGATCAGCTTCACGACGGTGGCGTACAGCGCGACGTTGTCCACCGAGGGCGCGATCAGATCGATCAGCAGCTGCGGCGGGTTGAACAGGCCCGCGTCGTCCATGGTGTTGTTGCCCGACATCCACTGCTCGGGCACCATGACCGGGAATTCGCCCGCGCGCAGCGCGCGGCCCAGACCCACCCACAGCGAGGTGTACTGGGATTCGGTGTCGTCGGTGAAGAAATGCCGGGCATTGGCGAGCAGGACAGCGAGGTAACCCGCGATCACTCCGAGCGCGGTGATGACCCCCCACCGGTAGACATCTCGCCGCGAATAGACATCCGGCCGCGAGCCGGGCACTGCACTGTCCGTCACGAGTTCCAAACCCTACAGGGCAGCCCTGCGCTTGGCATCGGTCGCGGACGCCACCAAGATGAGGGCATGATCAGCTGCTCCGGTAGCCGCCCTGCGCCCCGTGCTAGAGTCCACACCGGTTCGGGCTCTGCAGTCCTGCGACGAGTACCGGCACGCACCGTCATCGAAAGTCGAACCAGCTGATGCCGATTCCCCCCGCCCGCACACTCCGTTCCGGCGCCCCCGCGACGAACGGTGCACCGGCACGGCCCGGCGTGGACCGGCCGCACACGGTGTCGGTGGTCGTGCCGGTGTACCGGGGTGAGGACACGATCGCCGGCCTGGTCGCCGAGCTGCACGAGCTCACGCGCGCCTGCGAGACTCCCGGCGGCACGGCGTTCACCGTCACCGAGATCATTCTGGTGCACGACCACGGCCCGGACCGCTCCGACGTGGTCCTGCAGGAACTGCAGCGGACCTACCCCGCGGTGCGCACCGTCTGGCTCAGCCGGAACTTCGGCCAGGACGCCGCCACGATCGCCGGGATGTCGGTCGCCGCCGGTGACTGGATCGTCACCATGGACGAGGACGGCCAGCACGATCCTCGCTTCATCAGCACGTTCCTGGACACGGCGCTGGCACAGCGCGCCGATCTCGTCTATTCCAAGCCCAGCAACACCAGGCCGCACGGATTTCTGCGCAATCTGACCTCGCGCGGAGCCAAGCTGGTCCTCGCGACGCTGTTCGCGTTCCCGGATTCCACCCGGTTCGAGAGCTACCGGCTGATCCGCGGGGACATCGGCAGGCAGCTCGCCGAGGTCGCCTCCAACGGCGTCTACCTGGACGTCGCGCTGACCTGGGTGGTCGGCGCCGTCGCGCAGGCGCCGGTGGTGCTGCGCGCCGAAGGCAGGGAGGAGTCCGGCTACAACTACCGCCGCCTGTTCTCCCTGTTCTGGAAGATGGTGCTGTGCAGCGGCACCCGCGGACTGCGGTTGGTCAGCCTGCTCGGCGTCACCCTGGCGCTGGCCGGTGGCGTGATGGCCGCGATCGTCGTGTTCGAAGCGCTGACCACGGACGGCTGGGCACCCGAAGGCTGGGCCTCCACCATCGTGGTGCTGCTGCTGTGCTCCGGCGCCGTGCTGTTCTCGCTCGGGCTCATCGCCGAGTACCTGGGCGTCGCGTTGCACATCCTGGTGGGCAAACCCCTCTATCTCACCGTCGAGACGCCGACGCCGCGTCCGGCCGACATTTCGCCACCGACCGCCACCACCGCCAGCAGGGGGACCGACCGGGTTGAGCACTGACCGCGTCATCTTCAGCCGTCCGTACCGGGCGCGCCGGGAACTAGCGAATCTGGAGGCCGTGCTGGCCTCCGACCACAGCCATGGCGACGGACAGTTCACCGCGTCGGCCACCGCGAAGCTGAAGGCGATCACGGGCGCACCGCACGCCCTGCTCACCACCTCCTGCACGTCCGCGCTGGAAATGGCGGGCCTGCTGCTGGAGCTGGGTCCCGACGACGAGGTGATCGTGCCCAGTTTCGCCTTCACCTCCACCGCCACCTCGATGGCGCTGCGGGGGGCGACCTGTGTCTTCGCCGATATCGATCCGGCCACCGGCAACCTCGATCCGGAGTCGGTGGCGGCCGTGCTCACCGAGCGCACGAAGGCCGTGGTGGCCATCCACTACGGGGGCGTCGCCGCCGACATGGCCGGATTGCTGGAGCTGGCCAACGCGCACGGCGTCGCCGTCGTGGAGGACAACGCGCACGGGCTCGGCGGCGCCTGGCGCGGCAGGAAGCTCGGCACCATCGGCACGATGGGCACGCTCAGCTTCCACGACACCAAGAACGTGCACTGCGGCGAGGGCGGCGCGCTGCTGCTCACCGATGAGATCCTGATGGCCCGCGCCGAGATCATCCGGGAGAAGGGCACCGACCGGGCCCGGTTCCTGCGCGGAGCCGTGGACAAGTACTCCTGGCAGGACATCGGTTCCAGCTACTTGCCGAGCGAGCTGAACGCGGCGGTGCTGGACGCGCAGCTGGACGAGTTCGACGCCATCCAGGCCGGACGCCACCGGGTGTGGGACGCCTACGCCGCCGCCCTGCCGGACTGGGCCCGGCGCAACGACGTGCGCCTGATGTCGGTGCCCTCCGATCGCGAGCACACCGCGCACCTGTACTACCTGCGTACCCCGACCGAGCGCCGCCGCGACGACCTCATCGCGCACCTGGCCGCACAGGGCATCTCCGCGCCGTTCCACTACATTCCGCTGGATTCCAGCCCGGCCGGCTTCAAGCTCGGCCGCACGCCGCGCGCGTGCGCCCGCAGCGCCGAGTTCTCCGCGACCGTCGTGCGCCTGCCGCTCTGGCCGGATCTCACCGACGCGCAGGTGGCCCGGGTGGTGGACGCGGTCACCGCGTTCACCGTCTGATCACGCGGTGAGCACGTAGAGCTTCTCCCGGCCGCCCGCGATCAGCGACCGGCGGGCTACCCGTGGGCCGTACGCCGTGAAGAGCTCGTCCAGCGACTGCTCGGTGAAGCGGTGCGCCTGCTCGCCGTCGCCCGCGTCGGTGAACCGTTTGCCGATCGTGGCGAGGACCGGGTTGTCGCTGGTCGCCAAGTTGCGGACGGGCTCGGCGACGATGACCTGTGCGGTGGCCGCCGTGAGCATCCGATCGAGGAGGGGGCGCGGCTCGGGCAGGAAGTGATAGAGGCTGGCCTGCATGATGACGTAATCGGCCTCGGGC
The DNA here is from genome assembly GCF_009829325.1 of Nocardia sp. CY41. GTDB lineage: Bacteria > Actinomycetota > Actinomycetes > Mycobacteriales > Mycobacteriaceae > Nocardia. The sequence continues at coordinate 17,733 of NZ_VUOS01000022.1, forward strand.
AGCGCGTCGCCGGAACGCAGGTTCCACACTCTGCCCCGACCGCCGGCTTCGTTCACGCGCGCGACGAAACGCTCGTTCAGATCGAGCCCCGTGTAGTCGACCGACTTGTGGCGCAAGTAGCGGGTGTAGAGCGTCGCGGGTCCGCAGCACAGATCGACTACGCTCGCACCCGCGGGCACGAGCTCAGCGATCGCGCGATACCGAGCCGTGTAGTGCCTGCCGTACAACCCGCGCATCAGAACCTCGTAGACGGTCCCGTTGCGGTAGATGAGGCTCGTTCTCACAGGCACTCACTATGCCATCGGTCGGTGAATCCGGCGCTTCGGCAATGTGTATCGCGTTCAGTCGCCGAACAGCGTGCGCGCCTGGTCCTCGGTGAGGATCTCGTAGGCATCCGAAGCTCGGTTGTACCACCAGGTGTCCGGTCCCGGCTCCGGCCGCCCGGCCGCTTGCACCGCGCGGGACGACGGACGGAACGACGGGCTGCGCGGGATGTCGTCCACCACGTACACCACGTCGGGGCGCTGATCCGGATCCAGTACCCGCAACGCCTCGGTGATGTCCTTGGGGTCCAGGCGGAAGCCTTTGCGCACGCTCACCGCGGCCACCGCTATGCAGTGGTCGCCGACGTTGAGCCCGTAGGCGACTTCCATGTCGACGGCGGTGACGTCGTTGAGCACGTCGACCATCGGCTGGCCGAAGACCGGCCCGCGCCGGGTGTGGATCACCGTGTCGGTGCGGTCGATCAGCCAGTAGTCGCCGTCACTGTCGCGGCGGAACAGATTCTCCGTCGGCATCCAGGAGTCGCCCGCCGCGAAGACGCCGCGCAGGCCGCCCGCGGAGAGGTCGACGCCGTCGGACGCTTTGCCGATCAACAGGCCCACCTCGTTGTCCGCGCAGCGGCGGGCGAAGCCGGAGCCGTCGACCAGGATGCGTTCGGTCAGCGGATCGAACGCGACCAGCTCCACCTTCGCCGTGCCGGGGACCGGCCTGCCTTTGCAGCCGCGCTTCACCCCGGCCACATTCGCCAGCACCACGTCGCCCTCGATCGAGGCGTAGAACTCCAGCACGCGGGCCGGGTCGAACTGCTCGACGGTGCGCCGCCACAGTCCGGCGGGCATACCGGAGCCGATGAACAACCGGATCGGGTGGCGATGACCGGCCGGGAACACCTCGGCGTCGAGAATGTCACGCAACATGGTCCAGGTGTAGGTGACCACGGTGACGCCGTAGCGGTGCACCTCCTCGGCGAAGCGCTCCGGGTCCAGCGACCGGGCCAGCGCGATCCGGCTCCCGCCCGCGACCGCCCCGCCGAGGCTGACCAGCAGCCCGGACGAATGGTGCAGCGGCGCAAGGCAGTACACGGTGTCCCTGCGGTTGAGATCGGCCGTGGTCGCGGTGCCGAACGCGGACAGCGCCCAGCGATGGTTGCTGATGTACTTGGTCTCCAGCCGCTCGCCGGTGCCGGTGACGAGCACGAACGCCAGTTCGCGAGCGAGGCCGGGGTCGGGCCGGTACCACGCGGGCACGTGCACCCGCGCCGGATCGATCTGTTCCAGGTCGATCAAGCGGTCGCTCACGGGCAGCGCCAGCTCGCGCGTGTCGCCACCGCCGAGCACCAGCACCTTGGCGCCGGTCGCGGCGGCCTGTCGCAGGTTCTCCGGATCGGAGATCAGCGTCTCCACGCCGGTCAGCTCGATCGCACGGCTCAAATCGCTGTTCGGGGCCAGCAGGACCGCCACCGCGCCCAGCCGCGACAGCGCCGCGACGGAAGCCAGCGCGCTGGGCCGGGTCTCCATCACCACGCCGACCCGCATGGCGGGGCGCACGCCGACGGAGATCAGTCCGCGCACCACGTTGTCGATGCGCTCGTTGACCGCCGCGTTGGTGTGCACGCGGTCGTCGAACAAGAACAGGTCCCGCTGCGGCGCGCGCCGCGCCTGCTCGGCGAGCAATCGGCCGAGCGATATCCGGGTGTGCGGCTGGATCATGCCCAGACGGGTCAGCCTGGGCAGCGCCCGCGCCGCTTCGCCTGCCAGTTCGATCGAACCCCGCACGGTGTTGTTCGCGATGCCCTCGAGCGCCTTGCCCACCCCGGTGCCCGCCTCCGCCAGTGTCGCGGCCGTGTGCACCACCCGGGTCGCCGCCGACCGAGGGCGATTGCTCGCCACGTGCTCGGCCATCGGCACGATCTCCGCGGGCAGCGGTTTGTCGCCGTTCATCCATTCGACCCACTGCCGCACCAGCGGCCAGGTGTGGTTGGTGGCCATGCTTCCGGCCACCAAGCCGAAGTGGCCCGCGACCAGCGTCGCTTCGTAGACCTCCGCGTTCGGCGCGGCCCGCACGATGCCGCGCACCGCGGCGGGTTGTCCGATGTCGTCGACCTCGCCGACGAACGCAAGGATCGGGCACTTCAGCTCGGCCAGCGAGATCGGGTGGTCGCGGATGACGAAACCGCCGAGCATCAGCCGGTTGTGCGCGACGAACTGCTTGAGCAGGTCCGCCGCGGCCGGTCCGGCGTAACCGACCCAGCCGTCGCTGTTGAGGAAGCGACGCTGCCGCTCCTTCGGCAGCAGCGCTTCCCGGTCGTGCAACTGACGCAGGAAATCGATCCTGGACTTGGCCGTCTTCACCGGGTCGAGCAGTTGGAAGCCGATCCGCACCATCGAGTCGGTGATCGGCAGCCGGGTGACCACGTGGTCGGCCAGGAAGTCCGCGACGTCGGAGACCATGCCGTAGGGCAGCCCGAACGGCATGCCCGCGACGATGTCGACCGGGCTGCCGAAGGTGACGATGCTGTCCACGCCCTTGCCGTAGCGGTAGGCGGCGGTCTGATAGGCGAACATGCCGCCCTGCGAGTAGCCCATCAGGTGCACGCCGGAGCCGGTGGCCTCGTTGACGGTGTCGATGGCGCTGTTGACGGCCAGCACGTGGTCGGCGAGGTCGCGCTGCCAGCCGCCCTCCTCGCTCGCGGGCGAGCCGAAGTCCACCACCCAGCAGTCGACGCCGCCGCGGTGCAGGATCCCCACGGCGCCGTCCTCGGCGTTCACATCCCAGATGTCGGCGTTGACCATCAGCGGCGGGACCAGCAAGGCCACCGGACGCCCGGGGGTCGCGTCGTCGGGGAAGTAATGGCGCAGCCGGTACATGCGTCTGCGTTCCACGACCTCGAACGGCGAGGACGCGACGTCATGGGTCAGCCCGCCGAAGCGGATGACCTCCAGGCCGTTCTGCGCGGTTGCCATCAACCGCTGCACCGAGCCCACCACAACCTTCGCATTCAACTTCACCATCGCTCCTGGCCCTACCCTAGAACGTGACCCGCATCACACACCGCGAGGTGTTCGAACGAGCTTCCCACACCATCTGTCCATTATGTGTCCGCTGTGACACGTCACATGCCAGGATGCCGCGGTCGGCCTCCCCGGCGTCCACCTATCGGCTCGAGTACATCGCGGTCGCCGCTCCGGCAACGAGGAGCCGAACAGCCCTTCCGACATCGACCGCCCCCACTCCGCGCACGGATCCAGGACGAGACACGGTCATGTCTCCGCTCGGAAGCACGGACGGAGTCCGCTCGACTCAGCGTAGGCGACCCGGCACGGAACACAGCATGCCCGTCGCGGCGGCGTCGGCGGGTATCGGGAGCGGCGGAGCCGGTTCCGGTGGATCAGTGCGGCTTCCGGTCGCGGTGAACGCACGAGAAGCAGCGAACCGCGCCGGGCGCGAGTGAGCGCCCGGCGACAGCTAATCCTTCGCGACCAGAAGGCAATCCGAAGACGACCCAGCGACGCCACCCACCGTTTCCGGAATCGACCGCGTGTCGTGACCATCCGCCGGGCCACGAGACGATCTTCGAAATTTTCCTGTGCTCAGCCGCTTTCGGCGTCTACCATTAATCGTGTCTGGAACGCCGTGGCGCGTAGGCAATTTCGTTCGATGAGCTCTGTGCGGGCATGCCCGCTGCTGTTTGATGTGAACACCCAGCGACTCTGAACTATCGGCGACCCTCAATCCACTCTGCTTCACAACCCGTCACCATGTCCCGGTGGCCGTCTCAAGGTGAGGACCACGCATGACCATTGAAATGCCAGTCCAAACGGAAAACAACGTGCGCAAGAGCCTGAGCACCAGCACGGCGGGGTTGCTCGCGCACACCACCAAATCCGAACCGCAGATGCAGGGCATCAGTTCTCGGTGGCTCACTCGCGCGCTGCCGTGGACGCAGGTCAACGGTGGTGTGTACCGGGTGAACCGCCGCCTGACCCACACCGTGGGCAACGGCGAGGTGGAATTCGTCATCGACGGTTCCACCGCGCGAGTGATTCCGCTGGAATTGCAGGAGCTTCCGGCACTGCGCGGATTCGACGACGAGGAAGTTCTGCGCGGCCTCGCGGATCGTTTCGAACAACGCGATCTCGAACCCGGCACCGTCGTAGCGGAATTCGGCAATCCCATGGATCAGGTGCTGCTGATCGTGCACGGCAAATTGAGCAAAATCGGGTCGGGTGAATACGGCGAGCAGACGAAGCTCGGCATCCTGGGCGGCGGCGATTTCTTCGGCGACACCATATTCACCGAGCCGTCGGCGATCTGGCCGGTCACCATCAAGACGGTCACGCGCACGACTGTCCTGGTCCTCCCGCGGCAATCGCTGACGGAGTTCGTCGACAACACTCCGGCGCTGCGAGAGCAACTCGACCGCGTCGCCGCCGCACCCAGCCGTCCGCAGAACAACAAGGGCGAGGCCGATATCACGATCTCCTCGGGCCACGCGGGCGAGCCGTTGCTGGAAGGCACCTTCGTCGACTACGACGCCTCACCGCGCCAATACGAGCTCAGCCTCGCGCAGAGCGTGCTGCGGGTGCACACCCGGGTAGCCGACCTGTTCAACGATCCGATGAACCAGGTCGAGCAGCAATTGCGCCTGACCATCGAAGCTCTGTATGAACGGCGCGAATACGACCTGGTCAACAATCCCGATTTCGGTCTGCTGCACAACTGCGATCTGAAACAGCGCATCTACACCGAGTCCGGCGCGCCCACCCCGGACGACTTCGACGAACTGCTCAGCATGCGCCGCAGCACGAGATTGTTCCTCGCTCACCCGAAGGCCATCGCCGCGTTCGGACGCGAATGCACCAAGCGCGGGATCTACCCGGATCCGATCGAGGTGGACGGGCACCGTGTCCCCGCATGGCGTGGCGTACCGATCTTCCCGTGCGGCAAGATCCCGATCAGCGACACCCAGACCACCTCGATCCTGGCCATGCGCACCGGCGAAAAGGATCAGGGCGTGATCGGGCTGCACCAGACCGGGATCCCGGACGAATACGAGCCGAGCCTGAACGTGCGCTTCAAGGGCATCGATGACCAGTCGATCATCTCCTACCTGATCAGCTGCTACTACTCGGCGGCGGTGCTGGTGCCGGATGCACTGGGCGTGCTCGACAACGTCTCGGTCGCCCGGCAAGCCGACTGACCGGGGTGATGGGCATGTCGGTGCTCTCCCGCGCCGGGGCGGCGCATGCGACCGATGAGGTGGCTGCCGCCGTCGTCGCGCTACTCACCAACACCCGGACGTCCGCTCCGGCCGAGCCTTTCGCAACCAAAGCACCTGCTTCGTACGGTCTTTCGATCCGGGGTGCACCGGAGGGCGGGAAGCCCGGCCGGTTGCTCGGTCCCTCCGGGCTGGGCGCCGCAGCACTACTGCTTCCGGATCGCGGAACCACGTCCACCACCGCGACACCCTCCCCCGCCATCGGCGGCACCAGCACTCCTCCGCCGGCCTTCGGCAGCGCTCGAGTGCCGATCCCGGCGGCGGGGCGAACGCAGTCGCCGACAGCGCCACGCATCCCCGCAGCACCCACCGGACTCGGCACGGCATCGGCGTTGTCGGGAATCCATGGCCTCGCCACACTGCCGCGCACGGCCGAGCCCACACCGCTTCGGCGAGCCGAATCGGACGGCGCGGGGGATGCGGCGGGGTCGGCCGGAACGGGCACGGCGCATCCCGATCGCTCCGATCCGATCCCGCCGCTGTACTGCCCGCCGCCGCTGCGTGACGATCCGGCGCTCGCCGAGGCCGTCAACGCCGGCATCGTCGACTGGGCCAGGGACATCGGGTTGTACGAAGGCCGGCTGGACGAATTGCGCGACGCCGACTTCGGACGGTTGATCATGCTCGCCCACCCGGACTGCGACAACGCCGACCTGCTGCTGGCGGCGGCGAAATGCGCGGTCTCGGAATGGTCCGTGGACGACTACTACTGCGAGGAGGACGCCGACGACCGGGCTCCGGACGGCACCCCCTCCAGCGCCGAGGCGGAGCTGGGGCCCCGGCTCGAATTGGCGGCCGCCGCCATGGACCCGGTGCACCTTCCCGCGCGCTACGTCGGGCAGCTCGAGGCTGCCCTCGACGCCGACCCGATCCTGCGCGCTTTCCGCACGTCCTTCGAGCACCTCGCCCGTTACGCGCGTCCGGCGCAACTGGCCCGGCTGCGCACCGAGATCGCGGGCTGGTTCATCGCGCTAGGTGCGGAAGCGGGTTGGCGGGCCGCGGGGCGGATGCCACCGGTTTGGGAGTACCTCACCAACCGGCAACCGCACAGTTTCCTGCCGTGCATGGCGCCGACCGACGTGGTCGGCGGCTATGAATTGCAGGCCGCGGAATACACCGACCCCGCGGTCCGCCGTGTGGTCACCACGGCGGCACTGGCCAGCCAGATGGTCAACGACCTGTACTCGATGGCGCGCGAGGACCTCTCCAACGGCAGGGAGTTCAATCTGCCGACCGTCCTGGCCGCCGAGGAGCGCTGCTCGCGCCGCGAGGCCGTGCTGCGCACCGCCGAGGTGCACGACGAACTGGTGCACCGGTTCGAACGAGAGGCGGCCCCTTTGGCCGCGCTGGGTTCACCGGAATTACGCCGCTTCCTCACGGGCCTGTGGGCCTGGATGGGAGGCAACCGCGCCTGGCACGCGGACAGCAAACGCTATCGCGACCCGCACTGAAGCTACCCGCAAGTGAGCAATGAAGCAGTACCGCACCGAGAGAGGATGATCGCGCATGACCATGCTCAACCCGGAGACCGGGACCGTTCTGCGTACCAGCTACCAGAAATCCGTCGCCGCGTACTGGAACAACAACCCGAACGACGACCGGGTCAACACCAAACTCGGTGAGGTCGACGGGCTCTATCACCACCACTACGGCATCGGCGACCCGGACCTGTCCGTGCTGACCGGCCCGGAGGACACTCGCGAGGAGCGCATCGTCACCGAGTTGCACCGGCTGGAGACCGCGCAGGCGGATTTCCTGCTCGACCACCTCGGCGACATCCGTCCCGGCGACCGGCTGATGGACGGCGGCTCCGGTCGCGGCGGCACCAGCTTCATGGCCAACCAGCGCTTCGGCTGCCAGGTCGACGGCGTCACCATCTCCGAGTACCAGGTCGGCTTCGCCAACGACCAGGCCGTCCACCGCGGCGTCGCGGACAAGGTGCGCTTCCACTTCCGCAACATGCTGGACACCGGATTCGAGAGCGGCTCCATGCGCGGAATCTGGACCAACGAGACCACCATGTACGTGGACCTGTTCGATCTGTTCCGCGAGTTCTCCCGCCTCTTGGAGCCGGGTGGGCGCTACGTGTGCGTCACCGGTTGCTCCAACGACGTAACCGGCGGTCGCTCGTCCTCGGTGAGCTGGATCGACGCACACTACGGCTGCATGATCCATCCGCGCAGCGAGTACTTCCGCGCCATGGCCGAGAACGACCTCGTGCCCATCGCCGTGACCGAACTCACCGCCGCGACCATCCCGTACTGGGAGCTGCGCACGAAATCCGAGCTCGCCACCGGTGTCGAGAAGCCGTTCCTGACCGCGTACCGGGAGGGCAGCTTCCACTACCTGCTCATCGCCGCCGATAAGGTGGGCAGGTGACCGACACCCTCGTCCCGCCGTACACCGACCGCGAGGCCCTGCCCGTCGAGCTCGTCGACGACGCGGGCCGCGCGGTCGGCGCGTGCTCGGTCGCCGAGGCCCACCAGGCCCCGGGGCGACTACACCGCGCGTTCTCCGTGTTGCTGTTCGACTCGGCCGGCCGGGTCCTGTTACAGCAGCGCGCGGCGGTGAAGACCAGGTTCCCGTCGCTGTGGGCCAATACCTGCTGCGGCCACCCCGCCCCGGGCGAACCCGTCGCAACCGCGGCGGGGCTGCGCCTGGCGGAGGAGATGGGCCTGACGATCGCGCTCACCGAGGCGGGGGTCTACCGCTACCACGCGGCGGACCTCCGTACCGGCCGTGTCGAGTCCGAATGGGATCACGTGCTGATCGGGCGCCTGGACATAGGCACGCCTCGGCCGGACCCGGCCGAAGTCGCCGACTTCGCCTGGATCCAACCGGACGCATTACGCGACGCCCTGGCCGACAATCCGGATGCCTACACGCCGTGGCTGGCGGGTGTGCTCGACGTCGCGGAGCACGCGCACGTCACGCGGCCTACCGCACCCTGATCGTCGCGTTCTCTCGCTCTGGTCCGAGGCAGCGAAGCGCATCATCGGCTCCACCGCTGCCTCGATCCAGCCCGCGAGGTCGCGACGGCCTCCCTTCCCGGCTGTAGTACGGCTCGACAGGCGCGCTCGCCGCTGCGGCCGCCGGGCAGGTCACATGATCGAATGCGCATATCCGTGTAACACCATGAAGTCAACCTGAGAGAACTCATAGGAACGGCACAGGCTGCGGCCAGGACCGTTCTGCATCGTTGACGTTGTACGAGTTCTCGGTGAAGTGAGGTGCGTGATGGTCGAATTCGAGGTCACCGAAACGAGGGTGACGGTGCACGTGCTCGGCGCACATCAAGTGCTGGCGCTGCGCGACCACCTGACCTTCGATTTGTCCGACATCACCGCGCTCGGCCTGGCCGGAGTCGACCGCCGCCCGCCGTGGGTGCGCGCGCCCGGCGCCTTCTTCCCCGGCGTGATCGCAGCAGGGACATTCCGTGGCAAGGGCCGCAAGGAATTCTGGGACACACGCTTCGACGGACACGCCATCCGTATCGACTTGGCGGGCGCCGATGTCACACGCCTGGTGGTCGACGTCGCCGACCCGGACGCCGAGCTGCGCAAGCTCGCCATCGCGGTAGCCGCCTGAGCCTCGCTCAGGTGCCGAACGATCGCAGCGAGCCGGTGTACGGCTTCGGCGGCGGCGCGGCGAATTCGCCCCGTCCGGACTTGCGCAGACCGAGCGTGAGCAGCGATTGGACGGTCAGGGTCGCCGCCGCCACACCGTCCACCACCGGCACGCCGACCTCGGCGCGCACCTGCGCGGCCAGATCGGTCATCCCCGCGCAGCCCAGAACGATGGCATCGGACCGGTCCGCCTCGACCGCTTCCCTGCACGCTTCGGTGACGATCTTGCGCGCGTCCGGATCGCTGTCGAGGGCGAGCACGGGAATCTCACAGGCGTGGATACCGCGGCAGAAGCGCCGCATCCCGTAGCGCTCCGCCAGATCGGCCGCCCGGCCGACGGTCCGGCCCAGGGTGGTGACCACGCTGAACCCACGACCGAGATGAGCGGCCGCACGCATGGCGGCCTCGGCGATCCCGATCACCGGTCCCCCGGCCAGCTCGCGCGCGGCGTCGAGACCGGGGTCGCCGAAGCAGGCCAGCACGTAGCCGTCGACCCCTTCGGCCTCCCCGCGCCGGATCGCGGCGAGCAGGCCGGGAACGCTGAGCGCTTCGTCGTAGTGACTTTCGATCGAGGCCGGTCCCATCTCCGAGGTCACCGCGTCGAGCAGGGTGCCAGGACCAGCGACGGCCCTGGCAGACCGCTCGATCGTGTCGGTCATCGCCCGGGAGGTATTGGGGTTGACCACGCGAATACGCATCAGGCCGCGCTCTCCCGCACCGCCGGCCGGGTGCGCGTGGCCAGGACGTAGTAGGCCACGAAGCCGAGTCCGCAACCGACGAACCAGCTGTACTGGGCCGCGGTGTACATACCGGTGACGTCCTTGGCCAGCACGGGGATCACCGCGACCAGCGCGCCGACGACCGTCGCGATCACCGCGGCCGGGTTGTATCCGCCGCGATACCAATAGCGCCCGCTGCTGGACATCGTGAACAGGTCGTCCACCACCACGCGTTGCTTGCGCACCAGGTAGTAATCGGCGATGAGCACCCCGAACAGAGGGCCGATGAAGGCGCCGAGCACCTCCAGTGTGTAGTGGATGACCTCCGGGTTGTTGTAGAGATTCCACGGCGTGATCAGCACCGAGCCCACCGCGGCGATCATGCCGCCCGCGCGCCAGCTGACGCGCTGCGGATTCACGTGCGAGAAGTCGAAGGCCGGCGAGATGAAGTTCGCGACGATGTTGATGCCGATGGTGGCGACAGTGAAGGTCAGTGCGCCGAGCACGATCGCGAAGGTGCTGTCGATGCGCGCCACCGTGGCGACCGGGTCGGTGATCAGCTCGCCGTAGACCGGCACCGTCAGCGAGGCGGTGATCACCACCAGCAACGAGAACAGCAGGAAGTTCAGCGGGAGACCGAGCAGGTTGCCCCGGCGCACCACGGCGAAGGACTTGCCGTACCGGGAGAAGTCGCCGAAATTCAACATCGGCCCGGAGAAGTAGGAGACCACGAGCGCGATGGCGCCCAGCATCACCGGCACCGAGTCCCATCCGGTGTACCGCACCGCGCCCAGGTTCAGATCGATCGCGCCCCAGCCGGCCTTCGCGATCAGGTAACCGCACAACAGGAACATCACCACGTACACCGCGGGCCCGCAGAAGTCGATGAACCGGCGAATGGACTCCATGCCCTGCCAGAAAACACAGGCCTGCACCACCCACAGCGTCAGATAGCTGCCCCAGCCGAGCAGCGACAGACCGAGGAACCCGTAGTCGCCTGCCACCGCGTAGGGCCCGAGGGACGGAAACAGCTTCACCAATACGACATCCAGTGCCGCCGAAGCGAGAAACGTCTGAATGCCGCACCAGGCCACCGCGATCAGCCCGCGGATGATCGCGGGGATATTGGCGCCGAGCACGCCGAACGCACTGCGGCAGATGACCGGGTACGGCACGCCGGTCATCTGACTCGGCTTGGCGACCAGATTGCAGAAGAAATACACCAGGGTGATCCCGATCAGCAGGGCCACCAGTACCTGCCAGCTGGCCAAGCCGAGCGCGAACAAGCTGCCCGCGGTGACATAGCCACCGACGCTGTGCACGTCCGACATCCAGAACGCGAAGATGTTGTAAGAGCCCCAGTTCTGCTTGCGCAGCGGCGCGAGATCGTCGTTGGTCAGCCGTGGGTCGTAGCCGGCGGGGGCGATCCGCTCGGGAGCGGGTGCCGCGGCGATGGTTTCGGTCATGGTGTTTTCCCATCCGAAGGGTGAAACGGTGATCGAAACGACGGTAGGAATCTGCTATTGCCCGTCCATTGCGCGGTTATTGCCCGGCTATTGCGCGGCAGATATATCTTCCGGCGCGAGCAGACCAGTATCGGTGGGCAAGGTCGCGATCACGGACTCCAGCCTGCGATGGTGATGTTCGGCGACGAGCAGCAGGCGCGCGACATCCCGGGCCAGGAACGCGTCCAGCATCAACGCGTGGTCGGTGTGCAGCCGCACTCGGTCGGCCCGGCCGATGTGCACCATCGACTGCACCGGCTCGGTGACGTTCCACGCCGCTTCGAGCATGTGCATCAGTCGAAACATGCGTGACGGCCGGGTCAGCGCCACATGGAAGGTGCGCGACCCACGGTGGTAGGCGGCCGGGTCGTCGTCGCGAATCGCCTGTTCCAGGGCCTCGTTCACATCCAGCAGTTCGGCGCGGTCGGCGGCGGAGTGGTTCATGGCGGCCGCGGCGAGCGAGGCCGTCTCCAAGGTCTGCCGCACGATGTACATCTCGCGCAACTCGGCGGCGGTCAGTTGCGCCACCGTGTACCCCGCGTGCGGCTCGTGGGTGACCAGTCCCTCCCCGATCAGTGTCTTGAGCGCCTCGCGCACCGGAATATGGCTCACGCCGAACAGTTCCGCCACCTCGCGCAGCGGGATGACGGTGCGGGGCGGCACCGCCCCGTCGAGGATCACACGGCGCAGTTCGCCGAGGATGATCTGCGGGCGGCCGGGTGTGTCGACGACCAACCTCGCGAGCAGCGCCGAACGTCGTCTCGGGGGCATGACAACACGCTAGGGGCAGCGTGTTGCGTTCCCGGTCACCCGTGTGACGGTCAGGAAACGTCTTCTCACAGTACCGACCGGTCGCGTGGTGGGTGCGAGTCCCGGCCACCGGTCTCGAGCGAAACGAGACACCTAGCATGGGGTTGTTCGCGACGCCGCAGGCGCTGAAAGACAGGCACAGGTTCCGATGACAGTTTCGGCAGGACAGTTCGTGGATCGCCGTTTCGCGCGCCTGGTGGCGGAGTTCGACCGGCTGTTCCGGCGTCCGTCCGACGGCGGCGGCGCGCTGGCGGTCTACCTGCACGGCGAGCCGGTGGTCGACGTCTGGGCCGGATACGCGCACCCCGACGTCCCGTGGGCGCACGACACGATCGCGATGGCCTACTCCACCGGCAAGGGGATCGCCAGCACGCTGGTGCATCGTTTGGCCGAGCGCGGCCTGATCGACTACGACGAGCCGGTCGCGACGTACTGGCCGGAGTTCGCGGCAGCGGGCAAGGAACGCATCAGCGTGCGGGCGATGCTGACCCACCGGGCCGGGCTGCACCGCCTGCGCGGGCTGCTGCCCGGCCCCGTCGAGCGATTCTTCGACGACGCCGCGGTCACCGCGGCGCTCGCGGCCGCCGCGCCCGATCCACGGCACAAGGTGACCAGCGGCTACCACGGCATCACCTACGGGCACCTCACCGCCGAACTGGTGCGGCGGGTGACCGGAGCGGAATTCACCGACGTGCTGCGCACCGAGATCGCGGAACCGCTCGCGGCCGAGGACCTCTGGTTCCGGGTCCCGGCGTCCGAGCGCAGGCGTATCGCCACCAATTTCCCGCGCCTGACGGTCGCGGGCATGAGCTGGGAGCGTAGCTCGCGGCTGCTCGCCCGGACCCGTTTCGCGGCCGCCGCCGACACCACCCCGGTGGGATTCGCCGAGCTGGTGGCCGATCCACGCCTGTACGACTCGGTGATGCCCGGCCTCAACGGCGTCTTCTCCGCCCGCGCGCTGGCCCGCGTGTACGGCGCGCTCGCCAACGGCGGGCAGCTGGACGGCCACCGGCTGCTGAGCCCGGACACCATCGAGCAGATGACCCGGCGGCAGGTGTTCACCCCGGACTACGTGCTGGCCTTCCGCATCCCTTGGGCCCTCGGTTACCACGGCGTGCCGATGAAGCCGTCCAAGGCCGAACCGGTCTCGGCCTTCGGCCATTTCGGCCTCGGCGGCTCCGGCGGTTTCGCCGACCCGGTGACCGGGATGTCGCTCGGCTTCGTCACCAATCGCCTCGGCAGCAGGATCACACCGCTCGGTGACGCACGCCTGGCCCGGTTGGGCGCGCTGGCTCACAACCTCGCCAGAGCGGCCTGACCTCGCCCGCCCGAGTGGCAGCATGGCGGTATGGAATCGGTCGATATGGCCCGGATCGAGGCGGCCGGGCGGCTACTCGCCCCCGTGATCCGGCGCACGCCGCTGCTGGCCTCGCGAGTGCTGTCCGAACGCGTGGGCGCCGAGGTGTGGCTGAAGTGCGAGAACTTGCAGCGCACCGGTTCGTTCAAGCCGCGCGGCGCCTACAACCGGATCGCGAATCTGCCGCGGGAGGCGCGCGAGCGCGGCGTCGTGGCCGCGAGCGCCGGTAACCATGCGCAGGGCGTGGCGTGGTCGGCGTCGTCGCTCGGCATCGCGTCGACGGTGTTCATGCCGGTCGGGGCGTCGCTGCCGAAACTGATGGCGACCAAGGCGTACGGCGCGCAGGTCCGCCAGGTCGGCGAGACCATCGACGAATCACTGGACGCCGCTCTGGATTTCGCCGACCGGTCCGGCGCGACGCTGATCCACCCGTTCGACCATCCCGATATCGTGGCCGGTCAGGCCACCGTCGGCACGGAGATCGCAGAGCAGTTGCCCGAGGTGGGCACGGTGCTCGTGCCCACCGGCGGCGGCGGCCTGTTGGCCGGAGTCGCGGTCGCGCTGCGGCAGCTGGCGCCGGACGTGCGCGTCATCGGGGTGCAAGCGGCCGAAGCCGCCGCCTGGCCGGACTCGCTGGCGGCGGGCCGCCCGGTGCGGGTCGAGCGGATGGCGACGATGGCCGACGGCATCGCGGTCGGGCGTCCCGGTACCGTGCCGTTCGATCATGTGGCGCAGCATGTTTCGCGCATCGTCACGGTGGACGAGGAAGCGCTGTCGCAGGCGTTGCTGCTGTGCCTGGAACGCGCGAAACTGATCGTCGAGCCGGCGGGCGCCGCCGCGGTTGCCGCCCTGACCAGTCACGCGCCGGAGGAACTCGGCTTGCGCGGGCCGGTCTGCGCGATCCTGTCCGGCGGCAACATCGACCCGCTGCTGCTGACCCGGGTGATCGGGCACGGCCTGAGCGCGGCAGGCCGATATCTGGCCGTGCGGGTGACCATTTCCGATCGTCCCGGAGCGCTGGGGTCGCTGCTCGCGGTGATCGGGAAGACGAGCGCCAGTGTGGTCGACGTGGCACATTCGCGGACCGGGACCTGGCTGGCGGTCGACGAGGTCGAGGTGGCCCTCACCCTGGAGACACGAGGCCGCGACCATCGCGACGACGTGCTCACCGCTCTCACGAACGCGGGATACGCGGTCCGCGTCTCGGATTGACCGGACGTCCCTATCACACCTTCCTCGAGTGGCACACCACCGAGGAACCTACTCGCGAAATGCCGCGACCATGTGCCGCTCGTGCGCGTGGGAGGGGTTAGCGTGCGCCGCCGAGTTCCAGGGCGAGTACGCCGAGGATCACGAGCGCGATGCCGCCGACCTGGACGACGGTGAGCCGCTCCTCGAGGAACAGGACGCCTATCACCGCGATCGCGGCGACGCCGACCGCCGACCAGATGCCGTAGGCCACTCCGATCGGCATGCCCCGCTTCAACGCCTGGGCCAGGAAGAAGAACGCCGCGCAATAGCCGACAACCACCACGACGGAAGGGACGACCTTGGCGAATCCGTCCGACAGTTTCAGCGAAACGGTGGCGGTCACCTCGGAAGCGATGGCCAAAGCGAGCAGGAGCAAGGTCATTTTCGCAGCGTAGCCACAGCCGCGCGAGCGCACACCGGTCGGCGATCGCCTTCCCGACCGCTCCCCAGCACCGGGAATCCACGGCACGGCGACCACGGCCGACGCGTCGATACCATCGCGCCATGCGTTGCTCGGCCGTTGCGGTAACCGATTTTCCCTTCGATGAGGTGACGTGCAACGAGTTGCCGTACGCCGAGCGCGATGAGCGGTATCGGCGGTTGCACGAGTGGCCGGAGCCGAGCTATGCGCACCGCTGCGGGCTGCGCATGATCTGGAAGTACGCCGACGTGCGTGAGGTGCTGGACGCGACGACGCCCGGCATTTCCAATACGAATTCGCTGGACCCGCTGGTCGGTTACGCGCGTATCGCGGCGACACCGCGAGCCATACCGCATTTCGTTCGGCATCTGGTTCCGCCACCCGCGAAGGCCACCGCCAACCTCGCCGACGATCGGCTGCACAAGCGCGTGTGGAACACCATGGCCGGGCCGGAGGGGCACTTCACGATTTCCGCGGCGGATCGGCCCGCTCGGGCCGCGCAGATGGCCGAGCACTTCCACGAGGCGGTGCGAGACGCGGGATTCCGCGCCGGGTCGCCGTTGGACGTGACCGCCCTCGCCATCGGCTACGCCGCCCGGACCGTCGGCGCGGCGGTCGGCCTGCCCGCGGCGGACTGGCCGCACGTGGCCGCGTGGAGCGGAGCGCAATCGGGACTGCTCGGACGGGTGATGCGTGGACGCGAACTGGCCGACGCGGTGAGCGCGCTGGGGTGGTTGTTCACGGTCAGCGGCAGAGCGGTGCGGGAAGGCCGGGGCAGCGAGGCGGCCGGGTTCGCGCGCAAGCTCCGCGACGCCGGGCTCTCCCATCGGATCGCGGTGTCGGCCATGGCGAATTCCCTCGCCGCCGGGGTGCACACGGTGAGCGGCAGCATCCAGCAAGGCGTCCAGCGGTTGCTCGCCGATCCGGACCGGAACTGGTGGAACCTCCTGACCGAACCGGAGGGCGGGACACGGGTCGCCGCGAAAATCCTGCAACTGGATCCCGGGCTGGTGGCATGGAAGCGCCGAGCCAGGACGCCGGTCGTGCTCTCCAGTGGCACGCGGCTGCCCGCCGGACCGCTGCTCGTGCTGTTCGCCGCGGCCAACCGCGATCCGGAAGTCTTCCCCGACTGCCTGGCGCTGGACGGGACCGGCAAGTTGCCGTTGACCTTCGGCTTCGGCAGGCACGTCTGCCCCGGCAAGAGCATGGCCACGCTGGCCGTCGAGGTATTCCTCCGGCAGTTGCGCGAGCTGGCGCCGGAGGCCGAAGCGGTGCCGGAGGCCGATGGCACCCGGCGCCGCAGCGATCTGCTGTTCAGCGGCGCCGACATCACCATCGTCGGCTAGGCCGACCCGTTCTCGGCAGCGGTCACCGAAACGGCTTCAGTCCAGCCATGCCCGCGCCGCGGCCGCCGCCTCGCGCACCTCCGCCAGCTGCGCCGCGACCTGAACACCGGCCGTACCGCCCCGGGCATCCCGGGACGCGATGGACCCTTGCACGGTGAGCACCTCGCGTACCTTCCCGGTCAGCGCCGGGTCGACGGCGGCGAACTCCTCGTCGGTGAGTTCGTCCAAGCCGACGCCGCGAGATTCCGCGACGCGCACGCACGCACCCGCCGCCTCGTGCGCGACCCGGAACGGAACACCCTGGCGGACCAGCCATTCGGCGATGTCGGTGGCCAGCGTGAAGCCGGCGGGCGCGAGTTCGGCCATGCGATCGGTGTGGAAAGTCAGGGTCGAGACCAGGCCGGCGATGGCCGGGAGCAGCAGTTCGAGTTGCGCGACCGAGTCGAACAGCGGCTCCTTGTCCTCCTGCAGGTCACGGTTGTAGGCCAGGGGTTGCGCCTTGAGCGTGGCCAGCAGCCCGGTGAGGTTGCCGATCAGCCGGCCCGCCTTGCCGCGAGTCAGCTCGGACACGTCCGGGTTCTTCTTCTGCGGCATGATCGACGACCCCGTCGACCAGGCGTCCGCCAGGGTGACGTAACCGAACTCCGGTGTGCTCCAGAGAATGACTTCCTCGGCCATCCGGCTCAGGTCGACGCCGATCATGGCGAGCACGAACGCGGCCTCGGCGGCGAAATCCCGCGCCGAGGTGGCGTCGATCGAGTTGGCGGCCGCCGAGTCGAAATCCAGCTCCGCCGCGATCGCCTCCGGGTCGAGTCCGAGCGAGGAACCCGCCAGCGCACCGGAACCGTAGGGCGACACCGCCGCGCGGCGATCGAAATCGCGCAGCCGGTCCAGGTCGCGCAGCAGCGGGTGAGCGTGCGCGAGCAGATGATGGGCCAGCAGCACCGGCTGCGCCGCCTGCAAGTGGGTCTTGCCCGGCATGACCGCGTCCGGATGCGCGGCGGCCTGCTCCACCAGCGCGTCGACCACCGCGAGCACGCCCGCGGCCACCCGGCGCACGCCGTCACGCAGCCACATCCGGAACAGCGTCGCGACCTGGTCGTTGCGCGAACGCCCCGCCCGCAACCGGCCACCGAGCTCCGGGCCGACCTGTTCGATCAGGCCGCGTTCCAGCGCGCCGTGCACGTCCTCGTCGGAGTCGGCGGGACCGAACGCGCCGGATGCGACGTCCGCCGCGAGGCGATCCAGGCCGTCCAGCATGCCGGACAGATCGGCGTCGGACAGCAGCCCCGCTTTGTGCAGCACCCGTGCGTGCGCCTTCGAGGCGCGGATGTCGTAGGGAGCCAGCGCCCAATCGAAGTGGGTCGACTTGCTCAGCGCGGCCATGGCCTCGGCCGGGCCGGAGGCGAATCGCCCGCCCCAGAGCGCACCTTGGTTCGTGCTCATGCTGTTCCGCCTCTCCGGGTATTCAGGCTCCCCCGCCTCTCCGGGCCTTCAGGCCATACAAGTCGGGACGGGGCTGCTTCACGTTCAGGTCCTGCGTTGGGTGACCGTCGGGTCCTGGGCGTACCCGGTAAGTTACCCATGTTCTTGCGAAATCAGTTGGTGCGTTGATTCGTGAGATCGGTCGTGCGCTGGCTTGGGGATCAGTTGGGCGTGGCTTGCGACCCAGTCGTTCCGTTGGCCCGCGGAACCAGTTGTTGCGTCGGCGCGCGAGTCGAGTCGTTTTGCCCGACGCAGCTGGGCGTTCGGTGGCTGCTCGACATTATCTGCCGACAGCGGCCTTGTGCGCGTGGGAGAAGGCGTTCGCAGTCTGCTGTCCGGGCGTACTGCGGCCTGTCAGCCTGCTCGGAACGACGATTCGAGAGTACGACCCAGCGGGAGGCGTCGGCGTGCCGGTGCTCGTTCGGGCACCGGCACGCCTGTGGCCTACTTCTGGTTCAGGTCGCGGCGGGCGGCGACCTTGGAGGACAGGCCGTGGATCTGGACGAAACCCTTGGCCAGGGACTGGTCGAAGGTGTCGCCCTCGTCGTAGGTAGCCAGGTTGAAGTCGTAGAGCGACTGCTCCGAGCGGCGGCCGTTGACGACGGCCGAGCCGCCGTGCAGGACCATCCGGATGTCGCCGGAGACGTGCTGCTGCGTATCGAGGACAAAGGCGTCCAGGGCGCGCTTGAGCGGGGAGAACCACAGGCCGTCGTAGGCCAGCTCGCCCCAGCGCTGCTCGACCTGCCGCTTGTAGCGGCCCAGCTCGCGCTCGATGGTGACGTGCTCCAGCGCCTGGTGCGCGGTGATCAGCGCGATGGCGCCGGGCGCCTCGTAGATCTCCCGGCTCTTGATACCGACCAGGCGGTCCTCGACCATGTCCAGTCGGCCGACGCCCTGGCGGCCCGCGCGCTTGTTCAGCTCGACGATCGCTTCCAGCACGCTGACCTGGCGGCCGTCGATGGCCACCGGCACACCCTTGTCGAAGGTGATGATCAGTTCGTCCGGCGCCTCGAAGTTCACCGTCGGGTCGGAGGTGTAGTCGTAGACGTCCTTGGTCGGGGCGTTCCACAGGTCCTCGAGGAACCCGGTCTCCACCGCGCGGCCCCAGACGTTCTGGTCGATGGAGAACGGCGACTTCTTGGTGACGTTGATCGGCAGCGCGTTCTCCTCCGCGAAGGCGATCGCCTTCTCGCGGGTCCACGCGTAGTCCCGGACCGGGGCGATCACGTTGAGGTCGGGCGCGAGCGCGCCGATGCCGACCTCGAAGCGGACCTGGTCGTTGCCCTTGCCGGTGCAGCCGTGCGCGACGGTGCTCGCGCCGTGGAACTTGGCGGCCTCGACCAGGTGCTTGACGATCAGTGGACGGCTGATCGCCGACACCAGCGGGTACTGACCCATGTACAGCGCGTTGGCCTGGATGGTGGGCAGGCAGTACTGGTCGGCGAACTCGTCGCGGGCGTCGATCACGATCGCCTCGACGGCGCCGCAGTCCAGGGCGCGCTGGCGCACCACGTTCATGTCCTCGCCGCCCTGGCCGAGGTCGATGGCCACGGCCACCACTTCGGCGCCGGTCTCCTTGCCGATCCAGCTGATCGCGACGGAGGTGTCCAGCCCACCGGAGTAGGCGAGTACGACGCGCTCGGACATGTTCTGTGTGCTCCTCGATGTATCGGTGCTCGTCTGCGTGATACGGACCGGCTTCCCGCCACAGCGGCCCGCACGTCCTACAAATGATTATGCACGACGATGCAAGCCCATTCATAATCGGGTGGGGCCAACCCTGAGCTGGGCCGACACCCTCCCCTCTACCCTCTCAGAAGCACGGGCGCACCGTCTGCCCACGGCAGGAAACACGCCCGTTCGTCGCCGCGTTCCGGCATCCCGGCGAGTCACCCGTGTTCGTACGAGACCGGTCGCCGCGTTCGCGACGATCAGGCTAGTTGTTCGATCTTCGCGGCCACTTCCGCGCCGGTCAGCGGCTCGCGGGCGATGACGGCGATGGTGTCGTCGCCCGCGATGGTGCCGACTATGTAGGGCAGGGCGGCGCGGTCCAAGGCGCTGGCCAGGTAGTGGGCCGCGCCGGGCGGGGTGCGCAGGACCGCGATGTTGCCGCTGGCGTCGGTGGAGACCAGCAGGTCGCCGAGCAGTTTTGACAGGCGGTCGGTGCCGCCGGTCACGCCGCGCACGGGGCTGCCGTCCTCGGGGACGACGTAGACGCCCGCGCCGCCGTCGGCGGCGCGCAGTTTCACCGCGCCCAGTTCGTCCAGGTCGCGCGAGAGCGTCGCCTGCGTGGTCTCGATGCCCTCGGCCGCGAGTAACGCCGCCAGTTCGGTCTGGCTGCGTACCGCGTGCGCCGACAGCAGCTCGATGATGCGCGACTGCCGCCCGGCGCGGGTGCGCGCGATGGCCGGGCCGCTTCGCCCCGATTCCGACTGCGAGACGCTCACGGCCGCGCCTCGCTGGGGCGCGGGATCGTCGTGCGCTGCTGAGCGCGGCGCACGCGCTGACACTGGCTCACCGCCGCACCTCGCTGGTCCAGCGCGGGCCGGGGGCGTCGAGGACCGATTCGCCCGCTGGGCACAGATGAACACGGGTCATGCCGGGTGATACGCACACCCTCGCTCACGCTGAACCTTCCGGCACCAGCGGAGCCGGTCACGCTCCGCCGCCGGCCGCTGACCCGACCGCTCACGCCGCTCCCCCGTATCGTCGTTCCAGCAGCCAGACCAGCAGCGCCTTCTGCGCGTGCAGGCGGTTCTCCGCCTCGTCCCACACCACACTGTGCGGCCCGTCGAGCACCTCGTCGGTGATCTCTTCGCCGCGGTGCGCCGGCAGGCAGTGCAGCACGACCGCGTCCGGCTTGGCGTGGGCGAGCAAGTCGGTGTTGAGCTGGAACGGGCGGAACGGGCCGACCCGGTCCAGGCCGTCGTTCTCCTGTCCCATGGAGGTCCAGGTGTCGGTGACCAGCGCGTCGGCGCCCCATGCCGCGGCGACCGGGTCGGCGGTCACCGTGACGGTGGCGCCGGTCTCGGCGGCCCGCTTGCGCGCGGCCTCCAGCACCCACGGCTGCGGCTCGAAACCGACGGGCGCGGCGATGGTCACGTTCAGCCCCGCCGTGACGCCGCCGAGCAGCAGCGAGTGCGCCATGTTGTTCGCGCCGTCGCCGAAGTAGGCCAGTTCGCGTCCGGTCAGCTCGCCCTTGTGCTCGGCGAGCGTCTGCAGGTCGGCGAGCACCTGACAGGGATGGAACTCGTTGGACAGCGCGTTGATCACCGGCACCGTGGCGGTGGCGGCCATCTCGTCCAGCCGGGACTGCTCGAAGGTGCGCCACACGATGGCGTCCACATACCGGGACAGCACCCGGCCGGTGTCGCCGAGCGTCTCCTCCCGGCCGAGCTGGGTGTCCCGGCCGTCCACGACGACCGCGTGCCCGCCGAGCTGGGCGATGCCCATCTCGAAGGAGAACCGGGTGCGGGTGGAGTTCTTCTCGAAGATCACGCCGACGCCGCGCGGGCCGTCCAGCGGACGCCGCGCGAACGGTGCTTTCTTGAGTTCGGCCGCGAGCGCGAGGATCTCGGCCTGCTCGGCCGGGCTGACGTCGTCGTCCCGCAGGAAGTGCCGTACGGAGGTCATTGCGCCGCAGCCCCTTTCGCGTCCGCAAGCGCGGCGTCGAGGATCTCCGGCAGGTCGGCGACGAAATTGTCGGCTTGGGTCTCGGTGAGCACCAGCGGCGGCGCCAGCCGGATCACGTCGGGCTTGGCCGGGTTGACCAGGTAGCCCGCCTCCCGCGCCCGCGCCTCGACCTGCGCGGACACCTCGTCGGTGAGCACGATGCCCAGCAGCAGGCCCGCACCGCGCACCTGATCGATGAGCGGATGCTGCAGCAGTTCGATGCCGTCGCTGAGCCGCTTGCCCACCGACTCGACGTGCGCGAGCAGGTCGGTCTCGTCGATGGTCCGCAGCACCGCGAGCGCCGCCGCCGCACAGACCGGGTTGCCGCCGAACGTGGTGCCGTGCAGGCCGGGGGTGAGCAGTTCGGCCGCCCGCCCGGTGGCCAGCACCGCGCCGATCGGCATCCCGCCGCCGAGACCCTTGGCCAGCGTGATGACGTCGGGCACGATGCCGACGGCCTGGTGAGCGTAGAACTTCCCGGTCCGTCCGATGCCCGTCTGCACCTCGTCGAGCACCAGCAGCGCCCCGCTGCGCGCGGTGATCTGGCGCGCCTTGGCGAGGTAGTCCAACGGCGGAACCACCACGCCGCTCTCCCCCATCATCGGCTCCAGGAACACCGCGGCGGTGTCCTCGTCGACCACGGCTTCCAGCGCCGCGGCGTCGCCATAGGGCACGTGCACGACGCCGGGGGGCATCGGCTCGAACGGGGTCCGCTTGGACGGCTGCCCGGTGAGGGCGAGCGCGCCCATGGTGCGGCCGTGGAACGCCTCCTCACAGGCGACGATCTTGGGCCGCCCGGTCAACCGGGCGATCTTGAACGCCGCTTCGATCGCCTCGGTGCCGGAGTTGCAGAAGAACGCGCGGCCCTCCCCGTCGCCGAAGTGCGCGAGCAACCGCTCGGCCAACTCGATGACCGGCTCGCTGGCGTACAGATTCGACACGTGCCCGAGCGTGCCGAGCTGCTGGGTGACCGCCTCCAGGATCGCCGGGTGGGCGTGGCCGAGGCTGTTGACCGCGATGCCGCCGAGGAAGTCGACGTAGCGCTTGCCGTCCGCGTCGTAGACCACGGCCCCCGCGCCGCGCACCAGCGCGACCTTCGGTGTGCCGTAGTTGTTCATCAGCGCGGCGGACCACCGCTTCTGCAGTTCAGCTGTGCTCATTGTTTCGTTCCGTTCGGTGCGCCGGACCCGTTCGGGATGAGCGGGGCGGGAGTCACCATCGTTCCGATTCCTTCTCCGGTGAACAGTTCCAGCAGCACGGCGTGCGGGACCCGGCCGTCGATGACATGCGCGGTCGGCACCCCGGCCGTCACGGCGCGCAGGCAGGCTTCCATCTTGGGCACCATGCCCGCATCGAGGCGGGGGAGCAACTCGGCCAGTGCGGTCGTATCGATGCTGGAGGTGAGCGAGGACCGGTCCGGCCAGTCGGTGTAGAGGCCCTCGACGTCGGTGAGCATCACCAGTTTCTCCGCGCCGATGCCCTCGGCCAGCGCCGCGGCGGCGGTGTCGGCGTTGATGTTGTGCACCACGCCTTCGGCGTCCGGCGCGATGGTCGACACCACGGGGATGCGTCCGGCGCCGATCAGGTCGAGCACCGCGTCCGGGTTCACCTCGGTGACGTCGCCGACCAGGCCGATGTCGGTGGGCTCGCCGTCGACCTCGACGGTGCGGCGGGTCGCGGTGAACAGTCCGGCGTCCTCGCCGGAGATGCCGACCGCGTACGGGCCGTGCGTGTTGATCAGGCCGACCAGCTCGCGGCCGACCTGGCCGAACAGCACCATCCGCACCACGTCCATCACCTCGGGCGTGGTCACCCGGAAGCCGCCGCGGAATTCGCCTTGCAAGCCGAGCCTTTTCAGCATCGCGCTGATCTGCGGGCCGCCGCCGTGCACCACCACCGGGTGCACGCCGACGGTGCGCAGGAACGCCATGTCGGCGGCGAAGGCCTGCTTGAGGTCGTCGTCGATCATGGCGTTGCCGCCGTACTTCACGACGACGATCTTGTCCCGGAACTTCTGCAACCACGGCAGGGCGCCGGCCAGGACGTGCGCCTTGTCCAGCGCGGACAGCGTGTGCAGCACCTCGCTGGTCATGAGCTGTAGGCCGAGTTCTCTTCGACGTAACCGTGCGAGAGGTCGGTGGTGCGGATGGTCGCGCGCGCCGAACCGACGTTCAGCTCGATCAGCACCTCGATGTCGGTGCCGGACAGGTCGACCGCGCGAGCGCCGGGCGCGCCGACGCCGTCGACGCACACCGGTTTGCCGTTGAACGACACCGAGATCCGGTTCGGATCCAGCGTCACCGGCGCCATGCCGACCGCCGCCAGCACGCGGCCCCAGTTCGGGTCGGAACCGAACAGCGCCGTTTTGACCAGGCTGTCGCGGGCGACGGTGCGTGCCGCGGCCACGGCCTCGTCCTCGGTGGCCGCGCCCGCGACGGTGACCAGCACCCGTTTGGTGACGCCCTCGGCGTCGGCCATCAACTGGGCGGCCAGATCGTCGCAGACCGCGAGCACGGCCGCGTCCAGCTCCTCCTGGCTCGGGGTGACCTCGCTGGCGCCGTTGGCCAGCAGCAGCACGGTGTCGTTGGTGGAGCAGGAGCCATCCACGTCGAGCCGGTCGAAGGTGCGCGCGGTGGCGTTGCGCAGCGCCTGGTCGAGCTGGTCGGCGGTGACCGCCGCGTCGGTGGTGAGCACCACCAGCATGGTCGCCAGCGACGGGGCCAGCATGCCCGCGCCCTTGGCCATACCGCCGACGTTCCACTTGTCGCGGTGGTGGAACGCCGCCTCCTTGGGCACGGTGTCGGTGGTCATGATGGCCCAGGCGGCGTCCGAGCCGCCGGACAGACCGCCGCCCATCTCGTGCACGATCTCGGTGACGGCGGGGATGAGTTTGTCCATCGGAAGCCGGTCGCCGATCAGCCCGGTCGAGCAGACCGCGATTTCCCCGGCTCCGGTCTCGGTGCCCCAATTGCTCAGCGCTGCGGCGAGTTCCTCGGCGGTCTTGTGCGTGTCCTGGAATCCGTCCGGGCCGGTGCACGCGTTCGCGCCGCCGGAGTTCAGGATCACCGCGCGCAGCCGCTTGCCGGTGAGCACCTGCTGTGACCACAGCACCGGAGCGGCCTTCACCTTGTTGCGGGTGAACACCCCCGCGGCCGGGTATTCCGGCCCCTCGTTGAACACCAGCGCCAGATCCGGCTTGCCGCTGGCCTTGATGCCCGCGGCGATGCCCGCCGCGCGGAAGCCGAGCGGTGCGGTCACGCCCTGGGTGCGGACCAGCTTGCCGTCGGCGAGATCGGCTGTCGTCACGGTGCCACTCCTACGGTGGAAAGTCCTGCGGTCTCCTCGAATCCGAGGGCCAGGTTCATCGATTGCACCGCGGCGCCCGCGGTGCCCTTGGTCAAGTTGTCGATCGCGCCGATCACCACGAGCAGACCCGCGTCGGCGTCCACCGCGACCTGCAGGGTGACGGCGTTGGAGCCGAGCACCGAACCGGTCTGCGGCAATACGCCTTCCGGCAGCAGGTGCACGAAAGGCTCGTCGGCATAGGCCTTCTCGTAGACGGCGCGCGCCTGTGCGGCGTCGACGCGGGTCGGCGCGGTGCAGGTGGCGAGGATGCCGCGCGGCATCGGCGCGAGCACCGGCGTGAACGACACCGCGACGTCCGTGCCACCCGCCGCCGCGAGGTTCTGCGCGATCTCCGGGGTGTGCCGGTGCGCGCCCGCGATGCCGTAGGCCCGCGCCGAGCCCATCACCTCCGAGCCCAGCAGCCCGATGTCGAGCTTGCGGCCGGTGCCGGAGGCACCGCTCACGGCGACCACGTGCACGGCGGGCTCGACGATGCCCGCGGCGACGGCGGGAGCCAGCGCGAGGCTGGCGACGGTGGGATAGCAGCCGGGGACGGCGATCCGCGTCGCGGCGCGCAGCTTCTCCCGGCCGCCGGGCAGCTCGGGCAGGCCGTAGGGCCAGCTGCCCGCGTGCGGGCTGCCGTAGTATTTCTCCCAGGCCTTCGGGTCGGTGAGCCGGAAGTCGGCGCCGCAGTCGATGATCACCGTGGACTCGGGCAGCTCGGCGGCGATGGCCGAGGACTGGCCGTGCGGCAGGCCGAGGAAGACCACGTCGTGGCCGGCCAGTTCGGCGGCCGTGGTGGGCGCCAGCACCCGATCGGCCAGCGGCAGCAGATGCGGCTGCAACTCCCCCAGCGCGGTGCCCGCGTTCGAGCCGGCGGTCAGCGCCCCGATGACGAGGCGCCCGGTTCGGTAGGCGGGATGCCCCAGCAGCAGTCGCAACACTTCGCCGCCCGCGTACCCGCTGGCACCGGCTACCGCGACCCGCACGACGGGTCCGACCGAGGAATCAACCATGTGATGATTATGCATGACTGTGCAAGCTCATTCACAGCCTGGTCGCCGCGAGCGTGGTCACGAGCACCTCATACCCCTCAGATCTGCGCGCAAACGACGGGCCGCGCAGCGGGTCCGGGATAAGTCAGCGCAGTGCCGAACAGTCGATGTGCAGCGCCTCGGCCAGCCCCGCTCGGCCCAGCGCGGTGACGCGTACCGCGCGCCCACTGCCGACACCTTCGATCCACGTGAGCTCTTTCAGGCGGCGGCACAGCTGCGCGCCCGCCGAGCCGCCCAGATGGACTCGCCGTTCCGTCCAATCGAGACACGGCCTGGCCACCGGCCGCCGCGTGCCGCGCAGCGCCGCCGGGTCGACGCCCATCGGTCCGGTGAGCCACGCCAGACCGGGCTCGGTCAGCGCGAAACCACCGTCGGCACTCATCAGGCCGCGCGCGATCATCGCGTCGGTGACGGCCACGCCCAACCGGCCCGCGAGATGGTCGTAGCAGGTGCGACCGCGGGCCAGCGCCGCCGCGACGGTGGCGGTGCGCAGCCCGCTCACCGCGGCGGCGGGCGGGTCGAGCTGGGCGACCATGGTTTCGAGCAGGTCCGCCACGTGCGGGCCCGCCAGCCGCAGATAGCGATGCCTGCCCTGCCGGTGCTCGACCACCAGCCCGCCGTCGCGCAGGCGGTCCAGATGCTCGGTCGCGGTGGACGGCGCGACCCCGGTGTGGCGGGCGAGCTCGCCCGCGGTCCAGGCCCGGCCGTCCACCAGCGCCAGGCAGATGTCGGCGCGGGTGCGGTCGGCGAGCAGAGCGGCCAGGGCCGCCAATCGGGCTCCTCTGGTCGGCATCCCACCATGATGGCGGGTCGTCGTTTCGGCGGTCGCCGAAACGTCCCGTCGCTACGGTCGCGGCATGACTTCGCCTCCTGCGGTGACGCCGCCGCCGACCGATTTCGACATCTTCCGCGGTCTGCATCACCGCGACCGTCCCCTGGTCCTGCCGAACGCCTGGGACTTCGCCTCGGCCGCCCTGCTGGCCGACGGAGGATTCCCGGCGATCGGCACCACCAGCCTGGGCGTCGCCGCCGCGGCCGGACGCACCGACGGCGCGGGTGTCACCAAGGCGGAGACCTTCGCGGCCGCTCGCCGCATGGCCGGGCTGCCGATCCCGGTCACCGTCGATATCGAGGGCGGTTTCGACGAGCGGCCCGGCGCGGTGGCTGACTTCGCCGAACAACTCGCCGCCTGCGGGATCGCGGGCGTCAACCTGGAAGACGGCCGACGCGGGTCGGCGCTGGCCGCACCGGAGCAGCAGGCCGCGCTGATCGCCGCGGTCAAGGAACGAACGCCGGAACTGTTCGTCAATGCCCGCGTGGACACCCATTGGCTGGGTCTGGAGCACGCCTCCACCCACGACCGCGTGCGGCGGTACGCCGCGGCCGGAGCCGACGGTGTCTTCGTCCCCGGTCTGACCGACCCGGCGCGTATCGAGCAGGTCGTGGCGTGCAGCGAAGTACCGGTCAATGTGCTCTATTCGCCCACGGGCCCGGGCCTCGCGACCCTGACCGAGCTCGGAGTACGCCGGATCAGCACCGGATCGCTGCTGTACCGCGCGGCGCTGTCGGCCGCGCTGGACGTCGCGCGCGCCGTACGGCAGGACACTGCCGTTCCGTCGGGCATCGTGAGCTATTCCGAGATCCAACTCCTCTTGCCCGCCCAGCTGCCGTCCTGATCGGGAGACGCCGGAATATCCGCCCAAAAATCTCGGCGATGCTGTCGATCCGCCGGAGGCCCGTTCGTGTAGGTGGTGAGACCGGCACCGGCCCGGTCGCGGAAGGAGCGGAAATGAGCAAGATCATCGCGGTGGAGCACCTGACCTTGGACGGCGTCATGCAGGCGCCGGGGCGGGCGGACGACGACAGCAGAGACGGATTCGCCCACGGCGGCTGGGCGCACCGGCACGACGACCCGGTGCAGGCCGAGGTCATGGGCAGGCACATGGCGGCCCACCGCGGCGCGCTGCTGCTCGGCAGGCGCACCTACGAGGACTTCGCGGGATACTGGCCACGGCAAGTCGGCAATCCGATGGCCGAGGCGCTGGACAAGACCGAGAAGATCGTCGCCTCCCGCACCGGGAGCGGGCCGCTGCCCTGGCAGAACTCGACCTGGCTCGGCGGCGACGCGGTGACCGCGGTGCCCGAGTTGCGGCGGCGGCACCCGGAGCGGAATCTGGTGGTTCTGGGCAGCGGTGACCTGTTGCGCTCGCTGATGCGCCACGATCTGGTGGACGAGTTCCTGTTGCTGATCCACCCCTTGGTGCTCGGCTCGGGTCGCCGCCTGTTCGACGGCGTGGCGTTGGGCCGGCTGCGGTCGGCCGACACCGTGACGACCGGTACCGGTGTCGTCATCACCACCTACCGGCGCGGATGAGGAGGACCAGCGATGAAGCACTACCTGCTCGGCATCTACCAGCCCGACGAAGGCGTGCCGGAGAACCTGGCCGAGATCATGCGCGAGCTCGGCGCGCTGAACGACGAGATGCGGGCGGCGGGGGCCTGGGTGTTCGCCGCCGGCCTGCACGCGCCCGGCACCGCGACCGTGCTGCACGCCCGTGGCGACGACGTGCTCGTCACCGACGGCCCCTACATCGAGGGCAAGGAGCACATCGGCGGGTTCACCGTCATCCGCGCCGCCGATCTGGACGAGGCGCTGGACTGGGGCCGCAAGCTCACCACCGTGGTCGGCCTGCCCATCGAGGTCCGTCCGATCCGGGACGAGTAGATGGACGAACCCGTGACGGGCTCGGTGATCGAAGCGGTTTTCGCCGAGCACTACGGCCGGGCGGTCGCCGGTCTCATCCGCGTCTTCGGTGACATCGGCGTCGCCGAGGACGCGGTGCAGGACGCGTTCACCGCCGCCGTCCAGCGCTGGCCCGCCGACGGTCTCCCGCCGAGCCCGCCGGGCTGGATCATCACCACCGCCCGGAACCGGGCGATCGACCGCCTGCGCCGCGAGGCCTCCCGCGCGGACCGGCACGCGCAGGCCGCCCTCCTGCGTGCCGAGGACGAACCGGAGGAGGCGGTGAGCAGCGTGCGCGACGACCGCCTCCGGTTGATCTTCACCTGCTGCCATCCAGCTCTCGCACCGCAAGCGCAGGTGGCGCTGACTCTCCGGCTGCTCGGCGGGCTGAGTACCTCGGAGATCGCGCGAGCCTTCCTGGTCACGGAAACGACCATGGCGCAACGCTTGGTCCGCGCCAAAGGCAAGATTCGCGATGCCCGCATTCCCTATCGGGTGCCCGCCGACGCGGAGCTGCCCGGCCGGCTGCGCGCGGTGCTGGCCGTCGTGTATCTGATCTTCACCGAGGGGCACACGGCGTCCTCCGGCGCGCGGCTGGTCCGGACCGACCTCTGTGCCGAGGCGATTCGCCTCGGCCGTCTGCTGGCCCAGCTGATGCCGGACGAGCCGGAGGTGACCGGCCTGCTCGCGCTGATGGTGCTGAGCGAGTCCCGCCGTGCGGCCCGTACCGGCGCCGACGGCGCGCTGATCCCCCTCGCGGACCAGGATCGCGGTCGCTGGGACCGCGACCTGATCACCGAAGGGCACGCGCTGGTCCGGCAGTGCCTGCGCCGCGACCGGCCGGGGCCGTACCAGATCCAGGCGGCGATCAACGCGGTGCATGCCGACGCTCCCGTCGCCGCGGCTACCGACTGGGGTCAGATCGTGCGGCTGTACGACCAGCTGGCCGCGCTCACTCCGAACCCGGTCGTCGCGCTCAATCGCGCCGTGGCGGTCGCCGAGGTACGCGGTCCGGCAACGGCATTGGAACAGGTGGACGCCCTGCCGCTGGCGGGGTACCACCTGTTCCATGCCATCCGCGCCGACCTGCTGACCCGCCTCGGCCGCACCCAGGAGGCCGTTGCCGCCTACGACGACGCCATCGCCCGCACGGAGAACGCGGCCGAACGGAACTTGCTGATGCGCAGGCGCGCCGAGCTCGGCGGACAACCGCCGCGCCGGTGCGATTGACGGCCCGTGCTCAGGCCAGGCGACCGCCGCCGTCGACGTGCAAGGTGGTGCCGGTCATGAACGGGTTGGTCAACGCCAGCAGCGCGGCGGCGGAGATATCGGCGGCGCTGCCGACCCGGCGCGCCGGATTGCGGGCCGCCACCTCCTCGAAGAAGCGATCTTTCCGCTCGCCCAGGCCGTCCCAGGCACCCGAGTCGACGATGCCCGGCGACAGTGCGTTCACCCGGACCGGCGCCAGCTCGACCGCCAGCGCTTCGGCGAGAAACCGCACCGCGCCGTTGGCCACCGCCATCACCGTCCGTCCCGGCGCGGGCCGCCACGCGGCCACCCCGGAGAACAGCAGCAGCGCACCGCCCGGCCTGAACCGGGCGCCGAAGTGCTTGCCGAGCAGGATCGGACCGACCACCTTGGCATCGAAGGCCCGCACGACCGCCGCCCGGTCCAGCTCGGTCACGGGACCGTTCGCGTGCGCCGCCGCCACCGACACCAGATAGTCGAGTTCACCGAGCGCCTCGGCCGCCCGGGCGATGGAATCCTCGTCACCGAGATCGATGCGCAAGGCTTCGATCGCCGCGCGACCGCGTGTCGCGTCCACCACCTGCCGCCGCGCGGCGGCGACGGCGTCCTCGTCCCGGCCGGCGAGTACCACGTCCGCGCCCTCGGCAGCGGCGTCTCGCGCGATCCGTCGTGCGATGCCCGATGCGCCGCCGACGATGACGAGTTTCTTGCCCCGCATCGTGCCTGTGCCTGTCATCAATTGCCTCCTTGTCAGCCACCCCGTCGATATGCAACAAGCAGGGAGAACACGAGGCATCCCGTCGTGGCATCGATGTTTTCTTGTGCTCCCATAAAATTTTCGAATGCCTACCTTGCGTGCGCTCGAGTGTCTGGTCGCCGTGCTGGACTCCGGATCGGTGACGGAGGCCGCCGCCCGATTGCATCTTTCGCAGCCGGCGCTGTCCCATCAGATCGCCGCGCTGGAACGAGAACTCGGCACGCCCGTGCTGGAGCGCCTGCCGCGCGGTGTACGAGCCACCGCGGCGGGCCGCGCTGTCGCCGCGGACGCGCGCGCCGCTGTGGCCGCCGCCGAACGGGTGGTCGCGGGCGGCCGGGCCGTCGCCGCGGGCGCGCAAGGACAGCTGCGGATCGCCTGCGCGGACAGCATGTCCGCGAGCCTGCTCGCGCCTGTGCTGCGCGCCTGGCATCGCCGCCGTCCCGGGATACACCTCGTCCTGGCCGAATCGTCCAGCGCAGACGCCATGGCCGAGATGGTGTCCAGGGGGACGGCCGATCTCGCCCTCGGGCCGCGGCCGTCGCGCTGGGAAGGTCACCTCGTGGTGATCGGGACCGAGGAGATCGTCGCGGTATCGCCGCCGGATGCCGCAAAGCGCCCGGCGACGGTGACCCTCGCGGATATCGCCGCACGACCGGTGGTGCACTACCACTCCGACAACGGACTCGGCGCCTGGCTCGACGACGTCGCGGCACGCCGGGGCGTTGTGCTCACCGCGGCAACCAGGACCCGTCAGGCCACCACGGCCGCCCAGCTGGCCGCCGCCGGGCTCGGCACCGCACTGGTACCGACGAGCGCCCTGCCTGCCACGTTCTCCGGCGTCGTGCGCAGCCTGCGGCCGACCTTGGTGCGCGAGGTCGTCGGCATCACCGCGACCCCGAGCGATCCGCTCGTCCGCCGTTTCCTGGAAGACCTGCGCCGCCGCGGTATCCCCGTCCCGAGCCCGATCGCCGTCCAGTTGACCGCCCGGGAGTGAGAGTGGCGCCGGCTCAATGCTTGCGCACGACGCGCTCGCCCTCGCCCGGCTTCCAGATGGTGATGTCGAGGTGGTCGCCAGCGACCTCGACCGTCGAGGCCCCGGTGAGATCGGCGACGTAGAAGTGGTCGAACTCCCGGCCCCGGATGTCGAACCCGGTCGCGTCGAACAGGTGCTGGGCGAAGCGGGCGTGCAGGTCCCGGTCGGGATTGTCGACGACGGCGCCGAAGAGTTTGGCGTCGCCGTCGGAGACGTTCGTGTCGACGGTGGCGGTGTGCAGGCAGAAGCGCGGGTCCCGGGCGAGATCGCGGAACTTGGTCGTGCCCGGCATTCCCGCGATCACGAGCGACTCTTCGAAGATCCGCGGCTCGATCGGACTGATGCGCGGGGATCCGTCGGATCGGATCGTGCCGAGCAGGCAGAGATTGCCTGCGGCGCGATGCCTGCGCAGGAAGACCTCGGCGATGTGCGGTGCTTCGTCGGCGAATCGGCTCCAAGTGGTCATGCCGAGGACGGTACGGCGAAAACCGGCCTTCCTGTGTCAAGGTTTGCGGCTAGTGTCGCGGTACATGCGGGCTGGTCGATTGGTGCAACTGCTGCTGCTCCTGCAGACCCGGGGCAGGCTCACCGCACCCGAGCTGGCCCGGGAACTGGAGGTGTCGGTGCGCACCGTCTACCGCGACGTCGAGGCTCTCTCGGCGGCCGGCGTCCCGATCTACAGCGAGCCGGGCCGGGCCGGTGGCGTGCGGCTGGTGGACGGCTATCGCACCAGGCTCACCGGCCTCACCACCGACGAGGCGGACGCGGTGCTGCTGACCGGCCTGCCCGGCGCCGCCGCCGATCTCGGACTCGGCACCGTGCTGGCCACCGCGCAGCTGAAGGTGCTCGCCGCGCTGCCGCCGGAACTGCGCGGGCGGGCGACGCGCATCGCCGAGCGGGTGTACGTCGACGCCCCGGGCTGGTTCCACCAGCCGGACGAGACGCCGACACTCGCGACGATCACCGACGCGCTCTGGCACGACCGTCGGTTGCGCGTGCGCTACGGCCGCAAGGACAAGGTGGTCGAGCGCCTGCTCGACCCGCTCGGCCTGGTGCTCAAGGCGGGCACCTGGTACCTCGTGGCCCGCAGCGGATCCACCCCGCGCTCGTACCGGGTGGGCCGTCTCGTCGCCGCCGAACCGACCGGCGAAACGTTCCTCCGTCCAGCGCAATTCGACCTGCGGGCGCACTGGGCCGAGGCCGCCGACGAGTTCGCGCGATCCATGCTGCGGGTGCGGGCGCGCTGCCGGATCGCCGCCACCCATCTGCGCTTGCTGCGGCTGACGAACGATCCGGCGGCGGTCGCGGAGGCGCTGGCCTCCGCCGGACCGCCCGACGCCGAGGGATGGGTGGAGGTGGTGGTGCCGTCGGAGTCCTACGAGGTGCTGGCCCACGGCCTGCTGCCGCTCGGCGAGCACGTCGAAGTGCTGGAACCGCCCCACCTGCGCGCGCGGCTCGCGGCGACCGCCGCCGCCATGCACGCGCGTTACTCCGGAAACTAGGCCACAGCAGGCAGGCACACCTTCTCAGCGCAACGTGCGGAAGAACTCCCGCACGTCCCCGATCAACAGATCCGGCGCTTCCATCGCCGCGAAATGCCCGCCGCGCTCGTACTCGGTCCATCGGACGATGTTGTGCGCGTCCTCGGCGAGTTTGCGCACGGACATGTCCCCGGGAAAGATCGCCGCCGCGGTCGGCACCTCGGACTTCCGCGCCGGCGCGCCCCATACCGCGGATTCGCTGTAGAGCCGCAGCGAGGAGGCGAAGGTTCCGGTGAACCAGTAGAGGCTGACGTTCGTCAGCAGCGCGTCCCGGCCCACCGCGTCCTCCGGCGCCTCGATCGCCGGGTTGGTGAACTGCCGGAACAGGTCGGTGATCCAGGACAGCAATCCGGCGGGCGAGTCCTGGAGGCCGATGGCCAGCGTCTGCGGACGGTGCGCCTGCACGGTCGCGTAGTCGTAGCGGGAGTAGCTCTCCGCGCCGGTCAGCGTCGCCAGTTTCGCCTGGTCCTCCGCAGACCACTGCGCCTCGGACGCGTCCGTGCCACCCCAGGATTCGCCGTCTTCGCTGTCCCAGGAAGGGATCGTGATCGGGCCGTTCACATGCAGGCCGACCACGTGTTCGCGGGCGATATGGCCCAGCCGAGCGGCGACGAAGTACCCCGCGTCGCCGCCCTGTACGCCGTAGCGGTCGTAGCCCAGGCGCGCCATGAGTGCCGCGACCACGTCCGCGAACCGCTCGGTCGAACCCGCACCCGGTTCCGGG
Source organism: Nocardia sp. CY41 (assembly GCF_009829325.1). Lineage (GTDB taxonomy): Bacteria > Actinomycetota > Actinomycetes > Mycobacteriales > Mycobacteriaceae > Nocardia. The sequence continues at coordinate 51,931 of NZ_VUOS01000022.1, forward strand.
GACACCTCGGAGAACGCGAACCCCGGCAGGGAGGGCACGACGAGGTGGAAGGCGTCGGCCGGATCGCCCCCGTGCGCCCGCGGATCGCTGAGCGGCCCGAGCACCTCCAGGAATTCGGCGAACGACGCGGGCCAGCCGTGCCCGAGCACCAGCGGCAGAGCATTCGGCTCCGGCGAGCGGACGTGCAGGAAGTGCACTTGCCGCCCGTCGATCGCGGTGACGAACTGCGGCAGCTCGTTCAGCTTCGCTTCCACCGCGCGCCAATCGAATTCGGTCCGCCAGTATTCGGCCAGCGGCCGCAGGTAGGACACGCGCATGCCCTTGTCCCACCCGACGCCGGGCAGGTCGCTCGGCCACACCGTGGCGGCGAGGCGGCGGCGCAGATCGTCGATCTTCTCCTGCGGAATGGCGATGCGGAACGGGCGGATATCGGATGCGGTAGTCATGCCCGCCACCGTAGGAAGCGCTTAGGACGAGATCGTTCCTAACTCTCCGGCATGCTGGCGGCATGCTCGAAACGTCGGCCCGCCTGCTGGAATTGCTGACTCTGCTGCAGACCCGCCCCGACTGGACGGGGCCCGAACTGGCCGCGCGGCTCGGCGTCACCGGCCGTACGGTCCGCCGTGATGTCGATCGGCTGCGCGAACTCGGTTACCCGGTGCACGCCACCCGGGGCGCCGCGGGGTACCGCCTCGGCGCGGGAGCCGCGCTGCCGCCGCTGCTGCTCGACGACGAGGAAGCGGTCGCGGTGGCGGTCGGGTTGCGCGGCGCCTCCGGCGGCGCCGCGAACGGACTCGAAGAGGCGTCGCTGCGCGCGCTGACCAAGCTGGAGCAGGTGTTGCCGTCCCGCTTGCGGCATCGGGTGCGCACCCTGCGCGGCGCCACCTTGCGGGTCGGCGCGCCGGTGCCGCAGGTTCGTCCGGACACGCTCATGGCCATCGCCGAGACGTGCCAGCGCCACGAACGACTGCGGTTCGACTATCGCGCGCACGGCGGCGCGCTCGGCCTGCGCACCGTGGAGCCGCACACCCTCGTGCACTTCAGCAGGCACTGGTACCTGGTGGCATGGGACGTGGATCGCACCGACTGGCGCACCTTCCGGGTGGACCGGATCACCCCCCGGATCCCGACCGGACCACGCTTCACACCCCGGGAGCCGCCGGAAGGCGATATCGCGGGATATCTTTCGATGCGGCTGTCGGCGCGCGCCTGGCCACAGCAGGCGACGGTGCTGTTGCACCACTCGGCCGACGACGCCGCCGACCGGGTGTGGCCCGGGATGGGCGTCCTGGAAGCGGTCGACGAGCACAGCTGCCGCCTGCACGTCGGCAGTGACTCGCCCGAACAGCTGGTGTGGATGATCACCTCGGTCGATCTGGACTTCACCTTGCTCACGGGTCCGCCGGAACTCGCCGACGCCCTCCGCACCCAGGCCGCCCGCTGCGAGCGGGCCGTGCGCGCCTTCCCCGCGCCGTGAACGTCGGCTAGCAGCGCCAGTCCAGGACACCGGCCAGCGATCGGACTTGCACCGAGTCGGGGACCGCGCGCACCAAGGCGTCGCGGATCGCCACCGCGGGCGGGAACGACAGTTGCCCCAGCGCGCCGAGTCGGCGCGAGCGGGCGGCGATCATCCGGGTGCGCGGCCGGCGTTCCCGGTCGTAGCCGCTCAGGTCACCGCCGCGCGCGGCCACCTCGGCCAGCACCACGGCGTCCTCCAGCGCCTGGCAGGCGCCTTGCCCGAGAGTCGGCATCATCGCGTGCGCCGCGTCGCCGACGAGCGCTGTCCGGCCTGCCACATAGGTTTTCAGTGGCGGCAGGTCGTAGAGGTCGTGCCGCAGCACCTCGGCGTCCCCGGCCGCCGCGGCGAGCAGGGCGGGAATCGGCTCGTGCCAGCCGCCGAATCGGTTGCGCAACTCGGCGAGTCCGTCGCCCGCCGTTCCCGCGGGCATGTTCGCGGTGGCGAAGCAGTAGACCCGGCCGTCGGCGAGCGGAACGTAGCCGAAACGCTCGCCGCGGCCCCAGCTTTCACCCATCTCGGTCACCGGCTGGTGCGGTGTGACCACGACGCGCCACGCGATGTAGCCGCCGTAACGCGGTCGTATCTCGCCGCAGACGGCACGGCGTACGACGCTGCGGATGCCGTCGGCGCCGACGACGACATCTCCGCCGGACGTCCCGGCCGAGTGCACCACAGTGCCGTCCGCCCCCGCCTCGGTCACGGTGATGCCGGTGCGCAGCGCCGCCGCGGGGATCGCGGAGCGCAGGATGTGCAGCAGATCGGCGCGGTGCAGCATGATCGGGCTGCCGTACCGTGCCCGGATCGCGTCGGTGTCCATCCTGGTCAGCCACCGTCCCGTGCGGTCGCGGATGCCCGCGGCGCCCTGCTCGACGGCTCGGGCTCGCACGTCGTCACCCACGCCGAGCGTGTCGAGAGCGCGCAGGGCGTTCGGCCACAGGGACAGCCCCGCGCCGACCTCGGTGAACTCGGCCGCGCGCTCTAGCACTTCGACACGCCAGCCCCGCCGCAGGAAGGCCACCGCGGTCGCCAACCCACCGATGCCACCACCCACGATGAGCGCCTCGGGCATCGCTTCCCCTCTCTCCGGACCGCTCGGCGAGCAGTTACCATGCACGATACTACAAACGTAGTAGACGAAAACGTGCCCGAAGCATGGATCCCTACCGCTGCAACGAGAGACACTCACCGGTCCGCGGGGGCGCGGCCCGGTCACGTCCGCCGGTGTGGGCCAACTAGGAGCGCGCTACCGCTCCGAACGATCGACGTAGGAATTCCTGGGCGTCGATGCCGCGACGGCAATGGCACATGGGGTTCTTGATCGCGGCGAGGGTGGTGGGATCTTCGCCGCCGAGCGGGGCAGCAGCGCTGACAAGCAGATCGGGGTGGGAACCGACCACACCGCCCGCGCGAGCGTCCGCATCGCCATGGGCGCGATGCGTGTGCCAGAACTCGGAGGTGGCCACGAATCGCCGGGCGCGGCGTCGAACCCGAACGCGGTCAGTACGCGTCAGAAGAACGTGTGCAGCAGATCCACCACCCGCGGCGTCGGGGCGTCGGCGTCATCGATCACCGGGATCAGCCGCCATTTGTCGAAGGCGGTGCACGGATGCGAGAGACCGAGCCGTACGACCGAGCCGAGGGGCAATTCGGCGTCGTCGGGCAACCGGAGGAAAGCGTGCTGGTCGTTCAGCGCGGTGACCGTCGCATCCGAGTCCAGCGCGCCGCCGTGCGGTCCGGCGACGCGCTGCGGAATCGGAAGTCCCTCATCGAACGGCAGATCACGTCTGCCGGCATCCAGCAACGCGAGCCCGGGTTCCGGGCGGGAGAGGGCGCGGGCCCAACCGTGCATCGCCGAGCGCAGCGGCCGCGCGCACTCGGGAGCCGACAGCGGCGACATGCTCGCGTAGAAGCCGTCGTCGTGGATGACATACGCGCCCGAGCGCAGCACGACCGTCGTCGCGACGCCCCGCCGTCCCTGTTCGTCGGACAACGGGGCGAGGTACTCCAGCGCCAGTTCCGGATAGGCGCTGCCACCGGCGGTGACGACGGCCGCACCGCGATATCGCCCCGCCGCCAGCAGTTCCCGGTGCAGGCGGGCGAGTTCGCCGAGGTAATCGCGCACCGCGCGGACACCGGTCGCCGTGCGGTCGTGGGCGAGCGCTCCCTCGTAACCGCCGACCCCGGCGAGCGTCAGCCGCGCCGCCGCGTCGACAGCCGCCGCCACGGCATGCGCCTGTTCCACCGTGCGCGCGCCGGTTCTGCCGTGCGGGCCACCGAGTTCCACCAGTACCCGGATCGGCGTCGCGTCCGGGACCCCGCGCAGATGCGCGTCCATCAGCGCGACGGTTTCGACACTGTCGGCCCAGCAGAAGAACTCGAACGACGGGTCGCGCGCCGATTCCCCCGCCACCCAGCGCAATCCGACCGGATCGACCAGCGCGTTGGCCAGCAATACCCGCGCGACGCCGAAGGACCGCGCCACCTGCGCCTGCCAGATGGTCGCCAGGGTGATGCCCCACGAGCCCGCGGCCAGCTGCTCGGCCCACACCTGTGGCGCCATCGTGGTCTTGCCGTGCGGCGCCAACCGCACCCCGGCCGCGCGCACCCAGTCGGCCATGACCGCGATGTTCGCCGTCAGGGCCGCGCGGTCGACGGTGAGCACCGGCGTCTCCAGCTCGTCGAGGGCCGGCGCGGCGCCGCGCAGTTCCCGCACGCTCCGCCCCCAGAACGCGGGTGACATGCCCTTGTGTTCGGGACCGATCCGGCGGTCCGCGAGCGCCGCCACCGCTGCTTCGTCGATCGACACGACCTTCCTTCCTCCCGGCCCGGGCCGTTCGAAGGCTAACCCGAGTTACGCAGGGCGGTGGCCAAGCCGTTCATGGTCAGCAGGATGCCGCGCTTGACCAGTTCGGAGTCGTCCCCGGCGCGCAGGCGGCGCAGCAGCTCCACCTGCATCTGGTTCAGCGGCTCCAGGTAGGGGAAACGGTTGTGGATGGACTCGGCCAGCGACGGATTGTCCGCCAGCAGATGATCGTTTCCGGTGATCGCGGCGTGCATGCGCACCGTCCGGGCGTGCTCGTCGCGGATCATGCCGAAGATCTGCTCGCGCAACGCCACGTCGTCCACGAGTTCGGCGTAGCGGGCGGCGATGTCCAGATCGCTCTTGGCCATCACCTGCGCCAGGTTGGACAACACCGTGCGGAAGAAGGGCCAGCGCCGGTACAGATCCGCCAGGGTGGCCAGGCGCTCCGGGTCGCCGCCGATCCACTCCTCGAGCGCCGTTCCGGTGCCGTACCAGCCCGGCAGCATCACCCGCGCCTGACTCCACGACATCACCCACGGGATGGCGCGCAGGTCCGCCACCGTATTCGTCGGCTTGCGCGAGGCGGGCCTGCTGCCGATGTTCAGGTCGCCCACCTCGGCGACCGGCGTGGACTGCCGGAAATACGCGACGAAACCGGGGGTCTCGTGCACCAGCCGCGCGTACGCGGCGCGGGCACGGGCAGCCAGGTCGTCCATGATGCCGTAGGACGGCTCGGCGTCGGCGCCGAGTCCCTCCACGTCCAGCAAGGTCGACTCCAGGGTGCCCGCGATCAGCGACTCCAGATTGCGGTGCGCCGTACCGAGTTCGGCGTATTTCGCGGCGATCACCTCCCCCTGCTCGGTGAGCCGCAACGAGCCGCGCACCGCCCCGGCAGGCTGCGCGAGGATCGCGTCGTAGCTGCGGCCGCCGCCACGGCCGACCGTGCCGCCGCGGCCGTGGAACAGCCGCAGCCGGATGCCGGTCTTGCGAGCGACCTCGACGAGATCCAGTTCGGCCCGGTACAGCGCCCAGTTCGCCGCCAGGTACCCGCCGTCCTTGTTGGAGTCGGAATAGCCGAGCATCACCTCTTGGCGCATGCCCTGCGCGGCCACCAGGTCGTGATAGACACCCACCTCCAGCGCCGCGGACAACGTCGCCGCTCCGGCGCCGAGATCCTCGATGGTCTCGAACAGCGGGACGATGCCGACCGGGCAGCTCGGCGGCCCGTCCGGCTCCCCCGGGTCGAGCAGTCCGCCTTCCTTCAAGAGCAGGGCGGCTTCGAGCAGGTCGCTGACCGACGTGCACATGCTGATGATGTAGGTCGGCACCGCCGCAGCGCCGAGCGTGTCCACCACCTCGCGTGCGGCGCGGACGATGTCGAGTTCCTTGACGGCCAGTTCGCTCAGCCGTGCGTGCGGGCCGAGCAGCGGGCGGCGGGTGCGCAGCTCGGCCGCGAGCAGTTCCACCCGGCGCGACTCCGGCAGGCTCGCGTAGTCCGGGTGCACACCGGCCCAGGCCAGCAGTTCGGCGACGACCTGCTCGTGCACCTCGGAGTTCTGCCGCATGTCCAGACTCTGCAGGTGGAAGCCGAAGGTCTCCAGGGCGTGGCGCAGCGCGGCCAGGCGATCGTCGGCGAGCAAGCCGTCGCCGCTGCTGCGCAGGGAGGCGTCTATCGCGTCCAGGTCGTCCAGCACCGCCTGCGGGGTCGGGTAGGGCCGCGCCCCGGCGTCCAGTCCGTTCGGCGGAACCTCGCCGAGCGCGGCCGACGCGGTGGCGGTCAGCCGGGCCCGGACATGGTGCAGCGCACGGCGATACGGTTCGTCGGCGTGCGCGGCCGGATCGGGATATCCGGCCGCGGCGAGCGCGGCGACCTCGGGCGTCACGGCGACCAGCCGAGCCGACAGCGACAGCGTCTTCTCCAGTTCCACCAGCTCGCGCAGGTAACGCTCGAACGCGACGCCCGCCGCGCGGTAGGCGGCCTGACGCACGACCTCGGCGGTGACGTTGGGATTTCCGTCGCGGTCGCCGCCGATCCACGAGCCGGGACGCAGCATCGGGCGCGGCAGCAGCTCCACGCCCGGCCAGCGCGAGCGCAGCGCGGCGCGCACTTCGGCGTTGATCGCCGGGATCACGTCGAACAGGGTGAGGTCGTAGTAGCGCAGACCCACCGAGATCTCGTCCTGGATCCGTAAGCGCGCCAAGCGGATCAGCGCGGTTCGCCAGAGACTCAGCACTTGGCGGCGGATCCGCAGTTCCAGGTCCGCCCGCTCGCGCTCGTTCTCGGCGTAGCGCTGACGCAGGCGCATCAATTCGGTGATACGCGCTTGCGCGTCGAAGACGGTTCGCCTGCGCGTCTCCGTCGGGTGCGCGGTGATCACCGGCGACACCAGCGCGTCGGCCAGCAGATCGGCGACTCGCGTCCCGTCCAGCGCCGCCGCGTCCAGCTTGCGGTAGGTGGCCGCCAGCGACGAGTCCTGCGGCGGTTCGCCCGCCGCCTCGTGCGCCGCGCGGCGGCGATCGCGTTGGATGTCCTCGGCCAGATTGGCCAGCAGCACGAAGTAGCTGAACGCGCGGATGAGCGGCAGGGCCACCGCGATGTCCACACCGTCCAGCATCTCCGCGACGGCGCTGCGCTCGACCTCCTCGCGGCGCACCCGGAACGCTTCGATACGTACCCGCTCGATGAGGTCGAAGACCTCCGGTCCCTCGTGGTCGCGAATGGTGTCACCGAGCACGCCGCCGAGAAACCGGATGTCGTCGCGCAGCGGCCGGATGGCGTCCTGTTCGGTCGCGCTCATCGATTCGCCCATGATCAGACAGTATTGCCCGCCGGGCCGCCGGGGTATGCGACGCGGCCCACACCGGCCGCGACCGGCTCAGCCGGGAAGCTGGGAGAAGCGCAGGTGATTGCCCCACGGGTCGCGGAAGCCGCAGTCGCGCACGCCGTACGGCTGGGAGATCGGCTCCTGCGTCACCTCTACACCGGCGTCGCGCAGCCGGGCGAAGGTGGCGTCCACATCCTCGGTGGTGAAGATCAGCGTGCCCTGCGCGCCGTTGGCCAGCCGCGTCCGCGCCGCCGCACCGGCCGCCTCGTCCGGCACCATCTCCGGCGTCTCCAGGATGAACTCGATGCCCGGCTGCTTCGCCGGGCCGACGGTCAGCCAGCGCCCACCGGCGAACGGCAGGTCGGCCCGCACCTCGAGGCCGATCACGTCGCGGTAGAACTCCAGGGCCTTGTCCTGGTCGGCGACCAGGACGCCGATGTGGGTGAGGGCGAGATCTGCGCCGTTGCTCATGCTGCTGCTCCTTGTGTTCGTCAGGGTCGGGCAACAGTACAGACGACGCACGCGCGGCGAATTCATCGGCGGCGCGGCGCACTGTCGCAGCAGGCCGATCGACCCGATTTCAGCCCGCGTCTCGGGCGGTGAGGTGATCCGCACGGTGCAACAGGACCTGTTCGAGCAGCGACACCAGCACCTGCTTGACCGAATCACGTCGCCTGGCATCGCATTCCAGCACCGGGATCCACGGCTCGAGCTCGAGTGCCTCACGGACCTCGTCGAGATCGAAGCGGGTGCCGCCGTCGAAGCGGTTGACCGCCACGACGAAGGGCGTGCCGCGCGCCTCGAAGTAGTCCAGCACCGGATAGCAGTCGTCGACGCGGCTGGTGTCCACCACGATCACCGCGCCGAGCGCCCCGTCGACCAGGTCGTCCCACAGGAAGACGAAACGGTCCTGGCCCGGCGTGCCGAACAGGTACAGCAGCAGTGCGCTGTCCAGGGTGATGCGCCCGAAGTCGAGTGCGACGGTGGTCTGTGTCTTGTCCGCTCCGTGTCCCGCGTCGTCCACGCCGACCGCCACCTCGGTCATCGCCGCCTCGGTCACCAGGGGCTCGATTTCCGAGATGGCCCCGATGAACGTCGTCTTCCCGACGCCGAATCCGCCGCTGACCACGATTTTCACCGAGGACGGCATGGCAGGCGTGCGTGTGTCAGAGTGCCCGGACAAGGTCCCTGATCCTCTCGATGGCGGCGGCGGTGAGCTGATCGGCGGCGCGCACGGTCACGTGTCCGGTGGCGGCCAGGTCGCTGACGACGACCTTGGCGACCCCGATGGGGACGCCGAGCGCGGTGCCGATCTCGGCGATGGAATGCGGCCGCTGACACAACCGCACGAGGGTGTGCTGCTCGAAGCGCAGCGGTGCGGACAGCGCGGCGGGTTCGGCCCGCACCAACGTCTCGACGCGCAGTCCGTCCAACAGCGGTGTGGTGCGTCCGGCGGTGACCACGAACGGACGCACGAAACGGTCGTCGCCCCGAGCCGGTTCGTGTCTCATCGCGGCAGCGACTCGCGCAGCTCGGCGATGAGCGCGGGGTCCAGCAGCGCACCCGCACGGTCGGCGAGCACCGCCATCTCGTAGCCGACCAGTCCGACATCGCAGCCGCTGTCGGCGATCACGCCGAGACAGCTGCCGCCGCCCATGGCGGACACCAGCAGGAATCCGCGTTTCATCTCGATCATGATCAACTTCAGCCCGTCGAAGGAATAACTGCGCGACGCGCTTCTGGCGAGCCCGACCAGCCCGGACACCATGGCGGCGAGCCGGTCGGCGGAGGCGCGGTCCAAGCCGTCGGACATCGCGATGAGCAGGCCGTCCGAGGAGACCGCGACCGCCTCGCGCACACCGTCGGTGTCGCGGACGAAGTTGGCCAGCAGCCAGTCGAACGTGTGCTGGTCGGCGCTCGATATGGGGGTGGTCACCGGATCTCCTCTGTCATGGTCGCTGCGGGTTGGAGTTCGTGCGCCGCGTCGGCCACGGGGACGCGGTGGTCACGTTCGGCGGCGTGCCGCGCGGGCGCGCCACGCTGATGGCCCGATCGGAAGGCCGACAGCATGCCGCGGATCTGTTCGGGCGAGCGCTCGACCGCGGGGGCGGGCTCCGGCCGGGGTACCGGGTCGGGACGAACGCCCGAAGTGGCGGCGCGAGCCTTCTTGTTGCGTTTGACCAGGCCGTTCTCGGTTCGCCGCACGGGGTTCTCGCCCGCATCGGATCGCATTGCGGCGCGGGTTGTTTCGGCTGCGCCGAGGCTTGCCGCCGGCCCGGATCGTGCGGCACCGAACTGGGTGCAGGCCGAAGACCCCGCCTGAACCGCTGTGTGAACTCCGACAGTGGCGGTGGGGCGCGCCATCGGCGAACTGGAATCGCTCTGCCTGGCGGAGCTGGGCGCGGGCTCACGCGGGTCGCCGCGCTGTTCCTGCTCCGTCTCGAGCATCCCCGGCGGCAGCGTCAGGCGCGCGACGATGCCGCTCACCGGCGAGACGCTCAACTCCACCGCGATGCCGAGCCGCTCGGCGAGCCTGCCGACCACGTAGTGACCGAGATTACGGGTCGGCGCGACGATGAAATCCTGCTCGCCGCGCAGTCGCGCGTTGGCCTGCGCCAAGTGACCCGGGGGCATGCCGACACCGTGATCGACCACGGCGAGCAGGTATCCGTTCGGTCCGGCGCGCCCGTAGATCTCCACCTCGAGATCCGGCGGGGAGAACGCCAGCCCGTTCTCGATCAGCTCGGCGAGCATGTGTGCCAGTTCGCTCGCCGCGGCACCCGCGACCAAGACATCGTCCATCCGCCGCAGCACCACCCTGCGGTAGTCGTCGACCTCGGACAAGCCGGCGCGGATCACGTCGCTGAGCGGGATCGGTTCGGCCCAGCTGCGCGGACTGGCCTCGCCGACCAGCACGAGCAAGCTCTCGGCGTTGCGGCGCATCCTGGTGGCGAGATGGTCGAGTTCGAACAGATTCGACAGCGCCTTGGGATCGAGCTCTTCGCGCTCGAATTCGCTGATCAGGCCGAGCTGGCGACGCACGAGGTTCTGGCTACGGCGAGCCAGGCTGACCATCGACTCGGTGGTGTTGCGGCGCACCAGCGCCTGCTCCGACGCGAGGTCGAACGCGGTGGACTGCACGCGATCCAGCGCTCGGGCCACAGCGGCGATCTCGACGCCCGCGCCCGGCGGCGCCCGCACCGGGGCCGGCGGGTCCGGCGGCCGGGTGTCGGCACCGGTGCGCCAGGCGGAGATCACCTCGGGCAGTCGTCGGCCTGCCACGTCGTCGGCGTCCGCCGCCAGCGTGGCCAGCGGCCGGACGATCGCGCGCACCGCGGCGACGACCAGCGCCACTTCTGCCGCGATCGCCGCCAGCGCGGCCAGCACGAACGCGCCGAGGATCAGGGCGGCGTTGCGGCGCAGCGTCTCCGCCCGCAGCCGGACGTCGTCGCCGACCGCCTGCTGCACGGTGCGCTGCTCGTCGATGACCGCGGTCATCCGGGCCCACCAGGTGATCGGATCGACCGGTCGTGCCAGCGGTCCGGCGCTGGAGGCGATCGCGATGTTCTCCGACTCGGCCGCCGCGACCGCGTCGGCACCGTCCAGCACGGCGTCCAGACGCTCCTGTTGGGCCGAGGTCGCGTCCCGGGCGAACGCGGCCAGACCGGCCAACTTGGCTGCCCGGATGTCGAGGAACTGCACGTACTCGCCCGGCCCGAAGGCATCGGAGGCGAAGACGCCGTTCAGGAAGCCGCGTTCCCGGGCCGTCTGCTCCTTCGCCTCGCCCAGCGCGTGCAGCGCTTGCAGCCCGTGCCGGACCGCCGGGTCGGCGGCCTGGTCGAGACCGAGGGACAGACGGTTCAGTCCATCGATGGCGTCGGTGTAGAACTGGAACGCCGCCTGCCGGGATGTCCGCTGGGCATCGATCCCCGACCGGGTCGAGTCCAGGTCGGTGAACGGCCGAGCCGCCGCACGCACCCGCTCCGAGCCGGGCGGGCCGTCCGCCGAAGCCTGCCGCAACGTGCGCAGGGCGCGGTCGACCGCGTCGCGCTGGTCGTCGACCGGCTGCCGCAAGCGCTGGTCGCCGCCGAGCAAGCCATTGGTCAGGCCGCGCTCGCGCTGCGTCTCGTGCACCAGATCCTGCACCGCCAGCGCCAGCGACACCGCGCCCACCGTGTCCCGGCTCTTGCGGTACGCATCTATCTCGCGGGCGACCATCGCGCCCAGAAGGGCGAGCACCAGAACGAGCGAGACGACGAGGATGCGAGCCAGCTGCCCGCGGATGGTCCGCGGACGCACGATGCCACTGCCCGGCATTCGGCGTTCGCCATCGGGAGCGCGGAGCGGGACAACCGTTGCGCCCCCGGAATTCTCCGGTCGTCCAGGTGACCGCACCACCCTCTGCTCCTCCGATCAGCCGCCGCGCCTGCTCCACAGCGAGCACACGGAAATCAAGGGCAAACTGTCACAGGGCCACCGCGCCGTCAACGCGAAAATCGGGCAAATCGGACAGTGTGCGGACTTCTAAACACACTGGCAACGAGGAGTTACGAGCACGACAAACCGACCTCCGCGCGCACGCGCGAGCGAACGCCGAGACCCGTTGGCTCACATCCGCCTTCGACCGCCGTGAAACCTTCGGGCGCGAGTCCGATACAGCGGACGGGTGCGGCGCACAGTCACGAGACCCTCGTCACGACCGGTGCCGGAGCGCCACGCTCAACCCGCGCTCCTGGCGACAAGGTGATCCGCCCGGTGCGACAGCACCTGTTCGAGCAGTGCGACCAATACGTCTTTGACCGAGTCGCGCCGGCTGGCATCGCATTCCAGCACGGGGATCCAGTCCGCGAGCGCGAGCGCGGCACGCACCTCGCCGAGGTCGGCGCGGGCGCTGCCGCGGGCGTGGTTGACCGCGACGACGAAGGGCGTGCCGTGTCGCGCGCAATAGTCCAGCACAGCGTGGCAGTCGTGGACGCGGCTGGTGTCCACCACGATCACCGCGCCTAGCGCACCCTCGGCCAAGTCGTCCCACAGCCAGGCGAGGTCGTCCGCACCCGGGGCGCCGAACAGGTACAGCAGCAGGGAGCTGTCCAGGTCGATCCGTCCCACGTCGACGGGGACGGTGGTCGGCTTCCAGTCCGCCCGCCGCTGCGGGTCGTCCAGGACGACGATCGGCTCGGCGGTCTCCGCCTGGGTCACCAGCGGGCCGATCTCGGAGACGGCCCCGACGAACGTCGTCTTCCCGGCGCCGAGTCCGCCGCTCACCACGATCTTCACCGAGGACGGCATGGTTTGCTTTCGCGTGTCGCAGTGCCAGGACAATGGCGCTGATCCTCTCGATGGCAACGGCGACGCGCACATCACGTGTCGGGCGGCCCGGCCGCGGACGACGGCTTGCCGACCCCGATCGGGACTTCCAGCGCGGTACCGATTTCGGCGATGGAAATGCGACTGCCGGCACAGCCGCACGAGAAACGTGGTACCCGTCCTCGCCCGCCGCGAAACCTCGCGGTGCGACTCTGATACAGTCCGGCGCGACACACCGGAGGGCAAGAGGGCTGGATGGCGCACCGAATTACGTTGGTTCCCTTGGCAATAGCACTTGTACTCGGAGCGGCCGCCTGCGGCGACGAGTCCGGCGGGGCACCGGTGACCACCACCACCGCGCAGGCCGCGAGCACCGCCACCCAGCTGTTCGATCCCTGCACCGGCATCCCCGACACCGCGCTGACGAGCGCGGGCCTCGATCCGGCGAGCAAGCAGGTCGGTGTCGGCGGGGTGAAGCAGCCAGGCTGGGAGATCTGCGGCTGGAAGGGCGCCGACTTCACCCTCGGCGTGTTCTCCAACGGCATGTCCGTGGCCGAGTTCGAGCGCAAGCCAGGCAATGTCGACTTCCAGGACGTCACGATCGGCGGGCGCACCGGACGCCAGTTCCGCGTCGACGACGCCGCCAAGGACCAGATGTGCGATGTGCTCTTCCCCGCTCGCCAGGGCCTGCTGCAACTGACGCTGGTCAACAAGACCACCGATCAGAACCCCTGCGAACGCCTCGCGACCGTCGGCGAAGCGATCGTGCCCACCCTGCCGAGATGAAAGCCCCTCGGCCTCAGCCGCCGAGGATGTCGAGCACCTTGTCGGAGGTGTAGAAGGGGGCGAGGCGCTCGCGGATCAGCCCGGCGAGCACTCCTTCGCGCTTCGCGCCCTCGATGACCGCCGGTCCGTACCGGAGGATCTCCCGCATGATGTCGTCACCGGTGAGGCCGAGTTCGGGCAGCATGGCCGCCAGGGTGTAATCCCCGTACTTGGTGAAGAACACCTCCACGCACTCGTCCAGTAGCAGGCCGAAGTAGTGCTTCTCGCGGGTGGTGACGGCGATCTCGTAGCACAGCAGCACCAGCTCGTTGAGGTCCTTCCGGCTGAGGTATTCGCGCAGGCCGCTGACCGGTTCGTCGGCGTGCAGGTCCCAGAACTCCATCGCGGCGGCGTGTACCGGCGCGTCGCGCAGCATCTCGCGGATGGCGTTGTTGGTGCGTTTGAGCGCGAACAGCGCGCCCTTGCCCGCAAGATCGCCGACGAACGTGCTGTCGGCGGCGACCTTCTTGGCGCGATTGGCCGCCGACTGGCCCAGTGACATCAGCGAGGAGACGCCCGGGATCTTCTCGGCGCGCTCCCGGTTGGCTTGCATGAAGTCGTTGATCAGCTTGTCCACGAACTTCGACGCGACGGTGGCCACCAGCGGGCTCTCGGTGAGCCGGTCCAGGATGCGCTCCTGCGCCTGGTGCATGCCGAAGATCTTCTCCAGCAGCGCCTCGACCGGTTCGCGTTCGACCACCTCGCCGAGGGTGTAGTCGTCGTTGGCGGCGATGTGGTCGTAGATGGAATCGGCGAACACGCCGACCATGTCGGCGAACACCGGACTGCCGCCGATCAGTTCGACGACGGTGCGGACGGTCTGCTTGGCCTGCTCGAGCTCCACGACGTCCCGGAAGACGAGCGTGTCGGCGACTGCGAGGACCGCCTCGGTGTCGCGCGCGATCACCTCCGCGAAACGCTCGCCGGTCACCTCCGCGAGCAGGAATTCCACCTGGGCGTCCAGTAGCCGTTCGGCGATCTCACGCGGCTCGCTCATCGAATTCCACCCATCACTGTTCGTCCGGCCCGCCCGGCCCGGATCACGGCTGGTGCGGGTCGATGTCGTTGCCGTGCAACGATTTCCGTATCCGATCCAGGCGCTCCCGCGCGGCCTTCTCGCGTGCCTGCCATTGTTCGTCCACGCTGCGGCCCGCTGGAGTCTGCCGGTCGAGTTCGCCCATCCCCTGCGCGGTGCCGTAGCGCTGCTCGACCTTATCGCGAACTGACTCGAAAGTAGGAACACCGGAAGCCGAATATCCGCCGCTCGCGGCGTCGCCGGTGATACCGGGCGGCGGTACCGGTACCGCCGGTACCGCAGAACCGCCGCCTACCTGGCCGGATACCTCCGGAGCCGGGTGCGGAGGCATGTCCGCGTCGGCGGGAGTGGCGGGAGTCACATCGTCGGCGGCTCGCGCATCACCGGTCTCCAACAGCCCGGTCAGCGCCGCATGGACCGCGGCGAACCCGGGACGCCCCGCCGTGGCGACCAGCAGAACCCCGGCGAGTTCCGCGTCCGACAGCCCCGCCAACCGGGTCACCATTTCGCTGTTGTCGCTCATACCGCCAGGCTACGCAGGCGGGGGCGCACCGCACGTCGTTCAGGATCGCACGAGCGCACCTGCCCACTCACGCACCAGGTCGTACCAGGCCGATCCGCCGACGACGATCAGATCGTTGTGCCCGGCCCCGGGGAAGACGACGAGTCGTTTCGGCTCCGGCGCGGCGGCGTACAGCCGGTGCGCGTGCCGCAGCGGAAGCAGTTCGTCATGGTCGCCGTGCATGATCAGCACCGGGGCGCGCAGCGCGCGGATGCGACGTTCGTTCGGATAGGCGTTCGGCACCAGCGGGGCGGGCAGGAACGGATACACCGACCGAGCCGCATCACGCAGACCGCTGAAGGTGGACATGAGCATCACCCCGGCGGGCGGATGGTGCTGCGCCAGCTCCAGCACGACACCGCCCCCGAGGGATTTGCCCAGATACAGCACCCGGTTCGGATCGACATCCGGCTGCGCGAGCAACGCACGCCGCGCGGCATGCGCGTCCAGGTAGGTGCCGTGCTCGGTCGGTCTGCCGGTGCTGCGGCCGTATCCGCGATAGTCGAAGGCCAGCACGTCGAAACCGGCCTCGGTGAGCAAGGCGAAGATGGGCACCCGGTCACCGAGATTGCCCGCGTTGCCGTGCGCGAACAGGACGTGCCCGACCGAATGCGCGGCGGGCATCCACCACGCGTGCAGCGTTTCCCCGTCCGAGGTGCGCAGGGACAGGTCGGTGTACGCCATGCCGAGCAGCGCCGGGGTCTGCAGCAGCGTCCGTTCCGGCAGATAGGTCAGCGCGTTGAGAATCGGACGGGCCGGATGTCGCATGCCCACGTTCTTACTCCTGGACAGGCGCGGCCGGGTCCGGCGGGGTGCCGTGACACCGGCGGATCACCGCACTTCGATCTCGATGACCGAGGCCTCGATCACGAAGGCGACGAAGACCGAGGAGACGGCGACACCGGCAGAGCGGCTCGAAGCGTCCGGCCGACATCGCGTCCAACGGGCCACGCTGTCGACCGGCGGCGACGATCCACCCGCGCACCGGCCGGATGCTCTCGCTATATCGGCGAACGAGGTCCGCGCGCGGCACCGCATCGGACGGTCGAGCGAACCGGCCGAGACCCCGGCGCACCACCTCGACCGGCCGCCAACGAGCGTCGGAACACAGCGGGCGGTGACAACGAGGCCGTACGCCCTCAGCCGCACGGCCTCTGTCGCCACGAGAACTCGGCGTCAGCCGCGCAGCACCGCGCCCACGGCGTCGGCCGCCGCCGCGACGGCCGCGTCGCGCGCCGCACTGGCCTCGTCCTCGGTGAGGGTCCGGTCGCCGGCGCGGAAGCGGAGGGCATAGGTGAGCGACTTGCGTCCCTCGCCCGCCTGAGCGCCTTCGTACACGTCGAACAGGGCGATGTCCTCCAGCAGTTCGCCGCCACCGGTGCGCAGCGCGGCCTGCACCGACGCCGCGGGAACCGTCCTCTCGACGCTCACCGAGACGTCCTGGAGCACCGCCGGGAACGGCGACACCGTCGGAACCGGCCGGGCTTCCCGCAGCGGCAACGCGTCCAGGTCGAGTTCGACGGCGCAGGTGCGTGGCGGCAGACCGGAACGTTCCAGCACGGCGGGGTGCAGTTCGCCCGCGTAGCCGACGACGGCGCCGTCCACCACCAGTTCGGCGCAGCGGCCGGGGTGCCAGGGCAAGTGTGCCGCCGCGCGGCGCTCGATGGTCACACCGGCCGCGTCCGCGACGGCGTCGGCGAGAGCGAACGCGTCGGCGGCTTCGACCGGACGGCCCGGCCCCCACGGCCCGCGCGGCTCGCGACGGCCGGTCAGGACGGCGGCCACGTGCACCGGCTGTTCGGGCAGCGAGTCGAGCAGCTCGGCGATCTCCTCGTCGGTGGGGCGACGGTCCACCGGCAGCGGATCGATCGCCCTGGTCCTCGCCCCGGGCAGCACGACCTGCGCGATGCCGTAGATCGCCAGATCACGCGCGCCCCGCGAGATATTGCGGGCGGCCACCTCGAGCAAACCGGGCAGCAGGGTGGTGGCCAGCTCGGCGCGCTCGACGTCCAGCGGATTGAGCACCTTCGTGGTGGCGCGGCGCGGGTCGTCGGCGTCCAGACCCCAGGTGTCGAACACCCCGGCGGGCAGGAACACCGGCGGCGGGACCTCCACAGCGCCCGCGAACGCCAGCGCGCGGCTGACGGCGCGGCGACGGCGCTGGGTGGCCGTGAGTCCCCGCCCGGCCGGTGCGGTGGGCAGCACGGACGGGATCTGCTCGAGACCCTCCAGCCGCAGCACCTCTTCCACCAGGTCGGCGGGCTGAGCCAGATCCGGCCGCCAGCTCGGCGGGGTCACCACCAGCTGACCGTGCCCGGCCTCGCTGACGCCGACCTCGACGGTGCAGCCGATCTGGGCCAAGCGCCGCGCCGAGGTCCCGGTCGGGTACGTGACGCCCGCGACGCGGTCGGCCAGATCGATGTCGATCCGGATGGGCGCGGGCGCCGGAAGCGGGGCCCGGACGTCGGTCAGCACGGGTTCGACGGTGCCTCCGGCGATCTCGGCCAGCAGCGTGGCCGCCCGGTCGAGTGCGGCGACGTTGATCTCCGGATCGACGACCCGCTCGTACCGCTTACCCGCCTCGGACACCAGCTTGTGCCTGCGCGCGGTGCGGTAGATCAGCAGCGGGTTCCAGGTAGCCGCCTCCAGCAGGATGTCGGTGCTGTCCGCGCCGACCTCGGTGCTGGCCCCGCCCATCACACCGGCCAGCGAGATGACGCCGGAATCGTCGGCGATCACCACGTCCTCGGCGTCCAGCGTGCGCTCCACGTCGTCCAGCGTGCGCAGCGTCTCGCCCGCGTTCGCGGCGCGGACCACCAGGCCGCCCGCCACCCTGGCCGCGTCGAAGGCGTGCAGCGGCTGCCCCAGCTCGAGCATCACGTAGTTGGTGACGTCCACCGCCGGCGAGATCGGGCGCACGCCCGACAACAGCAGCCTGCGCTGCAACCACCACGGGCTGACCGCGTTCGGGTCGATGCCGGTGACCCGGCGCGCCGCGAAACGGGTGCACTTCGAATCCGGCTCGACCCGGATCGACCAGGCTTCCTGCTCGTGGTCGGGCAGGGTCCGCACCGCCGGGTCGGCGTATTCGAGATCGAAACCACAGGCCAGTTCGCGGGCCAGGCCGCGCACCGAGAAGCAGTAGCCCCGGTCGGGCGTGATGTTCAGCTCGATGACCGTGTCGTCCAGGCCGAGCAGCGCGTTGGCGTCGACACCCGGCTCGGCGGTGCCCGGCTCCAGCACCAGGATGCCGGAATGGTCCTTGCCGATGCCGAGTTCGGCGACCGAGCAGATCATCCCGTTGGAGACGTGGCCGTAGGTCTTGCGCGAGGTGATCTCGAACCCGCCGGGCAACACGCCGCCGGGCAGCACCACCACCACCAGGTCACCGACCTGGAAGTTCCGGGCGCCGCAGATGATCTCCTGCAGCTCGGGCTTGCCGATATCCACCTTGCAGAAGCGGATCGGCTTCTTGAACTCGGTGAGTTCGGTGATCTCGGCGACCCGGCCGACCACCAGCGGCGGCTCGCCGCCCTCCGGGCCCGCGACCCGCCGGAGCTCGTCGACCTCTTCGACTTCCAGCCCGACCCGGACGAATCCCGCGTCGAGCTCCTCCGGCGTCACCGACCACTCCGGGTTGGTGCGCTGGATGATATCGGTCAGCCAGGACTGCGCTACTCGCACTTGACGTTTCGCTCTCTCGATCGAAGGGTGGGGTCAGGACCGGATACCGAAGGGCAGCGTGAAGCGCACGTCGCCCTCGACGATGTCGCGCATGTCCGGGATGCCGTTGCGGAACTGCAGCGTCCGCTCCAAGCCCATGCCGAACGCGAACCCGCTGTACACCTCGGGATCGATGCCGCTGGCGATCAGCACCTTCGGGTTCACCATGCCGCAGCCGCCCCATTCGACCCAGCCGGGACCGCCCTTCTTGTCCGGGAACCACACGTCGACCTCGGCGGAGGGCTCGGTGAACGGGAAGTAGTTGGGGCGCATGCGCGTCCGGGTATCCGGGCCGAACAGCGCCCTGGCGAACGCGTCCAGCGTGCCGCGCAGATGCGCCATGGTCAGGCCCTTGTCCACCGCCAGACCCTCGACCTGCGAGAACACCGGCGTATGCGTGGCGTCCAGCTCGTCGGTGCGGAAGGTGCGGCCCGGGCAGACCACGTAGATCGGCAAGTCGCGTTCCAGCATCGAGCGCACCTGCACCGGAGAGGTGTGCGTACGCAGCACCTGGCGCGACCCTTCCGGCGCGATGTGGAAGGTGTCCTGCATGGTGCGGGCCGGATGGTCGGGCAGGAAATTCAGCGCGTCGAAGTTGAAGTGCTCGGTCTCCACCTCGGGACCTTCGGCGACTTCCCAGCCCATCGCGACGAAGACGTCGGCGACCTGCTCGGAGATGACGGTGATCGGGTGGCGGGCGCCGACGGCGGCGCGGCTCGCGGGCAGCGTCACGTCGATGGTCTCGGCGACCAGCACCGCGGCGTCGCGCTCGGCCAGCAACGCGGCACGGCGGGCCTCGCACGCCTCCGAGACCCGGGTCCTGGCGACGTTGACGCGCTTGCCCGCATCGGCCTTCTCCGACTTGGGCAGGCTGCCCAGCGCCCGCTGCGCCAGAGCCAGCGGCGCCTTGCCGCCGAGGTGCTCGGTTTTCGCGACCGCGAGCGCATCCAGGTCGGCGGCAGCGGCGAACGCCTTCTCGGCGGCCGCCGCGGCCGCGGCCAGTGCCTCCTCGGTCAGCGCTGCGTTCTGCTCGCCTGCGTCGATGTCGTCGGCCACGATGCTCCGTCTCTCCCCTTCGGTTCGCGGGCACAGCTGATCGCCTGCCCGCCCTGCTGCTGGTGAACGGCCTAGCGTTCACGGAACACTATTGCGTCGACTACACACTATTGGATCGGCCGCAGGCCCTTCACGTGGATTACCCTCGACACGGCGCAGGCCCCGGTGTCGGTCGCCGCACTGCCGTGGCGCACCGAGTGATGTGCCGGCTACTCCCGCAGGGTTTCCTCCGCACGATGAGCGGAATCGGCCGCCGCGCAGCGTACGACGCGCCGATGGTCATCCGCCCCGAGCCGCGGAGCGGGCACGTCATCGGGCCTACTGCGCATGGCGGTGACGCGCGCGGGACGACTGTGGCGCGGTCGCGGCGCGCAGGCAGACGACGAACCCTGTCCGCGCACAGCACGGACAGGGACGCACGGATCGGGCTCAGCTCGCCGCAGTGACCCGGCGCGGCAGCAGCAGCGAGGTCAGCGCCCCCGCCCCGACGATCGCCGCCCCCACCCAGACCGCGGGCACGAGACCGTCCACGAAGCTCTGCGGATCCAGGTAGGAGCCCGACGAGGCGAACACCGACGCCAGCACCGCGACACCCATCGCGACACCCACCTCCCGGACGGTGTTGTTGGTGCCCGAGGCCATCGCCTGGTCCTCCGGAGCCGCGCTGGCCATCACGATGGTCGACGCTGGCGCGAAGGTCAGCCCCATGCCCACGCCCGCCAGTACGAACGGTGCGACGTACGAGCCGTAGCCAATGTCCACCGTGGTGATGGCGGCCATCCAGGCCAGCGCGACGGCCAGCAGCACCTGCCCGGTGGTGATCAAGGTGCGCGCGCCGATTCGGTCGACCAGCAGGCCCGCGATCGGCGCGACCACCATCGGCGCCATGGTCCACGGCATGGTGCGCACGCCCGATTCCAGCGGACTGTAGCCCTGCACCACCTGGAAGTACTGGGCGAGCAGGAAGATCGAGCCGAACACGCCGACCGAGAAGGCGAAGCCGACCACGTTGCTCACGCTGAAAGCCCGGGAGCGGAACAACCGCAGCGGCAGCATCGGCTCGGGCACGCGCAGTTCCCAGACGAGCAGGCCGGCCAGCAGCACGGCGCCGCCGATCAGCGCGGACAGCACGCTCGCCGAGGTCCAGCCGTCGTCGGCGCCGTGGATGACGCCCCACACGATCGCGAGCACGCCGCCCGCCGACAGCAGCAGGCCGACCGGATCGAGGCGGCGGCCACGGCCGTGCGATTCGGCGAGCACCCGCGCCGCGAACGGCAGGACGGCCAACCCGATGGGCACGTTCAGCCAGAAGATCCACTGCCAGCTCAGTCCGTCGACCACCGCGCCGCCGATCAGCGGCCCGAGCGCGACACCGAGGCCGGCGATGCCGCCCCAGATGCCGATGGCCGCGTTGCGCATCCGCTCCGGGACGGCCGCCGACAGCAAGGTCAGCGACAGCGGCATCACCGCGGCCGCGCCGAATCCTTGCACCGCCCGCGCCGCGATGAGCAGGCCCGGCCCGGTCGCCAGCGCGCACGCCGCCGACGCCAGCGTGAACAGGGCGATGCCGAGCAGGAAGATCCGGCGCCTGCCGAGCCGGTCGCCGACGGCGGACGCGGTGAGCAGCAGGGAGGCGAACGACAGCGTGTAGGCGTTGACGAACCATTGCAGGTCGGCCAGCGAGGCGCCCAGCTCGGTGCGGATCACCGGCAGCGCGTTGGTCACGACCAGGTTGTCCAGCGTGACCATGAACATCGGGATGCCGACCGCGGCCAGCACGGCGGCGAGCCTGCGGCCGCCGATCTCGGCCGCGGGCGCGCCGACGGGCGGCGCGGTGGTGGGAAGAGTCTCGGTCATGTCCAGTCCTTGTTGTAATCGACCGATAACTTATGGAGAACGGTATGCATCGACTGATAACATGTCAAGTGAAAGCACGATTACCTTCGGAAACGGAGCATGATGGCGACCAGAACCAGGATGACGGCCTCCGAACGGGGCGAGCAGGTGCTGCGGGCAGCGGTGTCCGCGTTCGCCGAATCCGGTTACGCCGCTACCCGCACCGACGAGATCGCCCGGCGCTCCGGCGTGTCACAGCCGTACGTCATCCGGCTGTTCGGCACCAAGCAGAACCTGTTCCGGGTGGCCCTGCATCGCGTATGCGACCGGATCGAGGAAATCTTCCGCACCGCGCGGGCCGAGGCGGAGCCGGAGGCGGACCCCGAGGCGGCGATGGCCGCCCTCGGCAACGGCTACCACCACTTCCTCGCCGAACGAGAATTGCTCCAGGTGCTGCTGCACGGATTCGCCGCCAGCGCGGATCCGGAGATCGGCGACGAGGTCCGGAGCCGATTCGGCGACATCTACCACCTGATCCGGGACCTGACGGGCGCATCGGAAACCGAGGCGCGGCGCTTCCTCGCCACCGGAATGCTCCTCACCGTGATGAGCGCGATGCGGGTAGCGGGCCCGGACGCGGGGCCCGCCGCATGGGCGATGGAGATCATGGAAGACCTGATCACCCGAGGCGACTGACGACCTCGGCCACGTCATGAGCGGCACAACCCGAAGGCGACGCCACTGAAGGCGAGCGGTCACCCCATAGGAGCGCCGCGAACAGGCAATGCCGCATACGCGGGAGAATCAACCCACTGGCACCAGTAGTCACAGGAGTACCGGCGGCACATCACCGAGCACCGTATCGGCGACCGCCGTGCGGACGAAGTAGTACACAACCGTCGTGTATCGCAGGATCTCTTCGACGGCTTCGGGAATGTGACTCGAATACCCGCGGTCAGATCGAATTGGGCCGGCACCGCGCGCACCGCGTTCCGAGCCGGCCTCGGGCCGCGAACACGCCGCGCCGAAGGCGCGGCAGATCGAACACAGCTCAATACCGCACGCGCGAATTCGCGTAGAGGCAGATCGCGGCGGCCGTCGCCAGATTCAGACTTTCGGCGCGGCCGCGGATCGGGATGCGGATGCGGTGGTCGGCGCGGCGTGCGACGGCCGGGTCGAGACCGTGCGCCTCGTTGCCGAACAGCCAGGCCACCGGCCGGGTGAACAGTTCGTCGGCGTCGTCCAGGTCGACTTCGCCGTTCGCCGCCGTCGCCAGGATCGTGATTCCCGCCGCGGCGATGGAATCGAGCGTCTCGGCGACGTCGCGGTGCCGCGCGATCGGCACGTGGAAGATGCTGCCCGCACTGGCCCGCACACATTTGCCGTTGTGCGGATCGACGGTGTCGCCGGCCAGCACCACGCCGTCGGCGCCGACCGAATCCGCTACCCGCACGAGCGTGCCCGCGTTTCCCGGCTCGGCGATCTCGACGGGGACGGCCAGCATGCGCGGTCGAGCCTGGAGAATCCGGGACAAGGGCACGTCGAGCAGATCGCACACCGCCACCAGTCCGGGTGCGGTGACGGTCTCGGCCAGATGCTGTGCCGCTCGATCGCTGACCAGCGTGGTGCGAACACCCGTCGCGGCCGCCCCCGCGATCAGCGCGTGGTCGCGTTCGGCGGCCGTCTTCGAATAGAACAGCTCATGCACGCGCGTGGTCTCCAGCGCGGCGGCCACGGCATTGGCGCCTTCGGCGAGGAATCGGCCCGCCTTGCGACGCTGCGCTCCGCGCTGCAGCTTGACAGCGGAAACGACCCGCGGATTGCGCTCACTGAGCGCTTCCACGGGTCGTTCCGAAAAGTGTCCGTGTGCCAACGACTGCGGCTCAGGCGGCCGGCGCGTTGACATCCTGCGGCAGGGCGGCCTTGGCGACCGCGACGAGACCGGCGAACGCCTCGGCGTCCGACACCGCGAGCTCGGCGAGGATCTTGCGGTCCACCTCCACCCCGGCGGCCTTCAGGCCCTGGATGAAGCGGTTGTAGGTGATGTCGTTGATCCGCGCGGCGGCGTTGATGCGCGCGATCCACAGCTTGCGGAAGTCACCCTTGCGCGCCCGGCGGTCCCGGTAGGCATAGGTGAGCGAGTGCAGCTGCTGCTCCTTGGCCTTGCGGTACAGCCGCGAGCGCTGGCCGCGGTAGCCCTTGGAGGCCTCGAGGATGGAACGGCGCTTCTTCTGAGCGTTGACGGCCCTTTTGACGCGTGCCACTGGTCAGTCCTGTTCGATCTGGGGGCGCGGGGCGGCGCCCGGAAATGGGGTCGGGGGGTGGCGACGGAGTTGCTCCGGTCGCGGTGTGCTTGCCGGTCTGCGCGGGGGCGCGATCAGAGACCGAGCAGCTTCTTCACGCGACGGACGTCGGCGGCGGCGACGACCTCCACGCCGTCCAGACGACGCGTCCGGCGGGTGGGCTTGTGCTCGAACAGGTGGCGACGGTTCGCCTGCTGGCGCAGCAGCTTGCCTTTGCCGGACACCTTGAATCGCTTCGAGGCGCCGCTGTGCGTCTTCATCTTCGGCATGGATGGATTCCTCTATCTGTCGTCCCGGCGGTCGGGGCGGACCGCCGGTGTTCTGATCGGTGTTACTGCGGGCCGGCCGTCTCGGCCTGCTCCGCAGCGGGCTGACCGGCCGGGGCGGCGCTCGGCGCCGGGCGCGGAGCCGACTCCTGCTGCGCCTTCACCCGGGTCTTCGCGCCCTTGTGGGGGGCGAGGACCATGGTCATGTTGCGACCGTCCTGCTTGGCCGAGGTTTCCACGAAGCCGAGGTCGGCGACGTCGGACGCCAGCCGCTGCAGCAGCCGGAAGCCGAGTTCGGGGCGGGACTGCTCGCGGCCCCGGAACATGATCGTCACCTTGACCTTGGACCCGGCCTCGAGGAAGCGAACGACGTTGCGCTTCTTGGTCTCGTAGTCGTGGTCATCGATCTTCGGGCGGAGCTTCTGCTCCTTGATCACCGTCTGCTGCTGGTTCTTCCGAGACTCGCGCGCCTTCTGCGCCGTCTCGTACTTGAACTTGCCGTAGTCCATGATCTTGCAGACCGGCGGACGGGCATCGGGTGCCACCTCGACCAGATCGAGGTCGGCTTCGAGGGCGACGCGTAGTGCATCTTCAACACGCACGATCCCAACCTGCTCGCCGCCAGGTCCGATGAGCCGGACCTCGGGAACACGGATGCGATCGTTGATGCGGGTCTCAGTGCTGATGGGGCCTCCTAGGTCAAGCGGTGTCGTCAGACGACCGCGCGCAATAACTGCAACCCCTTTTCAACACGAAGGCCCCGGTGCGGTATTCCGCGCACGGGGCCCGATGTCGACCGATCACCGACCACGAGAGAACTCGGATCGACTCTCGTGGTCGGGTTCTCCGCGAGAACCACTACACGAGAAACCCGCCCTCGAGGGCGGGTGACCGGACCGCTGGACCGTACGATGACTCGTCGGCAACGGTGGGAGTCGGGCTCCACTTATCAGCCCCAGGGCAAGCCCGGGGCGGTCGTCAGCGGAAAGTCTAACATTCCGTTCGGCTATCGCCGAATCGGCTCTAAATCGGTTGCCCGGCCGCCGCCACCGTGCCAGGCTCCCCCGATGCGTGCACCCCGCCGTGACCTGCTGCGATGGCAGTTCGACCTGACCTGGGCCCTCGCCGGTATCCACCTCGACGCCCTCACGCCGGAGGACTTCCTCTGGGAACCCGCCGACCTCACCTGGACAGTACGTCCCGACGCCGAGGGCGTGTGGCGCCCGGACTGGGCCGACACCGAACCCGACCCCGTGCCCGTCCCGACGATCGGCTGGCTGACCTGGCACATCGACTGGTGGTGGGGCGCGGCCATCGACCACGCCGAGGGCCGCACCCCACCCGCGCGGGAGGACGTGCACTGGCCCGGTGACGGCGCCGCGGCCGTCGCCCGCCTGCGCGAGCTGCACACCGAGTGGACGCGGGCGCTCGACGGGTTCGACGAGACCGAGTTGGACCGCCCGTCCGCCCACCCGTGGCCCGCCGACGCCGGTTTGACCGTCGCCCACTCGGCGGGCTGGGTGAACGCGGAGCTGATGAAGAACGTCTCGGAGATCGGCCACCTCCGGATGCTGCGGGCGGCGTCGCTAGCCTGAAGACATGACTGACGAGCTCGACGCCTCCGTCCGCGAACTGGCCGACATCCCCGCGGTCGAGGTGATCAGCCGCGCCGCCGTGATGTTGATGAGCTCGGCGGCCGAGAAGCTGGGGCTGGCCGACGAGAACCCGGACACCAGCCCGCGCCGCGACCTGGACGAGGCGCGCCGCGTGATCACGGCGCTGGCCGGACTCGTCACGGCGTCGGTGGAGTACCTGGGCCCGCACGCCGGGCCGATTCGCGAAGGGTTGCAGTCGCTGCAACGGGCCTTCCGCGAGTCCTCCGCGCATCCGGATGAGCCGGGTAAGGGCCCGGGCGAGAAGTACACCGGCCCCGTCTACTGATCGGCTCGGCTGGGCCACCGCGACCGCGCGAACCAAGCCTCGGTCGGCGTGCTGGGCGACGACGGCCGGTACCGCACTGCGATGAGCCGCCGACCGCGAGCATTCGTCGGCATGCGGCAGGGACAGGCGCGACCGGTCCACCCCGCCTCGGCGACGATCAGCGGACCGGCCCCTCGGCGCGTGCGACCGGTGGTCTCACCGCCGCCCGCCTCGTCGCGCCATCGCCGGCAGTCGGATATGTCGGATATCGATGGCGCCGCAGGCCGAACCCACCATCTCGACGCCCCACGGAATTCCGAAGCGCGGCCGGAAATTGTGCGCGAATCACGCATGGGGACACGAAGTTTAGGAAATTTCCCAATGGGTAGGGCACAGTGAGCCCATGGCTACTCGGATTCTGCTCGCTCCCGGATTCTGGCTCGGCGCATGGGCGTGGGACGAGGTCGCACCCGATCTGCGGCAGCGTGGCAACGAGGTATCGGCGCTGACGCTGCCGGGTCTGGACGCCACCGATCCCGACCGGTTGTCGGCCACCTTGGAATCCCAGGCGCAAGCGATCATCGACGCGGTACCCGCGGGCGAGCCCGTCGTGCTCGTCGCGCACTCCGGCGGCGCGGCGCCCGCGTATCTCGCCATCGACCGGGCACCCGGCTTGTTCCGCCGGGCGATCTACGTCGACAGCGCGCCGCTGCCGAACGGTTTCGTCATCAATTCCGCACTGGACGTCGCCGCACGCGAGTGGACCCTGCCGGACTGGCCGGAGCTGGAGGCCGCGGGCAACAGCTTGGCCGGCCTCGACGACGCCGTCCTGACGCGGTTCCGCGAGCGCGCGGTGCCGCAGCCCGCGTCCGTCGCGGCCGCCCCGCTGCGCTTGAGCGACTCGCCCGCCCGGCTGGCGGTGCCGACCACCGTGATCTGCAGCAGCATGACCGCCGAGCTGGTCGAGAAGCTGCGCGACAACGGGGAAGCCCCGCTCTTCGCCGAGCTGGCCCGCATCGATGCCGAATACGTCGACCTGCCCACGGGCCACTGGCCGATGTGGTCCAAGCCGAAGGAACTCGCCGAGCTGATCCACGTCATCGCCAACCGCTGACGCGAGCAGCGGCGCGGTCCGCGGAAACACGAACCGCGCCGCATCGCAGGACGGATCAGCCGACCGCCGCGGCCTTCTTCACCGGACGCTTGGCGGCCTTCGCCGCGGCAGCCTTCTTCGCCGGAGCCTTCTTCACAGCGCTCCGTGGCGCGGGCGGCTGGTCCAGCACCTCTTTCAGGAACTGGCCGGTGTAGCTGTGCGCGACGGCGGCGACCTCCTCCGGCGTGCCTTCCGCCACGACGGTGCCGCCGCCGGAGCCGCCCTCGGGGCCCATGTCGATCACCCAGTCGGAGGTCTTGATGACGTCCAGGTTGTGTTCGATGACGATCACCGTGTTGCCCTTGTCCACCAGGCCGTTGATTACGTTGAGCAGCTTGCGGATGTCCTCGAAGTGCAGGCCGGTGGTCGGCTCGTCGAGGATGTAGACGGTGCGGCCGGTGGACCGCTTCTGCAACTCGGCGGCAAGTTTCACCCGCTGGGCCTCGCCGCCGGAGAGGGTGGGAGCGCTCTGGCCCAGGCGCACGTAGCCGAGCCCCACGTCCACCAGTGTCTTGAGGTAACGGTGGATCGAGGTGACCGGCTCGAAGAACTCGGCCGCCTCCTCGATGGACATGTCCAGCACTTCGGCGATGGTCTTGCCTTTGTAGTGCACCTCGAGGGTTTCCCGGTTGTAGCGGGCGCCGTGGCAGACCTCGCAAGGGACGTAGACGTCCGGCAGGAAGTTCATCTCGATCTTCAGCGTGCCGTCACCGGAGCAGGCCTCACAGCGACCGCCTTTGACGTTGAACGAGAACCGGCCCGGCTGGTACCCGCGCACCTTCGCCTCGGTGGTGGCCGCGAACAGCGTGCGGATCTTGTCGAAGACGCCGGTGTAGGTGGCCGGGTTGGACCGCGGCGTGCGGCCGATCGGCGACTGGTCCACCTGCACCAGCTTGTCCAGGTGGTCGAGCCCGTTGACCCGGGTGTGCCTGCCCGGCACCTGCCGCGCGCCGTTGAGCCGGTTCGCCAGCACGGTGGCCAGGATGTCGTTCACCAGAGTCGACTTGCCCGAGCCGGAGACGCCGGTCACCGAGGTCAGCACGCCGAGCGGGAAGGCCACGTCGATGCCCTTGAGGTTGTGCTCGTTCGCTCCCACGACGGTGAGCTGCCGTTTCTTCGTGACCGGACGGCGCACCAGCGGCACCTCGATCCGCTCGCGGCCCGACAGGTACGCCCCGGTCAGTGAGTTCGGATCGGTGAGCAGCTCTTCGTAGGGCCCGCTGTGCACCACCGTGCCGCCGTGCTCGCCGGCGAAGGGGCCGATGTCGACCACCCAGTCCGAGGCGCGGATGGTGTCCTCGTCGTGCTCGACCACGATCAGCGTGTTGCCGAGATTGCGCAGCCGCGTGAGGGTTTCGATGAGCCTGCGATTGTCCCGCTGGTGCAGGCCGATGGACGGCTCGTCGAGTACGTACAGCACGCCGACCAGACCGGAGCCGATCTGGGTGGCGAGCCGGATCCGCTGCGCCTCACCGCCGGACAGCGTGGCCGCCGCGCGCGACAGCGTGAGGTACTCCAGGCCGACGTCGAGCAGGAAGCCCAGCCGCGCCTGCACCTCCTTGAGCACCTGCCCGGCGATGGCGGCTTCGCGCTCGCCGAGGGTGAGCGAATTGAGGAACGCCGAGCATTCGCCGATGGACAGGTCGCTGACGTCGGCGATGGACTTCTTGTCGCCGTTCGCGGCGATGGTGACGGCGAGGATCTCCGGGCGCAGCCGGGCGCCGTTGCACACCGGGCACGGAATGTCGCGCATGTACCCGTCGTAGTGCTCTTTCATCTGCTCGGACTCGGTGCTCTCCATGCGCCGCTGCAGGAACGGCATCACGCCCTCGAAGTCCGCGTAGTACGAGCGCTTACGGCCGTAGCGGTTGGTGTAGGACACGTGCACCTGGTCGGCGCTGCCTTCCAGCACCGCCTTGCGCGCCTTCAGGGGCAGATCCTGCCATGGGGTGTCCATGGAGAAACC
This sequence comes from Nocardia sp. CY41, assembly GCF_009829325.1. GTDB lineage: Bacteria > Actinomycetota > Actinomycetes > Mycobacteriales > Mycobacteriaceae > Nocardia. The sequence goes on from NZ_VUOS01000022.1 coordinate 81,031, forward strand.
GATGGAATCCGCCAAGCCGGACAGCAGCCGGGTGAAGTATTCGGCGGTCTGCCCGCGCGACCACGGCGCGATGGCGCCTTCGTTCAGGCTCAGCGCCGGATCGGGCACCACCAGTTCCGGGTCGACCTCCTTGCGGATGCCGAGGCCGGTGCAGTCCGGGCAGGCGCCGTAGGGCGAGTTGAACGAGAACGAGCGCGGCTCCAGGTCCTCGATGTCCAGCGGGTGACCGTTCGGGCAGGCGAGACGCTCGGAGAAACGGCGCTCCCGGTCGTGCGCGTGCTCGTCGCGGTCGACGAAATCGAGGACCACGATGCCGTCGGCGAGCCGCAGTGCGGTCTCGATGGAATCGGTCAAGCGCTGTTTGGACGTCGGCTTGACCGCCAGCCGGTCGATGACGACCTCGACGTCGTGCTTCTCCTGCTTCTTCAGCTTGGGCGGATCGGTGAGCGGGTACACCACGCCGTCGACCCGCACGCGGGAGTAGCCCTGCGTGTTGAGCTGGTCGAACAGGTCGACGAACTCGCCTTTGCGGGTGCGCACCACCGGCGCGAGCACCTGGAAGCGGATGCCCTCCTCCATGGCCAGCACCTGGTCGACGATCTGCTGCGGCGTCTGCTTGGCGATCAGCTCGCCGCACACCGGACAGTGCGGGGTGCCCGCCCGCGCGTAGAGCAGCCGCAGGTAGTCGTAGACCTCGGTGATGGTGCCCACGGTCGAGCGCGGATTGCGGTTGGTCGACTTCTGGTCGATGGACACCGCGGGCGACAGGCCCTCGATGAAGTCGACGTCGGGCTTGTCCATCTGCCCGAGGAACTGTCGCGCGTACGCCGACAGCGACTCGACGTAGCGCCGCTGCCCCTCCGCGAAGATCGTGTCGAAGGCCAGGCTCGACTTGCCGGAGCCGGACAGGCCGGTGAACACGATGAGGCTGTCGCGGGGCAGGTCGAGATCGACACCCTTGAGGTTGTGCTCCCGAGCTCCGCGCACAGTGAGGCGTTCCGCCACAGGCCGTCCCTTCTCCTTCGTGTTCGGCGTCCAGACATACCCCCGGCCGCCATGCTAGGCATGGGCACCGACAAGTTTCGCGGACCGCCCGTCACCTCGACGAATGGCGGCAACACCGGCGGGCGGACGGTACGGATGGGGCCGGGAAACAGGCCAGGACGCCTTCGTAGCATCGCCCTCCCGGCACCACTGGTCAACAGCGCGACAGCGCCGGTCATTCCCCTCGGCCGCCGTCGCCACCGCCCGCCGGGGCAACCGGTATCCCACCGACAAGGTACCGGCAGCGGGTCCGCCCGGCTGCCGCGGGCGCGATGGTGTTCGACTTCACTCCGCGTCCGTGTGGCGGAGAACATGGTGCACACGGGGTGACCGATCCGGACGGACCGGCCACCTGGCCCGGGCCGGCGCCTCCGGCGACGTCCGCTCATCGCGATGCACAATCCGCGCCGTACGCACCGGCGTGCGATTACACTGAGCCCGCTGTGCGCACCCCACCGGCCTCCCCGACTCCTTTATGACGCACCTCATCCCCCCTCTTCCGTCAACGGTTCTCGACACCTTGCGCGCCCTTCTGCGCACCGCTACCCGCCTGGTCGACGCCCGGTACGGAGCGCTCGGTGTTCGCGGGCACGACGAGCGACCGGTCGAATTCCTCTTCGAGGGCGTCGACGACACGACGCACACCCACATCGGACGCTCGCCCGCCGGGCAGGGCGTACTCGGACTGTTGTTGGCGCACCCGCGACCGATCCGGCTGGACGACCTGTCGGAACATCCCGCCTCCGTAGGTTTTCCGGCCGACCATCCCGCGATGGGCAGCTTCCTCGGGGTGCCGGTGCGGATCGGCGAGGAGATCTTCGGCAATCTCTACCTCACCGAGAAGACGGGGGGACAACCCTTCACCGAGGACGACGAGGCCATCGTGCTGGCGCTGGCCGCCGCGGCGGGCATCGCCATCGAGAACGCCAGGCTGTACGAGTCCGCGCGAACCAGGCAAGCCTGGATCGAGGCGACCCGCGACATCGCGACCGAATTCCTCGCGGGCACGGCGCCGGACCTGGTGCTGGCGCAGGTGGTCGCGCGCGCCCGCGCGCTGACCGGCTCCCAGCAGGCGCTGCTGGCCGTGGCGCCGCCCGCGACACCACCCGACGAAGCCACCGAACTCGTTGTGGCGCAATGGTTCGGCCCCGGGCCGGGACCCGAACGACTGCGCGTCGCGGGCACCGCGACCGGCGCGGTGTTCACGCAGCGCGCGCCGGTGCAGGTGCCCGATGCCGGTCCGGATGATCTCGGCGCCGCGGTCGGCGCGGCAGGGCCCGCGCTGGTGCTGCCGTTGCAGACCGCGGACCTCGTGCTCGGCGTGCTGATCCTCGTGCGTCCACCCGACGGCGCCCCGTACCCCGGCGAGCTGGTCGAGCTGACCGCCGCGTTCACCGACCAGGCGGCGCTGGCCATGCAATTGACCGAGACCCAGCGCAGGATGCGCGAACTCGACGTGCTGGCCGACCGTGACCGCATCGCGCGCGATCTGCACGATCATGTCGTCCAACGGCTGTTCGCGGTCGGGCTGGGGTTACGCGCCACGGCGGCGCGCACAGAGGATCCCGAAGTACGGCGACGGCTTTCGGCGGAAATGGACGGTTTGCAGGAGGTCGTGCAGGAGATCCGCACATCGATCTTCGACCTGCACGGCGGCGATCCGCTGCGGCGGCGGCTGGAGGACGCCGTCCGCCAGCAGACCGCGGGCGGCGCGTTCCGCACCAGTATGCGGTTCGCCGGACCGCTGTCGGTGGTGGGCGACGCGCTCGCCGACCACGCCGAGGCCGTGGTGCGCGAATCGGTCAGCAACGCCGTGCGCCACTCCGGCGGCAGCCGGCTCGCCGTCGAGATCACCGTCGGCGACGAGCTGACCGTCCTCGTCGAGGACAACGGCACCGGGATGCCCGCGGAGGTGACACCGAGCGGGCTGGCCAACCTCGCGCAGCGCGCGACCATGTCCGACGGCCGCTGCACGGTCGGGCGGACCGAGAGCGGCGGGACGAGGGTGCACTGGTCCGCACCGCTGGCCTAGCTCAGGCGGGCGCGACGAGCGCCAGATCACCGTCGTGGCGCCGGTACAGCAGCCCGCCGCGTCCGCTGCTCGGGTCGGTGCAGAACAGGAACGGCAATCCCTTGCGGCACAACATATTCGCCGCTTCGACCGGATCCAGGCAGGCGGCGGGTGCGGCGTCCACGACGATCGGCGGGGTACTCCGGACCGTCTCCGGCGACCAGATCGGCGCAGAGGTCGCCCGCTGGCGGATGAGCCGCACACCCGCCGCCGCCCAGTGCACCACCGCGTCCTCACCGGTCTCGGCGTCGGTGAACAGGTGGGCGTCGTAGTCCATGGCGTCCAGCACCGCGACCGCTTCGGCCGGCGTGCAGGTGGACAGGGCGCACCGCTTACGGCGGACGATCGGACGCGGTGCACCGGCGCTGGCCAGCGGAGGCCGGGCCGGATCGGGCCAGGTCCGCGCCTCCCGCGCGGCCATCCTGGCCAACCGGCGGTCGAGCCGTTCGGCGGCGAAGGTCACCGCGAACCCGCGCGGCCCGGTGACCTGGACCCGGATGACGACGTCGAGATGGCGCACGTCGACCTGCACCACCGTCGGCACCTCCGGGTCGGCCGGCGCGCTCAGACGCACCCGGGCCGGAGCGTCGAGATGATGTCGGCGCAGCACGCGAGCGACGGCGCGCACCGCCCGCGTGACGTCCGTGGCGGCCACCTCCCCTCGCGTGGTCACCGCCACTTCCGGACCGGCCGCCGTCGTCCACTGTTCCGATGCGCATCGCAGCCCCGATGAGACCATCTGCATTGCCCCGCTTTCCAGAGCGATCCGTCCCGATCCATGCCAGCACCGCCTGCGGTGCCGCGAACAGGGCCGAAAGTCCCCATCGGCCGGTGGCCGCACCGGCGGGTTGCGGACTCGGGAACGACCCGGCGGTTCGAACGCCTCCGTCGAATGACGTCCGGTCCGTGGGCATCACGGCCGGGCGGGGCCGAGCACCACCGCGGAGTTGTTGCCGCCCATGCCGAGCGAGAGTTTCACGGTGATGCCGCCCTCGAACGGCGCCGGGCCGTCCAGCAACCGCGGATGCGCGGGCGCGACGATCGGGGCCGCGGGCACGATGCCGCGGTCGTAGGTGAGCGCGGCCGCCGCCACCTCGACCGCGGCGGCAGCGCCCTGGCAGTGGCCCGCCAGCGGTTTCAGCGCGTAGATATGCGGGCGGTCGGCGAACACCTGCTCCATCAGATGGTGCTCGGCCGCGTCGCACTGCCGGGTCCCGGTGCCGTGCGCGTTGAAGTAACGGACGTCCGCGGCGGCGACTCCCGCGGCGGCGAGCGCGCGGCGAGTGCATTCGAGGATCTGCTCGTGGGCCGGATCGACCGACACCACGTGATAGGCGTCGTTGGACATCGCGCCGCCGAGCACCGCGGCGTAGGGCCGATCCGCCGAGCCGGTCAGTACGAACGCCACCGAGGCCTCCCCCATGCTGAACCCGCGACTGCCCGCTTGGAAGGGGCGGCACGCGTCCATCGGTTCGGCGTCGGTGACCGCGGCGCCGAGCCGGACGAAACTCGCCAGCATGTCCGGGGTGGCGGACAAGTCGGTCGCGACGAAGATCACGTCGTCGGCCATGCCCGCGTCCAGCCAGAGCTTCGCGGTGATCAGCGCCACGTTGGCGGAACTGCACGCGGCCGAGACGTTCATCGCCGGACCGTGGAAGCCGAATTCCTGCATCAGCATCGAGACCGGCGTCGAGGGCAACAGCCGCAGGTACTCCCTCGACCGGCGGTTGCCCCCGTCGACGAGGTAGAAGTCGCGCCAGTTCGCCACGTCCCCCAGCACGATGGCGTGCAGCAGGCCCACGGTGCGGCCGGGCCGCCAGCCGCGGTCGCGGGCGTCCGCGACGGCCTCCCGCGCCGCCTCGTGCACGGCCCGGCCGTACCGGCTCGTGCTCACCTCCGGGTCGCCGCCGTCGGGCACCAGCGCGACCCACGCGTCCTCGTCACGGCCGGGCCCGTAGCCCGAGCGCAGGGCGGCCGCCGACTTGCCGCTGAGCAAGCCGTCCCACAGTCGTTCCCGCCCCCATCCGTAGCCGGTGATCGCGCCGATCCCGGCGATGGTCATCTGGTTTCCGTGCCCCGGCGGAGTAGGCACCCGCGCGGCGGTATTCGGGTCGGCACCCGGCATGTATCGCTCCTTCGCCGGCCGCCCGGGACGCTAGAGCGGTTCGCCCCTTCTCGACGCGGCAGCCGGTCTCTGCCATGATCGCCGGATCCAGGCCGGGAACGTGCCGGTACTGTGATCGAAGCAATAGCGTGGACGGTGTGATCTTGTCCACGTCGATACCAGAATAATCCCGTGTTCCAATGGCCATAATGGGGTCGATGATCGGGGGTTCGAGTGGGTGACGACAAGCTAGCCGCCGCGGTCGACGCCGCCGAACAGCTGGCTGCGCGCTACCGCTCCCTGGTCGAACACACTCCGGACGGCATCTGCGTGCACGAGCGCGGCCGGGTCGTCTACGTCAACCCGGCGACGGTCCGCCTGCTCGCCGCGGAGGACGCCGAGGAGATCGTCGGCCGCCCGCTGACCGACTTCGTCCACCCCGCGTCGGTTCCCGCGATGCTCGACCGCATCAGCACCCTCACCACCGCGGGCGCAGCCTCCGTCCCCACCGAGATGACCTTGATGCGGGTGGACGGCGGCACCGTCCCGGTGGAGACGGTGTCGGTGCTGACCGCCTGGCACGACCGCCTCGCCTACCAGGTGGTCATCCACGACCTCACCGCCCAGCGCCACGCCGAGGCGGCGCAGCGCCGAGCCGAGCACTACTTCACCACGGTGGTCTCCCAGTTGGAGGAGGGCGTCGTGGTGATCGATCCGGAGGGCCGGATCGAATCGATGAATCCGGCCGCCAAGCGCATCTTCGGCACCGAGGGGCCCGACCGCCAGGTGATCGGGCGCACCATCCAGTCACTGCCGCTGGTGCTGCTGGACGCGAACGCCCAGCCCCTGCCGCCGAGCCGGCATCCGGTGGCGCGCACGCTGGCCACGGGCGAGACCATCACCGGGTACATCTTCGGCGTCGACCGGGTGGACGGTCAGCGCCGCTGGCTGTCGGGCAGCAGCAGGCTGCTCAATCCCGGCGACTCGCGTTCGTCGGCGGTGTCCTCCTTCGCCGACATCACCGAGTTCCGCGCCAGCAGAAGACAGTTGGAATACCAGGCCACGCACGACTCGCTCACCGGGCTGGCCAACCGCTCGCTGATCCTGTCCCAGCTGGCCGCCGCGCTGGCCAGCACCGAGGAACTGCTGCCGGTGTCCACCGTGCTGTTCATCGACCTGGACGGGTTCAAGGCGATCAACGACACTCTCGGGCACGCGATCGGCGACACCGTGCTGCAGATCGTCGCCCAGCGGTTGCAGCGCGCGCTGCGCGGCGACGACATCGTCGGCAGGCTCGGCGGCGACGAGTTCCTGGTCCTGCTGTCCGGCCGCACCCGCCGCGTCGACATCGACGCGCTGGTCCACCGGCTGCGCTCCACCATGGCCGAGCCGATCATCGCGCGCGGGCACCGGATCGAGGTGAACGCCTCGATCGGCGTCACCGAACTCGGGGTGGGCGACCGGCGCAGCCCGGAGGCCGTGCTGCACGACGCGGATCTGGCGATGTACCGCGCCAAACCGCCCGGGCGACGGGAAGGCACCGTCACCAAGGGCCGCAGGCCGAACAGCACCCACGCGTCCTGACGAGCCCGCGCATGATCATCGAACACGCCCTGCTGCCGGTTCGCCCCGAGCGCGCCGCCGATTTCGAAGCCGCCTTCGCCGCGGCGCGGCCGATCATCGCGAGCATGCCCGGCTTCCGGTCGCTGTCGCTGTCGCGCGGGGTGGAGTCGCCGGGCAGCTACCTGCTCCGGGTGGAATGGGACCACATCGACGATCACGTCGTCGGATTCCGCGGCTCGCCGGAATATCAGCGCTGGAAGGACCTGTTGCACCACTTCTACGACCCGTTCCCGGCGGTCGAGCACTTCGCGCCGGTGCTCCTCACACCGTCCGGCAACCCCGCCCCTGTTCCCCCGCAAAGCACCCGACCTGGGCTTACGGCGAGCCCGCCGCAACCCCAGTAGACTCGACAACTCTGCTTTCCGTGCGTGCGCCTGCCCGGCCGGGCGGTGTGCTCGCGCCTGTTCGCGGTGACAAGGAGTTCAGTTTGCCCGACCTCACTCAGGACCGTGCCGCCCACGACGGCGCTCCCGAGCGGACCCGCGAGACCGAGCAGGAGCAGGCGTACCTGTCGGTGCTGTACGAGCGGCTCGACGAGATGCGCGATTACGCGCGCAACCGGTTGCGCACCGTGCTGCTGGAGACCGGCGGCACGCCGCAGGCCCGCAGCGAGCGGGAGTCCTTCAGCCAGCTGTACACCGAGGACCTGGCGAAATACGACGCCGCCGAACACGGCCTGTGTTTCGGCCGCATCGATCTCGACGGTGCGCAAGAGGAGTACCGCTATATCGGCAGGCTCGGCATCCTCGACGAGAAGGACGACTACGAGAGCCTGCTGCTGGACTGGCGCGCCCCGCTGGCGCGGCCGTTCTACCTGGCCACTACCGCGGCGCCGGATGGCGTGACCCGGCGCAGGCACATCCGCTCGCGCAACCGCAAGGTCACCGCGATCAACGACGAATACCTCGATCTCGAGGCCGCGCGCCGGGCCGGAGTCACCGGCGCCGACGGCGGGGTCGGCAGCGAGAGCGCGCTGCTGTCCGCGCTCAACGCCGCCCGCACCGGCCACATGAACGACATCGTCGAGACCATCCAGCACGAGCAGGACGCGATCATCCGCTCCGAGCACAAGAGCGTGCTCGTCGTCCAGGGCGGGCCGGGTACCGGCAAGACCGCCGTCGCGCTGCACCGCGCGGCGTATCTGCTCTACACCTATCGCCAGCAGCTGGCCAAGAGCGGCGTGCTGATCATCGGACCGAACGCCACCTTCCTGGACTACATCGGGCAGGTGCTGCCGTCGCTCGGCGAGACCGGCGTGCTGCTGTCCACCATCGGCGATCTCTACCCAGGGGTGCGCGCGGCCCGTGAGGACTCGCTGCGCGCCGGCGAGATCAAGGGGTCGCTGACCATTCTGGAAGTGCTCAAGCAGGCGGTGCGCGACCGGCAGGAAGTGCCCGCCGAACCGATCCGGCTCAGCTTCGACGGTTATCCGGTCACGCTGGATCGCAAGATCGCCACCAAGGCCCGCGGGCGCGCGCGATCCTCACGCCGCCCGCACAACCTGGCCCGCCCGATCTTCGCCGCGTCGGTGATCGACGCGCTGACCGATCAGCTCGCCCAGACCATGGGCGCCGACCTGTCCGGCGGCCCGAGTCTGCTCAGCTCGGCCGACCTCACCGAGATCCGCGACGAGATGCGCGCCGACCCGCATATCCAGGCCGCGATCGCGAAGCTGTGGCCGATCCTGTCCCCGCAGGACGTGCTGGCCGACCTGCTCGCCGACCCCGGACGGCTGGACCGGGCCGCGCGCTCGCTGGACGCCGCCGACCGCGCCGAGCTGCTGCGGCCGGACGACGGGCAGTTCAGTGCCGCGGACGCGCCGCTGCTGGACGAGCTGGCCGAACTGCTCGGCGTCGACGACACCGAGGAACGCGAACGCGCCCGCCGCCGCTGGCGCGCCCAGATCGCCGAGGCGCAGGACGCGCTCGACATCCTCACCGGCTCCGCGCCCCAGGATCTGGAAGACGACCTCGACCCCGAGATCCTGATGGCCTACGACCTGATCGACGCGAGCCAGCTGGCCGCGCGCCAGGACTTCCGCACCCGCCAGACCACCGCCGAGCGCGCCGCGGGCGATCGCACCTGGACCTACGGCCACGTGATCGTGGACGAGGCGCAGGAGTTGTCGGAGATGGCCTGGCGCATGGTGATGCGGCGCATTCCGAACCGGTGGGTCACCGTGGTCGGCGACGTCGCGCAGACCGGCGACCCGGCGGGCACGTCCTCCTGGCAGCGGATGCTGGAACCGTACGTCGCGTCCCGCTGGAAGCTCACCGAACTCACTGTGAACTACCGCACGCCCGCGGAGATCATGGACGTCGCCGCCGACGTCCTCGCCGCCATCGATCCGGCGGCGACCGCGCCCCGCTCGGTGCGCGAGACCGGCGTCGCGCCCCGTGCCTACCGAGTCGCGCCCGGCGACGTGCACGCCGAGGTGGCCCGGCTGGTCGCCGCCGAGACCGGGCCGGGCACCACGGCAGTGATCGCGCCGCAGGCGCTGGTGGCGGGCCTGGCCGACCTCGCGGGCCGGGCCGTTCGAGTGCTGACCGTGCACGACGTGAAGGGCTTGGAGTTCGACGCGGTGTACTTGGTGGAACCGCAGGCCATCCTGGACGAATCACCGCGGGGGCTCAACGACCTGTACGTCGCGCTGACCCGCGCGACCCAGCGGCTCGGCGTGGTGCACAGTGCGGACCTGCCCGGCGTGCTCGACCGGCTGCACTGATCGGCCGCCACGCGCGCAGACGACGAAAAGGCTCCGTGCCATCTCGCACTCGGCGAGAACACGGAGCCTTCGACCGTCGCGGGACTCAGCGCACGGTGTGCACGATCAGGACATCGGAGCGGGACTTGCGCGCCACGTCGGAGGGCACCGAACCGAGCAGCCGCCCGGCCAGCGTGTTCAGGCCCCGGTTGCCGACGACCAGCAGGTCGGCGTCGACCTCCTTGACCAGCGCCAGCAGCGACTCCACCGGCTCGCCGACGATGGCGCGCTCTACGATGTCGGCCGCACCCGCCGCGATCGCCTTGTCCCGGGCGATGCGCAGGATCTCGTTGGTCGGCGCGGAACCGCGGACCTGGTAGGCCTCCTCCTTGAGCACGTCGGCCGCGGCGGCGACGTCCCGGTCGTCGGTCGGGTAGTACGCGCAGGCCACGATCAGCGTCGCGCCGGACACGCCGGCCAGAGCGCCTGCCTTCTCGACGGCGACATACGACGAGTCCGAGCCATCGGTACCGACGACAATGGTCCGGTAGGCGGTCATTCTCTCCTCCAACTATGCGGTGGGCCGGTGCCGCGCTCGGGTTCGTTCCGGGGCGACCGGGGCGTCGGCGCGGCGACTGGGGTCGACCATAGCGGCAAACGGTACGGAAATTTCAGAAATCGCAAGACATCACACCGGGGGTGCTCGGCCATTCCCGCCGCGGATTCGCCAGGGAATGCGAGAAAGGCCGGACCAACCAGGGCAGACGCAATTCCACGGAACTAAACCTGTGAAGTGCCACAACCGCTTCGAACTCCATTGTGGGGCTGGGATATTCATCACAGAGCCAGGTCCGTCACACGAAGGGCGGCCGTTCCGCACGTGAATCGACGCGCACTGAACGGGCCGATCAGACCCGGAGCGCCGTGCCGCCATGGCCGCTGTCGATAGTTTGCCAAGAATATGCCGTGAATCGCTCCTGCGCCGTCTATGGCTTCGCCTTCCTGCGGCGAAAAGGATGCGCGGAATTAGCGCGCGGGCGCGCGCCTAGAGGTCGAAAAGCGGCCCGGTGATGGTCAATCCGAGTTCATCGACGTGGGCGAAGAACGCGAACAACATCAGCGCGGCGCCCGCAAGGGACACGTCCTTGCTGAACTGGATCAGCTCGGTCTGCTTGCCCTCCGGATCGGCCTCCTGCCAGAACCGGTGCATCACGACAGCGGTCGGCAGCAGGCCGAGGACGAGGAGCAGCGACCCGAGGTCGGCCCAGATGCCCAGCAGCACGCTCAGGCCGCCGAGCGCGAACAGCGCGCCGGATCCGAACACGGCGGCCTTGGCCATCGGCACCCCTTTGCTCTGCGCATACCCGGCCATCGCTTCGGTGCGGGTGAAGTGGCCGAGGGCGGAGGTCAGGAACAGCATCGCGAACAACACGCGTCCGATCAACACCACGACATCCATGTCCGGCTCCTCGTCGCTGTCGGGCAACTATGTCCTCGTCGGCATGACCTTGGCGGTGACCTCGTTGCGGAAACGGAGCGAATTCTTGGCATATTCCAGGGGAGCCATACCCACTTCCGTGGTGAACTCACGCGAGAAGTGCGCTTGGTCGAAATATCCGAGATCCGCGGCCAACGCGGCGAGGTCTTCGGTACGGCCCTTCGCGAGCAGTTCGGCGCCGTCCTGCAATCGGTAACGCCGCAGCACCCATTTCGGTCCAGCGCCGACATACCGGCGGAACATGCGCTGCAGCGTGCGGGCGGGCACGCCGAACCGCTCGGCGATCTGATCGACCCTGGTCAGCTCCTGGTCGGTGGCCATGGCATCGATGATGCGCAGCACCAGCCGGTAGGTCGGGTCCTCGGCCACGGGACGGTCCGCGAGGTACTCCTCGACGACGCGGCAGCGCTGTTCGACCGTCGGCGCGTCGAGCACCCGCTCGGTCAGGCGCGCGCCTTCGGGCAGCACGTCGGCGACGGGCACCGCGCGGTCGCGCAACGAGCCGACGTCCACACCGGTGAACGCGCCGAATCCGCCCGCCCGGAAACGGATCCCGAACGTCTCGCCGAGCCCCGCGAGTTCGCGGATGAATTTCGTGGTGACCACACCGTTGACGAATCCGCCGGTCCGCGACTCGGACCGTTCGAAGGTGATGTTCACGCTCGGGTACGACAGCACCTCCGCCCGATACGGCGGCCTGCCGCGCAGGTCCCAGCGCACCGCCCAATACCACTCGACGTAGCGGTCGACCGCGGATCCCGGCGGCAGGCGGACCAGGGACCGGTGCTTCGCCTGCTCGTCCGGATGCAGGATTCCCTTGGTGTCACCGGGCGCGAGGGGATTGCGGGCCCGTGGCGGCTCGGCGGCGGGTTCAGCGCTACGTGGCACGATGTCGCTTTCTTACAAGACCCCCCGGCCACGACCGGCAAAAGTTGAGGCCATGACGAACACAGTGAATCCCATCGCCGAGGGCTACCACTCGATCACCTGTTTCCTCGCGGTCGGTGACGGCAATAAGGCGATCGATTTCTACACCGCCGTTTTCGGGGCCGAGGTGATCACTCGCAACGACCTGCCCGACGGTCAGCCGGCACACGCGGAACTGAAGATCGGCGACTCGACCTTGCAGCTGGGGATGCCCATCCCGGACAACGGCGTGCTGGCGCCGAACGGCGAGTGGGTGCACACCTCGATCGTGCACTACTGCCCAGACGTCGACGCGGTGGTGCGGCGCGCCGTCGAACACGGCGCTCGCAAGGTCGAGGAGCCGCAGACCTTCGTGACCGGCGACCGGTTCGGCGTGGTGATCGATCCCTTCGGCCACCGCTGGGCGGTGCTCACCAAGGTGGAGGACGTCTCGCGCGAAGAGGCCGAGCGCCGGGTGAACGAATGGATGGCCACCCAGGCCTGACGGCTCGGCTGCCTCCGCGGTCGTTCGAGGGACGGCCCGCGGAGGCGACGGCGCGCCCCGGGTCAACTCAACCCGGCGGCGTCCATGCCGCGCAGTTCCTTCTTCAGATCCGCGATCTCGTCGCGCAACCGCCCGGCGAGCTCGAACTGCAGCTCGCGGGCCGCGTTCATCATCTGCGCGGTGAGCTCTTTGACGAGATCGGCGAGTTCGGCGCGCGGCATCGACTTGACGTCGCGGCCCTCGTAGACACCCGCGCTCACCGCCCGTCCTGGCTCGCCTTGCGCCCGCCTGCCGCGGCTGGCGTTGCGCCCGGAGCCGCCGACCTCGACCTCGGTCTCGTCGGCCTCGCGGTACACCTGGTCGAGGATGTCGGCGATCTTCTTGCGCAGCGGCTGCGGATCGATCCCCATCTGCTCGTTGTAGGCGACCTGTTTCGCGCGGCGGCGCTCGGTCTCATCGATGGCGTACTGCATGGAGTCGGTGATCTTGTCCGCGTACATGTGCACTTCGCCGGAGACGTTGCGCGCCGCGCGGCCGATGGTCTGGATCAGCGCGGTGGTACTGCGGAGGAATCCTTCCTTGTCCGCGTCGAGGATCGCCACCAGCGACACCTCGGGTAGATCGAGACCTTCGCGCAGCAGGTTGATGCCCACGAGCACGTCGTATTCGCCGAGCCGCAGCTGCCGCAGCAGCTCGACGCGGCGCAGGGTGTCGATCTCGGAGTGCAGGTAACGCACCCGCACGCCCAGCCCGAGCAGGTAGTCGGTGAGATCCTCGGCCATCTTCTTGGTCAGCGTGGTGACCAGGACCCGTTCGTCGCGCTCGGTGCGGCCCCTGATCTCGTGGATCAGATCGTCGATCTGACCCTTCGTCGGCTTCACCACGACCTTGGGGTCCACCAGGCCGGTCGGCCGGATGACCTGCTCGACCACCTCACCGCCGGTCTGCCCGAGTTCGTACGGACCCGGCGTGGCCGACAGGTACACCGTCTGCCCGATCCGGTCGGCGAATTCCTCCCACGTCAGCGGACGGTTGTCCACCGCGGACGGCAACCGGAAGCCGTACTCCACCAGGTTGCGCTTGCGGGACATGTCGCCTTCGTACATCCCGCCGATCTGCGGCACTGTGTTGTGCGACTCGTCGATGACCAGCAGGAAGTCCTCCGGGAAGTAGTCCAGCAGCGTCGCGGGCGCCGAACCGGCCGGACGGCCGTCGATGTGGCGCGAGTAGTTCTCGATACCGGAGCAGAACCCGACCTGCCGGATCATCTCCAAGTCGTACTGGGTGCGCATGCGCAGCCGCTGCGCCTCCAGCAGTTTGCCCTGCCGTTCCAGCTCGGCGAGCCGATCCTCCAGTTCGGCCTCGATGTCGCGCACCGCGCGCTCCATCCGCTCCGGCCCCGCCACGTAGTGGGTGGCGGGGAAGATCCGCACCATGTCGACCTGGCGGACCACGTCGCCGGTGAGCGGGTGCAGGTAGTACAACGCCTCGATCTCGTCGCCGAAGAACTCGATGCGGACGGCGAGTTCCTCGTAGGACGGAATGATCTCCACCGTGTCGCCGCGCACCCGGAACGAGCCGCGGGTGAACGCCATGTCGTTGCGGGTGTACTGCACATCGACCAGCAGCCGCAGCAGCGCGTCCCGGTCGATCTCCGTACCGACCTCCAGTTGCACGGAGCGGTCGAGATACGACTGCGGAGTGCCGAGGCCGTAGATGCACGACACCGAGGCGACCACCACCACGTCGCGCCGGGACAGCAGGCTGGAGGTCGCCGAATGGCGCAACCGCTCGACGTCGTCGTTGATCGAACTGTCCTTCTCGATGTAGGTGTCGGTCTGCGCGATGTACGCCTCGGGTTGGTAGTAGTCGTAGTAGGAGACGAAGTACTCGACGGCGTTGTTGGGCAGCATCTCGCGCAGTTCGTTGGCCAGTTGGGCGGCGAGCGTCTTGTTCGGCGCCATCACCAGCGTCGGCCGCTGCAACCGCTCGATCAGCCAGGCCGTGGTGGCCGACTTTCCCGTGCCGGTGGCGCCGAGCAGCACCACGTCGCGCTCCCCCGCTTTGAGCCTGCGCTCCAGCTCGGCGATCGCGGCCGGCTGGTCGCCCGCCGGCTGGTGTTCGCTGACCACCTCGAACCGGCCGCCGACGCGCTCGATCTCGCCGACGGGGCGGAACTCCGAGTGCGCGAGCGGCTGCTCGGCGGCCCTTTCCTCGAAGCCCTCCGCCGGAATCTCGGTTGCGAATGCCATGCTCACCAGCCTAGGCCCACCCACCGACAGGTTCCCGGGTGCAGGCGGATGGTCACCTACCGAGCAACCGTCACTGTGATCCTGATCACGTCGAGGCGGTGGCGTCTCACGGTGCCGACGAGGCGGCGCGGTGCGCCGCCGAGCCGCCCCACTACTTCCGAAGGCGCCGCGGAACGGCGAGCCGACCCGGCCCGGGGAGGCCGCCGCAGGCAATTGAGGAATGCGCGAAAGCCAATGGGGGTATACCGAAAACAACCGGCCCGCAACACTTTCGCCGAGCACGCGCAGGCGCGCACCGCGATCACCCTCGGGGACCGGACAGTTACCGCGGACGGCCGCGGGAACGCGCGGGACGCCTGCGCATCGCACAACCGCGCCGAGGCCACTGCGAGCGGATGGTTACATGTCCGAAATGTCCATTGCGGCAACAGGTTTCGTGTTGGCGAACACCTTATCGCGAACCGCGCGGCGACCCCGCGCCAGGTGTAACCTGATCTGGTTGTTCGGACGTGGTGAAGGACAAAGCCATGAGCGGTCTGCTTCCATTGCTCGTCGCCGTGCCGGCCGTGACCGGCCTCGCCGGGTACGTCGCCAGAGATATCCGCGCGGTGGTTCCCTCCGTCACCGGCGCCGCCACGGCCGCCCCACCGGGGCCGATCGCCGCGGCCGCACCCGCGCCGCACCGGCCCAGGGTGGAGTTCTTCAATCTGGCCGAACTCACCAATACCGACGCCAAGGGCTTCGTCCGGCCGGTCGATCGTTTCCACGCCGAGCCGTGGGGCCTGTACATGGCCCGCCGGGTCGGCGGACCGGATTCGCACTACCTCGAATCCTGGTTGCTGCCACAACTCTCATTGCGCGCGACGCTGGCGCGGACCAACCCGGCACACCACCGGGAACCGGTCTACCGCCTCGACGTCGGGGAGTTCACCCGCGTCGGCCAGAAGCGCTGGAAGGCGGTGGACCAGTACTTGTCCATCGCCGTGCGCCGCGGGCGCACCGCCGAACTGCTCGGGGTCGATGAGCTGCTCGCCGCACACGCCGCCGGGCTGGTCGACACGGCGCAGGCGCACCGGGCCTTCGAGCGGGCCACGGCCGTGCTGGACGGGCTCGCCGCGCACGAGCACCGCGTGGAGAGCTGGCTTGCCACCCACGGCATCGTCCTCACCTGGATGTAGCCCGCGGATTACTGCCCCGGCTCGACGCGTCGAGAACGGCGGTAGATCCTTGATGCATGACGCAGGCACCCATCGTCGACGTGCACCGGCCCAAAGTCGAGTACTTCAACATCGCGGATCTGACGAACACGGATCCGAAAGGCTTCGTGCGCCCGGTGGAGAAGTACCACGTCGAGCCGTGGGGGCTGTACATGGCCCGCACCTCGGATCATCCGCAGTTCCACTACATCGAGTCGTGGTTGCTGCCCAAGCTGCACCTGCGCGCGACGATCTTCCACTATCTTCCGGCGCATCGGCGCGACCAGGACTTCTACCTCGACATCGGTGATTTCACGGCAGTCGCCCCGAAGAAGTGGAAGTCCGTCGATCACTACCTCGACATCGTCGTGCGCTCCGCGCGCGACACCCAGCTGCTCGACGTCGACGAACTGATCGCCGCCCACGCCGCCGGGCTGATCAGTCTCGCCGACGCCGAAGCCGCCGTGCAGCACGCGACCGCCGCCATCGACGGCATCGCCGCCAACGGCCACACCTTCGAGGGCTGGCTGGAAACCATGGACATCACCTTGACCTGGCTGTAACCGAAGCGGTGCGGCACACCTGCCGGCCGCTAGGGCGCCGACGAGTCGCGCCAGGCAAGAGCCCGGGGATAAGCGGCGTCGAACCACGGCTCCTTGACTCCGAGGTAAGCCGCGGTCGCCTCCGCGCCGCTCAGCCCGGCCGCCTTGGCTTCGCCCTCGCGCTTGACGGCCACATACTCCGCGCGGGCCTCGGCGTCGGCGCGCAGCCAGTCCCGCAGCAGCAGCGCGTACTGCTGCCCGGGCGAACCGTCGACGCGCACGTGCACGTTGGCCAATCGGCCGGGGTCGGCGCTCTGATGGAAGCGCTTGGTCCACAGCGTGGCGTCCACACCCGCAGGGTCCTGCGGCGTCGGCTTGGGATTGTCCTGGGTGTTGTCCGGCCGCACGGGGAATCCCGCCGCACCGAGGGCGTCGCGCAAGCCGTCGGCGGCGGTCAGATCTGCGACCGTGATCTGCAGATCGATGACGTCCTTGGCCGGCAACCCCGGCACCGAGGTGGAACCGATGTGATCGATCCGGGACGCGGCGCCGCCGCAGGCCACCCACAACCGGGCGATCAGCCGCTGCGCCTGCGCGGGCCAGTCCGGATCGGCGGGCACGAGCCGGATGTCGCCGCGGCGAGCGGGCGTCCCGGCACGCAGGTTCCGCTCGAACGGCAGCAGACGCTCGTCCCACAGCCGACGCACCTCGGCCTCGACCGCACCCGGCGCGCCGCTGTTGTCCAGCAATACATCGGCAACGGCCCGGCGCTGTTCGTCGGTGGCCTGCGCGGAAATACGCGCGCGCGCATCGGCTTCGGCGACGCCACGGAATTCCACCAGACGGCGAATACGCGTTTCGGCATCGACGTCGACAATGAGCACGAGATTCATCAGGGGGGCCAAACCGTTTTCCACCAGAAGCGGAATATCCTGCACCACAACGGCGTCGAGGGGCGCGGCGGCGATCAATTCCGCCGTGCGTTTACCGACGAGCGGATGAGTGATCGCGTTCAATTTCGCGCGCGCCGCGTCGTCACCGAATGCCTTGGCCGCCAAGGCCGGCCGATCGAGGCTGCCGTCCGCGGCGAGGATGTCGGCGCCGAACGCCTCCACCAGCGCGGCCAGGCCCTCGGTGCCCGGCTCGACCACCTCGCGGGCGATCAGGTCGGAATCGATGACCACCGCGCCGAGGTCGGCGAGCGCCCGGGCCACCGTCGACTTCCCCGCTCCCATGCCTCCGGTGAGGCCGATTCGTAACATTCGACCAGTCTCGCATCCGGACCGGCCTCGGGCGTCCGCCGCCCCGATCCCTGCACCGGCCACGAAGCCGATTCGGTCGATTACCCGATGGGCTCGCACATTCCACCACTCGGGCCAGCATTTGCCCGTTCCGTGACAACGCCGAGACCGATTCGCAACAATTCCGGATGTTTGCCGTTGCGCGGCGGCGACTTTCCGACACGCCGGGGCAATTACTCGGGCAAAATACTCTGCCGGGCACTTTCGTTCCGCTAATCTTCGCCGTGGCGATCCAGGCCGACACCAGCGAAGCAAAGGAACACCATTGGGCACCAGAATCAACCAGACGGGTCGCCACCGCCTGGGCATGGCGGGGCGAGTGCACTGCATTCAGATCCCCGCTGTCGCGGCGGCGCTCGCCGAGCACCGCCGCTCTTGGTTCACCGCGTTCATCAGTCCCGCGCGGCACAGTTTCGCTGCCATGCGGAACCGTCCGGCCGCACCCGCGGTCCGGTGGGTACCTGCTACCGCAAGCTGAACCCGAGTTCGAAGTGGCCCAGCCTCTCGCCAAGGCTGGGCCACTGTTTTGCGCGCTCCCAGCGCATACGACGGGACAAGACGTCGGCACCGCGAATGCAAGTACAGATGCAAGAACGAACGCCGACGGACCGGTTCCGGCGGAACTCTGTGTCGTCTGTCGGCGAAACATCCTCGCCCCCCGAGAAGGGAACTCGGAGCGGTCCACAGACGCAGCGAACTTCGAATACTGCCGGCCTTCCCTCGATGCGCCGGAGCAAGCGAAGCCCGCCGATGCCACGGGAGACAATCCACGCCCGGTTTACATTTCGTGGCAGTCACCGGAACAACAGGAAAACCGCGCCGAACCCCGCCGATGGATTCCACCCACCTTCCCCCGGCACACTCCAAAGCACGCACCCGTACGCGTCAGTCACGGGTTCTTGCTATTTTTCCGAACCATAACGCATTCGCCGACGCCGGATGCGTTGCGAATTCTGGACGTTGGCTCATTTCTGGCTAACCATCCGGACCGGGTCACGCACTCGCATGCCACTGCCGCGGCGGATTCGGCAACCCGAGCGCGGTGTTGAGCCGGTGGGCTCCGCCCAATCCGTGGAAGATCGCCATGCTCAGACCTCCGAGGCCGATACTCGCCGCGCCGGCCCAAGGATGATCAGCCAGATCGGCCCAGTACACGATCAGCGCCGTCAGCAGCAGTCCGAGGAATCCCGCCACGGAATTGCGTACCGGCGCGTTACCCGTCACGTTCGGGAACTCCTCCCCCATCATCCCTTTCACGAAGTGCGGCACGGCGTTCACTCCGAGCTGCCTGCGGCCGAGGACAAGACGACAGTGGACCACATCGGGGCCACCTGACTCTCCAATTCAGTCAACGGTTGTAGACCGAAAATACCCCGCGGTCGTCCGCACATCCCCGCAGAGCCGATGCCGCTCCGAAATCGCCGCGGCGGCCTTTACCTAGAAGCCGAGGGAGCGAACCAGATCGCGCATCTCGACGCGGAAAAGCTTTGCCGGGTCCTGGGATTGCGGACGCAGGTGGCCGTACACCTCGAGTGCGATCGGTCCGTGCATCCGGCCCCACATACGCAGTGCGAGAGCGAGCGCGTCGGGAGGCAACTCCGGGAACTCGGACCGGACATGCTCGGCCAAGCCCGCGTCGAAGTCGGACCACGCGCAGTCCTCCGCGGACTGCGTCGCCGCGGCCCGTGGCCACGCGGCGGCCGCGAGACCGACCAGGCCCGTGCAGGCACGCAATTCGGCCGCGGCGGCGGCCCCGCCCGGCGGCGGCCGATAACCGGCGACCGGGTCGCCGTAGATGAGCCGGAATTCGGCGGGCCGCTCGACCGCCCATGCGCGCACAGCCTCGGCCCAGGCGACGATGCGCCCGGCCGGGTCGTCGAGCGAAACGGCGTCGCGCGCCGCTTCCAGCCGGTCCACCAAAGCGGTGTAGACGTCCGAGATGAGGGTGGAGATCAGGTCGTCGCGCGTGGGGAAGTAACCGTAGATCGCGCCCGCCGTCATCCCCATCTCGCGGGCGATGGCCCGCAGCGAGATCGCATCCGGGCCACCCTCGGCCAGGAGCCGCATCGCGATGGTCTCGATGTCCTCCAGCGTCTGGGCGCGCAGGCGCTCCCGGCGACTTCTCACGATCTCGGCCACGGTTGACACCCTACAGTGTTCGGCTACTATCTGCCGTATCTTTACTGAACGCCGTGCAGTAAATGAATAGCGTTAAGGAGTGGTCATGGATATCGGTGTGTTCGGGGCTACCGGCATCATCGGTTCGCGCGTCGTCACCGAAGCGCTGCGCCGGGGGCATCGGGTCACCGCTTTCACCCGCGACGCGGCGCGGTTTCCGGCCCGGCGCGGGGACGAGGCGTGGGCGGTGGCCGACTGGCTCGACGCCGACAGCATCGCCGAGGCGATCGCCGGACGCGACGTCGTCGTGAGCGCCGTGAACGCCGGGCACGGCATTGCCGACACCATCGCCAGGGCGGACGATTTCGTGGTGGGCGCGCGGGCGATGGTCGCCGCGCTCGACCGGCACCCGCGCGTACGCCTGATCGCGGTGGGCGGGGCGGGCAGCCTCGAGGTGGCACCCGGCATCCCACTGCTGGACACGGGAGACGAGTTCACCCGCACCCTCACCGAGGTGCTCGACGTGCCCGCGGAGTACGCCCGCGTCGTGCGCGCATTACGCGACGCCTTGAACATCTATCGGCTGTCCAACCGCAAGTGGACCTACCTGAGCCCCTCCTCCGGGCGGATCAATCCCGGCGAGCGCACCGGCCGCTTCCGGATCGGCGGTGATCAACTCCTGGTCGGCGGCCCGGACATCTCCGCGGAAGACGTGGCCGTCGCCCTCCTCGACGAAGCCGAACTACCGCGCTTCGTCCAGCGCCGCTTCACCGTCGGCTACTGAGCGGACGCATCAGGCAGGAAGCCGCGCTCCACCACGATTGCCACACCCGCGGGACGTGGCGTCGGCCAGGTGGCCGGCGCGAAGGCTGAGCGAGCGCGGCTCACAGCGGCTGCCGGGATGGGGTCGGCAGCGTGCGAATGGTCACCGGCGCCCTACGCGCATCGCCGCTGTCGCGTACCCGACCGCTGCGCATGCCCACGGCACCGGCCCGATCATCGACCACGGCGCGCTTGCACGAGCTGACCATCGGGACCGGTGCCGGGCACGCGGTTTCTGTCGGACCCCTCCGGCACAATACGAAGTGTCGGAAGTCGATCCGGTTGCCACACAAAGTAACCCGCAACCGGAGAGATAGGGGTCCCCATGCCCGACGTCCAAGCTTCGACGCCCGACCGACGCGCCGTGGACCACGAAGAGCTCGTGGCCTTCGCGGCGGAAATCGACCGGCACCGGTCCCTGCTGCGCCCCGCTGCGCAGGATTACCGGTGGCGTGTGGCCCAGCGGATCGAGCACCTGGATCCGTCGGACCAGGAGCCGTGGCTGCGGCAGGCGGACCACATGGTCGAGTCGCTGATGATCGACCCGGTCCGGCACAGCGATTTGGACTTGGATGCTTACCGAGCCATCCGGGACGGCATCCCGGTCCAGTACGACACCGAACGCCGAACGTACGTCTTGCGGCGTCCGGGGCAGGACCCGCTGGTGATCCGCCCCGGATTGCCCGAGCATCGACTCGGCGTCATCGCGCGGTTGGCCTCGCGCGGGTTGCGGCTCGAGCAGATACAGGTCGTCGCGCTCACCACGGCTCAGATGATGGCGCCGCACGAGGCCGCACGGCGGCCCACGCACCTGCCACAAGTCGAACGCGGCGGTACCACGAATACCTCGCGCACCGGGAAGGTCTGAAAACGCTCAACGAAAACGACTGTGCCCCAACCGAATGACGGTTGGGGCACAGTCGTTCGAACTATTGCCTATCAGGCGTTGCCGGACAGCTTCTCCCGCAGCGCCGCCAGCTGGGCGTCGCTGGCCAGCGAACCACCGGCGGGCTCGGCCTGGCTGGCGGAGGACTGCGAACCGCTCTCGGAGGAGTAGTTCGACGCGCCGCCGCCGTTCGCGGCCTCGGCCGCGGCGTCGGCCGCCATCTTCTCCATCTGCGCGGTGTGCATCTTGTGGCGACGCTCCGCCTCGGCGTAGCGGCCTTCCCACTCCTCGCGCTGCTTGTCGAAGCCCTCGAGCCACTCGTTGGTGTCGGGGTCGAAGCCCTCGGGGAAGATGTAGTTGCCCTGCTCGTCGTAGCTGTCGGCCATGCCGTACTTCGACGGGTCGAACTCGGCGTGGTAGTCCTCGTTGGCCTGCTTGAGGCTCAGCGAGATCCGGCGACGCTCCAGGTCGATGTCGATGACCTTGACCATCGCGTCGTCGCCGACGGCCACGACCTGGTCCGGCACCTCGACGTGGCGCTCGGCCAGCTCGGAGATGTGCACCAGGCCCTCGATGCCCTCCTCGACGCGGACGAACGCGCCGAACGGAACGAGCTTGGTGACCTTGCCCGGCACGATCTGGCCGATCGCGTGGGTGCGGGCGAACTGACGCCACGGGTCTTCCTGGGTCGCCTTGAGCGACAGCGAGACGCGCTCGCGGTCCAGGTCGACGTCGAGCACCTCGACGGTGACCTCGTTGCCCACCTCGACGACCTCGGACGGGTGGTCGATGTGCTTCCAGGACAGCTCGGAGACGTGCACCAGACCGTCCACGCCGCCCAGATCGACGAAGGCGCCGAAGTTGACGATCGAGGAGACCACACCCTTGCGGACCTGGCCCTTCTGCAGCTGGTGCAGGAACTCGCTGCGGACCTCGGACTGGGTCTGCTCCAGCCAGGCGCGGCGGGACAGCACCACGTTGTTGCGGTTCTTGTCCAACTCGATGATCTTGGCCTCGATCTCCTTGCCGACGTACGGCTGGAGATCGCGGACCCGCCGCATCTCGACCAGCGACGCGGGCAGGAAGCCGCGCAGGCCGATGTCGAGGATCAGGCCGCCCTTGACGACCTCGATGACGGTGCCCTTGACGGCCTCGTCCTTCTCCTTGAGCTCCTCGATGGTGCCCCACGCACGCTCGTACTGCGCCCGCTTCTTCGACAGGATCAGGCGGCCTTCCTTGTCCTCCTTGGTGAGAACGAGGGCCTCGACCTCATCACCCACGGAAACGACCTCGTTGGGGTCGACGTCGTGCTTGATGGAGAGTTCGCGAGAGGGGATGACGCCTTCGGTCTTGTAACCGATGTCGAGCAGGACCTCGTCACGATCGACCTTGACGATGGTTCCTTCGACGATGTCGCCGTCGTTGAAGTACTTGATCGTGGCGTCGATGGCGGCGAGGAAATCCTCGGCGGAGCCGATGTCGTTGACGGCTACCTGCGGCGAGGTGACGGTGGTGGGCATATGTCGGTTTGCTCCGGACGGATTGTGGTCGGTTGCGGACATTGGAACTTTCGGTACGCTGCGATCTCACCGCGAGGTGTGAAGACGGACACTTAGGAACGTACCGCACGCGACGCGCGTGAAACTCAGCACGGGTTGAACTCCGGTACGGTTGTACGGAAGACACTCGCGCGTTCAGCGTACGCGACCTCGGTCCGGGCGGGCAAACCGTCGGGTCGCCACGCCGATAGTCTGATCGGCGTGTCGGAAGATCGCCATGCGCAAGCAAACGTACTGCTCGGAACCGCGGGCACGGCGCGGACCCGGATCGGCTCGGCGGCCAGCAGGGTGGCCAGCCGGCGGTGGTGGGACGCCGACGCCGCCCAATACCACGATACCCACGCGGATTTCCTCGGCGTGGACTCCCCCGGCGGCGAGTTCGTGTGGTGCCCCGAAGGTCTCCACGAGGGCGACATGCGTTTCCTCGGGGACGTCTCCGGCAAGCGGGTGCTGGAGATCGGCTGCGGCTCGGCTCCGTGCGCGCGCTGGCTGGCGGGCCAGGGCGCGCATCCGGTCGGGCTCGATCTGTCGCGCGGCATGCTGGAGCGGGGTGCGGCGGTGATGGCGCGCGGCGGGCCGCGGGTGCCGCTGGTGCAGGCGGACGCCGAGGCCCTTCCGTTCGCGGACGCGTCGTTCGATCTGGCCTGCTCGGCGTTCGGCGCGGTGCCGTTCGTCGCGGATTCGGGGTTGGTGATGCGCGAGGTGGCGCGCGTGCTGCGGCCGGGCGGCCGCTGGGTCTTCTCCGTGAACCACCCGATGCGCTGGATCTTCCCGGACGATCCCGGCCCGGCGGGGCTGACCGCCACCATCCCGTACTTCGATCGCACGCCTTACGTCGAGGTCGACGGCGACGACGTGCCCGTCTACGTCGAGCACCACCGCACCATCGGCGACCGGGTCCGGGAGATCGTCGCGGCGGGACTGGCGGTGGAGGACATCGTCGAACCGGAATGGCCGGAGTGGCTCGAGCGCGAATGGGGGCAGTGGAGCCCGCTGCGCGGCGAGCTGTTCCCCGGCACGGCCATCTTCGTCACGAGGAAGCCCGGACCGTGAGGCGGCGGTCGTCGACCAGCTCGAGGAGGGATACCTCGTGGCTGACCAGCAGCATCTGCGTTCGGGGCAGGTCGATGAGTTTGTGCAGGCTGTCCCGGAAGGCTTCGGCCTCCGCCATGGTGTCGAAATCCAGCTCCACGAGCACCCGGTTCGGGTTGTGCGTGAATCGCCCCACCCGGCAGTTGCGGGCTCCGGCCTCCGCGAAGAACTGCTCCAGACCGTCGAACGCGGGCTTCCACGTCTCGTAGTCACGTACGGTGTCGTCGATGTGCACGATCGTGGTCATCATTTCCCCTCTCGGTGCCGATGGCCGGACATTTGCTGACACCTTGCAGTCTTCGCGCCCTCGGGCCGGGGCACCATCTCTGATCGGTATCGAGGTCGTGTCACTGCGACTTCGGTTTGCGCCCCGCCTGCTCCAGCGCCAGACGCAGCGCGTACTCGATCTGGGCGTTGATACTGCGCAGGTCGTCGGCCGCCCACTTCGCGATGGCGTCGTGGACGGCCGGGTCCAGGCGTAGCAGCAGTTTCTTGCGCTCGGCCATGGGCAGTCCGCCTCAGGAGTAGAGCGAACCGGCGTTGACGACGGGCTGGGTAGGGCGGTCACCGCACAGGACGACGAGCAGATTCGACACCATCGCCGCCTTGCGTTCCTCGTCCAGCTGCACCATGCCCTCCTGCGCGAGCCGCTCCAGCGCCAGGCCGACCATTCCGACCGCGCCTTCCACGATCCTGGTCCGCGCCGCCACCACCTGGGCGGCCTGCTGACGCACCAGCATCGCCTGGGCGATCTCGGGCGCGTACGCGAGGTGGGTGATCCGCGCCTCCAGCACCTCGATACCCGCCATCTCGGTGCGTTCCCGCAGTTCGACGGTCAGTTCCTCGGCCACCTCGGCGCCGTCGCGCAGGCTGGTGGTCTCGGCCTCGTGCGCATCGTAGGGGTGCGTCGTGGCCAGGTGCCGGACGGCCGCTTCGGACTGGGTCTCGACGTACTCCTCGTAGTCGTCGACGGCGAAGGCGGCTTTGAAGCTGTCCACCACCCGGTAGACGACCACCGCCGCGATCTCCACAGGGTTGCCGTCGGCGTCGTTGACCTTCAACTTCTGGGTCTCGAAGTTGCGCACGCGCAGCGAGATGCTCTTGCGGTCGGTCAACGGGAGCACCGAGAAGAAGCCCGGCTCGCTCACCGAGCCGATGTAGCGGCCGAAGAACTGGACCACCTTGGCTTCGTTCGGGTTCACCACCGTCAGCCCCGTCGCGAGCAGCAGCAGGACGACGACCACGACGGTCGCCGCCACCGCGCCGCCCACGGCGAGGGCGTTGCCGTCGCGAGCGCCCACGACGAAACCGAGCACCGCACCGCCGCCGGACAAGACGGTGAGCACGAACCACCCCAGCAGCACCAAGAAGCCGTTGACGTGGAACGCGGGTCGAAACTGCATGACATCCTCCCAATATCAGAGTGATATCACGAAGATAGCATGCTGCCGCCGCGCCCGACCAGGGCGCGGCGGCGGCGAATCACCCGGCGTCCGGCCGGATGTTGCGGTTGAAGCGGAACAGATTGCGGGGATCGTGCCGAGCCTTGAGCGCGGCCAGCCGGGCGTAGGTGTCCGGCCGATAACCCGTGCGGGTCTGCGCCTCGTCCGCTTCGTCGCCCGCGCCGTAGAGGAAATTGAGGCTGTGACCGAGCGTCCACGGCGTCAGCGCGGCCCGGATTCCCGCCCGGGTCGCGGTGTCGGCCGGATCGGTGATGATCCGCACGATGTACCCCGCGTCGCGATGGTCCACCGCGATCCCGGCGTCGCCGGTACGGGCCAGCGCGCCACCGAGATGACGCACGTCGACGACGGCCCCGGCGCCGGAGTCCGGGCCCGCGACGCGAAGCAGGGCCGCGGCCATCTCCCCGCTGAACTCGCCGAGCAGGGCGTTGGTGGCCGCGTAGGCGTGCGGGTGGTCGGGGTCGCTGTGAATGGTGTGCGACTCGGTGTACGGCATCGCGCGCAGGTCGTCCTTCAGGCGTTCCCCGACCGCCCGCAACGGCGCGACCAGTCGTTCGCCTTCCTCGGCGGGCCCGTTGTACGCGATCCGGACCGAGGCGACGTACCGTCCCCGCAGCGGCGCGGGCACCTGCGGGATGTCCGGGAAGGCCAGCATGGTGACCGTCGAGGTCACTTCGTCCGGCACGGTCGCGGTCCACCGCCGCCACGCCTCCAGCGCCCGCTCGACCAGCGGCGTGTCGAAGAGCAGCTGTCCGCCGTACACCGTCGTCACCGGGACCAGACCGACCTCCAGCGCCGTCACGACGCCGAAGTTGCCGCCGCTGCCGAGTGCGGCGCCGAACAGCTCGTCCCCGGGTGTGAGAGTGCGCACCCGGCCGTCGGCGGTGACCAGTTCGATCGTCCGGACATGCTCGGCCGCGTAGCCGAACCGGCGCGCCAGCAGGCCGACGCCGCCGCCGAGCAGATAGCCCACCACGCCCACCGACGGTGACGACCCGTTCAGCGGCGCCAAGCCGTGCTCGGCCGCCGCCTCGACCAGCGCGCCGGCGCGGACTCCCGCGCCGACGTACGCGGTCCGGCGGGCCGGGTCGATCCGGATGCCCGTCATCCGCCGGGTGCTGATCAGCAGCCCACCGTCGGTGGCGACGGACAGCCCGTGGCCGGTGGCCTGCACGGCGATCGGCAGATCGTGGCGCCCGGCGTACTCCACGGCGGCCCGTACGTCCTCGGCGTGTACAGCCCCGACGACCAGCGCGGGCCGATGCGTATAGGCGGTTTGGAAGCCGGCGATCTCCGCGTCGTAGCCCTCGTCACCGGGGCGGAACACCGGACCGGTGAAGACGTCGAGTTTTTCCGTGGTCTGTGCGGCGTTGTTTCCCATGCTTCGACCCTGCTCCGCCAACGCGGAGAAGTAAAACAGATAGTTCTTCTTCCTTCTATAATGCTCAGTTATGGAATTGCGCCAGCTGCGCTACTTCGTCACCGTCGCGCAGGAGGGAAGCTTCACCCGCGCCGCAGCACGGCTGCACTTGGCTCAGCCAGGGCTCAGCGCCCAAATCCGCCAATTGGAGCGCGAACTCGGCCATCCCCTGCTCGACCGCGGCGGGCGCAGCGTCACCCTGACCGAAGTCGGCGCCGCCGTCCTACCGCACGCGCGAGCGGCGCTGGCCGCCGCCGAGCGAGTCACTCACACGGTGGACGAGTTCACCGGCTTGCTGCGGGGTCAAGTCCGGATGGGCCTCATCTCGGGAGCGGCCGTCGAGGAGTTCGACGTCGCCGCCGTGCTCGCGGACTTCCATCACGACCACCCGCAGGTCGGCATCAGCCTCACCGAGGACACCTCGGAGCGGATGCTCGCCGCCCTCGGCCGGGGTGAACTGGACGTAGCCCTGATCGGGCTGACCGGCGCGGAGCTCGATCCTGCCATCGGCATCGAAGTAGTGCTGGAGACCGCGCTGGTGGCCGCGATCGCGGCGACGGATCCCGGCTGCGGTCCCGAGTTGCCGCTCACCGCGCTGCGCGATCGTCCGCTGATCTGCCTGACGCCGGGCACCGGCATCCGCGGCGTCTTCGAGCGAGCCTGCGCCGCGGCCGGATTCGAGCCCACCGTCGCTTACGAGGCGGCGGCGCCCGCGTTGCTGCTGCGCCTGGCGGCCCGCGGTCTCGGCGTCGCCGTCGTGCCCGAGCTCACCGCCGCGGAGGCCGCGGCCTTCGGGGTGCGGACCATCCGCGTCGTCGAGCCGGAACCGCGTGGGCGACTCGCGCTGGCCTGGCGCACCGACCGCCCCGCGAGCCCGGCGGCCAAGGTGCTGCTCGGGCAGTTGCGTCTCGCTCTGCGCGCCGATACCTGAGCCCAGCGACCGCCTGCCCGGGCGGCGCGACCGAGCTGCTGCTCACGCGGCCATACAGCACCGACCCTGCGGTTGCCCGCGCCGTACCGCGCACAGGAGCGGGCACCTCGGCCCAGGTGGCGCGGATCACAGGCCCGGTCCAGCCGACGGTTCGTCGCCACCGTCGGCTGGACTGTCTGCGGAAGGATCGTCGGCCCGGATCAGAGCAGTCGAGACAGAAACGCTTTGGTGCGCTCGTGCCGTGGATCGGCCAGCAGCTGCCGCGGCGCTCCCGCCTCGACCACCACACCGCCGTCCATGAACACCAGCTGGTCGGCGACCTCGCGGGCGAACCCCATCTCGTGGGTCACCACCACCATCGTCATGCCCGATCGGGCGAGTTCCCGCATGACCGTCAGCACCTCTCCGACCAGCTCCGGGTCCAGCGCGGAGGTCGGCTCGTCGAACAACATGAGCTTCGGGTCCATGGCCAGCGCGCGGGCGATCGCCACGCGCTGCTGCTGACCGCCGGACAGCTGCGCCGGGTAGGCGTTCGCCTTGTCCGACAGGCCGACGCGATCCAGCAGTTCCCTGGCTCTGGTCACCGCATCCGCCTTGCGTACCTTTTTGACCTGGGTGGGCGCCTCGATGATGTTCTCCAGCGCCGTCCGGTGCGGGAACAGGTTGAAGTGCTGGAACACCATGCCGATCTCGCGGCGCTGCTTGGCCGCGTCGCGCGGGTGCATCTCGTAGAGCTTGCCGTTCTTCTCCCGGTAGCCCACGATCTCGCCGTCCACGTACAGCCGGCCCGCGTTCACCTGTTCCAGGTGATTGATGCAGCGCAGGAAGGTCGACTTACCGGAGCCGGACGGCCCGATCAGGCACAGCACCTCGCCGCGGCCCACTTCCAGGGACACGCCCTTGAGCACCTGCAGCGCCCCGAAGTTCTTGCACACGCGATCCGCGACGATCATCGGAGCGGCGGCGGTCTTCACCACGTCCACGCTCATTTCGCCTTATCCCCCTGCTGGGCGTCGGCGAGTTCCTGCAGCTGCTTGGCGGTCAGCCGGCGGGAGACGCCGCGCGAGTAATAGCGCTCCAAGTAGTACTGCCCGATCATCAGCACGCTCGTGATCGCCAGGTACCAGGTGGCGGCGACCAGCAACAGCGGAATGGGCTGGAAGTTGACGCCGTAGATGTCGCGCGCCCGGCCGAACAGATCGGTGCTCAGCGGGATGCCGGTGACCAGCGAGGTGGTCTTCAGCATGCCGATGAGCTCATTGCCGGTCGGTGGGATGATCACGCGCATGGCCTGCGGCAGCACGGTGCGGCGCATGGTCTGGATCCAGGACATGCCGAGCGCGAACGACGCCTCCCGCTGTCCCTCACCGACGGAGTTGATTCCGGCGCGCACGATCTCGGCCATGTAGGCGGCCTCGTTGAGGCCGAGTCCGAGCACGGCGAAGGCGAACGCGGCCTGCAGCTGCTGCACGTCGAGATGGAAGAACTGCGGCCCGAACGGAACGCCGAGCTGGATCTTGCTGTACAGCGACGGGACCAGGCCCCAGAACACCAGCTGCACGAACACCGGGGTACCGCGGAAGACCCAGAGATACACCCACGATGTGGCGCGCAGCACCGGATTCGGCGACAGCCGCATCACCGCGAGCGTCGTCCCGAGCGCGACCGCGATCGCCATCGCGCACACGGTCAGTTCGAGCGTGACGACGGCGCCTGCCAGGATCCGGGTGTCGAAGAGGTACTTCCCATAGGTGTCCCAGCGATACGCCGGGTTCGTGGCGGCGCCGTAAACGAACAGCGCCACCAGGACCAGGATCACCGCCGCCGCTATCCAACGGCCCGGCCTGCGCAGCGGAACCGCTTTGATCGGCTCCGGCTCGCGCGTCGAGTCCGCTCCGCCGGGCCCGGGATCGCCGGACGCAGGCCGAGTGTCGTTGTCCACCATCGCTCAGCTCACGGCGCCGTTGACGACCGACTTGCCGATGGCGCCTTCCTGGACGCCCCAATTCTTCGTGATCTCGAGGTATTGGCCGTTGTCCATCAGGTGCTGGACCGCCTTCTGCAGCACGGCGGCCAGCGGCGCGCCCTTGGGCACCGCCCAGCCGTAGGGCGCGGAGTCGAACACCGGGCCCGCGGTCTCGATCTTGCCGTTGCTCTGCTTGATCGCGTACGCCGTCACCGGGGAGTCGGCCGACATCGCGTCGACCTGTCCGAGCACCAGCGCGTTGGTCGCGGCGCTCTGTTCGTCGAACGGCTTGATGTCGATGGCGGGCTTGCCCTCGGCGACGCACTTGGCGCTCTTGGCGGGCACCTCGTCGGTGTGCTCCACGGTCGTGGCCTGCACGGCGACCTTCTTGCCGCAGGCGTTCTCCGGGTCGATCGGCTTGCCCTTCTGCTGGGCCCACTGGACGCCCGCGTTGAAGTAGGTGGTGAAGTCGACCTGCTGCTCGCGTTCCTTGGAGTCGGTGATCGACGACATGCCCACGTCGTAGGTACCGGCCTGGATCGAGGGGATGATCTTCTCGAACGCGGACTCGACGTATTCGGCCTTCACGCCGAGCACGGAGGCGACCGCGTCCATCAGGTCCACATCGAAGCCGACGATCCGGCCGCTCGCGTCCTTGTACTCGTTCGGCTGGTAGGGGATGTTCACGCCGACGACGAGTCGGCCGGACTGCTTGATCTTGTCGGGGAGCTGGGCAGCGATCTCGTCGACCTTGTCCACCTGCACCTTGGCCACCGAGGGGCCGGTCTCCTCGGTATTGGTACACCCGGTCAGCACCAGCGCGCCCGCGGCGAGCGCACCCAAGGTGACTCGCAGGGTGCGCCTGCCGAGAAACGAACGATCAGACACAGCAGCCCTCCACATTTGGCTCCACGCAACCCGGGCGTCATCACCCGTTTGGCAATCTAAGCGACCGGGCCGCTCCGCGCTGGACAGTAATGCAACAGCAACACGAACTCCTTGCGCGAACCCGTGCCGGGCGCATCGGCGGGACACCCTACCCCGGCCCTGGGCGGAACTCCGCTGCCTGGTCGAGCGGCGGGAGGCGGCACCGCGGGTCTACCTGCGATGCACCCTGGCGCACACCTGCTCGGTGAATTCACTGGTGGAGGCCTGTCCGCCGAGGTCGGCGGTGGCGATTCCGGCCGCGAAGGTCGCGGCGACGGCCCGCTCGATCCGCTCACCCGCCCGCGCGAAGGTGACCTCGGCGTCCCGAGTCGCCAGCCAGCGCAGCAGCATCGCCGCCGACAGCTGCAGCGCCGCCGGGTTGGCCCGGTTGTGCCCGGCCAGCGCAGGCGCGGCGCCGTGCACCGCCTGGGCCATCGCCGTGGTGGCCGAGCAGTTGAGCGATGCGGCCAGCCCGAGCGAGCCGCTCAACTCCCCGGCCAGGTCGGACAGGATGTCGCCGAACAGGTTCTCGGTGACCAGCACGTCGTAATCGGCGGCCGCGCGGACCAGGTGGGCGGCCGCCGCGTCGACGTGTTCGTCCTCCACCTCGACTCCCGGATACGCCAGGCCGACCTCGTGGCAGACATCCCGGAACAGCCCCATCGTCAGCGGCAGGACATTGGCTTTGTGCACGATGGTCACCCGCTTGCGCCGGGTCGCGGCCAGCCGGAACGCCTCGTGGGCGATCCGTTCGCAGGCGGCCCTGGTCACCAGCCCGACCGACATCGCGATATCCGGCGTCGGCCGGAACTCGCCCGAGCCCGCGAACATGTTGCGGTCGGCGTAGAACCCTTCGCTGTTCTCGCGGACGATCACCAGATCGATGTCCGGCGCCGCCGCGTGCACGCCCGCGAAGGCCCGTGCGGGACGGATGTTGGCGTAGAGGTCGAAATGCTTGCGGATCACGCCGCCCGGCGCGACGCGGTGTTCGGCCGGATAGGACGCGTTGTCGTGCGGACCGAGAATCCAGGCGTCCACCCCGGACAGCTCCTCCAGTGTCCGTTCGGGCAGCGGGGTGCCGAACTCGGCGATGGCGCGGTGCCCCATCACCAACGGCACCCACTCCACCGGCGGTGCTCCCGCGGCCGACAGCGCCTCGTCGACCACTTGCCTGGCGGCTCGCACCACCTCCGGGCCGATGCCGTCGCCGTCGATCAGGCCGAGCCGCAATGCCCGCGTCGTCCGGGGTCGATTCGCGTCGTTCACCGGGACATCCTCCCGCCGAGGGGCCCGGCCGCCGGAACCGGCCCGCGGACACGCCGGTTGCGGTTACCTTCGGTGGACCATGGTGCAGTCGGTCGAACTACTTCTCGACGAGGCCGCCGACACGGAGATCCGCCGGCAATGGCAGATGCTCGCGGAGGCAGGCGTGCGGAGCCTCGCCGCGCGCACCGACGAGTCCAACCGCCCGCACATCACCGCCGCCGTGGCCAGGCAGATCTGGCCGCGCATCGAGCAGGCGCTGGACGAGCAGGCCTTCGCGCCGATCCCGGTGCGTCTGGGTGGCCTGGTGGTCTTCGGGGCGCGCCGTCCCATCCTGGTACGACTGGTGGTCCCGTCCGAGGCGCTGCTCGCGCTGCACCGCCGGATATTCCACACGATCTCCCCGTGCCCCGGCGTTCCGGCCAACGTGCACCCGGACGCGTGGACCCCGCACATCACCCTGGCCAGGCGGCTGGCACCGCACCAGCTCGGCGAGGCCATCCACGCCGTCGCGCGGGACCGGGATTTTCCGGCGACGGTGCTGGGTATCCGTCGATGGGACGGGGATCAGCGGCGCGAGTGGCCGGTCGGCCGGATCCGCCGTGGAAGATAACCGACGAAGCTCGCGTTATAGCGGGCACACCGAAACGAGAGGACGTCATGGCCACCCAGACGCTGACCCAGCACAATTTCGATGAGATCGTCACCGGAAACGACGTGGTACTCGTCGACTTCTGGGCCGATTGGTGCGGTCCGTGCAAGAGCTTCGCACCGACTTTCGAGGCCTCCTCCGACAAGCACCCCGACGTGGTGCACGGAAAGGTCGACACCGAATCCGAGCAGGGCCTCGCGGCGGCTGCCAACATCCGCTCCATCCCGACCATCATGGCGTTCCGGGAAGGTGTGCTGGTGTTCGCCCAGCCCGGCGCGCTGCCGCCCGCGGCGCTCGAGGATCTGGTGACCCAGGTCAAGGCGCTGGATATGGACGAGGTGCGCAAGCAGCTCGCCGAGCAGCAGCAGGCCGGACAGTAGTGCGCGCGGCGCGGTGAGACACTGCGCCGCAACGAGTTTTGTTCGGACCCGGAGACGGACACGCGCAAGCGGCAGTCCGTGTCCGGGGGCTGTGCGTCCGGGGTCTGCCGACACGACGCGCGGGACGGCGTGCTGCCGCCCCGCGGCTCGGTGCTCGATTCAGGACGCGCCGAGCAGGTTGACGCCCGCGATCATGGCGCGGACCGTCGACTCGGCGCCGTCATCGGCGATCGCCGCCCCCCAGCCGCGCCTGCCGTTGCATTCGCACTGCACGAAGGTGGCGGTGCCGTCCGCGGTGCGCCGCTGATGGAATTGCAGGATCTCGACGGGGTAACCCTCGTCGTACAGAGCCGACGTCATCGCCGCGACGGGGTTGCCCGTGGCGACCACGGTGCGCAGGTGACCGGCGAATTCCAGCGTGGCGGTGAACGCCGCGGTTCCGGCGCCCGCGGGCGACCATTCGCCGAGGCGGATCGGACCGCCGTGCGCGCAGTAACGGCTGTGGAACTCCGCCGAGGTCAGCCCGGCGGCTTCGGCGCGTAGGCCCTTGGGAGCGGCGGCGTGGAACATGTCTGTATCAAGAGTCAGGATGGTCATTGAAAGTAGGTCTTCCCGAAGTATGTCGTGGCTCAGTTGACAGAGGGGACCAGCACTAACAAGTGGAAAAGCCCGCAGCGAGGGGGCCGGCCCGGATCAGACCCCGCTACGGCGGGGTACTACGAGAGCGCGGGGACGCGGCGCCACCATCGCGGTGAGCGGAAGTAGCTCGGCGCGAACCTCGGGCTCGGAGGCGGTAGCCTGCGCAGCCACGGAGGGCCCGGTGAGCGACGCCGAAAGCAGAGCGCTGTCGCGGTCTGCGACAAGGAGCGCTGCGCTGCGGCGGTCGGCGGGATTCGGCACGGCATCGAGGATAGGGACATCACGACGCAATAGCAACCACATTCGATGCCCGATTTGTCTACTGACGAGTACTGTTCGCGCAGTTCAGGGCGGTGCGGCCGCGCGGAGGCTAGCGTCGGTGACATGGGTCTCCTCGTGGCCATGACCATCCCGGGCCTGGCCGTCCTGCTCATCCTGTTCGCCTTCGCCGAAGTGGCCTGGAACAAGATCACCGGCGCCCGCGCGCTGCCCTGGAACCGCACACGGTCCGGCCATCCGGTGGCGGCCGCGGGCTTCGAGGAGGTCACAGCAGTTTTCCAGGGCGGCAAACACCACGAGTTCGAGCAGCGGATGACGGCGCTGATGCACCGAGAGGATCCCTCCGACGGCGCGCCGCCCCGTGACGAGGTGGATCTCACCGCCGGCTCTGCGCGCCTGGTCACGCGCCGTCCTTCGTGAAACGCCACGACGCAGTGGGATCCAGGCGATTACACCCGGATCCCGCTGCGTAGCAGTGCTTCTCGCCTTCCTATTGCGGAAGGACCTCGTTGAGCTTGCCGGTGGCCACGTCGAAGACGAAACCGCGGATCGAGTCCTTGTGCGGCACGAACGGGCTGGCGACGATCCGCGCGATCGATTGGCGCACATCGGTTTCCAGGTCCGAGAACGCCTCCGCCGCCCACTCGGGCTTGATCCCCGTCTCCCGCTGGATGCTCGCCTTGAAGTCGTCGTCGGTGAAGGTGAGCATGCCGCAATCGGTGTGATGGATCAGGATGATCTCCCTCGTCCCGAGCAGCCGCTGGCTGATGGCCAGCGAGCGGATCTCGTCGGCGGTGACCACGCCGCCCGCGTTGCGGATGACGTGCGCCTCGCCCTCGGCGAGGCCGAGCGCGCCGTACACGTTGAGCCGCGCGTCCATGCACGCGACCACGGCCACGCCCTTGGCGGGCGGCAGCGGCAGCGGGCCCTGGAAGGTGCTCGCATAAGCCGCGTTGTTCTGCAAGTACTCATCGGTGACAGTCATGGGCCATCCCTGAGCTCGGTATGCGTGAATCCCTATGTATGACCAGCCCCACGGTAGGTCGCCGCGCGGCACGGGTCATCCGTCCCGTTCACCGTGATTCGTTTACTTGCACGCGGCGGCCCGATGATAGCTCTCGGGATGCCGGATGCCGGGCCCGTGCGGTCGGGCCCGGCATGTCCTCCTGCGTCGCGCCGGTCAGTGCGCGGCGGAATCCCAGCTGTGGCCCACGCCGACCGAGACCTCCAGCGGCACCGACAAGGCGATCGCCGCGGACATCTGCTCGCGCGCCAGCGCCTCGAGCGCCTCCCGTTCCCCCTCGGCGACCTCGAACAACAGTTCGTCGTGGATCTGCAACAGCATCCTGGAGCGCAGACCGGCCTCGCGCATCGCGCGATGCACGTTGATCATCGCCACCTTGATGATGTCGGCCGCGGTGCCCTGGATCGGGGCGTTGAGCGCCATCCGCTCGGCCGCCTCCCGGCGCTGCCGGTTGCTGGAGTCCAGATCGGGCAGGTAGCGGCGGCGGCCGAACAGCGTCTGGGTGTAACCCACCTTGCGCGCCTGCTCCACCACCTCGTACAGATAGTCCCGGATGCCGCCGAAACGGGCGAAGTAGACCTCCATCTGTTCCTTCGCCTCGGCCGTGCTGATCTTCAACTGCGCGGACAGACCGTAGGAACTCAACCCGTAGGCCAAGCCGTAGGACATCGCCTTGATCCGGCGGCGCATCTCCGGGCTGACCTCGGAGATCGGG
Organism: Nocardia sp. CY41; assembly: GCF_009829325.1. Taxonomy (GTDB): domain Bacteria; phylum Actinomycetota; class Actinomycetes; order Mycobacteriales; family Mycobacteriaceae; genus Nocardia. The sequence goes on from NZ_VUOS01000022.1 coordinate 116,913, forward strand.
ATGTCGAACGCCTTCGACGCCACGAAGCTGTGCAGATCCTCGCCCGAGTTGAACGCCTCGATCAGCCCCTCGTCCCCGGACAGATGCGCCATGATCCGCATCTCGATCTGGCTGTAGTCCGCGGTCATCAGCGACTGGTAGCCGGCGCCGACGACGAAGGTGTCGCGGATCTGCCTGCCGGTGTCGGTGCGGATCGGGATGTTCTGCAGGTTCGGTTCGGTGGAGGACAACCGGCCGGTGGCCGCGATCGTCTGGTTGAACGTGGTGTGGATGCGGCCGTCCTCGGCGACGCACTTGAGCAGGCCGTCGACGGTGACCTTCAGTCGGGTGGCGTCCCGATGCGCGAGCAGATGCTCCAGGAACGCGTGCTGGGTCTTCTCGTACAGCGACTCGAGCGCGTCCGCGTCGGTGGTGTAGCCGGTCTTGGTGCGCTTGGTCTTCGGCATGTCCAGTTCGTCGAACAGCACCACCTGCAACTGCTTGGGCGAGCCCAGATTGATCTGCTTGCCGATCACGTCGTAGGCCGCCTCGGCCGCCTCGGCGACCCGGTCGGCGAACTGGCGCTGCAGCGTCGCCAGCTGGTCGGTGTCCACCGCGATGCCCGCCTCCTCCAAGGTGGACAGCACGCCGAGCAGCGGCAGCTCCATGTCCGCCAGCAGCGGGGTGGACTCGATCCGGGCCAGTTCTCCGTCGAGCGCGTCGGCCAGGTCCGCGACCGCACGCGCGCGCAGCATCTGCGCCCGTGCGAGTTCGGCGTCGACCGCGTCCTCGTCGTCGAGCAGCGACAGCTGCGGGGTCTCACCGACCTCGGCGCGCAGTTCCCGGTGCAGGTAGCGCAGCGACAAGTCATCGAGGTTGAACGTGCGCTGGCCGGGACGGACCAGATACGCCGCCAGCGCGGTGTCGCTGGTCAGCCCGCCGAGGGTCCAGCCGCGACCGCGCAGGGCGTGCAGCGCGGCCTTGGCCTCGTGCAGCGCCTTCGGCACCGCCGGGTCGGCGAGCCAGGCCCCCAGCGCGGCCTCGTCCTCCGGGGTGAGCACCGTGACGTCGATGTAACCGCTCTCGCCGTCGCCCGCCGCGATGGCGAGCGCGCGCACGTCGCCACCGGCCGGAGAACCCGTGCCGACGATCGAGACACCGTGGCGTACACCGGCTTTCGCGTGCTCGGCCAGCCAGCCCGCGACCGCGCCGATCTCCAGCGCGCCGCCGCTGATCTCGAAACCGGCCTCCGCCTCCGGCTCCGGCGGAGCCAGCGTCTCGAACAGCCGGTCGCGCAGCACGCGGAACTCGAGATCGTCGAACAGCTGATGGATCTTCTCGCGATCCCACGGCCCCTGCGCCAGCTGATCGGGGGTGTAGGGCAACGGCACCTCCCGCATCAGCTCGGTGAGTTGCCGGTTGAGCACCACGCTGCTCAGGTTCGCCCGCAGCGCGTCGCCGACCTTGCCCTTGACCTGGTCGACCTTCTCCACCAGGGTGTTCAGGTCGCCGTACTCGCGGATCCACTTGGCGGCGGTCTTCTCCCCCACACCCGGGATACCGGGCAGGTTGTCGCTGGGATCGCCGCGCAGCGCCGCGTAGTCGGGGTACTGGTTCGGGGTGAGGCCGTATTTGGCCATCACTTCCTCCGGCGTGAACCGGGTGAGGTCGGAGACGCCCTTGCGCGGGTACAACACCGTGACGTTCTCGTCGACCAACTGGATCGAGTCCCGGTCGCCGGTGACGATGAGCACGCGGAAACCCGCGGCCGTCGCCTGCGTGGTGAGCGTGGCGATGATGTCGTCGGCCTCGAAGCCGTCGATCGCCATCACCGGGATGCCCAGGGCGCCCAGCACGTCCTTGGTGAGTTCTACCTGGCCGCGGAACTCGTCCGGCGTCGTGGTGCGGTTGGCCTTGTACTCCGGGTACGCCTCGGCGCGGAAGGTCTGGCGCGAGACGTCGAACGCCGCGGCCACATGCGTCGGCTTCTCGTCGCGCAGCAGGTTGATCAGCATCGCGGTGAAGCCGTACACCGCGTTCGTGGTCTGCCCGGTGACCGTCTTGAAATTCTCCGCCGGTAGCGCGAAGAACGCGCGATAGGCGATCGAATGCCCGTCCAGCAGCAGCAGCGTCGGCCGGGCTCCCGAGCCGGGATCGCCGGAGCCGGACGCGGGGGCAGGACGGGGAGCGGTCGTGGGTGAACTCACGTCCCAGAGTCTAGGGACCGGCACCGACACGGCGATACGCCGACACCCGGCAGCCGCGCGCCGCCGGGTACCAGTGCTCGGGTTCGTGGGGCGCGGATGTCCGCCGCGCCCTCGGCGTCAGAGCGTGGCGACCAGTTCCCGCAACACGGGCAGGCTCACCGACCCGGAACCGAGCACCACGTCGTGGAAGGCCTTGATGTCGAAGGCCGCGCCGAGCCGCTCGGTGGTCGCGACCCGTTGGCGCATGATCTCCAGCTGACCGATCTTGTAGGCGACCGCCTGGCCCGGCATCGCGATGTAACGGTCCACCTCCACGGTGATCTCGGCCAGGCCGACCGGCGCGTTGGCCACCATGAAGTCGATCGCCTGCTGCCTGCTCCATCCCTTCGCGTGCAGGCCGGTGTCGACCACCAGGCGGCAGGAGCGCCAGGAGTCCCCGGCCAGCATGCCGAGCCGGCCGAGATCGTCCTCGTACAAACCCATCTCGTCGGCCAGCCGCTCGGTGTAGAGCGCCCATCCCTCGACGAAGGCGGTGTTGGCGAAGGACTGGCGCTGGAAGCGCGGCAAGTGGTCGAGCTCGTTGGCGATGGTCAGCTGCAGATGGTGGCCGGGAATCGCCTCGTGATAGGCCACCGACGCGGTCTCGAAGCGGCCGCGGCCGGTGGGATGGTGCTGGTTGACGAAATACGTGCCCGGCCGGGAACCGTCGGCGGCGGGCGGGAAGTAATACGCCGCAGGCGAATCGGCGGCCAGGAACTCGGGCACCGGCACGATGTCGCAGGACTCCTTCGGCAGGCGCCCGAACCAGTTCCCCATCTCGGCGGTGGCCAGGGCCAGCGCCCGGCGGGCGTCGAACATGATCTGCTCGGCGTCGTCGTAGCACAGCGCGGGGTCCTCGCGCAGCCGGGCGAAGATCTCGCCGAGATCGGCGGTGCCGAACAGGCGCGCGCCCACCGTCGCGTATTCCTCGCGCAGCTTCGCCAGTTCCCCGAGACCCAGGTCGTGGATCTCGTCGGCGCCGAGCTCGGGCAGCGTCGTGTGATGGCGCAGCAGCCGTCGGTAGATGTCCTCGCCGTCGGCGCCGAGCCAGCACAGACCAGGCCGGTCGTCGGGACGGGCGGCGGGCAGCAGTTCGTCGTAGAGCGCGTCGCGGTAGACCTGGAACGCGGGCCGGATGACATCCCGCGCCACGTCGGCCAATTCGGCGCGCCACGCGGCCTCACCGTCCCAGCCCTCCGGCCCGGGGAAGGTGACGAAGGGGTCGGCGGCGATGTCCGAGTCCAAGTAGCCGTCCAACTGGTTGAGCGAGCGTTCGATGGTGATCCGCGCCGGCGGGCGGCCCGCGGCGAGTCCGGCCCGGAAGCGTTCCACGGCCTGGCCGAGCATGTCGCCGAACTGCCGGTAGCGACGCACCAGCGCCAGCGCGTGCTGCGGCTGCGGCGCGTTCGTCTGCGGCGCGACCATCAGCACTCCCGCGTGCACGCCGTTCATCTGATCGGAGGCCAGTTCCACCGGCCGCCATTCCAAGTGCTCCACCGCGCCGCTCAACTCGGTGCGCAACAAGCTGCGGGTGATGCGGTCGGCCGGGCTCAATCGCTCCGCGTCGAGCGCGTCCACCGCGCGCAGCAGCTCGCGCCAGGTCGACAGCAACCGCTGCTCGGCGTCGACGGACAGATCCTCGATCCGATCGTCGAAGCGGCGGTCGCCGAGCAAGGTCGCCTCGCTCGGCGCCGCCTCGAGCACCGCGTCCCAGTACCGCTCGGCCAGGCTCATCAGCTCGTCGTGACCATCCATGGTCACGATCATGCCTCGAGCCGGGCCGCGCGGCACCGGAGCAGACACGCCCGCGGACCGAAGCCGCCTAACCCACGCCGAGATACGCCGACTTCACCGCGGGATCGGTGAGCAGTTCCGCGCCGCGACCGGTTTTGGTGACCTCCCCGGTTTCCATGATGTAGGCGCGGTCGCTGCGGGCCAGCGCCTGCTGGGCGTTCTGCTCCACCAGCAGCACCGTGGTGCCCTGCCGGTTGATCTCGCCGATGATCCGGAAGATCTGCTGGATCACCATGGGCGCCAACCCCATCGATGGCTCGTCGAGCAGCAGCAGCCGCGGCCGCGCCATCAGCGCGCGGGCGATGGCGAGCATCTGCTGCTCACCGCCGGACAGCGTGCCGCCGACCTGCTTGCGTCGCTCCAGCAACCGGGGGAAGAGCTCGAAGACCCACTCCAGCGTCCGCTCGTACTCGGCCTTCTGCTGGAAACCCCGTCCGTAGCAGCCCATGTCGAGGTTCTCCTGCACCGTCATGCCGGGGAACACGCCCCGGCCCTCCGGCGCCTGGATCAGCCCGTGCGTCACCCGCTCGTGCGCCTTCATCCGGGTGATGTCACGGCCCTCGAACATGATCCGGCCGCGGGTCAGCGGCAGCAGTCCGGACATCGCACGCATCGTGGTCGTCTTGCCCGCGCCGTTGGCGCCGAGCAGGGTGACCAGCTCGCCCTCGGCGACGGTCAGCGAAATCCCGTGCAGCGCCTGGATTCTGCCGTAGTTGACGACCATGTCCTCGACTTCGAGCAGCGGGGCCGCGCCACCGCCTGCGGGCTTGCGCGCCGCCTCCGTCACCGGCTGGGTGATCGCCGGCTTGCCGGGCGGCACAGCGGCGGATTCCGGCTCCGACGGGGTGACGTCGCGGGTCTCGCCGTCGCCGGTTGCGCTGCTCGCGGATTCGCTCACCTCGCGGTCCGGCACGCCGAGGTACGCCGCGATCACCGCCGGGTTGTCCCGGATGTCCGCGGGCAACCCGTCGGCGATCTTGCGGCCGAACTCGAGCACCACGATGCGGTCGGTCACGCCCATGACCAGACGCATGTCGTGCTCGATCAGCAGCACGGTGAAGCCGTCGTCGCGGATCTTGCGGATCAGGTCCATGAGCGCGGACTTCTCGCTCGGATTGAACCCGGCCGCGGGCTCGTCCAGACACAACAGCTTCGGCTCGGTGGCCAGCGCGCGGGCGATCTCCAGGCGACGCTGGTCGCCGTAGGACAGATTGCGCGCCTTCTCCACCGCGCGTGGTGCGATGCCGACGAACTCCAGCAGCGCCATGCCGCGCTCGATGGCGTCGCGTTCCTCGCGCCGATGCCGCGGCGTCCGGAACACCGCGCCCGGCACCGAGGTCTTGTGCCGTGCGTCCGTGCCGACCACGACGTTCTCCAGCGCGGTCATCTCGCCGAAGAGCCGTACGTTCTGGAACGTGCGCGCGATGCCCAGGCGGGTGATCGCGTTGCGCTTGGTCTTGGTCAGCGGCTTGCCGTCGAAGGACACCAGGCCTGCGGCGGGCTGGTAGACGCCGGTGATCGCGTTGAAGCAGGTGGTCTTGCCCGCGCCGTTGGGTCCGATGAGGCCGAGGATCTCGCCGCGGCGGATCTCGAAACTCACCTGGTCCAGGGCGGTGAGACCGCCGAACCGCACGGTGAGGCCCTCGGTGCGCAACAGCGGCTCGCCCACCGCGGTCTCGATATCGCGGCGCGGAGCGACGACTTCCGCGACGGTCTCGGCGTCGGCGAGGTCCGGGATCACCTGGGTGACGTCGACCGTGCCCGCGGACTCGACCTGCGGTTCGGCCGCGTAGCCCGCGGCCATGTCCTCGTTGTCGAACAGCGCGTCACCCGCGCCCGGCCCGGTCATCGGCCCGCTCCGATCGGCTCGGCCGGGGCCGGTCTGCGCACGGCCTGGTACACCTGCCTGCCGTAGGTGAGCAGCTTCTGCCGCACCGGGAACAGACCCTGCGGACGCAGAATCATCATCACCACCAACGCGATACCGAAGTACAGATATTTGAGGTCACCCAGCGACTGCGCGCCACCCTTGCGGAACAACAGCACGCTGCCGAGCAGCAGCAGCGCCAGCACACCGGTCAGCACCATGCCGGTGATCACACCGCGGCGCGGCCACACGCCCAGCCGGGCCGCCCACAGCCGCCAGACGACGATCAGCGCGACGAACACCGCCACGTCGATCACCAGCAGGACGTAGCCGGTCGACTCGTTGCTCACCAGGTTCACCGACTGCAACCGGGCGGGCAGATAGGCGATGACGAACGCGCCGAAGATCACGCCGAGTTTGTTGCCCTGGCCGCCGATGACCACCGCGCACAGGAACAGCATCGAGTTGATGATGTTGAAGCCGGTGGGATTGATGAACTGCACCTGCCCGGCGTAGATCGCGCCGGACATGCCGCCCACCGCGGCGCCGATCATGAACGCCCACAGCTTGAACTTGAACGTCGGCACGCCCATGATCTCGGCCGCGTCCTCGTCCTCGCGGATGGCCACCCAGGCGCGGCCGACCCGGCTGCGCTCCAGATTGCCGACCACCAGCAGCACGACGACCACCAGCGCCATGCCGAACCAGTACCAGTAGGTGCCGTAGCTGGCGCGGTCGAGAAGGTTGGCGCTGTCCGGGTCACCGCTGTTGCCTCCGGAGAACACGCCCTCCGGTCTGCTCGCGGATTCGCCCACGTGCGGGTAGGCGACACCCGACAGGCCGAGGCTGCCGTTGGTGATCTCGGTGAGGTTCTCGGCGAGCAGCCGGACGATCTCGCCGAAGCCGAGCGTCACGATCGCCAGGTAGTCGCCGCGCAGACGAAGCGTCGGCGACCCGAGGATCAGGCCCGACACCGCGGTCACCGCGACCGCGATCGGCAGGCAGGCCAGCCAGGCCCACTTCGGATCGAGCCAGCCGCCGTCGGTCTGGTTCCACGGGCTGTTGGGGCTGGTGAGCAGGCCGACGGTGTAGGCGCCGACCGCGTAGAAACCGACGTAGCCGAGGTCGAGCAGGCCTGCCTGGCCGACCACCACGTTGAGGCCGATGGCCAGCAGCGCGTACATCGCCACCTGCGCCATCACCAGGCCGAAATTGTAGGAAGGAGTGTTCAGCAGCGGCGGCGGGAACAGCGGAAGCAGCGCGAGCAGCAGGAGGATCGGGACGCCGACGCCCCACTGCGCGGGCCTGCTCAGGCCGTCCCACCAGGTGCGGATCGCGTCGCCGAGGCCGCGGCGCGCGGTGTCCGGCGCGGACGCCGTCTTGGTCGTGTCGGTCATGCCCGCGCCCTTCCGAGACTCTCGCCGAGGATGCCGGTCGGACGCACCATCAGCACCAGGACCAGCACCACGAACGCGACCACGTCACGCCACTCGGTGCCGAACAGGATCTGGCCGTACTGCTCCACCACGCCCAGCACCAGTCCGCCCAGCAGTGCGCCGCGCAGGTTGCCGATGCCACCGAGCACCGCGGCGCTGAACGCCTTGATACCGAGGATGAAGCCGCCGGAGTAGATGATCCCGTTCGGGATCTTCAGCGTGTACAGCATCGCCGCCGCGCCCGCGAGCACACCGCCGATGAGGAAGGTCAGCATGATGACCCGCTCCCGCGAGACGCCCATCAGCGTCGCGGTGTCGGGATCCTGCGCCACGGCGCGGATGCCGCGCCCGAACTTCGTCCGGTTGATCAGCAGTTCGGTGACGATCGCCAGCACCACCGCCGCGATCACGATGAGCAGCATGATGTTGGTGACGTCCGCGCCGCCGAAACTGAACTGCACGGTGGGCTCGACGAGCCGGATGGCCTGCTGGGCGTTGGTGCCGCCGAGGTCGGGGCGGATCTTCGGCAGCACGAAGTGCACCAGTTCCTGGAGCACGAACGACATGCCGATCGCGGTGATCAGGAAGGCCAGCGGTTTGGCGCCCCGCTTGCGCAGCGGTCGATAGGCCACCCGCTCCAAGCCGACGGCCGCGCCGCCGGATACCGCCATGCCCACGACCATCGCCAACCCCAGATAGACGACGGTGAGCACCACGCCCTGGGTGTAGACATCGGGACTGGCGACGAATCCGAAGATCATCAGGCCGATCAATTGCCCGAACAACCCGAGCATGAAAATTTCCGAATGGGCGAAATTGATCAGCCGCAATACGCCGTACACCAAGGTGTAGCCCACGGCGACCAAGGCATAGATGGCGCCGTAGGTCACGCCGTCCACGGTCAGTCGCCAGAAACTATCGATCAGCCCCTCGTAGTTGAAGTCGATCGAACCGGCCGCGAGTTGTATGCCACCGGCCAATGCCGTTTGTTTCATTTATTTCCGCCCTCATCCATTCGCCCACCGAACAACGGCACGTACGGGGATTCGGATGAACCCCCGTACGTGCCGTGCGCCCGGAATCCGGGACTACTTGACCTCGTACACCCAGATCAGCGCGTTCGACAGCTCGCCGTTCGGGTTCCACTTGTACTGACGCGCGAGGCCGGCACCGTCGTACGTCCGCACATAGTCGAGCAGGTCGGGGCGGGTCACCTTGCCGCCGTCGATGCCCTTGGCCAGGATCGTGGTGAGGTCATAGGCCTCGACCGAGTAGACCCCGGGCGCTTGGCCGTTGAGCGCCTCGTAGTCCTTGGCGAACTTCTCCGGCGCGGGACCGCACGGGCAGGACAGCTTCGCTCCCTTGGCCGCGCTGCCCGCCTGAGAGACGAACTGCGGGTCGTTGGTGCCGTCGGCGGAGACGAAAACCGCCTTCACGCCACCGGACTTCAACTGCTGGGCCAGCGGCGCGGCCTCGGAGTAGTAGCCGGAGTAGAAGATGGCGTCCGGATTCGCGGCCGCCACCTTGGTGACCGTCGCGGAGAAGTCCTTGTCGCCCTTCTTGATGCTGGCGGCGCACGCCGGGTCGGCGGCGGCCCCCAGACCCTCCGTGATGGACTTCGCCAGGCCGGTGCCGTAGTCGGTGTTGTCCTGGATCACGCAGACCTTCTTGTAGCCCGCGCTGTTGACCAGGTACTTCGCCACCGAGGGGCCCTGCACGTCGTCGTTGGCCAGACCGCGGAAGAAGGTGGTCCAGCCGTTCTGGGTCAGCGTCGCGTTGGTCGCCGAGGAGGTGACCGAGACGAGGCCCGCGTCGCTGAGGATCTTGCCGGTCGCCTTCGTCTCCCCGGAGAAGGCGGGACCCACCAGGCCGATGATCGAACGATCGTTGACGATCTGCGGGATCACCTGGGTGGCCTTCTGCGGATCACCCTCGGTGTCGAACTGCTTGAGTTCGATCTTGCACCCGGGGTTGGCCTTGTTGTGCTTGTCGAGGGCCAGCTTGACGCCGTTGACGATGTTGATGCCGAGCGCGGCGTCGGGACCGGTCAGCGCGCCCGCCATCGCGACAGCCGTGCCCGGCGCGCAGGTCGCCTTGCCGTCGCCCGCGGGATCGGCCGCCGTGGCCGCGTCGGCCTTCGGCACTTCCTTGCCCTGCTGGTCGACCTGCAGGAGCGGCTGGATGGACAGGCCACCCGCCCCGTTGGTGCCCGAGGAATCCGAACCGCTGCTGGTGGATTTGTCGCTACAACCGGTCAGCACCAGCGCGGCGGCGGCGCCGATGGCCAGAACAGCTCGCGTCGAGCGACTGCGCCATGTCGAACTAAGCACGTTTCACCTCATCTAAGTTCTGTGCTCCCCCGGGGTCGCCGAGGAGGCCGACTCACATCAGCCCGGTCAGAACATAGCGTCGGTACGTTAGTTCCGCATCACATTCGGATCATGCGCGCGACATCGTTTCGAATTCTTGTTCACGACGACGTTTCAGCTGCGTAAATTTTCTCGCCGCGCATGCGCGATCACTTCGGCGTCAGGTTCTCCAGCACGACCTCGGCGACCGCCTTCATCGTCGTGCGGCGATCCATTGCGGTGCGTTGAATCCACTTGAACGCCTGCGGCTCCGAAAGGCCCTGCGTCTGCATCAGCACGCCCTTGGCCCGCTCGACCAGCTTGCGCGTCTCCAACCGCTCGGCGAGATTCGCGACCTCGCTCTCCAACGCCGTGATCTCGTGGAAGCGGCTGGCCGCCAATTCGATGGCAGGCACCAGATCAGATTTCGTGAACGGCTTCACCAGATAGGCCATCGCGCCCGCGTCGCGCGCCCGCTCCACCAGGTCGCGCTGGCTGAACGCGGTCAGGATGACCACGGGGGCAACGCGTTTGGACGCGATCTCGGCCGCCGCGTCGATACCGTCGCGGCGCGGCATCTTCACGTCCATGATGACCAGGTCCGGGCGGTGCTCGACGGCCAGATCCACCGCCTGCTGGCCGTCGCCCGCCTCACCGACCACCTGATAGCCCTCTTCGGTCAGCATCTCGACCAGATCCATGCGGATGAGCGCTTCGTCTTCGGCGACGACGACCCGCTTCGCCCCGGCTTCCCGCTTGGTGCCGGCGCCCCCAGCTGTTGTGCTCATAGGTAGACCCCTCTGGTTCCGATGCCCTGTACCCGACCCAACCAAAGGAAAGCCGCGCTCGCACGGCGCGACCGTCGGCCGTCCATCGGGCTGTCGAGTGATGTAAAGAGTACCTTTCACTTCGGCATAGAACGCATATACCCTGCGCAAACCGTGCGCCCGCGCCGTACGGACCAACCCATTCGCGTCCACGCCACCCGACCCGCTATAGTTGCCACCCGGTGCGCCGAGTTGGCGGAACTGGCAGACGCGACGGTCTCAAAAACCGTTGTCCGAAAGGACGTGTGGGTTCGAGTCCCACACTCGGCACCAAGGTAGTGGGCGGTTTTCTCGAAGCGGCCCACATTCGCCCCTTCACGCAGTCCGCAGATAGTCCGCAGCTGCCATCGCTCCGGCATCCATCGCATCGGCCACGGTGTCCAGATCATCCGGGAACAGATGCCCGTAGAGGTCGAGGGTCAGAGTCGCCGTCTTGTGCCCGAGCATCCGCTGAACGACCTTGATGTTCGCCCCCGCGCTGATCGCCAGCGACGCGGCCGTGTGACGCAATCCATGCGGCACCACTCCGGTCAGGCCGACATCGTTCGCCGCCTGGTCGAACACCCACCGGAACTCCGTCGAGGTCAGGTAGCCGCCCTTGTGACTCGGGAACACCAGCGCATCCGGCCGCCGACCCCTCAGCAGGTTTCCCAGATCCACGGCTAAAGTCCCCGGCACCGGCACCGCCCGAGTGGTGTGATTCTTCGTGTCGGTTTCCACGATGCCCTCGCCCGTGACGCCAGTTGCCGAACGGCGAACCCAGATACGCCGACGCTCCAGGTCGACATCCGCCGTCCGCAGCGCGATGGCTTCACCGAACCTGATTCCGGTGTAGCCGAGCGTGAACACCAGCGTCCGGAACCGACCAGCAGCCAGAGCCAAACGCATCACTTCCACGTGCGTCAGATAGCGCCGCTCCCCTGCCAACATCGAGGGCAGATCGATGTCTTCGGCCGGGTTCACCGGAAGCCGCTTGGCCTTGATCGCGAACTTCAGAACCTGACTGAGCACCTGGTAGGACTGGATGACCCGCGACGCCGACAATCCACGGCCCTCGAATCGAGAGCTCCCCGACACCGACAGGTTTACCACCCATTCCTGGATGTCCTCGAATTCGATATCGCGCAGCGGAACAGCGCCCCACCGCGGAATCACGATCGTGTCCAGCAGTGACCGGTAACCCGCCACCGTTTTTGGTTTGCGGAATTTCTTCGTCGCAAACCACTTCTCCGCCACGACCTCGAACAGGACACCGCTCCGGTCAGGATCGACCCATGTCCCGGTAACCACCTTCGTTGTCACGTCGCTATCCAGAAACTTCTGAGCAGCCGCCTTCGTATCGAACGACCGCGAGCGCTCCACTCCATTCGGATCGACGTAGCGAGCCCGCCACCGCTTGCCCTTGCCGAAACGCTCTTCCGACTTGACCTTCTTCTTGGTGGCCTTGCCCGTTTTCGGATCGACCACGACCTCAGTCGGGTACCAACGATCCTCGATGCCCGAGCGAGGATTGCGCCGTGTCGCCATCAGGCAGCCTCACCCGAGCTGGTCAGCTTCTCCTGCTCCGCGATCCACGCCAGCACCACAGACTTACGCCAAACGCGCCGACGCGGACCCAGCTTGAAACTGGCCGGACCCGAACCGACGTGCGCCCACCACCGCCAAGTCGCCTCGGGAATCCCGGTCAATGCCTCACAGTCCTTGGCCCGCAGGTAGGTCTCTTCCTCACTCATCTCGCTCTCCTCCCTTGCGGCTTGCTGAATTGCCGAATGTTCCTGTCATGCCGCTGTTCCCGCTGCGAGTAGGGCGTTGGTGTATTCCGCACGCCATTTCGTGCGTTGGGCGATCGCGGCCAGGATCAGGTGATCGCGCGGCGGGGCAGACTGGTCTCCAGGTTCGACCGGCCGGATGATCAGATGCGAGGTGTCGGGCTTGTGGATGCCGACCGAGGCCAGCAGTTGCCGAACGAACTCCGCCCGATCGGCCTTGTGATCCGGCAGCGTCTTCCCGCTCCAACGCCGCGACACCAGCACCCGCCGACCGGGCAGGCCGAGAGTGTCCCGGCGGTGGGCCTTGCCCTTGCAGCGGCCGGGAATGGTCTTGTCGCTGGCACCCTGGGGGACGATGCCGTAGCGCAGCCACACCGCGCACCGAGGCGAGCACGGCGTGTGCTGCAACTCGGCGTGGAGCCGGTCGTAGTGGATCGCGGTGCGCGTCGAGTCGGTCTCCAGGACTTCGCTGATCGACTTCGTCAGGTACTTCGTCACGTAGCCGATGGCCCGGTCCGCTTTGTCGCCGGGGATGTAGCCGCGCATGTGGCCGGGGTCCATGCGTTCGCCGAACCGCACCGTGTAGGCCGGTTCCAGATCATCCACCGCATCCAGGACGTCCATCGCGTCGTCCCAGCCGGTCAACGCCTGCCCGGTGTCGGGGTCCACGAACGTCATGGCCCGGTAGTCCCACACCGGCATCTTCTCCCCGGAGTACACCTCGTTCTCCGGGTCGAAGTGCGGCCACCAGACTTGGTGGTAGGTCGCCGCGGTCACCATCCGCAGAATCTCCCGCGAGATCACACCCCGCAGCAACAGGTGCAGGTGCGGGGCACCCCGCTTCTGCGGTTCGACGGTGGCGAAGTACTGCACGTCGTAGCCGACGCAGCGCCGCAGGTTCTGAATCCAGCGATCGACCAGCTTGGAGAAGAACACGATGTCGCGAGCCGCGCGCGCATAGTCGTAGCTGTCGGGGTTGCGGGGTGAACCGTCCGAGCACGGCTTGCCCTCACTGTCCACCGCGCCGTCTTGGTTGATCGACCCGTAGGACGGCATCGTGAGCGTGACCATCATCGAGGACCGGTAGCCGCCGATCACCCGCCCGATCGTGTGCCGTTCGACCTTCTTCCGAGGCAGGTTCGGCACGTCCTGCCGCCGCTTGGTCGAGCGGGACCGCCGCTTCCGCTCGGTCGGGTCCAACGGTGGGATCGGCCCACGGAACCCCGAGTCACGCAGATCGCGGTCCAGGCTGCCCACCAGTGCACCGATGGCGTCGGCCATCTCGTCGTCACTGTCGTCGCGGGCTTGGTGGTACTGCTGGACCAGATCAGCGCGAGTCGCGAGCAGCTCGGTTTGGGTCTCGGACGGCTCGCGGGTCTCCTCCACCGGTTCGACGTCGGCGTGCCAGCCTTCCCGGCATTGCGTCATCCGCAACCACCGCGCCTTGTCCGCACACGGCTTGCACACCGACGCGACGGTGGACTTGCACGGCGAAGCGACGTATTCAACCTTCCCCGTCTTGGGGTCGAACGACCGCATCGTCACCGGCCGCGTGCAGACCCCGAACTTCTCGGCCGTGGCTATGGCGACATCGGTGAAGTTCGGGAGCGCACGCCGCTCGGCAGCGGTCTGCCGGGCCGGAGCAGTCTCGGTGTTGTCGTTGTCCAGGTTGATGGGTGTGGTCATGCCGCCTGTCCTCCTTTGGTCCAGTGATCCACTCGCGGCAGGATGACCGTTTCGGCGAGCGAGTCCGAGCGGCAGAACGCCAACTCGACGGTGCCGGGTCCGGTGATGGTGGCCCGGCAGGCCAGCGCGCCGAAGGCGTGCGCCAGATGCGACACCCGATTCTCGAAGTCCGCCGGGCAGTGCCCGTCGAGCATCCGCACCCGCACCCGATCAGTCGCCGGGCCGATCTGCACCCCGAGTAGGCGCGGGATGAAGGTGCGGTCGCCGCGGTCGATGCTCAGATGGCAGGCTCGCATCAGCCGAGCCCAGCGCCGCCGGTAGCGGAACCAGGTCAGGAACCGGACACGAGCCCGCGCGGTGACCCACCGCTCGAACATCTCCGGACGCCGAAGTCGCCAGAGCACGACACCCGCGGCCGACAACCCGGCCACCACGAGCGCCGCGGCCGGTCCGACCAAAGCGCCGGCCACGCACGCGAGGACGATCGGAACGGAGACCACGGGCAACAGCAGCAGCCACCACAAGCCGAGCAGCGTCCCCCAAACGAGGTTGAGCAGGCCCAGCGCGAACAGGTCGAACGCGTCCAAACGCGTGGTGTGCCGGATAGAAACGGTTTTGGTGCTCATCGGTTCGTCTCCGAGGTAGAGGGATCGAACAGGGTCAGTTGGTCGCGGCACTCCCACCGCGGCAGCTCCCTGGCCTTGCTGGTGCTGCGACGACGCTTGGACTTCGCCACCTGCTCGGCCGCCGCGGTGACGATCGGGTTCGTGGGCCGTGCGCTGGTCCCGGACACGTCGCTGCTCATGCCGCCCAGTCCCCGCCGTCGAAGTCGTCGCCGTTGTCGCTGGTGTCCCACAGCGGGACAACCCCGGTCTCCACCAGCAGATGCGCAGCGATCGCGGCCGAATCCAACCCGGAACGCTCCAGGCGGCAGCGACGCCGGGCCGCCAGGTCGATGACGTTGTCGTCGTAGCGGTGGTTGCTCATGGTCGGGCCTCGATCTCGGGGACGCCGCACACCTCGCAGGTGCGGGAACGGGTGGAATTTCCCAGCGGCCACACCGTGGTGCGCCAGGACTCGGGGAAGGTGTGGCCGTGCTCGACGCACCGGTTGGTGGCCTGGCAGCCGTCACAGGTCACTTTGTCGCCGTCGTAGACCCAGCCGACACCGCCCGCGGAGTGAACGGTGAGATAGGCGATGGCTTGGGTGATGGAGTCGAAGCAGACCGCCTCGTTCTCACCCTCGGTGTAGTGGTCGCCGCAGGTGTCGCAGTAGACGACCACGTGCTGTTCGATGACCAGACCGCGTTTCATGCCGCCACCGGCCCGTCCTCAGGCTCATCACCCAGGTCATCGGGATCGAAGCCGCTGTAATCCTCAGCAGGAGTGGCAATCTCGGGAGCAGGCGAGTACGCATCCACGATGGCGTCGATGTCGTCATCGGAGACGAAGTACGCCCGCACCCGCACGAACTCGCTGGTGCCGTCTTCGCCGACATAGCCGACGCCCGGTGTCTGATCGGAGATCTCATCGCAGCGGGCACCGCGGTCGCGTGCACCTTGACCGTGGACCATCGCGCTCTGGGTCGGTTCGTCCAGGCGCAGGCCGATGCGGACGGGGAACAGTTGCCGGTTGGGCATCGTCTCCTTGGACGGGTCCTGCAACGCCGCGATCACCGACACCGCCGCCGCGCGACCCTGCGACAACAACAGCCCAGTCAGACGGCGGAACTCTTGTTGTTCGTCGCGGGTGGCGTACGAGGACAGCGACGCGGCCTCGTCGATGATGATCAGAATCAGCGGCTCGTCCGTGCTGGGCACGATCTTGCGCAGACCCGCCGCCCGCATCCTGGCGAGACGCTCACGCATCAGCTCGACGGCTTCTGCCAGCATGGCGAGGATGGTGGTGTTGTCGGTGGCGAAGCGGACGAACAACCGGTTCTCGCCCTTGCCGAACTCCGCGCCGCCCTTCGGATCAGCCAGATACAGATCCACCAACCCGGCAAGGATCGCGGGGCCGAGTGCGGCGATGATCGACCACAACACCGAGCCCTTACCCGACCCGGTCGCACCGGCGAGCAGGATGTGTCCGTAGAGCACCCGCACCCGCCAGGTGTCGAAGTCCTCGGTCACGCCGACCGGGACCGCTTCCAGGTCCACACCCGCCGCGGACGCCGAGCCGGGCAGGGTTGCGGTGTCGGCCAAGGTGTCGAACACCCGCAGTTCGAGACGGACCACGCCCGGGTGCGGGAACACCACCCGCACCTCCGGCACCCCGAGGACCTGGCACAGGGCGTCGCGGGTTTCGTCCTTGGACCAGTCGTTGCGGGTCTGACCCGACAACATCAACAGATCGACTTGAAGGCCGTAGTCGGTGTACACCCAGTCCTCCAGCACCGGGAAACCGGTCTCGACCGACCCCAGTTTCAGCGCCAGGAACATGCGCGGACGCTGCTCGGGATCAGCGATCACCAACACCGCCGTCCGCAGCTCGACCGGAGCCGCCGCGACAGCCTCACGGACATCACCGGTCGGTTGCATCTCCGAGCCGCGTGCCGCGATCGACCGCAGCCACCACCACGCCGACGCGCCCGTGCACATCCCACCGGCGAGCATCACCGTTCCCGCGACACTCATCAGAACCCCCCATCTTCCCGGCCGCGCTCCAACTCACAGAACAACCGGCACCCCTCCGGCACCGGAGACGCCGGAACCATCTCGAACTCCGACCGACCCGGCCCGGAGTCCTCGCAGAACATCACGCACCCACGCGAAGCCGGGCTCGCGGGCGTGGTGGCCACCACCGAGGACGCAGCCGCCGGAACAACCGGGGCCGGAGCATCCGGCGTCTGGTCCACCAGCACCCCGACCCCGGCCAACACGGTGACCAGCGCGGACACACCCGTCGCTACAGCAGGAACAAGAGCAGTCATCTCAACCCCCAACAGGAACAGCGATCGGCAGCATGGTCTGGACCGGTCGCGAAGAACGAACAGGAATGTGGACCGGCGCATCAGGCACCGGGCGAAGCTCTGCCACCCGCACCGGCTCAGGCAACGGCTCAGGCTCGGGTTCGGGATCGGGGACGGGCACCGGTTCCGGCTCACGCTCGGGTTCGACCGGGACCTGCTCTGCGGCAGGCTCGACCACGGGAGCAGGAGCCGGTTCGGGTGCCGAATCTCGTTGTGCCGCACGGATCAACAGCGCCAACCCGTGCGTATCGGCCAGCAGGGAAATCGGGGCGATCGCAGCCACCAACGCCGAAGCCCACCACGGCAGCTCCCGACCGGCCGCGACCGCGTGCAGCGAGTTACCCGCCACCGACACCACCGAGCCGATCACCAGGACCGTCACGAAGAACCGGCGTTCCGGAGCGTTGGCCAGGACCAGCACCCCGAACGTCGCCAGCAGGATCGTGCCGTCCACGATCAGCGGGAACAGCCACGCATCCGACGCCGGGATATGCGCCAGGACCGCGAGGTCCTTCAGCGTGGCGAACGACAGCCGGAACGCCGCCGCCCCGACCGCGATGATGATGACCACGGCGGACCAGCGCGCAAGACGCATCCCCGCCGACCGGTCCGCCGTATTCATCGTCAGGCCGCCTTGTCCGACGACGCCGCCGCAACCTCGACCGCATCATGCTCGGCCAACACCACGGGCAACTGAGCCAGCAGCGACCGGGCATCCGCGATGCTCAAGCTCAAATACCCATTCGTGCCCGACAACTCGATGAACACCGTCGCCGGGAGCACACCGCCGCTGTATACGGCCTCACGCTCGGCGTGGTACTCCGCGGTGATCCCGTCATGACCGGAAACGGAGGTGTTGAAGAACGACATGATCACGCCGCCTTACCGGTCGCACGAGCCGCACCCGGATCAGCCGCAGGCTGCTTCGCACCCGAGGTATCGCCCTTGATGCCAGTCGCGCGGATGTAGAAGCCGATCGACTTGAACTGGCCGTTACCGACAATGCGAGGCTTGAGCAGCAGCCCCTCCAACTCGATCGGACGCAAGCCCTCCATAACCTCCGGCTCCGACGGAACCGGCATGTGATCAGCAACAAACGTGATGTCGAAACCAGCCTGGTTCGCCTTGCCTCCCGCCCGGTCCATGATCGTCGCCTTCCACAGGCGCTTACCCGAGCCGTTGCCCTCCCGGTCGTAGTCGACCGCCTGACGCTTCGGCGCATTACGGTCCTCGCTGAACTCGGTCTGCGCCTCGATGTCCCCGAGCAGCAGCACGCCCTTCGGGAACACGGAACGGAAGTCGGTCGGGATCCACATGTCCTTCAAAGCCATCTCTGAATCTCCTTGGATTCTGCGAATTTCGATGCACCCTCTGTGCGGTACATCACTAAGGTAGCAACTGCTTTCGTCCGAAAGCACGTGCTTCTACATGTAAATCCTCAGCAACCACCGAGCGGCAAGTATCCGCAGGTCAGCCTGTCGTCTCAGGCTGATACCCTGCGTGTAGCAACTGCTACCAAAGGAGAGTTCGTGCCGGATCGTGACCACACTTCGCCGTCTGCGCCAGAGCGCATCGCGCAGGACATCCGGAACGACATCGAGTCAGGCCGCCTACGTGATGGCGAGCGGCTCAAGACGACGCGGCAGTTGGCCGATGAGTACCGAGCGAGTCAGCGAACAATCACCGACGCTATGGAGATCCTTGCGAAGGACGGTTACATCACAGCCAAGGACCGATCCGGCCGATTCGTCACTACGCCCACCGAACTCGGACGCACTTTGTCATCACCTATGCGCCCGGTTCGGCCACGAATCGTGCGGGTAGGCGGATTCCCTGGCAGCGGGAAAAGCGAGTTCGCCCGGACGCTCGCCCGTCTGACGAACTGGGCAATCCTCGACAAAGACACCATCGCTCGTCCGCTGATCGAACCCGCCCTCGAAGACCTCGGACGCAGTGTCAACGACCGCGACTCTGCTATCTACTTCGACCGAATCCGCCCGCGCGAGTACGACGCCCTTGCCGCTGTCATCGAGGAAAACGTCGAGTGCGGCAACTCCGTAATCGCTACCGCGCCGTACATCCGCGAATTCAACAACCAAGCGTGGCTCGACAAGGCCGTTGCATCAGCCGAGACGAACGATGCCATCCCGATGTTCGTTTGGGTCCAGTGCTCGATAGACACGATGCACATGTATTTGAAGAAGCGCGGAGCCGGACGCGATGCGCACAAGCTGGCGCACTGGGACGAATACGTTGCGAATCTCGACTTGGACTTCCGGCCACGAACCGAGCACGTCCTGATCGACAACGATCCCGGTAGCGAACCTCTGAAAACCCAGGCCAAGCGCCTGGTCGACTCGTTCCGGTCAGAATCGCGATGAACGTCGGCATTCTTCTATACGGGGCACCAGCAACAGGCAAGGACACCATCACGACAGCCCTATCCCGGCTCGATTCGAGGTACCGACTCTACGAACGGCTGAAGGTAGGTCCTGGCCGGACCACCGGATACCGCATGACCACAGCCGCCGAGTTCGACGCTCTCCAAGAGGCCGGAAACCTGATCTGGCAGAACCGGCGATACCAAGCCCGATACGGCATCGATCGGCACGGACTCAACGAGCTCATCGACGCCCACAAGATTCCCGTGGTCCATGCCGGACAGCCCGAGGTGATCACCGCAGTTACGAAAGCGTTTCCGAACGTGGAGTGGACCACCGTCGCACTGCGTTGCTCACGGGAGACCGCCGCCGCACGAATCATCGACCGAGCTACCGGCGACACCTCCGAACGACTGAAGGCATGGGACGAGACTCCCGTAATCGCGACGGCCGACCTGACCATCGACACCAGCACTACCGCCCCTGCCACCGCTGCGGCACTGATTCACAGACGCACCTTGGCATGAAGGAACGCTACGCCACGCACCGGTTCACGTGTGCTCGTCGCCTTCGCAGGTTGTTGCCGAATTTCGCCATACAGGATCAAGAGCGCCCCGGCGGCGCTTCGCGCCGCCGCCGCGCTGCGACGCGCAGCGCGGCTGATGGGGCGTCGCTCGCGGCGCGTCGAGCGCGTCGGCGACACTCGGCCGCCGGGGCGCACACAGTTCCTGTCTGGTCACTTTCTGCATCAACCGAAGCAGTGCTGGGCACGCCGAGAGCCGTACCCGACTTACCTCCCGCAGCCGAGCACGAATCGGCCGGCACTCTGCCCGGTCCACCGGCTGTGGTCCCGCCGAGGTCCCCGAATTGCACGAGCGAGATCACCGCATCCAGCCGACAGGGCTCGCCGGTCACCAGTTCCTCACCTGCCGTGGCGGTCTGACTGATCCGAGGGCTATCACGCCACCAGCGGGCATCAAGAGCGCCTACGGCGTCACTACGTGATGGGCGATGCCCACTCTTGACACCCACCGGAGCCGTGATCGAGACGCCCTCAGCCAGACCACCCCAACCGGAGAGAAACCCGCGATGATCACCAAGCCCACCACCTGCCAGCTCCGCGGATGCGACAACACCGCCGCCGTCCCGTTCACCTCCAAGTACGGCCCGCAGGACGAGGTCATCTGGCACTGCACTCCATGCAACACCCAGTACCGCCGCAACTTCGAGATGCTCGACCGCTACCCGCACTAATCCGGAATGGGGCTTCGGCCCCTTTCCCGCTTGCGGCAAACGACGAAGGCCCCGTCCAGTTACAGGACGGGGCCTTCGCAGCCTCAGCCGAGACTACCGAGGCTTAGGGGTGATGACGATCTTCTTCACCGGCCCGGGCAGCGTGATCGTCTTCCGCTGGCCCGGCCGGAGGGTGATGCGCTTTGTCGGCACGGCCCTATCCCTCCGGCGGAAACGGATCGTTGCCCGGGGCAACCGTGTCGGAGCCGCGAATACGGCCGTTCGGCCGATGAATCACGGCCTCCCCGCCACCGTCGTTGCCCAAAATCCGCTTGGCGATCTGAGTCGCTTCCGCCTGGGTTCCGGCGGTCGCACTTGCGCGGCTGGCCCCAGGCTTCACCACCCTCCACCCATCCGCACTCGGCACCACGTGGCGCTCATTCCGAGGCATCGAAGCCTCCAATCTGCCAGCATCAACACCGGCAGTCCGCGCGGTTCTGGTACCGCCGCGAACCGTGTGAGGTATGTTCGCGATGCACGGCCGACCAAAGCAAGTGCAACACCGAACGAGCCTCAGCCGGTAGCCCCGGCCTGGGGCTCGTTCCCTTTTGGGCACTCACTGGCTGAGCGAAACACTACACCTTGGGGGTGACACAGTCACGTGGCACGACATGTTGTGTATTGCAGTTATGTAATTTCGCTCTTGTAAGTTACGCTGTTGAGCGTCCCCTGCTCAAGCCAGGGTTGCGACCTAGCTCCCTCCTCATACCTCGATCGTCTCGCTCCACTCGCGCGAGTCAAGGACCACCTTCGGTGTCCGCTACGCGGTGGCTGCGCCATCCCTGACACGCCCTCCTTCCGCCGAGGGAGGCAAGTATGAGGAAGCAGGCAGGAAAGAAGTCCCGAGCGGATGGGCGATCTAGCGGAGTGGGTCTTCCAGTCCGAAACCAGTCCGCAACAGCCCACCGGGTGGTCGAGAACTGCCAACGAAGTCAACGATCGAATTCCCTGGTCGATCACACTTCGCCGCCCTAGCCAACGACACCCAAATTCGACAAACGTCGAGAGTGACAACCTCAAAAACCGTTGTCCGAAAGGACGTGTGGGTTCGAGTCCCACACTCGGCACCAAGGTGGAACGCAGTCCGTGCGATTCCCACTCTTCGCACTCGTTCACGCAGTCCGCAGCTGCGATCGCCGCAGCGTCCATCGCGTCGGCCACGGTGTCGGGGTCATCCGGAAGCGGACGCCCGTTCAGGCCCATGGGCGGAGCCGCCGTCTTGCGCCCGACCATCCACTGATCCACACAGACCCCGGCGACCGCCCCTTGTCGTCACTCGCTATCGAGTAACCTCTGGGCAGCGAGCTCGGGATCGAACGACCCGGAACGATCCACTCCATTCGGGTCGACGTGCCGCGCCCACCTCCTTGCTCGGAATCAGGAGACCGCTCGGCGCCACCGAATGTGCCGATTCAGCCTCCTCCCTTTGTGCAGCAGCAACCACCACGTCCCTACGTCGGGCTGCATCCGCCCCCAGCACCTCATACGTGGGGGGCCGGTCGGCGGAACGTGAGGTAGCCCTCCCGGAGCGCCTAACCGGCGCACGACCGGGCCGCCGGGGGCGATCGTCGGCGTCGATGTCTCGGATGAGTTCCGTTTCGTTTCGCTCGAACCGATTCGGTCGCTGGATCGTTATTCCGTATGGCGGCATCGGGTGGCCGGGGCAGCGGAGGTATGCGATGAGGGTGAACAGGACCACCGTGGATCTGTCCGAGTATCCGGACCTGGTGGTCATCTATATCGGCATGCGGGTGCGGCGACCGCGCGGGATGCTGCGGCTGCTCGGGCTCGGGCCGAAACTCTATCGTTCGCACAAGGATCGGCCGGACGGGTTGCTGCTGCACGAAGACCTCGTCTGGGCGCTGTTTCCGCCGCACTGGGGCGCACGGCAGTACTGGCGCGACCTCGACAGCCTCGAAGCATGGACGCGGACCGCGCCGCACCGGGACTGGTGGCAGAAGTTCCTGCGCGACTCCGGCGGCACCGGGTTCTGGCACGAGGCCTACTTCGCCCGCGGCGGCATCGACGCCATGTACGACGACATGGACCCGGCAACCGGGCTCGCGCGGTTCGCGCCGGTCGTCGCCTCCCGTGGTCACCGGTTCTCCACCCGCGGTCGCGTCCAGGGCGGACCGCCCGGGATCGAACCCGTCGTGAGCGAATCCGTCTACTACCGTGGCGAATCCGAGTAGCCTGTCCGCCCGGTCATATCACGATGCAATCACAACGCAGCGTTTGAATGCGTGAGCCCCGAGGTACGGCCAGGAGAAGAAACGATCCATACCACCCCTCGAAGTGACCTACGTCGCAGGCCGGCGGCCGAAAGCGGCGCACTTCGTGTACAGCGCGCTACGAGCAGATGAATATGTTGTTCCCACATGTGGGACGAACGACTCGGACCCGCCTGGTAGCCTCTGCGCCGTTTATCGTTATCGGTATGCACGTCCTGTTCGTCTGCAACGGCAACGTTTGCCGTTCGGTGATCGCCGAGCGGCTCACGCGCGCCCTCGCGGTCGAACACGATCTCCCCTACCTCACCGCCGAGAGCGCCGGAACGCGTGCGCTGGTGGGCTTCCCGGTCGAGCCGCTCGCCGCGCAAACCATCGCCGGGCTCGGTGCCGACGCGGGCAACTTCCGGGCCCGCCGGCTGAAGCCGGAGATGATCGACAAGGCCGACCTGGTCCTCACGATGACCGAGCAGATTCGCGAGCAAGTGATCGACTTGGCCTTCGGCGCCGGAGCGCGCACGTTCACGCTGCTGGAGGCCCACCGCATCGCGCACGTCACCGGTGCGCGCACGGTCGCCGAATTACACCGGGCGCGCAACGACCTGTCGCTGGTCGGCCGAGAGAACATCGCCGATCCGGTCGGGCTGTCGGCCCAGGCGTTCTGTGAAGTCGGCGACCGTATCGCCGAAGCGCTGGTGCCGCTGCTGCTGGCGTTGGCTCCCCACGAACAGCCGCGCTGGCCACACGACGAGCGCCGGGGACTGGTGATTCGTCCCGGCGGCGCGCCCGCACCGCTGGCGACCTTCCTCGCCGCCCAACGCACCCGCTGACCGCAGGGGACGCTCGCACGCGACAGCGCGCCCGGAACCATCGCGTATCAACCTGTTACCAACCGGCTGTGTTCTTTTCCGCGTCGGACGCACTAAACTCCCGCCGGACACCATTCCCGCCGTTGCTGGTTCGACACAGGACAGGAATCAGACATGCCGAAACGCATTTCGGATGTTTCTCTCCATGTTTATGTGACACCGGAAACCCTTGAACGCGTCGTCGATACCGTCCGTGCGGTGGTCGACGAACACCTCGCCGAGCGGGACGTGTTCGCCTGGCGCTTCACTTTGCCGGTCGACACCGACGACCCGGCCCACGTAGCGCTGCAAAGCCGCTGCCCCACGGATCCCCCTGGCGCTGTTGCGGACCGCGCGACCTACGAGATCGCGCTCAGTCTGGTCGGCGCACCCGACCAGCTCACCGACGAGCACCTGGCCGAACTCGAACGCCAGCTGCTGCGGGCCGTCTCAGGGTTGGCGCGAACCGAGCCGGGACCCGGGATCCCGGTCTCGATCCGCGCATCGCAACGCACGCACGTCGATCTCGACATCGATCGCGACCTCGAACTGCTGTGAACCCCCGGTCCGCGGCGAACCTCAGCGTCGCGCGGGGAAATGGCGGATGAGCCCCTCTTGCACCGTGGTGGCCAGCAGATCACCGCTGCGGGAGTAGAAGCGGCCGGTCGCCAGGCCGCGGGAGCCCGCGGCCACCGGTGACTCGGTGCAGTACAGCGCCCACTCGTCGAAACGGAACGGGCGGTGGAACCAGATCGAGTGGTTGACCGTGGCCGCGACGATGCGGTCCAGACCCCACGACAGCCCGTGGGTGGTGATGATGGAGTCCAGCACCGTGGTGTCGGACGAGTAGCCCAGCGTCGCCACGTGGATCAGCGGGTCGTCGGGCAACCTCCCGTCCGCGCGCATCCACACGCGGTTGTGGTTGAGCCGTTCCCCCGTGCCCTTGAGAATCCAGGCGGGATCATTGGTGTAGCGCATGTCGATCGGATGTGGCGCCTTGACGAACATCTCCAGCTTGTCCTCCAAGCCTTCGAAGCTCTCCTCCACCCGCGGCAGCGTCTCCGGATCCGGCACCTCCGGCTGGGCGTGCGCGTGCTCGAGCCCCCTGCCCCAGTCCTGGAACGCGGCGAGCATGACGAACAGCTCCTGGCCGTCCTGGCTCGCGGTCACCGTGCGGTTGGCGAACGCGCGACCGTCGCGATGCCGGTCCACCCGGTACTCGATCGGCTTCTTCACGTCGCCGCCGCGCACGAAGTGCGCGTTGACGGCGTGTACGGGACGGTCACCGACCGTGCGGCCCGCCGCGATGATGGCCTGCGAGACGAGCTGGCCACCGAAGGTTCGGCTCCACACCTTCTCCGGGTGCTGACCGACGAATACGTCCTCGTCCATCTGCTCGAGATCGAGCAGGCCGAGCAGCACATCCAGATCGGAACGCTGCGCATCCGGCTCCGCGACGCCGACGGGGCTACTCAGGGAAGCACTCACTAATGGTCCTCCTCACCGATTCGGTGCACGTGGATCAGGTTGGTGGAACCGACGGTACCGGGCGGCGACCCGGCCACGATGACCACCAGGTCACCCTTCTGGTATCGGTCCATCGACAGAAGTGCTACATCCACCTGGTGGATCATCGCGTCGGTGCTGTCCACGGTCGGCACGATGAAGGTCTCGGTGCCCCAGGTCAGAGCCAGCTGGCTGCGCACTTCCGGCAACGGGGTGAACGCCAGCAGCGGCAGCGGCGTGTGCAGCCGGGCCAGGCGGCGCACCGTGTCGCCCGACTGGGTGAACGCGACCAGCGCCTTGGCGTTGAGCCGCTCGCCGATGTCGCGGGCGGCGTAGGAGATCACGCCGCGCTTGGTGCGCGGCACGTGGGTCAGCGGCGGCACCCGGGTCGACTCGGTCTCCACCGCGTGCACGATGCGCGCCATCGTGCGCACCGTCTCGATGGGGTACTTGCCCACCGAGGTCTCACCCGACAGCATGACCGCGTCGGCGCCGTCGAGCACCGCGTTCGCGACGTCCGAGGCCTCGGCGCGAGTGGGACGGGAGTTGTCGATCATCGATTCCAGCATCTGCGTGGCGACAATGACCGGCTTGGCGTTCTCCCTGGCCATCTGGATGGCGCGCTTCTGCACGATCGGCACCTGCTCGAGCGGCAGCTCGACACCGAGGTCGCCGCGCGCGACCATCACCGCGTCGAAGGCCAGAACCACGGCCTCGAGGTTGTCGATCGCCTCCGGCTTCTCCAGCTTGCCGATCACCGGCACCCGGCGGCCTACCCGGTCCATCACGTCGTGCACCAGCTCGACGTCGGACGGGGACCGCACGAACGACAGGGCGATGAAGTCCACGCCGAGCTTCAGCGCGAACTCCAGGTCCTCGATGTCCTTCTCCGACAGGGCGGGAACCGACACGTCCATGCCGGGCAGCGACACGCCTTTGTTGTTGGAGACCGGACCGCCCTCGGTGACCCGGCAGACCACGTCGTTGCCGTCGACGCGAGTGACGGTGAGGCCCACCTTGCCGTCGTCGACCAGCAGGCGGTCGCCGGCCTTGGCGTCCTGCGCAAGTTCTTTATAGGTGGTGGACACGCGGTCGTGGGTCCCGTCCACGTCGTCGACGGTGATGCGGACCTCTTCGCCCGTCGCCCAGACGGTTCTACCTTCCAGGAAGCGCCCCAGGCGGATCTTGGGACCCTGCAGGTCGGCGAGAATGCCGACCGCCCGGCCGAGGTGGTCGGCTGCCTGACGCACCTTCTTGTAGTTCTCGGCATGGTCGCTGTGCTCGCCGTGGCTGAAGTTCAGCCGAGCCACGTCCATACCGCTCTCGACGAGTTCGCGGATACGGTCCTCGGTGGCAGTGGCCGGCCCGAGCGTGCACACAATCTTCGTCCGTCGCATCACGAGTAGAGCCTAGTCCCGCTCGGTGTGCAGGTCCCGCCGTGGCCACGGTGAATCCTTGGTGAAAAAAATGAACGACAGCTCCATTGCAGGTACAAACGGGTAGTCATCGGGCGACATGACGGGCCAACCTCGTTTCCAGCCGGGTCTGCCCGAATCCGAGGATCAAGCAGATCACCCAGTAATACAACGCCGCCACTCCATAGAGCGCGAAGAAGTCGAACGTGGGAGCGGCCGCGAGTTGGGCGACGCGCAGTAGCTCGGTCACCAGGATGGTGGAGGCCAGCGAGGTGTCCTTCACCAAGGAGATCAGCGTGTTGGACAGCGGCGGCACGGCGATCCGCGCGGCCTGCGGCAGGATGACCAGCCGCAGCATCATCGGGTACGGCATGCCGAGCGCCTGCGCCGCCTCCCACTGCCCCGTCGCGACGCTGAGAATGGCCGCGCGCACCACTTCGGCCGCATACCCGCCGACATTGAGACCGAACGCGATCACCGCGGCGGGGAACGGGTCGATCACGATACCGAATTGCGGCAGCGCGTAGAAGACGATGAACAGCTGCACCAGCAACGGCGTGCCGCGAATGATCGAGATGTAGCAGCGGGCGGCCGCCGACACCGGCCACATCGGCGACATCCTGGCCAGCGCGACGAACAGCGCGAGCACCAGGCCGATGGCGAAGCTGATCGCGGTGAGCGGGAGCGTCTTGGTCACGGTGGCCTGCAGCATCGGCCACAGGTTGTGCCAGATGAGGTCCCGGGTGGCGGCGTCCATCAACGGTGTGGCTACCGGCTGACGTCGGTGCCGAAGTATTTCTCGGAGATCTTCGCCAAGGTGCCGTCGGCGCGCAGCTGGTTCAGCGCGTTGTCCACGTCGGCGATCAGCGCGTCGCCCTTGCGCGCGGCGAACGCCTGTTTACTCACCGATCCGGTGCGGGCCGCGATCTTCACGCCGGTGTCGCCGGTCTTCTTGGTGTACTCCGCGACGGCGAGGTTGTCGTTGACGGTGGCGTCCACGCGGCCGTTCTTCAGCAGCTGGATGGCCTGCACGAAGCCCTCCACGGCTTCGACTTTCGCGCCCGCGTCGGTCGCGACCTTGCTCCAGTTGCTGGTGGCCGACTGCGCACAAGTCTTCCCGTCGAGGTCGGCGAGGCCGGTGACGGCGTTGTTGTCGGCACGGGTGACGATCACGCCCGCCGACGTGGTGTAGGGCGCCGAGAGCGCGTATTTCGCCGTGCGCTCGTCGTTCACGGTCACCTGGTTGGCCACCAGGTCGAAGCGCTTGGCTTCCAGCCCTGCGAAGATGGCGTCCCACGGCGTCTGCACGAACTCGACCCGCTTGCCGAGTTTGTCGCCGACCGCCTGGATCACCTCGACGTCGTAGCCGGTGAGTTTGCCGTCGGAGCCCTGGAAGCTGAACGGCGCGTAGGTGCCCTCGGTGCCGACCTTCAACACGTTCGGGTCGCTGTCGCCGCACGCGCTCAGGCCGGTGGTGGCGACGACGGCGAGCAAGGCCGCGGCGAACAATCTACGACGCACAGGATCCCTCTCTTCGGTGCGTGGAACTCCACACACGGCACGCGAATCCGGTCATGCTACGCCCGGACTTCCGCGAGCGACAGTATCGCGATCATGGTGCGCCGAAGGGTTGTGCTCGACGTCCGTCCCACGACGACCTGGAGGCGGGCACGCGCCGCGCCCGCCTCCAGGTACTGCCGACACCGCGTCAGTCGCGCAGCGGCCGGCCGTTGCTGTCGGGCACCTTGCCGGTGAGCATCAGGACTCCGTCGACGATGCCCCAGATCCAGCCGACGGTGAAGCAGGTGAGCACACTCACCACCAGCTGGGCGATGCCCAGACCGGTGTATCCGAGGTAGAAACGGCCGACCCCGAAACTGCCGAGGAAGATCTGCAGCAGGCCCGCGACCAGTTTCTGCTTGTCCGACAGCGGCGCACCGAAGGGGTCGCGACCCCAGGGCGCCTCCGGGTCGTTGGGGTTGTAGCCCTGCGGGCCGCCCGGGTACGGCGCGGGCGGGTAGCCGCCCGGCTGCTGACCGTAGGCGTCGACGGGCTGGCCGTACTGCGGCTGACCATAGGGATCCGACGGCGGGCTGTACTGCGGCTGACTCTGCGCGTCCAGTGGCTTGGTCAGGTCGGGGCCGGTGCCGGGCGGGCCGTACTGCGGGCCTCCGGAACTCGGATTCTGCTGATAAGGGTCGGTCACTCATGTCCTCCTCATTAGTGCGGGCACCCTCTGTATCGGCCCCCGGCCTTGCTGGACCGCCGAACCGCGCTCGCGACGATCAGGAGCCATTGTCACCGGGATAGACCGGCTTGTCGCGCCCGGAAGGTTCGGTCCTCCGCGTAGTTATCGCCGCCGATCGCTCGATCGTTGCCACCGAGGAGGATTCGATTGCCGACCGGACGCATCGCGAAGCGGGCCGAGTCCGCACGCGCACCCGGCCACGCCCCGGGCGATCAGTTCTTGTCCGAAGCCGTCTTTCCCGAATCCGCCGATTCCGAGGCGGTTCCGGAGGACTCGGCCGCAGGCTCGGCGGTCTCGTTCTCCCGTCGTCCTTCCGTCGGACGGGGTTCGGCCTCCGGCACACTCTCCGACCCGACGGCAGCGGTCCCGGTCTCGGATCCGCCGGCCGCCGAGGGCTTCTCGGCCGGGGCCGCCCCGGCGGCGCGCAGCGCGCGGAACTGCCACGGCCACGGCCGCGGGCTCGCGCCGGGTCGCAACTGCTCGGGCGTCTCGCGGCCTTTCGTCGCGAACAGGAAGTAGGCGATCGCGCAGAGGAACACGACGGCGGAGGTGAACGAATTGATCCGGATACCCGCGATCTTCGTCGCCTCGTCGGCGCGCATCAGTTCGACGAAGAACCGTCCGAAGCAGTAACCGGCGACGTACAACGCGAACAGGCGCCCGTGGCCGATCCGGAAACGCTTGTCCACGTACACCAGCAGCACGACGACGAGCAGGTTCCACAGCAGCTCGTACAGGAACGTGGGGTGCACGACCTTCTCCACCACGCCGGTGGAGACGCCGTTCATCATGTCGAGCCGGCCGTCGTCGCCCACCCGCCGGTAGATCTCCAGGCCCCACGGCACGTCGGTCTCGCGCCCGTACAGCTCCTGGTTGAAGTAGTTTCCGATTCTGCCGATGGCCTGCGCCAGCAGGATCGGCGGCGCGACGGCGTCGCCCAAGGCGGGCAACGGGATCTTGTACACCCGGCAGCCGATCCACGCCCCGACGCCGCCGAGGAGAACCGCGCCCCAGATGCCCAGTCCGCCTTGGTAGATCTTCAGCGCGTCTACGGGATTGCCGTCCGCGCCGAAGTATTTCTGCCAGTCGGTGGCCACGTGATAGAGCCTGCCGCCGACCAGGCCGAACGGCACCGCGAACATCGCGACGTCCAGGATGGCGCCGGGCTGCCCGCCGCGGGCGCGCCAGCGCCGTTCGCCCCACCAGATCGCGACGATGATTCCGAGGATGATGCACAGGGCGTACGCCCGCAGCGGGAACGGCCCGAGCTGCCAGACGCCGCGCGCGGGGCTGGGAAGGTAGGCCAGCACGGCGCCGCTGACGCCGCCGTCGGCCAGGACACTGTCTGCGAGGACTCGTAACGTCACGGGGCCACCGTAGCGGAGATGCCCGCACGCCTCGCCACCACCGCACCGCCCTTGTCGCGGGCGGGCCCGCTCACCCGGCGCCGAGCGGCCGATCCCGGGTCAGCGTGGCACCGGGCGGGCGCATTACGGCGGCTGCCGATTCGCAGCGCACCCGTGTCCGGTCAGAGGATCGGCGCGCACCGCGCCGCAAGCGGTTGCTAGGACGCGACGGTCGCCGACCGCACGCCGTCGGCGAGTTCCGCCGTCAGCGCACGCACCGCGTCCAGCCCCTGGCCCGCCGCGCTCACCAGCGCCGATCCGACGATGACGCCGTCGGCGTAGGACGCGATCTCGGCGGCCTGCGCCCCGGAGCGAACACCCAGCCCGACGCCGATCGGGATGTCGGAGTGGGCCCGGATTCGCGCGCACAACGCGGGCGCGGCCGAGGACACCATGTCCCGAGCTCCGGTGACGCCCATGGTCGACGCCGCGTAGACGAAGCCGCGGCTGGCCTCCAGCGTCTTCACCAGGCGCTCCTCGGTGGACGACGGCGCGACCAGGAAGATGCGATCGAGATTGTGCGTGGACGAGGCGACGAACCAGTCGTCGGCCTCCTCCGGGATCAGGTTCGGGGTGATGATGCCCGAGCCGCCCGCGGCGGCCAGGTCCCGTGCGAAGGAATCCACGCCGTACTTGAGCACAGGGTTCCAGTAGCTCATCACGACGGCCTGGCCCCCGGCGCCGGTGATCGCCTCGACGACCGAGAACACGTCGCGCACCCGCACGCCGCCGCGCAGCGCCTGTTCGGCGGCGGCCTGAATGGTGGGGCCGTCCATCACGGGATCGGAGTAGGCGACGCCGACCTCGACGATGTCGCATCCGGCGTCGACCATGGCGCGCACGACCTCGATCGACCCGGCCAGATCGGGGTAGCCCGCGGGCAGATAGCCGATCAGCGCGGCGCGGCCTTCGGCGCGGCAGGCGGCGAAGGTGTTCGCCAAGCGGGACTGCTGGCTCACCGGCCCTGCTCCTTCGGCTCGTCGAACAGCCCGAACCACCGCGCTGCCGTGTCCATGTCCTTGTCACCCCGGCCCGAGAGGTTCACCAAGATGATCGCGCCCGGCCCGAGTTCCCTGCCCAGTTGCAGCGCGCCCGCTACCGCGTGCGCCGACTCGATCGCCGGGATGATGCCCTCGCTGCGGCTGAGCAGCAGCAGTGCGTCCATCGCCTCGGTGTCGGTGATCGGCCGGTACTCGGCGCGGCCGACGTCCTTGAGATAGGCGTGCTCCGGACCGACGCCCGGGTAGTCGAGGCCCGCCGAGATCGAGTGCGATTCGATGGTCTGGCCGTCCTCGTCCTGCAGCAGGTACGAGTAGGCGCCCTGGAACGCGCCCGGCGTCCCGCCGGTGAACGTGGCGGCGTGTCTGCCGGTGTCGACGCCGTCCCCGGCCGCTTCGTAGCCGATCAGCCGGACGTCGGCGTCGTCGAGGAACGCGTGGAAAATGCCGATGGCGTTGGATCCGCCGCCGACGCACGCGACCACGGCGTCGGGCAGCCTGCCGGTGGCGGCCTGGACCTGGGCGCGGGCCTCCATGCCGATGATCCGCTGGAAATCCCGCACCAGCATCGGGAACGGGTGCGGCCCCGCCGCGGTGCCGAAGCAGTAGTAGGTGTCGTCGGCGTTGGTCACCCAGTCGCGCAACGCCTCGTTGATGGCGTCTTTGAGCGTCTGGGAGCCGGAGGTCACCGAGATCACCTCGGCGCCGAGCAGGCGCATGCGCGCCACGTTCAGCGCCTGGCGCGCGGTGTCGACCGCGCCCATGTAGACGACGCAATCCAGGCCGAGCAGCGCGCACGCGGTCGCCGTGGCGACGCCGTGCTGGCCCGCGCCGGTCTCCGCGATCACCCGGTTCTTGCCCATCCGCTTGGCGAGCAGCGCCTGGCCGAGCACGTTGTTGATCTTGTGCGAGCCGGTGTGGTTCAGGTCCTCGCGCTTGAGCAGGATGCGGGCGCCGCCCGCGTGCTCGGCCAGGCGCGTGCACTCGAACACCGGCGACGGGCGCCCGGTGTAGTCGCGCTGCAACCGGTCGAGTTCGTTGAGGAAGGACTCGTCGAGCCGGGACTTCTCGTACTCGGCGGTGACCTCTTCGATGACCGCCATCAGCGCCTCGGGGACGTGCCTGCCGCCGTAGACGCCGAAGTGCCCGCCCACGTCCGGCTCGTGGCCGCTGCGCTGGGCGACGCCGTCGCTGGCCTGGGGTACCGCCGTCACGCCGGTCACCGGCCCCGCCGCGCCGGCTTCGGGCAGGACGGGTGAGTGCCCGCGGTCACCAGCTCGGAGACCGCCGCGCGCGGGTCGCCACTGGTCACCAGTCCCTCACCGACGAGCACGGCGTCCGCGCCGGCGCCCGCGTAGGCCAGCAGGTCGGCGGTGCCGCGGATGCCGGACTCGGCGATCCGGATGACCTCGGTGGGCAGGCCGGGCGCGATCCGCGCGAACACGTCGCGGTCGACCTCGAGCGTCTTGAGGTTGCGGGCGTTCACGCCGATCACCGACGCGCCCGCCTCCAGTGCGCGGTCGGCCTCCTCCTCGGTGTGCACCTCCACCAGCGCGGTCATGCCCAGCGACTCGGTGCGGTCGATCAGCGAGGACAGCACGTCCTGCTCCAGCGCCGCCACGATCAGCAGGATGACGTCCGCGCCGTGCGCGCGCGCCTCGTGGATCTGATACGGGCCGACGACGAAGTCCTTGCGCAGGATCGGAATGTTCACCGTGGCGCGGACCGCGTCCAGGTCGTCCAGCGACCCGTTGAAGCGGCGGCCCTCGGTGAGCACGCTGATGATCCGCGCGCCGCCGTCCTCGTAGGCCTTGGCCAGGCTCGCCGGGTCCGGGATGTCCGCGAGTTCGCCCTTGGACGGGCTGGCCCGCTTGACCTCGGCGATCACGCCGATGCCGTCCTCGAGCAGCGCCGCGCGGGCGTCCAGCGGCGCGGGCGCCGCCGCGGCGGCCGCCTTGACCGCCTGGAAGTCGAGAAGGGCTTCCCGAGCGGCCACATCCGCGCGGACCCCGTCGAGAATCGAGTCGAGTACCGTCATCTGGCTCGAATCCTTTCTGGGGAGACGGACTTGCTACCTGAGAATCCCCCCAGGCGCTGTCTCACCGATGCTGACAAAGAATAAATGGACCTACCGGGCGCGTATGCGCCGGGGCTCGGGTTGAACCACGCGGAAGGGCTCCGCGCAAGGTGGCACCCGCCACACCCGCCGCGCGGGGACAGCTCAGCGGCCACGTCGGCCCGCCTCCCCGTGGTCGGGGTCCGCCGGCGGTTCGTGCCCGGGCGCGGGTTCGTCGGTCGGGTCGGTGCCCGCGTCCAGGGCGTCCCACAGCACGCGTTCGGACAGCTGCGGAGCCGACGGGTCGTCCGCGCGCCGCTGCGTGACTTCCGCCGAGGCGGCGGCGCGCCGGAACACCGGGTTGTCGTACTTGCCGGACAGCCGCGCCGACTCGGCGGGCATGCGGGCCAGCAGTGCGCCAGCGCCGAACGCGGCGATCGCGCCGAGCAGCGCGAGCACGGCCGGGAACGCCGATGTGGTCGCCGTCTCGACCTGGGCGCGCGCCGGGAGCTCGGCGAGCGTCGCGGCGCGTTCGGCCGTCTTGCCGGAATTGGTCAGCAGCGCGAACGCGGGCACCGCGGCCACCGCCGCGACCAACGCGATGAGCACGCCGACCACGCGGCGCAACCAGCCCTTGGTGGCCAGCACCGCCGCGATCGACGCGAGCAGCACCAGCGCCAGCGGGGTGAGCGCGCCGAACCAGACACCACCGTCGAGGTGATCGGTGCGGGGCTGGGTGAGGCCGTCCGAGGAGGTGATCGTCACCCAGGTCATCCGGGACGACGCCCACAGCGCGGCGGCTGCGACGGCGAGCAACGCGACCGGCGCCACCGGGTAGTTGCGGCGGGACTCGGTCGCCTCGCCCGGTGCCTCGGTCGGTGTCACGGAGCTCTCCGCCGGCCCGGGTGCCTGCTGTGCCGCGTTCGTCTCGGGGACCGGTTCCCGCGCCCGGCCCGATTCGTCTTCGGGATGGGCAGCCGTCATAGCGCCCCGCCGTCCGCCGTACCCGGCTCCGCGCCGTAGGCGCGCACCGTTTCGGCCGCCGCCACCGCCTTCAGCACCGCCATCGCCTTGTTGCGCGATTCCACGTCCTCGTACTCCGGATCCGAATCCGCGACGACGCCCGCGCCCGCCTGCACGTAGGCCGTGCCGTCCTTCAGCAGCGCGGTGCGGATGGCGATCGCGGTATCGGCGTCACCGGCGAAGTCCAGGTATCCGACGACGCCGCCGTAGATGCCGCGCCGAGTCGGTTCGAGTTCCTCGATCAGCTCCATCGCGCGCACCTTGGGCGCACCGGACAAGGTGCCCGCCGGGAAGCAGGCGCGCACCGCGTCCAGCGCGATGCGGCCGGGCGCCAACCGGCCCGACACCGTCGACACCAGGTGCATGACATGGCTGTAGCGCTCGATGTGCCGGTACTCGGTGACCCGCACGCTGCCCGGCTCGCACACCCGGCCCAGGTCGTTGCGGCCGAGATCGACGAGCATGAGGTGCTCGGCGTTCTCCTTCTCGTCGGCGAGCAGGCCCTTCTCCAGCAGCAGGTCCTCCTCCTCGGTGCCGCCGCGCCAGCGGGTCCCCGCGATCGGATGGGTCGTCGCCACACCGTCTTTCACGGTGACCAGCGCTTCCGGGCTGGAGCCGACGATGGAGAACGCGGTGCCGCCCGCGCCGTCCGGGATGTGCAGCAGATACATGTACGGGCTCGGATTGGACGCGCGCAGCATCCGGTACAGGTCGATCGGCGCCCCGTCGTAGTCCATCTCGAAACGCTGCGACAGCACCACCTGGAACGCTTCGCCCGCCTCGATCTCCTTCACCAGGCGGCGCACGCCCGCGCCGAACTCCTCGGTGGTGCGCCGGCGCCGGTACCGCGGCTCGGGCCGGTCGAACACCGACACGGTGGAATCCGCGGGTGCGCCGAGCGCGGCGGTCATCCGGTCCAGCCGGGCCACCGCGTCGTCGTAGGCTTCGTCGACCCGCTCGGCGGTGCCGTTCCAGTTGACCGCGTTGGCGATCAGCGTGATCGCGCCCTCGTGGTGGTCGAACGCGGCCAGATCGGTGGCCAGCAGCAGCACCATCTCCGGCAGTCGCAAGTCGTCGACCGCCAGGCTGGGCAACCGCTCCATCCGGCGCACCGCGTCGTAGCCGAGGTATCCGACCATGCCGCCGGTCAGCGGCGGCAGCCCGGGCAGGCGCTCGGTGCGCAGCAACTCCAGCGTCTCGCGCAGGGCCCGCAGCGGATCGCCGCCGGAGGGCGCGTCGGCCGGGACGCTGCCCAGCCAGGCCGCCTCGCCGTCCACGACGGTCAGCGCCGACGGGCTGCCCGCGCCGATGAACGACCAGCGCGACCACGACCGGCCGTTCTCCGCGGACTCGAACAGGAACGTGCCGGCCCGGTCCGCCGCGAGTTTGCGGTAGGCCGACAGCGGAGTCTCGGAGTCCGCCAGGACCTTTCGGGTCACCGGGACCACCCGGTGCTCCGCGGCCAGCTGATGGAACTGTTCGCGGGTCGTGGTGGTGGGAGTGGACGCGCCTGGCATGCACTCATCATCCCAGGCCGGGTCGGTCGGCCGGTGAGCGGTGCCGATGTCGCGACGCCGGAGGCGACAAACCCGACAAATCAGGTCGACCGTCCGGTTCCCACGCGGCCGCCGGAGGTGTGGCGCCGCTCACTACACTCGCGGCGTTCCACGTCGCATGCGGTATCCATCTCGAGAGGAGACAACTGATGTACCCCTCGCCATCGGTAGCGCCCGAGGGTTCTCGGCACGTCCCGAACCACAGCGCCCCGCACCGCCATACTCCGCGGACGGCGGGCACGAGCCATCCCGTCCGCGCGCAAGGCGCTCCCGGTAATGCGCTCGCCTCCTTCGTCACCTACGTCAAAGCACTGGAGTCCCTGGACAAGAACCGTTTCCCCGACGAGTACGCCGTGCACAGCGACCGCATCAAAGAGCTGCGGCCGTTCCTGCGCGCCCACGGCATCCTCGATGTGATGGCGATCAAGAATCCGGAGGTGGCGGCGCTCATCGGCGCGTAGCCGCCCTCGCACCCCGGCTCGTGCCCGCCCACCGACGCGGCGATCGGATCCCAGGCGGCGCATCGACGGGCACGAGCGACAGGTTCCCACGCGGGAACGCGATATCCGCTTCGACCAAGCGCCCGGTAGTGTTCCCGGGTATGCAGCAAGGACAGCTCGCCCCCGATTTCGAGCTTCCCGATCAGTCCGGCACCCCCCGTTCGCTCGGCGCGCTGCTGGCGGACGGTCCACTGGTCCTCTTCTTCTATCCCGCGGCCAATACGCCGGTGTGCACGGCCGAGGCCTGCCACTTCCGTGACCTCGCCGCCGAATTCGCCGCGCTCGGCGCCACCTGCGTCGGCATCTCCACCGACAAGGTGGACACCCAGGCCGGGTTCGCCGAGAAGCAGCGCCTGGGCTATCCGTTGCTGTCCGACGCCGACGGCGCGGTCGCCGCGAAGTTCGGGGTGAAGCGCGGGCTACTGGGCAAACTGGCGCCGGTGAAGCGGCAAACCTTTGTCGTCGACACCGACCGCTCCATTCGCAAGATCATCACCGGCGAGTTGCGCGCCGCCGTGCACGCCGACGAAGCCCTGAACTACCTGCGCAACCGGTAGCCCGCGCGCCGCAGCCGGTTCCCGCCGACAGGGCGGCCTAGGCTGGAACCATGACTCCGACCGACGTTCAGCCGGGCGAGCGCAAACCCGCGGCAGCCGTCTGGCGCACACGGATCATCGGCGGCGCCGTCATCCTCGCGGTCCTGGTCGTCTGCTACGTCATCCTGTCCGCGTTCATCCCGCGCTGGTGGGCGCAGCGGGTCGGGTCGATGGTGCACGGAAGCTTCGCCAAGGGCATCGGCTGGGGTCTGTTCTTCGGCGGATTCTGCACCCTCGTCACCCTTTTCCTGCTGTTGTTCGCCGTGCTGGTGTGGCGGCGAAAGGCGGGCAGGTTCCTGGCCGGGGCGGCCGCGGTCGTCGCGATCCTGTTCGCGATCCCCAACCTGATGACACTGACCATCGTGCTGGGCAACAGCAGCGCCGCCCACGCGGGCGAGCGGATCCTGGATGTCGACGCGCCCGCATTCCGCGGCGCCGCGCTCACCGGCGCCGTGATCGCGACGCTGCTATTCCTTATCGCCGTCGCGCTGTTGCTACTGCGCAGGTGGCGGCGCACACACCCGGCTACTCCGAAGACCGAGGAGACGCCGCCACCGAACGTGTGAGTGAACTCACGCCACGCAGCATCTTTATGACGGTCGAGCGAAGTCGTGGCAAACTCGATGTCGCGGGTGACTGTGCACAAGCTTTTCGACAATCACTAGGACTACGAACAAAACCACGTCACTTGGCTTGAAAGAAGGCACACAGTGACGAAGTGGCTCGACCCGGTCGAACAACGCGCGTGGCGGGCGATCGTGGCGTTGATGACCCGGCTGCCGGGAGCTCTGGACACCCAGCTGCAGCGCGAGTCCGGCGTGACGCATTTCGAGTACTGGGTACTGACCCTGTTGTCGGAGGAACCGGGCCACCGACTGCAGATGAGTGAGCTCGCCCACAAGGCAAATGCATCGTTATCGCGGTTGTCGCACGTGGTCTCCAAGCTGGAGCGCATGGGGTGGGCGCAGCGCTCCGCCACGGCGGGGCGGCGCGGCGTGCACGCCGTGCTCACCGACGAGGGCTACGTGAAGGTCGTCGAAGCCGCTCCCGGATATCTCGAGGCGGTGCGTCACTTGGTCTTCGACGGCTTGGACGACGCGCAGAAAGCCCAGGTCGCCGAGCTCGGCGAGCTGCTGGCCGAGCGGCTCGCCGCCGCGCTCGACCAGCTCGGCGGACTCGCCCCGGCCAGTCGGAACGACCGCTCGAACGGCGCCTAGCCGGGCGCCGTCAGGAGCGCGCGGCCAGCAGCACGTCCGAGTCGAAGCAGGTGTGCGTGCCGGTGTGGCAGGCCGCGCCCTCTTGATCGACCACCAGCAGGATCGTGTCGCCGTCGCAGTCGAGTCGCACTTCGTGCACGTACTGGGTGTGGCCGGAGGTCTCCCCCTTGACCCAGTACTGCTGCCGGGAGCGCGAATAGTACGTCGCCTTACGGGTTTCCAGCGTGCGCGCCAGCGCCTCGTCGTCCATCCACGCGACCATCAGCACGTCACCGGTGGCGCGTTCCTGCGCGACGGCCGACACCAGCCCGGCGTCGTTGCGCTTGAGACGGGCGGCGATTGCGGGATCGAGACTCATAGCACCGTTATAACAGGGCCGTCCGCCGCCGGACATGCGCGGTCAGCCCACGTGGGAGCGCTGGAGTTCACCCAGCACCGCCCAGGTGCGCCGCTGGTCGTCCAGGGTGGTCAGATCGGTCTGGGAGAAGACCACCTCCGTCGCGCCCGCCGCGAAGTACTCCGCGACGCGGGCCGCGATCAGCTCCTCGCCACCGATCACGACCAGTTCCGCCGCCCGGGACGCCCCGGACAGCTCGATCATTCGGGCATAGGACGGGATGTCGTCGTAGAACGCCGTCTGGGCCGCGGCGGCCGCACGCGCGGCCTCCACGTCGGCGGTGACGACGCCGGGGACCAGCACGGTGATCCGCGGCGCCGGGCGTCCCGCCCGCTCGGCCGCGGCGGTGAGCGGCGCGACGATGTGCTCGGCCAGCGCGCTCGGGCCGACCAGGAAGGGCAGCGTGCCGTCGGCCAGCTCACCGGTGACGCGCAGTGCCTGCGGCCCCATCGCGGCCACCAGGATCGGCACGGGCGGGTGCGCGCCGGCCACCGCGGCGGGCAGCGGAGCGGCGGCGGTGAGCGTCTCGCCGTGAAAATCCACCGTGCCGGTGTGCAGCACGGTGCGCAGCGCGGTGAGGAACTCGCGCAATCGGGTGATCGGCCGGTCGAAGGAGCCGCCGAATACCGGCTCCGCGAAGGTTTTCGCGCCGAGTCCCAACCCGAGCGTGAACCGGCCGCCGGTGGCGGCCTGCGCGGTCTGCGCCTGACCGGAGATCAGCAGCGGATGCCGCGCGATGATCGGGACCGCGGAGGTGCCGACCGCGACTTCGGGCACGGCGCGGCCGACGATCCCGGCCAGCGCGATGGCGTCGTGGCTGAACGTCTGGCCGAACCACAGCGACGACAGTCCCGCGGCGGCCGCCGACGCCCCGAGCGACACCGCCGCGTCCACAGCGTTGCCGGTGGCATCGAGAGCGAACGGGGACAGCGCGATTCCGATGGTCATGCCCGATGCAACCGCGCCGCCGGGAACCGCCTTCCGGCTCGGCGGATTTCCGCCAGCCGCTACCGGATGACGATCTTCTCCGCCCGCATCGACTCCTTGACCTGGCCGATGGTGAGGTCGCCGAAGTGGAACACGCTGGCCGCGAGCACCGCGTCGGCGCCCGCGTGCACGGCCGGGGCGAAGTGCTCGACCGCGCCCGCGCCACCGCTGGCGATCACCGGCACCGTGACCGCCGCCCGCACGGCGCGGATCATCGGCAGGTCGAAACCGGCCTTGGTGCCGTCGGCGTCCATCGAATTCAGCAGGATCTCGCCCACCCCGAGCTCGGCCCCGCGCACCGCCCATTCCACGGCGTCGATGCCGGTGCCGCGTTTACCGCCGTGCGTGGTCACCTCCCAACCGGACGGCGTGTCCGGCTGCCCGTCCGGCACGGTGCGCGCGTCCACCGACAGCACGATGCACTGCGAGCCGAATCGCTCGGACATCTCGCGCAGCACCTCCGGCCGCACGATCGCCGCGGTGTTCACCGACACCTTGTCCGCGCCCGCGCGCAGCAGGCGGTCCACGTCCTCGACCGTGCGCACGCCGCCGCCGACGGTGAGCGGGATGAAGATCTGCTCGGCGGTGCGGGTCACCACGTCGATCATGGTGCCGCGGTCGCCGGTGGAGGCGGTCACGTCGAGGAAGGTCAGCTCGTCGGCGCCCTGCGCGTCGTAGAGTGCGGCCAGTTCGACGGGATCGCCCGCGTCGCGCAGGTTCTCGAAGTTGACGCCCTTGACCACGCGTCCCGCGTCGACATCGAGACACGGGATCACCCGTACGGCCAACGTCATTGCCTCACCCTTTCTCCGCGGCCGCCGGGTCGGCCACCGTGCAGATCATGTCGAGCAGTTCCTCGTGCACGCCGGG
Source organism: Nocardia sp. CY41 (assembly GCF_009829325.1). Classification (GTDB taxonomy): domain Bacteria; phylum Actinomycetota; class Actinomycetes; order Mycobacteriales; family Mycobacteriaceae; genus Nocardia. Next base: position 157,360 of record NZ_VUOS01000022.1, read on the forward strand.
CGCGGCCGCGAGCACGGAGCCGGAGGTGATGGTCCACGGCCGGCCCACCAGGTCGGTCACCACGCCGCCCGCCGCCCGCACCAGGGCGACGCCCGCCGCGTTGTCCCAGGGATGGTGCCCGAACACGATCGCGCCGCCGAGTACGCCGGAGGCGGTGAACGCCAGATCGATGCCGGTCGAGCCGTGCATGCGCACCCGGGAGGACAGCCTGCTCAGCGGCCCGAGCAGGTCGAAGCGGAACTGTCCGGGGATGCGGCCGTCGGAGTCCACGTTGAACGCGCCGAAACCGATCATGGCCTCGGCGAGTCGGCCGCGCGGCAGCGGCGGCAGCGGCCGTCCGTCCAGCAGCACCGGACCGCCCGCCATGGCGGCGTAGCGGCGGCCGAGCAACGGCAGCCAGGTCAGTCCCAGCACCGGTTCCCCGTCGCGGACCAACGCGAGCAGCATGCCCGACAGCGGATGGCCGGAGGAGTAGTTGAACGTGCCGTCGATCGGGTCCAGCACCCAGGCGGTGCCGGAGGTGAGCTGCGGTCCGCCGAATTCCTCGCCGTGCACCTCGATGCCGGTGCGCCGCAGCAACTCGGCGGACACGGTGCGCTCCAGCTCGAGGTCGAGTTCCGTGGCGAAATCGTTGCGGCCCTTCTCGACCGCGCTCGGCGCGCCGATGCCCTCGGCGAACCGCGAGCGCACCGAGTCGAGGACCTCGCTCGCCTCGGCGAGCAGTCGCGACAGGTCCTGGGTCATCTCACCGCGGCCAGCGCCTCGGGCAGGGTGAACCGGCCCGCGTAGAGCGCCTTGCCGACGATCGATCCCTCGACGCCGTCCGGCACCAGTTCGGCGATCGCGACCAGGTCCGCGATGGTGGAGACGCCGCCGGAGGCGATGACCGGGGCGTCGGTGGCCGCGCACACCTCGCGCAGCAGGTCCAGGTTCGGGCCGGTGAGCGTGCCGTCCTTGGTCACGTCGGTCACCACGTAACGCGAGCAGCCGTCCCGTTCCAGGCGCTCGAGCACCTCCCACAGGTCGCCGCCGTCGCTGACCCAGCCGCGGCCGCGCAGCCGGTGCTCGCCGTCGACGATGCGCACGTCCAGGCCGACGGCGATGCGCTCGCCGTGCCGGGCGATGGCCTTCGCGCACCAGACCGGGTCCTCCAGCGCGGCGGTGCCGAGGTTGACCCGGGCGCAGCCGGTGGCCAGGGCGGCCTCGAGGCTCTCGTCGTCGCGGATGCCGCCGGACAGTTCCACTTTCACGTCGAGTTCGCCGACGACGCCCGCGAGCAGCTCCCGGTTCGAGCCGCGCCCGAAGGCCGCGTCCAGATCGACCAGATGCACCCACTCCGCGCCGGCTTCCTGCCAAGCCAGCGCCGCCTCGCGCGGCGAGCCGTAGCTGGTCTCGCTCCCGGCTTCTCCTTGTACGAGGCGCACGGCCTCTCCGTTGGCGACATCGACGGCGGGTAGCAGCACAAGACTCACGAGAGCAGCCTAGTGGTTACCCGGCCGCGTCCGGGCGCTGGGCCTGCGCGGATGCGACCTCGATCACCGCGGCGAGCCGGCGGCGTGGGCGTCCAGGATGCGGGTCAGCAGCGTGACCAGGGTGTGCCGATCCCGCTCGGAGAAGCCGGGCAGCAGTTCGTCTTGGGCGGCTGTCAGGCGCTCGTCGAGGTCGTCCAGGTGGCGGGCGCCCCCCGCGGTGAGGGTGACGATGTTGCGGCGGCGATCGGCGGGATCGGGGCTGCGCTCGACGAACCGGCGCTCGGCCAGGTCGTTCACCGTGGCGACGATGTCGCTGCGGTCGATGCGGGTGCGTCTACCCAGCTCGGCCTGGCTCGCCGGACCGAATTCCGCGAGCGTGGCCAGCAGCGCGTAGTGGTGACGACGGGACCCGGTGGACTCCAGCGCCCGCTCGGTGGCCCGGTTCGCCACCAGCGCCACCTGATTGACCAGCCGGGTCGGCAAGGCCCGGAGCCGTTCGGCGGCGACCTCGTGCGGGATGTCCATGCGCTCACTCTAGCAAAACTTGTTGGCACGACCCACAATCTGCTACGTTGGCATCACCAATGTTGGACTCGCCAACATTCAACGAAAGGCACCCCCGATGCGTACCCTTCGCCTCGCCCTCTCCCTGCTGGCCCTGCCGCCGGCCGCGCTCACCGCCGCCTGCGCCTCCGGTACGGCGACCCCGACCGCCGAAGTGCGCGAGCTGCTGGACCGCAGACAGATCACCGACTTGGTCGACCGGCTCGGCCGCGCCTTGGACGAGGGCCGCTTCGACGACCTGCGGACGATCTACACCGCCGATGCCACCGCGAAGACACCCGGCGGCACGGCGGAGGGTCGCGCGGCGCTGATCGCGCAGGCGAGCCGGAACCACCGCGCCGACCAGCGCATTCAGCACGTCATCGGCAACGTGCTGATCGACCCGCGTGGCGATGCGGCCGACGTCCGGGCCAACCTGATCGCCACCTTCGCGCCCGCCGCCACGGACGGGACGATTCCGCAACCGCAGTACACCCTCGGTGAGGTCTATCGCTTCGACGCGGTCCGGACCGAGGAAGGCTGGCGCCTGTCCCGGGTGGAGACCACCCCGATCTGGTCCACCGGCACGCGTCCGTGATCAGGGCGTGGCGAGCACCCGGGCGCGGTAGCAGGCCAGGGCGGCGAGCACCGCCGTCGCCGCGGCCGCGGCGATCCGTAGGCCCTGACCGATCTGGAATTCCGTCGCCGCGCGTTCGATCTCGGCGAGCGTGTGCGCGTTCCGGTCGTCGAACAGGATCGAGGCCCGCGGCCACAGGTTGTAGATCCAGGGCCGTCACCTGCGGATCCGGAGCGAGCCCCGATAGACGGCTCGGGGTCTACCCGGAAACACCGGCCCGAAAGTCGGGCGCCGGCGCACCCGGTTTGCGATGGATCGCACCGAGTGCGCGGCGGGGCTCGCGGGTGCGAGACCGGCGGAACCAGCCGGACACCGGGCGAGATCCCGCCGCGACATCGCTCCGGTTCGGGCGGCGCGGGCGGTATCGTCTCCGCTCGGCGATCACCCCCGGTCGCCGCTTCCCCTTCGCACCGAGGAAGTGCATGTCACGATCCACACTGGCTGCCGCCCTGTCGCTTTCGGCAGCCGCCTGCTCCGCGGCGTTCGTCGCCGCACCCGCCGCCACCGCCGCCGCGCCGGAGGAGGCGCGCCTGGCGGGCTGCGAATTCGGTTACGCCGCCGCGACTTACGACTACGCGCGGTTCGGCGAGCACGCCCGCCGGATGCTCGACCTCAGCACCGGAGAGTTCCGGGCGGAGTTCGAGAGCTTCCGCGCCAACATCCAGTCCAGCGCGGAGGCCGCGCACATCCGCGCCGAGGCCAACTCGGCCGACTGCCGCATCGTCTCCGGCGACGACCGCCGGGCCGAGGTGGACGTCGACGTGGTGCGGACGGTGACCAGCGACGAAACCGACGGTCTCCCGCAGACCAGCCGCATGGCGATGACCGTCACCGTGGACAACGTCGACGGACGCTGGCTGGTCAGCAAGGTCCGCAAGCACTGACCGGGCGGGCGGTCCCGCGCCCCGATGCGCGGGACCGGCCCCTACAGCGAGTTCACCCAGTTGCGCAGCAGGTGGGCGCCCGCGTCACCGGATTTCTCCGGGTGGAACTGGGTCGCCGACAGTGCGCCGTTCTCCACCGCCGCCAGGAACGGCACCCCGTGCTCGGACCAGGTCAGCTTGGGCGCGGCGAAGTGCTCGCTGGGCGGCAGGTCCCAGGTCTGCGCGGCATAGGAGTGCACGAAGTAGAAGCGGGTGTCCGCGTCCAGCCCCGCGAACAGAACGCTGTCGGACGGGGCGGAGACGGTGTTCCACCCCATGTGCGGCAGCACCGGCGCGGACAGCCGTTCCACCGTGCCGGGCCATTCGGCGCACCCGTCGGTCTCCGCGCCGAACTCGACGCCCCGTTCGAACAGGATCTGCATGCCGACGCAGATGCCGAGCACCGGCCTGCCGCCGGCGAGCCGCTGACCGATCAGGCGCTCGCCCCGCACGCCGCGCAGTCCCGCCATGCACGCGGCGAACGCGCCGACACCGGGGACGACCAGGCCGTCGGCGGCCAGCACCGCCTCCGGGTCGGCGGTCACCTCGACCTGCGCGCCCGCCCGGGCCAGCGCCCGTTCGGCGGAGTGCAGGTTGCCGGAGCCGTAGTCGAGCAGAGCCACCGATTTCGCGCTCACAGCGTCCCCTTCGTCGACGGAACCCCGCTCACCCGGGGGTCGAGTTCCACCGCGGCCCGCAGCGCCCGCGCCACCGCCTTGAATTCGGCCTCGGTGACGTGGTGCTGATCGCGTCCGTAGAGCACCCGCACGTGCAGGGCGATGCGCGCGTTGAGCGCGATCGACTCGAACACGTGGCGGTTGAGCACGGTGGAGTACGGCGCGCCCGGGCCGGAACCGGGAATCACCGTGTGCACCAAGTGCTCCGGCTCGCCGGTGTGCACGCAGTAGGGGCGGCCGGACACGTCGACCGCGGCGTGCGCCAGCGTCTCGTCCATCGGGATGTAGGCGTCGCCGAACCGGCGGATCCCCGCTTTGTCGCCCAGCGCCTTGCCCAGCGCCTGACCGAACACGATCGCGGTGTCCTCGACCGTGTGATGTGCCTCGATCTCGATGTCGCCCTCCGCGCGCACCGTCAGGTCGAAGCTCGCGTGCGCGCCCAGCGCGGTCAGCATGTGGTCGTAGAACGGCACGCCGGTGGCGATCTCGGTCTTGCCGGTGCCGTCCAGATCCAGCTCGACGACGATGCTGGATTCCTTGGTGACCCGCTCCACCCGGGCGGTCCTACTCATGCTCACGTCCAATCGGATCGGCGCCGAACGCTGCTCGGCGCTGGTTCATCGCGGTGCCAGTTCGGTGCCCGCCAGCACCGCGCTGACCCGCAGCAGTTCGTCGTTCTCGGCGGCGAGGCCGATGGTGGTGCGCAGATAGCCGGGCAGGCCGACGTCGCGGATCAGCACGCCGTGGTCGAGGTAGCGCTGCCAACTGGCCGCGGCGTCGGCGAAGCGGCCGAACAACAGGAAGTTGGCGTCGCTGGGGATCACGTCGTAACCGAGTCCGCGCAGCGCGGCCGCCACCCGGTCACGCTGCGCGGCCAGTTCGGCGACGCTGCCGAGGGTCTCCTCGGCGTGCCGCAGGGCCGCGCGCGCGGCGGCTTGGGTGACCACCGACAGGTGATAGGGCAAACGCACCAGCAGCATCGCGTCGATCACCGCGGGCGCGGCGACCAGATAGCCGAGCCGCCCGCCCGCGAACGCGAAGGCCTTGCTCATCGTCCTGGTGACCACGAGCTTCGCCGGGAACCGGTCGATCAGCCCGATGGCGCTGGGCTGCGCGGAGAACTCGCCGTAAGCCTCGTCCACCACCACGATGCCGGGCGCGGCCGCGAGGATGCGAGCCAGGTCGTCCGGCGGAACGCTGTGCCCGGTGGGATTGTTCGGGCTGGTCACGAACACCACGTCCGGCGAGCGCTCGGCGATGGCGGCCAACGCGTGGTCGATGTCGAGAGAGAAGTCGGCGCCGCGCTTTGCTTCGATCCATTCGGTGTCGATGCCCTCGGAGATGATCGGGTGCATCGAGTAGGACGGCACGAAACCCAAGGCGCTGCGGCCGGGCCCACCGAAGGCCTGCAACAGCTGCTGCAGGATCTCGTTGGAACCGTTGGCCGCCCAGACGTTGCCGGTGCCGACCTCGACGCCGGTCTGCGCGGTCAGATACCGCGCCAGGTCGGTGCGCAGCGCGACCGCGTCGCGGTCCGGGTAACGGTGCAGGTCCGCCGCGGCCGCGCGGATCGACTCGGCGACGTCGTCGATCAGCGCCCGGCTGGGCGGATGCGGGTTCTCGTTCGTGTTCAGCTGCACGGGGACCGTCAACTGCGGTGCGCCGTAGGGCTTCTTGCCCCGCAGGTTCTCCCGCAGCGGCAGATCGTCCAGGGTGAGGCCCGCGCCGGGCGCGCTCGCCGCGCGCGTCACGACAGGGCCTCGAAACGCGCCTGCACGGCCTGGCCGTGCGCGGGCAGGTCCTCGGCGTTCGCCAGCGCCACCACGTGGCCCGCGACGTCCTTGAGGGCCGCTTCGGTGTACTCCACGACGTGGATGCCGCGCAGGAAGGTCTGCACGCTCAGACCGGAGGAGTGCCGCGCGCAGCCCGCGGTGGGCAGCACGTGATTGGAGCCCGCGCAGTAGTCGCCCAGGCTGACCGGCGCATACGCGCCGACGAACACCGCGCCCGCGCTGCGCACCCTGGCCGCGACCGCTGCCGCGTCGACGGTCTGGATCTCCAAGTGCTCGGCGGCGTAGGCGTTGACCACGCGCAGGCCCTGCTCGATGTCGTCGACCAGGATGGTGCCGGACTGCTTGCCGCGCAGCGCCTCGCTCACCCGGTGGGCGTGCTTGACCACGGTCAGCTGCGCGGTCAGCGCCGCGTCCACCGCGTCGGCCAGCTGCTCGCTGTCGGTGACCAGCACGCTCGCGGCCAGCACGTCGTGCTCGGCCTGGCTGATCAGGTCGGCGGCGACGTGCACCGGATCCGCGGTCGCGTCGGCCAGAACGGCGATCTCGGTGGGACCCGCCTCGGCGTCGATGCCGACCAGGCCGCGGCACAGCCGCTTGGCCGCGGTGACGTAGATGTTGCCCGGCCCGGTGATCAGGTCGACCGGTTCCAGCTGCGCCCCGTCGGTGTCCAAGCCACCGTAGGACAGCAGCGCGATGCCCTGGGCGCCGCCGACCGCCCACACCTCGTCGACGCCGAGCAGCTGCGCGGCGGCCAGGATGGTGGGGTGCGGCAGCCCGCCGAACCGCGCCTGCGGCGGCGAGGCCACCACCAGCGACCCGACGCCCGCGGTCTGGGCGGGCACCACGTTCATCACCACGCTGGACGGGTAGACGGCGTTGCCGCCCGGCACGTACAGGCCGACCCGCTCGACGGGCACCCAGCGCTCGGTGACGGTGCCGCCGGGCACCACCTCGGTGGTCTTGTCGGCGCGCCGCTGATCGGCGTGCACCTTGCGCGCCCGGGCGATGGACTCCTCCAGCGCGGCGCGGACCGCCGGGTCCAGCCGCTCCAGGGCGGCCTCCAGCTCGGCCGCGGGCACGCGCACCGTCGCCGGGATCACCCCGTCGAAGCGCTCGCTGAACTCCAGCGCGGCCGACACGCCTCGATCGCGGATCGCCTCGACCACCGGACGCACCTGATGCAGCACCGAGTCCACGTCGACTCCCCCGCGCGGCAGCGCGGCGCGCAGCTCGGCGACGGAGGGAGTACGACCGCGCAGATCGACGCGGGCGAGCTCGATGCGGGATGTCATGTGGTGTCGGTCCTTGTCTCCAGCTGATTCCGCAACAGGAAAGTTGCCGCTACCAGCCTAATGGGCGACCGTCGGCCGTTATCCGCGCGGTCGGGGCGGCCGGGCCGCGCCGGGCCGGTGTGCGCAGGTCCGGCCGCCGGAGGCATGCCCGGTGCGCGCCGAGGTGTGGCGTCGCTCTCGTCCGGACCTACTGCGAGCGGTTTCGGATGGAACTGCGGAACCTGCACACCCGTCAGCGGGTGTCGCTGTCGATGAGCGAGGACCCGTTGCCGGGATTGACCAACCGGAGCGTCACCGATTTGTTCTGGCCGCCGTAGGTCACGCTGGCCACGTTGACGTCCACCGAACCGTCCGCATTGGCGCCGGACCCGCCACCGGCCGCGTCGACGGTGTTGAAGCCCGTGACCCGGTTCTGCGTCCAGTAGGTCTCGAACGCCTGCTGACTGCCGTAGACCTGCTGGGCGGCCGGGGTCAGCTGCTTCCACGCCGCGGAGAAGCTCAAGTACGTCAGATTGTTGTAGAAGTCCACCACTTGATCGATGGACTGCCGTGGATCGGCCTTGCCGACGCTCTTCGTCTCCCCCACCGGCGCCGCGGCCGACGTGGTGTTGCCGCCCGGTCGCGTCGACGCGACAACCGACGAGGAATTGCCCTGAGCGGCAGTGGTGTTCGAGCCCGACGAGCTCAGCAGGTTCACCATGAAGGCTCCGGCCACCACGATCGCGCCGATCAGCGCGCCGATCAGCACCGCGCGGCGCTTGCCCGACGAACCCTGCCGCTGCACCGGACGCGGCTGCGCCATCGTGCGGGGGTGCGTCGCGGCGTCCGGGTGGGCGGGCGGCGCGGGCGCGGGGCGGGGACGCGGCTGGCGCTCGGTCGGCGTGTAGGGCGTCGAGGCCATCGCCGAGGGGCGCAGCTCGCGGGTCGCCGATTCCGGCTGGCCCGCTCGCGGCCGGGCGAACGCCTCGCTGGCGGGCACGAACCCGGCGGCCACCGGGGCCGGACCGGCGTCGGCGAACGCGGCGAGGTGGTCGCGCGCGGCCCGCATGCTCGGGCGCTCGCGCGGCTCGGGGCTGAGCAGGTCGAGCAGGAAATCCGTGGCGGGCCCGGCGTTGCGCGGTTCGCTCAGCTGACCGTTCGCGGCGGCGTAGAGCACCGCGAGCGGGTTGGAACCCGCACCGTAGGGCGGCTCCCCCTCGAGCGCGTGGAACAGCGTGGCGCCCAGCGCGAACACGTCGGAGGCGGGACTGGGATCGGAGCCGCGGGCGACCTCGGGCGCGAGGTAGGCGGCGGTGCCGCAGATCAGTCCGGTCTCGGTCAGGGTGACGTCGCCGGTCGCGCGGGAGATGCCGAAGTCGGTGATCTTCACCGTGCCGTGATCGTCGAGCAGGATGTTGCCCGGTTTCACGTCGCGGTGCACGATGCCCGCTTGGTGCGCGGCGATCAGCGCCGAGGCGACCTGCTCGCCGATCCGCGCGACCTGGGTCAGCGGCAGGGTGCCCTGGGCGGCGATCACGGCGGCGAGACTCTTGGATTTCAGATACTCCATCACCAGGCAGGGATCGCCCTCGTGCTCGGTGATGTCGAACACGACGATCGCGTTCGGATGCTGGAAGCGGGCGGCGTTGCGGGCTTCCCGGATCGCGCGCTGGCGGACCACGTCGCGTTCGGCCTCGGGCAGGCTCGGCTGGATGTGGATCTGCTTGACGGCCACGGAGCGCTGGAGGCGTTCGTCGACGGCACGCCAGACCACGCCCGTGCCGCCGCTACCAATCCGCTCGACCAGGCGGTAATGCTCCGCGATCAACTGACCGGTATCGATGGCGCCTACTCCGAACCTTCTCGAAATCGTGACATCCCGCATATTGATTACTCACGCGGTCCGGGGATGAGTGTAGCGGGCGCCGGAATGCTCGTACGCGTCAGCCGGGCCATCTCGCGGCCCCAAATCGCCCGAAACGGACTATTCGCGGGCACGCAGCATCCGCCCCGCGGCCTCCACCGCGGGAGCGGAACTGCCCGCGTCGCTGATGAACACCGAAAACGCCAGGTCGCCGTCGATGCCGACGAACCAGCCGTGCGCGTGCTTGTCGTCGATGTATTCCGCGGTACCGGTTTTGCCGAGCAGCCCGGGAAGGTCGCGCAATTGCGTCGCGGTGCCGTCGGTGACGGTCTCGCGCATCATGGTTTTCAGCTGGTCGTCGACCTGTGGCGGCAATGCGTCCTGGGTGCGGTCCGGGGTGCCCGGCTTGCCGGTGACGAGCGTGGGCGCGGGCACCGCGCCGCGAGCGATGGACGCGGCGACCAGGGCCATGCCGAACGGCGACGCTGTCACCTGCCCTTGACCGATCGCCGACTCGACACGCTGCGCGGAGGTGCCCGCCGCCGGAACTTTTCCGGTGACCGTGGTGAGGCCCGGTGTGACGTAATCGACGCCGAGCCCGAGTTGTGCGGCCGCTTTCGTCAGCGCGTCGGCCGGCAACTGCACGGCGAGCGAGCCCATCGTGGTGTTGCAGGACCGGGCGAACGCGGTGTGCAGCGGCACCGAACCGAGATCGAAGTTGTTGTCGTTGGGGATGCGACGGCCCTCGATGTTCGCGGTGCCGGGACAGGGCAGCACGGTATCGGGTGTCACGGTGCCCGCCTGCAACGCGGCGGAGACGGTGACCGTCTTGAAGGTCGACCCCGGCGGGTAGAGTCCGGTCAGCGCGATCGGCCCCTGCGCGTCGGCCGGGGCGTTCTGCGCGATCGCGACGACCTCGCCGGTCGACGGTCGCAAGGCGACGATCGCGGCGGGCTGAGCGACCGGGGCGAGCGCCGCCTCGGCCGCGCGCTGCACACCGAGATCGAGCGTCGTCGCGATGTCGGCGGTGGGCGTGGGATCGGTACCGGCGACGCGCTCGGTGCCCTGCGGCGTCTGGGCCCGCACCGCCCACCCGGCGTGCGCGTCGGCGGACTGCTGCCACAACTCGGCCAGTCCGGACAGAGTCGGCGCGGCCAGCGCCTTGTCGGTGGTCAGCAGCCGGGTCTGCGGTGCGAGGGTGACGCCGGGCAGCGCGCTCAGGCGATCCCGGATCGGGGCGAGGTCCCTCTCGCGGAGCGTGATCGCGGTGACCGGCTTTCCTTGCGCCGCCGCCAGTTCCGTCTGCAGCGACGGCGCGGTGAGGCCGGGCGCGAGCGGACCGAGCAGATCCGCGACCGCGGAGAGGTCGGCGCTGGGAGCGACGTTCACCAGCGTGACGATCTGCTCGGTCATCAGTTCGCCGCCCGCGGCGTCGAGGATGCGGGCCGGCGCCGGATAGACCCTGCTGTAGCTCAACGGTCCCGCGGCCAGCCCGGGAGCGATCGTGGCGGGATCCCACTTCACCCGCCACCCGTTCCCGTCGTCGTGGGCGGTGCCGTCGGTGGTGTAGGTCCACTCGGACTTGCCGTCGTCGCCCAGCTTCCAGGTGGCGGCCAGCGCGAAACCGTTGTCGCCGACCGAGCGGACCTCGAAGCGGACGTCCTTGCCGAGCCCCTCGTAGAGCGCGCCGAGGGTGTCGGAAGCCGCCGCCGGGTTGTCGGTGAGCGCGGCCGCCGCGGCGATGTCGTCGCTGTTCAGCGCTTCGGCGAACTGCCCGGCCACGGTGTCGGGCTGGTCCGGCCCGGACGAGCAGGCGGCGAGCACGAGCACCGGTGCGGTGAACAGGACGAGGGATTTCCGGTTGGTACGCACGCCGACGACCCTAGCGGGCCGGGGCGGGCCGCGAGATCAGTCGCGCGACCACCGGGCCTGCGCCAGGGCGGCGGCGTCGGCGTCGGACAGGTCGATGTCGAAGACCTCGGCGAGGATCTTGGGCAGGTCGGCGGGTTCCAGTTCCCGCGTATCGCTCGTGCCGTCGGGGTACTCGGTGACGAAGGTGGTGCCGTCCAGCACATGGTGCACGTCCGGGTGGAAGCGCTGCACGTACGGCCGGGTGGTGAACGGGGAACGGGGCGAGGTCGACACGAAGTGGTTGCCGACGGCGTAGTCGATGCGGTACTGCGGATTCGAGGTGAAACTGTGCCGGTCGATCCACCCCTCGCGGCCGTATTGGTGCAGCACCCACAGGTCGGAATCCAGCTCCCCATGGGTGCGCTCCAGCCGGAACCTCCACTTGCCCGCCGCGAATTCGCCGGTGTCCGAGGACAGTTCGAACGGCGCGAGCGGCCCGGCGCCGAAGCCGACGTCGCACAGCCAGACTCGGTCGTCGTCGGCGGTCGTCACGCGCAGCAGCGCGTGGGTTGCGGGGCGCAATCCCGCGCCGGCGCCCATGCTCACCCGGCCGCTGAGCCCGGTGACGCCGAAACCGAGTCGTTCCAGCGCGGCCGCGAACAGTCCGACGTTCTCGTAGCAGTAGCCGCCGCGGCGGCGGTGCACGATCTTGTCCTGCAAGCTCGCCAGGTCGAGGGGGATCGACCGGCCGAGGATGATCTCCAGGTTTTCGAACGGGATCGCGGTGGTGTGCGCCCGCACCAGCTCGTGCAGCGTCCGGACGGCGGGGGCGCGCTCGCCGTGGAAACCGATCCGGGCCAGATAGGCGTCCAGGTCGAGTTCCGGTCCGTCCCAGTGGTAGGCCGGGTCTTCCGGCTTGCTCATCGCGTCCTCGCTTCGTCGTCGGTCTTTCTCCGTCAACCGCGCGGAGACCCGATCGTGTTCCCGCCTTACGCCGCGCACTTCGCGCCCGCGGGAGCGGGCGGGGCGGTGACGACGCCGTGCGCGACGTCCACGAGGTAGTCGCGGTCGGGGCCGTCGACCGGTTCCGTGCCGAGCAGCAGCCGTTCGACGACGCAGCCGCCCTCGAAGAAGGCCGGTCCGACGCTGTGGTCGCCCGGGGCCACCCGCCCCTCCAGGTCGCGCCCGGTGACGACGGTGTACAGGGAGGTGGGCTTGCCCGCGGCGGCGAGCCCGGCGCGCATCTCGAGACTGGTGGCGTAGGGCACCACGTCGTCGGCGGTGCCGTGCACGAGGAACGCGCGCCGCACGTCCATCCGGGCGGCCAGCAGGGCGGGCGAGCGTTCGGCGTAGGCGAGCGGACAGGCGGTAGGCGGGCAACCACCCGCGTCGCGCTCGATCTGGGCGGGCAGTGCCGGATCAACGACCGCCGCGCCCAGCCACATGGTGAAATCGTCGGCGGGACCGTAGTTGTCCACCCAGTAGTCGAACATCCCGCGCGGCCCGTGCGCCGCGGCGAGGCCGCTGGTGATGCCGCCCTGGCTCCAGCCCCACAGCACCGTGCGGGTGATCGAGCCGTGGGCCTGCCGGTACCACGCGGTCGCGGCGACGACGTCACGCCGGCCCGCCCACAGATTCCAGTCCCCGGTGCGCCACGTGCTCTGCGCGGAGCGCAGGTCCATCGCCAGGATCGGCGTCGCGGTGCGCCGCGCGATCGACTCGAGGTAGGCGGCGAAGTCCGCCGACGACCCGCCGTGCCCGTGCACCGCGATCACGAGCGCTCGCGGGGTCACGTCACCCGCGGCACACCGGTAGGGCTCGTACACCCGCCCGGTCGCCTCCTCGCCGTCCACGGGCAGCGACACCGGGCCCACCACGACCCCAGGCGCGCAGGCCGGATCCGCCGAAACACGTGGCGGCGCAAGAATTGCCACGAGCACGCCGGCCAGCGCGCAGCACAGTGCGAGTACCCGTCGCATCCTCGGATGATGTCACGTCGTCACGGCCGCCGCGACGAACAGTGGAAGCGAGGCCGCGACCAGCGACCCCACCAGCGCCGCCGTGCTCGCCACGGTCACGACCGCACCGCCGAGCAGGATGGCGCGCACGCCGAACTGTCGTGCCGCATCGCCCTGAATCACGCCGACGCATCATTTCCGGGTCCTGCGCAAGGCGGGCGTCACCCGGCAGCGGCGCGACGGACCGGAACACCGCAGCCAGGTCCGCGTCGACGATCTGGAAGCGCGCTTCCCCGGCCTGCTCGACCTGGTCCGCGCCTGGGAACCGGAGAACTGATCCCGATTTTTGGGGCAGGCCCCGGCGGTCGGGCCCTGTTACGGTCCGGGTATTCATTCCGAGTCCGGATGGCACGGGTCCGCGCGTTCGGACGTCCTCTCATGGAGTCAGCCATGACCTTCGCACCCCGCCGCATCCCCGACGCGACCCTGATCCACACGGCCGAGACCACCGCGACCTGGCGAGCGGAGCTGCTCGCCCAACGGAACGCGTTGCGCGGGGCGAATTTCCGGGACGCCGCTGTCGCCTTGTGCGCGCTGGTGGCCGTGGCCGACGGCGCCGCCGCGGCGCGGGACCACGCCCTCGTCGCCGAACTGGTCACGACGGACCCGGTTCTGCGCAATTTTCCGGTCGACGACTTGCGCGCCCTGTTCGAGGACAACTGCAATCGGCTGGCGAACGACCCGATCCTCGGTTGCGCGCACGTATTGCGGCAGATCGCCAAAGCGGGAGCCGAGCCGACCGAGGCGGACGCGGTGATCCGCACCGGCATCCTGATCGGCAGCGGCGCGGGCGCCTGCGGCCAGGCCGCGACCGACGCGCTGCGCGACGCCTGCCGGACGCTGCGCCTGGCCCCGGAGCGCTTCGGCCTCTGAACCACGACCCGAACGCTACGATTCGCTTATGCGTTCGATTGATGCCGCGCAGCGGCGCGCGCGGCTGGCGGTGCGCCACCGGCTGGCCACTCCGGAGCGGACCGGGCAGGTCGCGGAGATCGCCCGCTCGCTGGTAGCCCTGCACGCGACCGATCCGGCGACCGTCTTCCTCTCCGTCGCGGCCCGCGCCGAGGGACTGACGCCCACGGATGTCGAACAGGAGCTCTACGAGGACCGTTCCCTGCTGCGAATGCTGGCCATGCGCCGCACCATGTTCGTCGTGCCGGTGGAGTCGGTGCCGATTCTCCAGGCGTCGTGCGCGGACGCGCTGGCGCACAAGCAGCGGCGCACCTACGGCAAGTACCTGGAACAGGCGGGCATCGGGGACGGCGACGTGCGCCGCTGGTGGGCCGACGTCGAGACCGAGACGCACAAGGCGTTGCTCGACCGCGGCGCGGCGACCGGCGCCCAGCTGGGCAGGGACGTCCCGCGGTTGCGCACCCAGGTGAACACCGCGCCGGACAAGGCGTATTCGAAGCCGACGAACATCACCACCTGGGTGCTGGTGACCCTCGGCTGCGAGGGCCGCATCGTGCGCGGCAGGCCGAACGGCGGCTGGACCAGCAGTCAGTACACTTGGGCGCCGATCGAGTCCTGGCTGCCCGACGGCGTCGCCGCCCTGCCCGCCGCCGAGGCCCGGGTGGAACTGGTCCGTCGCTGGTTGCGCGCCTTCGGTCCCGCGCCGGTGTCCGACGTCAAGTGGTGGACCGGGTGGACGCTCGGCGAGGTGCGCGCGGCACTGGGCGCCTTGGATCTGGTCGAGGTCGATCTGGACGGCGTGACCGGCGTACTGCTGGCCGACGACGTGGAGCCGGTCGCCGCGCCGGAACCGTGGGCGGCGCTGCTGCCCGCCCTCGACCCGACTCCGATGGGCTGGCAGGCGCGGGACTGGTACCTCGGCCCGCACGCGCCACGTTTGTTCGACCGCAACGGCAACGTGGGCCCCACCGTCTGGTGGGACGGGCGGATCGTCGGCGGCTGGGCACAGCGCAAGGACGGCGAGATCGTCTACCGCCTGCTCGAGGACGTGGGAGCCGACGCCGAAGCGCTGATCGCCACGCAAGCCCAGCGCGTCGCCGAATGGTTCGGCGACGTGCGCGCCATTCCCCGTTTCCGGACACCGCTGGAACGCGAACTCACCGCCTGAGCGACATGGAGATTCACGGTTTCGCCGAGACCGACCGAGCCGCGCTGCGAGCCCTGTCCGTTGGGCCGGTGCGGATTCGCCGACCGAATCACGCTGGGGCGCATACCGGAGCAAAGGCGGCCATCAATCGGGAGCGGTACATGGATCTGAAACCGGAATCGCCGTTGGTCACGGAGGCCCCGAGAGTGAGGTGGTCGGGGCCGGAGCCTTCGGTCCCCGGCTTGCCGCGGCGGGCGGTGCACCAGAGCACGACGGTGCGCGACAGCTGACGCGGCGACGTGTCGGACGTCGTACGCACGCTGCGCCGCCGAGCGCCCGGATGTCGGCCCGGACGGTGGCCGGTTCCCGCGCCGGCGGCGAACCAACCAGGGCCGGTAAGTGGTTCCGGGCAGGATCTACATGTCCAGCCCGAGGTCGAGCACCCGGACCGAGTGGGTGAGGGCGCCGACGGCGAGGTAGTCGACGCCGGTGCGGGCGTAGTCGGTGGCGACGTCCAGGCTCAGGCCGCCGGAGGACTCCAGTTTCGTCTGCGGGGACGCGGCGTTGCGGCGCTGCACCGCCGCCTGGGTCTGCCAGAGCGGAAAGTTGTCCAGCAGCACCAGTTCCACGTTCTCGGCGAGGACGGCGTCGAGCTGTTCGAGGCTGTCGACCTCCACCTCGCAGGCGATGTCCGGGGCGGCGGCGCGGACCGCGCGCAGCGCTTCGACCACCGATCCGGCGGCGACCACGTGGTTGTCCTTGATCAGCGCGGCGTCACCGAGACCCATCCGGTGGTTGACCCCGCCGCCCACGCGCACGGCGTACTTCTGCAACGCGCGCAGTCCGGGCAGCGTCTTGCGGCTGTCCCGGATCCGGCAGTGGGTGCCCGCGACGGCGTCCACCCAGGCGGCGGTCGCCGTGGCGATGCCGGACAGATGGCACACGAGATTGAGCATGGTGCGCTCCGCGGTGAGCAGTCCACGTGTCGGGGCGATCAGGGTGAGCACGGATTGTCCCGGCGACACCCGGGTGCCGTCGGCGACCCGATCGGTGATCTCGTAGCCGCCCGCACCGATGACCTCGTCGAGCACCAGCAGCCCGGCGTCGAGCCCGGCCACGGTCCCCGCTTCCCGCGACGCCACCGATGCCTTGATCACCGCGTCCGCGGGCACGGTGGCCGCCGTCGTGACGTCCGGTCCATAGCGCAGATCCTCGTCCAGCGCGGCGCGAACGACGCGCAGCACCTCGTCGCGATCCAAAGCGGCATCCAGGGCCATCGAAGTGTTCCTTCCTCGCCGAGCGAACGGCGTTCCCACCGGATACCCGCTCGGCGGCTGTGATCAGGGAATGGGTGCGTACTCGGGGACGCCGTCGCCGTTCAGCCGGATCGGGAGGCCGTGCCGGAGTGCGGGCACGGCGTCCGGGTGATCCGACCTGGTGTGGCAGCCGCGGCTCTCGGTGCGGGCGAGCGCGGCGAGCAGCAGGGCGCGGGCCGTGAGCGTGAGCGCGGCGTCCTCGATCCCGGCGATCGGATGTGCGGCGGCGGTGTACGTGTCGCGGCGGGTGACCACGTCGTCGAGCCGCTTGAGCGCTTCGGCGAGTCCCGCACGGTCGCGGACCACCGAGGCGTGCGTGGTCATCAGGCCCTGCACCACGGCACGGTCGGCGTATTCGGCGAAGCGCGCGGGAATCTCGTGCACCCCGGCGCGCTCACCGAGCCGTTCGGCAGCGGCGACTCCGGCGCGCTCGCCGACCACCAGTCCCTCCAGCAAGCTGTTGGACGCCAGCCGGTTCGCCCCGTGCAGACCGGTGCGCGCGACCTCGCCCGCCGCGTAGAGACCGGGCACTCCGGTGCGGCCGTGGGTGTCGGTGACCACTCCCCCGCACTGGTAGTGCGCGGCGGGCGCGACCGGGATGAGGTCCGTGCGCGGATCGATGCCCGCCGCCAGGCAGGAGGCGGTGATCGTCGGAAACCGTTGCGGGAATCCGTCTATCGAGCGCGCGTCCAGGTAGACGTGCTCGGCGCCGAGCGCTCGCATGCGCGCGGCGATGGCACGGGAGACGACATCGCGGGGAGCGAGGTCGCCACGCGGATGCACGCCCGCGGTCACCGGATCGCCTGCGGTGTCGACCAGCCTGGCCCCTTCGCCGCGCACGGCTTCGCTGATCAGCGGCCTGCGCCCCAGGCCACCCGGGGTGTACAGCACGGTCGGGTGGAACTGCACGAACTCGAGATCGGCGACGGTCGCACCGGCCCGCAGCCCGAGCGCGACGCCGTCCGCGGTGGCGCCCGGCGGATTGGTGCTCAGCGCGTACAGCTGTCCGAGGCCGCCGGTGGCCAGCAGCACGGCGGGCGCGTGCACGACGCCGAACCCCCGCTCCGACACCGCTACGACGCCGCGCACGCCGTTCGGCCCGGTGACGACGTCGGCGACCGCCGCACCGAACAGCACCGGCAGCCCGGCCTCGTTCAGCGCCCGCTGCACCTCCGCCCCTGTGGCGTCGCCCCCGGCGTGGATGATGCGGCGGGTGCTGTGCCCGCCTTCGCGGGTCCGCGAGATCTGGCCGTCGCGGCCCAGGTCGAACACCGCGCCCAGATCGGTGAGGGCGGCGACGGCGGCCTGCCCGCCCTCGACGATGGAGCGCACCGCGTCCACGTCGCACAGTCCTGCGCCCGCCTCCACCGTGTCGTGCACGTGCGATTCCACCGAATCCCCGTGCGGCGCCACGACGGCGATACCGCCCTGGGCGTACTGGGTGGACGTGTCGGTCGGCCCGCCTTTACTGAGCGTGAGCACCCGCAGGCCACGCAGTGACGCGGTGCGCGCCGCGGTCAGTCCCGCGACGCCGCCGCCGATCACGACCAGATCGGCCTCGGCCTCCCAGTCGATCGAAACCCGGGTTGTCATCGGCCCGCGCCTCTCTGTCTTCCGATCCGCGAACGCCCTCCGGCGCGGGCGCCGTGCTCAGCGCGCTCCGCCGGAGAGCGACCCGCCGCCAGGGCAGCGGTCGGACTCATTCACCGCCGCCGGGATTGCCGATCGCGATCATCCGCTGCACCGAGTTACGTCCCAGCGCAGCGGTTTCCGGATCGACGTGCACCTCGTCGCGGCCCTCCACCAAGCAGCGCAGCAGCGCCGCCGGGGTGATCATCTTCATGTACTTGCACGAGGCCCGGTCGTTCACGGCCTGGAAGTCGATGCCGGGGGCGGCCTTGCGCAGCTGATGCAGCATGCCGACCTCGGTGGCCACCAGCACCTGATTCGACTTCGCCGCCTTGGCCGCGTCGATCATGCCTCCGGTGGACAGGATGTGCACCCGCTCGGCCGGGAACGCGCCCTCGCCCGCGAGGTACAGCGCCGAGGTGGCGCAGCCGCACTCGGGGTGCACGAACAGCTCCGCGTCCGGATGGGTGCGCGCCTGCTCGGTCAGCTCGTCGCCGTTGATGCCCGCGTGCACATGGCACTCGCCCGCCCAGATGTGCATGTTCGCGCGACCGGTGACCCGCTTGACGTGGGCGCCGAGGAACTGGTCGGGCAGGAACAGCACCTCGCGGTCCGGGTCGATCGAGGCGACCACGTCCACCGCGTTGGACGAGGTGCAGCAGATGTCGGTGAGGGCCTTCACCTCGGCCGTGGTGTTCACGTAGGACACGACGACCGCGTTCGGGTGCTCGGCCGTCCAGGCGCGCAGTTCCTCGGCCGTGATCGAATCCGCGAGCGAACATCCCGCGCGCTGATCCGGGATGAGCACGGTCTTGGCGGGGCTGAGAATCTTGGCGGTCTCGGCCATGAAGTGCACGCCGCAGAACACGATCGTGTCCTCGGGCGCCTCGGCCGCGATCCGCGACAGCGCCAGCGAGTCGCCGACGTGGTCGGCCACGTCCTGGATCTCCGGCAGCTGGTAGTTGTGCGCCAGGATCGTCGCGTTGCGCTCCCTGGCCAGTCGCTTGACTTCCTGCGCCCACTCCGGCCCAGCCTCGACACCCGCGAACCCGGTGGGCCCGTCGAACACCTGCCCCATCAGCGGAGGCGCCAGTTTCGCACCCGTCGTCGCCATGGATGGCTCCCTTCCTCGTGCGGTCGGCTACACCGCCGATTCGCACCTAACCAGGTTTTCGACTTATAATCGAAAACGTGGCCCATAGTAGCACCATCCACGAATCGCTCACCGCGGTGTTCCAGGTTCGCCGCTTCCCCCGAGACATCGCCGCAGGTCACAGCTCCGTGGATCGCGCGGAGGGCATGCTGCGGCGCTGCCCGCCCGATCAGCGGACCGAACTCGCGGTGCTGCTGTGGGAGCGGGCGCTGGACCCACAGAAGGGCACCTGGTCGCTACCCGGCGGCCGGCTGCGCGACGACGAGGACCTCGACACCTCCGCGCGCCGTCAGCTCGCCGAGAAGGTCGACGTGCGCGAGTTGAGCCATCTGGAACAGCTCTCGGTGTTCAGCGCCCCCGACCGGGTGCCGAGCCCGCGCCGCATCGCCTCGGCCTACCTCGGCCTCGTTCCGCTCACCGCCGACCCCCACCTGCCCTCGGACACCTCCTGGCACCCGGTCTCGGCGCTGCCGGACATGTCCTTCGACCACCGCACGGTGGTCGACCACGCCCGCACCCGCCTGGCCGCGAAACTGTCCTACACCAACATCGCCTTCGCCCTCGCCCCGGACCGGTTCACGATGTCCACCTTGCGCGAAATATACTGCGCCGCACTCGGATACGACGTGGACCCGACGAACCTCCAGCGAGTTCTGTCCCGCCGCAAAGTGATCACGCCCACCGGCGCCACCGCCGCACCCGGCCGAGCGGGCGGCCGCCCCGCCGCGGTCTACCGTTTCAGCGACTCCGGCCTGCGCGTGACGGACGAATTCGCCGCCCTGCGCCCGCCCGGGGCATCCTGAGATTCGCGGCCCGCGCGAACCGCCTCACCGGCGAAGAAAGCGCCCATCTGCGTCCGACACGCGTCGCGGCGTCCGACGAGCGTCGAACCCACAGGGCTCGAGCTGCGTTGCGGAGAAGCCGCGGGTTCAGTGGTTCGCAGTCGCTTTGCGATGCTTGTCCCGTCGCCGATATTGCCGCTTGCTCGGTATCGGACGCGCGGCGTTGCTGCGCCGCAACGCGTCCCGGCACCGCCATGCCGCCAGATCGGCACGTTCGCTCGCCGCAGGAGGCGCGTCGGCCACCACACGCGGTGCGGGATCCATGACCTGCCTCCTCATCTTCGGGTTCTCGGCTGTCCCGACCGACCACCGTATCGGCGACACCGCCACGCCGCCAGCGATTTTCACGACGGCTGGTTCGGCGCACGTTCTCCGAGTCTGTTGCTGTCGAATGTCCTTCTCTTCCCCGCCCCGGCGGTCAGTCGAGCCGGGAACCGGTCATCCCCAGTACTCGCCCCGCTTCTTGTGCTCTTCCACTTCAGCCAGGTATGCGGCTTCCTGGGCGGTGCCGAGTTGGTCTTCGTCGCCGAACCGGTCCCGCAGATGGATTCGCTCGTTTTCCGCCCGGACGATCGCCGCGGCCTGCATCCCCACCCACCGACAAATAGTGAGCGAGTCGGCCGCCCACGCTGCCTTTCCAGCGGGTCGAGCAGTGGGATCCACGAGGAGCGCTCGTGTCGGTTAGCTCACAAACCGGGGTGCGCGGTGTGAAGTAGAACCGGTTCATGGCAGGGTGGAGCGTGAGATCGGGCTATCGATGTGATTCGCTCGGCTCACCTACAGAAAAGATTGAAGTAAGCAATGGCTCAAGGCAGTGTGAAGTGGTTTAACAGCGAAAAGGGCTTCGGCTTCATCGCGCAGGACGGTGGCGGCGCCGACGTCTTCGTTCATTACTCCGCCGTGTCCGGCTCGGGATTCAAGTCCCTCGAAGAAGGACAGCGCGTGGAGTTCGAGATCGGCCAAGGACAGAAGGGCCCGCAGGCCCAGGACGTCCGCGCGATCTGATCGACGTAGCCAGGTAAGAGCCCCGCGCCTTTTCGGGTGCGGGGCTTTTGCGTGTTCCGGCGTGTCGGCGTAACCGGTCAGGCGGTTTTCACCTGCGGGTCGGGTGGCGGGGCTTCGGTCCGCCGGGCCACTCGCGATGCGGCCCAGAAGGCCAGTTCAGACCAGCCAGAACAACAGCAGGAACACCGTCACCACGGTCACGGGGACGACCAGGAAGAACACCGAGGGAACAGCGACGACGACGAACCGGGCGACATCGCCCGCGCTCGCGCCACGCAACCGGTGCGCCGCGCGCACGGCCGCCCACATCATCCAGCGGCGCGGCAACGACTCCCCGAGTTCGTGCAGGCTCCGGCGGAAGATGCCATCGGCGTCGGCCACGCTCACCGCGTTCGAACCGAGCAGATAGTCGTGCAGGATCGCGGCGCGGGTATAGCTGCCGTACCGCGGGATCAGCCACACCAGTGCGCGCGGCACCGACGTGAAATCGGTGCGGAACCCGGCGGGAACCACGAACTCCTCATCGGCGCCGCGATAGACGAGCGGTTCGGTCACCCGCCAGAACTTGGCGTCGAGCTCTTCGACGATCGGCCCGCCACCGACAAAGGTCACGTCGTGTTCCTTCCGCGCACGCTTCGCTCCACGCCCACGGTGGTACGAGACGACGCCTCAGTACCGCGGTCGGTATTCCGGAACCGAATACTGCTCCGAGGCAGGCTCGTAGCCACGATAGGGCAGCTCTCCCCCACTCGCAGCGGCACCGTAGGGGACCGCGGCGCGGGTGTCGAATCCCTCCTCGTCCCGGGCGGAGCCGCGGCCGCTGCCGAGATCCTCCGATGTGCTGAGCGCGGCGAGGAACAGCATCACGAACGACGCGATCAGCGGCTGCACGATCAGCGCGAGCGCACTGCCCAGTTCGATCGGCAACGTGACGATCTGGCCCACCGGCGGGTCGCTCGGGCGTGGATGCGACCAGGCGGCGATCTGCTCCCCCGCGGTGGCCATCACCACCGCGCCCAGGCCGGAGCCGATCAACAGGCCGATCTGCAGCAGCGGCCCGCGTGCCGAGCGCCACCGCCACACGGCGAGCGCGCAGAGCAGCCCGAGCACCGCTCCCGCCAGCACGAAGATCGCCAGTGCGTCGAATTGATGCGCGCTCTCCCCGGTCAAGGCGACCCCGCGGCCCGGCTCCACCACGAGCAGCCGCTCGGTCGGCGCCGAGAAGCCCCATGCGACGCCCGCGAGCGCGCTCACCACCACCACGGCGACGGCGACCACCGCCGCCGCGCGCACCTCGGCCCGCACCGCCGCCACTAGCGGCGTTCCGATGCGGCCGAGTCGATGACGCCGTGCCGGGAGCACTTGGCCCACCAGCCGTCCGGGTTCACCTGCACGATCATGCGGCGACCGCACTGTTCGCAGAAGCGTGGCGGCTCCAGGCCCAGCGCGGCGGCGGCCGGGATGGCGTCGTCGAGGCCCGGCACGATTCGCTTGCCGGTGAACGGGTTGTAGCGCTCGTCCATAGTGATGACAGTACCCATGCTCGTCTGCCTCATCGTCGCAACCGAGCCGGTCAGAGCGTTTCGTTGAGCGCCTTGATCGGCATCTTCAGCTCGCCGAGCAAGTCCAGGTCCTGTTCGGCCGGGCGGCCGAGGGTGGTCAGGTAGTTACCGACGATGACGGCGTTGATGCCGCCCAGAATGCCCTGCTTGGCGCCCAGATCACCCAGGGTGATCTCGCGGCCGCCCGCGAAGCGCAGCATGGTGCGCGGCAGCGCGAGCCGGAACGCGGCGACGGCCCGCAACGCGTCGGAGGCGGGCAGCACCTCCAGGTCGCCGAACGGTGTGCCCGGTCGCGGGTTGAGGAAGTTCAGCGGTACCTCGTCGGGCTCGAGTTCGGCCAGGTTCGCGGCGAACTCCGCGCGCTGCTCCAGCGTCTCGCCCATGCCGAGGATGCCGCCGCAGCAGACCTCCATGCCCGCTTCGCGGACCATGCGCAGGGTGTCCCAGCGCTCCTCCCAGCTGTGCGTGGTGACCACGTTGGGGAAGTAGGAGCGCGAGGTCTCCAGGTTGTGGTTGTAGCGGTGCACGCCCATGGCGGCCAGCTGGTCGACCTGCTCCTGGGTGAGCATGCCGAGCGAGCAGGCCACCTGGATGTCGACCTCGTTGCGGATCGCTTCGACGCCGGCGGCCACCTGGGCCATCAAGCGCTCGTCGGGCCCGCGCACCGCTGCCACGATGCAGAACTCGGTGGCGCCGGTCTTCGCGGTCTGCTTGGCGGCCTCGACCAGGCTCGGGATGTCCAGCCACGCGGCGCGCACCGGGGACTGGAACAGGCCCGACTGTGAGCAGAAGTGACAGTCCTCCGGGCAGCCGCCGGTCTTCAGGCTGATGATGCCTTCGACCTCGACCTCCGGTCCGCACCACTTCATGCGCACCTCGTGGGCGAGGGCGAGCAGTTCCTCCAGCCGGTCGTCGCCCAAGCGCAGCACCTCGAGGGTCTGCTCCTGGTTCAGTCCTTCCCCGCGCTCGAGCACCTGCTCGCGGGCGATCGACAGAATGCCGGTGTCTACGGGTGCCTGGGTCACTGCAACGAATCCCTTCGTCCGGCCGAGGTGGCCGTGCAACTTGAACGGTGTTCAGGCTAGGGTAGCGGTAGGAGTGAGTCAAAGCACGACGGGAAGGGCATCGAGTGCAACTGCACCGGGCGGACGTGGTCGACGGCGCCATCGCGATTCTGGACCGATACGGCCTGGCCGACCTCACCATGCGCAGACTGGCCGGTTCCCTCCAGGTCCAGCCGGGCGCGTTGTACTGGCACTTCCCCAACAAGCAGGCGTTGCTGGGCGCGGTGGCGGACAAGATCCTCGCGCCGATGGAGGACCCGATCGAGGCCGAGGAATGGTCGGGGCAGCTCACCGAATTGGCCCACCGGCTGCGCAATTGCCTGCTGGCCTACCGCGACGGCGCCGAATTGGTCTCGGCGACCTACGCTTCCAGGCTCACCACGAGCAAGGGACGGGAACGTCTGGTGAGCGCCGCGATCCGGGCGGGCATGCCGCGCGAAGAGGCCGAACTCACGGCGTTCACGCTGCTCTACTACGTCCTCGGCGAGACCGTGGACGAACAGTCGCGGATGCAGATGGACTCGGTGGGCGCCCTGCCCGAGGGCGCGTCGCCGCTGGAGGAAACCACCGACGCCACCGCCCGTTTCGACTTCGGCCTGCAACTGTTCGTCGCGGGTGTGCGGCACCTGCTGGGCACCCGCGTCCGCTGACGCCCAGTGGGTGACGACGACGGTTCCGGACTCGGCGTCGCGGCGGGTCGGACGGCCCCGCGCCGAGTCAGCGCAGGTGCGTGTCGAGAAATGCCAACGTGTCCGGAAGCGATGCCAGAAAGGCGCCGCTGTGGTCCTTGCCCGGGTACTGCTGGACTGTCACCCGGATTCCGGAGTTCGACTCTTGCAGCTTCGTCCCGTAGTTCTCGGTGTCGGTGGGCGGCACATCGATGTCCGCGGTGCCGTAGCCGATCATGAGATCACTGGTGAAACGGTCTTCCGCGTATCCCGTCAAGGCGGCGATGTCCGCGGCGAAGGTGGGCGTCGGCCGGTCGGGATCGGCGACAAGCGTCCACGGCCGGCGGCCGCCGGCGTGCTCGACCAGATGCGAAAGACATTCGTGCGCGGCTTTTTCCACGAATTCCTTGCCGAAATCGGACAGGTACGGGGTGACGCTGCCGGGGTCCAGGTCCTCCAGAGAGGCCAGGAAATACGCCGCGTAGGCGATCTGATTCTCGGAGCCGGTCGAGGTTCGCCGGAACATCTCCGGCAAGCTCTTGCTGGGGTCGGTGCGCAGACCGGTGGCTGCCACTCCGCTCAATCCCCTGGCGGAACCGCCTTTCTCGGCGTACAAGCCGGCCGCGCTCATCGCGGCGTGCGCACCTTCCGACTGGCCGACAGCAACCCACTTGTGCGACAGCGGAAGCGGAGTCGCGCGCATCGCCGCGACCGCGTCCACTATCGACATCCCCTCGACGTTCGCGTTGTAGTAGCTGAACTGCCCGCGCGTGCCGAGCCCCTGATAGTCGGGAGCCAGCACCGCGTATCCGTGGTTCAGAATCTGATCGAAATAGGTTTTGTTCCGCTCGGACTGCGGGCGGCGCGACGGTGCGCAGGCATCGCCGATGCCTGCGGTTCCATGTGCCCACACCACCAGCGGCCAGCCGCCCTGCGGCGGCAATCCCGCGGGTAGATGCAGCGCACCGGACGCCTGCGCGGGCGCGCCGTGCTGATCGGTCGTGGTGTAGACGATCCCGAACGACGCCGAGGCCCCGGGGAAGGTCCACGCGGGATCGAGCAGCTCGATCCCGCTCAGCTGCCCGGTCGCCGGGATTTCCGCGGTCGCAGGCGCCGCCCCGAACGTGACCGTGACACACATGCTTACCGCTGCGGTGACGAGACCGCATCGACGACGGATGGATATGGGCATGCCGCAGCACCCTACCGATGCACCCCGGTGACAACGCCGCAGCGACACCTGCCAAGAGTGGAAATCTCATATCCCGCTGAAGGGTGGCCGAGGCGAGCGTCTACCCGGTCTCGGCGGACGCCTGCCGCGCCGGTGGCCCGACCACGCCGGGGAACCATCGGTGCATCGTGTAGGCGCCCGCGGCGGCGGCGAGCGCGAGCGCGATGGCCGCTCCGCCGAGCACGGTCACGGCGCTGATCGCGCCGACCGCCACCGGCCCGGCGAACATGCCGAGGTCGTGGGTGAGCCGCCAGGCGCCGAGGAATTCCGCGCGCTGCCCGTCGGGCGCGACATCGGCGCCTACCGTCATGATCAGCCCGTTGCTCATGCCGTTGGCGAGCCCGAGCAGTAGGGCGGCGCAACCGAGCCCGAGCACCGAGGCAGTCCACGGCAGCACGCCGAATCCGGCGGCGAACAGGATCATCGACGGCACGCCGGTGGCGCGTCTGCCGTAGCGATCCAGCCACACCCCGGCCGGATAGGACATCAGCACGTCCATCGCGCCCGCGACGCCGAACACCAGGCTGGTGGTCGACGCGCTCACCCCGATGTGCGCGGCCCACAACGGCAGCAACGCAAGCCGCGCCGCCCGCGCGGCACCGACCAGCAACGCGGCCAGTCCGAGCGTGCCGAGGGTTCTGCGGTGCTCGACCACGATCGCGGTCAGGGCGTGCCCGGCGCCCGACCCACCCGATGCCTCGGGCGATCGGATCGCCGCCATGGCCGCGCCCGACACCACCGTGGTCACCAGTTGCAACCACAGCGCACCGTGGGGACCGAGCGAATGCACCACGGCCGCACCGAGAAACGGTCCGCAGAAGAACCCCAGCCGCATCGAACCGGCCAGCGTCGACATCGCGCGCCCGAGGTCGTGCGCGGGCACCACGGTTACGAGATAGGACTGGCGGGCCAGGCCCCACACCGCGCTCGCCGCGCCGCCCAGCAGCATTCCCAGCGCGAGCACGCCGACATTCGGCGCGACGATCGCCGCGAGGACGCCGATCGCCCCGAGTGCCGAGCCCACCGCCAGTACGCCGCGCTCCCCGATCGTGGCGACGACCCGTCCGGCAGGCAGATCGGTGAGCACCATGCCCAGCCCGGACAGCGCGACGACGACTCCGGCCAGACCGGCCGAAGCCCCCAGGTCCAGCGCGCGCAGCGCGTACATCGGGGCCGCCGCGCCGGATCCGATGCCGTACACCACCATCGGCACGAACACGGTCCAGACCAGCGACCGCAACCGCACCCCCGCCACTTCGCCGAGCGCGACAGTACGCTCGCTCATCGCCGCACCGACCGGGTGTTCCGGGAGCGTCGCCGCGCTCGGCTCCGGCTGGTCGGTGCCCGTCCGCAATGACCGGCCGAGGCGAGGCCGACCCCTGCCGGCAACGCGCCGCACCGGAGCACGATTCGCTGGTCGGTGCCGGTTCGCACACCGTCGGCATCGAACAGCCGCAGAGCAGCGGGACAGTCGCCGCCGTCGGCGCCGCTCACCGGGTCAGCGCGGGCTGCCGGGCGAAGCGGCTGTCGGGTCGAGGCAGGCCGAAGTGGTCGCGCAGGGTGGTGCCGGTGTACTCGGTGCGGAACAGGCCGCGCTCCTGCAGGATCGGCACGACGGTCTCCGCGAAGACCTCCAGGCCGCCCGGGTAGTACGGCGGCATGACGTTGAATCCGTCGGCGGCTCCGTTGCGGAACCATTCCTCGATGGTGTCGGCGACCTGCTCGGGGGTTCCGGCGAACACCCGGTGACCGCGCGCACCGGCGAGGCGGTGCAGCAGGCCGCGCACGGTCGGCCGTTCGCGCCGCACGATGCCCGCCACGACCTGCAACCGGCTCTGCCCGTTGTCGGTGACATCGCCCGCGTCGGCGAACAATTCGACTGGGATGGGCTCGTCCAGCGGCAGGTGCCGCAGGCTGAGCCCGGCGATGCCCTCGAGCTGGGTCAAGCCGTACTCCGGCACGGTGAGTTCGTTGAACTCCCGCTCCAGTTTCTTGGCCGCCGCCTCGGTGTCGGCGATGAACGGGCTGATCCCGGGCAGGATCTTGACGTGCTCGGGGTCGCGCCCGAAGCCGCGTGCCCGCGCTTTGATGTCGGCGTAGAACGCCTGCGCGTCGCTGAGCCGCTGATGCGCGGTGAAGATCGCCTCGGCGTACTTGCCCGCGAACGCCCGGCCGTCGTTCGACGAGCCCGCCTGCACCAGCACCGGGTGGCCCTGCGGCGTGCGCGGCGCGTTGAACGGCCCGCGCACGCGCAGGTGTTCGCCCTCGAAGTCGATCCGGTGGATCTTCTCCGGGTCGGCGTACACGCCCGCGGCCCGGTCCAAGACGATGGCGTCGTCTTCCCAGCTGTCCCACAGCGCGAGCACCGCGTCGACGAACTCCCTCGCTCGCGCGTATCGCTCGGCGTGCTCGGGATGCTTGGCCAGGCCGAAGTTCGCCGCCGCGAGGTCGGTGCCGGTGGTGACGATGTTCCAGCCCGCGCGGCCGCCGGAGATGTGGTCCAGCGTGGAGAACAGCCTGGCCAGGTTGTAGGGCTCGTAGTACGTGGTCGACGCGGTGGCGATGAGGCCGAGGTGCGTCGTCGCCGTGGCGATGGCGGTGAGCAGGGTGATCGGCTCCAGGCCGGAGGCCGCGTTGTGCTTGACCTCGGTGCGCAGGGCAGGACCGTCGGCGAAGAACACCGCGTCCAGCTTCGCCGCTTCGGCGGTGCGGCCGATCTCCTGGTAGTAGGCGACGTCGTAGATCCGCTCGGGGCTGCTCCAGGGATGCCGCCAGGCGGCCTCGTGGTGGCCGGAGGGGTAGATGAAGGCGTTGAGGCTGAGTTGGCGCGGTGCGGTCATGAGGCCTTCTTCTCGTCGGTGGGCGTGTCCGCGACGTCGACACCCAGGCTGGCCAGCAGCAGGGAGCGGTGCCGCAGGAACGCGGGGTCGCCGTGGCGGCGGGGGCGTTCCAGGTCGATGCGCTGGTCCACCGCGATGCGCCCGTCGTCGAGCACCAGGACGCGGTCGGCGAGCAGCACCGCCTCGTCCACATCGTGGGTGACCAGCAGGACGGCGGGCCGATGCTCGGCGCACAGATCCTGCAGCAGTGCGTGCATCTTGATCCGGGTCAGCGCGTCCAGCGCGCCGAACGGCTCGTCCGCCAGCAGTAGTTCGGGTTCGCGGACCAGCGAGCGCGCCAAGGCGACGCGCTGTTGTTCGCCGCCGGAAAGTTCCTTGGGCCAGGCTTTCTCCCGTCCGGCGAGCCCGACCTCGGCCAGCGCCGCGCGACCGCGACCGGCCGCGTCCGAGCCGCCGAGGCCGAGGGTGACGTTGTCGAGCACCCGCGCCCAGGGCAGCAACCGCGAATCCTGGAACACCACGGAGCGCTCGGTGGGCACGCTCAGCTCGCCGGATCCCGGCACGTCGTAGTCCAATTCGGCCAGCGCCCGCAGCAGCGTGCTCTTGCCGGAACCGCTGCGGCCGAGCAGGGCGACGAACTCGCCACCGGCGATGTCGATGTCGAGGTCGCGCAGCACGACCCGGTCGCCGAAGCCACGGCGCAGCCGCCGGGCGCGGACGACGTTCAGTCCCCGAGTGTCTGCCGCCATGACAGCGCCTTCCTTTCCGCGGCGCGCACCAGGATGTCGCCGAACAACCCGAGTAGGCCATAGATCACCAGGCCGACCACGATGATGTCGATCTGGCCGTAGGTGCGGGCCTGGGTCATGAGATAACCGATGCCGCTGGTGGCGTTGACCTGTTCCACCACGACCAGCGCCAGCCACGAGATGGTGACGGCCAGCCGCAGGCCGGTGAAGAATCCGGGCAGCGATCCCGGCAGTGCGATCCGGCGGATGAACCCCCACCGCGACAACCCCACCGTCTGGGCGAGTTCCACGTACCTGGCGTCGACGCTGCGCAGGTGCGCGTGGGTGTTCAGGTAGATCGGGATCGCCACGCTGGTGGTGATGACCACCAGCTTCATCTCCTCGCCGATGCCGAACCACACGATGAACAGCGGGATCAGCGCGAGCGTGGGAATGGCGCGCTTGATCTGGATCGGGCCGTCCACCAACGCTTCCCCGATCCGGCTCAGCCCGGCCACCAACGCCAGCACCAGGCCGATCGCGACACCGAGGGCGAGCCCGATCGCCGCACGCTGCACGGAGGTCAGCAGATTGCTCTGCAGGCGGCCGTCGGCGAGCAGGTCACCGGCGGTCTCGGCGACCGTCCACGGGGCGGGCAGGGTTTCCTGATCCAGTGTGCCCGTGGTGGAACCGAGCACCCACGCCGCGATCAGCAAGGCGGGACCCAGCGCGATGCCGAACGGAATCGGGCGGCCGGGGCCCAGGCGCGGCCGGGCCGGTTTGCGTCTCGCCAGTGCGGGCCGGGCTTCGGAGCGGCCGCGCCCGATGCGGCGCAGCACGCCGGCGTCGAGGGTCGCCATCAGCGTGCCTTCGGTTCGAACGAGGCGCCGCTCTCGGTGACCGCCTGCGTGACCGCGGCGTCGAAGCGCAGGTCGAAACCGGTGGACGCCTGCACCTTCTTGGGCAGTTCGCCCGCCTTGGCGATGGCGTCGATGGTGGCCTGCTGCCGGTCGACGAGCTGCTGGTCCAGATGCGGGAAGACGTAGGCGCCCAGCGATTCCACGATGCGCTTGGCGTCGTCGGCGCTCACCTTCTGGTTCTCCACGTAGTACCGGCGCGCCCAGTCCTCGGGGTGGGTGTTGGCCCATTGGTAGGCCCGGACGAACGCGCCGACCAACGCGCGCGCGGCGGCCGCCTTCGCCGGGTCCCGCACGACGGCGCGGCGGGCGTAGAGGTAGGCGAGGCCGCCGTAGATGCCCGCGGTCTCGGAGTCGGGTATCAGCGAGGCGCCGGGCGTGCGCAGGAACCGGGTGACGTTCGGTTCGATCAGCGGCGCGACGTCGACCTGCCCGGTGCGCACCGCATCGGGGAACTCGGCCAGTTGCAGCCGGATCAGCTGCACGTCGGAGGTGGTGAGACCGGCCTTGTCGATGGCGCGCAGCACGGCGGCCTGCTGGGCGGTGCCTTCGGCGTAGGCGATCTTCTTGCCCTTCAGATCCGCCGGTTTCGCCACCGGCTTGCCCGGCGCCACCGCGAGTTTCAAGGCGGTGGTGCTGGTCTGATAGGAGGCGATGATCGGCACGTCCTGCCCGGCCACCAAGGCATGAATCGGCGGGACGTCACCGACCTGCGCCACATCGGCGGCGCCCGCGCGGAACGCCTCCAGGATGGCCGGACCGCCGACGAAGTTGGCGAACTCCACCTTGAACGGCAGCTTGTCGAGCTCGCCGGACAGGCGCAGCACGGACTGCAGGCGCTCGGACTGGTCGGCGACCACCAGGGTGGTTCCGGCGGGAACCTCGGTGGGCAGCGGTCCGTCGGCGATGGGACCGACCGGCTTGTCGTCCTTCGCGCAGCCGGTGAGTCCGAGCGTCGCGACGGTCGCCACGGCGAGCAATGCGGCGGTCGCGCGGCGGCGGCCGGACCGGAACGTACTTGGTCGGAACATAGGCGAATTGAAACAAGACGAAACCGGCGCGGAAACGGTTTGTCTCAGCCTGGTTCGAACCTCTCAGCGCGGCGGCGCGGCCACCGTCGTCGACCGGACCTGCTGTTGATAGCGCTGCACGAACGGCAGGATCTGCTGCTCGATCACCGTGTTGTACTCCCGCGGGCGCTGCATCGGATTGGCGTGCCCGGTGTTTCGCGCCAGCACCACCAGCAGCGTGCCGTCCACTCCGCCGGACTGCTCGATCAGCACCCGGTGGGAGTACTCGACGTCGACCACGCGATCGGCGCTCGCGTCGCGTGGCCGGATGAAGACGATCGCGGGCCGCGGCTTGTCCGCGACGGGCTGGGCCAGGGTGCGCAGGTCGTCGGCCGCGCCACCGGCCACGATGGCGGTGAACTGCGATTCGATCAGACCGTTGCTCGCGGCGTCGCGCGAGACGATCTTCTCCCGCAGCACTTCCGTCAGCACCTCGGCCAGCTTGCCGAAGCGGATGCCGGGGACCCCGTCGCCGCGGTCGAGGAAACGGTCGCGGCGGGCGTAGGTCTCCACGGCCAGCCGCAGCGCCCGGCTCTCCCGGGCTCCGGGCAGCCAGCCCATCCAGCGCAGCATGTCCTCACCGCGCCCGCGGCTCT
The DNA here is from genome assembly GCF_009829325.1 of Nocardia sp. CY41. Lineage (GTDB taxonomy): Bacteria > Actinomycetota > Actinomycetes > Mycobacteriales > Mycobacteriaceae > Nocardia. Next base: position 189,089 of record NZ_VUOS01000022.1, read on the forward strand.
CCGGCCGGACGGCGTTCAGGTCCACCGGCGTACAGTCCAGCACCACCCCGACCAGTCTGCGATCGCTGTCGCGGTGAATGTGCTCGGCGACCTCCAGCGCGATCACGCCGCCCATGCTGTGGCCGACGAGCACGACGTTGCGCAGGCCGGACAGTTCGGCGGCGCGCACGACGAGGTCGGCGATCACCTTGGTGTCGAGGCCCTCGTTGTCGTAGCGGATCGCCCACACCATGCCCATTCTGCGCAGCGCGGGCAGTGCGGCGGCGGTGTCACTGGCGTCGAGCCCGCCGAGCCCGACCAGGTCCACCACGACGGTGTCCCAGTTCTGCGGGTCCACCGGCGGGGCGACGGGCAGGATGGCCGGCTCGGTGCGCGCCAGTCGCACCTGTTCCGGCGCGACGTCGTACTTCCAGTACTGCGCGAATACCACCAGTCCGGTCAGCAGCAGTGCGGCCACCCGAAGCAGCGTCATCTTGGTCCGGCGCAACGTCTTCCACCCGTGCCCCAGGCTCGTGTCCCGCAGCCGAGCTCGGCGTCGCGCGTCGTCCCAATCGGAGACGGTGGACGGGTGCCGGGCGTCCATCGGCGACATCCACCCCACTGTAGGCACGGATGCGGACGGTCGCCACGAGCCCGCTACCGCTCAGCGAGCCGCCTCGGCGATCGCCGCGAGTTTGCCGAGTGAGATCCGCCAGCCGAGTTCGTTGTCCTCGGGGGTGATGGCATCCGGAAGACCTTCATGCATCGCCACGACATCGGTGCCGCCCCCGGCGTCACCGAGTACGTAGGTGATGGTTTGCTTGCCGGTCGCCGCGGGATCGTCGGTCTCGACCTGGATGACCCCCACCACCTGCTCGTCCGGGATCAGCCGGGCGAAACGCCCGTGGTAGGTGTCGCCGGTACCGGTGGACTCGTCGGCGGTGAACGTGATGCGGAACACGCCGCCTTCGGTGGGATCGAATTCGTGCACGCGGCTGGTCATTCCATCGGGCCCCACCCAGTGCCGCACCGATTCCGCGTCCAACAGCAGGCGGTAGACAGTCGCGCGGGGCGCACGCACGTGCCACCGGATCCATGTCGCGGTCATGCGTCTCACTCTAGGCAGCGGCACCGACAGACTCAGCAGCGCTTCACGCCGAGACGGGCCGACCGAGGGCTGAATCATTCGGCCCGGCGGAGGACCCGGCCCCACCCGGCTCCACCGTGGGGCCCGGACATGGCAGCGGCGCCCGGACTTCCGATGAACTCGGCGAACTCGCCCGCTCCCGACCCCGGACGCGGCAGCGCATTCCGAACTTCCGAACGATTCGGCGAACTCGCCCGCTCCCGACCCCGGACGCGGCAGCGCATTCCGAACTTCCGAACGATTCGGCCAACTCCTCCGCTCCCGACCCCGGACGCGGCAGCGCATTCCGAACTCCCGAACAACGCGGCCGACACCTGCGCCCCAACCCGGACGCGACCAGCCCAAGACATCCGCACAACTCGAACTCCTCCGCCCCGGACCCCGGACGCGACCACGCACCCGAACTGCCGCACAACTCGGCGAGTTCGTCCGAGGTTCACCCCGCGGGCGCAAGACTCGTCAGCGGAACGGCGACCACGCGGGATCGAACCAGCCCGGGGCGGCGGCGGTGAATCGCGCGCGCTGCCAGCCGCCCGCGCCCTCCGGCACCGAGCCCACCAGGTCGACGCCCGTGACACGGGGCAGATCGGTGCGGTTGCACTCGGCGGCCAGGTCCGGTTCGGCGGGCCAGGAACCGATCACCAGGCCCGCGCATCGCACGCCCGCCGATTGCAAGGCGCGGGTGGTCAATTCGGTGTGGTTGAGCGTGCCCAGCCCGGCGGCGGTGACCAGCAGGACGGGCGCGCCGAGTTTCTGTGCGAGGTCGAGCAAGGTGAAATCGCCTAGGCGCACCAGCAATCCGCCCGCGCCCTCGACCAGGACGAGGTCGGCGTCGGACATGGCGTCGACGGCGGCGGCGGTGTCGGCGAGGGTCAGTTCCGGCAACCCGGCGCGGCGGGCGGCGGTGTCGGGCGCCAGCGGGTCCGGGTAGCGGGCGAGTTCGACGGTCCGGGTGACGCCGGACAGCCGCTGGATCTCCGCGAGGTCACCGGGTTCGTCTGCCGCGACACCGGTCTGGCCCGGCTTGCACACCGCCACCGATCGACCGTTGGCCCGCGCCGTGGCGGCGACCGCCGCGGTGACGACGGTCTTGCCGACGTCGGTGGAGGTTCCGGTGATCAGCAGGACGGTCATGCGGGCACCGCCTCGCGCGCCTCGGCCAGTACGTCACCGAGCACCGTCGCGATGGCCTCGAGTTCGGCCGCGGTGAGATTCGCCCGCGCGGTCAGCCGCAGTCGCGACGTGCCCTCCGGAACCGTCGGCGGGCGGAAGCAGCCCACGTCCAGTCCGCGCGCCCGGCACGCCTGGGCGGCGTCGAAGGCCACCTGCGCCGGGCCGAGCACTACCGGCACCACCGCCGAGGGGGGCGTGGGCACACCGGCGATCCGCGCGATGTCCGCGGCGCGAGCCAGCACCCGCCCGGCCCGTTCCGGTTCGGCGCGCAGCACGCGCAGGGCGGCCCGCGCGGCGCCGACGGCGGCGGGCGCGAGACCGGTGTCGAAGATGAACGTGCGCGCGGCGTCGACGAGGTGGGCGCGCACCCGCGCGCCGGCCAGCACCACGCCACCCTGCGCGGCAAGGGATTTCGACAAGGTCGCGGTGATCACCAGGTCCGGCGCTCCGGCCAGGCCCGACTCGTGCACCAGCCCGCGCCCGCCCGCGCCGCGCACGCCAAGGCCGTGCGCCTCGTCCACCACGAGCACCGCCGCGTTGGCCCTGGTCACGCGGTGCAGTTCGGCCAGCGGGGCGAGGTCGCCGTCGGCGCTGAACACCGAATCGGTGAGCACCAGCGCACGGTCCTCCGTTCGCTCCGACAACAGCCGGTCCACCGCCGCGACGTCACGGTGCGGCGCGATCTCCACCCGGGCGCGGGACAGGCGGCACGCGTCCACCAGCGACGCGTGGCTGCCCGCGTCGGAGACCACGAGCGAGCCGCGCCCGGCGAGCGCGGTGACCGCGCCGAGGTTGGCCGCGTATCCGGAGGCGAACACGAGTCCGGCTTCGGCGCCGACGAATTCGGCCAGCTCGGTTTCCAGCAGTTCGTGCTCGGTGGTGGTGCCGGTGACCAGGCGCGACCCGGTCGCCCCCGCGCCCCAGCGGCGCACCGACTCGATCGCGCCCTCGATCACTTCGGGATGGTGGACCAGGCCGAGGTAGTCGTTGGAGGCGAGGTCGATCGATGTCGCCTGCGGGGCGCGCGGGCGCAGTTCCCGGCGCAGTCCCGCGGCCACGCGCGCGGCGGCGCGTTCGTCCAGCCAGCTCAGCGGATCGGTAGTCACAGCTGAGCAGCATACTTGAACACCGTTCAGGACGCCCGCTGGTACCGTGGAGCAGTCGTTGGTGATGGTCACCGGCCCGCGGTGACGAAGTTTCACCGGGGAGGAACACGGCGGATGCCGCGGTGGGCGATAGTCGTCGAGGAAACAACGGGCTCGGGCGAGCACAAGCGCTGGTCACCCCGGATTCTCATGGAAGTGGTCGGCACGCGCGCCCAGGCACTGGCCAAGCTGGCCGGGGTACTGCCCACCTACACGCCAGAGCATCCCAAACTGCGCGGCCGCCGCATCGTCCTGCGCGACGGCGACACCTATCTGCTGATGGTGCGCGGCTGGTCGGACGATTACCACTGCATCTTCCGGGTCTGGGAGATGGTGTCGGACAGCGATCGTCCCGAGATCGCCGGGAACCCGCCCGGCGCGCACGGGCGGCTCACGGACCGGTGAACCAATTCGGCGTGTCGAGCCGGAACAGTTCGCCGGGCGTCAGCTCGCGCAGATCGCGTTCCAACGCGGCCAGCCGGTCCGCGCCGAGCCGCTCGGCCCAGCGATCGCGGATCCGGTCGAAGGTGCGCGCCGATCGGGTCAGCACGTCCGCAGCGCGTTCGGTCAGCGTGTAGACCTTGCGCCGCGCGTCGGTCGGATCGTGCCCGCGACGCAGGTAGCCCAGCCGCTCCAGCGCCTCGATGTGTTTGCCCGCGGCCTGTTTCGAGACGCCGAGCGCGCGCCCGAGGTCCGCGGCCGTGCACCCGTAGGGCCCGCCCGCACGGCCGACCGCCTGGAAGACGAAGCCGTGCATCGGCCGCAACGCGGCGTGCCCGTGCTCGGCCAGGTCGGCGTGCACCTCGTCGATCACGGTGCGGAAACCGAGCAGCATGCGCAGCGGCAACTCGTAGCCACCAGCGTCACTTGACATGATGGACAACCTCGTTGACTATATGGACAACCATGTTGTCTATCTTAGAGGTGGTAGCCCGATGACCGTCATCCGACACTCCGACACCCGCCGCACCGAGACCCCCGGCGGCGTCATGACCACGCTCGCCTCCCCCACCCAGGGGGGCTCGCAGCTCGCACTGTGGCGGGTCGAGGTCCCCGCCGACACCGCGGGACCGCTGCACTTCATCGACGCAGAGCAGATCTGGACCGTCATCGCGGGACGGATCGACGTCACCGTCGACGGCACGGAACTCACTGCGGCCGAGGGCGATACGGTGATCCTGCCGCCGAATGCGCTGCGGCAGGTGCGCACCGCGGACGGCTTCACCGCCATCGTCACCGCACCGGCGGGCGCGCGAGCGGGCACCCCCGACGGCGACGGCACCATCGTCCCGCCGTGGATCGCCTGACCGGTCACCGACCGTCCTGCGCGGCCACCGCGGCGCGCATCCCGGCAGTGATCGTGGCGATGTCGGCGGAGGTGCTGATGAACGGCGGCATGGCGTACACGAGGTTGCGGAACGGGCGCAGCCACACCCCGGCGGCCACCGCGGCGTCGGTCGCGGCGCGCATGTCGACCGGGCGCTCCAGCTCGATCACCCCGATCGCGCCGAGCACCCGCGCGTCGGCCACGCCCGGCAGGTCGCGCACCGCAGCCAGGCCCGCCGTCAGCTCCGCCTCGATCCGGGCCACCTCACCGCGCCAGTGGCGCGAGCGCAGCAGCTCGATCGACGCGACGGCCACCGCGCAGGCCAACGGGTTGCCCATGAAGGTGGGTCCGTGCATGAGCCCGCCGTGCGCCGCGCTGATCGTCTCGGCGATCCGCGCGGTGCACAGTGCGGCGGCGAGGGTGAGATAGCCGCCCGTCAGCGCTTTGCCGACGCACATCACATCCGGGCTCACCCCCGCCTGGTCGGCGGCGAAAAGTGTTCCGGTGCGGCCGAATCCGGTCGCGATCTCGTCGAACACCAGCAGCACGCCGTGTTCGTCGCACAGCCTGCGCAGATCGGTGAGGTAATCGGGGTGATGCCAGCGCATCCCGCCCGCGCCCTGCACCACCGGCTCCACGATGACCGCCGCGAGTTCGCCCGCGCGCGCGGCGATCAGGCGCTCCAGTTCCGCCGCATACTCCGGCTGATAGTCACGCGGCGGCACCGGCGCGAACACCTGGTCGGCCAGGATGTCCGTCCATAGCGAGTGCATACCGCCCTCCGGGTCGCACACGCTCATGGGGGTGAACGTGTCACCGTGATACCCGCCGCGCCAGGTGAGCAGGCGGCGCTTCTCGGGTTTGCCCAGCGAACGCCAGTACTGCAGGCACATCTTCACCGCGACCTCGACCGAGACCGAGCCGGAGTCGCACAGGAACACCTTGTCCAGCCCGGCCGGTGTCGCTTCGACCAGCAGCTCGGCCAGCCGGGCCGCCGGCTCGTGGGTGAGCCCGCCGAACATCACGTGGCTCATCCGCCGCGCCTGGTCGACCAGTGCGGCGTCGAGCGCCGGATGCCGGTAGCCGTGGATCGCGGCCCACCAGGAACTCATGCCGTCGACCAGCTCGCGCCCGTCGGCCAGGGTCAGCCTGGTTCCCGCGGCCGAGGCCACCACCAGCGGTTCGGTCGTCGCGGGGAAGCCGCCGTAGGGATGCCAGACATGCTCGGCGTCGAGTGCGGTGATCTGGTCGATGGTCAGTGCCACAGGAATCCTCGCGTCACGGCCCCGGCCGTCCGGGGCGGCTTGAACGCCGTTCAAGTTAGCATCCGAGCTGGGCGGGTGACCAAGGGTGGGGCGAAGTTCTGCCGTTTCCGCACTCGGCGGCAGCACCTCGGAATATTCTTTGACGAAGTCAAAGATTGGAGCCGACGTGACCGCTGCCGCGCCCGCCGACATCGCCGCCGTCCGCGAATTCAACCGCCGCTACACCCGGGTGATCGGCGTCCTGCGCGAAGGACTGCACGACAGCCGATACTCGCTCACCGAAGCCAGGATCCTGTTCGAGCTGGCCACGTCCGAGACGATCGAAGTGGTCGCGCTGCGGCATGCCCTCGACCTCGACGCCGGCTACCTCAGCCGCATCCTGGCCCGCTTCGAACAGGGCGGCCTGGTGCGGCGCAACCGCTCCGGCAGCGACGGCCGACGCCAAGAGGTCCGGCTGACCGATCGGGGCCGGGAGGTCTTCGCGACGCTCGATCAGCGCTCCAGCGACGAGGTGGGCGCGTTGCTCGACGCGCGGCACCCGGCGGCCCGCGCCCGGCTGATCACCGCCATGCGGACCATCCAGCAGATCCTGGACCAGCCCGCCGACCCGCCCTCGTGCACGCTGCGCGCGCCGCGCTCCGGCGACTACGGCTGGGTGATCCAGCGTCACGCGGAGCTCTACGCGAACGAATACGGCTGGGACGAGACCTACGAGGAACTGATCGTGCGCATCGTGGCCGACTACCTGGCTTCCCACGACGAGCGGCGCGAGCGCGCCTGGATCGCGGAGTCCGACGGCCGTCCGGTGGGGAGTGTCTTCTGCGTCCGCGAGGACGACAGCACCGCGCGGCTGCGGCTACTGCTGGTGGAGCCCACCGCCCGTGGCCTCGGCGTCGGCACGTCGCTCGTCGAGGAATGCCTGCGCTTCGCCGCCGCGGCGGGGTACCGCGAGATCGTCCTGTGGACCAACGACGTCCTCACCGCAGCACGGCGCGTCTATCAACGGGCCGGGTTCGAGCTCGTCGAGCAGAGCCCGCATCACAGCTGGGGACACGACCTGGTCGGCCAGACCTGGCGGCGCTCGCTCACGCCCGCGGACTGACGCGCACCCCCAAGGCCTCCGTGCGGTGAATCGTCGCCGATCACGAGGCCTGCCGGTTGCGACGAGGGCGTACGCCTCCCCGCTCACCGCGCGCCGATGTCCCGACAGATCCGCCCGCCGCCGCGGCACTGGGAGATGTTCCGGCTCTGGCACCACCTGGACCGCGGCCCGCCTCGCGATACTTCTCGGCTACCGCCGCCGCCGGCTGGAAAACCCTTCCGACCTCCTCTGATCAACTCGGCCACAACCACCCGCACAGCCGGACGCCCGGCTGCCGCTACTGTCGTTGCCATGGCTCAGCCCGACGCAGCGCCCGGCGACGCGACACCACTGGGTGTCTGGCCCGGCACCGCCTATCCCCTCGGGGCCACCTACGACGGCGCGGGCACCAATTTCTCGGTGTTCTCGGAGGTTGCCGACGCGGTCGAACTCTGCCTGATCGAGGGGGACGGCACCGAGACCCGGATCGCGCTCGACGAGGTCGACGGCTATGTCTGGCACGCCTATCTGCCCGGGATCGATCCCGGGCAGCGCTACGGGTTCCGGGTGCACGGCCCGTACGACCCCGACCGCGGCCTGCGCTGTGATCCGAGCAAGTTGCTGCTCGATCCGTACGGCAAGGCCTTCGACGGTGACTTCGACGGTCACCCCTCGCTCTACACCCACGGTCTGGACTCCCTCGGCCACACCATGACCGGCGTGGTGATCAACCCGTACTTCGACTGGGGCGCCGACCGTGCGCCCAACCGCCCCTATCACGAGACGGTGATCTACGAGGCGCACGTCAAGGGCATGACGATGACCCATCCCGAGGTGCCGGAGGAATTGCGCGGCACCTACTCCGGCATCGCGCACCCCGCGATCGTCGACCATCTGAAGGGATTGGGCGTCACCGCGATCGAACTGATGCCGGTGCACCAATTCCTGCACGATCGCGTGCTGCTGGATCAGGGATTGCGAAACTACTGGGGGTACAACAGCTTCGGCTACCTCGCGCCGCACAACGAGTACGCGACGATGGACCGCGCCGGGTCGGCGGTCACCGAATTCAAGGCGATGGTGCGCGCGCTCCACGCCGAGGGCATCGAGGTGATCCTCGACGTGGTCTACAACCACACCGCCGAGGGCAACCACCGCGGCCCCACGATCGGTTTCCGCGGCATCGACAACGCCGCCTACTACCGCTTGGTCGATGACGACCCCTCGCACTACATGGATTACACGGGCACCGGCAACAGCCTCAACGTGCGTCACCCGCACACCTTGCAGCTGATCATGGACTCGCTGCGCTACTGGATCCTGGAGATGCACGTCGACGGCTTCCGCTTCGATCTGGCCGCGACGCTGGCGCGGGAACTGCACGACGTGGACCGGCTCTCGACGTTCTTCGATCTGGTGCAGCAGGACCCGGTGGTCAGCCAGGTCAAGCTGATCGCCGAGCCCTGGGACGTCGGCGAGGGCGGCTACCAGGTGGGCAACTTCCCCGGCCTGTGGACGGAGTGGAACGGCAAATACCGCGACACCGTCCGCGACTACTGGCGCGGTGAACCGGCGACGCTGGGCGAGTTCGCTTCCCGGCTCACCGGTTCCTCGGACCTGTACGAGGCCACCGGCCGCAGGCCCAGCGCCAGCATCAACTTCGTCACCGCGCACGACGGGTTCACGCTGCGCGACCTGGTGTCCTACAACGAGAAGCACAACGAGGCCAACGGCGAGGACAACCGGGACGGCGAGAGCTGGAACCGCTCGTGGAACTGCGGCGCCGAAGGCCCGACCGACGATCCGGGCATCCTCGCCCTGCGCGCCCGGCAGAGCCGCAACCTGCTGGCGACGCTGATGCTCAGCCAGGGCGTGCCGATGCTCGCGCACGGCGACGAGATGGGCCGCACTCAGCACGGCAACAACAACGTCTACTGTCAGGACTCACCGCTGGCCTGGATGGACTGGTCGCTGCGGGAGGAGAACGCCGATCTGCTCGAATTCACCCGCGCGGTGGTGGCGTTGCGCACCGAGCACCCCGTCTTCCGGCGCCGCCGCTTCTTCGCGGGCGGGCCGATCCGGTCGGCAGACAACGCCCGCGACATCGCCTGGCTCACCCCGTCCGGCGAGGAGATGACCGAAGCGGACTGGGACAGCGGATTCGGCAAGTCGCTGGCGGTCTACCTCAACGGCGAGGCGATCCCCGAACCCGGCCCGCGCGGCGAGCGGATCACCGACGATTCGTTCCTGTTGTGTTTCAACGCCCATGACGCGGCCATCGACTTCGTGCTACCGAGCACCGGCGACGGCACGGAATGGTCGGTGGCGCTGGACTGCTCGACGCCGACCGGCCTGGCCGACGCCGGGTATCCCGGCGGCGCGACCGTCGCCGTCGAAGCTCGCTGTCTCCTCGTCCTCCGCCAGGCCGCCTGACCCGAATGCCGATGAACGCACCCGATTCCACCGAGATGCACGTGACCGACCCGGTATCCCTGCGACGCAAGCCCGCACTCCAGACCACGATCCGCAGCGCCTACCGGCTACAGCTGCGCCCGGACGCGCTGACTTTCGCCGAAGCGCGCGCCATCGCGGAATACCTACAGCAGCTGGGCATCTCGCACTTGTACCTGTCGCCGATCCTGACCGCGACGCACGGTTCGACGCACGGCTACGACGTCACCGACCCGACCACGGTCTCCGCCGCGCTCGGCGGCCCGACCGGACTGAAGGCCCTCGCCGACGAGGTGCGCAGCCGTGGCATGGGACTGATCGTGGATCTGGTGCCCAATCACGTCGGCGTGGCCGATCCGCGGCAGAACGTGTGGTGGTGGGACGTCCTGCGCAACGGCCAGGAGTCGCGGTTCGCGCCGTACTTCGACATCGACTGGAGCCCGGGCAACGGCGCGGGCGGACGACTGGCGCTGCCGGTGCTGCAGAGCGAGAACGACCCGGCCGCGTTGACCGTGGACCGCTCCGGCGCCGAACCCATGCTCGCCCTGCACGATCTGCGTTTCCCGATCGCGCCGGGCACCGACGGCGACAACGCCCTGCGCATCCACGACAAACAGCACTACCGGCTGGTGAGCTGGAAGGCCGGGCTGTGCACCTACCGGCGGTTCTTCGCGGTCAGCAGCCTGGCCGCGATCCGGCAGGAGAACCCCGAGGTCTTCGAGCTCACCCACCGGGAGCTCGCCGCGTGGTGCGAGCACGACCTGATCGACGGCGTGCGGATCGACCATCCGGACGGCCTGGCCGATCCCGCCGGATACCTCACCCGACTGCGCAGGCTGATCGGCCCGCACCGGCTGCTGCTGGTGGAGAAGATCCTGGCCAATCGCGAGCCGCTGGACGCGACGCTGCCGATCGACGGGACCACCGGCTACGAGGCGCTGGCCGACTTCGGCGGCGTGCTGATCGATCCGCGCGGCGAGCACGCGCTCACCGAACTCTCGCGCCGCGTCGCCGGGCACGGCAGCGACCGGGCCTGGATCGGTGAGACCGAGCACCGGATCAAGCGCGCGGTCGCGGAGACCATTCTGGCGCCGGAGATCCGGCGGCTGGTGGCCGCGATCAAACAGGACGCGAACGCCGAGAGCTTCGACACCATGGCGCTGACCAACGCCACCATCGAGGTGCTGGCGTTCATGCCGGTGTACCGAGCCGACTACGCGCCGCTGGCCGGGATGGCGGGCGCGGTGATCGCCGAGGTGGAGAAGCGCAACAGCGAGCTCACCGTGCCGCTGGCGGTCCTGGTCGCGGCACTGGCCGCCGACGGGGCCGCGGCCGTGCGCTTCAGCCAGGTCTGCGGCGCGGTGACCGCGAAGGCGGTCGAGGACACCATGTTCTATCAGGCCGCGCGGCTGGTCTCGTTGCAGGAGGTGGGCGGCAACCCGGCGCGTTTCGGTCACTCGCTCAACGAGTTCCACCTGTCCATGAGCCAGCGCGCGCAGCTGTGGCCCGCCACCCTGACGACGCTGTCCACCCACGACACCAAACGCGGTGAGGACGTGCGCGCCCGCATCGGCGTGCTGTCGCAGGCCGCGGAGACCTGGGCGCGCAACGTCGACTCGTGGCTGGAGACGGCCCCGGCACCGGACGGCGCGACGGCGCTTTTCCTGCTGCAGAACATGTTCGGCGTGTGGCCCGCGGACGGCAGGCCCGCCGCCTCGGTGCCGGGCCTGCGCGAACGGTTGCACGCGTTCGCCGAGAAGGCGATGCGGGAGGCCAACACCAAAACCTCCTGGGAGGAGCCGGACGTCGAGTTCGAGACCGCCGTGCACGCCTGGCTGGACACCGTGATCGACGGTCCGGTGGGCTCCGAACTCGGCGACCTGGTGCACGAGCTGGCCCCGCACGCCTGGTCCGACGCGCTGGCGCAGAAACTGCTGCAGCTGTGCGGGCCGGGCATCCCGGACGTCTACCAGGGCTGCGAGCTGTGGGAGGACTCCCTCGTCGACCCGGACAACCGCAGGCCGGTGGACTTCGCCGCCCGCGCGGGCATGTTGCAATCGCTCACCGGCACACCGGCGCTGGACACCACCGGCGCGGCGAAGATGTGGATCGTCGCCTACGCGCTGTGGTTGCGCCGCGAACGTCCCGACTGCTTCGTCGGCGGCGCCTACCGGCCGCTGTTCGCGACCGGTGACCACGCGAGCAAGGTGGTGTCCTACGCACGCGGCCGTACGGGCGAGCCGCCCGAGGTCATCGTCGCCGCCACCCGCCACAGCGTGAGCCTGGCCGAGACCGGGTGGGGCGACACGTTCCTCGACCTGCCCGCGGGCAGCTGGACCGATCGGCTGACCGGGCACACCTTCCAGAGCAGGGCGCGGCTGGAGAAGATGTTCGGCAGGCTGCCCGTCGCCCTACTGGTGCGCTGAGAGCTCGAGCGCGGACGCGTCAGCCGGCACGGGCACGTGCTCGAGTTCCTTCGCGAATACGCCGCGGACCTGCTCGAAGGTCTTCTCCGGGATCACCCCGCCCAGCTCTTCGCGCCAGCGCCGCAGGTTCGCGGGCTGGTAGTCCAGCGCGTCCTGCGTACTGGCCGACAGCCGGACGCCCTGATCGGTGGGCGTGGCGATCCGCCGCCAGGAGTCCCAGTGGAAGCGGGTGCTGCGTGGATTGCGCAGCGTGCGCAGCACGTTCAGGATGCGGTAGCCGATGCTCAGCGAATCGTGCAGCCGCATGTGATCGCCGTCGGCGGTGTCGCAGCGCTTCGACAGCGCGGCCAGCCGGTCGCGGTCGAAGGCCAGACCGACCGACTCCGCCTCGCGGACCATCCACTGCAAGGTGGCGTCGGACAGACCGCACTCGGCGTAGCCGCCCCCGATATCGCTGTGCACGCCGGGGAACCACACCTGTTTGACCCGCTCGAACCCGCGCCGGTACTTCACGGTCGGTTCGACCGGCACCTCCCACACGGACGGTTCGAAGTTGCGTCGCCGCTCGTCGATGGCCAGTGCTTGGCGGGCGCAGTGCACGTGGCGCGAGAGCTTGACATCGTGGAAGCGGTGGCGCAGCGAGGTGATGCCGGGGACGCCCAGCGCGCCGACGGTGTCGAACACGCCGAGGAAATCGATCTTCGCTCTCCGACAGTGCTTGCGGCGGAACTCCTGCCACTCCGGCGGCTCCGCCGGGTCCGGGTCTTCGGGCGTGGGCGCCGGCGGACGCTGCCGGTAGATGCCCAGGGCTTCCGGGTACTTGCCCTCGATCATCGCCTCCGGGGTCATGATCCCGATGCGACTGATCAGGCCGGCCAGGCTGCGCGCGGTGAACGCGCCGCGACTGAAGCCGAAGATGTAGATCTCGTCGCCCTTCTCCCAGTTCAAGGCGAGATGCCAGTAGGCGGACGACAAGTTCGCCTCGAGACCGAGGCCGAAGGCGCCGCCCATCAGGCGATCGCTGAGAAAGCCGCGCGCGCCCGGACCGGAAACATAGGTGACCCACTGCTGGATCGTCTCTCCCGCAGGCCCCGGCGCGTCGAACCGGATCGTCTGCGCGATCTTGACAATATTCGAAACCGTGCTGCTCGATTCGGCCTTCCAGGTGCCGTCGCAACATACAACCAGGCGTTTCATGCGCTGATCCTCCCGCTGGTATCCCACCGAAACCCGCGTACTCGACTACTCGAATTCATCGCGTGAGACGGGAGAGCGTTAATGCGGAGGACTTACGGCGTGCCGCCGGACCGGTCGGCGAGACCCGCGAACGCCATGCCGATCAGCCACCGGGCCGCGCCGAGCGCCGCCGCGACGAGGACCGCGATCTGCAACGAGCCCGTGATCAGGGCGAGGACCAGGCAGGTCACCAGCCCGACGACCAGTGCGTCGAGCTTGTAGGCCGGCCACGCGGAGCCCGCGATGTCGATCGTGGTGCCGCGCGCCGAGGAGTGAACGACCGCCATCTCCTCAGGGTAGTCGGAATCAGAAGTTCGGGCCAGCGAACTTTTGTCGCAGGGAACACAGCGAATCGCTGCGGCGTTGCCGCAGACATGCCATTGACAGGTGAATACGAACCGAGCACATCCGACTGGGCCCGCGAGCAAGCCGAGAAGTACGAGAACTCCGGCGGCACCGAGGGCGCGACCTTGCAAGGCAAGCCGATCATCCTGCTCACCACCAAGGGCGCGAAGAGCGGCAAGCTGCGCAAGACGCCGCTGATGCGGGTGGAGCACAACGGCGAGTACGCCGTGGTCGCCTCTTTGGGCGGCGCGCCGAAGCACCCCGTCTGGTACTACAACATCAAGGCCGAACCCCATGTGGAACTGCGCGACGGCGCGGTCAACAAGGACTACACCGCGCGCGAGGTCTTCGGCGAGGAGAAGGCGCAGTGGTGGGAGCGCGCGGTCGAGGTGTGGCCCGACTACGCGAACTACCAGACCAAGACCGACCGTCAGATCCCCGTCTTCGTGCTCACGCCCAGGTAGCTCCTGCGCAGGTAGCCTGCGTGTCGCCGCCACCCGCCGCAGGTCACCGCGGCGGCGGGTGGCACCATGATTCGGGTGTCCGATCCGCTTGATGTCCTCGACGCATTGTCCGCTTCTCGCCCCGCGCTCACCGCGGACGAGATCGATGCTGCTCACAAGCGAATTGCCGACGTCATCGATCCGACCCCGCTACAGCGCAGCGAGCGACTGTCCCAGCTGACCGGGGCGAACGTCTATCTGAAGCGCGAAGACCTCAGCCCGGTGCGCTCCTACAAACTGCGCGGCGCCTACAACTTGGTGATCCAGCTGTCCGAGGACGAGCGCGCCGCGGGCGTGGTCGCGGCCAGCGCGGGCAATCACGCCCAAGGCGTCGCCTTCGCCTGCCAGGCGATGGGGATCAAAGGCCGCATCTACGTGCCGACCACGACGCCGAAGCAGAAGCGTGACCGCATCCGGGTGCACGGCGGCGAGTTCGTCGAACTGATCGCGGTCGGCGAAACCTACGACGCCGCCGCCGCGGCCGCCGCCGCCGACGTGGAACGCACCGGCGCCACCATGGTGCCGCCGTTCGACGACACGCGCACCGCGGCCGGTCAGGGCACCATCGCCGCGGAGATCCTGGAGCAGCTGCCCACCACGCCCGACCTGGTGATCGTGCCGGTGGGCGGCGGCGGTTGCCTGGCCGGGATCGGCACCTACCTGCGGACACGCTCGCCGCAGACCGCCATCCTCGGCGTGGAGCCCGCTGGCGCGGCCTCGATGACGGCGGCGCTGGTGGCGGGCGGTCCGGTCACGCTGCCGGAGATCGATCCGTTCGTGGACGGCGCCGCGGTGCGCCGGGTCGGCGCCGTGCCGTATGCCGCGGTGTCCGGCTTCGGCGGGCGGGTGGTCTCGCACGCCTCGCTGCCGTTGCTCACCATCACCGAATCCCCCCGGGGCGCGGGAGCTTTCCAGATGATGCAGGTCGACGAGGGCGCGATCTGCACGACCATGCTCGACCTGTATCAGAACGAGGGCATCATCGCCGAGCCCGCGGGCGCGCTCACCACCACCGCGCTGGCGGAGATCACCGTGGACCCGGGCTCGACGGTGGTGTGCCTGGTCTCCGGCGGCAACAACGACGTGTCCCGCTACGGCGAGATCATCGAACGCTCCCTCGTGCACAGCGGCCTCAAGCACTATTTCCTGGTGGATTTCCCGCAGGAACCCGGTGCGCTGCGCCGTTTCCTCAATGAGGTGCTCGGCCCGGACGACGACATCACCCTGTTCGAGTACGTCAAGCGCAACAACCGGGAGACGGGCGCGGCGCTGGTCGGCATCGAGCTGGGCGCGCCGGACGGACTGGCGCCGCTGCTGGAGCGGATGCGGCATTCTCCGATCCAGTGCGAGCGCCTCGAGCCCGATTCCCCGGCCTACCGATACCTGACCTGAGCCGGAATCCGGCGCGTCAGGGCGTGTAAGCGTCTACACCACGTCTGCCCTTCGATCACGCCACCGGTACCGAATGCCTGACGCCCTCGGACTTCGCGCTGCGGGTCCCGGCCACTTCGGACATCACGCCACCGGTGTATCGGCACGTCGCGCCGCCTCGGCCCCCGGTGGCGGACGTCCTCACGCCCTCTCGAAACGTCACCACCGGTGTATCGGGTGCCTCGATCCCGCTCGGGCATCACGCCGGGCGCTCAGGCCGCCTTGGGCGTCTCTGTGGCCGGGATCCGGCGGCGGGACGAGCGCAGGCAGTTCAGCATGAGCGGCAGCAGCCAGAACGCGGCCGACTGGTCGTAGCTGAGCTGGGCGGCGGAGAGCCGGTTGTGCACGAAGCCGACCGACAGGCCCAGCCGTGGTTCGGCCCAGCCGAAGGAGCCGCCGAGGCCGATGTGCCCGAACCCGGCGTGGGCGCCCGGCATCGGCAGCGAGTGGTAGCCGAGGCGCCACATCATCGGCAGGTAGAACAGCGCGCGATCGGGCTGGTACGTCTCGATGCGGCGCAGGGCCTTCATGGTGTGGCGACCGAGGTACCTGCGGTCGGCCACGGTGCCGTCGCCCGCGAGCGCGCCGTACATCGTGGCCAGCGCGGGGGCGGTGGCCACACCGTTGCCCGCGCCGAGTTCGGTGTCCAGGATCGGCGGGCTCACGCCTTCCAGAATGGCTTCCAGACCTGGCAGGAACAGGCAGCGGGTGGCGGCGCCGAGCGCGCCGGGGATCCGGTGACTGCGGCCGAGAACCGCCGCGCCCAAGGGTTTTCCGAGCGCGCTGAGCTGGGTGCCCGCCAGCGGGGCGTAGGTGGTCGGCGCGCCCGCGGGCGGCTTGCCCAGGTGCAGGCCCTCGATGCCGAGCGGCTCGGCGACCTCGGTGCGGATCAGCTCCCCCAGGCCGATGCCGGTGATCGAGCGAGTCAGGCCGCCGACCAGCCAGCCGAAGGTGAGCGCGTGGTAGGTGGGAACGCCGAGCAGGCGGTCGGGCTTCGCCGCGGCCAGGCGCTGCTCCATGAGTTCGTGATCCAGCACGTCGGCCAGGCCGCCGGTGGCGATGGGGGCCAGCGCGGACAGTCCGGCCCGGTGGGTGAGCAGATGCCGAACGGTGATCTTGCGCTTGCCGTTGGCGCCGAACTCCGGCCAATATTCCGCGACCGGGGCGGAGTAGTCGAGCAACCCGCGATCGGCGAGCCGATGCACGACGGTGGCGGCGATCCCCTTGGTGGCCGAGAAGATGATCGTGCCGGTGTCCCTGGTCCACGGAGCGTCACCGCCGGAGCCGACCCAGATGTCCACCAGCGGCTCTCCGTGCCGGTGCAGCGTGAACGCCGCGCCCGCACCCCGGCGAGTGCCGAACGCCCGTGCGAAAGCGCGCACGAACGGTGCGAATTCGGCGGCAGCGCTGCCACCCATCCCCGGGGGAAGAACCGCAAGGTCCCCGGAAGCGACGTTGCTCATCTCTCCACGGTAATGGCAGGGGACGACTCCGGCAAAGTACCTGTCTCGGACAGTTGTACGCCCGTTACCGGGCAACCGCTCGAAAGACCGCCGCGAGCTGGGTTTCCACGCCCTCAGCGCGGGCCGGGCGGGGCGGTTTCCAGCAGGGTGAAGGAGTGGCCGGGAACGGTTGTGGCGGAAGGGCCGATCGTCGGGGACTCCCAGGACAACAGCGGGATGCCCGCGATCGGCACCGCCACCTGGTCCTCGCCGAGGTTGCACACCAGCGCCAGCGTGCCCCGGCGCACGACGATCCATCGGGCGGCCTCGTCGTAGTCCACCGAAACGTGGGTCAGCCAGGGGTCACTGAGCTCCGCCCGGTCCCGGCGCAGGGCGAGCAGGGCTCGATAGCAGGACAGCAGCCGGGCGTGCTCCGGTTCGTCGGCTTCGGCCCAGTCGAGCTTGGAGCGCAGGAACGTCTTCACGTCCTGCGGGTCCGGCACCTCGCCCGCGGGCCAGCCGTGGGCGGCGAACTCCTTCTTGCGCCCGGATGCGGTGGCCGCGGCGACCTCTGGATCGGTGTGCGAGGTGAAGAACTGGAACGGCGTGCGCGCCCCCCACTCCTCCCCCATGAACAGCATCGGCGTGAACGGCCCGCACAGCACGAGGGCGGCTTTGATCGCCAGCTGCCCGTCGGTCAGATAGGCGCTCGGGCGGTCGCCGAGCGCCCGGTTGCCGATCTGGTCGTGATCGCAGGTGTAGGCCAGCAGCGCGCTGCCCGGGATCAGGCTCCGATCGATCGGGCGACCGTGCGTGCGCCCGCGGAAACTGGAATACGTTGCGGCGTGGAAGAAGCCGTGCTTCAGCGTGCGGGCCAGGCAGCGCAGGGAGCCGAAGTCGGCGTAGTAGCCCTGCCGTTCGCCGGAGACGGCGGTGTGCACGGCGTGATGCAGGTCGTCGTTCCACTGGGCGGTGAGGCCGTAGCCGCCGGCCGCGCGCGGGGTGATCAGCTTCGGATCGTTCAGGTCGCTCTCCGCGACCAGCGTCAGCGGCCTGCGCACGTGGGTGGCGAGCCGCTCGACGGCGACCGACAGTTCGGCCAGCAGATGTGTGGCGGTGCGGTCTACGAGAGCGTGCACCGCGTCCAGGCGCAAGGCGTCGATGTGGAAATCGCGCAACCAGCGCAGCGCGTTGTCGAGGATGTGGGCGCGCACGTGATCGGACTGCGGGCCGTCCAGGTTGAGGCTCTGGCCCCAGGTGTTGCGGCCCTCCGTCAGGTAGGGCGCGAAGCGGGGCAGGTAGTTGCCGGACGGACCGAGATGGTTGTAGACCACGTCCAGGCAGACCGCCAGCCCGCGCAGATGGCAGGCGTCCACGAACCGCTGCAAGCCATCGGGCCCGCCGTAGCTTTCCTGCACCGCGTACCAGAGCACGCCGTCGTAGCCCCAGTTGTGGGTGCCGTCGAAGGCGTTCACCGGCATCACTTCGACCACGGTGACGCCAAGCCGGACCAGATGGTCGAGCCGTTCGATCGCGGCGTCGAAGGTGCCTTCGGGAGTGAACGTTCCGATGTGCAGCTCGTAGTAGACCGCCCCCGCCTGCGGCCGCCCGGTCCAGTGCGCATCGGTCCACCCCGCCGGATCCAGGGTGTGCAGGGCCGAACGGGCGTGTACTCCGTCGGGCTGGCGCGGGGAGCGTGGATCGGGCAGGACGGTCGGGTCGTCGTCGAGCAGGAAGCCGTACCTGGCACCGTCCGCGGCGGGCACGTCGGCGCGCCACCACCCGTCCGGCGACCGCCTCATCGAGTGGACGACACCTTCCAGATCCAGTCGCACCGCCTCCGGCCGCGGCGCCCACACCTCGAACCTAGTCACCGCGCCAGCATCGCACGGGCACGCCCGGCCCGCCGGATACGGACACCGGCCTCGGGCGCAGCCGTCCCGAGCTCACGCAACTGACCGAGTCACTTCACTCGGCCAGCACGACCATGGTCTGCGACCGACAGTGCCGCGCCGAGACGCGCACCACTCGAGCGGGCCGCCTAGCTGTACCCGGTCAGGACGTTGGTGACAGCGTGTCGGGTTGATATGGCGAGAACCTCCGGGTGGGGTGTGGCTTGTCGAAGGTCACGCCCACGGACCCGGAGGTTCTCGTGTCTCACGGTA
>NZ_VUOS01000023.1 GCF_009829325.1 Nocardia sp. CY41
CGGTCGCCGGATCCGTTCCGACGGCCTTCAGCAAGGGCGCGGCGATGCCGTCGGTCTGGTCCAGCAACGCCACCAGCAAGTGCGCCGGACGAATCTCCGGGTTGCCCGCGGCGGAGGCCGCCTGCAGGGCGGCGGTCAGCGCCGCCTGGGTCTTGGTGGTGGGATTGAACGAGTCCACGAGTCACCTTCCTACTAGTCGATGCACACGGCTACCGAGCGCGGCCGTCCGGCCGGAGCCCACGCTCCGACGCGCCCGCTCCGCTTCGGCTCGGCGCCGTTCCTTACCGTCCAACGTCCGAAAGGTTGAGTCTGTTCCGCTCAAGTTTGGGATTTTTCACCGCGCCGGTCCGATGCCGCCGGATCGTGTCGAACGCTACGCCCCGACACCGGCGAATGCGACGCCGCGCGACACCGCCGATGCGATGATTCCGCACGTCGACGGCCTCCGGGTGCCTACGATGACCTCGGCCGTGAGCTCTTCACCCCGAATCAAGGAGCGAATGGATGCGCGCGATCGTGGTACGGAAGTTCGGAGCGACGCCGGAACTGGCCGAGATGCCGATGCCCGAGGCCGGCCCTGGAGCCGTCCGGGTCCAGCTCCAGGCGGCCGGAGTGAACCCCTTCGACGGGAAGGTGGCCGACGGAATCTTGGACGGCAAACTGCCGCACGACTTTCCGATGATCCTCGGCGTGGACGGCGCGGGCACGGTCGCCACGATCGGGGCGGGCGTCAGCCGCTTCGCCGTCGGTGACCGGGTGGTCGGCAAGTTCCTCACCCCACCGGTGGGCCACGGCAGCTTCGCCGAATACGCGGTGTTGCCGGAGGGCGGCACGCTCGTGCCGATCCCGCCTGGCGTGCCGACCGTCGCGGCGGCCGCGCTGCCCACCGCCGGGGTGACCGCGCAGGACCTCGTGGACGCCACGCATATCCAGCCCGGCCAAACGGTGCTGATCGTGGGCGCGACCGGCGGCGTCGGCTCCTTCTTGGTGCAACTGGCCAATATCGCGGGCGCGCACGTCATCGCGACGGCGCGCGGCAGCTCCGCCGATCAGATGACCCGGCTGGGCGCGGCCGAGACGGTGGACTACACCGCGGGCCCGGTGCGCGACCAGGTCGCCGCCGCGCATCCGGACGGGATCGACGTGCTGTTCGATCTGGTGAGCCCGCCCGAGGCGCTCGCGGAGCTGACCACGCTGGTCCGCGACGGCGGCACGGTGTACTCCACCATCTTCGCCGCCGACGAGGACGCGTTGCGCGCACGGTCGATCAAGGGCGGCAACATCGAATCCAAGGGCAGCGCGCCGGAACTGGCCCGGCTGATCCAGCGCGTCGCGGCGGGTGACGTGGTCGTGCCGATCGATGCCACCGTCCCCCTCGCGGAGGGGCCCGCGGTCATCGGAGCGCCCGGCGCGCGCGGCAAGACCGTGCTCGCCATCTGAGCCGTCCCGGCCCCGCGACACCACCCCGGAGGTCTGTGCTGAGCACCCGATCACCCCAATTCGGCTTGTTCCTGATCCCCGAGGCCGACGACTTCCGCAGGCTCGCCGAGCTGAGCGTCTACGCGGACGTGTCCGGACTCGACCTGATCGGCATCCAGGACCACCCCTACCAGCGCCGCTTCCTGGACACCTTGACCCTGATCACCGCGCTCGCCGCGCGGACCGAGCGGATCACCTTCTTCCCCGACGTGGCGAACCTGCCGCTGCGCCATCCCGCGCTGCTCGCGAAGGCGGTGGCCTCGCTGGACATCATCAGCGACGGCCGGATCCAGCTCGGCCTCGGCGCGGGCGCGTTCTGGGACGCCGTCGCCGGGATGGGCGGACCGCGCCGAACCGGCGGCGAGGCGGTACACGCCCTGGCCGAGGCGATCGCGGTCATCCGCGCCCTGTGGAGCGACGCGCGATCGGTCCGGGTGACGGGCGCCTTCTATTCCCTGGCGGGTGCGCATCCCGGTCCCCGTCCGCAGCACGATCCCGGCATCTGGCTGGGCGCGCGGGGGCCGCGCATGCTCGAGCTCACCGGTCGCGTCGCCGACGGCTGGGTGCCGTCGGCCGCGTGGGCCCCGCCGGAGTTCCTGGCCGAAGCCGGCAGACGGATCGATGACGCGGCCGCCGCGGCGGACCGGGACCCGCTGACGGTGCGGCGGGTGTTGAACGTGTCGGGGACCATCACCTCGGACGGGGCCGACCGCGGCTTCCTGGAGGGTCCCGCCGAGCGCTGGGTCGACGATCTGCTCGCCCTGCACCGTGACCAGCGGATCGACGGATTCGTCTTCTGGCCGACCGAGGGGGAACCGGTCGAGCAGATCCGTCGTTATACCGAGCGGGTCGTGCCCGCGGTCCGCGCCGGCGCCGGGACCTGACCGGCCGGAAACTACCTCCGCGGGTCCAGGGCGGACGGCGGGATTCCGGCACAGCTCACCCGCGGCGCCGGTTCCTGCCGGGGCAGCGGCATCCGCCGTTTGCCCACCGATTACCGTGTGCGCGGGTCGCACGGCGCCGGCGGGCGCGGTCCGTCGCCGGCCCGTCCGGGGCCGCAGGGAAGGCGAGGTACGCCTATACCCACACGACCACGGCATTTTCGGGGATACTTGTCGGCGGGAGACCACCGGTAACGGGTATGTCCCCGGGCAGAACTGAGGGAAAGGAAGCTCCACGTCGTGGATGCGCGTTCGGCTGCGCTGGTCCGCGCCAATTTTCGTTCGGTGATCGAGTCGCCGAACGGACCCGAGCGGTTGGTCAGTGCGTTCTACGGACATTTGTTCGCCGAGAACCCACGGCTGCGCGAATTGTTCCCGCCCGCCATGGAGATGCAGGCCAAACGGATCGCCACGGCCATCCAGTACGTGCTCGACCACCTGGAGGACTGGGACCGGGCGCAGAAATTCCTGGAGCAACTCGCCCGCGACCATCGCAAGTACGGCGTCGAGGCGGCGCACTACGACATGGCGGGCCGCGCGTTGCTCGCGGCGTTCCGGGTCTACAACGGCGCGGTCTGGAATCGGGCCCTGGAAGAGGGCTGGCGCGACATCACCATCCTGATCTCCGCCTCCATGGCAATCGGCGCCAACTCCGACAAGTCGCAGCCGGTGTGGGAGGCCACCGTGGTCGGCCATCGCCGTGTGCTGGAGGACTTGGCCATCGTGCGCCTGCAGTCCGATGGACCGGTGCCCTACCAGGCCGGGCAATACGTGCCGGTGACGATTCCGCAGCGGCCCAAGATGTGGCGCTACTTCTCCCCGGCGATCCCATCCAACCCGTACGGCGAGATCGAGTTCCACGTGCGCAAGATCCGCGGCGGCTGGGTGAGCCCCGCGATCGTCAACGAGACCAGGGTGGGCGACCGATGGCGGATCGCGGGCCCGCTCGGCGGGCTGCACGTCGACCGGGACAGCGGCCGAGACGTGCTCATGATCGGCTCGGGCACCGGCATCGCCCCGCTGCGCGCACAGCTGATCGAGATGGGCCAGCGCGGCATCAACCCGCGCGTGCACTTCTTCATCGGCGGCCGCTATCCCTGCGACCTGTACGACGTGGAGAACATGTGGCAACTCTCGCAGAGCAACCCGTGGCTGACCATCGTCCCGGTGTGCGAGCAGAAGACCAACCCCTGGTGGTACCCGCATCCGCCGCAGGACGCACCGTACGGCATGCACCGGCGCCTGATCGGTAACCTTGGCGCCGTGGTCGCGAGCTTCGGCGCGTGGGCGGACCGGCAGATCCAGATCGCCGGTTCGGCCCGGATGATCGCCGACACCCGGCGAGCGCTGCTCGCGGTCGGCACGCCGGAGCAGAACATCAGCTGCGACCCTGTGTAACGAAGGAGGCCCCGTTGGGGGATCCGAGCATGCTCGGTAACGGTCATCAGGCGCCGGAATGGACCTCGACCGTCGTCGGTCACCATCGGCTGCGGCACGATCTCGCGGTGATTCGCCTGATCGGTGAGTTCGTGCCGTTCGCCGCCGGACAGTCGGTCGAGGTCCGGGTGCCCCAGCACCCCGGGGTGCGCCGCAGGTTCTCCCCCGCGCTGCCGCCCTCGCTGGACGGCAAGCTGGAGTTCCACGTGCGCACGGTGCCGGGCGGCTGGTGCAGCGGCGCGATCGTCGCCGACACCCAGCCGGGCGACGAGTGGCGGATCGGCGCTCCGGCCGGCGGGTTCTGGGTCGACCCGGACGGCGGCGAGGTGGTGATGATCGCCGGCGGCACCGGTCTGGCGCCGATGCGCGCCCAGATCCTCGAGCTGGCGCGCAAGCCTTCCCCGCCGCCCACCTACCTCTTCGTCGGCGGACGCTCCCCGCGCGACCTCTACGCGTCCGACATGCTGTACCTGCTGGCCGCCGAATTGCCTTGGCTCACCGTGATTCCGGTGGTGGAGAACCCGCAGGACCCGAACTGGGTCGACGAGTGGTACGAGCAGTCCCGCGTCGACATCGGCTTCGCACCCGACGACATCCTCTACGGCACCCTCGCCGACGTCCTCGGCTCCCACGGCGCGTTCCTCGAACACCAAGTGCTGGTCTGCGGCTCTCCGGCCATGGTCCAGACCACCGTCGACCGCCTCCTCGAAACCGGAACCCCACCGGAGCGAATCCAATTCGAGGGGCTTTAACCGATCCAGCCGATCGCCATAGGGAGTCATCCGAACGGCCCACCGTGAGTTCGTCGATCGCAACCGACGCAACCACACCCACTCGATCACGGGTTTCGAGCGAAGCAAGACCGAGCAACCGCCGTTCGCGGCCCGGCTCGCGTTTGCGCGGCCGCCTCGAGGAAGGAACAAGCGGCGGCCGCCCAGAGGAGTCTCCCGAAACGGCCAGCCACGGGCCGTAGCGCTCGGCCCTGACGCGCCCAGCGCACCTCGACCCCAGGTTTCGAGCGAAGCGAGACCGAGCAACCACCGTTCGCGGCGCCGCAGGCGCTGGAAAAACAAACACAGCTCAATACAACGGGTCGTGGCGGATGTTCTTCGCCAGCGTCCCCGCGGCCATGAGGCGGAACTTGGTGGTCTGCACCATCGAGGGCGAACCGGCGATCTGGACGTCGCGGTCGGACCAGGCGCCGAAGCTCGCGACGACCTTGCCGATCTGGCCGGTCACCCGCGGTTCCAGGCCGGGCCGGGTGGTGCGCGGTTCGTCGGGTTCCGCGTACCACCACGGGTTTTCCTCGTGCTCGCTCACCGGTGTGACGGTGAGCCAGCGGTTGGCCATCGCCAGCTTGCTCAGCGTCTCCAGGTCGTAGAGGTCGCACGGGTGGTGCCCGCCGACGAACAGGTGCACCTTCGGATTGATGCGCCGCATCGCCATCGCCATGAGCTGCGCGCGCAGCGGCGCGATTCCGGTGCCGCAGCCGATCATCAGCATCTTGCGTTTGGCGTTACGCGGGATCCCCAGACCGCCGAGCGGTGAGCCGAGCAGCCATTGGTCGCCGACGACGGTCTGGCCGACGATGGCCGAGCTGACCCAGCCGCCCAGCACGCTCCGGACGTGGAACTCGATCTCGCCGTTGGCGTTCGCGGGAACGGCGGGCGAGAGATAGCGCCACATGCGCGGCCGCGACGGGATCTGGACGCTCAGATACTGACCCGCGGCGTAGCTCATCGGCTGGTCCAATTGCAGCCGAACGATGACCAGGTTGCGCAGGACCTCCCGGCGTTCGATCACCGTGCCGGTCCACGCCGACGGCGTGGTCTCCTTCTCCGCCGCGCCGATCATGGTGTCGGAGATGATCTTCAGGCCTTCGTCCCAGGCGTGGTCGACCTCGTCGGTCCACATCTCGGTGCCCGCGAAGACCTTCACGGCGGTCTTCAGCGCGGTGGCGACGGCGGTGTAGTGCGCGGGCTGCACACCGTACTTGCGGTGGTCCCTACCGAGCTGGGCGAGGAAGGGCAGCAGTTTGTCGGGCTCCTCCAACCGGTCCAGCGCATAGGAGATCGCCTTGACCAGGCGATCACGCTGCAAGTCCATCGCGGCGGGAAAGAAATCGCGGACGTGCGGGTAGTCGGTGAACAAGATCGCGTAGAACGATCTCGCCAGTTTCTCCGGCCCCCCATCCTCCGCAGCAACCGCCTTGAAAGTAGTTCTGATCAAAGCGACAGTGCGTGAATCCATTGATCTCACAACCCCATTTCGCACTCGTTCACGAACCATGCCGGCGAGTGAGGTGCTGCGGGGCCACTCGACAGCAGCCGATGGCAAGGAGTGTAGGCGAGGTTTGCCAGCAACGGAATCTTTCGAAGGAACATCACGCGTGCAATTTCCTCGAAACCAGGATATCCAGCGAGACACGCCAGAGAAACCGACTGAAAGACCGTAGATCTGCCGCTAAATCGGTCTTCTGCACACCGAAAAGGTAAGTTCCTCTTGGTGAAATACGTCCCGGTTGGTCTGTTCTAGCGACTTCAGGGCAACATGCAGAACGGTGCACGATGCACGAACCCGGCAAACCGATCTCGTTCCGTAAACAAAACTATGGTGAAAAGGAGCAGTTGATTCGACAACGAAATAAACTCTGCCGCAGCCCTTCCGCCGAGCATAATATGGCTTATTTTCAGCAAATGATCGGAGCGGCGCCGTCCAACGACGACGGCCCCGGCGTCGGGTCGCGGTGTGCGACCGAGGCCGGGGCCGTCGTCGTGCCGGTTATCGTCTGCGCTGACCGTCCTCGCGACGGTGCCGCGGCTGCCAGACCACCAGCGCGGTACTGCGCTGCGGGACGAGATCGGGACGGTATCCGGCCCGGGTCCGCTCCAGTTCGGCCGACAGTTCCGCGACCTGCTGGCGCAGTTCCTCCACCTGATTGGTCAGTTCGATGATGCGTTTGATGCCCGCCAGGTTGACGCCTTCGTCCTGGGACAGCCGCTGCACCTCGCGCAGCAGCTCGACGTCCCGGGCCGAATAGCGCCGCCCGCCACCCGAAGTCCGTTGCGGCGTGACCAGTCCCAGACGGTCATACGTGCGCAGCGTCTGCGCGTGCATGCCGGCCAGTTGGGCCGCCACCGAGATCATGAAGAACTCGGCCCGCGACCCGCCGGACGCGTTCTTCGGTTCCGAGGACATCACGCACCTGCCCATCCCGCACGTGGATCGAAGCCGCTGGCCCGCTCGGCCTCCTGGTAGCGCTTGAGCGCCTCGACGGCGTCGCCGTCGAGCTTCTGCGGCACCGCCACCTTCACCGTCACCAGCAGGTCACCCGCGCCGCCGCCGCGCTTGGGCACGCCACGGCCGCGTACCCGCAGGGTGCGGCCGTCGGCGGTGCCCGCAGGCACCTTGACGCCGACCCGGCCGTCCAGCGTCGGCACCGAAACCGTGGTGCCGAGAACCAATTCACTGTAACTGACCGGCAGCACCAGGGTCAGGTCGTCACCGTTGCGGCCGAAGACCTTGTCCTGGCTGACGTGGACGGTGACATAGAGGTCGCCCGAGGGCGCCCCGCGCAATCCCGCCTCGCCCTGCCCGGCCAGCCGGATCCGTTGCCCGTCACCCACTCCCGGGGGAATCCGCACCGTGATGGTGCGGGTGCGGTTCTGGATACCGCTGCCCTGGCAGTCCAGGCACGGGTCATCGATGATCGACCCGCTGCCCCGGCACTCGTCGCACGGCTCGCTGAAGCCGAACGCGCCCTGGTTACGGCTGACAATGCCGGTTCCGTTGCAGATCGGGCAGACTCGCGGACTCGTGCCCGGTTTGGCGCCGCTGCCGTGACACGTGGTGCACGGCGACGGACTGGTCATCCGCAGCGGAACCGTGACGCCCTGGGCCGCTTCCCGGAAACCGAGAGTGGTCTCGGTCTCCACGTCGGCGCCGCGCCGGGGGCGGCTCGACGTCCGCGCACCGCCGCCCCGGTTGAACAGACCGCCGAGCAGGTCGCCGAGGCCACCGTCACCGGCGCTCGCGCCGCCGAAGATGTCCCCGAGATTGAACTCCTGCGAGAAGCCGCCCCCCGCGCCGGACCCGAACCCACCGCGGCTGTAGCCGCCACCCGCGAAGAGCTTGCGGGTGTCGTCGTACTCCTTGCGCTTGGCCGGATCCGACAGCACGGCGTGCGCCTCGCTGACGGCCTTGAACTTCTCCTCGGCTTTGGCGTCACCGGGGTTGGCATCCGGGTGCAAGTCGCGCGCGAGCTTGCGGTAGGCCTTCTTGATCTCGTCTTGCGAGGCGCTGGAGGAAACACCCAGTTCCTTGTAGAAGTCCTTTTCGATCCACTCCCGTTGGCTCACCGAGCATCTCCTCCTCTCGCGTCCTTATTGTTCGTTCGCGCCGGCATCAACATCCGATGCCTCTTCGGTCGGCTGGTTCTCGTTCTCCGTCAGATCGGCCACGCCGTCGGTTACCCCGACGAGCGCGTGCCGAAGCACCCTATCGCCGAAGCGATAGCCTTTGCGCATCACAATGCCGATCACCGGATCGTGGCCGGAGCCCTCGTGCTGCACGGCCTCGTGCAGGGTCGGGTCGAAAGGCTCACCTTCCGAACCGAACTCCTCGAGACCCTGCTTGAGCAGCGCGGCCGACAGCTTGTCGGCCACCGACTTCAGCGGGCCGGACTCCAGGTCGCCGTGCGCCCGGGCCCGGTCGAGATCATCGAGCACGCCGAGCAATTCGGTGACCACCGACGCCTTGGCGGAATCGATCGCGGCCTTGCGGTCGCGCTCGACCCGGCGCCGGTAGTTGGCGTACTCCGCGGTCAGTCGCTGCAGGTCGGCGGTGCGCTCGGCGAGCTCGCCGCTGATGGTGTCGGCGAGCGCGTCGCCGTTGCCGAAGTCCGCACCGTCGCCCGGCTCCGGGGCCTGCGCGGCCGCGGCGCCGTTGTCCGCGGCCGGCTGCCTGATCTCACCGGTCTCCGGATCTATCTTCCGGTTGTCGACGAAGGTGACCGGCTCCTTCTCGGCGTTGCCCTCGCTCACTTCTTCTCCGTGTCGACCGGCTCGTCCACGACCTCGGCGTCCACGACCTGGTCATCGTCCTGCGCGCTGCTCGACGCGCCGTTGCCCTGCGCTGCGGCGTCCGCGGCGGAGGCTTCGTAGATGGCCTGGCCGAGGGCCTGCGACTCGGTCGCCAGCTTCTCGACCGCCGCCTTGACCGCGGCGATGTCGGTGCCCTTCAGCGCCTCGTTCGCCTCGGCGATGGCCGCCTCGACCTTGGTCTTGACGTCCGCGGGGACCTTCTCCTCGTTCTCCTTGATGAACTTCTCGGTCTGGTGCACCAGCGACTCGGCCTGGTTGCGGGTCTCGGCCTCCTCGCGGCGGGCCTTGTCCTCGGCCGCGTGCGCCTCGGCGTCCTTGATCATCCGATCGATCTCTTCCTTGGACAGGCCGGAGCCGTCCTGGATCTTGATCGTGTTCTCCTTGCCGGTGCCCTTGTCCTTCGCGGTGACGTGCACGATGCCGTTGGCGTCGATGTCGAAGGTGACCTCGATCTGCGGCACGCCGCGCGGGGCCGGCGGGATGCCGGTCAGCTCGAAGGAACCGAGCAGCTTGTTGTGCGAGGCGATCTCGCGCTCACCTTGGAACACCTGGATCTGCACCGACGGCTGGTTGTCGTCGGCCGTGGTGAAGGTCTCCGAGCGCTTGGTCGGGATGGTGGTGTTGCGCTCGATGAGCTTGGTCATCACCCCGCCCTTGGTCTCGATGCCCAGCGACAGCGGGGTCACGTCGAGCAGCAGGACGTCCTTGACCTCACCCTTGAGCACACCGGCCTGCAGGGCGGCGCCGACGGCGACGACCTCGTCCGGGTTCACGCCCTTGTTGGGCTCCTTGCCGCCGGTCAGTTCCTTGACCAGATCCGAGACGGCGGGCATCCGGGTGGAGCCGCCGACGAGCACCACGTGGTCGATGTCGGACACCTTGATGCCCGCGTCCTTGATCACGGACTGGAACGGCGCGCGAGTGCGGTCGAGCAGGTCCGAGGTGATCTTCTGGAATTCCGCGCGGGTCAGCTGCTCGTCGAGGAACAGCGGGTTCTTGTCCGCGTCGACGGTGATGTAGGGCAGGTTGATCGAGGTGCTCTGCGAGGAGCTCAGCTCGATCTTGGCCTTCTCGGCGGCCTCACGCAGCCGCTGCATGGCCATCTTGTCCTTGGTCAGGTCGATGCCCGAGCTGGCCTTGAACTTGTCGACCAGCCACTGCACGACTCGCTCGTCCCAGTCGTCACCACCGAGGTGGTTGTCGCCGGAGGTGGCGCGGACCTCGACGACGCCCTCGCCGATCTCCAGCAGCGAGACGTCGAAGGTGCCGCCACCGAGGTCGAAGACCAGGATGGTCTGCTCCTTGTCGCCCTTGTCCAGGCCGTAGGCGAGCGCCGCCGCGGTGGGCTCGTTGACGATGCGCAGGACGTTCAGGCCCGCGATCTGCCCTGCTTCCTTCGTGGCCTGCCGCTGGGCGTCCTCGAAGTAGGCGGGCACGGTGATGACCGCGTCGGTGATCTCCTCACCGAGGTAGGCCTCCGCGTCGCGCTTCAGCTTCATCAGCGTGCGCGCGCTGATCTCCTGCGGCGTGTACTTCTTGCCGTCGATCTCGACGGTCCAGTCCGTGCCGATGTGCCGCTTGACGGAGCGAATGGTGCGGTCGACGTTGGTGACGGCCTGGTTCTTGGCCGGCTGGCCGACCAGTACCTCGCCGTTCTTCGCGAACGCGACGATCGACGGGGTGGTGCGCGATCCTTCCGAGTTGGCGACGACGACCGGTTCGCCGCCTTCGAGAACGGCGACGACCGAGTTCGTGGTCCCGAGGTCGATTCCGACCGCACGAGCCATTGTGGTTCCTCCTAGTTGACGTACCAATGTGTGTCGGTGCCGGGCGAAAACCGCCCTGCGACGTCCGATGAAGGACGCCGCGAGACCTCGCCCCTAGCACCTCACGGAGCACGGCCCCAGCAACACTGAGCGTGGTCGGCTCAATCCTGCCGCGCAGGAGTCTCGGAGTCAACCGAAACTTGAGTCGATCGCACTCAATCTTGTCGAAAAGCTCAACGGGCGATCCGCGCGATTAATTCCCCGCAGCCGACAACGAGGTGTGATCCGCCGCACGGTGGAGCCCGAGCCGGACGGCCGAGGAAGCCGCGACGGACGTTCGCGCGCAGTAGGGTGACCGCGGGCGGCCCGGGCCGCTCGCCGTGCGCCGTCGATCCGAGGAGTCGCCATGAGGGCCGCCGTCGTCACCGCCGCCGAGTTCGAGGTCGCGGAGCTGCCCGCGCCCCGGCCGGGCGCGGGTCAACTGCTCATCGATGTGTCGCGCTGCGGCATCTGCGGATCGGACCTGCATGCCCGCACCCACGCCGACGAACTGGCCGACCTGGCCGCCGCCACGGGCTACGAGCACTTCATGCGCTCGGACCAGAGCGTGGTGCTCGGCCACGAATTCAGCGGGACGGTCGTCGATTACGGGCCGGACTGCCGCAGAAGGTGGAAGACGGGCACGCCGGTGGTGGCGCTCCCGATCGTCCGGCACGGCCGCCAACCGCATCTGGTCGGGCTGTCCACCGCGGCGCCCGGCGCCTATGCCGAACAGGTGGTGGCGCAGGAATCTATGACCATGCCGGTGCCCAACGGCTTGTCCACCGAGCACGCCGCGTTGACCGAGCCCATGGCGGTGGCCTGGCACGCGGTACGCAAAGGCCGGGTCGGCAAGGGGCAGACCGCGTTCGTCATCGGTTGCGGGCCGATCGGCCTGGCGGTGATCAGCATGCTGAAGGCGGCGGGCGTGCGCACCGTGATCGCCGGCGATTTCTCGCCGCGCAGGCGCGAACTCGCCACCGCCTGCGGCGCGGACGTCGTGGTCGACCCCGCCACGGAGTCGCCCTGGGCGGCCGCACCGAAGAAGGGCCGGATCAACGGCGTCACCGACATACTCGTGCTCGGGTTCGACACCATGGATCGCCTGCGGCGGATACCGAACCTGCCGTGGTGGTATGTCTTCCGGCTGGCTCACACGGTGAACGCGGGTCCCGCCGGGCCGGTGATCTTCGAATGCGTCGGTGTGCCCGGCGTCATCGACCAGATCATCACGGCCGCACCGCCGCTGTCGCGCGTGGTGGTGGTCGGGGTGTGCATGGAAACCGACCGCTTCCACCCCGCGGTGGCGATCAACAAGGAGATCGAACTGCGGTTCGCGTTCGGCTACGACCCCGGCGAGTTCCGCGACACCTTGCACATGCTCGCCGAAGGCAAAGTCGATCCGAGCCCGCTGATCACCGGGACCGTCGGACTGGAGGGCGTGGCGGACGCCTTCACCGCACTCGGCAACCCGGAGCGGCACGCGAAGATCCTCATCGACCCGCGCGGCTCCGGCGCCGCCCTGAGTTGAGGACCGCTCAGGGCGCGGCGGCGAGGACGTCGTCGGCGATCTTCTCGTCCAGCGTGACCCGTACCAGGGCCGCGGCGAGCTCCGCGGTGTGGTGATCCGGCGCCAGGCGCGCCAGCCGGTCGGGGTCTTCCGGCAACTGCACTCGCTTGGCGCCGCGCAAGGCCCGCTCGTCGAAGTGCGGCCGGACCCAGGTCCAGATGTCCTGGATCTCGCGCAGGAAGATATCGGCCCCGGTCGGGCCGATGCCGTCGAACTCTTGGAGCAGTTCCGCGGCGCGCTGCGGGTCGTTGTCCGCCTTCTTCGCCAGTTCCCGCAGGTCACCGTGGTAGCGGTCGAGCAAGCGCGAGGCGTTGTGGCCCAGCCGCGTCGCGGCGCTCTCGTCGTAGCGGCGATAGTTCCCCCGCCCCAGCGCGTCGACCAGTTCCTGCCACTCCGCGTCCGCGACCCGGTGCGGCGTCCGGTAGCCGCTGCCGATCAGCTCTCGTGTGGCCCCGATGGCGATATCGGCGGAGATCCGGGCGCTGAGCAGCTGGGAAAGCATGAGCAACTGGAAAAGCGCGGCCGGTTTGTCGTCGAGCGTGATGCCCGCTTCCTCGGCGTATCCCGTGCCGGCGCGGACGAGCAATTCGTGTACGACGTCCTTTTGGCTCATCGTTACCTCCTCTCGCTACCAGGGCGCATACCCGGGCGCACGTCGACTACACCGCCCGTGGCGGCGGGGTGGGATCATCACCGCAGGTCACGGGACTCAGAGGAGGCAGCGCTGGATCATTCCGGCAGCACGCTCAAAGTGCCCTCCGCGCTGCGGGCGGCGGTCAGGCAGGCCGTCGCGGTGAACTGGTCGGCGAGGGGGTGACGCGCCCGGGCCCGCCACTTCCGGACCGCGGCCACCGCTTGCGCGCGCTGCGCGGGGAGGGGCGCGTCGAACGGAAGACCCAGACGCAGGTGGGGTGCGATGCCCGAGCCGCCGATGAGACGGTGCAGCTCGGCGAGATCGTCGGCGGGCAGCGCCAATTCGTCGGTGCGCAGGCGGCCGAGCAGGCGCAGCTCGGCGAAACCGTGCACGTCCGCGAGCAAGGTGCGCACCCTGGGCAGCAGGCGGTCGGCCGAGGTGCCGCGGTAGGCGGTCAGCACCCGGGCCAGGGCGGTCAGCGCGGAATGCGCTTTGAGCTGGTCGGCGCGCTGCCCGAACTGCACGTCGAGCACCGACCGCAGTTCGTCCACACCGCTGCGGCTGGTCAACTCGGCGGCCAGCGTGGCCGAATCGCGCACCCCGAGCCGGATCAGCGTGACGGCCATCCGGATGCCGAACAGCCCGAACCGCTCGGCGAGCTGCGCCCGCAGTTCCGGCGGCACCGGCAGCGGCACGTCCGCGCGCGCGAAGCGGTCGGCCGAGAGCAAAGCGGCGCTCAGCTCGTCGACCGGGACCCGCGCCAGCGTCTCGAACGCCGCGAACTCCTGCTGACGCAGCGTCGCCGCGGCGAACGCGAGCAGCCCGGCGACCGGTATCACGGCCTGGCACAGACCCGTCCGTTCCAATTCCCCGGCGAAGCGCGTGGCGACATCGCGCGCCGAGTGCAGCGCGTCGATCCGGCCCGCCCCGATCTCGTCGGCCCGCGACACCACGCCGACGATGCCGAGCGGACCGGGCGCCCCGGGCCCGCCGTTGGCCGCGGCGGTTCCGGCGCCCACCCGCTCGAGGAACTGCACGTCCGTAGCGTCCAACCGGCGCAGCAGATAGACGACCGCGTCGGCGCCCGGGATGGCGATGCCCTGCTCCGCGCGCTCGTCGTCCGCTCCCGGCGTCAGCAGGCGCGCCGTGCGCCGCGACACCTCGCGCGACAGCGACGACGTGCCCGGCGTGTCGATGATGGTGGTGTGCGCGAGCGCCGCGGCCGGCCATTCGACCTCGAGATGGTCGACCTCGCGCGCCGCCGGGGCGTTCCAGTTGAGCCCGTCCAGGTCGAAGGTCAGCCCATGGGTTCCGCTGCCACGCCGGACCACGACGTGCGCACGGGCGCCGTCGGGGGCGTAGGCGGTCACGCTGGGTGTCGAACCGTAGCGGTACCAGGTGACCACCCTGGTGCACTCGGTCGCATCGGTGGGAGCGATGTCCTGTCCGACAAGGGAATTCAGCAGGGTGGATTTGCCGGCCTTGATCGAACCGGCGAGCGCGACCCGCAGCGGCTGATCCAAGCGGCGGGCGCAGTCGGCCAGCAGGGCACGCGCGCGCGGCTCGCCCGACAGCGCCGCCTGTGCCGCGCCGACCAGCCGATGCGCCTCGGCGACGATTCCCGGCACCGGGCCACCATCACGTCTCACGGGGCTACCGTACCGGCGGGTCCCATCGGTAGTGCGGTCTGCATGGCATCGGCGTAGCGGCGCAGTTCGGCGACCACACGCAGCTGCTGTTCGAGTTGCGCGCCACGTTCGGCGCGGCGGGTGGCGACCATGGACGCCGCCTCCTGTGCGGCCCGCAGTGACTCGTCGATCGAGCGCAGGCTGCGTTCGGCGACACCCGCGTAGTGGTCGCGCAGCGCGCGGTGGATGCGGTGCAGCCGGTCCTTCGACTCCTTGCCCGCCTGGAACGCCACATCGTCGACGAACCGGCGCACCGCCGCCTTCGCCTCGTTGCGCCGCTTGGCCAGCCGGGCCTGCTTGTCGTCGCGGAAGGCTTTGCCGCCCACGATCAGTCCCGCGCCGATCGAGATCGGGTTGAGCAGCGCGAGCCCGGCGAAGGTGCTGGCCAGCCCCACCATCAGCACGCCTCCGTAGGAGCCGCGCATGCCGACGAGCAGCTTGCTGCCGAAACCGATATCGGGTTCCAGATCGGCGAGCGTGCCGGAGACGGCGCGGCCGGTGTCGGCTCCCGCGCCGGGGCGCACGTCCGGCAGGTCGACGGCGCCCAGTTCGGAGAAATGCTCGGCGACACGCTCGGCGAGCTGAATCGCCCGGGAATGGGTCCAGAGCAGATTGTCGCCGAGCGCGGTGTCGACCGTGCCGGTGAGGTGTTCGGCGATGCGATCCCAGTGGCGGCCAGGATCGTGCTCGTCGATCCATTCCTCGGTGGTGCGCGCGATAGTGCGCAGGCGGTCACGAAGATCGTGGTCGACGTCCCCGGCCAGATCGGTGATGCCGTCGGCGAGCGTCTGCTGCCAGGCGGCGGTCCTGCGGTGCAGTTCCTCGGCCGCGGAACGGGCGGATTGCAGCTCGCGCACCGCCGCCGCGCCTTGGGCGGGATCGCGGACCGCGACCAGCTCACTGCCCAGGGCCAGCGCCAGATGCTCGGCTGCCGAGCGGATGTCGCGGGCCACGGCGGTGCGGGTGGCCTGCTGATCGCGCGCCACGACCTGGTCGCGCAGGAAGGTGTAGAGCACGCCGAAGCCGGATTCCACACCCAATTGCCTGTCCTGCAACCGCATCGCGTGACCGCGCAGCAGCGACGACACCGGGATCATCGGCACGTCGAGGCGTGCCCGCGCGAGATGGCCCAGGTCGGCCTCGTGCACCTGCCGCCAGTGCGGATACAGGTCGGTCTTGGTGAGCAGCAGCGCGACCGTCGGGCACAGTTCCCGCACCTGCCGCAGGAACGCCAGCTCCGGCTCGGTGAGTTCGGTCGACGCGTCCGACAGCACGAATACCGCGTCCGCGGCGGGCACCAGTCCGAGCACGCCCGCGGCGTGGGCGTTGCCGTGCCCGCCGACACCGGGAGTGTCGATCAGCACGATGCCGTCGGCCAGCAGCGCGTTCGGTATCTGCACCTCCAGGCGCACGATCCGCCTGCCCTGCGCGAGCGGGGAGCGCTGGTCGATCGCACCGATCTCCGCGACCGGCACCGACACCCTGGTCTCCGCGCCGCTGGAATCACCGTGCGCCGCGAGCACCAGCTCGGCGCGCGGTTCGGGACCGTGCGCGAGCAGCATCGGCACCGTGGTGGTGGCGTCGTCGCCGACCGGGCAGACGTCCAGGTTCAGCAGCGCGTTGACGAAACTGCTCTTGCCCTGGTCCAACTGTCCGGCGACGACGATGCGCCGGCGCGGGTCGCGAACCCGGTCGGCCGCCACTTCCAGGCGGCCGACCAGATCGTTGCGGCCCGCGGCGCGGGCCGCCGCGATGGTTTCACCGAGTACCGAGAGCAGCGGTACCGCCGGTGGAGTGGCGTTCGGCGCGGGCGTCCCCATCGCGGTATGGACCTCTTTCCGTATTACCGGGCAACTGTCAGTGCAGGAATGTATCGCCACCCGGATCGGCACCCGCGGAACCGCTGAACTCCGTGCTCGCGTGGCTCTCGCCGAACAGGCCCGCATCGGTCTGACCGCTGCTGTCCAGGCCCGAGCCGAAGGCGCTCGACACGTCCAGCGAGGACCAGGTATGCGCGGTCGAGCCGACGCTGCCGCCGAGGCCGGCGCCGGTGTCCACCGCGCCGTGCGCCGTCCCGCTCGCCGAACCCGCCAGTCCGGCGCCCGCGTCCGCCGCGCCGCCGACGGTCGACTGCGCCGCGCCGCCGAGGCCGGCCGTCGCGTCGAGACCCGAGGACAGGCCGGAGGTCGCGTGCGACCCGATGCCGCTGTCCAGGCCGGAACCGAGATGCGCGCCCGCGCTCGACGTGCCTTCCAGACCGCTCGGCAGGCCCCCACCCGCACTGCCCGCGGCACCAAGACCCGTCGACAGACCCGACTCCAAACCCGCACCCGCACTGCCCGCCGCACCAAGACCCGTCGACAGACCCGACTCCAAACCCGCACCCGCACTGCCCGCCGCACCAAGACCCGTCGACAGACCCGACTCCAAACCCGCACCGGCATGGCCCGCGCTGTCGATTCCGGCGGAAAGGCCGGAGCCGAGTCCGGCGCCTGCCTGGGCACCCGCATCGAGCCCGCCCGACAGGCCCGCGCCCGCCTGCGCGCCGGCATCGAGGGCGCCGGTGAGCCCGGTACCGGCCTGCGCCGCGCCGTCCAAACCGCCGGACAGACCACCGCCGAGACCGGTGGACAAGCCCGTCTCCAAGCCGGTCGCACCCTGGACCCCGGCATCGAACACCCCGCCGAGCCCCGACTCCAGACCCGCGCCGGCCTGCCCGCCGGTGTTCAGCGAGCTGTCCAGACCGCCGCCGAGTTCCGCTCCGGTGCTCACGGCCGCGCCGAGACCCGTGGCGAGCCCGGTCTCCAGGCCCGCCGTCGCTTGCGTCCCCACGTTGCCCGCTCCGCCGATGGCCGAAGAGAAATTGCTTCCGAGTCCGGCGGCGAGGTTGCCGGAACCTTGTGCGGCGGTGTCGATTCCGCCCGTGAGGCCGGTCGCCGCCTGGCCGGTGGCCTCGAGCGCTCCGCCCAGCCCGGCCTCCAGACCGGATCCGATCTGCGCGCCCGCGTCGGCCGCTCCATGCAGTCCGGTGGACACTCCCGCGCCGAGCCCGGCACCCGCCTGCGCACCCAGACCGGTGGTCACCTCACCGGCTCCGTTCAGCGCGCCCTCCAGACCCGCGCCGGCGCCACCCGCGAGATCGGCCGCCGCACCCGCAGCACCGCCGAGACCCGCACCCAGACCGGTCGTCGCGTCGACCGCGCCTTCGAGCCCTGCACCGAATCCGGTCGACGCATCGACGGCACCCTCCAGACCCGCGCCCAGGCCCGTAGTGACATCAGCCGCACCATTCAGACCCGCACCGAGCCCGGCCGCAGCATCCACTGCCGCGCCGAGCCCGGCACCAGCCGCGCCGCCCGCGCCCAGCGCCACATCGATACCCGCATTCGAACCACCGGCCGCGTCGACGGCACCCTGCAGAGCGCCGCCGACACTCGCGCCGAGCCCCGCGCCCAAATCGGTCGCCGCACCGGAAGCACCCCCCACAGCACCTCCGAGGTTCGCACCCAGACCGGTCGTCGCATCGACAGCGCCCCCAAGACCAGTGGTGACATCCACCGCACCACCCATACCGGTGCCGAGATCCGCCACCCCGCCGATCGCGCTTTCGAAACCCGCACCCAGACCGGCAGAGGCATCCGCCGCACCACCCACGGCGCCACCGAGTCCTGCGCCGAGCCCGGTCGTCAAACCGGTCGTCGCATCGACAGCACCCTCCAGACCCGCGCCCAAGCCCGTGGTGACATCACCCTCGAGACCCGCGCCAAGACCGGCCGCAGCATCCACTGCCCCATCGAGCCCCGCACTCAGATCGGTCGCCGCACCTGCGGCTCCATCCAGCCCGGCACCAAGACCCGTGGTGACGTCCGCCGCGCCACCAACCGCACCCTCGAGACCCGCGCCAAGACCGGTCGTCGTATCGACAGCGCCCTCCAGGCCCGCGCCCAGACCCGCGGTGATATCCGTCGCCGCGCCCAGACCGCCCTCCAGACCCGCACCCACACCGGCGCCCAGGTCCGCCGCCCCGCCGATCGCGCTTTCGAAACCCGTACCCAGAGCGGCAGAGGCATCCGCCGCGCCACCCACGGCACCACCGAGTCCTGCGCCGAGCCCGGTCGTCAAACCGGTCGTCGCATCGACAGCACCCTCCAGACCGGCACCGAGCCCGGCCGCCGCATCCACTGCCCCATCCAGACCCGCACCGAGACCCGCACCCAGGCCGGTCGTCGCCTCAACAGCGCCTTCCAGACCCGCGCCGACCCCTCCGCCAAGGCCTGCGGTGACATCCGTCGCCGCACCCAGACCACCTTCGAGACCTGCGTTCAATCCTGCGGAAATGTCGGTGGCACCCTGCACGGCCCCTTCCAAACCCGCGCCGAGACCCGTGGTGATGTCCGCGGCACCGCCGATGGCGGTTTCCAAGCCTGCGCCGAGGCCGGTCGTCGCGTCCACGGCACCCCCGAGGCCCGCGCCGAGACCAGCACCCGCCTGCGCACCGGCGCCCAACGCCGCGTCGAGTCCCGAGGTCAGTCCGGTTGCGGCGTCGACCGCGCCCTGCAGTCCCGCACCGACTCCGGCGCCGAGGTCCGCCGCCCCGTTCACCGCGCCCTCCAGCCCGGCACCCATGCCGGTCGTCGCGTCCACCGCACCTTCCAAGCCCGCGCCGAGACCCGCGCCCGCGCCGATACCGGTAGACAGTCCGGTCTCGAGTCCGGCGGCGATGTCTCCCACGCCTTCGGCATCGAGATCGAGGCCCGCGCCGATGCCGCTGATCACCTGAGCGCCCGCGCCGAGCAGGCCGCCCACGGCGGCGGAGAGGTCGGCGCCCGCGTCGACCACGGTGTCGAGGCCGGTGGCCAGCCCCGCGCCCAGGCCCGCGCCGATCTCCAGCCCGGTTTCGATCGCGGTGTTCAGGCCCGCGCCCACGTCGACGCCCGTGCCGACACCCAGGTCGACGTCGACCCCGCCAC
Organism: Nocardia sp. CY41; assembly: GCF_009829325.1. Classification (GTDB taxonomy): domain Bacteria; phylum Actinomycetota; class Actinomycetes; order Mycobacteriales; family Mycobacteriaceae; genus Nocardia. The sequence continues at coordinate 19,627 of NZ_VUOS01000023.1, forward strand.
CCGCGCCCAGATCGACGCCCAGATCCGCGCCCAAGTCGACGCCGGCGTCCGCCACCGCCGCCGCGCCCACGGTGCTCGCCGCGCCGACCGCGGCGGCCGCACCGGTCTGCGCGCCCGCCGCGACGATGGACTGCAACTGGGAGCCGCCGGTCACCAGCGCCGACTCCGCGACCATCGGGGCGCAGAGGGCGATGTCCTCCGGCGTCACCGCGCTCAGGCCCGCGGCGGCCAGCGCCTGGGTCGGGTTGGCGCAGTAAGCGACCGCGGCCTCGTGGTTCCGCAGCAGATCGAGGATGAACTCCAGAATCGCGTTGGGTGTCATGAGAATCGTCTCCTGAGTCCCGGCGGACCTCGCTGATCCGCAGTCGTTGGAATGCAAATCACGCTAGGAGCGCATCGCGTTACGCCGAAACGGGGCGAACCCCTATGACCGGCCGAGGGCACCCGATAGGGGTGGGAGCGGAATTAGGGGAATTTCCCTAAACGATCCCCTAACGAGGTAACGGCTGATGGCCAGCAACCGACAGAACGGTTGCGTCGGCAACTACACCGCCCAGCGCACCAGCTCGGACACAGCAGCGACACCGGACCAGACAGTTTTCTCGAACGGGGTTCTCGAATGACACAGCGCCTGGCGCTCGGCATCACTGTCGGGGCGTCGAATTCGGTCGCCGTGGCGGCAACGGAAGAGGGCGACGACGGCCTCAGCCCCTCCGGCGGCGGATTTCTACGCTCGCATCCGAGCGTGCTACGGCTCTCGCCGGACATGGCGCCCACGCTCGGCGCGGGCGCTCGCTCCACCGGCCGACATTCCAGCGACGTGATGCTGGAGGGCTTCCTCGCCAGGGTCGGCGACCCGGTCGGCATGCTCGCCGAGGACGGTTCCTCGTATTCGGCGCCCGACCTGGTGGCCACCGCGATCGGATGCCTGGTCGACGAGATCGCCGCGGAGACGGGGCGAAGCGGTGTCCAGGCGATGGTCGCCTGTCATCCGGCCTGGTGGTCGCGGCACACCGTCGACATCCAGCGCGACGCACTCGAACGGGCCGGACTCGGCGAGGTCACGCTGGTTCCGGAGCCGACCGCGGCGATCCGCTGGCTCGACGCCGCGCACGGCCGGAGCGACGACGGGGCGGTGATCGTCCTCGATCTCGGGGCATCTGGGTCGACCGTTTCGGTGGTCCGCACCGGCGAGCATGCCAGCCTGCTGGGCACGCCGCTGCGCAGCACCGACGTGGCCGGCGCGGAATTCGATCTGCTGACCATGCGCTATGTCCTGGCAAATGCGGTGCTCGCCGCGGATTTCGATCCGTTCGATCCGGTGGTGGAACGCGAATTATCGGCTTTGCGAGAACGCTGCAGAAAAGCGAAAGAAGAGCTTTCCATAAATACCGCGACGGTCGTTCCGGTCCGGGTGGACCCCGCGGATCCGCACGGCAGCACCGTGCGGCTGGTGCGCGGCGAGTTGGAAGACCTGCTGCGCGGACCGCTGTCGAGTGCGATGAACCTGATCCACGACGCGGTGCACCGGGCCGGGCTGGACATCGGCGACGTCGGCCGCGTCCTGCTCACCGGAGGCGGCGGCGCCATCCCCCTGGTCGCCGAACTCATCTCCTCCGAGTTCGGATTGCCCGTGGTGGCGGCTCCCGACCCCGAGCACACCACGGCCCGCGGAGCGGCGCTGCTGGCCGCAGATCTGCTCGCCGCCGAGACCGACCAGCTCCCCTCGGTGGTCGATCCGGTGGCCGAGGACGAGACCGTGCCGCAGCCCCGGGCGCTCCCCTCGGCCGGACTCGCGGCGTTGCCCGAGGAGCCCGCTCCGCGCAGGCGGGCACTGACCGGCAGGCAGCGCATCGCGGTGGTGGCGGGTGTCGCGGCCGCCATCGGCGTGCTGGCCACCGGCACGCTCGCCATCGGCACCGGCATCCAGTCCGGTTCGACCTCGCCTGCCTCGACCGACCAGTCCAGCACCGGCGCCGTGCAGGTCGCCGGGACGACGGGAGCGCATGCGGGGGACCCGTCCGCACCGTCCGCTGTCGCCGCCACGGATTCCGCGTCCGCCACCGGGCGACCGAAAACCGAGGCGCCAGGAGCCGGTTCGCCGTCGTCCGCGGCACAGAACAGCACCGTGGCCGTGGTGAACAGCGAGCAGAACCCCGATCAGCCCGCTCCCGCGCCCGCGGACGCCCCGGCACAGCAGCCCGCGCCCCAGCCGCAATCCCAGCAGCCTCCCCCGGCCCCCGCCCCCGCGCCGACCAACCCGCCCGCCCCCACCCAGCAGCAGCCCCGGCCGACGCCGCCGACCGCGCCGAGCCTGCCGACCGGCGTGCTGGGCGACACCCTCGGCACGGTGCTGCGCGCTCCCGGAGAAATCCTGGGAGGCTCCGGTGGCTGATACCGCCTTCGACACACTCCCCTGCGCTCGCGACATCTTCCGCGATCTGGATTCCGCCGACGACCAGCCGGTGGTCTATCTGATCCGCGGCCGATCGCAGACCGGCAAATCGACGCTGCTCGCGGAGATCCGCGCCCGTCTGCGTGCCCGCGGCGTCTCGCTGCAGGACGACATCGCCACTCTCCAGCATGCCCACGCGCGCAACGGCTCGCACCCGGTGACCCGAGCGCAGGGCAGCGGCACGGCAGGCGTCACCACCGATACCGCCCGCCCGGCCCTGATCATCGACAACGCCCACACGCTCGGCCCCATCGATCTCGAATACCTCTGCGCCGCAGTGGAATCCGGGCATCGCACGATGGTGGTCGCCACGCAGCCGCGCCCGCACGATCCGCGGTTGCGGATGCTCGCCGACGCGATCGCCCGGCGCGGGCGCGTCGTGGATCTGCGCCCGCTCGGCGTCGCGGACATGGCGCCGTTCGCCCGGGAGCTGGGCATGATGGTGCCGCGCCAGGTCGCTCAGCACATCCACGTGCAGACGGCTGGTATCCGCGGCGGCGTGGTGGCGGCGCTGACGGCCGCGTGCTCGGCGCGTCTGGACGCGGGCATCACCGCCGTCGACACGGCCGTCGCCTCGTGGGCTCGCGGGTTGCTGGACAACCTCGAACCCGACCTGCTGGAGACCTTGGTGGTCGCCACCACGGGCACGGGCCTGGATTCCAGCGAGCTCACCGAGGTGCTCGGCGTGGAGCAGTCCGTCGCGCAGGATCTCATCGACCGCGCCAGGGCCAGCGCTCTGGTGACCGACGCGGACCTGCTGCTGGAACCCGCCGTCGCCCCCCTGCGCACGCTGCTCGGCGACCGCAGGTTCGTCGCGGTCGAACGCCGGTTGCTCGGCGCTCGCCTGGAGGCGGGCCTGCTGCGCGACCGCACGGCGCTGCAACTGGCCGAATCCGGGGTCCGCGATCCGCGTCTGGCCGACTTCCTCGTCGACGCGGCGGGCCAAGCCGGCCGTGAGGCGGTCCGCTACTACGCCGCCGCGGCGGCCGCGGGGGCCGAACTCGATCTGATCGCGCTGCGCTGGGCCGAGGCCGCCGCGCGGACCGGCGACGGCGACACGGCCATGCGGCTGGCCGAGCCGATGCTGGCGCGGTCGGGCAGCACCGGCACGGAGCTCGCGACGGCGGTGCGGATCTGCGCGGCGGTGCTCACCCGCCGGGGCCTGGTCGGCCGCGCGGCGCAGCTGTACACCTGGCTCGGCGGACATCGGGTCGGACCGGATTGGGCGGTCGGCGCGACGGTGTTGTGCCTGGCCGGTGACGTGCCGGGCGCCAGGGAGATGTCGTCCTCGGCCACGAAATGGCCGCCCACCGAAGCCGGTGCGCACGCCCGGCTGATCGCGACCGCGCTCGCGGACACCATCGAACCGGGCAACAACACCGCGGCCGCGGTGTCGGCGCTGGTCCAGGCGGCCCACGCGGACGCGGGCGTGGACCGCTTCCTGCCCTGCACGGCGGCCTCCATCGCCACTCTGCTCTCGCTCGGCACCGGCGAGCCCCGCCGGGCCCAGGACGCGCTGCGCCGCGCCACCGCCAGCGGGCTGCGCTGCCATCAGCTCGACGTGCTCGCGGCCTGGACGGCGATGCTCGGCGGCGACGAGCGCGCCGCCGCGGCCACGGTGGCCGCGCTCGACCACGACCGGCTCGATGTGCGCGATCGGCTGCTGGCGCACGGCGTCGCGGTGGGTCTCGCGCGGCGCAGCGGTGACCACACCGCGCTCGCCCGCGCGTGGCAGGCCGCGTATCCGCTGTTCGACGACGTGCAGGCCGACCTGCTGGCGCTGTTGCCGATCGGTGAGCTGTGGTTGGCGGCCATCCGGATGCGCGACGAACGCCGGATCGCGCCCTTGGTGGACGCCGCACTCGCGCTGCTGCGCCGCCTGAACGATCCGCCCGCCTGGTCCAACGCCTTCCACTGGTACGGCGTGCAGGCCGCGATCGCGCACGAGAGCCCCGAGGACCTGTTGCCGCACGCGCACGCGTTGAAAACCGCGGCGGAGGCGGGCGACCGGCACGCCGCGGTACTCGCCGACGCGGGCCGCACCTGGGTGCTGGTGCTGCGCGGCCAAGTGGCCACCGCACCGGTGCACGCGGCCGTCGCTGCGCTCACCGAGATCGGCATGATCTGGGACGGCGCCCGGCTGGCCAGCGAGGCGGCGCTCGCGGCGGCCGACTCCGCCACGGCCACCGCACTGCTGAAACTGGCCCGCACGGTCCGCGCCGACGCCCGTCCCCAGGAGGCGCAGGCTCGGCCCGCCGCACCGGTGACGCACAACGGCGACGCTCCGCCGCCCACGCCGCCGCAGGCCGCGATCCTCAGCGAACGGGAGCGCGAAGTGGCCGAGCTGGTTCTGCTCGGGCTCACCTACCGCGAGATCGGTGCGCGCCTGTACATTTCGGCGAAGACAGTCGAGCATCACGTCGCGCGCATCCGACGCCGGGTCGGTGCCCGGTCCCGTTCGGAGTTATTGTCGATGCTCCGCGCCATGGGACACGGTTCGCTTCTGGTGTGACCGGGTGCGGTTCCGTCAGCGGGAACGCCGAAGCGAGGTAGGTGAGATGGCCACTGGGGTTGGCCTGCGCGTCGCCGACGACGAGTGCACGGCGGTCATCGTCACCGACGGTGACGAGGAGCCGCGGTACATCGTCCGTGAGTCGGTTCTGCACATGTCCGACGATGGTGACGCCGAGCTGGGCGGTCCCCCGCCCACGGGCGACTCGCACTCGATCGGCGGCTTCGTGTCCGCGGTGGGCGACCCGGCGGGCATCCCGGTCGACGACGGGGAGGCGTATCGCGCCGAGGACCTCGTCGCGACCGCCCTGTTCTGCCTGATCAACCTGGCCGCCGAACATCTCAGCGGTGCGGCCGAGTTCTATGCGACCCATCCGGCGCACTGGCCCGCCGAGTATGTGCGTTCGCTGCGTGACGCCTTGGACTACCTGGGTCTGCGCTCGGTGCTGCTGGTCAGCGAGGGTGAGCTGCCCAGCGCCGAGACCGGAGCCGACGGTAGGTCCTTCGCCCACGACGCGGCCCGAGGGGCACTCGCCGCCGTGCTCGCCACCCCGGCCGGGGCCACCCCGCCGGACCCGTCCACCGCGGAGAACTCGACGGTGGACACCATCGTCATCCCGGCCGTGCCCGCCGCCGACGCGCTACCGCAGGCGTATTCGGCGGCCATCCCGATCTCGGAGCCGACCCTGGTGGCCGAATCCGAGCCGGAACCCGAGAAACCGGCGCAGGCAGCGGTTCCCGCGAAGGAATCGAAACGCATCCCGCTGCTGATCGCGGGCGCGGCGGTGGTCGGGCTGGTGCTCGGCGGCATCGTGGTGGCCTTGCTCTTCCGCGACGGCGGCGAGACACCGGTGCCGCCGTTGCCCGACGCCAAGTCCGAGCCGACGTCGGTCAGCCCGGCCCCGCCCCCGCCGCTCGCCACCTCGATGACGCCCACCACCACCGAGCCGCCCGAACCGCCGGTGGTGATCACCGAGACGACGACGCCGGAGCCGACCACCACGACGCCGCCCCCCACCACCGAGCCGCCGACGACGACGCCGACCACCACCACTCGTACCTCGACCACGCGGACCCCCACGCCCACCACCAACCCGTTCGGGCAGCAGCTGCCGCAGATCCCCACCATCCCCGGCATGGGAATACCGGGTAGTCGGTGATTAGTAGCGTCCTATCCGGGTTTGTGGCTTAGAGTGTTGCGCTGACCGTGTTGTCGGATGAATTCCCACACCGGTCGGTTGCTGGACGAAGGCTGTGCGCCAACGGATTCTGCCCGTGGCCACGGATTTAGCTGGCACGTGCGTGCCGACGAAGGGACTTCATGCGCAAGTTGGTGGCGCGTCGCGCCGCGGTCAAGGCTGTCGCCATCGCATCGACCGTTCTCCTGGCTCCCTTGTTCGGCACGACCACCGCCTCGGCGGTTCCCGAAGCCCCGGCGCAGCTCGCGGCGGACAATCTCCCCCCGGAACTCGTGCAGGCCATCGCGCGTGATCTGAAGATGACCCCCACGGAGTACCTGGACCGCGCCGCGCGCGCCCAGCAGTTGCGCGACTACGCGCGCGATTTCCGTTCGGAGCGACCGGATTCCTTCGCGGGCGCCTGGATCGGCGCCGACGGCAAGCCCGTCATGGCGGTGACGTCACTGGACGCCGCCAAGATCGCCGCGGCCGACGGCTACCAGACCCGGCTGGCCCCGGTGTCCGCGGACAGCCTGGAGAGCTCGCTGGTGCAGCTCAACCAGTGGATCACCGGACTACCGCGGGAGATCTCGCAGGCGATCAACTCCGTGGCCATCGACTTCCTGAACAGCCAGCTGGTGCTCAGCGTCGCCAACACGCCCGCGGGTCACATGCTCAACCTGCCCACCCTGCTGGCGAACATCAAGGTCATCCTGTCGCCGAACAGCGGCGGCCCGGTCGAGCGCAGGCCGATGGGCGGTGACACCTACATCAGCGCTCCCGGTTCGCTCGCCGACTCGTCGCTGCGCGCGGTCGACGTGTGCTCGTTCGGGTTCAACAGCATCGACGCGTCCGGCAACGCGCTGAACATCAGTGCGGGCCACTGTGATCCGAACCTGGGCAAGGGCAACCAGGAAGCCGGCGTGTACCTGCCGAACGTCCGCGACATCCCGGCCAGCCCCGAACTCGGCACGTTCGTGCGCGCCTCGCTGGGCGGACAATCCGCGCTGGACTACTCGGTGATCAAGCTGAACGAGCGCGCGGTGCGGGCGGGCATGGACCAGCCCTCGGTGCGCGGCGCCAACGGCACCACGCTCGCGATCACCGGCACCGCCGACCCGATCACCGGCGCCCCGGTCTGCAAGTCGGGCCAGTCCTCCACTTTCACCTGCGGCTTCGTCGTGGCCGACCGGGTGGAGACGCAGCTCTACACGGCCGAGGGCGAGAGCAAGACCGTGCGCGGGTTCGCCAGCTCGGCCTGCACCCTGGGCGGTGACAGCGGCGGCGCGATCGTGTCCGGCACCCTGGCGCTGGGCATCACCAGCGGTTCCAACGCCGCGGACGCGCCGAACTGCAACGAGGCCAACATCGCGCTCGCGCAGTACGGCGGCACCGCTTCGCTCGGCATCCCGATCCGGGCCATCCTGGCCGACATCGACGCCTCTTCCGGCGGCGGAATCGGCAGCGGAATCGCCGTGCGCACGCGGCCGAACGCGAGCTGAGCGCGAGCCCGAAATCTGTGGCATCCCACATATCCCCGGTCGCGGGGCTATGCCGGAATCGAGAAGCACGAGATGAGTAGGCATACCGCGTCAAACCCCATATAGTCTGCTCATGCTCCTGCCACGTATAGGACCTCCCCGCTCGACTGCGCGACAGACCGTAATCCGAAAGACAGTGATCGCCGCCTCGGCGGCGATACTGCTGTTCGGGCCCACGGCGGCAGTAGCGACAGCTCAGCCCGACCAGGGTCCCGGCCTGCCCGCCGAACTGGTCGCCGCGGTGACCCGCGATCTGAAGATCTCGCCCGACGAGTACCTGCACCGCGCGGAGGTGGCGCAGCAGGTGGCCGCGTTCGCCACCACCGCCCAGCGGCAGTACCCGGCCGTGTTCGCCGGCTCCTGGCTGGACGACGCGGGCAAGGCGGTCGTGGCGCTGGCGCAGGGTCCCGGCGCAGACGAGGCGAAGAAGGCCGCCGAGTCGGCCGGTTTCGAGGTCCGCAACGTCGCCAAGAGCGAAGCGGCGCTGCGTGGCGAGAAGAGTGCGTTCGAGCGCTGGCTGGAGGGCCAGCCGGAGGCGGTGCGGTCGCTGGTGCGCGGCGCGGTGGTGGACACCGTGAACAACGCGATCGCCGTGCGCGTGGACCAGGCGGGTCTGCCGATGCCGAACTTCATCGACCCGGCGCGCGTCATCGTGATGGCCCCGCCGGTGGCGGGCGAGCAGGGCCCCGTGCAGGCCGGTGAGATCGCCGGAGAGGCGCGCGGGGCGCTCGCGGGCGGCGACGGCTACGCCTCGGTCGCCGGACGCAGCTCGCTGCGCTGCTCGCTCGGCTTCAACGGCACCGACCGCAACGGCAATACGGTGAACATCACCGCGGGCCACTGCAACCCCGACATCCCCTCCGCGGGCAGCGGCAACGCCGCGGGCGTGTACGAGATGAACGGCGACCGCCTCGGCGCGCAGCTAGGCGTCTTCCAGAAGTCGGTGCTCGGCGAGCAGGACTACTCGATCATTCGGGTCAACGACCAGGCCAAGGACCGTTTCGCGAACAACGGCGTCCGCGCGCCCGGCGCGGCTCCGATCCCGGTCGACGGCGTGGCGACCCCGGTCGTCGGCGCGCCGGTCTGCAAGTCCGGTGCGCGCACCGGCTTCAGCTGCGGTGTGGTCAACGCCGTCGACCAGACGGTGCAGGTCGGCGACCGGGAACTCACCCAGAGCTTCTCGGCCAACATCTGCGCGCTGCCCGGCGACAGCGGCGGTCCGATCGTGACCGGCCGCCTGGCGCTCGGCATCTCCAGCGCGTCGTCGGTGGCGGACTACCCGATCTGCGAGATCCCGAATCTCATCGGCGCCCTTACCGGCAACGTGCCGCAGCTGTTCGCGCAGCCGGTGCACGTGGTGCTCTCCGACAACCCGGGGCTGCGCGTGCGCACCAACTGACAGCAGGAACGAGGAAAGGCCGGCAGCGTCGAGCTGTCGGCCTTTTCGCCGTCTCAGGGGCTTTCCACTGCCCTTACGCGGCCCCCTGCGCCGGAAACCCCGCATGGGGTGCGGCGGCGGTCCGGCATCCTGGACCGCATGTGTTTGGTGTTGATCGGCTGGCGCGCGCACCCGGAATACCGGTTGATCGTGGCCGCCAACCGAGACGAGTTCTACACTCGGCCGACCGAGTCCATGCGCTGGTGGCCCGAGGCGCCCGGCCTGCTCGCCGGACGCGACACCGGAGCCCCGGGCCGGGCCCACGGTGAGCCTCCCGGGACGTGGCTGGGCCTGAGCACTCAGCCCCACGGCGACAATCGCTTCGCCGCCGTCACGAACGTGCGCAATCCCGCCGATCTACGCCTCGACGCCCGTTCCCGGGGCGCGCTGCTGATGGACTTCCTGCGCGGCGCCTCCGACCGCGGTGCGGCGGGCGAATCCCCCGGGCCGGAGAAATACGTCCTCGACGTCGCCGCCGCTCCGGACGACTACAACGGCTACAACCTGGTGGTCTCCGACCTGCGCACGCTGTGGTGGCATTCCAATCGCAGCGCAGCGGAGCCGCGCGAACTCGCTCCGGGCTTCCACGGCCTCTCCAACGGCACGTTCGTCACCTCCGCGGTTCCGAACCCGGTCGTACCGGATCTGACGGCGCCACAGCCCGTCTGGCCCAAGATACGGGCGGGCGTGACCGAGTTGCGCGATGTGGTGCACACCGAGCCCGGTGCGGTGGACCGCTACTTCGAGGTGTTGGCCGACCGCACCGAGGCCCCCGACGATCTCCTGCCGCGGACCGGCGTGCCGCACGAACTGGAGCGGGCGCTCTCCGCCAGGTTCGTCGCGCACACCGTGCACGGCACCAGGGCGAGCACGGTGCTGGTCGTTCGCGAGGACGGGACGTTCGAGATGGTCGAGCGCTCGTTCGGCAGGCTGGGCGAGGAACTGGGTGAGGTCGTCGTGCGCGGGCTGCTCGATCTGGCCGGGTGAACGACCGGCGGCCCGCTCTCCGAGGAGAGCGGGCCGCCGATGATTCGAACGAACAGGCGAATGCCTAGTTCGGCTTGTCCGCCCACTTCGTGGTGCCTTCCGGCGCCTGCAGGGTGTTGATCAGGTCGATACCCGCGACGGCCAGCATGGGGCCACCGACCGCCACGGTGCCGAGGATGCCGCCGATGCCCGCGCCCGCGATCGCGGCCGGGATGCAGCCGACGCCGAGGAACGGCAGGCCGAGGATGCAGCCGATCACCGCACCGCCGATGACGCCCACGGCGGTGCCGAGGAAGCCACCCACCGCGGTCGCGATGCCGAACTGGCTGGCGAACTCGTTCTGTGCGCGCTGGTTCTCGATCGGCGAGGCGATCGGCTGCGCGACGACGTTGACCGCGTTGGCCGGCTTGTCCTTGGGCACGGTCACACCCTGCTCGGGCGTCAGCTCGAGGACGGTGTTGTCGTCCTTCACGACCGGCTTCACCGGAACGACGGTGTCGGCGACCTTGAAGGCGATCGGCAGCGTGAGGACCGCGTTGCCCTGGGAGTCCTTGATCCGGTAGACGTCGTCTTCCTTGACGTCCTCGGACGACTTGGCCAGCTCGAAGGTTCCCCCCTTGAGCGTCGTCACGACGGTCTTCTCCACCAGCTTGACCGAGTACCGGATGGGGTCAGCGGCCGGTTCGGCATCGGCATGGGCGGTTCCCAGTCCAATGGTCATCGCACCGATGACCATCGCGGCCGCCGCGGTGGTTCTGCGGAATTTCATTCAGTTTCCAATCCATCATCAGGTCGTACGTCACCGCTGCTCTTCAGCACGCGAGAGCTCTATCCAGCACATCCGGGTGGTCGGCTCCGGATCCTCCCCGAGCAGTGTGAAGACGGTCGCAGTGATCAGAACGTCGTGAGCCTAATAGAACGGCGCGTTTTAAGCGAGATCCCCTATCAGGCATGGGGACTAAGCCAATCCTTACCGACTGGACGGGATGCTTCGGCGTTTACGGTGGTGAACAACCGGCCAGCTGCGGGATCGGCCGAAATTACTGTGACATTGATCACAGGTAAATAATGGGTCAAGCCCCAGCATATGGGGCTATAGCCCAAAAGCCGATCGTACGATGGACATGGTTGTTACTGGCGGGTAACTTACTGCCAGTTAGGATACGAGCCAACCGACGCGGTAGCAGAATGCGGCCGCGGTCGAGGTGCCTCTAAAGAAAGGTCGCGACATGAATGCCCTGACAGTGACGCTGGGCACGATTGGGGCGGCGCTCAGCCTCCTGTGTTGGGCGTCGTTCATCGGCGGCGTCCGCAATATCGTCCGCGCCATCATGATCGGACAGCCCGCGCCGGACCGTTGGCGGCCCTTCTTCCCGCGCTTCAAGCAGATGATCGTGGAGTTCCTCGCGCATACGCGCATGAACAAATTCCGCACCGTCGGCTGGGCGCACTGGCTGGTGATGATCGGCTTCATCGGCGGCGCCATGCTGTGGTTCGAGGCGTACGGGCAGACCTTCGATCCGGCCTTCCACTGGCCGATCATCGGCAACCTGGCCGTCTACCACCTGTGGGACGAGATCCTCGGCATCGGCACCGTGGTCGGCATCCTGACGCTGATCGTCCTGCGCCAGCTCAACCACCCCCGCCTGCCCGAGCGCTTGTCCCGCTTCAGCGGTTCGAAGTTCGCTCCGGCCTACGTCATCGAGGCGATCGTGCTGCTCGAGGGCCTGGGCATGATCTTCGTGAAGGCGGGCAAGATCGCCGCCTACGGCCACGCCGACCCGGCCACCGACTTCTTCACCATGCAGGTGGCGAAGCTGCTGCCCGCGAACACCACGATGGTGGCGCTGTTCGCCTTCGTGAAGCTGATGTCGGGAATGGCGTTCCTCTACTTCGTCGGTCGCAACGTCACCTGGGGCGTGGCCTGGCACCGGTTCTCGGCGTTCCCGAACATCTACTTCAAGCGCGAAGAGGACGGCGGCGTCGCGCTGGGCCCGGCCAAGCCGATGATGTCGAAGGGCAAGCCGGTCGACATGGAGACCGCCGACCCGGACACCGACACCTTCGGCGCAGGCCGCATCGAGGACTTCTCCTGGAAGGGCTGGCTGGACTTCACCACCTGCACCGAGTGTGGCCGCTGCCAGTCGCAGTGCCCCGCCTGGAACACCGGCAAGCCGCTGTCGCCCAAGCTGCTGATCATGTCGCTGCGCGACCACGGCTACGCGAAGGCCCCCTACCTGCTGGCCGGCGGCCGCAAGGACATGGGTGGCGACGAGGTCGGTCTGGTCGACGCGGAAGGCAACCCGAACGAGGCGAAGCTGGCCAAGATCTCCGAGGCGGCGAAGGCCGAGGCCGAGCGACCGCTGGTCGGCGGCGCGGAGGTCAACGGCATCATCGATCCCGAGGTGTTGTGGAGCTGCACCACCTGCGGCGCGTGCGTCGAGCAGTGCCCGGTGGACATCGAGCACGTCGACCACATCATCGACATGCGCCGCTACCAGGTGCTGATCGAGTCGGAGTTCCCCTCCGAGCTCGCCGGTCTGTTCAAGAACCTGGAGAACAAGGGCAACCCCTGGGGCCAGAACGCCAAGGACCGGCTGAACTGGATCAACGAGCTCGATTTCCAGACCCCGGTGTTCGGTCGGGACGCCGACAGCTTCGACGGGTACGAGTACCTGTTCTGGGTCGGCTGCGCGGGCGCCTACGAGGACCGCGCCAAGAAGACCACCAAGGCGGTCGCCGAGTTGCTGGCCACCGCGGGCGTGAAGTTCATGGTGCTCGGCGCGGAGGAGACCTGCACCGGTGACTCCGCTCGCCGCGCGGGCAACGAGTTCCTGTTCCAGCAGCTGGCCCAGCAGAACATCGAGCTGCTGAACTCGGTGTTCGAGGGCGTCGAGGATCGCAAGAAGAAGATCGTCGTCACCTGTGCGCACTGCTTCAACGCGCTCAACAACGAGTACCCGCAGGTCGGCGGCACCTATGAGGTCGTGCACCACACCCAGCTGCTCAACCGCCTGGTGCGGCAGAAGCAGCTGATCCCGGTGGCCTCGGTGTCGCAGAACGTCACCTACCACGACCCCTGCTACCTGGGCAGGCACAACAAGATCTACAACGCGCCGCGCGAGCTGATGGCCGCGTCCGGTTCGAATCTGGTCGAGATGCCCCGGCACGGCGAGCGGTCCATGTGCTGCGGCGCCGGTGGCGCGCGGATGTGGATGGAAGAGCAGCTCGGCAAGCGCGTCAACATCGACCGCGTGGACGAGGCGCTGACCACCTCCCCGGCGAAGATCGCGACCGGTTGCCCGTTCTGCCGCGTGATGCTCACCGACGGCGTCACCGCGCGTCAGGAGAAGGGCGAAGGCGAAGGCGTCGAGGTGGTGGACGTCGCCCAGCTGATGCTGGACGCCATCGAGCGCGTCGAGCCCGCGGTGCTGACCGAGAACCTGACGGTCGTCCAGGAGCCGAAGGCGCCCGAGGCGGAGCCCGAACCGGAGCCCGAACCGGCCCCGGCCGCCGAGGCTCCCGCGCCGGCGAAGGCCGCGCCGAGCGGCGGCGGCCTGGCGATGAAGGGCCCGGCGAAGGCGCCCGGTGGTGGCGGCCTCGCCATGAAGGGCCCGGCGAAGGCGCCCGGCGGCCTGGGCATGAAGGGTGCGGCCAAGGCGCCCGGCGCCAAGGCTCCCACCGCCGAATCGGCGGAGACCGAGGCCACGTCGGCTCCCGCCGCTCCGGTCAAGGGTCTCGCCATGAAGGGCCCGGCGAAGGCGCCCGGCGGCCTGGGCATGAAGGGTGGAGCCAAAGCGCCCGGCGCCAAGGCCGCCGCGGCCCCCGCCGCCGAAGCCCCGGCCGAGGCGTCCACAACCGAAGCTCCCGCGGCCAAGCCGGTCAAGGGACTGGGCATGAAGGGCGGTGCGAAGGCGCCCGGCGGTGGTCTCGCCATGAAGGGCGCGGCCAAGGCGCCGGCGTCCGCCCCTGCGGCCGAGGCAGCGTCCGCCGAAGCGGCTGCGGAACCGGCCGAGGCGAAGTCGGCCGAAACGGTCACGGAAACGGCCGAAACCGGCCCGACCGAGACCAAGCCGACGGTGCCCGCCAAGGGGCTGGCCATGAAGTCCGGATTCAAGCGGCCCGGTCCCAAGGCCCCCGGCAAGTCGGCAGCTGCCCCGAAGGACGCGGCTCCCGCCGAACCGGCTCCCGTCGCGGAAACTTCCGCCGCGCAGCCCGAACCCGCCGCCGAACCGGAGCAGTCCAACGGCGCGAACGGCAACGGTGCACCCGAAGCCGCGCCGCCCACCGCCAAGCCCGGCGGTCTCGGCTTCAAAGCCGGCGCGAAAGCGCCGGGCCGGAAGGGCTGAGCACGGCATGAGCACGGAAAGAGCCCGGGTCCACTTGGACCCGGGCTCTTTCCGTTTCCCGAGCCCGGCCCGTTCTACGAGCCGTCGTCGATCGGGTATCGGGCTCCGAGTGCCGACCGGGCGCCGAGGCGGGAGTCGACGAGGTCGTCCGCCGCGACCTGCGCCAGCACGTCATGGCCCTCGACCGCGCATGCCCAGTCCATCGGTAACGCGGAAAGGCCGTGAACGGCTCCGATCAAGTTGCCCGCCACCGCGCCCGTGGAATCGGAGTCGCCGGAGTGGTTCACCGCCAGCAGCAACGCCGCGCGCACATCGCCGGTCCGGGCCGCGGACAGAGCGCAATAGACCGCGATGGACAGGCACTCCTCGGCGACCCATCCGGCGCCGACCTGCTCGACCTGTTCAGCGGCGGGTGCCTGCCCGGACAACTCGACGGCTCGGGTCAGGGCCACTGCCGTTTCCGCACCCGCGGGCAGCGCGGTGAGCTGAGCGATGGTCTGCCGCACCGCCTGCGATAGCTCGGTCCCGTCCACGACGCGATCGACCAGCGCCGCCAAGGCGCCCGCGGCGAGATATCCGGTGGGATGTCCGTGGGTGAGCTGCGCCGCCCTCGCGGCCATGGTGAACGCGCGATCAGGTCCCGCGCCGATCAACCCGAACGGCGCGGACCGCATGACGGCGCCGCATCCCTTGGAGTCCGGATTCACGCGGCCGGTCGCCCCGAGCGGACGTGGCGGAAGATACTCCCGCGCTTGCCTGCGCAAGCCGGACATGCATGCGTTTCCCGGCGCGCGAACCGCATACAGAAACGGCAGACCGGCCAGCCAGCCGTCGGGCTCTGCCCCGGGCTTCTTCCGCAGCTGCGTGTGCCACCAGCGCAGATACGCCCGGCGCAAGGCGGGCACCGGATCCGTCCCCGGCGCCGAACGCAGCAGTCCCTCCGCGGTGAACAACGTCATCTGGGTGTCGTCGGTGATCTGGCGCGGCGCACCCTTCGGCCGTGACGGCAGGAAGTCCGTCACGCCGTTGGCGCCGTACCGCTTGCGGATCTGCTCCAGTCGCAGAAACTCGAGCGGCCGTCCGAGCGCGTCACCCACCGCACCGCCGAGCAGCGCACCCCGCACCCGGTCGATGACCGACACCTGTTCCACTACAACAGCATCGGCCATCGGTTCGGGTCGCGCCATCCCGAACTGTTGCGGGCGCGAGTCGTCTGCGCGACTCCCGAACCTACGGCCGGGTCAGCGCGGCGTACCTGGCGAGGTGCTCGTCGGTGGAGCCGAATTCGTGCTCGATCACGGTGAGCCGCTTGAAGTAGTGGCCGATGGCCAGTTCCTCGGTCATGCCCATCGCGCCGTGCAGTTGCACGGCGTTCTGTCCGATGAACCGGGCCGCCCTGGCAACGGTGACCTTCGCCGCCGAGACGGCGCGGGCGCGGTCCGCGGCGGGCGCGCGCAGCGAGTGGACGGCGAGATGGACCGCCGCGATGGCCTGTTCGAGTTCGATGTACATATCGACCATGCGGTGTTGCAGCGCCTGGAAGCTGCCGATCGGCTGACCGAACTGCTCGCGCTGCTTGGCGTAGTCGATGGTGTCGGCGAGCACCTTGCGCATGCAGCCGACCGCTTCGGCGCAGATCGCCGCGGTCGCCTCCGCGATGGTCGGCTCGATGACGGCCCAGCCGTCCGACTCCGCGCCGAGTAGAGCGTCGGCGGGCAGCCGCAGGCCGGTGAACACCAGGTCGGCGGCGGTACGGTCGTCGATGGTGCGGTAGGTGTGCACCTCGACGCCGGGGGGCGGATCACCGGCGTCGAATTGGAGCCGGAACAGCGAGATCCCCGCCTTGTCGCGCCGCTCGCCGGACGTGCGTGCGGTGATCAGCAGGTCGGTGGCCGACGGGGCGCCGGTCACCACGATTTTCGCGCCGTCGAGCACCCAGGCGTCGCCGTCGCGGCGGGCGGTGGTGGACACGTCGTACAGGGCATGCCCCGAAGTCGGTTCCAGCGCGGCGAATGCTATGCGCGCGTCCCCGGCCACGATCCGGCGCAGCACGGCATCGGCCTGCTCCCCGCCGCAACGGTCGAGCAATCCGGCGCCGATCACCACCGTGTCCACGAACGGCTCGACCACCAAGGCCCGGCCGAGTTCCTCGGCGATCACCATGAGCTCGACCGGCCCGCCGCCCGTGCCATCCACCCGCTCGGGCAGGGTCGCGCCGAGAATGCCCAGTTCGTCGGCGAAGCCGCGCCATACGGCGGGCTGCCAGCCGACCTCCGATTTCGCCGCGATGCGGCTCTTCTCCAGGTCGTATCGGGCGCCGAGGTAGCCGGCGATCGCGGAGCGGAGCATTTCCTGCTCGTCGGTAAGCGTGAAGTCCATCAGAGCCCCAATGCTGCTTTGGCGAGGATGTTTCGCTGAATCTCGTTGCTGCCCGCGTAGATCGAGCCCGCTCGGTCGTTGAAGTACTTCAGCGGCGCGACGGCCTGCCAAGCCGCGCCACTGTGGTAACCGTCGGCGGGGGGTGTGAACTGGGCGATCGGCCCGCCGGGCTTGGTGGCGTGCGGCTGGTACAGGCGCCCGCGCGGTCCCGCGGCCTCCAGCGCCAGTTCGGTGAGCTTCTGGCTGAGTTCGGTGCCGAGAATCTTGAGTATGGAGGATGCCGGGCCCGGGTTCTTGCCCTGCGCCATCGCGGAGATGGTGCGATATTCCAGGATCTCCAGGACCTCGGTGCGGATGCGCAGATCCGCGAGCTTCGCCGCGAAGGCGCGGTCATCGATCAGCGGGTTGCCGTCCGGGCCGGGCTGCTGCGCCGCGTTGGCGGCGATGTCCTCGGCCATGACCTGCAGCCACGGCGCGGCCGCTCCGCCGCGCTCGTGTACCAGCAGGTATTTCGCGACGGTCCACCCGTCGTCGATCCGGCCGAGCACATTGCTCTTGGGCACCCGCACGTTGTCGAAGAAGACCTGGTTCTGCACCTGCTCACCGGAGGTCATCACCAGCGGCCGGATCTCGATGCCCGGCGCGGTCATGTCGATCAGCAGGAACGTGATGCCCTGCTGCTTCTTCCCGGTGCGCGAGGTGCGCACGAGGCAGAAGATCCAGTTCGCCTCGGTGGCGTGGGTGGTCCAGATCTTGCTGCCGGTGCACACGAAATCCTCGCCGTCGTCGACGGCGGCCATGGACAACGCGGCCAGGTCCGATCCCGCCTCGGGCTCGGAGTATCCCTGGCAGAAGAAGACCTCGCCGGTGAGGATGCGCGGCAGGAAGAACGCCTTCTGCTCTTCCGTGCCGAACGCGATGATCGCGGGCGCCACCATCCTGATGCCCATCGGCGAGAGCGCGGGCGCGCCGGCCAGCGCGGATTCCCGCTGGTAGATGTAGTGCTGGGTCAGGCTCCAGTCGCATCCGCCGTGCTCCACCGGCCAGGCCGGCGCCGCCCAGCCGCGCTCGTGCAGGATTCGCTGCCATTCCATGCTCGCCTCGTGGTCGGGATACACGCTCGTCGCCAAGCGCCCGGCCCGCCGCAATTCCGGCGTCAGCTTCGCGTCGAGGAATGCGCGCACCTCGTCGCGAAACGCCAGATCCTCCGCTGACCAGTCGTAATCCATCTGCCCTCCCGGAGAGGTGTGCACCATTGCTTCCATGGCGGCCATCCCGCCACTACGCGACAGAATGTACGGCTACTTCTTTCACAGAGTCAAAGTGACGTCATCCGCCCGCAGATTGTTCACCAGGTAGTACCGACGCAGCTGGGCAGCAGGGCCCACATCACGCCCCCGGCCGCCGGATCACTTCGGGCCGAGTTGCCGCCTCCGGAGTGGTCCGCCGCGGGTTCGCGGATATCGTTCGGCGGGCCTGCGATGGACAACGCCCGATGGGCCCGCAGTGATTCAGCAGTCCTCGAAAAATGCCTTTGTGAAGCCCACGGATTGGTAGGCGTAGTCGTAGGCCCAGCGAGGGATGGAGAGGTCTGGTTCGGGATCGACGAAGAGGAGTTCTCCGTTCCAGCACTTCTGCAAGACGTAGCGGGCTCGGGAGATGTGGGGAGTGAAGGTGACGACGATGACTCGCCGCCAATTGTGGGCGCGGGCCAGGCGGGCGAGTTCGCGCCCCTCGCCGCGGGTGGTGCGGGGGGACGGGTCGAAGCACACGACTTCGAAGCTGTAGCCGCCGTGGCAGATACGGTTCAGCATGGCGCTGTTCTCATAGGGATCGGAGAACACCACGCGAGGCGCGTACCCCTCGCGCGCCAAGCGCAGACCCAGTTGCTCGCGGCCGTCGTGCGCCCCGCCCAGGACGAGAACAGCGTCCGCCGACACGGGCGGGTCGGTCCGCGGGCGCACATAGACCGGCCACAGCGCGACCGTCGCGACGACCACCGCCACGCAGGCGCCGAGCCCGCTCCACACCCACCGACGACGTCGCACCACGTCGATACTAGCGACCGTTATGCCAGGTCACGGCACCGTAATCACCGATGTCGCCGCATGTACATCTGCTGTTGCCCGGACCCTTGCCTCGCTGACGTGGCGCGGCCACCGGAGAGGCTTACCAATCGATCATGCGATGCACAGTCTTCGGAACCGGGTATCTCGGGGCCACGCACGCGGCGTGCATGGCCGAACTCGGGCACGACGTCATCGGAGTGGACGTGGACCCGGGCAAGGTCGCGAAGCTGTCCGACGGGGTGGTGCCGTTCTACGAACCGGGCCTGGAGGGTGTGCTGCGTCGCAACCTCGACGCGGGCCGCTTGCGGTTCACCACCTCCTACGCCGAGGCGGCCGCGCACGCGGAGGTGCATTTCCTCGGCGTGGGCACCCCGCAGAAGAAGGGCGAGTACGCCGCCGACCTGAAGTACGTGCACGCGGTGGTGGATACGCTCGCCCCGCTGCTGGAGCGCCCCTCGGTGATCATCGGCAAGTCGACGGTTCCGGTCGGCACGGCCGCCGCGCTCGGAGCCCGCGCTCGCGCCCTGAGTTCCACCGACGTGGAGGTGGCGTGGAACCCGGAATTCCTGCGGGAAGGCTTCGCGGTCAAGGACACCTTGCGGCCGGACCGGCTGGTCCTCGGCGTCGACCCGGGGCGTGCCGCGGCAGGATGGGTCGAGGATCTGGTGCGCGAGATCTACGCCGATCTCCTCGCCGCCGAGGTCCCGTTCCTGCTCACCGACCTGGCGACAGCCGAATTGGTGAAAGTCTCCGCCAATGCCTTTCTGGCCACGAAGATCTCGTTCATCAACGCGGTGTCGGAGGTGTGTGAGGCGACCGGCGCCGACGTGACCATGCTGGCCGACGCGCTCGGCTACGACGCGCGCATCGGCCGCCGATTCCTGAACGCGGGCCTGGGTTTCGGCGGCGGGTGTCTGCCGAAGGACATCCGCGCGTTCATGGCCCGCTCCGGTGAACTCGGCGCCGACCACGCCGTCGCCTTCCTGCGCGAGGTGGACAACATCAATATGCGCCGCCGGACCAAGGTGGTCGACATGGCCGCCCGCGCCTGCGGCGGTTCACTGCTGGGAGCCAACGTCGCGGTGCTCGGCGCGGCGTTCAAACCGGAGTCCGACGACGTCCGCGATTCGCCCGCGTTGAACGTGGCGGGCATGATCCAGCTGCACGGGGCCGTGGTGACCGTCTATGACCCCAAGGCACTGGAGAACTCGCGACGGGTGTTCCCCACCCTGAATTACGCGACTTCCGTGACCGAGGCGTGTGAGCGGGCCGATGTGGTGCTCGTGCTCACCGAGTGGGACGAATTCACCGCGCTGCGGCCGCAGGACCTGGACGGTGTGGTGCGGGCCCGCTCGATCATCGACGGCCGGAACTGTCTCAATCGTGCCACCTGGAGAGCAGCCGGATGGGTGTACGCCGGACTCGGTACACCGTAGAGTTGCGGGGCGAGGCGGGCTACTGCCAGACAGACGACCAGTCCTGCCTTAAGCACAGCTGATCGCCGGCGGTAGGGTCCGTCCAGCGGGTCTCCGCCGACGGACGGCGCAGGCTCGCATGTCGTGAAGTGTGAACGAGATGGGCAGCTGATGAGTTCGGTACTGGGAGTTTCGGTGGGGGCCGGCGCTGTCCGTATGGCGCGGCCGCACGCCGGTAACCCCCACGGGCATGTCTCCCCGCATTCTTTCGATCTGCAGACCATCCCGGTCCTGGACCAAAGCGTGGAAGAGCTGGCGGCCGAAGCCATCGGGGTCACCCTGGAAGCCACGCCGGGAATCGGCGCGACCGCGATCGCCTACCGCAGCGAGCAGCACGCCCGCGCCATCCGCGCCGCGATGGCGCGCCAGCAGCTCACCAATTACGAACTCGTGCCGGAGATCGCGGCGGCACTCGAGTTCGCGCAGGCCACCGGGGATATTCGGGGCATCTCCTCGCTGGTCGTCTACGACTTGGGCAGCTCGGGTCTCACTGTGAGCGTGGTCGACACCCAGACGCGCGAGGTGCGGCACAGCGAGCGCACCAGCGATATCAGCGGTGACTATCTCGACTCGTTGATCCGAGAGCAGCAGATCGCCTCGGGGCGCATCGCGCATCCGCCGAACGCCGCGGGCCTGGCCGCGCTGGACGCGCTGTGCCGGGAGGCGAAGGAGCAGCTGACCAGCAATACCGCGGTGGCGCTGCCCAGCGAGCAGGGTTTGGTCCTGCTCGCGCAGGAGAACTTCGAATCGCTGATCATGCTGGCCATCGAGTCGTCGGCGCGGATGGCGCGCGACGTGATCGTGCGCTCGGACCGCCCGGTGCACGGCGTGCTGGCCATCGGCGGTTGCGCGCGGATCCCGCTGGTGGCCAAGGTGCTCGAACGCTGGATGGGCGTGCCCGTCATCGTGCCGGACAGCCCGGAGACCGTGATGGCACGCGGCGCCGCGCTGCTGGCCAGACCGGTTCGCAAGGAGACGCCCGCCGCGGCCGCGGCGCTGGACGACGAGCTGTCGCCCGCCTGGTTGTCGGCCCCGGCCCAGCGTGGCAAACGCGAGATCAGCGGCGCCGTGTTGACGGTGAGCGCGCTGGCCGTGGTCGCCGCGATCGGGCTCGGCCTCGGCTACGGACCCCAGGTGCTGGAACGGGATTCGCATACCAGCGAGGGCTCGCCGTCCCTGTCCCCGACCACCGCACCGCGCACGACCAGCTTGGATCCGCAGATCGCGGTCGCGCCGGGCACCACGGAATCGCCCGCGCACGAATCGGTCGCCGCGCCCCCGCCGAACCGGCGGCAGACCACCAGCGAGGCGCCGCCGACGCCCGGCCCCAACACCATTGTGGTGCCGGGCCTCCCGCCGATCGTGGTCCCCACGATCCCGCCGGAGGTCTTCCCCTTCCCCCCGCCGCCACCACGCTGAGCCGGGCGGCAGCACAACTCGCGGCGGGGCCGAACTACCCTGACGCGCCGGGCTGCACGCGGGTGGCCGTCGTTCGGCGTGCCGAGCCCGCGCGAGACTCGCGTTGCTCAGGCGCGAACGCGCTGGCCTGCCGGGATCCGCACCGGGTGCCCAGGGCGAACTCAGGGGCTGAGCCGCCCGGGCTGCGCGCGGTGGCTGGATGCAGTTCAGACCCTGGCGTGCCGGGCTCGGCGCGGAGGCGGAGGCGGGCTGGGTTCCTTGGTCTTGAAGGGCCGGGCCAGCAGCACCGCGATGCCGGTGGTCAACGGCACCGAGAGCGCCAGCGCGATGCCGCCGACCGCCGAGCGCGCGATCTCGATCGCCACCGCGTCGCCGGTCAGCACGTCGCGGATGGACCGCCCCGCCACGCTGAACAACAGCAGAAGCGGCAGCGCTCCACCGGCGTAGGCCAACACCAGGGTGTAGACGGTACTGGCGATGTGGTCGCGGCCGACACGCATGGCGGCGGCGAAAACCTCCCGGCGCGACGCCGATTCGTCGAGGGCGGCCAGCTCGAACGCGGCCGATGCCTGGGTGATCGTGACGTCGTTGAGCACACCCAGCGAACCGATGATGAATCCGGCCAGCAGCAGGCCGGTGATGCTGACGTGCTCGAGGTAGGTCGCGACGTTCGTGTTCTGTTCCTCCGAAAGCCCGGTGAGATCGGTGAGCTCGATCGTGAGCCAGGACAGCGCGGCGGCCAGCAGCATCGAGGTGAGCGTGCCGAGCAGCGCCGAACTGGTGCGCAGGTTCACCCCGTGCGCCAGATACAGCACCGCGTAGAGGATGAGCGAGCCCGCGACCAGGGCGACCGGGATGGCCGGTTTGCCGTCCAGCAGCGCGGGCAGCAGGAACAACACCAGCACCGCGAAGGCGAACACCAAGCCGAGCAGCGCGCGGACGCCGCGCCAGCGCGCCACCGCGATGATCACCACCACGAACGCCACGACGATCAGCGTGAGCGGCAGTCCGCGCGAGTAGTCCTCGAACGAGTACAGCGGCGTCCCGCTCGGATCGGTCTGGCGGACGAGGCGGAGTTCGTCACCGGCGCGCAGGTCGGGCTGCCCTGGGCCGGGGGCGATCTCCAGCAATGTGCGGTTGCCCTTGTGCGGCCCGGATTCGATCGCGATCAGGCTGCGCTGACAGGTGTAGGCGGTGCTGCGTGGCGGCTCGGGTTGGTCGACGAATACCTTGCCCAGCGACGGACTGCCACACGGTCCGATGTCCTGCAGCACCACGGTGCCCGCCTCGGTCTGCACCGCGCCGCCGCCCGCGTTCTGCATCGGCAGCGGGATGTCGATGTGCTGCTTGCTGGGCCACAGCGCGATCGCGCCGATGACAACGACGACCCCGATCACAGTGAGTAGCCCGATGACCACGCGTGCCGCGGTCGCGCCGATCGCGATCGGTCCCGAATGATCGTGGTGATGGTGGTGGTCGCTCACCGCGCTCCTACCTGTCAGATGTGGTTCTGCCCGGAGCGAGCCTAAAGGATTTCATTTTCAAGACCGGCGCGGCGGTTGCCGAACACTGCGAATACACGGTCAGAGCGATCCGATCGCACAAAGAACGAGATTAGAGGGGGGCGGCGGAGAGCAGGGGGATGTCTCCGCCGCCCGCAGGGCAGGCGGCCCAGGGGGGTAGGCGGCCTAACCCGAGGTCGGATATGCCCAGGGGGGGTAGGCAATCCGACCAGGCACTCAGAGTGCCGAGGACCACTGTACACAAAAGTACTTCTTTTGCGCTAGCTAGTCGCCAAATCCGACAGGTATCCGTACATCGAGTTTGTTTCCGGGCCGGAAGCGGGGCGATTATATTGACAACCGCCGCTCTTCCCACTATTGGCGATAGCTGGCGAGGAAGTTGCCGAAGCGTTCGATCGCGACCGCCAGATCCCGGGCCCAGGGCAGCGTGACGATCCGGAGATGGTCGTGGTGCGGCCAGTTGAAGCCGGTGCCCTGCACCATCAGGATCTTCTCCTGCAGCAGCAGATCCAGGATCAGCTTCGAGTCGTCGTAGATCTCGTACACGTTCGGGTCCAGCTTCGGGAACGCGTACAGCGCGCCCTTCGGCTTCACACACGACACTCCGGGAATCGTGTTCAACCGCTCCCAGGCGACATCGCGCTGCTCGAGCAACCTGCCGCCGGGCAGGATCAGATCCTCGATGCTCTGATGACCGCCGAGGGCGACCTGAATCGCGTGCTGCGCGGGCACGTTCGGACACAACCGCGAGGAGGCGAGCAGGTCGATGCCCTCCAGGAATCCGGCCGCGTGCTCCTTCGGGCCGGTGATCGCCAGCCAACCCGAGCGATAGCCGGCCACCCGGTAGGCCTTGGACAACCCGTTGAAGGTCAGGCACAACAGGTCGGGCGCCACGGTGGCCAGCGAGATGTGCTTGGCGTCGTCGTAGAGGATCTTGTCGTAGATCTCGTCGGCGAGCAGCAACAGCTGGTGCTTGCGCGCGAGGTCGGCGATCTGCTGGAGCACTTCGGCGGAGTACACCGCGCCGGTGGGGTTGTTCGGGTTGATCACCAGCAGCGCTTTGGTCTTGTCGGTGATCTTCGCTTCGATGTCGGCGATATCCGGCTGCCAGCCGTTGGCCTCGTCACAGAGATAGTGCACGGGAGTGCCGCCGGCCAGGCTGGTCATGGCGGTCCACAGCGGGTAGTCCGGGGCCGGGATCAGCACTTCGTCACCGTTGTCCAGCAGGGCCTGCATGGTGATGGTGATCAGCTCGGAGACGCCGTTGCCGAGGTAGACGCCGTCCACGTCGAGTTCGGGGAAGCCGGGCACGAGCTCGTAGCGGGTCACGATCGCGCGCCGCGCCGAGAGGATGCCCTTGGATTCGGAGTAGCCCTGCGCGTACGGCAGCGCCGCGATGATGTCGCGCATGATCACGTCCGGCGCCTCGAACCCGAACGGGGCGGGGTTGCCGATATTGAGCTTGAGGATGCGGTGGCCCTCGGCCTCCAGCCGTGCCGCGTGCGCGTGTACCGGTCCACGGATCTCGTAGACGACGTTCTGCAGCTTCGTGGACTGCTCCAGAACACGCGGGGGGCGGTGCGGATGATGAGGACTCACCCGTCCCATGGTGCCATCCGTCGCAACTGGATAAATCGCCTGTCCGAACCCGCCCGGGGCCGATCCGCCCGGGACGGCGGCCACGCCCCGGCCGGATGTGACGCGTCACTCAGTGAGCCGCGCCCGGCGGGATGCTCCTGGCCGCGGTGGAACCGCAGAATTCCTCGATCCGCTCGTCCAACCGGCGCGCCTCCACCGAGTCGCGGAAGGCCGAAGCCGCGATCCGCCTGCGTACACCCGTCAGCCGCTCCTCGAGCTGCGCGATGCGCTTGTCCTCGTCGAGCCCGAGCACCGGTTGCAGCGCCTCGGCCGCGCCGTCCAGGCTGCCGTTGATCAGGTGGGCGACCGCGCAATCGACCCTGGCCAGCGCCTCCGCGCCGTAAGAGCGCTGCTCGGAGGGCCCTTTGGAGTACAGCTCGATGGCGCGCTGGGTGGCGCCGAGCGCGGGCTCGGCCTGACCGAGGTGGATGTAGGTGGCCCCGGCGTAGTAGTTGGCCTTGGCGTCGTTGAAGCCGAAGACGCCGCCCACCTCGTCGTGCAGCGTGTCGGTCGCGGCGATCTCGCGGGCGTCGTCGGCCGCCCGCACACAGCGATCGGTGTCCGCGCCGCTGCCCAGCGCCGACCAGATGCGCGCCTCGATGTTGAGCAGGCGCACCTGCGCGGTCGCGGACTCGGCGAACTCCTGCCCGCTCTGGGCCAACTGGACCGCCCGGCGGGGGCGCTGCGACCAATACTCGATCAGCGCGTGCATGCCGCGCGTCCAGGCGCGAAGGCCGTTGTGCCCGCACAGTTCCGCGTAGGCCCACGCGGCCCGGGCCTGCTCGCCCGCCGCGTCGTAGTAGCCGAGGTCGGTGCTGGCGTTGGCGAGCAGGCCCGAGAGCGTGCCCGCCAGAAGATACAGATGACCCGTGTCTGCGGGCCGCTGATGGCCTTCCAGCAGCCGATACACCCGGCGGCGCACCCGCACCATTTCCACCATCATCGGCACCGGCGGAATACGCACGTAATCGTTGGCGATGCGCACGACATCCGCGTCGAGCTGTTCCAAAGTGCTCGCACCGACATTGGTGCTCTCGGCCTTGCCGGCGTGCTCGCTGGCCTCGTGGGCAGCCGCCATGATCAGATCCCTCTCCGAAATCGCTGCTAACGCAACACCTCTCATCGCACCGGCGTCTATGAGAGCCAAAAGGTCGGCGTCGCTCGAATAATGAACGCGGGCCGAGGCGTCGGCGCGCGCGTCGAATCCCGGCGGGACGGCTCGATCGCTCGAGGGCTGATCGATCAAGGCCGCGAACCGGGCCCGCACCACGTCGTCGGATCTGGCCAGGGAGGTGTCCAGAGCGGCCTGGTTGATCGGTCGTGGATGAACCCGGACGCCCCCGGCTTCCCACTTCGACACCAAGCGTTCGTGCACACCCAGATGGGCCGCGAATTCCCTGATACTCATCCGCTTGGCATCGCGAAGGGCGCGGGCCTCTTTGCCTGACCAATGCCTGACCACGGTGCCATCCCTTCCGAACGAACCCCTTCCAGAGTACGAGCGCTTTGTGAGCAGGGCCACAGGTGAAATGTGGTCTGCATCAAAGGCAGCGGAAGGGCAGCGGAAGGCGGGCAGGCGGGCGATACCGAATCACGGCATGAGCCGGGACCATTGAGTCGGAAGGCAAGGAGTTCGCCGTGAATGTCGAGAAGCTCAGAACCGTGGACGATTGGGTGGCGTTCTATCGGCACGAGTTCGGACTGCCGGTCACCGAGCGTGGCGGTTTCGCCATGCTGCCGATCACCGGCCGCGTTTGCGTCGTCCACCTGCCTACCGCGCGTGCCGAAAAGGTGCGCGCCGCACTGGAACAGCAGGGAACGAGGGGTCCCATGTTGGCCAGGCAGATCCGATGGAGTTTCCTCGCCGAGCCCGACAGTCGACCGGGACCACAGGTGCTCGAGGTGCTCAATCGGCTGGATATCGGCCTGCCCGCCGTCGGCAGCGCCGTGATGTTGCCGACCGGTCTCGGTCGCTGGACCCGGGAAGGGTGCTTCTGGGTCAGCCCGCCGAGCCGCGGTGACACGCTTCCTCCGCTGTCCGTCATCCTCACTACGGCGCTCGCGGTGGGAGCGGGCGGCGGGGACTGATCACCTCCGCGGTCAGATCCCCGCTGCCGTCCGCCGGGTCCGCTTCCCCAGTCGACGAAGCGGGCCCGGCGACGTCAGCGTGATTCGGCGGCGTCGATCGCGGCGGCCGGAATCGGGAAGTTGAGGTAGGACCGCGACGGAGTGGGTCCACGCTGGCCCTGATACTTGGAGCCCGCCACGGCGCTGCCGTAGGGGTGCTCGGCCGGGCTGGTCAGTCTGAGCAGGCACAACTGGCCGATCTTCATGCCCGGCCACAGCGTGATCGGCAGATTGGCCACGTTGGACAGCTCGAGCGTGATGTGCCCGCTGAAGCCGGGATCGATGAAACCCGCCGTCGAGTGGGTCAGCAGACCCAATCGGCCCAGGCTCGACTTGCCCTCCAACCGGCCGGCCAGGTCGTCCGGCAGGGTGCACACTTCGAGGGTGGAGCCCAGCACGAACTCGCCGGGATGCAGGACGAACGGCTCGCCTTCGGCCGGCTCCACCAGGCTGGTGAGTTCGTCCTGCCGCTGCGCGGGATCGATGTGGGTGTAGCGAGTGTTGTTGAACACCCGGAACATCCGGTCCAAGCGCACGTCGATGCTCGACGGCTGGATGAGGTTCTCCACCAGCGGCTCGACCCCGAGACGCCCAGCGGCGATCTCCGCGCGGATGTCACGATCGGAAAGCAGCACGCGACGAGCGTAGCGCCTGCTCGCCGGGACTCCTCCGCCGCACAGTGATATGGAGAGAACGATATCCTCGCATTCATTCGGGCAGCGCCGCCCGCGATCGAAGGGATGAACCATGACCGAGGGCTCGCTGTTCGACCTCACCGGCCACGTCGCCGTCATCACCGGAGGCAACTCCGGCATCGGTCTTGGATTCGCCCGTGGGCTCGCGAAAGCAGGCGCCGATGTCTGCGTCGTCGGCCGCAACAGCGAACGCAACGAGGCCGCCGCCGCCGAATTGCGCGAGTTCGGCGGGCGCGTGCTGGCGCTGAGCTGCGACGTGGGTGAGGAGCAGCAGGTGATCGACACCATGGGCCGCGCCACCGACGAACTCGGCCGCATCGACTCCTGCTTCGTGAACGCCGGTGTCAGTCAGGGTTTCATCCCGTTCGTGGAGACCGATCTCGCGGAATTCCGCCGGGTCACCTCCCTCAACCTCGACGCCGCGTTCGTGACCCTGCGCGAAGCGGCCAAGGTGATGCTCGCCCAAGGCGAGGGCGGCAGTCTGGTCGCCACCGCCAGCCTGGCCGCCCGCCAGGGCGTTCCGCGCGGGCAGTCCTACGCGGCCGGCAAGGCGGGGCTGATCGCCATGGTCAACTCGATCGCGGTGGAGCTGGCCAAACACGGCATCCGCGCGAACTCGGTGCTGCCCGGCTGGGTCGAGACACCGATGACCGAAGGGGCCTTCGCCTGGGACCGTTTCCGCGAACGGGTCCACCCCAGGATCCCGGTTCGCCGCTGGGGCATGCCGAGCGATTTCGAATCCGTCGCCGTCTACCTCGCCAGCCCCACCAGCGCCTACCACACCGGCGACACCCTCCTGATCGACGGCGGCTACAGCAAGTTCTGAGTCGGCGTCGGCCGCTGCTCGGACCCGCTCTGCCACGGCGGCCCGGCAGACGCTCGACACGACCAGCTGGACGCAGCGGGTCGTCGAGCACTGCTCGCCTACAACGGCACACAGGCGGCATGGACGCCGCTGCCGTGACCCGCGTGCGGCGCGATCGCCTCATCGCGCATCGCTGCCGTCCGGCGACGCCGGTCCATCGGCTCACGCCTGGACCGATGGCTCCGATCTTGCCGGCGATGGTCGGGTCGTCGGCGTGGTGTCGTCCCAGCTGGGAACGGCCCGGGTTACCTTCCAGCGCCGAAGATGGCAACGTGGAATGGTGACCTCCCCTCGCATTCGCAACGCTCTCGGGGTGCTCACCGCATTGCTGGTGGTGTGCGCCGCAGCTCTCACCGCAGGAGTGGTCGGGAATCGCGGCCCCGGCGGAGTCGATCGAGGCATCGCCGACTGGGCCGTCGCGCACCGTATCGACGCGCTGACCCCGGCCGCGGTGGTGATCAGCGTCCTGGGCGGAACGCTCGCCATGACCGCCCTGGCCACCGCGACCTGCCTGGTGCTGACCTGGCGGCGGCGCTGGACGTCGGCGGCGCTCGTCGCGATCACCGGGCTTGGCGGCGGCTTACTCGTTCGCGGCGGCAAGCGCCTGACCGACCGGGACCGCCCGCCCGTCGAGGATCACCTGATCAGCGTCTCCAACCAGGCCTATCCCTCCGGACACAGCATGGGCTCGTTCGTCGTGGTCGGCATCGTCCTGGTGGTCGCGCTGCCCAGCGTGCACGGCCCCGCCCTCCGCGCGTGCACCGCCGTCGCCGCCGCACTGTTCGTCCTCACGGTCGGCCTGTCCCGTATCTACCTCGGCGTCCACTGGACCACGGATGTCCTCGCCGGCTGGTGCTTCGGCGCGCTCTGGCTCATCCTCTGCCTGACGGTGTACTGGTACTTGGTGCGTTCCGAGCGAGAGTCGACCACGTCTCCCGACGACCTTTCCAGCACGGGACCCGGCGATGTCGAGGCTTCATCGACCTCTGGAGCGAAATAGACCGCATTCAGCGTGCGGAGTCGGATGAGATCTGACGACATCCCTGTCGACCGACGCGGCCGGCCGAGCCGACAGCTCGACACGATGGCGATCAACCGGACAGGAAGCGACGCGAACTCCGAAGACCGAGTCGCCGCCCGACCGCACGGGGGATCATTACCCCAGGTCAACGGCTTCTAGCTGGACTTTTCCCACCCCACGCGCGGCTTCTGCTACAGTCTCGGTTGGCACATCCGCCTCTGCCGATGTAGTTCAATGGTAGAACTTCTGCTTCCCAAGCAGACAGCGCGGGTTCGATTCCCGTCATCGGCTCCACCGAAAACCCGCCCTGCCCAGGGCGGGTTTTCGTTTGCGACCGTCAGGCGAGTAGGGAACCGCATCCAAGCTGTGCCCAACACACTTTTGCAGTGGTGTGCGGTCGAATCGGGCGAAACAGTCCGGGTCAGGCGGATTTGTTGCCGGATATGGTCGCTCGTTGATCCGTACACTCACGGCGTGGTTCCCACCAAGCGTCCATTCCCGCTGCTGCAACCCGCATCTGCGTCCGACCCTTCGGCCATTCGTTCCAACGATTGGACGGCGTTCCGTCAGCTCGGGGATCTGTATGACCACTGGACCCTCAAGTCATGGGCGCCCGGGCAGTCCGGCTACTACTGGTACCTCACCTTCGATGATCCGGCGCTGACCGATCTCGCCGAGAGATGCCAGAAGACTCTCGCCGACGACGGGATCGACCCGGTTCCGCTCGACGCCCTGCACATGACACTGCTGAACGTCGGCAAGGTCGGCGATGTCTCCGGCGAACAGCTCGCGGGTATCACCGCCGCAGCGCGTTCACGGCTGGTCGACATCGCGCCGTTCGACGTCGAGGTCGGGCCGCTCACCGGCTCCCGTAGCGCGCTGCGATTCTCGGTAGCCCCATGGGACAACTTGTTCAGGCTGCATCGTGCCGTTCGCGAGGCGACCGCAGTGCACCGGCCGACGAGCCGCATCGCCGAGACGACCGAGTTCCGGCCGCACCTCGGAATCGGCTACATCAACCGCCCCCAGAACGCTGCGGCGCTGATCGCCGAGGTGGCCGCGCTGCGAGATCTGCCGCCGGTGAGCGTGCGCGTGAACAAGGTCGATCTCGTCGAGCTGCGCCGCGACGGCCGCCGGTATCGCTGGACCCAGTGTGCCGTGCTCCCGCTCGGCTGAGCCCCTACCCCTGCGGTGCCGAGAACTCCCGCGCGGAAGACGACCACTCCTGCAGGAAGCCGAGGTACTCGCCGGACCCGCGGGCCGGGCTCGCACCGATGATCGCGCCGAGTTCGTGTGCCCGCTGCCAGACCGAGCGGATCGGCCGGTCGCGGGACGCTTCGAGCGCCTCGATTCCCAGGCGAACAGCGCGCTCGACGTCACGACGACCGGCGCCGAGCATCGCCGCAGCCATGTCGAGCCGCACCAGAGACCGGCTCCACACCGAATCGGACTCGGCGACCAGGTCTTCGACCTGCTGGCCGTAGTCCAGGCAGCGCTGATACTCCCCTGCAGAGAGGAATGCGGTGGCCGCGTTCGCCATCAGCCGCGCCTCGCCGTATGCCTCGAAGGTCAATGCGGGCGTGAGTCCGGGTCCCGTGTCGAGCGTCGCCGCAGTGGTGGTTGCCGCGTCGATCGCCGCAGCGACACCAGCCGAGTCCCCGACTTTGCCGAGCGCGCGCGCCAATCCGTTCGAGTACAGGCGAATGGATTGCGGCCCACCGTTGGCTAGGTCCAATCCCTCATAGGCGGCCCGGACCGCAGCCGCGTAATCGCCTTGGTAGTAGGCACAGAAGCTCTCGGTGCCCTTCACCCACGCCTGCAGGTCGGTGTCGCCGAGCAACTCGCCGATGACGAACGCCTCGCGGCAGTACATCCGGGCGTGCCCGAATCGCCCGCGGTTGACCGCCATGTAGCCGAGCACGCCCGACAGGCGGGCGGCGATCGAGTAAAGCATGCGAAGTTGAGCGGGGTGACGGCGCTGCCCGAGCATCACTTCGACTTGGTGGCGCGCCGAGACCACTTCCGGGGCCAATCGGCGCGGCCCCTCCAGCTCGTAGCGGTCGACAATGTCATCGACTGCCAGCGACAGGACGTCGATCACACTGCCGTCCGCGTCGAGTTCGGAAAGTCCCTGGACCCGCCGCGCGATATCCGTTGGCGACTCGAAGGTGTCGGCCACCGTCCGCATGTGAGTTGGTCGTGAGCCCGGCATCAATGCAGCTTCGAACCGCGCCCGCTCAGAATCGGTGAGCCGGTCGAGCATGGTGTCCATGGCCGCGGCGTACTTGCCTGACAGCTCTATGGTCTGTCGCCGACCTTCCCACTTGCGCACCGCCGCGACGGTGAACCCCAGGATCTCGGCGAATTCCAGCTGACTGACACGCAGCGCCGCGGTGCGCAATGCACGAACCTCGACCCCCGTCCACTTGGTCACGATCATCTGATCTGGCCCATCTGTGCGTCCGTCCGTGAACGCCAGCGTAGATGTTCCGTAGTAGTCGCGTGGATTCAATTGCCTGCATTTCCGCTGGAAAGTGCTGGTAGGCACCCGACGCCGGGTGATGCCAGTCCATCGGCAGCGCTGACCCCCAGTCGATGGCGAGAGCCCCGGCGCCGGGTGCACACCAACGCACCCAGCAGCGAGGACGGTATGACCGCAAAGGCAATCGGGGCCCTGCAGAAGGACTTCGCAGAAGACCCTCAGCTCGATGTTACGACAATCCTCGAACTAGCCGACCGAGGATTCACGCTCGTCGAGATGCTCTCGGCCGGTGACGAGATCGATCCCGATTGCGGCACCTGTTTACTCGCGCGGATCCTCTTGCACCGCGCGGCGGTCGTTGTGATCGCTGAGGCGCGTCACATGCCCGCGCCTGATGGACGAGGTCACC
Source organism: Nocardia sp. CY41 (assembly GCF_009829325.1). Classification (GTDB taxonomy): domain Bacteria; phylum Actinomycetota; class Actinomycetes; order Mycobacteriales; family Mycobacteriaceae; genus Nocardia. The sequence goes on from NZ_VUOS01000023.1 coordinate 52,188, forward strand.
GCGGTATGCAGCGTGGTCACATCCGTCCAGAAGACCCTGGCCACGTGCAGTACCCGGAGGAGTGATGGAACCTCATGCCTCGGCCGAACTCGACGCCGTACGCGCCATCTTCACAGCCGACGACGCCGCCAAGCTCGCTATCGCCCGCAAAGACGGCCCGCTGTGGATGGCTGTGGACAAGTCGCAGACATGGGCTTTGGTCGACGAGTACGGCACTCCGGGCGACGAATTCACCATCGTCGGTACCGCTTTCGGCACGCCAGAGCTGAACGAGGGGGACGCCGAGTGAACGGGTGGGTCGCATTCGCAATCGGGCTCGGTGCCGCGCTCATGGTGATGGTGCCCGTGGTCGCGGCCACGATGTGGTGGCAGGTTCCCGCCGACCGCGAGGCCGCCAAGACGCGCATCACCGAGCAGCGAACGCAAAACATGTTGCGGGCTAAGGATTTTCCGCACAATCCGCATGATCGCGATCTCGGTATCCACGAGGCGCACATGACAATGCAACGGCATCGCGGGTGCCGCGCAGACGAGTGTCCGCGTAAGGCGGCAGCGCGGCAAGTCTTGATCAGCGCGGGCCGGATGAAGCCTGACACCTCACGGGAGTACTGAGCGCGCAGGCCGCTCAGATAGAGGAAGGAATGGGGAACCTCATGCTGACTCGCTGTATCGCAATCATTCTCGTCGGAATACTCGGCTCTGCCGTGCTCGGCACGGCACCGGCCGAGGCTATGACCGGCATCCATACGGAGTTCATCGCCGCCAAATCCTGCGGTTTCGAATTCACCTACAGTCGGCCATCGGTGTACGCACCGAAGATCACGGGAAACGGCGTCGCCCAGTGCGACGGGCCACCCGAAGAGCACATCTTGACCCTGGCGCTGGAATACCAGCAAGGCGGTAGGTGGGTGAACGCCGCCCACATCACCGATGCCGCGATCCCGCCGGCCCCGCCGAAATCCAGGACATACGAGGTGAGCGCAGCATGTTACGCGGGCACCTGGCGTGTCAGTATGAGCGTGACAGGCCGCATCCAGGGCAACCCGTTCGTGTTCAGTGACCACTCGAGAACGCGCGATGTATCCACCAGCCAATGCCCGAGCCGATGAGAGGAATCTCCGGTGCCGAACTTCGACGTGAGCAAGTCCCGGGAATTGCGGGACAAGGTCCAACCGATCTACGAGGAAGTAGCGGCCCTGCTCGGTGCCGAACATCCAGCGGCGGTGTCGCTGCAACAGGCGGCAGCCGAACTCGCCGCCGCAGCGCCCGGCCCCCGAGACTATGGCGACCACGATCCGAATCACCCGATTACGTAAAACCCGAGGCGGCTGACGTCGATTGGCGCATAGCTGAGACGGCGTCGGCGCGGCGATAGGCGAATCGCGAGTAGACCCTCCGTCATGTGCCACTCAACGAGGTGCCAGGCGGTAGAGGGAGGTGGTTTCGCGGGTGCGGGCGTGGTGGAGGGGGGAGGTGGAGTCGTGGGCTCGGCGGTGGGTGGGGCGGGTGGTCAGTTGGGCGGTGATGTGGAGGCCTGCGGTTGTGATGCGGTGGAGGAGTTCACCGTGTGTGCGCAGACCGAGGCGTTCGGGCAGGTCGGAGAGGATCAGCCAGCCTTCGCCGCCTGGGTTCAGGTGGGCTGGGAGGCCGGACAGGAAGGCATGCAGCATGGACGAGTTCTCGTCGTAGACGCCGCTTTCCAGTACCGAGGTGGGCGTGCCGGGGAGCCAGGGCGGATTGCATACCACGAGGTCGGCCTTGCCGTCCGGGAAGAGAGCCGGGCCGCGCACGTCGACCGATGACATGCCCAGCCGGTCGAGGTTGGCGCGGGCGCAGGTCAGCGCACGAAGACTGTTGTCAGTGGCGATGATTCGCCGGATTCCACGACGGTCCAGGATCGCGGCGAGCACGCCGGTGCCCGTGCCGAGATCGAAGGCCGTCTCGGCCCGCGCGGGTAGCGGCGCGGACGCGACGAGATCGACGTACTCGCCGCGGACGGGGGAGAACACGCCGTAGTGCGGATGGATGCGATCATCGAGCGCGGGCACGTAAACGCCCTTCTCCCGCCACTGCGCCGCACCGAGCACGCCGAGCAATTCGGTGAGCGCAACCACCATGCGCCCGTGCGGCGCCCCGTACGCCTCGGTGCACGCGCCTCGCACATCGGGGGCGCGACGCAACGCCAGCGAATAGTCGTCTTCGAGGAGCACGAGCAACTTGCCGAGCACCTGCGCGCGCCGACGACGCGACGCGCGGTACCGCTGGAACGCTTCGGCCGGACCGTCGCCGAGGGAAATCCTCCGATCTATGCGACGCCCCATCGCACGCAGCAGTTGCCGAGCATTGTGGAAATCACCGCGCCACAGCAGACCGGTCCCGGCTCGCGCCGTTCGGCAAGCCGCGTCGGCGGTGATCCAGTCGTCCACCACCACAAGGGATTCGGGCGGCGGCGCGCCGTTCTCGGAATGCCAGCGGGCGGTCGGGCAGGTGTTGTGGTCTTCGGTCCAGCAAACGGTGGACACCGCGTACTCCTCATGATCGAACGTGCATGGGCACGACGAGCACTTCGCCGCGGAGTCGCGAAAAGACTGTGCGGCTATCGCACAGGGATCACCCGAGGTTCGTCTAGACCCGCGCCGAAGTGCGCGGGAAGTCGCCGAGAACCATGCCGAGCGTCATGACCGGACCTTTCCGTAAAGAGACACCAGAGTCTCCCACAGTCCTGATCGAGTGCGAAGTCCGGACCCTGAGACGACCGGCACCGGATGTCCGTCGCGGCGTCCCGAACGCCGCTCGAGTCGGCGATACGCGCACCCCGAGGGGCCGAGGAGGCACGTCCGTCAGTTACGGAGGAACGCGACGGCTACCTCAGGCCGCCCCGTTCGCCGGTTCGGCGTGCAACCGGCGGAACCTGCTGCCCTGGAAGACCAGCGGGTCGACGTCGGTGCGGGTGGCGATGCGGTGGATGCGGAGGATGACAACGGCGTGGTCGCCCGCGGGGACATGCGCTTCCTGGACGCCCTCGATCCAGGCGGAGGCGCCGTCGATGAACACGGCGTCGCCCGAGCCGCGGTGCAGCTGGATGTCGCGGAAGCGGTCGCCGTCACGGGTGCCGAGGGAGCGGGCGGCGGCCTGCTGATCGGTACCGAGCAGGCTGAGGCCGAGGTGGCTCGCGGCGGCGAGCTTGGGCCAGGTGGCCGAGGAGTTCTGCACGCAGAATGAAACCAGCGGCGGATCCAGCGAGACGGGAACGAACGTGCTCACCGCGAGACCGTGCGGCACGCCGTCGATCTCGGCGCACACCGCGACGACACCGCTGGGGAAATTGGCGAACGCGCGACGCAGACCGGCTCCGTCGGCGGGGAATTCGAACAGGTCATGCATGATTCGCAGCCTTCGAGCTGTGGGCCAGTGCCTGGGCGACCGAACGCCACCGACCACTGTACCGGTCGATGACGCCGTCTTCGGCGAATGTGCGATCGGACAGGTAGAGCCCGGGCAACGCGGCGGTGGCCCCGATTTCGACGAGCACGGGCTTGAGCAACAGGTCGGGCGCGAGGGCGTGGGCCGGTCCCGCCCCGAGCATCACCGGGACCGCGAGCACGCCTGCCAACCCGGTTCCGCCTTCGAACTGTTCGAGGAACAGTTTCAGCAACCCCGTATAGGTGGCCTTGAAGGTCGGGCTGGCGAAGACCACGAGTTCCGCGCCCGCCACGGTGCGCACCGCCTCGGCCACGGCCGGATCACCCCAGCTGAGCAGACCGGGACCGAACTCGACCAAGTCGATCACGGTGGGTTCCACTTCCGGCCGCAGTCCCTCGGCGACCAAGGTGGCGGCGGTCAGGGTGCGGGAGGCGGGTTTCGGATTGCCGACGACGACAGCAACTGTCATTTCGTCTCCTTTCAGATCACACCGTGCAGCGGCGGCGCGGCGTCGTGCAGCAGGGCCCTGCCGATGTGCTGGTATTTCCAGCGCACGGGATCGTGCAGGGTGTGCGTGCGCGCGTTGCGCCAGAAGTGGTGCAAGTTGAGATCCGCTGCGGCACTGCGCGTTCCGCTGACCTCGAACAGCGCGGCGGACACGTCGTTGGCGGCGCGATCGGCGAGGACCTTGGCGGTCGCGACGGCCAGCGACGCCTGGGCGATGTTCGCGGCGCTCGGATCGGTCCTGGTGGCCGCGTCCACCGCCCATCCGGCGGACGAGAGCGTCGCCTCCGCGGCGGTCACCGCGACGGACAGCTCGCCGAAGCGCTGGATCAGCAGCGGATCGTCCACCGCGTTCGCCACCCCCGCCTCGAACCACGGACGGCTTTGCGTGCGCACGAAATTCGTGGCCGCGCTCAGCGCACCCCGGGCGATGCCGGTGTCGATGGCGGCGTGCAGCAGCTGTGCGAACGCGCCGTAGCCGGTGGGCGCGCGCACCGCGCCCGAGCGGGGAATCACCTGGTCACGGTCGACCAGCACCTCGTCGAAGGAAACCGTTCCGCTGCCGGTGGTGCGCTGTCCGAGGCCGTTCCAGTCGTCCACGACCTGCACGCCCGGCGTGTTCGCGGGCAGGTAGGCGATGTACTCCCCGGGCTCGAGACCGCTGCGTTCCTCGGGATCGTCCAGCCGGGCAAGCACCGCGAACAGGTCGGCGAACAGCGATCCGGTGCAGTAGTACTTCACGCCGTCCACCCGGAACCGGTCGCCGACCGGCCGCAACGTGGTCGCGATCTCGGCGACGGTCGCGCCGCCTCGCTCCGACTGCGCGTTGGCGATGCGCCCACCGTCGAGCACCCGTCCGAAGTACCGCTCCTGCTGCTGCGGCGTACCCGCGAGCCGCAGCAGGTTCACGTAGACGAAATGGCTGTGCGGGATCTGCGCGATATTGGGATCGGCCGTGGCGAGAATCCGGGTCACTTCCGTGACCACGCTCGGCGGCAGGTCCGCGCCGCCGTAGGCCGCGGGGACGGTGACCGCGAGCAAACCGCTGGCCGCCAGCCGATCGACCTCCGGGTACGGCAGCACACGATCCCGGTCGCGCTCCGCGGCGCCCGACGCGAAGTCGGCCGCGAGCCGCTGCGCGACCGCGAACGCCTGTGCCGCCGACAGAATGCGATCGGCGGCGACCGCGGTCATCAGTTCACCGCCGCGACAGGCCGCTGCGCGGCTTCCAGCTCGCGCACCAGCGGGAGCACCTTCGCGCCGAAGTACTCGATCTCCTCCTGGAAGTGCAGGAAACCGCCGAGGATCAGATCGACGCCGAGCTGCTTGTAGGCGACGATCCGCTCGGCCACCTGCTCCGGCGTGCCGATCAGCTGGGTGCGGAAACCGTCGTTGTACTGCACCAGGTCCTCGAACGTGGAGTCGGCCCACATGCCCTTGCGGTCCTGGGTGGACGCGCCCGCCTGCTGCACCGCGTCGCGGAAGCCCTCCACTGCTGGCTTGTTCGCCTTCGCGATGATCTCGCGCAGGGTGTCGCGGGCTTCCTTCTCGGTGTCGCGGGCGATGATGAAGCCGTTGAGCCCGAACTTGACCTCGCGGTCGTTGGCGCGGGCGACAGCGCGCAGGTCGTCGAGCTGTTCGGTGACGCCGTCGAAGTCCTTGCCGTTGGAGAAGTACCAGTCGGCGTAGCGGCCGCCGTTGCGCCGGGCGGCGGTGGAGTTGCCGCCTTGGAAGAGTTCGGGATTCGGCCGCTCGGGGGTGTTCAGCGGTTTCGGCTTCAAGGTGAAATCCCGGATGCGATAGAAATCGCCGCCGTAGTTCACGTTGTCCTCGGTCCAGATCTTGCGGATCACCTCGAGGAATTCCGCGCTGCGGCGGTAGCGTTCGTCGTGCTCGAGCCACGGCTCGCCGAGCGCGGTGAACTCGCCGGCGAACCAGCCGGAGACGACGTTGATGGCGAACCGGCCATTGGACAGGTGGTCGGCGGTGGCGCCGAACTTCGCCAGCACCGCGGGGTGCCACAGCCCGGGATGCACCGCCGCGATGACCTTCAGCCGTTCGGTCGCACCGAGCAGCGCGAGACTGAACGAGGTGGATTCGTGCTGGTACTCCGCGCCGTAGGAGGCGGTGTAGCGCACCTGGGACAGCGCGTAGTCGAAGCCGTTGTTCTCCGCGGTCTGCGCGAGCTTCTTGTTGTATTCGAAATCCCAGCCGGTGCGCTGTTCGATGTCGCTGGTGACCAGTCCCCCGCTGACGTTGGGCACCCAGTAGGCGAATCGGATCTGCTCGGCGATCTGCTCCGTGGTCATAGCTGCTCCATGGTTATCGGGGGTAGCCGTCGGATCGGAGGCCGGACGCCACGCGTGCGTCCGGCGCTCCTTCCACTCCAGCACCGGCCCCCGGACGGGACGAGGTTTTGAATCTGTGCGATTCGGATCAGGCGTCGGCGAGGGCCGGCGAGTAGGTCGACCTGGCGAACTCGCCCGCCGGGGCGAAACGGCCCAACAACGCGGCGGCGTCCTCGCCGGTGACCCGCGTAATGAACTCGCCGACCGCTTCCGGCGAGTCCACCGCGAGGAAGGGCTGCGGGCGGTGCAGCAGCCCGACCAGCGCCGAGGCGAACGCCGGATCCACGGCCGCCGCGGCGAAGAACGCGTTGCCGACCTCGGCCAGCTCGGGATCGCTGAGGAACAGCCTGGTCACCTTGTTGGCGGCGTCGGCGCGGGCGGCCAGGAAGGCGGCGTACTGCCGCGCGATCCACGCCTCGTCGAACGGCCCTTCGTGCACGGCGGCCGCCGCGACCAACCGCTGCGCCTGGATGAGGCCGCTCTGCGCGCCCTGCCCGGCGATCGGGTCGTAGGCGATGGCGGTGTCACCCAGTGCGGCGACCACGTGCCCGCCCGCGGTGCGCCCGAACCCCGACCGCACGACCGGGCGCACCGCGCCCTTCAGCCACGAGTGCGGGTCCTCGGGGATGGTCTTGGTGGCCAGTACCTCCGGCAGGTCCCAGTCGATGTAGTCGCGGTAGAGGTCCTGGACGATCCGGTGCGCCGACTCCGCGGAGTCCGCCGCGGCGAAACGCTTCTCCCAATCGCTGCCGGGACGCGCCCAGCCGAGGAACGCCCAGCCGAGGAACGCCCAGCTCGGCCCCGCATCCTTGTGCAGGTACGGGCCCCACCACCCTTCACCCTGGTCGGCGAGGATGGAGAAACCGCTGTGCGCGCCGCCCGCCACGCTGCGATGGGCGAAGACGTTCTCGTCGTGGCCGAGTCCGGTCACGACGACGGTGAGCAGCGAGCGCTGCGGCGCGTCGTAGGGGGTGCGCTGCGGGTCGACGGGGAACAGGTCCGAAAGCCCGCCACGTCCGGTCGCGACCAACGTGAGGTCGTTGGCGGCGGCGATGCCGTCGAGTGTCTCCGGCGTCACCGGTTCGACCAGGAACCGGCCGCCGCGCTCGCGGAACGCGGTGAGCCGCTCGTCGGCCTTGAGCCGGGTGTCCACCGCGACGCCGACGTATCCGTCGAAATGACCGTCGAATTGGATCAACTCGGGACGGTCGGGGCCGGGTCCGGCGATGCGCACGCTCAAGCCGGTGTGCCGGGGCGCTCGCGCGGTGTAACTGTCCAATCCGAGCGCGGCCTCGGCCTGCTGGGTCTCACCGAATTCGAGGGCGGTACCGGTGGCGGGCACGTCGTCGCGCAGAGCGCGCTGATCGCGCTCGCTGTAGAGCGTGACGTCGAAACCGGCGTCGAGAAGTCCTAGCGCCGCAGTGACGCCGGTCTGTCCGGCACCGATAACCGCGGCCGAACGAGTGGAACGGGAAACGGATTGCTGCGAAGTCATGCAGGGATGATGCGATGGCCGCACGGTGCTCGCGGAGTGTTGCGATCATCGAGAATCAATGGGCAGACAGCGAATTCCCAGCGCGTACCATTCGGGCCATGTCGTTCGTCGTCGCCGAACTCACCGGAGACCGTACCGAGCAGTATCGCCAGCTGGCCGCCCAGGCCGAAGCGCTGGTCGCGGGCGAGACCGACCGCATCGCCAACGCCGCCAATCTCGCCGCGCTGGTATTCCACGCGCTACCGAATGTGAATTGGGTGGGTTTCTATTTCTACGACGGCCGCGAACTGGTCGTCGGCCCGTTCCAAGGTCGACCCGCGTGCGTGCGCATCGCCTTGGGGAAAGGCGTGTGCGGCACCGCGGCGCGGACCAGGGCAACCCAACTCGTGCCCGACGTACACGCATTCGACGGGCACATCGCGTGCGACGCCGACACACGTTCGGAAATAGTCGTTCCGCTGGTCCGGGATGATGTGCTGATCGGAGTATTCGATCTCGATAGTCCGCTGCCCGAGCGCTTCGACGAAATCGATCGGGCGGGGCTGGAGGCGATAGCCGAGATATTCCTCGCCGCGATCTGATTCGCGGACCCGAAATACCGGACGGCGCCGGACCACGAAGGCTCCGGCGCCATCCGAGCACGTTACGAGTTCGCCTCGACCGTCGCTCCCGGCCGCGAGACGGTGTCCGGCAGAGCCGTCGATCCCGCACCGCCCAGCCGGTAGCTCGCGCCCCGGTGGTCGGCGGGCAACCGGTCACCCGCACCGAACAGCGCGTTGCGCAGTGTGCCGGGCGCGTACTCCTCGGCATACGCGCCTCGGGCGGTCAGCACCGGAACCACGTGCCGGACAATGTCTTCGAACGTTCCCGGCGTGATCGCGTAGGCCAGGTTGAAGCCGTCGAGATCAGTTTCGGCGGCCCACTCCTGGAGCAGATCGGCGACCGTCTCCCCCGATCCGACGAACACCGGCCCCATACCCCCGATGCCTGCCCACCTGCCGATGTCGCGGACGGTCCATTCCCGCCCGTCGTCGTCGAACTCCTGGAACGCCGCTACCGCCGACTGGATGGCGTTGCTCTGCACCTGACCGATCGGGTCATCGAGGTCGTAGCGGGACAGATCGATGCCCATCCAGCCGGACATGAACACCAGCCCGCCCTCGACGCTGGCATAGGACAGGTACTCCTCGTGCTTGCGTCGCGCCGCCTCGTCGGTCGCGTCGGTGACGATCGTCGCGAGCGCGTAGATGCGCGCCGCGTCACGAGCGCGGCCCGCCGCCTCCAGCGCGTCCCTGATCCGGGACACAGTCTGCGCCAGAACGCGTTTCGACGGACCGGCGATGAAGATGGCCTCGGCGTTCTCGGCCGCGAACCGCACGCCGCGCGGCGACGCGCCCGCCTGGTAGATCACCGGCGTCCGTTGCGGCGACGGCTCCGACAGGTGGATGCCGGGCACGGTGTAGTGCGTGCCGCGATGACCGATGTGGTGCACCTTGGCCGGGTCCACGTAGACGCCCGCGGCCGCGTCGCGGACCACCGCGTCGTCTTCCCACGAGCCTTCCCACAGCTTGTAGAGCACTTCTAGGTACTCGTCGGCCTGGTTGTAGCGCTCGTCGTGGTCGAGCTGGTCGGCCGCACCGAAATTGCGCGCAGCCGAGGGCAGGTAGCCGGTCACCACATTCCAGCCGAGCCTGCCGCTGGTGAGATGGTCGAGCGTGGACAGCCGCCGGGCGAACGGGTACGGATGCTCGAATCCGGTGCCGGTGGTGATGCCGAACCCGAGATGCTCGGTCACCGCGGCCATGGCGGAGACCAGCAGCAGCGGGTCGGCCACCGGGATCTGCGCGCCTTGCCGCAGCGCGGCGATGTCGTTGCCGCCGTAGACGTCGTAGGTGCCGAGGACGTCGGCGATGAAAATGCCGTCGAAGCGGCCGCGTTCCAGCAGTTTCGCCAGCTCGGTCCAGTAGCCGAGTTCCTTGTAGCGATGCGACCGGTCGTCCGGATGCCGCCACAGCCCGGGTGACTGATGGGCGACGCAGTTCATGTCGAAGGCGTTGAACCGGATCCGGCGGGTCACCGCGCGGCTCCCGGGGCCGGGGTGCGTTCGCCCGCGCTCCACGCGAACGGCAGGTCGGCGCCGTTGAGCAGGTGATCCCCGATCGCGCGCGCCTTCTGGATCGCCGGATTGTGCACCGAGATGGTGCGGGCGTTGCGCCAGTGCCGATCCAACCGCAGCTGTTCGGACACCACCGAAGCGCCGCCCACCTCGAACAGCAGCGACGTCGCGGGCAGCACCAGATCGATGACCGCCAGCTGCGCCCGAGCCGCCGCGAGTTCGGCCGCGACCAAGGCGCTCTCCTCCTTCGCGCCGCCGGCCAGCACCCCGTCGAGCACGTCGGCGACGGCGAGCACACTGGCCTCGGCGGCGAACGCGGCCGCCGAAAGGCGCCCGATCACCTGCTGCACCAGCGGGTCATGGCGCGGCAGATCGGCGGCGGAATGCGTGTAGCCCCTGGTGCGCGCGGCGACCCATGCCCGAATGTCGCGTTCGGCGCGCTTGGCGATGCCCGCGAGCACCGAGAGCTGGACCAGTTGCAGGTAGGAAGTCGCATAGGTGGGGCCGGGCGCACCGTAGCCGGGACCGAGAATCCGATCCTCGGTCACCACCACGTCGGTGAATTCCGTGGTGCCGCTGGCCGTCAGCCGCTGACCGAAGCCGTCCCAGTCGTCGTGCTGACGCACTCCCTCGGCGTTCGCGTCCACAAGGACCCCCACCCGCTCACCGTTCCGGTCGGCGGCGGCCAGGATGTAGTCCGCGTAGAGCGATCCCGTGCTGTAGTACTTCACGCCGTTGAGCAGCCAACGCCCGCCGTCCTCGGTCAGCGTGGTGCGGTAGCGGTCCACCGCGCCGACGCCCGGTTCGGTGATCGCGTTTCCCACCAGGGTGCCTCCGGCCGCCGCGCGCAACCAGCGCTCCCGCTCCGGCCCATGCTCGGCCAGCAGTTGATCCTCGACGAACGAGAAGTGCACTCGCAGCGCCTGCGGCAAGTTCGATTCGGCTGCGGCGAGTTCGATGAGCAATCGGAACAGCTGCCGGACGGTGACGCCGTACCCGCCGAACTCGACCGGAACGCGTAGCGCGCCGAATTTCGCCGCGCGCAACTCGCCGACTTCGTCGTAGGGCAGGGTGCGATCGATCTCCCGTGCCACGGCGCCTTGGGCGATCCGGTCGAAGATCGGGCCGAAGATCGCATCCAGTTCGGCATCGGTGGTGGATTGGGCCTCGGTGGTCGTCATCAGCCCACGATCGCGCACCCCGTCCGGTCGCTCACGGGTTGCACGCAGCGCGATCGGAATCCAGGACCGCGCCCGGCGTCAAACGTCCCGGACCGCCTGACCGGCCCCGAGAACCGTTTCCGGCGACTCACCATGCCCCATGGGTAGACCAGGTCGATTACTCCGTGGTCTACGGCCGTTGTTGCCGTACTCGCGCCTCCCGGACGACGCCGAATGGCCGCCCCTCGTCGTGTGAATCCGAGAGGACGCGGACAGGTCGATCGGCTTGCGCACGTCAGACGATGCCCTGGAGTGCCCAGCGGGCCGACGCGGTCGTAGATCGTGGCAGTCGCAGGCGCTCCAACGGTCGAGGCGGATGACTGTCGGTGCCCACCGCTACAGTCGCGGCGTGAGTGGTTCGCGGTACTCGTTCACGGCGGAGGTGTGGGAGCACAAGGGGGATGCCGCCTGGCATTTCGTCTCGCTGCCCGAGGACGTGGCCGATGACATCGAGGAGCGCTACGCGCATCGGTCCGGCGGGTTCGGCGCGGTGCGGGTGCATGTGGTCGTCGGCGACAGCAGCTGGTCCACGTCGCTGTTCCCGGACAAGTCGCGGGCGACCTACGTGCTGCCGATGAAGAAGGCGGTCCGGGTCGCGGAGGGGCTGGAAGCGGGGTCGACCGCGCTGATCGAGCTCACCGTCGCGCTGTGAGGCGGACGGATCGCGCACGTAGCCGCGCGGAGCTCAGTATTCGAGCGGACGACCCGAAGACCGCCCCGCCGCGGCATCGCGCTTGTTCGCGCTTCGCTTGACCACCACCACCACGATCACCAGTACACCGAGCACCACGCCACCGAAACCCAGGGCGAGCGCGCCGAGGAGGGTGCCGACGAACGACGGGCCGAGACCTCGGCCGACGGCTACCGTCACTTGGGAGCTACCGGCCGTGGTCACGCGATAGGCGCCCGGCTTCGCGGCCTCGAACGAGAACCCGGCCCGTCCCTCGTGCCCGCCGAAGGAATAGGTGATGGTCGCGTCGTACTTGTGCAACTCCACATGTTTGCCGTCCGGGTCGAGCACCCGCAGGTTGACCGTGCCGGGAGTGCCCCGGGACGACGCCCCGGAGTACTCGACGTACACCGTGTATCCGCCGGATTCCGACAAGTTCACGACGCCGGAGCCGGGCACCTTCACCCGCTGGAAGTCGTCGATCCGGGCCGAGGTCTGCAGGAAACCGAAGCCACCGATCGCGATCCCGCCGATGATGCCGAGGGCGATCAGCGCGCCACCCAGCGCGAACCAGCGACCGGACGGGGTGATCGGTCGCGGGGCCGGTGTTCCGACCGAGTTCGGCGATGTCGGAAAAGGCGGCTGTGACACGGTCGGATCCTCGGCTTCTGGTCGACACCCGCGTCGACGTAGCGTCAGCGTACGGTCTGCCGAACTGCCTCGCTACGCGAAACGTCGGCCGCCGCACCGCGACGGCGACCGTCCTTTTCTCACCGAGGCTGGGCCGCCGACATGCACTCGCTGGCGATGCGACCGCTGGCAGAGCGCGCCTTGTCCGCGTCCTCCTTGCTCATCCCCAGTGTTTCCTGGTTGGGAGCCTTGGTGTCGTACTCGTCGCTGATCATGATCCGCAGTCCGTCCTGCGAGATCCCCTGGTCGACGAACACCTTCGCGGCGCAGTCGGCCAGCTCCTTGTTCTTGAGGCCCTTGTCCTGCAACGACTTGGCGAGATCGGCCTGCGTCACCGTGGGCGCCGCCGTCTCTTCGTCACTGCCGCATGCCGCGAGCACCGGCAGCGCGATCAGCGCCGCGGCGATCATGCAGATCCGCACCTGACTCCTCTTCCTCGACTGACCACTGTCGGTGGCGTGGCCACCATAATGCCGTGTGCCGTCCAGCGGTAGTCGTCCGCGGTGACCTACGCGAGTCACGTTGCCGCACAACGCTCGGAATCAGAGATCCATCGCCGCACGCAGCGCGGTGTCGAGCCGTTCCAGGGTGTCGGTGTCCACCACATCCACCCGCTCGGCCAGCCAACCACGGAAGATGCGCCCGATGTTCCCGGCGTGCACCCAGCCGTGCTCCTCTACCGGAACCGCGAGGATGTCCTGCGGATCGTCCTCGATCACCTCGGCCGCGATCAGCCAGGGGCGCGGCGATTCGTTGATGCCGTCACTGCTGATGAGCACCACCGTTCGGCGACGCGGCGAACCATGCGGGTTGTAGGTCCACAGCTCACCCCGACGCACGCATCTCCTCCTCGGCGGCCGCCAGCTCGGCCGCGTCCGCGGCGGCCTCGGCGGTCACATCCGACACCGGACCGACCCCGGTGCGCACGGCCTCCCGTCGCGCGGCCTTCGATATCCAAGCCGACGGCGACATTCCCGCACGAGCTGCCGCCTGTTCGGCGTACGACCAGGCGGCTTCGTCCAGCGAAAGGGTGACCTTACGCGTTGCCATACCAATTATCCTACCGACAACACACAACCCTGCGCCAGCCCTCGCCACACGGTCGCGATCCCAACTGACGACACGTGACTGCTGTTAGGGTTGGCGCATGACGACGTTGCACCATCACCGCGTCGGCGCGGGCGAGCCGCTCGTGCTCGTCCACGGGGTCGGAAGCCGATGGCAGGTGTGGGAGCCGATCATCGACACATTGGCCGCGTCGTACGAGGTGATCGCGGTCGACCTGCCCGGCTTCGGCGGATCGACGCACCCTCTCGCGCACAACACGGTACCCAACCTCACCGAGGCGCTCGCCGAATTCCTCGCCGCGCAAGGGATCGAACAACCGCATCTCGCGGGCAACTCGATGGGCGGGCTGATCACACTCGAGCTGGGCGCCCGCGGGCTGGCCCGCTCGGTGACCGCTTATTCGCCGATCGGGTTCTGGGACACCGCGGGCCGGGTGTGGTGCCAGCAGTCGCTGGGCAAGTCGCGGGCGCTGGCGCGCAAGCTGCGTCCCGCCCTTCCGTCCGTCCTCGGCACCGCCGCGGGCCGGACCGTCTTCCTCTCGCTGGTCTTCGGCAAACCATGGGCACTGGATGCGAAGGTGGCGGTGGACACCGCACTCGGGGCGGCGGACGCGGCCGGCTTCGACGAGGCGATCGCCTCGTTCACCGACGTCCGGCCGCTCGAAATCCGTGCGCTGGCCGACATTCCGGTCACGATCGCCTGGGGCAGCCGCGATATCCTGCTCACCTACGCGACGCAGAGCCGCAAGGCGCGCGGCGTTTTGCCCGACGCCGAGCACGTCACGCTGCACGGCAGCGGGCACACGCCGTTCTTCGACGACCCGGCGGGCTGCGCACAGGTCCTGCTGGAGACGATCACCCGTCGGCGGTAGGCGCCTGACCGTCGCGGCCCGCGGGCGGGTCGAGCAAAGTGTCCGAGCCCGCCGGGCCGAGCAAGACGCGCACGGCGTTGCCCCACCGATGCCGCAGGATCCGGTTCCGGGACATGTCACCGGTGAGCAACACGCGCAGGGCCTGTCCGGTCAAGATCTCGATGGTGAACTCGGTGATCGTCGGCACCCGGGGGTCGTCGGGAAACTCGCGCCGGAAGCTGTCGCGAATGCTGGTGTGCATCACTTCGAACAGGCGGACCTCCAGCGGAAGGAACGCCGCCCGCAGTTCCGGATCGGTCCGCGCGCCCACCCACATCTCCAGCGCCGCCCAGAACGACGGGCCGCTGAGCATCCGCATGGTCAGCTCGACGGCCGTCTCCAACCGGTCCGCGTCGTCCGGAATGGCTTGGAATTCGCTTGTCAGCTGGTCGAATCGGCGACGCGCCACGTGCTCGACGGCGCCGGCGAGCAGGTCGGCCCTGGTGGGGAAATAGTGCTGCAACGTCCCGCGCGGCACGCCCGCCCGCTTCTGCACCTCGAGCGTGGTGGTGCCCGTGTAACCGACTTCCACCAAGCTTTCCACCGCCGCGTCCAGCAACCGCGTGCGCATCCGCTCCCTGCGCTGCGCCTGCGGCTGCCGGACGTGTCCCGGCCCGCCCCTCAGCGACCCTGCCACTGCGGCTCGCGCTTCTGCGCGAACGCCAGCGCGCCTTCGGCGGCGTCCTTGGAGATCAACGCGGGCAGGGCGATCTCGCCTTGCTTCGCGAACGCCTCCGCGACCGGCCAATCCGGCGACTCGTCGATGATGCGCTTGCTCGCGGCCACCGCGAGCGGTGCGGCGGCGACGATCTCGGCCGCGAGTTCGAGCGCCACCGACAGCGCCGCACCGGGATCGGTGACCCGATTGACCAGACCCAGCTGGTAGAGCCGCTCGGCGCCGATCCGCCCGCCGGTGAGCGCGAGTTCGGCGACGATGCTGCGCGGCAACCGCTGGGTCAAGCGCAACACGCCACCGCCCGCGGCCACCAGACCGCGTTTGACCTCGGGGATGCCGAACTGCGCGTCGCGTGCCGCGACGATGAGATCGCCTGCCAGGGCAAGCTCGAAACCACCGGCCAGCGCGAAGCCCTCGACCGCGGAGATCATCGGCTTCGCCGGGGGCTTGGCCGTGATACCGAGCGGACCGCGGCGCTGCGTCATCGGCATCTCGCCCTTCGACGCGGCGACGAGATCCATACCCGCGCTGAAGGTTCCGCCCGCCCCGGTGAGCACCAGCACGCGCGCGGAAGCGTCCGCTTCGAACTCGTCGACGGCGGCCTCGATGGCCTGGGCGGTGGCCAGGTTGATCGCGTTGCGCGCCTGGGGACGGTCGACCGTCAGCACGGTGACGGCGTCGCGCCGCTCGATCAGGACCGAGTCGTTCATCGGGCGCTCCTCTCGGTGAGCAGGGTGAACGTGTCCGCGGCGATCTCGGCGTCCGCGCCGAGCGGGTCGCCCGCGGTGAACGCCGCGAGGGTGTCGGCATCCGACGCCCGGACCAGTATGCGGGCCCCCGCGGGCGTCAGCGCGCTCACCACAACGGCTTCCGGCTCGTCGGCGCGGTCGGGCGCAGGACCCTTGCGGTAGGCCACGGTGTAGGACTCGACAGTGGCGGGACCGATGTACCCGGGCGCCGGTTCGCGCCGCGCCGCGGGCACTTCCGCCTCGATCGCACGGAACAGCCGCTCGGGCGGCCTGGCCGAGTACACACCGATAGCGTGCTTGGTGCTGTACCAACCGAGCGCCGTCGCCAGGCCGTAGGCGTCGGGTTCCGCGCGCAGGATGCCGGACAGCGTCGCGATCGAGTGCGTCGTGTAGTTGTTGCCCGGCCCGCCCGCGAAGGTCAGGCCGCCGGTGACCGACAGCGGCCGGGCCGGATCATCGATCGGCAGACCGAGTTCCTCCGCCGCGATCTGCACCGCGACCGGGAAGCACGAGTAGAGGTCGATGTGCGCGATATCGTCTATCGCGATCCCCGCCGCACCCAGCGCCGCTCTTCCCGCGGCGGCGATGGCGGGCGAGCGTGACATGTCCGCGCGCTCGGAGACGAACCACTCGTCGGTCGCGGTGGCGCCCGCGTGCGGGAACACCCAGTGGTCCCGTGGCACACCGGCGGCGTCGGCGGCCGCCGCGCTGCACAGAACGAGTCCGGCCCCCAGGTCGACGGTCAGGTTCGCGACCGTCAGCTTCGGGTACGGCGTCGACACCATCCGGTTGGCGGGCGCGGGCGTCACGAGATCGGCGGCGGACTGCGCGGTGGGCTGCCACGCGTACGGATTGCGGGCCGCGATCTCCGACAGCCGCGACCACAAGGCGCCGATCCGCTCGTTGTGCGCCGCCGCGCTCGAACCGAGTCTGCGGCGCAGCGCCGTCTCCATGAGCGCGTAGAAGTACACCGGCCCCCACAGGCCCGCGGCGGTCTCCATATCCGAGTTCGGGCCGCGATCGGAGCCGATGATCTCGTCCGGGCCCGCGTCGTCCGGTTGATCGGGCCAGTCCACCGCCGTGCCGGTCCGCGGGGCCGCCGTTCCGGAGTACACCGCTTCGGCCCCGGTCAGCAGCGCGACGTCCGAGCGGCCGTCGGCGATGGCCTGCGCGACGCTGTTCAGCAGGCGCTGCGGCGCGTCACCGCCGAACCGCACCGACTGCACGGTCCTTCTCGGGGTGACGCCGAGGTCGGCCGCGACGAGCGCACCCAAGTCGCCGTACGGGCGGCTGACCGGGGCGACGGCGGCGATCAGATCGGCCGACCGCAGCAGCCGGTCACCGACGCCGCTGTCGGCGCCCGCTCGGCGCAGGGACTCGGCGGCGAGTTCGACCGGACCGGGCAAGCCCGGCTCACCCGGTCGGTGCACGACCTGCCCGGCGCCGACGAGCACCGGCGTCCTCGGGTCCATTCCGGCTGGCAGCATGTGTCCTCCGCTCCAGAACCGTCAACATTGACGGTAACTCGAGTCCGATTAGAACAGAGGCCGAGGCCTCGGGCAACAGCGCGAGCGGCTCAACTGACTAACGAGTAAGATTCGGGAATGAGCACCAACATCGCCGTGCGGTTCGACGACCATCGCGCGTACGTCACGCTCGACCGGCCGGACAAACACAACGGACTGACCATCGATATGCTCAACAGCTTGGTTGCCAGCGCGAAGCTGGTGGCCCGCCGCAGCGATGTTCGGGCGGTGATCCTGTCCGGCAACGGACCCAGCTTCAGTAGCGGTCTGGACGTCGCCGCAGCCACCAGCGATCCTCTGGCAATCATTCGCAACTTCGTTTCCCCGCCCTGGCGCGGCACGAACGCCTTCCAGGAGGCGTGCTGGGCTTGGCGGCACCTGCCCGTGCCGGTGATCGCCGCCGTCCACGGGCGCTGCTACGGCGGCGGGCTGCAGCTCGCGCTCGCGGCGGACGTCCGTTTCGCCACTCCGGACGCGGAGTTCGCGGTCATGGAGGTCAAGCACGGCCTGGTTCCGGACATGACCGGCGCGGCAACGCTGTCCAGGCTGATCGGCATGGACAAAGCCCTCTTGCTCGCGATGACCGCGGACACCGTGGACGCGACCTACGCCGCACGGATCGGCTTGGTCACCGAGCTGGCGCCGGACCCCGTCGCGGAGGCCGAGAAGCTCGCCGACCGCCTCGCGACGCGGTCGCCCCACGCGGTCGCCGCAGCCAAACGACTCTTCGAGAAGTCGTGGCAAGCATCCACACGGCGAACTCTCGCCGTCGAGCGCGCGACCCAATTACCGTTGATCATCCGTAAGGCAATCGGTAGATAGCTACAAATTTGCCAATATGCTGAAGACGGCTTCCCGCGACCGATTCCACTGCTAGCATTTGCACGATTTGCCAGCCAGTCGACTAGTGGTGCGAGGCACGCTGCGAAGGGTCTGTGTATCGCGGGACGTCTGTGTTTCGCACCGCTCTCGGGAAGAAACCGGAGGGCTCACAGACAGTGCGAAAGACCGCATCTTTCCTGCTCTCGGCGCTGACGGGCGTCTCGGCCCTGCTCTGCACAGCGACTACCCCCGCCATCGCCAACCCGAACGCCATCAATCCGATTCCCGTGCTCAACGGCACGACCGGTTTACCGAATCTGCTCGGCCGCACCAAAGCGGTCTTCCAGGTGACCGGCATGGCCAGCCCGAACAACACCCAGACCTACAACGTCCTCGGCACCGATCTCGGCATCATGTGGGACAACGGGCACGGCGAAATGCTCACCGCGTTCGGCGACACCGCGGGCGTGGGATTCCCCAATCTGCTCGCGGGCAGCATGTGGGCTTGGCGCAGCAATATCCTCCTGCGCAGCCACACCACCGATCCGGCCGAGGGCATCTTCTTCGACAGTGTGGTGCGGGATGTGTTCGGCCAGGCGCGCGACTTGATTCCCAGCCCGAAAATCCCTTTCCTGGAGATCAGCCGCATCCCCACCGCCGGCATCTCGGTCGACGGCGTGCAGTTCATGAGCCTGATGTCGGTGAAGACCTGGGACGACGTCGGGCAGTGGAGCACCAATTTCTCTGGGCTCGCCGTCTCCGGGGACAACGGCGAGACCTGGGCCGAACTGCCGGAAACCCGGCGGAACAACGAGGGCGGGAACGCCAACTTCCAGATGAACGCCTTCCTCTCCGACGGCGGGTACATCTACGAATACGGCACGCGGTCCGGGCGTAATCACACCGCCCACGTCGCCCGCGTGCGCGCGCCGGACATCGCGAACCTCGCCGAATACGAATACTGGGACGGCCACGCCTGGCGAAAGAACGACGTGAATGCCGCCGCGCCGATCATGTTCGGCGTCGGTGAGTTGTCTGTGATGTACAACGCCTATCTCGGCCAATACATTTCGCTCACCACCGACCGATTCAATTCCGTGGTGATGCGGCGGGCTTCCTCGCCGGTGGGCCCGTGGAGCGAACCCGAAGTATTGATCGACACACGGGAATTGCCGAGCGCCTACGCACCCTCGATCTTCCCGTACCAGACCGGGCGTGACCTGTATTTCCTCACGACGGTGCACAGCCAGTACAACGTCCTGCTGATGCGCACCACGCTGTAGTCCGGAGCGGCGATCCGACGCGACGCTTGACCTCAACAATGGTTGATGTATGAGGCTGCATCGCGTTGGATCGTTCACACGCCCATGGCGCACCGAGGAATCGGTGGCCACGTTGCATTGGATCCGCGCGTACAACCTGGCGCATCCGGAGGACCCGGTGCGCATCTTCGGCGTCGAACCACCGCGTGCCGAGCCGAGCGACTACGACGCGGTGCTCGACCATGTGCGCCAGGTGGCGCCCGACCGGCTCGGCGCGATCGAGGCGCACCTCGCCCCGATCCGTACCGCACACCAGGTCGACGAGCATGTCCAGCGGCACCAGGGCACCCACCCCGGCCGCCCGTTCGTCGAGCATGCCGAGGACGCCCTCGCGCTGCTGGCGGAGTTGCCGGACACGAGCGAGCGGACCACCGCGCTCGCCCAAGCCCGCCTGATCCTCGACTTCCACCGGGAGAGCGTCGCCAACCGAGGATTCGCCCGGGACGAACGGCCTGCCGCCGAAAGGGTGCTGGAACGGCGACGCTCGACCGGCGCCAAGATCGTCTACTGGGACGGGCTCGCGCACACCAGCGGTCTGCCGATCGTGCTCGGCTCGGCCGAGTTCCGCGGTACCGGAAGTCATTTGCGCGCTGAGCTGGGCGACGGATACGCGTCCGTCGGCATCGGCTTCCGGCACGGCGATCTCGGTGCGGCCGTAGCGCCCGACCCGCAGCCGGACTTGGTCGATGCCGTACTGGGTGCGGTCGAGTTCCCGGCCTATTACGTCGACTTGCACGCCACGGCGCCGGAACCGGTCCGCGAATGGCTGACCGGCCCGGCGAAGCTGCGCACCATCAGCGGTGTCTACGACCCGGCGGCCGACGCCACGGCGCACATCCGGCTCTCCTCGCTCGTCGACGCGTTCGACGTGCTGATCCACCTGCGCGAGACCACGCCGGTGCGCTGGCTCTCGCAGGTATCGGACCGACTCGGGCAACCCCCGGAGTACGGGACGCGCGATCAATAGACTCGAGATATGGATGCGGCCGACTGGGACGAGCGCTACGCGCAAACGGAATTGGTCTGGGGCGCACCGCCGAACAACACCGTGGTGGAGCACGTCTACGGGTTGGAACGCCGTGCGCCCCTGCAGACCACGCCCGAGGGCGAGGCGCCGGAGTTCCCCCGCGCGCTCGACTTGGCGTGCGGGGAGGGCCGCAACGCCCTGTGGCTCGCCACGCACGGCTGGCAGGTGCACGCCGTCGACTACTCCCAGGTGGGCATCGACAAGGGCCGCACCGTGGCGTCGCGCCTGTCCCGCTCGGTCCGCAGTCGCATCACCTGGCAGTGCGCCGACGTCACGGACCTGGACGAGGCGGGTATCACCGGGCCGTTCGAACTCGTCTTGATGGTCTTTCTGCACCTGCCCGCGCAACCGCGCCGCGCGCTGGTCCGCAAGGCGGCCGGCCTGCTCGCTCCGGAGGGCACCCTGCTCGTGCTCGGCCACGACACCACCAACATCACCGACGGCTGTGGCGGGCCGCAGGACCCGGCCATCCTCTTCACTCCCGACGACATCGTCGCCGACCTGGGCCCCCTGGCGGCGGCGAGCCAGGTGCGCGTGCGCCTCGCCGACCGCGTCTACCGGCCCACCGAGACGGGCGACGCGATCGACGCCTTGGTCATCGCCACCCGCCCGGCCGAGTAGGGAGTCAGGACCAGCGCTCCAGCCACGGGGTGACGGTCGCGGCGATCAGGTCGAACCCGGCTCGGAAGGCGTGCGGCTGTCCCGGGATGACGCGGACCTCCGCGGCGTCGGCGGGATCGGGAATGCCGAACGGGTCGTTGGCTCCGTTGACGACCACCACCTCGATGTCGCCGGGAGCGAGCAGTTCGTCCCGGCGCGAGTTCTCCGGCTTGCCCGGCGGATGCAGGGGGAACGAGAGCGCGAGCACACCACGGGCCCGTGCCGCGACCGCCGTACGGCAGGCCACCCGAGCCCCGTTGCTACGCCCACCCTGGATCAACGGAATGCGCTTGCGCCCCCGCAACCGAGCGACGACCTCCAGCCACGCCTCGTCCTGCTTGACCGCCGACCCCGGCGCACGCCGTCCCGCAACCCGATACGGCTGGACCACCCGCGCGACCCCGCCCCCCAACCGCAGCGCGGCATCTCGCACCGCGAGCAGGTCCTTCGCCTCCACCCCACCACCCGCGCCATGCGTGAGCAGCAGAAGAAACGCCGGCCTACGCGGCTGTTCGAGCTCGACCTCAGCCGGCCCGGCACTCGTCTCGATCCGCATCGAAGTCATTCTGCCGCGCCGGTTCCACAACACCGCGAGCCCGCGCCGCCGCTCCCAGCTATCGACCTGCCCTGACGCGCCGTCCGGACTACAGCCCTGGCCACCACACGCTGCGCTATGCCGTGCGGCGAACCCGACGCCATGCCCCCCGGTCCGACTCGCCTTTCGCATGCAAGACGTGGTCGAAGTGCGCTGGGTGCGTCGAGCGAAGGAGACCGAGCATCCGCCGTTCGCGGCCCGGCTCGCGTCCGAGCGGCCGCCGCGTCCGCGACGAACGAGCAAGCGGCGGTCGCTCGAACGCGAGCCACCAGGGGGGCCGCGAACCCGCCGCGCGAAGGCGCGGCAAATCAAACACTGTAAAACTCGTCACATTGCCTGCTCAGCTCTTTGCGCAGTCATTACCGGCCGGTAATATGTTACATAAGTTACCCGCGAGTAGCATGCGGAAAACCGGCGACGACTACCCGGTGGAGCGAACAACGGGCGGGAACGGCAACCATACCGACCGCACCAACTCAACGGAGAGTGAGTACTGACAATGGGTCACTACAAGAGCAACGTCCGCGACCTGGAGTTCAACCTCTTCGAGGTTCTCGGCCTCGGGTCGATCCTGGACAGCGGCGCCTACGGCGATCTCGACACGGACACCGTGAAGGAGATGCTCAACGAGGTACGTCGCCTGGCCGAAGGTCCGCTCGGCGAGTCGTTCGCCGACGCCGACCGCAACCCGCCGGTCTTCGACCCCGAGAACCACACGGTCACGCTGCCCGAATCGTTCAAGAAGAGCTACCGCACCCTGCAGGACGGCGGCTGGGACAAGCTGGGCATCGCCGAGGAGCTCGGCGGCCTGCCGATCCCGCGCGCGGCCTACTGGGCCGTCGCCGAGCTGATCCTGGGCGCGCAGCCTGCCGCCTTCATGTACGCCGCAGGCCCCGGCTTCGCGAACATCTTCTACAACAACGCCACCGACGAGCAGAAGAAGTGGGCGCAGATCGCCGCCGAGCAGGGCTGGGGCGCCACCATGGTGCTCACCGAGCCCGACGCCGGTTCCGACGTGGGCGCCGGCCGCACCAAGGCGATCAAGCAGGAAGACGGCACCTGGCACATCGAGGGCGTCAAGCGGTTCATCACCTCCGCCGACTCCGACGACCTCTTCCCGAACATCATGCACCTGGTCCTGGCCCGCCCCGAGGGCGCGGGACCGGGCACCAAGGGCCTGTCGCTGTTCTTCGTGCCGAAGTTCCACTTCGACCACGAGACCGGTGAGCTGGGCGAGCGCAACGGCGTCTTCGTCACCAACGTCGAGCACAAGATGGGCCTGAAGGTCTCGGCCACCTGTGAGGTCACCTTCGGCGGCCACGGCATCCCGGCCAAGGGCTGGCTGGTCGGCGAGGTGCACAACGGCATCGCGCAGATGTTCGACGTCATCGAGCACGCCCGCATGATGGTGGGCACCAAGGCCATCGCGACCCTGTCGACCGGTTACCTGAACGCGCGGGACTACGCCAAGGAGCGGGTCCAGGGCGCCGACCTGACCAAGATGACCGACAAGGCCGCGCCCCGCGTGACCATCACCCACCACCCGGACGTGCGCCGTTCGCTGGCCACCCAGAAGGCGTACGCCGAGGGCCTGCGGGCTGTGTACCTCTACACCGCCGCTCACCAGAACGCCGATGTGGCGCAGCTGGTCTCGGGCGCGGACGCGGACCTGGCCGCGCGGGTCAACGACCTGCTGCTGCCGATCGTCAAGGGTGTCGGCTCCGAGCGGGCCTACCAGTACCTGACCGAGTCGCTGCAGACCCTGGGCGGTTCCGGCTTCCTGCAGGACTACCCGATCGAGCAGTACATCCGCGACGCGAAGATCGACTCGCTCTACGAGGGCACCACCGCCATCCAGGCGCAGGACTTCTTCTTCCGCAAGATCGCCCGCGACCGCGGCGTCGCCCTGGCCCACGTGGCCGGGCAGGTGCAGAAGTTCATCGACGCGGAAGCAGGCAACGGTCGCCTGAAGGGCGAGCGCAAGCTGCTGGCCACGGCGCTGGAGGACGTGCAGGCCATGGCCGCCACGCTCACCGGCCACCTGATGGGCGCGCAGGAGCAGCCGAGCGAGCTGTACAAGGTCGGCCTGGGTTCGGTGCGCTTCCTGCTCTCGGTCGGGGACCTGCTCATCGGCTGGCAGCTGCTGCGCCAGGCCGAGGTCGCCATCGCGGCCCTCGACAACGGCGCGACCGGCGCCGACGAGGCGTTCTACAACGGCAAGATCGCGGTCGCGCAGTTCTTCGCCCGCAACATCCTGCCGGAGCTGACCGCCACCCGCGCGGTGCTGTCCAACCTGGACAACGACATCATGGAGCTGGACGAAGCCGCGTTCTGACGCGCGCCCGCCCGTCTCGATGACGCGGTAGTCCGTCCGCGGATCGAGCGACGGCGAGGCAGCCGCAAACAGCACAACGGCCCGGAGATCTTCTCCGGGCCGTTGTCGTCTACATTTGTCGTTTCGTGACGTTCGATCACCGCTCGACGCCGATCCTCTCCGGTAGATTGCGTGCTCCCGGGAGGCCACAGAAACCTTCCGCTTCACATAGTTCGACAAAGGACATGTCGGCAGAGGTGCCCGAGGTGACGCGCAACGCAACTGGCATCGGCGCTTATCTGCGCGAACGACGCCTCGCCGCGGGGCTGACGGCCGCCCATCTCGCAGCCCGCGCCGGACTCACCGAGGCCGGGCTGGACCAGCTCGAAACCGGGGCGGTAGCGCCGAATCACCCACTGCTGCAGCGTTTGTTCGACGCGCTCGAGGTGCCGATCTGGTACCGCAAGCACATCGTCGCACTGACCCAGCCGAGCTTCTTCGCGGCGGCCTACGGACCCGGCCCCGACACGCCGACTCCGGACGATCGAGCCGACCTGCACAGCCTTCCCGACCCGTCCTGCTATCAACGGATGCCCACGCAGGATCTGGTGGAGGCCAATTCCGCCTACCAGCGCGTGTTCCCGGATGCGGTGGCCCGGGGGAACGTGCTGGAGTGGATGTTCCTCGACGCGGCGGCGCGACGGGTGATGGTGGACTGGGCAGTGGAGGCGCATCTGCTCGTCGACGCCTTCCGCTTCCTGTCCCCCCTCGCCCCGCGCGAGCGCGTCGAGCAGATCGCCGAACGCTGCCGCCGCTCCCCTGATTGGGACCGCATGTGGACCACCGAAGTCCACGCCGCGGACATCCCGCGCCGCCGATTGCAGGTGCGCGAGCTCGCCACGGGCCGGGTCCGCACGATGAGCATGCGGGTCTACAGCCCCGAACTCCCGGAACGCCCGTGGTGGCTTTTCCGGCTGGTGACGATCGGTCGAACGCCCGAGGCTCGGGCGCGGATGTAGGCGACAGCGCGACGGCGAGCGGGCAGAATGACCCAGCATGAGCCGATCGCTGTCCGCCCTCGCCCGAACCGGCGCGCTCGCCGCGGTCCTCGCGGTGGCCGCGGCCGCGCCCGCCGGAGCCGATCCGAACAACGTCATCCCGATCCCGGCCCTCAACGGTATTCACGGCCTGCCCCAACTGCCCGGACCGACCGAAGCGGTGTTCCAGGTGACCGGCATGGACAGCCCGAACCGCACGCAGAGCGTCAACGTGCTCGGCACCGACCTCGGCATCATGTGGGACGACGGCAACGGCCGGATGATCACCGCCTTCGGCGACAGCGCGGGCCTGGGCGTTCCCAATCTCCTCGCGGGCAGCATCTGGGCGTGGACCAGCAACGTGCTGTTCCGCAGTTCCTCGCACAACCCGGCCGAGGGCATCCTTTTCGACGACGTGGTCCCGAATCCGTTACCCAGCCCCAAGATCCCGGGCATCGAGATCAGCCTGATCCCCACCGCGGGCATCGCGGTGGGCGGCGTGCAATACATGAGCCTGATGTCGGTCCGCGAATGGGGCGACCACGGGAAGTGGAAGACCAACTTCTCCACCCTGGCCGCCTCCGGTGACGGCGGCACCACTTGGACGCAGCTCACCCACACCCGGCGCGCCAACGTCGACGGCCACGAGAACTTCCAGCAGAACGCCTTCCTGAAAGCGGGCGGCCACGTCTACCGCTACGGCACGCCCGCGGGCCGCAACAACCCCGGATTCGTCTCTCGGGCGAAGGAATCCGATATCGCGAATATCGACGCCTACGCGTACTGGGACGGCAAGGAGTGGAAGCCCACCGATGCCAAGGCCGCGGCTCCCGTCGTCGGCGGCGTCGCCGAACTCTCGGTGATGTGGAACGACTACCTCGGCCAGTACGTCATGCTGACCACGGACCCGGCCAACAGCGTCGTCTTGCGCACCGCGCCCGCGCCGGAAGGGCCGTGGAGCGAACCCCGCGTCCTGATCGACGCCCGCTCTCTCCCCACCGCGTACGCGCCCATGATCTACCCCTACCAGACCGGCCGCGATCTCTATTTCCTGGTCACGCAGCACACTCAGTACAACGTGCTGCTGATGAGAACTCCGCTGTGAGGCTGCGAGCGTCCGCCCGGTCCGGCGACTGACCGGGCGGACTCGCTCCCGGCGCGCGGGAGGTTACGCCCTCACTCGCACTTCACGACCGGGATCGGGTCGTACTTCACCGTGCGGGTCTTGCGGGAGACTTCGCGGCCCGTTTTCCGGTCGGTGATGACGCGGGTGTCGGAGATGGTGAAGCCCGGAGCGCCCTCGGAGGCGATGCAGTCCTTGCCCTTGGGCAGGGTGATGGTGTTCGGCTCGGTCGGTTTGGTCTTCTCGCCGGTGATGGATTCGACCTCGACCGTCTTGGTGCCCCACAGGCGGACGGTGATATCCGTGCTGGTCGCGACGGTTTCGATGTAGATGCCGGTGGGGGTGTTGTTGCGGAACTTGAGGTCGATCGCGCCGTCGAACACGGTGGCTTCGCGGGCGGCGGGATAGCGGGAGATGTAGTAGCTGTGCTCGGTGTGGCCCGCGTCCTCCAGGCCGGCGAAATAGGCCGCGTTGTAGAGCGTGGTGGCGAACTGGCTGATGCCGCCGCCGACCGCCGTGCTCGGGCGGCCGTGGTCGATGATGCCGGATTCCACGTAGCCCTCGGCGGTGCCGCGGGGACCGGTGAAATCGTTGAGCGAGAACGTTTCTCCCGGCTTCACGATCGCGCCGTCGACCTTCTTGGCCACCGTCCGGATGTTGACGCCGGAGGGACCGCTGAAACCGCCGGTGGTGAACGAGCCGACGGGCTCGATCACGCCGAGCCCCTGCGCGGCCTCGGTGGTCAGTTTCGGTTCGATCCGCTCGTAGACCACCTGGGCGGTCCGCTCGCCCGGTGCGACCAGCAGCGCGGTGAACTGTTCGAAGGTCTTCGGCCAGTTGATCTTGTCGCCGACCACGGCGGGCACGACCGACGGCTTGCCGCCCGACACCGCGAACGTCGCGTCCTTCGGCTCGACCTCCGTGGTGGCCAGCTGCGGCGCGAGCAGACCGATCGCGGCGTCCTGATTCACCGACACGGCGAGACCGCCCTGGCCGTCCGGCGCGAAGGCCAGGACGGACGCGATCTGCTCGGGATCGAGCTTGCCCGAGCCGCCTTTGCCCGCGAACGAGATCGGCGCGCGCACGGCGGGCTGGGCGACCTCGCGCAGGGCTTTGTCCACGGCCTCCGGACGCACCTGCAACGGCGCGGGGACGACCGGCAAGTCCACCGTCGACCCGGTGACCCACCGGTCGGCCAATTCCGTGCGTGCGGCGGCCACGTCGAGGACCCGCCCCGGAACGGGCGGGACGGCAACAGGTTCGGCCTTGTCGAAGGTGACGGTGCCGTCGACCGAAGCCCGATCGTGCACCCGCAACTCGGTGAGCTGACGATCCAGCGCCGGTTCGTCGATCGCGCTGACGATCGACACATCGCGGGTGGTGACGAAGGAGGCGAGCCGGGTGAACGGATTCAGCGGCTGGGAGCCGATCCGCGACCAGGTGGCGTCCCAATCCACACCGAGTCCGGCAGCGCTCGGCACGATGCGGGTCTGCACGTCGCCGATGCGCAGCGGCAGTTCCCGCCCCGCCCTCGGCTCGAGTTCGGCGCGCAGCCGGGCGTCGGCGGCGGAGGTGTCCATGCCGCCCACGTCGACGCCTGCCACGACGGTGCCGCGCGGCACCTCCCCCGAGGACATCACCAAGTCCACCACGTAGCCGAGTCCCGCGACCGCGAGCACGGCGCCGACCGCGATACCCGCGCGGCGCACGGTCGCGCGGTCCAGGCGCTTGCGCGGCGGAGTGGAGACCGGGCGACGCGCGGGCGCACGGCGGGGTGCGGGCGGCGCGGGCCTGCGCCGGGTAGTTTGCAAAGGCTGAGTGAGCTGTTCGTCGCCACTCCAGGCGACCGACCGGTCCGATCCTTGGGGGCGCTCGGCCCCGAGGAGCTGGCGCCATCCGACTTCGCCCCCTGGCTGTGGGCCGCGTCCTCCGGTGCTCGGCTGGCTCGTCACGAACCGTCCTCCCCGTTCGATTGAATTGTGGACCCGCGCCGATGCGAGTCCCCACCAAGATAACGGTTCCGCCGACAGTGGTCGGCACAGCGCACATCCCACGCGGAGAACCGGGTACACCACACAAAGAGGCCCGCGCAGTTGCCGGGTCGGGGGTCTGGCAACTGCGCGGAGCCGACCTGTTTATCGGGTCTGTGCGGGCGGCGTTACATCCGCGCGCCGAACCGTGACCGATCCCACGCGGGAGAATCGAGACGACCCCGCGGCAAGACTTCGCTTACACGAGGAGATGGATGGCATGCAGCTGGGAATGATCGGCCTCGGCCGGATGGGTGCGAACATCGTGCGTCGCGTCGTCGGGGACGGACACACCGCCGTCGGATACGAGCGTCACTCCGCGCACATCGACGAATTGAGCACGGAACTCGGGGACCGCTTCCGTGGAAGCACCGATCTCACCGAATTCGTCGGCATGCTCGAGACGCCGCGCGTGGTGTGGGTGATGATCCCGGCCGGCGCGACCGGCGCGGTGATCGACCAGGTCGCCGAGCTGCTCGACCCGGGCGATATCGTCATCGACGGCGGCAACAGCCGCTACCACGAGGACCTCGCGCGCGCCGAACGGTTGAAGCCCGCGGGCATTCACTACGTCGACATCGGCACCTCGGGCGGGGTGTTCGGCCTGACTCGCGGTTTCTGCCTGATGATCGGCGGCGAGTCCGAGCCGGTGAAGTACCTGGACCCGCTGCTGAAATCCATCGCGCCGGGCCTCGAGGCGGCGGAACGGACACCGGGACGCACCGGCGAACCGTCGACGGCCGAGCTGGGCTATCTGCACTGCGGGCCGGTGGGGGCGGGCCACTTCGTGAAGATGGTGCACAACGGCATCGAGTACGGGGCGATGGCCGCCTACGCCGAAGGGTTGAACATTCTGCGGCGGGCCGATTATGGGGCCGAGCACAGCGGCGAGTTCTCCGCGGAGGAGACGCCGCTGGAGCATCCCGAGTACTACCAGTACGACCTGGATGTGCCGGAGATCACCGAAGTGTGGCGTCGAGGGTCGGTGGTCGCGTCCTGGCTGCTGGATCTGACCGCGGCCGCCCTGCACGCGGACCCGAACCTGGATTCCTACAGCGGCCGGGTGTCCGACTCGGGCGAGGGCCGCTGGACGATCGATGCCGCCATCGACACCGGTGTGCCCGTGCCCGTGCTGTCGTCCGCGCTGTTCGCGCGCTTCTCCTCGCGGGGCGAAGCGCTGTACGCGGACAAAGTGCTCTCGGCGATGCGCAAAGCCTTCGGCGGGCACATCGAACTCCCCGGTAAATAGGCCGGGACGAAAGGTGGTCCGGCCGGAATTCCGGCCGGACCACGTGGACGCGACTCAGCGCTCCAGGATGGCGACCACGCCCTGGCCGCCCGCGGCGCAGATGGAGATCAGCGCGCGGCCGGAGCCCTTCTCGGCCAGCTGCTTCGCGGTGGCGGCCACGATGCGGCCGCCGGTGGCGGCGAACGGGTGACCCGCGGCCAGCGACGAGCCGTTGACGTTCAACTTGCTGCGATCGATCGAGCCGAGCGCGCCGTCGAGACCGAGGCGCTCCTTGCAGTAGGCGTCGGACTCCCAGGCGGCCAGGGTGGCCAGCACCACCGAGGCGAAGGCCTCGTGGATCTCGTAGTAGTCGAAGTCCTGCAAGGTCAGGCCGTTGCGGGCGAGCAGGCGCGGCACCGCGTAGGTCGGCGCCATCAGCAGACCGTCGGGGCCGTGGATGTAGTCGACCGCCGCGACCTCGCTGTCGACCAGGTGGGCCAGCACCGGCAGGTTCCGCTCGGCGGCCCATTCCTCGCTCGACAGCAGCACCGCGGAGGCGCCGTCGGTCAGCGGGGTGGAGTTGCCCGCGGTCATGGTCGCGTCGCCCGCCTTGACCCCGAAGACCGGCTTCAGCGTCGCCAGCTTCTCGATCGAGGAGTTCGGCCGCAGGTTGTCGTCGCGGGTGAGGCCGAGGAACGGCGTGATCAGGTCGTCGAAGAAACCGCGGTCGTAGGCGGCCGCCATGTTCTTGTGCGACAGGTAGGCCAGCTCGTCCTGGGCTTCGCGCGGGATGCCGAATTCCTTGGCGGTGATGGCGGCGTGCTCACCCATCGACAAGCCGGTGCGCGGCTCGGCGTTGCGCGGGATCTCGATGCCGAGCATGCTCGGGCGCAGCTGGCCGACCAGCTTGAGACGGTCCTTGTTCGTCTTGGCGCGGTTGGCGTCGAGCATCCATTCGCGCATGCCCTCGCTCACGCCGATCGGGGCGTCGGAGGTGGTGTCGGTGCCGCCGCCCACACCTGCTTCGATCCGGCCTGCCGCGATCGCGTCACCGACGGTGACGATCGCCTGCAGGCCGGTGCCGCAGGCCAGCTGGAGGTCGTGGGCCGGGGTGTAGGGGCTGAGCTTGCTGCCGAGCACGCTCTCCCGGATCAGGCCGTGCTCGCCGACCCGCTTCAGGACCGCGCCGCCCACGACCATGCCGAGCCGCTCGCCCTGCAGGCCGAAACGGCTGACCAGCCCGTCCAGCGCGGCGGTGAACATGTCCTGGTTGGAGGCGTGCGCGTACGCCTTGTCGGAGCGAGCGAACGGAATCCGGTTGCCGCCCACGATCGCGACCGGACGGGTGGTCTTACCGGTCTTGGCGATGCTCTTCGCCGAACGGGCTTTGCTAGTCACTCGAGTCTCCAAGGTCTCGTGGATGGGTGTCCCGGCGGCCCGGTCGAACGCGGACATTTCCGCGCTGCTCGGCGCCCCGTCGCGGTTGTTTACATTAAACTTACTCTGGAGTAAGTTTAATGTCGACACGTACCCCCGCAAAAGTGCGCCAGCAGACCACGCCGGGGCGATACCCCAGACCCGAGAGACAGAACTCAGAAAAGGTAGGAATAGTGGCAGCCAGCAAGAGCAAGGGTGCTCCCAACCTCTATGGATCGTTCGTACACTCCGCGCCTGGCGCGTTCCTGGCCGGCAAGCTCGGCCTTCCGAAGCCGGAGACGCTGCGCCGCTACGTCAAGGGCGAGCCGCCGCTGTCCGGCCCGGTGCTGATCGGCGGCAAGGGCCGGGTCGCCGAGCCGGTGCGCGCCCTGCTGTCGGACTACACCTTCGCCGACGCGCTGAGCCAGGGCACCAAGTACGGCGCCCTGGTGTTCGACGCCACCGGCATCGGCACCATCGAGGACCTCTCGCAGCTGTTCGAGTTCTTCCAGCCCGCCCTGCGCAGCCTCACCCCGTCCGGCCGCATCGTGGTCATCGGCACCACCCCCGAACTGGCTTCCGGCGTGGACGAGCAGATCGCTCAGCGTGCGCTGGAGGGCTTCACCCGCTCGGTGGCCAAGGAACTGCTTCGCGGCTCCACCGCGCAACTGGTCTACCTGCATCCGGAGGCGTCCGCCACGGCGACCGGCCTGGAGTCGACCCTGCGCTTCCTGCTCTCGGCCAAGTCGGCGTTCGTCGACGGCCAGGTCATCCGGGTCGGCAAGGACGACGCGAGCGCCCCCGCCGACTGGGACCGCCCGCTCGACGGCAAGGTCGCGGTGGTGACCGGCGCGGCGCGCGGCATCGGCGCGACCATCGCCGAGGTGTTCGCCCGTGACGGCGCCCAAGTGATCGTCGCCGACATCCCGGCCGCGGGCGAGGCGCTGTCGCAGACCGCGAACAAAGTGGGCGGCACCGCGCTCGCGCTCGACGTGACCGCGCCCGACGCGGCGGAAAAGCTGGCCGAGTTCGCCACCGAGCGTTTCGGCGGCATCGATATCATCGTGCACAACGCGGGCATCACCCGCGACAAGCTGCTGGCGAACATGGACGAGGGCCGGTGGAACGCGGTCATCAACGTGAATCTCGCCGCGCCGCACCGGATCACCGAGGGCCTGGTGGCCAGGGGCGCGCTGAAGGAGGGCGGCCGCGTGATCGACGTGTCCTCGATCGCGGGCATCGCGGGCAACCGCGGGCAGACCAACTACGGCGCCTCCAAGGCGGGCGTCATCGGCATGGTGAACGCCGAGGCGCCGAAGCTGGCGGAGAAGAACATCACCATCAACGCCGTCGCGCCCGGTTTCATCGAGACCGCCATGACCGCCGCCATCCCGTTGGCCACCCGCGAGGCCGGGCGGCTGATGAGTTCGCTGCTGCAGGGCGGCCAGACCGTGGACGTCGCCGAGACCATCGCCTACTTCGCGAGCCCGGCGTCGAACGCGGTGACCGGCAACGTCGTGCGGGTCTGCGGGCAGAGCCTGATCGGAGCATGATGACCCAGGCTCCGGCAGGCAAGGAGAAGACCGAGGTGATCAGCCTCACCGAACCGCCGAAGAACAGCCGCCTGTTCGTCAAGGCCGCGCTCGGCGCCGTGCCGCTGCTGTCGGCGCGCAAGCCGGCGCTGCCGGACCGGGCGGTGCAGCTCGACGGGCTGCGGGTCGATCCGGATCATCTGGCCGCCTACTGCCGCGCGACCGGCCTGCGGTTCGGCGACGCGCTCCCGCTGACCTATCCGTTCATCCTCACCTTCCCACTGGCCATGCAGCTGGTGGTGGCGCGGGACTTCCCGTTCGTCGCGGTGGGCGCGGTGCACGCGCAGAACGTCATCGAGCGCACCCGGGAGATCTCGGTGAGCGAGCCGTTGGACATTCGCACGCACATCGAGAACCTGCGCGAGCACCCCAAGGGTCTGCTCGTGGACGCGATCAGCGACGTCAAGGTGGGCCGGGAGCTGGTGTGGCACCAAGTGACCACGTTCCTGCACCAGCAGCGCACCTCGCTGTCGGGCGGGCCGAAGCAGGAGCCGAAGCCGGACGAGGTTCCGCCGCCGCCGCTGCGCACCCTGCGGGTGGATCAGAAGACGATCACCCGGTACGCGGCCGCGTCGGGCGATCACAATCCGATCCATACGTCGGCGCTGGGCGCCAAGGCGTTCGGCTTCCCGCGGTCGATCGCCCACGGCATGTGGTCGGCGGCGACCGTTCTCGGCGCGGTCGAGGGCCGGATTCCGGAGCAGACCACGTACTCGGTCAAGTTCGGTAAGCCGATCCTGCTGCCCTCCACCGTCAACCTGTATGCCGACCAGGCAGAAGGCGGGTGGGATCTGGCGCTGCGCCACCCGAAGAAGGGATACCCGCACCTGACGGCGACCCTGCGCTGAGCGGAACCGGAGCCGCACCCGATTCGCGAATCGGGTGCGGCTCCGTACTTTCGGCGAGATCGGCTCGAGCCCCTCCGTCGCACATCCGAGCGGCCGGCTCGCGGCCGCGCGTCTCCGATCAGCAGTCGCAACCGCAGTCGCAGCAGTTGCAGTCCCCGCAATTGCAGCACCCGCAATCGCATTCGCCGCAATCGCTGCAATCGC
Organism: Nocardia sp. CY41; assembly: GCF_009829325.1. Lineage (GTDB taxonomy): Bacteria > Actinomycetota > Actinomycetes > Mycobacteriales > Mycobacteriaceae > Nocardia. The sequence continues at coordinate 85,801 of NZ_VUOS01000023.1, forward strand.
AGTTGTTGATCCACGCCTCCTTGCGTTCGCCGGTGCACGGTTGCGTGTGGTCGGCGCAGCACGCGTAGCCGGTGCAGTAACCGCCCAAGATGAGCGCGAGGGATTCGCCCACCCCCGGCCGCCGGGTCGGCGGACGGTGACCGGTGCGCGCGCGGACGCCGGCCCCGGCGCGGGAAGCCCCTTCGGACGGCACCGAGCACGTGTGTGTGGCAAGCGCTCCCAGCCCGCCACCGAGCCTCCGCACCACCGCGGTCAGCGGGTCCAGCAGCATCCAGCGCACGGTGGGCACGCGGCTGAGTTCGGCCGCCGCGACGGCCGCGCGCAGGCCCGAATTCGATTGCCGCAGTAGATCATAAGCCTCGGGAATGGTCGTGCCGGTGGCCATGAGGGGGTTGAAGCGATCGTGGGCCGCGTCGTCGTCGTAGTCGGCGAGGGCGTCGGCCAGATGCGCGATCCGGCCGAACTGCCACCCCGCCGCGCGCAACGCCTCCACATTGTCCGGGCGGTCGGCCAGCACGGCGGTGTGGGCGAAGAACTCCGACGCGCACAGCTGAGTGGGCGCGGTCAAGCGGTCCAGCGGATCGGACGACTCCGCCATCGCCGCATGCCAATACGAAGAAGCGGCAAGGGATTCCGGCACCCGTCTCGCCACCGAACCCGAACCGCCCACGGCGGCCGTATTTTTCGCCTCGTGCTCCAGGCCTACCTGAGCGGCGAGCGCCGCGACGAGCGGCTCGACGTCCAGGCCGATCCGCGCCGCGCCGGCGCGAGCCTCGCTGTGCCAGCGCGTCGCGGCTTTCGCCAGCGGCCTGCGCGCGAGCGCGGAGACTTCGCCGTCGTCCACGTGATCGCGAATCTTGGCCGCGGCCAACAGCAGCGACGCCGTGGTGGCGAGTTGCACACCCGGCGAGTCGGCGGTGACCACCGACGCCCGGCGCATGCCGCGCAACGCACACGGCGCCGCGATGATGCGGGTCGTAGCACCGGACTGCGCCTCGGTGAGCATGCTCAGCACCAGCGCGTCCTTGTTGGTGGTGGCGCGGGCGAGCTGACCGTGCCCGTCCCGCAGCCCGAGACACAAACCGCACAGATGCGCCCGCCACTCGGCCGCATCGATTCCATACTTCTGAGCGCCGTGCGCACACGGCCTGAGCAACCCGAACACTTCCGCCCCGTTTCTCTCCGGCTCGTCGAAGGAGCCGGTCCGCGCTGTGCGAACTCACGCACTGTGGCAGGAGGGCGGCGCGGAAGCAACCGGTCCGGGCAATAGGCGGGCTACTCGGCCTTCTTCCGGCCGGCGAGACCGCGCCAGGCCAGATCGTCGAGCAGATCGACCGCCTCGGCGACCTCGATCCGCCCGCTGGCAAGCCGGTCGGCGATGGCCTCGCCCGCGCCGATCACGGCGACCGCGACGACGTCGAAATTCGTCCCCGGCTCGGCGTGCTTCGCACTGGACTCCAGGAGTTTGGCGGTCAGCTCGATGACGCGTTCGCGCGCGTTCTCGATCTCCGAGGCGAACGCCTGCTGGCCGATGGCCTGCCGGTAGAGCACCTGCCAGGAGCGGCGGTTGCGGTCGACGAAGCCGAGGAAGCCCTCCAACGCGGTGCGCACCTGCTCGTGCGGCGTGAGCAGGGGATTTCCCGCGGGTGCGACGGATTCGATGAAGCGCATCCCCTCCCGCTGGATGCAGGCGCGGAACAGTTCGTCCTTGGAGCCGTAGTACAGATACAGCATCGGCTTCGAGATCTTCGCCTCGGCGGCGATCGCGTCCATCGACGTGTCGTGGAAGCCTTTACGCGAGAAGACCTCCACGGCGGCGTCGAGCATCTGCTGCTCGCGTACCGCCCGCGGAAGCCGCTTCGTACCGCCCGCCATCCACACTCCTACCACAGGTTAATCCCATATATTACTCCAAGGTAAGTTCCGGCGGTCCGATTTGCTCACCAGTCGCCCGACTCGGCCGTGCGGCGCGCCTCAGCAGCGCGGCAACGCACCCTTGTAAGCCGCCACCCGCAACACCGACGCATCGACTTGCGCCATCGGCAGTCGTCCACTCGACACCGCCTGCTCCAGCCGGTCGAGCACCTGCGGCACCGCGTCGGTGGTGATCCACAGGGCATTGTCCGCGCCGGCGACCAGTGCGGCTTCGACGGCGTCCGCGATCGACATCCGGCTGGTGATCGCCGCCATGCCGCCGAGATCGTCGGTGAAGATCACCCCGGAGAACGGCGCGGCGCCGTATCCGGTGCCGTCGCGCAGCAACCGCATCGCCTCCGGGCTGATGCTGGCCGGAACGTCCGGGGTGGTCAGTCCGGGCACGTCCAAGTGCCCCACCATCACGCCCGCGCCCGAGCCGATCAGGTTGCGGAACGGCACCAGATCCACGTTCTGCATCTGATCCAGCGGCGGGGTGCGCACCGCTCCGGTGTGCGAGTCGCCCGAACCGGATCCGTGCCCGGGGAAGTGCTTCATCACCGTGCCGACGCCGATCTCGCGCATGGCGCGGATGTAGGCGTCCGCATAGCGGGTGACCACCTCCGGATCGTCGGAGAAGGAGCGGTCGCCGATGACCGAGTCGTCCGGCTGGGAGCTGACGTCCACGTCGGGGGCGAAGTCCATCGTCACGCCGAGATCCTTCAGCGCGCGGCCCCTGGTCAGCGTCGCGCTGTAGAACTGCTCGGGGGTCATGGTCTGCGCCGTCTCCCGCGCCGATGGCGCCGCGCCGATCAGGTCGCGCACCCGCGAGACGCGGCCGCCCTCCTCATCGATGGTCACCATCAGTGGCACCTTGGCCGCCTGCTTGACCTGCGTGATCTGCCCCGAGGCGAGCAGCGCCTGGTCGGTCCATCCGCCCACGAAGATGCCGCCGATCTGCTCGTTGCGCACGACGTTCGTCGCGTCGTCGGCGCCGGTGACGCCGACCGTCAGCAACTGCGCGAGCTTCTCCCGGGTGGTGAACTGCCCGAGGTACCCCGCGTTGCAGTCCGGCGGCGCCGCGCTGGTCGCGGGGATCACGGCGGTGGTCGCTTCCCGCGTGGTGGTGCTCGACGCCGCCGATTCGGTGGAGCCGCCGTTCGAGCAGGCGGTCGCGACGGCGGCGAGAACGGCGAGGACGAGCAGGGGCGTCTTCCGCATAGAGGTCAACCGTACTCGTCGCGACGTGCGCGACCGCACTCGCTACGTCGCTACCGAGCAGGCAACTCACGCGCCGATATCGAATCGTTGCCCCGCGCGTGCCGTACCGGGACCCGGGAGCAACGACCAGAAATCGGGCGCTGACGATTTATGACAGAAGGCGGTCCACCACCTGCCGTTGTGCGGCCGCGGCCGGTTTGCCCCGGATCGCAGGGCGCGGACATAGCACTGATCGACATGCGACAACCGGTCACGCGGGTGCCGGCGGCCCTCGCCGGCGGTCGTACCAGGCTGAGGAGTTGCCGCAGGCCGGGCCGCGCGGGGCGGGCCGTTCCAGGAAGCACGTCCGGCGGGCAGTGGTGTGCGAGCCGATTGCGGAGCCGTCTACGGGGGGGATGCATGACACACAAATCATGTTGCGACGGAACCGATCCGGGTCTGGGTGCGTTCCCACCGTTGCACCGTCCCCTACACGGCAGGATAGCCACATGGACCAGGAGACATCACGGCAAGGCGCCGACCTGCTGGCGGCCGACATCGAGTCGGCTCTCGGTTTCGAGGTACTCATCGACGAAACGATCCCCGGGCATCTTCGCCGGTTGGCCGATCCACCGGGATGGCGGATCGAATTCACCGTCCCGACCTTGAGCGTCATGGTTGGCACCACCCCCGTCGAGCGCACTCCCAACGGTGTGGCGTGCAGGCTGGCCCGGGAAGTCCACGACGACGTCCTGTCCCGCAGTGGAAAGATCTGGCCCGCCGACCCCAAAGGCGGGGACCAGCCTTTGCTCCCCACTCCCGACGGGTGGCACGGGAAGGGCGGCGTCATCCCGTACGGGCAGGTCAAGACGGCGAAGGAGCCTGATGCCGGCCTCGACGGTGTGGTCCGGTGGTGGCTGCCCGACACCTACGACGGACTCATCGCCAGCCGCTCCGGCGACGTGTGGTTCTCCCTCTGGCAATACCAGGGCGACGAACAACTCATCACGCCGGGCATGCCGGTGACATGGGTCATCGGCGAAGGTCGGCACGGAAAGTACTGCAAGGCAAGCGAAGTCCGGCCGGTCGAGCCGTAGCCCGGACGGCTCGCCTATCCGGCCCGGCACTCCGGAAGCCGTCAGGCAGGGTGATGTACCGGCGTGTTCGGTCGGTATGCCGCGACGGCGGGGGAGGGCGGGACGGCCGCGCTGACGTTTGCGCAGGTCATACCGAGGAAAACGGCGGCTCGCCCGGGTCTGCGCGGGGTAATCTCGAGGTATCGCCGTGCGTCCTTCTCAGGAGGTCATCGTGCCCTGCGATCTGATGCTCATCGCCTACGACGGCTCCGAGAACGCCAAGCGCGCCATCACCTACGCCGGTCGGTTCCTCAGCGCCGACCGCGCCGTCGTGCTGACCGCCTGGGAGCCCATGGTGCGGCAAGCCGCTCGCCTGTCCGGGCTGTCGGGTGTCATGCAACCGGAATGGGTGCCGGACGACGAGATCGAGGACATCGCCTACGTCGACGCGCGCGCCACCAATGCCGAGGGCGTGCGGCTGGCCGAACTGGCGGGCCTGAACGCCGAGGCGCGCACCGCCGAATGCACCACCACCATCTGGAACGCCATCGTCGACTGCGCCGACGAACTGGACGTCGACATCATCGTGGCGGGCACCCGTGGCGCGACCGGCATCCGCGCGCTGCTGCACAGCAGCGTCGCCGACGCCGTCCTCAAGCACTGCCACCGTCCCGTCCTGCTCGTCCCGCCCGGCAAGGAATCCTCGAATCGCGCACCGTGAGATGTAAATCGCTCCATCGCCTCGGGGCGTCGCACCGGGGCTAGGTTGGGGTCATGGATGGGTTCCTGCTAGCTCGGGCCGACGGGGTTGTTCGGGGTCATGGGAGCCGAGCCTGCTTCGATGACGCGCGCTCGGCGCAGGCAGCGTTGCGTGAGGGCCGCGCGCCGCTGGTGGTCGGGGCGCTGCCCTTCGACCCCCGCGAGCCCGCCGCGCTCAGCGTGCCGGAGCGCGCGATGCACACCGCGGGTCCATGGCGGCCCGCCGCACTGCCCGACCTGCCCGCGGTGCGGATGGTGACCGAGATCCCGAGCCCCGCCGAGCACGTGGCGCGGGTGACGAAACTGGTCGAGCAGTTGAACGATCCCGCGCAACCGCTGCGCAAGGTGGTCGCGGCGCGAGCGGTGCTGGCCGAGGCGCAGGCCGCGCTCGACCCGGAAGTCGTCGCGGGGCACCTGCTGACCAGGCATCCGCACGCGAACGTCTTCGCGGTCGACCTCACTCCGGCCGGGCGCCCCGGCGCGACGCTGGTGGGCGCGACGCCCGAAGTGCTGATCGCCCGGCAGGGCGACCTGGTGACGCTGCGCCCGCTGGCGGGCACCGCGCCGCGGCGGGCCGACCCGGAAGCCGATGCCGCGCAGGCCCGGGAGTTGCTGGGCAGCGCCAAGAATCGCGAGGAACACGCGTTCGTCATCGACTGGATCCGGGAGCGGCTAGGACCGGTCTGCGCCGAGCTGTCGATCCCGCAGAGCCCGGAACTGGTCAGCACGCACGAGGTGTGGCACCTGGCGACGCCGATCACCGGACGCCTGCGCGACACCGCGATCACCGCGCTCGACCTGGCGCTGCTGCTGCACCCCACGCCCGCGGTCTGCGGCACACCCACCGAACTGGCCCTGGACACCATCACGCGGATCGAGGACGACCGCGGGTTCTATGGGGGCGCCGTCGGCTGGTGCGACGCGGAGGGCGACGGCGCCTGGGTGGTCGCCATCCGGTGCGCGGAGCTCTCGGCCGACGGCCGGACGGCGCGCGCATACGCGGGCGGCGGCATCGTCGCGGCCTCCGACCCGCAGGCGGAACTCGACGAGACCACCGCGAAACTGCGCACCCTGCTCGGCGCGCTGCATTGCGCTCTGCCCACCCCCTGACGCGTCCGGTTCCGTCCGTTTCCGGGTCGTCGCCGCGTGCCTCAGCGGCGATCCGGAGGAGAATCCGCGGCCTGAACGCATACAAATACCGGACGTCCTGCTAGGTTGGCCGGGAACGTGCCTGCATCGACGTATTGGAGTGCCGCGATGAAGTTTGCTGTCCCGGGTGTTGCGAGTGCTGTCGCGGGCGCCGCGCTGGGCGTGCTCAGCGTCTTCCTCATCACCCTCGCGATCCAGCAGAACTCGCGCCCCGAGATCGATCGCAGCGGCGACAAGGACTCCTCGCTGCTGAACAACGTTGAGTACGGCAGCCGCTGACCCGCTGACCTCCGCTTCACCCGCCGACTCGCTCGGATCGTCCGCGGCGCCGGGGCAGCACAGCACCGCGCCGCTGGGCAGACGTTGGTTCGCCGCGACCGTCGTCGTGGCGTTCCTGCTCACCTTCGTGCAGGCGCCCGGCCTCACGGTCGCCGACACCAAATACGACCTGGCGCAGAATCCGCTCGGCTTCCTCGAACGCGCGAGCCATCTGTGGAGCAGCCAGGCGCCGATGGGCCAGGTGCAGAACCAGGCCTACGGCTATTTCTTCCCGCACGGCGCGTTCTTCTCACTCGGCCATCTGCTGGGCGTGCCCGCCTGGATGACGCAACGGATCTGGTGGGCACTGCTGCTGCTCGCCGGATTCTGGGGAATCGTCCGCCTGTGCGAGGCGCTGGGCATCGGCACGCGGGGGTCGCGCGTCGTCGCCGCGCTCGCGTTCGCCCTGTCGCCGCGGGTCTTGACCACCGTCGGGTCGATCTCCTCGGAGACGCTGCCGATGATGCTGGCGCCGTGGGTGCTGCTCGCGCCCGCCGCGCTCGGGGTCGCCGGGCACGCCCGGCGGCGGGGCGGAGCCGCCTCGCCCGCCGGTAGTGCGCTGGCACTGGCTCTGATGGGCTCGGTCAACGCGGTCGCGACGGTGGCCGCCTTCCTGCCCGCGCTGCTGTGGTGGGGCTCCTATCGGCCGAACCGCAATTGGTGGCGCTTCACCGCGGCCTGGATTCCGCTGCTGGTGCTGGCCACGTTCTGGTGGGCGGTGCCGCTGCTGCTGCTCGGCAAGGTGAGTCCGCCGTTCCTGGACTACATCGAGTCGTCGGGGGTGACCACGCAGTGGGCCTCGCTCGGCGAGGTGCTGCGCGGCACCGACAGCTGGACGCCGTTCGTCTCGCCGGAACGCATCGCGGGCGCGGTGCTGGTGACCCAGCCCGCCGCGGTGCTCGCGACCGGGCTGGTGGCGGCGGCGGGCATGGCGGGCCTGGCCCTGCGGTCCATGCCGTACCGGGGCAGGCTCGTGCTGATCCTGTGCGTCGGGCTGGTCGGCATCTGCGCCGGATTCGTCGGTGAGCTGGGCGGACCGTTCGCGGAGTCGGTGCGCGTCTTCCTGGACTCCGGCGGCGCCCCGCTGCGCAACGTGCACAAGCTGGAGCCGCTGATCCGCATCCCGCTCGTGCTGGGGCTGGCGCAGCTGCTCGCCCGGGTTCCGCTGCCCGCCTCCGTGCCGTGGAAGGTCTGGCGCGGCGCGTTCGCGCACCCGGAGCGCGACCGAGCGGTCGCCGTCGCGGCGCTGATCCTGACCGCGCTGGCCCTGTCCACCTCGCTGGCCTGGACCGGCAAGCTCGCGCCGCGCGGCGCCTACGACCGGGTGCCCGAGTACTGGCAGCAGACCGCGGAGTGGCTGAAGGACAATGCCGCCGATACGCGCGCCCTGGTGGTGCCGGGCGCGCCCTTCGGCAGCCAGGTCTGGGGGCTCACTCGTGACGAACCGCTGCAAGCGTTGGCCGCGACGCCGTGGGCGATCCGTGACGCGGTGCCGCTGAATCCGCCCGGCACCATTCGCGCGATGGACTCGGTGCAGCGGCTCATCGCCGACGGGAGACCGTCGGCGGGGCTGGCCGCGACGCTGAACGCGCAGGGCATCGGCGTCGTCGTCCTACGCAACGACCTCGATCCGGAGACCTCGCGCTCGACCCGGCCGATGCTGGCCCACCAGGCGCTCGACGGATCGCCCGGCCTGCGCAAGGTGGCCGAGTTCGGCAACCCGATCGAATCGGTGGTGATCGCCGACGACCTGGTCGCCGACGGTGACCTGCGGCCGCCGTATCGGGCGGTGGAGATCTACCGGGTGGACGCGCCGGGGCGGGGAACGCCCGCCGAGGTGCGCGCAGGCACCGGCGCGCCGAAGGCGTTCCCCGGCGCGTACACCGTCCCGCTCGGCGAAGTCCCGGTGGTGCAGGGCGGACCCGAGGTGCTGGAGCGGATGCGCCGCGATTCCGGCCCGGCCCGCGCGCCCGCGCTGCTCGCCGCCGACGCGACCAGGGCCGGGCTGCCGCTCGGTCCGGTGACCGTCACGGACACGCCGATGGATCGCGAGGCCGATTTCGGCCGGGTGGACAACCACAACTCGGCTTTGCGTGCCCCTGACGACGCTCGCCGCACCTTCAACCTGGTGCCCGACTATCCGGTGCCCGGCGCCGAGCTGGTGCGCGGCGAATGGTCGGGCGCCACGATGACCGCGTCGAGTTCGGCCGCGGACGCCACCCAGCTCGGCGGCTCCGCGCCGGGCAGTTCGACAGCGGCCGTCGTGGACGGTGATCCGGCCACCGCGTGGATCAGCAACGGCACCGAGCACGCCCTCGGGCAGTGGCTGCGGCTCGATCTCGACCGCCCGATCGGAGCCGGGCAGCTGAACCTGACCACGAGTTCGGCCGCCATCGGCGACCCGGTCAAATGGATCGAGGTGCGCACCGCGAACGGCACCGTCTCGGTCCGGGTCTCCGAACCCGGTGCGCCGGTGTCGGTCTCGCTTCCCGCCGGCCGCACGGAATGGTTGACCATCACCGCCATTCGCACCGAGAACGGCTCCGGCGGGGGGCAATTCGGTATCAGCGAACTCGCGCTGGACGACTATTCGATACGTAACGCGCCGGTCCGGGTCGACATCCGCCACCGCACCGTGGTGCCGTCCGCTCCGACGGCCGCACAGGTGCGCGGCTGGGATCTCGGTCAGGAATTCCCCGGCCGCAGTGCCTGTTTCGACGCGCCCGACCGGGTGCGTTGCAGCAAAGGCCTCGCCTTGGCGCCGGAGGAACCCGGAACGTACCAGCGCACGCTGACCGTCCCGGAACCGATGTCGGTAGTCCCCGAACTGACCGTCCGCACCAGACAGGGCCCGGCCCTGGAGGCGCTGCTCACCGACCACGCCCGGCCGGTGGCGCGCGGCAAGGCCGACGTCGGCGATTTGCGGGGGGCCGCTTTCGCCGCGACCGACGGCGATCCCCGCACGAGCTGGACCGCGCCGGAGGATTCGGTCCGCGAACCGACCGGCGGAAGGCCGACACTCACCCTCGAGCTGCCCGAACCCACCCTGGTGACCGGCCTCGAGCTGACCCCCTCCCTCGGCGGCCTGCCCGCGGCGCCCACCTCGGTGACGGTGAACCTGGGTGGCGGTCCGCAGGTGCGGGAGCTGGACGACGACGGACCGGGCACACCCACACGGATCTCTCTGTATCCCACCGTGACCGACCGCATCGAACTCAGCATGCGGACGTGGCGGCCGGTGCTGGACAAGACCGCGCTCGGCTTCGTGCAGACCCAGCCGCCCGGCCTGGCGGAGGTGACGGTGCTGGGGCCGGACTATCCCGCGGCGGCTCCGCTGGACCGCGAGCTCACCGTCCCCTGCGAGCTGGGGCCGACGATCGACGCGGGCGGGCGAACCCTGCGCACCACGGTGACCGCCACCGTCGGCGAATTGCGCTCCGGCGCACCCGTTCCCGCCCGGGTCTGCGCCGACGACGCGCCCGGCGCGCCGGGCGAGCTCGCGTTGCCGCAGGGCCGGGCCGACGTGGCGGTCGGGCCGACCGATCTGTTCTTCGTCGATCGGTTGGGCTTGCCGCGGAGTGGGACGGAAGCCGATGCCGCACCGGGTGCGGACTCGGGGACCCGGCTGCTCGTGCTGCCGTTGAGCACCAACGTCGGGTGGCGCGCGACCAGCGCGGACGGGCGGGTTCTCGACCCCGTGGTGGTCGACGGCTGGCAGCAAGGCTGGCTGCTGCCCGCCGATGCCACCGGCCCGGTGACGATCGCCTTCCCGGTCGACCGGTGGTACCGCCTCGCCATCTTCGGCGGCCTGCTGCTGCTCCTGCCGCTCATGGTCCTGGCCATCCCCCGTCGCACGCGGCCGGCCGCCGCCCGGGCCGAGACGGACGGAGCCGAGCCGGCGGGATCCACCGACCGGCCTGATGCGAGCGCGGCAGTGCCCGGCACTTGGGGCAGGCGCTGGATGGGCGCGGTAGGACTCACCGGGGCGGCCACCTTGATCGCTGGTCCGGTGGGCGCCGCCGGCACGGTCATGGCGTTGGCCGCAACCCGATTCACGCCGTATGTCACCGCCCGTGTGCTCGTCGTCGTGGCGGGGGTGGGCACGACCCTCTCCGCCGCCGCCCTGTCCAAAGGCCCTTGGCGCTCGCCCGACGGTTATATGGGTGGATCCGTGCTGGTGCAGTTGCCCGCTCTGCTCGCGATCATCGCGGTGGGCATCGCGGCGCTGCCCTGGTCGAAACGCGCCGATCGGCCCCGAGTGAGCCGGTCCGACGACTTCGAATCCGGGACGCACGAGCACTGACCGCCCGCGCCGCACACCGGCCCGGCAGCCCCGGCCCACGTGATGCGCAGCGTCGGCGCCCGATCGGACGCGCATTCGCCGTGCACCGCAAGAGCACTCGTTGCTAACGTGACCCCGCGTGAACACCTGTGCCGAATGCGGTTTCGTCTACGACTTGGCTTCGGCGGCCGAGGTGCCGTCGCTGGCGCGGGAGCACGCAGTGGAATACGCCGACCTGCTCGGCGCCGACAGCGCCAAGTTGCGCGAGCGCGGCAAGCCCGATGTGTGGTCGCCGCTGGAGTACGCCTGCCATGTGCGGGACGTGCTGCTGGCGCAACGCGAGCGGGTGCTGGCCGCGCGCCGCTCGGACAACCCGCTCGCCACGGCGATGGGCCGGGACGAGCGCGTCGAGCACGACGGGTACGCCGAGCAGAACCCCGCGGACGTCGCACGTCAGATCCGCGATGCCGCCTTGTTGTTCGCCAACGTGCTCGAGCGCCTCGGCGACGACGACTGGGAGCGGACCCTCGGCTTCCCCTACCCCGAACCCGCGGATCGTTCCCTGCGCTGGCTCGCGGTGCACACCCTGCACGAGCTGCGCCACCACCTGCTGGACATCCACCGGCAGCTCGACGGCTGAGCTCGCGGCTCGCCGATCAGGGCGCGGGCTCGGGCTCTGCGCTTCGCCGCACCCGGTCCCGGCGACGGACCCAGCGCCGTACCGGCTCCTCCACCAGGGCGTAACTTGCCGCCGCGACCGGCAGCGTGATGGCGATCGTGAGGACCAGGACATAGCCGAAGTCGCCCTGGAACGGCAGCAGGCCGAAGACCGGGAACACGATCGACAGCACCGCGAGGTGCCAGATGAAGATCCCGTACGACCAGCGTCCGAGCGTCGCGGCCACCGGCGACTCCAGCCAGCGGTGCCCCCGAGCCGCCGGGTCCCGCAGCACCAGCGGCGCGAGCAACGCGAATCCGATGATCGCGCCCAGACCCATCTTCACCACGTACTGCCAGGGTTCGGCCCGGGTCAACCCGGCGGGACCGGCCAGATCGGTCGCGGCGAGCAGGAAGGCCGCCACCGCGACGCTCCACATCAGTGGCTGATTCGCGCCGACTTTCCACCAGCGTGATAGCCGGACGCTATGTTCGGCGAGCTCCGCGAGGATCATGCCCCCGGCGAACCACGGCAGATAGCCGGGCAGCCAGTTGTCGGCGTGGATCGCGTCAGGAGTGGGCACCGGAATCAAGTTCCAGCCGAGGCTGAGCAGAGCGACGAAAAGCAGCACCGGCACTCGCCACCGCGCCGCGGGTCCGCGCAGGCGCACCAGCGCGAAGGCCAGCACGGGCAAGACCAGATAGAAGGCGACCTCCACCGCGAGACTCCACATCTGGGTGAGGCCGTCGGTGAGCGTCAGGGGCACGTATATCTGCCACAGCGCCAGGTTCGAAACCCACACCCGCAGACCCGCGGTCCCGGACGCACCGGGCAGCAGCACCAGGACCGCGCACACCACGACCCAGTACGCGGGCAGGATGCGCGCGGCACGATGACGCAGGTAGTAGCCGACCGGCGGGGCGGTGTCGAGTCCGCGCGCGGCCGCGGCGTGCGGACGCCACAGCAGGAATCCGGACAGCGCGAAGAACACGGCGACCGCCATGTCGAACCGGCCCCACACCCGGCCGATGACCGGCGTGCCCGCGGCGCCGGTCTGGAACGCGACGTGGGTCAGCAGCACGCCGAGCGCCGCCATGCCGCGCATGCCTTCCAAGGCCGGCACGAACGCGCGCGGGCGCACCCGTTCGGTCACGGGGGCGGCGGTGGGCAGGGTCGCTGTCATCGGGCTCCAGTCTGCCTTGACGAATCCACAGTTGATAACCCGACGTTTCAGATTTCGCGCTAGACTCGGGCGATTTCTCGGCCGTTTCGGCCTCGACGGCGCATGGTACGACATCGGACTGTTAGTGTCGGGGCTCACGAGTGCCGCGGCCTGCCCGCAGTACTCGACGGAGCGACCTGTGTTCTACGACGAGGAGAGTTTGCATGGCACTGAGTGCCGGTACCAGAAGGACGGTGGCCTGCCTGCTCGTGGGTCTCGGCGCGTTGCTGATCGTCGCCGCAATCATGATCCCGACCTACACCGTCGACAAGCTGGCGAAAACTCCCCTCGACCTGGAGATCACCACGATCGCCACGAACCAGCAGGGTGAAGACAGCCTGGTGCTCGACGCCAAGTCGCTCACCGCTCCGGAGGGATCGGCGAAGGTCGACACCAACGTCCCGCTGGTCTCGCAGCGCTTCCTCACCGTCGAGGATCCGGCCGACGCCGAACAGATGACGGTGCAGGCGGGCCAGACGCTGCGGCGCATCGACAAGCAGGGCGACACCGGCCTGCTCACCGCGACCATCGACCGCGTGACCATCGACCGGGTGACCGGCGAGCCGGTCGCCAAGGAGCCGAACGGCTCCATCGCGGTGACCACGAACCCGCAGGGTGAGAGCATCGCCGAGCCGGTGCAGCACACCGGTCTGCAGTACCGGTTCCCGATCGGCACCGAGAAGAAGACCTACCCGTACTTCGATCTCAACGTGCGCAAGACCTACGACGCCAACTTCATCGAAGAGACCGAGATCAACAACACGAAGGTCTACCACTTCCAGATGTCGGTGCCCGCCACCAGCCTGTGGGACGTCGTCCAGGCGCCGACCAACCGGCTGAGCCTGCCCGCCGCCAAGTGGGGCGTCGAGGGCGGCGAGGCCCCGGTGACCATGACCCGCTACTACACCAACACCCGTGACCTGTGGGTGGAACCGCAGACGGGCACGGTCGTCAAGGGCGGCGAGGCGCTGCACCTCTACTACTCGCGCACCGCGGACAAGCCAGAGGTCACCGCACTGAAGTCGCACATCGTGTTCGACGAGAACACGATCGAGTCGCAGCTCGCGGTGGCCAAGGAGAACATCGACAAGCTGTCGCTGTACGGCCGGGTGCTGCCGATCATCCTCGGCGTTCTCGGCGTGATCGCGCTGATCGTGGGCGTGGTCCTCGGCATCCGCGGCGGCTCGGCTCCGACGCCCGCTCGGGCGGGTGGCGCTCCCGGCCAGCGTCCGAGCGGCGCGGCTCCCGCCGCTCCCGCTCCGCGCGTCAACCGCGGTGCCGACGACGCGCCGACCGAACAGATCCGGATCAACAAAGAACCCTGATCGACCGCGCACCTGACTTCGGCTCCCCCGCCTTCCGGCGGGGGAGCCGATTTCGTTTCGGGGTCCGCTACTGTTCGGCGAGCGGATAGGCGACCGGATGCCGCGGCTGATACAGCAGCATCGTGCCCGCGCCCGGCACGCGCAGGTCCACGCAGCGGCCGAAGCCCCGCTCGGCGACCTCGCCCTCGAACCGCGCGCCACGCGACGCGAGCTCGGCCATCGTTCGATCCAGGTCGTCGCACATGAGCGAGATCTCGTGACGCGGCGTTCCTTCGGTGGGGTGCACGCCCAGTTCGCTCGGGCCGGTCGCGAACAACAGCCAGCCGTCGTGAGCGTCGAGGTTCGGCCGGCGCAGGACATCGCGGAAGAACGCGCGGGCCGCCTCCGGATCGTCCGCGTAGACCAGGGTGTGCGCCGCGGTGATCATGGAACGATCGTAGGCGGCGGCGGTTCAACCGACCGGGCGCAGCGGTTCCGGCCGCGTCGTGTGGGAGGCCGCGCGCAGGACGATGACGGCGACCACCACTGTGGTGGTGGCCGCGACCGACACGGCCGTGGTGATCAGCGCGGGAATCGAACGCGCCAGCGACAGCATCAGGGCGACCTCGACGGCCAGCCCCAGCCAGGCGACCAGCGCGAGTGAGGTGCGGTCGACGGCGATAGCCGAGAGCACCGCGCCTTGCAGCACGGCCAGCAGCGCGCCGTGCAGTGCGAACAGCCACAGCAGGCCCTGGATCGGGGCATAGTCCTCGCCCGCCAGCAGCGGGGCGAGCGGCGCGGCGAGCGCGGCTCCGAGCACCGCGATGAGGCCGATTCCGCTGAGCACCGCCAGCGCCGACCGGATCGCGCCGGCGGAGTGCGCGGGTTGCGCCATCCGTGGGTAGAGCACCACACCGACCGCCTGCGGCAGCCAGAAGGCGATCTTGGTGGCGATCGTGCCGAGGGCGTACCGGCTGGCGTCCACATCATCGAGCACGATCCGGACCACGATCAGGTCCGCCGACGACAGCGCCATCATGGCCGCCTGCACCTGGGCGGCCCGCAGCACCGGCAGTACGCCGGGGGCCGCGGCGACCCCGCCCGGCTCGAGGGCGCGGGCGCGCGTGGACGGCGCACCGGCGACGATCCTGGCCAGCAGCGCCGCCGCCGCGATCCCACCCGCCGCCGCCCACAAGGCGAGCGTCGCGCCGCCGCCCAGCGCGAGGAGCACCAGCGCGGGCGCTACCCGGGCGATCCCGGCGACGCCGAGCACCGTGCCCAACGCCCTGAACCGCTTGCCGCCCTGCAACACCCCCTGTTCACCGGACAACAACACCAGTGCGGGCGCCGCGCCCAGCGCCGCCGCGGTGGCGGCCACCCCGACGTTCAGCGTGACGGCGACCAGGGGCACCAGCACCGCGGCCACCAGGGCGACGATCACGGCGCACCGCCACTGGAGCCCGCGCAGCGCCGCCGTTCCCGCGCCGCGCACGACTTCCCTGGCCACCACGTTCTGCAACGCCAGCGCGGGCACCGCGCACAACAGCTGGACCGCGAGCAGACTCGCGAACTCGCTGTAGCCGGTGACCCCCAGCCAGCGCCCGGCCAGCAGCTGCAACAGATACCCGGCGACGTTCGCGGTCATCGCACCGGCCGTCACCCACGTCAGATCCGCCACCACAGGAAACCGACGGACAGCAGACACGCGCTCATCGTCCCACCCGCAAGGCCGATCGCCCGCCCCGCCCCGCTGAAGCACGACCCCAAGCGCCGCCGGGACCCGACGTGCCACGGGGGTTTACCAGCCGGGCGGCGTCCTGCGGGCCGCGGCACCGTCGTGGCTCGGATGCGCACCGCTGGCTCGGCGGCGGGGACCGGGACGTACAGTGCTCAGGCGTGAGCGGGAGCGGTCGGAACCGAGTGGTGGCTGCGGGATACAGCGCGGCGGGGGCACTGCTCGTGACCGGACCTCTGCTGGCGCCGGGATACCTGTTGTTGCGGGACGCGGTGAGCACACCGCGCAGTTATCCGACCGACTCGGCCCTCGGACTCGGCGACGCGGCGCCGCGGGCGGTGCCGCAGGACGCGATGCTGGCCGCGCTTTCGGCGTTCGTCGACGGCGGGCTGCTGGTCAAAGCGATTTTGGTCGTCGCGCTGTGGGCCGCGGCCTACGGCGCGGCGACACTGGCGCGGGAACTGTTGCACGCCTCGCTCGGGCCGCAACTGGTCGCCGCGACCCTCGCGCTGTGGAACCCGTACGTGGCCGAGCGCCTGCTCCAAGGGCACTGGAGTCTGCTGGCAGGCTATGCCGCGCTGCCGTGGACAGCGCTGACCGCCTACCACCTGCGAGCGACGGCCACCGCGAGACGACGTCGGCGAATGCTGGCGAGCACCCCGATAGCGGAGGCCGAGCCGTCCACTACCGCAATCGCGCCACCACCGGGTACGCCCAGCTCGTCCGCTCACCCAGGTGCAGTCCTGCCGAGCGACATCACCAGGCCGCCCATCCACACCGGACCGGCCACCCCGACAGAACCGCCGCCGGGCATATCCGTCGTCGATCACCACGGCGGAGTCGCATCCGGCGATATCGAGCGGCGACCTCCCACATCCACCCGCACATCGGACAGAGACCGGTGGCATCAGCGCATCGTCGCGGCGGCACGGCACGGGCACATCCGGATACCGTCCGCCTGGGCGGCCCTAGCCGGATCACTCGCCGCCGCCGGCCTCACACCGACCGGAGCGCTGCTGGCGGGCGCGACCGCCGTCGCTCTGGTCCATCGGCGGCAACTCGCCGCGATGCTCATCCTCTGGCTGGCCGCCTCGGCGCCGTGGCTCGCCGCGACGGCGCTGTCCGGCGCCGCTACCGAGCCGTCCGATCCCGCGGGTATCGCGGCCTTCGCCGCGCGTGCCGAACCCGGCCTCGGCACGCTCGGCAGCCTGGCCGGGCTCGGCGGAATCTGGAATGCCGAGGCGGTGCCCGGTTCGCGCACCACACTGCTGGCCGCGCTCGGCACCCTGGCGTTGCTGGCGATCGTCGCGCTGGGTGTGCGCTCGGTGGCCGCTGGCGGCTGCGATCCCGACAACCGCCACGTCCGCCGGGCACTGCTGGCGCTCGCGGCGGTCGCGATCCTGTTCCCCGCACTCGGCGCGACAGCCGGGGGTACGCACGCGATGGAATGGCTGGTCGACCACCTGCCCGGTGCGGGTCTGCTGCGAGACACCCAGAAATACACGGCCCTGGCCATGCCCGCCTACGCCGTGTGCGCGGCGGCGGGATGCACGGTGACGACCCGGCTGCTCGCTTCCGCGCGCCGCAACGCGTCGGCGTCCCGGCCCGCGACGGCGTCCTCAACGGTGACGACCACGATCGCCGCAGTATTCGTCGCACTTCTCGTACTGCCGCTCTACGATCTCGCCTGGGGCGTGGGTGGAGCTGTTCGCCCGTCGCACTATCCCGCCGGTTGGCAGCAGGTCGCCGAACGGATCGATGGCCCGGGCGACATCG
The DNA here is from genome assembly GCF_009829325.1 of Nocardia sp. CY41. Classification (GTDB taxonomy): domain Bacteria; phylum Actinomycetota; class Actinomycetes; order Mycobacteriales; family Mycobacteriaceae; genus Nocardia. The sequence continues at coordinate 103,194 of NZ_VUOS01000023.1, forward strand.
CGGTGCTGCCCGGCGGGATGTTCCGGAAGTTCCGCTACAGCGGCGCAGCCCCCGTTCTCGACCCCGCGCCGCGCATGCTGCCCAACGACGTTCTGCAGACCGGCGAGCTGCCTGTGCGTGGGCGCACGGTGTCCGGCGAGGGCGCCCGCGCGAGGGAAGTGGAAACGCTGCTGCTCAGGGGTGGTTCCGCAACGAAGTTGGCCCGTCTCGCAGTGGGCTGGGTCCTCGTCGAACGCACCACTCCCGGGCCGCTCGGGGAATCCGCCTCGGCTCTCGGCCGACTGGAGCGCGTCTACGAGGACGCCGACGTCGCGCTGTATCGAGTGCCCGGTGTGGCGGAGCGCGCCCGGCCGACCACCACAGACCGCTCGGTCGCCGCCGCGGCCCACTTACTGTGGGGAACCTTGCTCGTCGCGGGCCCACTCACCGCCCTCGGCACACGAGCCCGATTCCAGCGGAGACCGCGGAACTGACGAACCTCGACGGCGCGCGCTGTCACGCACTCCTCAGCGCGTCCAGCCTGCGACGCGTCGCCTCCAGCGCCTTCTGCTGCGCGGCGAGCCGCGCGGCGATGCGGTCGAGTTCGTCGCTCAGCTCGGGGCACATGTCGACAGTGACACCGTGCTCGCCGGTGCGCACACAGTCCAGGTATCGCCGGATGGCAGCGGCGTTCAGCCCCGCTTCGAGCATCACCCGGATCTGCGCGACCACGGCGACGGCGGACTCGTCGTAATACCGGTAGCTGTTCGCGTCGCGCTCCGGCGCCAGTAGCTCTTTCTCCTCGTAGTGGCGCAGGGCGCGCACGCTCACCCCGGTGCGCTCCGCAAGTTCCCCGATGAGCACGTGTCCTCCTCGCCTTGACCTTCACGCCGACGTGAACTCCTACCGTCGGACGCTATGACCTCACGAACAACGCCTACCCGCGCCGTCGTCATCCACGGCTACCACGCCACCCCCGACGACCACTGGTTCCCCTGGCTCGCCGACCGCCTCGAAGCCGCAGGCACCGCGACCGACGTCCCCGCCATGCCCGACCCCGGTGATCCCGATCCAGAGGCATGGCTCGCCGCCACCGCGAGGGCCGTCGGCACTCCCGACGAGGGGGACGCCGTGGTCGCGCACAGTCTCGGCTGCCTGACCGTCCTGCGTCACCTCACGGCGCTTCCGGGCCGGTGGCGCCTCGGCCATCTGGTGTTGGTCGCCGGTTTCGTGGACCCGCTCCCCGCCCTTCCCGAACTCGACGCCTACATCGCATCCGGCTGCGAGGTGAGCGCGATCCCCGCTCAGGTGAACCGCTTGACCATTTTCCGCTCCGACGAGGACGAGTACGTCCCCACCGCGCACACCGATCGCCTCGCCGCCCTGCTCGGCGTCACCGCGCGAACGATCCCCGGCACCGGCCACTTCCTCGCCGACGACGGCATCACCGAACTCCGCGAGGTCCTCGGCGTCCTGCGCACTGAGCCCCACGCGGAGCAGGCCGCTTCGGCGTGAAGATGCCGGCTACCGCGCCGAGAGGGAAGACGTCTTGTCCGACCGCAACCGGCGACGGTTCAGTCGACGGTCCGGGGCGCGAGCAATCCGCTCGTGTGCTCGCCTCGTGCGGCCGCTGCCAGCACTTCGTACACACCGTTCCCGGTCTGCTCCCAAGAGAATTCGCGAGCGCGAGCGCGCGCCTTCTCACCCATGACCGTGCGGGCGCCGGGATCGTCCAGTAGATCGCCCACGGCATCGGCCAGCTGGGCGACGTCGTCGACCAGGATTCCGGTGGCGCCGTCGACGATGGAATCGGTGAGGCCGCGCGAGCTCCGGTAACCGACCGTCGGCACGCCGTGCTGGGCGGCCTCGATCACCGCGAGCCCCCACCCCTCTTTCCGGGAAGGCAGCACATGCACCCACGCGCGGGCCAGGAGTTCGTGCTTGCGGCGCTCGTCCACGTGCCCGTGGAAGGTGACGGCGTCGGCGATGCCGAGTGCGTGGGCGTTGTCCCGCAGGTTGTCCGCCCACCAGCCGTCGCCGATCACGTCGAGGCGCAGCCCCGGTACGCGGTCGCGCAGCCGGGCAACGGCCGCGAGCGCGTCCTCGATCTGCTTGTGCGGCACCAGGCGGGACAGAACCACGACAGTGGGTGCGGCATTGCGGGTTTCCGCCGCGCCGGTGGGCGCGTCGACTGGAACAGGTTCAGCACCGTTGCGCACCACCGCGATTCGCGAACGGTCCACACCGAGCGTGGCCAACTCCTCCGCCGACGGCAGCGAAACGGTCAGGTATTGATTACGGCGATGCACGCGGGGTGACAGCCGCGACTCGATCCACCAGCCGATACGGCCGACCAGTCGGCCCGCCACCGGCCACTGCTCGCGGTGGCCGTGGTGCACCAGCACCACCGACGGCGCCGCGGTGACGGCGGTGGCGAAGAACGGGATGCCGTTCTGAGTGTCGATCACCGCGTCCGGCCGCACGCCGCGCAACGGACCGAGACCGATCCTGCCGAGCAGCAGCGCGGCGAGCGCTCGCGGATACACCGTGTAGCGGCCGCCCGCTCTGCTGATATCGATGCCGTCGACGCGTTCCCGCCGCGGCGCTCCCGGGTAGCCTGCGGTGCGCAGGGTGACCTTGACCCCGCGTGCCGCGAGCTGCGCGCCGACCTGCTCGAGGTACCGCTCGCTGCCGCCGCCCTGCGGGTGCCCGGTGTCACGCCAGCAGAGCAGGAGGACTTCGCGCACGGTGGAGCTTCTCTCGGTCAGTAGGTCCCGGTGGGAACGCCGGATGTCGCGCTACACCCTAACCCGAGCACCCGCCCGAGATACCCGGCATCGGGGTTGTGCGAAACTCGGCGCCGTGCTCCAAGCCGAAAAGACGCCGACGCGCAGCAGCTCGCTCCGGTTCGCCCGCCGGGCGACCCTGCGCCGGTCGCTGCGGCTGCTCGGCAGTTTCCGGTTCGAGCAGACCGACCCGGCGCTGTTCTACGGAGGTCTGGCCGCCGACAGCGCGGCGATGATCGGCGACTTCTACGCCGACCTCACCGGCCGGTCGCTACACGGGGCGACGATCCTGGACGTGGGTGGCGGGCCGGGCTACTTCGCGGACGAGTTCGCCCGCACCGGCGCGCGCTACATTCCGGTCGAGCCCGACCCCACGGAGATGCACGCCGCGGGCCTCTCGGTCGCGGGCGCGGTCCGCGGGTCCGGAATGGCGCTGCCGTTCCGCGACGACGCGGTGGATATCTGTTTCTCGTCGAACGTCGCCGAGCACGTCTCGAAGCCGTGGCTGATGGCCGACGAGATGGTGCGGGTGACCAGGCCCGGCGGGTTGGTCGTGCTGTCCTACACGGTGTGGCACGGCCCGTTCGGCGGGCACGAGACCGGGCCGTGGCACTACCTGGGTGGCGAGTACGCCGCGCGCCGGTATCGGCGCAAGCACGGCCGTGAACCCAAGAACAGGTTCGGCACGTCGCTGTTCGCGGTGCGGGCCGCGGACGGGTTGCGCTGGGCGGCAGGTGCTCCGGCGGAGGTGCGCACGGTGTTTCCGCGCTACCACCCCCGCTGGGCGTGGTGGTTGGTCCGGGTGCCGATGGTGCGCGAGTTACTTGTCAGCAATCTGGTTGTGGTGGCAACCAAAAGTTAGCGGAGGTAAGGCTCCAGCCATCCGCGGCGCCAGTGCCGCTTCCCGCACGGGGCATGCACAGGCTCACTCCACGGCGATTCACGCATCGCCAACCCGACGGTCTCGAGCGTGGTGAGGCCGACCAGGTCGGCCAGCATTCCGACGGCGGCGACCGCCTCCGCGGCCTGCATAGCCGCCGTCGCCTGCTCGATCGTCAGGGTGCGGCCGGGTAGGAAGGAGACCACCCACCCGCCGCTGCCGACACTTTTAGCCTGATGCTCGGTTTGATCACTGGTCATCAGCGACCGGCCGATCACTTGCACCGCCATGACTCGGACTCCCCAGTTTGCGGTAACGATTCGGTAATGGAGCGAGCTGATATGTCGCTACAGCATCCCCCTTCCAGCAACAGAACGCAATAGTGCGTTCTGCGAAAAGCGAACCGAGAGGTCGGGATTCACACCGGTCAGCGCCTCGACGGCGGGCAAAACTGAAACAGGTTACAGACAGAACCGGGGCAAAACTGTAACGTGTTCTCATGCATTACGACAGCTTGTTCATCGGCGGCCGCTGGACCGCGCCAGCCACCGCCGAGCGCATCCAGGTCATCTCGCCGGCCACGGTCGAGCCGGTGGGCAGCGTCCCCGCGGTGAGCCGGGCCGACGTCGACGCCGCGGTCGCCGCGGCCAGGCACGCCTTCGACCACGGCCCGTGGCCCGCCACCCCGCCGAAGGAGCGCGCCGCAGTGCTCACCCGCGCGGCGCGGCTGATCGAACAGCGCTCCGCGGACCTGCTCGCCGCGCTGACCGCCGAGGTCGGCGCGCCGCAGATGATCGCGATGACCCTGAATCAGCTCCCCGCCGTCGCCGCCCTGGACGCCTACGCGGCCCTGGCGGAGTCCTTTCCCTGGCAGGAGACCAGGGTGGGCGGATTCGGCACCACGCGCGTCACGCGCGAGCCGCGCGGCGTCGTCGCGGCGGTCACCGCGTGGAACGTTCCGCTGTTTCTCGCGGTCAACAAGCTCGCGCCCGCCCTGCTGGCCGGCTGCACCGTGGTCCTGAAGCCCGCCCCGTTGACGCCCATCACGGCCAACCTGGTGGCCGACATCTTCACCGAGGCCGGAGTGCCCGAAGGCGTGCTCTCGGTGCTGCCCTCCGAGCCCGACGCGGCCGAATACCTCGTTTCGCACCCCGGCGTGGACAAGGTGACCTTCACCGGAAGCACCGCGGTCGGCCGGAAGATCGGCGCCATCGCGACCGGTCAGCTCAAGAGCGTCTCGCTGGAACTCGGCGGCAAGTCGGCGGCGATCCTGTTGCCCGATATGGACGTGGTGGCAGGCATCCCGGTGCTCGCCTTCTCCGGCCTGATGAACAGTGGGCAGGGCTGCGTCGCGCAGACCCGCATCCTCGCCCCGCGCGGCCGGTACGACGAGATCCTCGACGCACTGGTCGAACACGTGAAGACGATGAAGGTGGGCGACCCGAACGACCCCAGCGTGCAGCTGGGCCCGTTGATCTCCGAACGCCAGCGCGACCGGGTGGAGGGCTACATCGCCAAGGGCAAGGCCGAAGGCGCGCGCCTCGTGCTCGGCGGCGGCCGCCCGGAGGGGCTGGACCGGGGCTGGTTCGTCGAGCCGACGATCTTCGCCGACGTGGACAACAAGTCGACCATCGCCCAGGAGGAGATCTTCGGGCCGGTGTTGTCGGTGATCCCGTACGAGACCGAGGACGAGGCCGTCGCCATCGCGAACGACTCGGTCTACGGCCTCGCGGGCTCGGTGTGGACGACCGACATCGAGCACGGCGCCGAAATCGCGGCGCGGGTGCGTACCGGCACCTACGCGATCAATTGGTATGCCTTCGACCCGACTTCGCCGTTCGGCGGCTACAAGGCCTCCGGGCTCGGACGCGAGAACGGCCCGGAGGGTCTCGATTCGTTCTGCGAGCAGAAGTCGCTGCTCATGCCGCTCGGCTGGACCGGGTGATCAGTCCGGTGGCATGACCACCCGCAGCAGCGGCGCACGGTTGCCGTAACGCCGGGGTGGCGCCTCGACGATCTCGACGCGCCACCCCGGCGGCAGCACTGCCCGCAGCCGCCCTGCGACCCGGCGCAGCGGGGTGCTCGCGGTCGCGAACTCGAATTCGGCCACCGTGGGGGCAAGGGACGTCGCCGTCTCCAGATCGGCCATGCTCCATCCACCTCTCGCGTCGATCTCGCCGTGCGCCGCGGCATCGCGGGTCCGATGTCGGTAGGGAAGTAGTTCAGTCGATCAGTTAACTGTCAGTAATCCGACTGGGTGATGCGGAAGGAAGAACACGCCAAGCATAAGTTACGAATACACGAAATCTCTCAACAAGATCATTACCCCTTCCCACCCCCGGCTAAACCCCTTGATCCGTAGGAATTTCGTCGACCAGCGACCGACGCCACGACGGCCCGCACCGGGCGCACCGCCGATCACCGCTGCGGTTCGGCGGAATGACTTCTCCTGCAATGGCATTCGTGGTCACTGCGGCGAACTCACCCGCCCACTGATCGGCGATAGGCGGCAGGTGTGGCGCCCGTCGCCGCACGCAGGTGCACCCGCAACGCGGTGACGCTGCCGAACCCGGCCTTGGCCGCGACGACTTCCACTGGCAAACATGTGGTTTCCAGAAGTTCCCTGGCCCGAGCGGTGCGCTGAGCGTCCAGCCAGCGCCGCGGCGTAGTGCCCACCTCCGCCTTGAAGCGGCGGATGAAGGTGCGCTCGCTCATCAACGCGTGCGCGGCCAGTGCGGAAACGTCCACTGCCGCAGCGGGTTCGGCGACCGCCCAGGCCAGAGTCGCGGCGAGACCTCCGTCGGTGGCACGCGCGGCCGGTCCATCGGGGATGTACTGCGCCTGGCCGCCCTCCCGGTGCGGCGCGGTGACATTCCACCGAGCCAGCTCCGCCGCCGCGTGCGCGCCCAGCTCCCGGCGCACCATGTGCAGGCACAGATCGAGGCCCGCCGACAGCCCGGCCGAAGTCAGCACGTCACCGTCGTCCACGTACAGCGCGGTGGGGTCCAGCCGCACCGCCGGATACCGCTCGGCGAACTCGCCGCAGTAGGCCCAGTGCGTCGTCGCCGGTCGTCCGTCCAAGAGTCCGGCCTCGGCCAGAACGAACGCACCGACGCAGATGCTCACCATGGTCGCGCCGCGCCCGGCCGCGCTCCGCAACGCGGTCAACGCCCGCGGCGGCGTCGGCAGCGTCGGAATGCCGATTCCGGGCACGACGACCACATCCGCGTCCGCCAGCGCCTCCAGTCCGTGCTCGACCCGCAGGTCGAAGCCGTTGGGCGTCCACACCGGACCCGGCCGCACCCCACACGTCCGCATCTCGAAGCCGGACGGCTCCCCCGCCTTCCCCGGCCCGTGCCGGAACGCCTGCACAGCGCAGGCCAGGTCGAAGGTCATCACCCCGTCGAGCGCGAGCGCCACCACTTGCTTCATCCCCAGCAGTTTGGCACGAATCCGAGCATTACTGTCATTTCCGCCACTCGTCGCGGGCCTCGCCGCACACTTGACTCCAAGGGCATACCGAATGACCGGGGAGAAGGAGGACATCGTGGCCGCACCGACGGGTCTCGACTGGGCATGGGCCACCCGCACGGGGGGCGCCTTGTCGAAGGAGCAACGCCGCGGACTGGCCGTCGCGATCGCCCGTACGTTGCCCGCCATGGCGCCCAACCGGGTCCGGATCGCGCTGGGCAGGCGCGGCCGCGGGAAACTGGAGTTCGCCGGTCTGCGGCTCCCCGATTCGAAGCTCGCCGTCGCGGCGGAAACCGAGGCGCGGGAGTCGCTGTCGCCGCATGTGCTGCACCATTCGTTGCGGACCTACTACTTCGGGCGGGTCCTCGCCGAACTCGACGGCGCACCCTACGACGACGAACTCGTCTACGTCTCCTGCCTGCTGCACGACCTGCAACTCGAAAGACCCACAACCGGAAAGTGTTTCGCGGTGGTCGGCGGCCAACGGGCAGCCGCGATCGCACGGGATGCGGGTGCCACGCCGGAACGGGCCGACGCGATCGGCGCGGCGATCGCCGCGCACATCACGCCCGGCGTCGCCGACGATCTCGGCGATCCCGGCGGCTTCGTCTCCGCCGGAGCGTCCGTGGACGTGCTCGGGACGCGGCTCGCGGAACTGGACCGGGATTGGGTCATCGAACTGCTGCGGCGGCACCCGCGCCTGGAATTCGAGCGGCACGTGATCGCGGCGTTCCGGGCGGAAGCGAAGGCCATGCCGGAAGGCCGCATCCATTGGCTCAACCGCGCGGGCTTCCTGACCATGATCCGGCTGTCACCGTTCCACGAATAACGCGGTCGCCCCACCGGATTCCCCCGCAGTGCGCGCAAAACGTCTGTCGCGCAGAACAAAACGCCCGCACCATCTGCCAGATGGTGCGGGCGAATGCTACTTTGGGTGGAGTGTCAGCCCAGACGCTGCTTGAGCGCCTCGAACTCGTCACGCACGCCGGAAGGCAGCTTGTCTCCGACGAACTCGAACCACTCTTCGATGAGCGGGATCTCCTTGCGCCACTCCTCGGCGTTCACGGCGAGCGCCTCGTCGACGTCCTCGGCGTCGACGTCCAGCCCGTCCAGGTCGAGCTGCGCGGCGGTCGGCACGTTGCCGATCGCGGTCGCCTCGGCCTGCGCGGAACCCTCGATGCGGCCGACGATCCACTCCAGCACGCGGGAGTTCTCGCCGAAGCCCGGCCACAGGAAGCGGCCGTCGTCACCGCGCCGGAACCAGTTGACGTAGAAGATCTTCGGCAGCTTGGCGGCATCGGCGTTCTTGCCGACATTGATCCAGTGGCCCAGGTAGTCACCGACGTGGTAGCCCAGGAACGGCAGCATGGCCATCGGGTCGCGGCGGACGGTGCCGACCTTGCCCTCGGCGGCCGCGGTCTGCTCGGAGGACAGCGTGGCGCCCATGAACACGCCGTGCTGCCAGTCGAAGGACTCGGTGACCAGCGGGACGGTGGTCTTGCGGCGGCCGCCGAACAGGATCGCCGAGATCGGCACGCCCTGCGGGTCGTCCCACTCGGGCGCCAGGATCGGGCACTGCGCCATCGGCGTGCAGTAGCGGGAGTTCGGGTGGGCGGCCAGCGTCTCGGTCTCCCGGAGGTACCAGTCGTTGCCCTTCCAGTCGATCAGATGATCGGGCTCGCCTTCCAGGCCCTCCCACCAGACGTCGCCGTTGTCGGTCAGCGCGACGTTGGTGTAGACGGTGTTGCCCGCCTCCATGGTGGCCATGGCGTTCGGGTTCGAGCTGCGGTTGGTGCCCGGCGCGACGCCGAAGAAGCCGAATTCGGGGTTCACCGCGTAGAGGCGGCCGTCCTTGCCGAAACGCATCCAGGCGATGTCGTCGCCCAGGGTCTCCGCGCGCCAGCCCGGCACGGTCGGCTGGATCATCGCGAGGTTGGTCTTGCCGCAGGCGCTCGGGAACGCGGCGGCGATGTAGTACGCCTTGTTCTCCGGGGAGATCAGCTTGAGGATCAGCATGTGCTCGGCCAGCCAGCCCTCGTCGTGGGCCATCGCCGAGGCGATCCGCAGCGAGTAACACTTCTTGCCGAGCAGCGCGTTGCCGCCGTAGCCGGAGCCGTAGCTCCAGATTTCCCGGTCCTCGGGGAAGTGGGTGATGTACTTGGTGTCGTTGCACGGCCACGGCACGTCGGCCTGACCCTCCGCCAGCGGCGCGCCCACGGAGTGCAGCGCCTTCACGAACGGACGGTCGGCGCCGAGCTTCTCCAGGGCGGCGGCGCCCATGCGGGTCATCACGCGCATCGACACCACGACGTACTCGGAGTCGGTGATCTCGACGCCGAGCTTCGGGTCGTCGGCGCCCAGCGGGCCCATGCAGAACGGCACCACGTACATGGTGCGGCCCTTCATCGAGCCGCGGTACAGCTCGGTCATCGTGGCGCGCATCTCGGCCGGGTCGACCCAGTTGTTGGTCGGGCCCGCGTCGGCCTCGGTCTTGGAGCAGATGAACGTGCGGGACTCCACCCGGGCCACGTCGGAGGGATCGGAGAGAGCGAGGAAGGAGTTCGGCTTCTTCTTCTCGTCCAGGCGCTTGAACGTCCCCGCTGCCACGAGCTGCTCGGTCAGCCGCTCCCACTCTTCGTCGGAGCCGTCCGCCCACACCACTCGATCCGGCTGGGTGAGTTCGGCGACTTCTTGTACCCAGGCGAGTAGTTCGCTGTGCTCGGTCGGCGCCTTGCCGTCGGATCCACGAAGACCAGGAATGGTCGCTGACGTCATGAAAACTCTCCTGAGATGGGCGGCTACTCGCTGCTTCGCCGCCTGGCCCTAGGCCCATGACCAGCGCGAATGCACCGAGCGCCACCGTTGGCGGGAAGGCGCCCGCTCCGACCGGTCGAACACGCACCCAGGAGGGCGGCAGATCAGGACTTAGCGGACGCCCAAGTTCCTGAATAGAGGTTAACGCGATGTGACGGCCGGTACGGTATCGGGTTCCTCACTGTGTACCCAATCGGTCGTTCGTTTCAACAGGGGAGATCCACCGATCGAGGATCGTGATGTCGCGCTCGCACGCGGCGAGCTGCCCCGGCCGTTCGGCCGCGATCCGGCGCAAATCGGCCTCCAACCGGGCCACCCGGCGATCCGTCTCGACCATTCGCGCGGTGCTTGCTTGGACCACATGATCGGCCAAAACGGTCTCCGCTTCCACGAGCGCGGTCACCACACGTTGCTCGAGCTGTGCTTTTACGTTGACCAGCGCGTCGGCGACCCATTGCCGGATGTGCGCTCGATCGGCCAGTTGGCGTCGGGCGCGCACCACCCACGCCGCCGCGCCCCCGCCGAGCAGCAGCGTTACCGGCACGGTCGCGACGTCGAGGGCGGGGACGAGGGAGAACGGAGCAACCAGCAAGCGACCGAGGCCGACACCGGCCGACGCGCCGAGCGCGATCATAAGGTGATCTTCGACACCCCGATGGCGCGGCTCCGGATCCGGTCCGACCCGTGGAGCCGGGTCGCGCCGTCGCGTCGGCGCACCGCGATCTCCGCTCTCGATCCGGGCGCTCAGATCGGCGATGCGTTCATCGATGACGTGGTCGAGAGCACCGGTCAGTTCGGTGACGGACTGCTGGAGCCGGGCCGGATAGCCGGCGAGATCGGCGGGGCGCAGCCGGTCCAGATCGGCACGCACGGCAGTGTGCAGCGCCCGGATGCTCGCTCCGATCTCGGTCATCAGATCCACCCGGGCCAGGTGCAGCTGCCCGCGCAAGGTGGACATGGCGGTCGCTCGTCCGCCGTCGCGCCCGGCCAGCAGGACGGCGCGTTCCTCGCGCAGCCGCGCCGGTTCGGCGCCGGAGCGCAGCGTCGCCACCTGCTCGGCCACCCGCTGGCGGGTATCGGCCAGCACCCGTGCGGTGACCGCGCCCGGCCGGTCACCCCCCGCGGCGGCGGCCGCGGTGAGCTGCGCGTGCAGCGCCCCGACACCGGAGCGATCGAGCAGTCCGGCGTCGCCCGCGGTGCGCGCCGCGGCCGCGAGCCGCGCCGATACCGGCACGATGTCCAGGTCGCCCGCCCCTTGCGCGGCGAGCAACTCCAAGTCGCGCTCCCGCACCGCCCGCCAGTCCTGGTAGGCGTGGACGCCGTTCATGGCGAGCAGCAGGCGGGTGCCGTCCGCGCGCAACCGGCCGATCACGCCCAATAGGTCCGCGCCGATGATGGTGCCCGCGTCGAGCAGGATCAACGCCACCGCGGGCGGGGCCGCACCGGCGGGCGAGGTGGCCTCCAACCCCGCGCCCGCGTCCGCGGGCGGCTCGGACAGCGTGACGCGCGGTTCGAACCGGGCCAGCTCGGTGCGCAACAAGGTCGTGTTCACGTCGGCGGGGCCGATCACCACAACGGCGCCCGCGCCGCCGGAGCCGTGCACCGCGCGCAGCAGCGCCATGCCCTGCGGATTCCACCGCTCCACCACGGCCGCGAGCTCGGGCGTCAGCGTGGTCGCGGCCCGTCCGGATGCCCCGTCGGCGGACGAGTCCCCCGCGCGCGACGGGGCATCCGCCTCGGGCGGCCTACTCGCCGTCGCCGATTCCGGAGGTTCAGAGACCGGCACTGCTCATCCGTTCCCATAGTCGGACGTATCCGTTGTGCACGCGCAACGCGGCGCGGCGGGCGGCAGGAGGCATATCACTGGCGACGACGGCGCGCCAGCGGGTCGCGCGGGCGAGCGCGTCGTCGGCGTCGGCGGGCGCCGGGGCGGCATACCCCGCGGCGAGGTGGGCCACCTCCGGCCCCGCGAGACCCGCGCAGAGGCCGAGCCAGACGGCGTCGTCGCCGTAGAGATAGGACTCCAGCAGGTCGCGCGCGCGGCCGCCCTCCTCCGGGACCGCGCGAGCGGCCAGCCGAGCCAGCTCGTCGAGCAGTTCGCCGCCGCGCAACGCGGACACCTGCTCGTAGCGGCGGTGCAACAACTGGTGCAGCGCGTCGATGCCGCTGGCCGCGTGCAGGATCTGCAGCAGCGCCTGGGGAGCGAGGTCCGGATCGTGGCGCAGGGCCGTGCACGCGCAGGCCACGCCGTAGAGATCCCAGCGCCGCAGCAGCTGTTCGCGCTCGGCGGCGTCCGGTCCCGGCGCGAGGAACAGGTCGGGCGCGAGGATCAGCGCTGGGTCGGCGTCGGCGGCGAGCTTGCGCAGCAGCTCCAGATCGGCACCGGTCAACGCGCCCGACCTGGTGCGCACGGCCAGTGACGCGACCACCGGAACCACCGGTATCCGCAGCTCACGGCCGTACTGCTGGGCCGCGGCCACCGCATCACCCCAGCGGGAGCCGATCGCGTCGGCCTTGTTCAGCACCGCGATCGCGCGCTGCGGCGGCAGCGTGGCCAACACCCTGCGGTCGGCGGGTGTCGGCGCGGCCGACAACACGTACACGATGATGTCGGCGTCGAGGTCGGGGTCGGGCGCTCCGGGCCGGTCCACCGGATCGGTCTCCACCGCCGACATGAGCGCGAGCGCGTGCAGCACCGTGGAGCGGCCCGCGTGCGCGCGCCCGGTCACCTGGATGCGCGGCGGTTTGCGCCAAGCGGTGACGGCGGCGGCCGCGGCGTACCCGATCTGCGGGTCACGCCCCGTGCCGAAGCGCAGCTCGGCGAGCAGCTTGTCGAGCTGATCGTGGGCGGATGTGGGAACGCCGCGCTCCCGCACCGGCCCGTCGGAATCAGTGACTGTCGGCATGCTGCCCACCCCCTTTTACGGTGCGCAATTCTGTCAGAAGTCCGCTCCCTGGACAGACTCGACCGCTCAGCTGCCGCTGAAGTATTTGTTCGCGGTGCGCACGGCCCAGTTCGGCGCGTATTTCGCCACCGTCGCCAGCACCTTCGCCTGCGCGCCGATCTCGTAGTGCACCTTCGGCAGCCGCGCGCGCTTGCGGGTGGCCTCCCAGATCCCGGCGGCGACGTCGTCGGCGGTCAGCCGCACTCCCAGCGACTTCGTCGTCCCGGTCGTCACCCCGTCCACCATGGCCGTGGCCACGAACAACGGCCAGATCGCGAGCACCCGGATGTCGTAGCGCTCCCATTCCAGGTCCAGCGCCTCGGTGAGGCTCTTCACCGCCGCCTTGGTGGCGCCGTAAGTCGCGAGTTCGGCTTGGCCGTAGATCGCCGATGCCGAGCACAGGTTGACCACCTGGGCACCCGGGGTGTCGCGCAGGTAGCGGAAGGCGCTGTGCGTTCCGGTGAGCACGCCGACCAGGTTGACCTCGACGATCGCCCGATGGGCGGCGAGTTCGATCGCGTCGAACGGCCCGGCGCGCAGGATCCCCGCGTTGTTGACCAGGATGTCCAGCCGTCCGGTCGCGGCGTGGAACTCCGCGAGACGCTCCGCCCATTGAGTGGCGTTCGTCACATCGAGCACTCCGGTGTGAACGACGCCACCCTTGGCTGTGATATCACCTGAAAGCCTGGTCAGCCCGACTTCGTCGATGTCGTAAGCCCCGACCTGGTACCCCTGCGCAGCGAAAAGCAAGGCCGTGGCCCGGCCGATACCAGCCGCCGCGCCGGTGATGAATACTGTCGGTCTGCTCATGCCCGGGAAGTCTAGTGCCGGGAATGCCGTGTACTCCGGGGTTCCCAGACGCCCGCCGGTCACTTACCCTGCTGGAGTGGTCGGCACCATACCCGGTGCGCAACTTGAACTTTCGCATGCGGCAACCGACCTCGACGATGAGGAGGTTGCGATGACCGCGAATGTCATCGGCGCTGTCGACCCGGAACCGGCCTGTCCCGCGGACCGCAAGCCTTTGCTGCCCAGCACGGACCCGTTCCATCGACCGCCCAAGGGGTTCGCGGCCAAAGCGCCCGGCACCATCCTGCGCAGCAGGAAAATCGACGTAGCGCTGTTCGGAATTGTGCCGCAACAGGTCTCGGCCTGGCAGCTACTGTACCGCAGCTGCGATCTACACGGGGCGCCGGAAGCGGCGATCACCACGGTCCTGCTGCCGGTCGACGCGGAACCCGACGAAGATCGCCCACTGCTGGCCTTCCAGACCGCGATGGACGCGGTCACGGAGAAATGCTCCCCGTCCTACGCCCTGCGGCGCGGCGCGCGCGCCCTCGGCTCGATCACCCAGCTCGAATGGCTGCTGGTCGCGAACGCGCTGCGGCGCGGCTGGGCGGTGACCATCGCCGACCACGAGGGCCCGCACGGGAACTTCGGCGCGCCGCGTGAGCCCGGCTACCGCGCGCTCGACGGCATCCGCGCCGCCCTGCGCTTCGGCCCGCTCGGCCTCGGCCCGCAGACCCGCGTAGCGGTATGGGGCTACTCCGGCGGCGGTATGGCCAGCTCCTGGACGGTCGAGATGGCGCCGACCTATGCCCCGGAGCTCGACATCGTCGGCGCGGTGCTCGGCGCCCCGGTCGGCGACCCGCGCCAGGTCTTCGACCGGCTCAACGGCACCCCCTACGCCGGCCTGCCCGCCATCGTCATCGCCGCCCTGCGAAGGCTGTATCCCGCGTTGAGCTCGCTGATCGACGACCAACTGGGTCCGGAAGGCCACCGATTCGTCGTCCGCGCGGAGAACGCGACCCCCGTGGGCGCCATCCTCGGGCTGGCCGGCAAGAAAGTGGACGACTTCCTCGACCGCCCGCTCGCGGAGGTGCTCGACACCCCCGAGTTGCGGGCGATGTTCGATGACCTGCGGCTGGGCAACACGACGCCCGCCTGCCCGCTGCTCGTGGTGCAACCGATCCACGATCAGGTCATCCACATCGAGGGGATCGACGGGCAGGTGGCGCGCTACCGCCGCGGCGGCGCCGCGGTGACCTACGTCCGCGACCGGCTCAGCGAGCACTTCTCCCTGCTGCCGCTGTCCACGCCGATCAGCCTGGACTGGCTGGCCGACCGGTTCGCCGGGCAACCGGTGAGCGACGTCGGCGACCGCACCGTCTGGTCGGTCGCGGCCTCGCCCTCGGGCGTGCGTGGCCTGCTGGAGATGGCGGTGACGGCGGCCAAGGTCGCGCTGGGCAGACCACTGCGCCAGGAACGTCCCACGGTTGCCGCAGTCGCGCCCGCGCGCGCCGCCTGACCTCCTGCTCAGCGGTGCGCGCACAACCGCTTGCCGCGCTGATCGCCGGATGCTGGACAATGGACGCCGTGAACGACGCCGCGAACCATACTGCCGAGTCAGTTCCGGGCCCGCCGTCCACAGCTTCGGCTCCGGCCGAGGGCGGGCCCCGGCACAAGACCGGCTCCCGCCTGTACCCACGAGTCACCAGCTTCCGGTCGCGCAGGGGCGCGCTGACCGCGACCCAGCAGCAATCCTGGGACCGGATGTGGCCGTCGATCGGCCGCGAGGTCGCCGACGAGCCGCTGGACGCGGCCGCCTGGTTCGGCCGCGACGCGCCGCTGGTGATCGAGATCGGCTGCGGCACGGGCACCGCGACGGCCGCCATGGCGCAGGCCGAACCGCACCTGAACCTGATCGGCATCGAGGTCTATCAGCCCGGCCTCGCGCAGCTGGTGCAGCGCATCGAGCGCGAGGCGATCGGGAACATCCGGCTGCTGCGCGGCGACGCGGTGGACGTGCTGGAGAACATGATTGCCGAAGAGTCGCTAACCGGTGTCCGCGTGTTCTTTCCGGACCCGTGGCCGAAAGCGCGCCACCACAAGCGGCGGCTGCTGCAGCCCGCGACGGTCGCGCTGATCGCCGGCCGCCTGAAGCCGGGCGGCGTACTGCACGTCGCCACCGACCATGCCGGCTATGCCGAGCACATCCATGCGGTCGGTATGGCGGAGCCCCTGCTCAGAGGATTGAACGAGGCCACGGGCGGCGTCAGTGCGGAACATCGCGCCACCGCGCCGATCGGGTTCGAGCGTCCCGTCACGAAATTCGAAGGCAAGGCACATCGCGCCGGTAGCGCCATCACCGAGCTCATATGGGGGAAGATCGACCGATGAGCGTCAGTGAGATGGCCCACGAAGTGGTCGATGTTGCCGGGGAGGTGCACGGAAGCGGAGCGGAAGGCCTGGGCAGCGCTGGGCCGGACGTGCGCCGCGTCCTGTTGGTGTGGGACGCCCCGAACCTCGACATGGGCCTCGGCGCCATCCTGGGCGGTCGTCCGACCGCCGCCTACCGCCCGCGTTTCGACGCGCTCGGCCGCTGGCTGCTGGCCCGGACCGCCGAACTGTCGGTGGGCGCGGTGCATCGCGTGGAGCCCGAGGCCACCGTCTTCACCAACATCGCGCCGGGCACCGCCGACGTCGTGCGGCCCTGGGTGGAGGCGCTGCGCAACGTCGGCTACGCGGTCTTCGCCAAACCCAAGATCGACGAGGACTCCGACGTCGACGCCGACATGCTCGCGCACATCGCCCTGCGCAGTCGCGGCGCCGGCCTGGCGGGCATCATGGTCGCCTCGGCCGACGGCCAGGCGTTCCGCGAACCGCTGGAGGAACTCGCCGCCAAAGGAGTGCCGGTTCAGGTACTCGGCTTCCGCGAGCACGCGAGTTGGGCCGTCACATCCGATACTCTCGAATTCATCGACCTCGAGGACATTCCGGGCGTGTTCCGTGAACCCCTGCCCCGGGTGAGCCTCGACTCGTTGCCCGACGAGGGTGCCTGGCTGCAGCCGTTCCGGCCGCTGTCGGCACTGCTCACCTCTCGCCCCGCCCAAGGAGTCGCTTAGTGTTCACACGCTGGGGCGATCTGGTATACCGGCTGCGTTTCGCCGTCATCGGCGTGGTCGTGGCCGGTCTTCTGGCTCTCGGTGGCTACGGCCTCGGGTTGGAGGACCACCTCAGCTCCAGCGGGTGGGATGACCCGACATCGGAGTCGGCGCGCGCGGCGCGAATCAAAGACGGTGCCTTCGAACGGGATCACAACTCCGACGTCATCGTGTTGTACACGGCGCCGGACGGCAAGACCATCGATGATCCGGAATTCAGCGGCAAGATCGTCGAGAATCTCGCGAGTCTACCTCGCGAGCATCCGGACGAGATCACCAAGGTCAACGGCATCTACTGGCGCAACGACGCGAATATTCCGGTTCAGGCCTCTGTTTTCGGCTCCAAGGACAAGAAGTACGCGTTCGCGTCCATCGCCATCAAGGGCGACAACGACACCGACATGGTGCGCAACTACCGGAAGGTGAAGAACGTCTTCTTCATCCCCGGTGTGGATGTGCAGGTGACCGGCCTGCAAGCGGTGGCGGGCACGCTGAACGACACCATGGCCGACGACCAGAAGCGCATGGAGATCCTGGCCATTCCGGCGGTGGCCCTGCTGCTCTTCTTCATCTTCGGCGGTATCGTCGCCGCCGGATTGCCCTTGATCGTCGGTGGCCTCACCGTGGTCGGCGCGTGGGGCATCGTCCGCTTCATCACCGAGTTCACCGAGGTGAATTCGTTCGTCTCGCCGGTCGTCTCGATGATCGGCCTCGGCCTGGCCATCGACTACGGCCTGTTCATCGTGAGCCGATTCCGCGAGGAACTCGCCGAGGGTTACAACACCAGAGCGGCCGTCCGCAGATCGGTGATGACGGCGGGCCGCACCGTGGTGTTCTCCGCCACGATGATCGTCGCCAGCCTCGGCGGCATGCTGCTGTTCCCACAGGGTTTCTTGAAATCGGTCGCCTACGGCGCCATCGCGACGGTCTCGCTGGCGGCGCTGACCTCGATCACCGTCCTGCCCGCCATGCTGGCGGTGCTCGGCAAGCGCGTCGACATGCTCGGGCTCAAGCGGTTCCGCAAGACGAAGACCGCCGACGAAGTGGAAAGCGGCTTCTGGGGCCAGTCCACCCGCTGGGTGATGAAGCATCCGCTCAAGATCGCGATTCCGCTGTGCATCGTTCTGCTGCTGCTGATCATCCCGGTCAAGAACCTCAGTTTCGGCGGCATCAACGAGCGGTATCTGCCACCGGACAATCCGACTCGTCTGGCGCAGAAGGAATTCGACAAGGTCTTTCCGCTGCGCAAATCGGACCCGATCGAGCTGGTTTTCGTGGTCGATGATCCGAGCCTCGCCCCCCAGGTGGGCAAGGTGGTCAAAGAGGCGAGCAAAGCTCCTGGCCTAGCGGGCGAATTCGATTACCCTCCGCGCACGGCCCCTAAAGACAAGACCATCTACAACACCTCCGTCACGTTGATCAATTCGGAGGACGCCGAACCGACCATCGATTATCTCCGATCGCTGGAATTACCCGACGGCGTCACCATGCTCGTAGGCGGTCAGCCGACCATCCAGAAGGACAGCATCGACGCGCTGCTGGCCCGGATGCCCCTGATGATCGCGCTCGTGTTGTTCGTGACGACGCTGCTGATGTTCCTGACCTTCGGCTCGCTGGTGCTGCCGATCAAGGCCGCGCTGATGAGCGCCCTCGGTCTCGGGTCCACGCTCGGCATCCTCACCTGGATCTTCATCGATGGCCACGGGGCCGGGCTGTTGAATTTCACTCCGCAGCCGATCATGTCGCCGGTCTTGGTGCTGATCATCGCGATCATCTACGGTCTGTCGACCGACTACGAAGTCTTCCTGATGTCGCGCATGGTCGAGGCGCGTGCCCAGGGCGCGAGCACCACCGAGGCCGTCCGGATCGGCACCGCGCAGACCGGCCGGATCATCACCGCCGCCGCGCTGATCCTGCTCGTCGTCACCGGAGCGTTCGCCTTCTCCGACCTGGTGATGATGCAGTACATCGCCTACGGCATGATCGCGGCGCTGTTCATCGACGCCACCGTGCTGCGCATGCTGCTCGTCCCGGCCACCATGAAACTCCTCGGCGACGACTGCTGGTGGGCCCCGGCCTGGATGAAGAAGGTGCAGGAGAAGGTCGGGCTCGGCGAGCCGATCCTCGACGACGAGCGGGTCGGCGGGAGCGATGTCGTCGACCTGGTCAAGACCACGCCGATCACCGACCCGGTGACCATGCAGATCCCCGCGGTGGCCGACGCCAACAAGGTGCCGCGCAGGCGCAAGCCGCGCACGGTCGCCGAGATCGAGGCAGAAGCGCCGACCAGGCGGCTGGACCGGGTCCCGCCGTCATCCGCACCGCAGGCGACGCCCGCGCCGCCGCCGCTCGATCCGGGCAGGCAGCGACCGGAACCGCCGCGCAATTCCACACCCCCGCAGGGCGAACCGATTCGCCCGCGGCGGATCTCCCAGGTCCCGAACGATCCTCGCTCGGCACCCGATCAGGCGGAACAGCGGCCGCCGGCGCCGCCCGCGAACCCGGGGCCGCGACCGGCGCCGCCCACCGGTCTGTCCCAGGACCTGAACGCGCCGTATGCCGGTGTGCCGTCGGTGATCCTTCCCGAGCCGAGCCCGCGGCCCGCCGTCTCGCCGATCACGCCCCCCGCTCCGCGCCCGACGCGGGCACCGGAACCTCGCCCGCTCTCCGGCATCACTCAGGACCCGACCGTCGACCTCGTACAACAGCCTCATGCTGCGCGGCACCTGCCGCCCGAGGTTCCGGACGCATCCGAAGGTCCCGCGCATCGCGCACCCGAACCCGAGGCTCCCGCGGAGCCGTACAACGGTCCCGACACCACCAACCGCAGCAGCATCGAGAGTTGGATGGCCGAACTGCGCTCCTCCCGCCGCCACATCGGCAGGGTCCCCGAGGAGGGCAGGCACCACGGCGGCGACGGCCGCACGGTGAGCGTCAACGAACTGCTGCGCCGCCGCGAACGCGAATGAGCCGTAGTCGCTGACCATGGAAAAGCCGCTGCGCCCGTCGGGCACAGCGGCTTTCTCCTACTCAGGACGCGCTGTGCAGTACCGCTGACCAGGTCTGCGAAAGCAAGCCTGATCGGCCGGGCAGCACCCCCCTGGTGAGTACCAGCTCAGCCGTCGGCGTCGATCTTTCGCTCAGCCGCTTCCCCAGCGTCATCGCGGTTTCCGTCAGAGCCGGTGCCCGCGTCGGCGAAGGCCCGGGCATAGCGGGTTCCGGCCAAGAGCAGCAGGATGCCGACGATCAGGAACGCCGCGACGCGGACCAAGCCGTCCAGGGTGGCCAGGTCGAAGAGGAACAGTTTCGCCAATGCGGCTGCGGTGACCAGGAGACCGGAGCCCAGCGCGAGTTTGGCGACCGCAGGTGCGTCGGCGAGTTCGCGAAGTCCGAACAGGAGTGCGCCGGTCGCGGCCGCCATCCAGAGGATGGTCGCGGCGCTGTGGCCGAGGAGGAACCCGTTCGGCGTGCCGGTCGCGACGCCGATCGAGACCGTCACCGTGGTCACCGCGTAGAGTCCCGCGACGCTCGCGGCGATCCACGGCCACGCACTGCCCCGGGCAAGGCCGGGCAGCCGCCGCGCGCACCAGAGCGCCGCGGCCACCACACCGAGGGCCAGTACCGCCCCGAGCACGCTCGCCACACCGAGGCTCGCCTCCGAGCGATGCTGCGAAGCGAGGACTTCGGGGCTCGCGACGTTCAGCAACGCGAAGCCGCCGAGCACCGCGAAGGCCGTGCCGAGGCCCGCCGCCGGACGCGACCTCCGCTGGCCCGCCACGCCGAGGAAGGCCGACGCCACCAGGAGCAAGGCCGTGGGCAGCGTCCGCGTCTCGGTCGCGCCGACGCACGCCTCGAGCAGCGCGATCGAGCCGGCGAGGGCCGCCACGAGCGCGGTATGCCCCGGAATTCGCAGAAGCGCATGCAGTTTCGGCACCAGAGTCACCGCAGCGAGGAGCAAGAGCACCGTCGCGATGATCGACGCCACCGACACGGTGACGACTCGTTGCTCGTACATCCCCGGAGCGACGAGGATCGGCACGAGCGCCGCCGCCATCGTCGACGAGGCGGTGAGATCGGCGGCCCGGCGCCGGACGACGACGATCGTCCCGGTGACTCCGACCAGTGCGACCGCCGCCGCGGCCGCGAGAACCCAGGCGCGCTCCGCGGCCGCGGGCGTACCGAGGGCCGCCCCCGTGACGAACGCGAGCGTCGCCAGTACGGCCGGCAATGTCCGTGCCACGTGCAGATACGGCCAGTTCCTGGCCAATTGCACCGGTACGCAGGCGCACTGCAACACGATCAAGAACGCGAGGAGCACCGGCCGCGTGGTCAGCACCGGAGACAGCGCCGCCGCGGCGAGCACGACCAGCACCGCCAAAGGCTGTGCACGCCATTGCATCGCCAGCCCGACGCCCGCGGCGGCGACACCGAAGGCGACGGCGAGCCCGAACACCGGGTGCAGCCAGTGGTAGACGGCCGTCACCGCGACGACGTCGAGGTAAGCGCCCGCGATACCGGTGACGGCCAGCGCGATACCACCGACCCGCCCGCCGGTCCGCTGGAAGACCCGCACGCCCGCGCCCACGAGCGCGACCGAGAAAACCGCACCGGCAACCACTCTCGGTACCGGTCCGAAGAAACCCGCCTGCGCGGCCAGGACCAGCAGCATCGCGACGCCGATCAACGTCACCGCGACACCGGCCAGCGCCAGGATCCGGCTGATCACGCCGTCGCGCTGCCACCACGGCGTGTGCGGCACCGGTGGCCTCACGCGCGGTGGTACGGGAGGACGAGGCGGAATCGGCCCCTGCGCGTTCGGCGGCCACGGAGCGCCACCCCACGCGCCGCCGGGCGGCGGGGCGAAACGCGGAACGTACGCGGGCTGCGGAGGGGGAACCGGCATACCGGTCGTCGGCGCGTAACCCGGCCAGGGCGGCATCACCGGTGGGACCGAATCGGACGATCCCGTGTTTACGCCGCTGGTGGTCCCCTGGGCCGCACCGGACGACGCACTCCTACCGGAACGGCCACCCACGGACGCATCGTCCGTATCCGACGGCACCGCGACCGGAACAACGGGCGCATCGGCTGCCGCTTCACCGGGAACTTCGAGCGCCGGGCCGCCGGTTCCGCCAGGTACGGAACCGATCGCCTCTCCCGACGCCGGCTCGCGCGCTGCCCCGGTCCCGGGCACACCCGGCGTACCGGACGCCCACCCGCGAGCCGCGTCCCTCCCGGGCACATCCTGCGCGCCGGATACCGACCCGGCCCCTGGCACACCCGGCGCACCGAGTCGCCACGCACGAGCAGCATCCCTCTCGGGCACACCCGGCGTACCGGAGTCCGACCGTTGCGTTTCCTCTGCGCCAGGCGCACCCGATAACCGCCCGCCAGTTACGTCAGCCCCGTACGCACCCGGCCAACCGGATACCGGCCCACCCGCTCGCCCTGGCACGGGCGCATTCGATGTCCATGCGCCGGAATCCCCCTGAAGGCCGGTCGTTTCCGCGGTGACCTGCTCACGCAGCAGATCCAGATCCCGTCCGAGCACGCCCAGCCGCGTTCCCAAGGTGGTGAACTCGCCGGAGAGCCGCGCGAGCAGCGCCGGATCGATGGAGGTAGTCATGACTTCATGCTGGTTTCCGCGCCGCGCGCGGGCATGAGTAGTTACCCCTGGTAGACGGACGGGTTCTACCCTGCTTCCGACCAGCCGGCCCGACCGGCCCGCACCCGGGGCAGTCGGATGCGGACCGGTCGCGCCAGGTGGTCAGTGCGCGCGGAGTCCGACCACCTCGTGCACGGCGTCGATCACCGCGCCGCGCGGCGGCATGCGCAGGACGCCCGGCGCCGGTTCACCCGCCCAGTGCCAGCCCAGCGACGAATCGGAGCTGGGGAGCACGACGATGCGACCGCCGGGGACCACGGTGACCCCGTGACCGGCGAGGCAGCGTCGGACCGGGACCTCCACCGGCCGAGCCGGGCTCGGGGGCGTGACGAGAAAGGTCCAGGAGCGTTCGCCCGGGTCGGCGATCACGGGGGCGGTGTGCTGGCGGTTCAACGGAGCCAGAACCTTCCTGCCCAGTTCCGGCGGCATGACGATCGCCCCGATGATGGATCCGGTGGTGATGATCGGGCGTCCGGCGAGAACCTGGACCGGAAGCCCGTAGGTATGCCGCAGCAGATGTGCGACTTCATGGGGTGTATGACAGCCCTCGAACATCGCTCTACTCCGCATCATGGGAGCCGAATCCGGTCATAACGGCAGACTTTCGGCATAGCAACTCGCGCCGGTCGCGCATCGGTGTTCCGGTGTTCGCGGACCGTGCGCTGACGCGGTGTTCCGATCGAATTGCGCTGTGGCGCCCCGGTCGCGTGATCTGTGCACCAGGCCGCCGCGCGCGATCGGCGCGCCCGGCCTGCACGGTGGTATTCGGCATGATTTTCATTGCCGCCGCCCTTTGCAGTCAAAGTTGCAGAAAGGCAACGGTATTCCAACCAGCAGCGAACGAGTCGTACGCAATGTCCCACTCCGGTAGTCGCGGATAACATAGCGTCGTACTCTGAAACCCAGATTTAACAAAAGGACTTGGGTATGGACGACGCGTCGATCGGAGTTCGGATCCGCCAGTTCCGCGGGAAGGCGCTCACGCAGCGCCAGCTCGCCGATCAGGCGGGTGTCAGTGTGGATCTGGTGCGCAAGCTCGAGCAGGGCGGCCGTCAGACCGCATCCATCGCCAGCTTGCAGAAGATCGCCCGGGCCCTGGACGTGGACATCGCCGACCTGATCGGCAAGCGCCAGGGCGTGCCGTCCGCCGATCCGGACGCGGGCATCGTGGCCATCCGCCGCGCTTTGACGCCGGTCGATGACCTGCTGGGCGAAACCAAGGAGGAGGCGGCGGTCAGTCTCGACGATGGCCGTCGCTCGGTCGAATACGCCTGGGGCGCCTATTGGTCCGGTCGCTACGAACTGCTGACCTCGATCCTGCCGCCCGGATTGACCCAGCTCCGCGCCACCGTGCACGCCGCGCACAACGGTTCGGTCGCGCCCGCCAACGAGTTGCTGGCCCGGATGTACTGGGTGACCGGATGCACGCTGGTGCATCTCGGTCAGACCGATCCGGCGTTCCTGGCGATCCGGCAGGCGCTCGCCGCCGCCGAGCTCGGCAACGATCCCCTGCTGCTGGCCACCATCCGCGGATCGGTGGCCTGGCAGTTGCTGGTGCAAGGCCGCTACGACGAGTCCCGCGGCGTCGCGCTGAACGCGGCCGCGGCTGTGGAGCCCTCCGGCGACGTCACACCGATGCACCTGTCCGCCTACGGCTCACTGGTGTTGCAGGGCGCGACCGCGGCGGGCCGGGCGCAGGACGTGCCCGACGCGTTGTCGCTGGTGGAGACCGCGAGTGAGATCGCCCTGCGGATCGGCGCGGATCGGCAGGACTACGAGACGTATTTCGGCCCGTCGCAGGTCGTCATGCAGACGGTCGACGTCAACGTCTCCTCGGAGCGTTACCCGGAGGCGCTGGCCGCCGCCAAGGACATGCCTGCCAACGGCAGTCTCCCGCAGGCCTCCCGGGCCCGGCACCTCGCCGACACGGCGGTCGCGCTGACCCGCACCGGCAGGCATCAGCGAGCGCTGGACGCCTTGCTCACCGCGGAACGGGTGGGCGGCGCGGACTGGTTGAAATACCAGACGCTGCCCCGGCATATCGTGTCCGAACTGCTCGACCACGATCGGAAGGTGCCGCTGCGTGCGTTCGCCCGCCGGCTCGGGGTCAACACCTAGGCCGACGACCGTTCGTCGGCTCGTTCGATCACCTCGTCCAGCACTTCCCGCGAGCGCACGAGATCATCGATGGTCCGGGTGATCCGCTCCCGCTCGGTCTGCAGCTCGGCGACCAGCGCCGGGGTGGCGTACTCGTTGGGACCGCCATCCGCGTCGCGCATGCAGGGCAGGATGCGCGCGATCTTCTTGCTGGTGAGTCCCGCCGCGAGCAACTCCTGGATGTGGATGACCCGGTCCACCGCCCGTTCCGGATAGTCTCGATGACCTCCGGGCGTGCGATCGGAGGCCAGCATGCCTTGCTGCTCGTAGTACCGCAGCGACCGTTCACTCACGCCGGTGCGCTCGGCGAGCTCCCCGATTCGCATCCGCCACCTGGC
The DNA here is from genome assembly GCF_009829325.1 of Nocardia sp. CY41. Lineage (GTDB taxonomy): Bacteria > Actinomycetota > Actinomycetes > Mycobacteriales > Mycobacteriaceae > Nocardia. The sequence continues at coordinate 128,173 of NZ_VUOS01000023.1, forward strand.
CTTTCCCGTTCCGGCTTGAATCTCACATCGGTGTCAAGTTTTACCGTATCAACATGACGAACGCAGCGGATTCCGCCCTCTTCCAGCCCGTGGCCCTCGGCTCCCTGGTGCTGCCGCACCGTCTCGTGATGGCGCCGATGACCCGCAATCGCGCCGCGGCCGACGGCACGCCGTCGCCGCTCATGGCGACCTACTACGCCCAGCGCGCGAGCGCGGGCTTGATCATCGCCGAGGCGACGACGCCGAACCGGGTGGGCCAGACCTACGCGAACATCCCCGGCATCTACACCGACGCGCACATCGCGGGGTGGCGTGCGGTGACCGACGCCGTCTCGGCGGCGGGCGGGCGTATGTTCCTGCAACTCCAGCACGGTGGCCGGGTCGGCCATCCGGACAACAGCGGCCTGACCCCGATGGCGCCCTCGCCGATTCCGCTACCGGAACCCGTCCACACTCCCAGCGGCGCGCAGGATGCCGTTGTGCCGCTGGAGATGTCCACCGCCGATATCGAAGCCACCGTCGCCGGTTTCGTCTCCGCCGCCCGAAACGCCATCGCGGCCGGATTCGCCGGGGTGGAGGTGCACAGCGCGAACGGTTATCTGCTGCATCAATTCCTCGCGCAGAACACCAATCACCGCACCGATTCCTACGGCGGGACCGTGACCAACCGCATCCGCTTCACCGTGGAAGTGGTCGAGGCGATCGCCGACGCGATCGGCGCCGAGCGCGTCGGGGTGCGCATCTCCCCCGGAGTTTCCGTCAACGGCGTCGACGAGGGCGACACCGAGGACATCTATCCCGCACTCGTCTCGGCGCTGGCGGACAGGGGCCTCGCCTACCTGCACTACGTCTTCGCCGATCCGGATCAGCCGCTGTTCCGGCGGATTCGGGCGCTGTGGCCGGGCGTCCTGATCGCCAACCCGAATCTGGGCTGGGGTGTTCCGCTGCCCGAGGACGGCGGCGGGCATGCCGCTCAGCGCCTGCTCGCCGGTGGCGCGGACATGATCTCGCTGGGCCGTTCCTTTCTGGCCAACCCCGACTTGGTCGAGCGGTTGCGCACGGGCGCGCCGCTGAACCCGGTTCGCGACGCGCACCTCATGTACGTGGGCGGCGCGGAGGGCTACACCGACTACCCGACGCTGGCCACGGTGCCGACCGCCGCCTGACCCGGCCGCTCAGCGACCGATCAACCGGCGCCACTGCGCGATGAGCGGATGTTTCGCGGTGACCGATCCGAATCGCATCTTGCCGTGCACCACCAGATGCAGAGGGCCCAACGGCGGCCCGGTGCGCACCTTGTTGTTCACGCTGGAACCGATCAGCTCCAGCCCGTTCAGGTCGACGGTGGCCTCCGCGGGCACGACCAGGGTGATCGAACCGAAGAAGTCGTCGACCCGCAGCTCCACCACTTGGGTCGACATGATCGCCTCGGTGAAGTCCAAGGTGATCCCGGACAGCCAGTTGTTCAGATGCAGCGTGGGCGGCACCTGCCACGAGCCCCGGCGGTTCAACCCGGACATGCGGGAACGGATCACGGCGCCCGTGGCGTTCGAGCCGGGAGCCTGCCTTGCGTAAGCGGGCGAGGAGTTCACGAACGCCGACGGCGGCGCGGCGGGCTGCCCGACCAGGCGGACGCCGGGCAGGTCGATGAGGACGGCGTTCAGTTCGCCACGCGTCTTGGCGGCCAGTGCGGTGTCCATCCGCTCGGTGAACTCGCCGAGCGAGAGCATGCCGAGGCCGACCGCGCGCTGCAACAGCTGACCGACGTGTTCGCGTTCGGCGTCCGACACGCGCAGTTCCCGATCGCCCACCGCGCCGCCGGAGCCGACCGCGTTCGATACCGATTCGGGCCCGCCCATGCGATCGAGGTTACCGAGCCGGGGGCTACGACCGCATCAGGGCGATCCCTGATTCGGGGGCGCCCACCCGGATCACTCGAGCCCCTGCTCGATGGCGTAGCGGGTCAGCTCGACCCGGTTCGCCAGTTGCAGTTTGCGCAGTGTCGCCTGCACATGGTTCTCCACGGTGCGATGGCTCAGTCCCAGCCGTGTCGCGATCTGCTTGGCGGACAGGCCTTTCGCCACCATCCGCAGGACCTCGGTCTCGCGCTCGGTGAGCGCGGGCCGGTGCGGCTCGTCCGGCTGCGCGGGGGCGGTCGCCATCCGCCGGTACTCGCCGAGCACGAGGCCGGCCAGGCCGGGAGTGAACACCGCTTGACCGGCGGCGGTGGCGCGCACGGCGTCGACCAGTTCGGCCGCCGACGCGCTCTTGACCAGGTAGCCCGTGGCGCCGGCTTTGATCGCGTCGAGCACGTCGTCGCGCTCGGCCGAGGCGGAGAGCACCAGCACCCGGCTCTGCGGAGACACCCGCAGCACCTCGGCGGTGGCCTGCGCGCCGTTGCCGTCGGGCAGCTGCATGTCCATGAGCACCACGTCCGGGCGCACCGCCGCCGCGCGCCTGCCCGCCGCCGCGACACCGTCGGCCGTGGCCGTCACCCGGAATCCGGCCTCGGTGAGGTCGCGGGAGACGCCGTCCCGCCACATCGGGTGGTCGTCCACCACCATCACCGAGATGGATCCGTCCGCCTGGTCTGTCATCCGCGCCTCCCGCTCCCGGTCATCTGGGCACCCGGAATTCCCATTCGGTGCCGAACCCGACTCCGCCGTCGATCTCGGTGAGCAGGTCCGCGCTGCCGCCGAGTGCGGCGATCCGCCCGACGATCGATCGGGAAACCCCCATTCGCCCTTCGGCTTCCGCCTCGGCCAGCCGGCCCGGCGGGATGCCGACACCATCGTCGCGCACACTGATCACCAGTTCGTCGCCGGTGTCCTCCAGCAACACATATGCGCGAGCATCCGGCCCGGCGTGCAGTTCGACATTGGACAGGGCGGTGGCCACGGCCGAGGCGATCTCGTTCGCCATCCAGCGGCCCACCCGCACCGGATCGCCGGGCGTGGACACCGACACCGTGGGGGTGGATTGCGCCGTCAGCAGCGGACGCAGGTCCACCTCGGCTCCGCCCGCGTCGCGGTGATCGGCCTGCTCGGTGATCAGCACGCGCAGCGCCACCTCCTGCTCACCGGCCCGCAGCGCCAATTCCTCGGTGGGACCGCCGATCTCGCTGCCGCGGCGCTTGATGTAGCTGAGCACTTGCAGCACCCCGTCGTGCACCTCGCGGGACAGCCGCTCGCGCTCCTCGGCCGCCGCGGTCAGGCGCACCGCTTGCTCCAACTGGTCCTGGGCGCGGCGGGCGGTGTTGGCGGCCAACCCGAGCGCGAGGCCCACCGAGACGAGCACCGGCACCGTCGCGTCCGTCCACACGTCCTCGCCCCACTGATCGCGCACGGTCAGCGACACCGCGGCGATCAAGGCTCCCGACAGCACGCCCGCGAACGGTCCGCGCAGAATCGCCGCCCCGATCACCGCGTTGGTGGCCCACAGCGTGGTCGGCAGCGTCTGGTGGCCGTGGTACCAGCCGTAGTCGGCGACCAGGCGGGTGGCGGCCATCAGCCCGATCACGACCACGTGGTCACCGATCACCACCCAGGTGCGCAGCCGGGCCACCTCGGGAAAGTGCCACTGCGACAACATGATCGCCGACGCGCCCGACCACACCGCCATCAGCGCGACGAGCACCCAGCTCAACCGCTGGTTCGTGTAGTACGGCACCGAGGCGATCTGCTGGCCGACCGCGTACAGGAGCGTGACCAGCCGCAGCGCCTGCGCGGCCCGCCACAGCGGGGTGGTCGCCACGTCGGCCGAGCCCACCTCAGTCCCGCGCGCTGCCTTCGCCTGCTTGCGCGTCGTCATCGGATCCCGCCTTCCGCTCCGCCGCCCGCTTCGCGGCCGCCTCCGTCAGCGTCGCGGCCAGGTCGAACCGGCCGGGATCGGGTCGATCGGCGTCGGCCGCGTACAGCCCCCGATGATCGTCGCCGGTCTGCAGCTCCTCGTACAACTCCTCCGGTCCGTCGAGCAGCGACCGGATCGCCGTGTTCATCACCGCGACGAACGGCACGGCCAACAGACCGCCCGCGATCCCGCCGATCACCACGCCCGCCGTGATCGCCAGCACCACGGCCAGCGGATGGATGCTGACGGCGCGCCCGAGCAGCAGCGGTTGCAGCACATGTCCCTCCAGCTGCATCACCGCGATGATGATGCCGAGCACGATCAACGCGGTGACCAGGCCCTTGGTCACCAGCGCGATGAACACCGCGATGAACCCGGCCAGGAACGCGCCGATGATCGGGATGAACGCGCCGATGAACACCAGCGAGGCCAGCGGCAACGCCAAGGGCACCCCGAGAATGGCCAGCCCGGCGCCGATGCCGATGGCGTCGACCGCGGCGACCACGACGGTCGCGCGGACGAAGCCGACCAGCGTGCCGAACCCGAGCCGCCCGGCGGTGCGGACCCGCTCCCGATGGTCGGTGGGCACGATCCTGGTGACGAACTCCCAGATCTGGTCGCCGCCGTACAGGAAGAAGATGAGGATGAACAGCGTCAGGAAAGTGCCGGTCAGCAATTCGCCGATCACGGTGGCGGTAGTGAGCGCCCCGCTGGTCAGGCTGTCCTGATTGGACTGGATCGCCTTGACGACGGCGTCGCCCACGTTGCGGATCTGCTCGTTGCTCAGATGCAGCCTGCCGTTGATCAGCCAGTCCTGGATCTGATGGATGCTGTCGGTGAACTTGTTCGACAGCTGCGGCACACCGGCGACGAACTGTTCCACGACGAAGGTCATGATGCCCGCGACCACACCGATCGAGCCGACCAGCGCGACGAACACCCCCACCGCCCGCGGCACGCCCAATCGCTGCATCCAGTCCACCAGCGGTGCGAGCAGGGCCGCCGCCAGCAGGGCGATGGCGAGCGGAATGACCACGGTCGCCAATTTCTGCACGATCGCCATGACCGCGATCGCCAGCGCGAACAGCACCAGCAGCCGCCAGCCCCATTCCGCCGACACCCGGACGATCGGATGCACCGTCTCCGCGGCAGGCCGGGACAGGGCGATTTTCCGCTGTGGACTTGACTTCGCGTCGGTCACCTCCGTGAGCCTAACCGGCTCGGCCGAACCCGGTCCGCCATCAGCGGCGGCGCGACCGGCGGCCAGCGCCGCGGACATGCCGACATGAGCGGAACGCTAGATTGGATCCCGTGTCGGCGCCCTTGGAAGCGGTCAAACAGACCATGCGAACGCGCTGGCCGCTGTACCTGACATCGATGCTGCTGGCGAACGCTTTCGGCGCGGTTCTGGTGTGGGCGTTCATCCAGTACGGGCTACCCGTTCCCGAGGGTGAGGCCTCCGGTGCCAGGCGCACCGGCCTGCTGGTCCCTGCCGTCGTCTTCGTGGCGGGCGGCCTGCTCAGCATGGCCGCGTCCGCGCTGATGCTGCGTCCGGTGATGCGCTGGCAGATGCGCGGCGGCCCGCCGAGCCGCCAAGAGCAGATGGCCGCGCTGCACGCACCGCTGCGCCAGGCGATCCTGCATCTCGCGCTGTGGCTGATCGGCGGCGCCGTGCTGGCCACGCTGATCATCCGGGACACTCCCGCGCTGGCCGGAGCGGTCATCGTCACCGAGTGCATGGCCGCGACCATCGTGTTCGGCTTCACCTACATGCTGGGCGAACGTATCCTGCGCCCGGTCGCGGCCCAGGCGCTGACCGAGGGCACCTTCGACCACACCCTCACCCCGGGCGTCGGCACCAGGATGGCGATGACCTGGGGCATGGGCACCTTCGCCCCCACCATCGCCATCGTGCTGCTGTGCGTCACCCAGATCTCCTCGGACGTGAAGTTCTCCGCGCAATCGCTGGCCATCTCCATCCTGCTGCTGTGCGGCGTGGTGATCATGCAGGCCCTCGCGCTGTCGATGCTCACCGGTTCGAGCATCTCCGACCCGGTGCGCCAGCTCAGCCAGGCCATCGATCGGGTCCAGGCCGGGGCGCGCGACGTGCAGGTCGAGGTCTTCGACGGCAGCGAGATCGGCCTGCTGCAGGTCGGCTTCAACCGGATGATGGAGGAGGCCGCCAAACGCCGCCAGCTCCAGGAACTGTTCGGTCAGCACGTCGGCGAGGAGGTGGCGCAGCGGGCGCTGGACTACGGCACCGAACTCGGCGGCGAGACCCGGTTCGTCGCGGTGCTGTTCGTCGACATGGTCGGCTCCACCGCCGCCGCGGCCGAGCGCCCGCCCACCGAGGTGGTCAGCCTGCTCAACGAGTTCTTCCGCATCGTGGTCGACGTGATCGACCGCCACCACGGCTTCGTCAACAAGTTCGTCGGCGACGCGGCGCTGGCCATCTTCGGCGCGCCGCTGGATCGCCCGGACGCACCGACCGCCGCGCTCGCCGCCGCGCGCGAACTGCGCGAAACCCTGCGGGAAGTGCCCGGCCTCGACATCGGCATCGGCGTCTCGGCCGGTCTGGCCGTCGCGGGCAACATCGGCGCGGCCAACCGCTTCGAATACACGGTGATCGGAGACCCGGTCAACGAGGCATCCCGGCTCACCGAGCTGGCCAAAGAACGTCCCGGCCGGACGCTGGCCTCGGGCAGTGCGCTGTATTTCGCCGAGGAAAGCGAGCAGGACCAGTGGGAAACCGGCGACGAGGTGCAGCTGCGCGGCAGACGCAGGAAAACGCTCCTGGCCTGGCCCCGCGAACGGGCCGACGCGCCCGACGATACCGAGGTCGAAACGGTGCGTTCGTTAGGCTGACCGCGTGACGGCCGACGGGGAACTGGCAGGGGATCCTGCGCCGCCGCCCACGGCGGGTTCCCGCCGTGGCAGATTCCGCTGGCTGAAATGGGTGCTCGGCGCCGCGCTGCTGGCCCTCTTGATCGCCGAGGGCGTGTACCTCTGGCCACGCCTGCACGAGTCCTGGCAGAAGCTCACCGAGATCCACTGGGGGTGGCTGGCGGCCTCGATCTGGCTGCAAGCGCTGTCGATGAGCGGGTTCGGCAGGGTGCAGAAGCAGCTGCTCAACGCGGGGGGCGTCGCGGTGAGTCAGCGGAAATCCGTCGCGGTGGTCTACGGTGCGACGGCGATGTCGGTCACCTTGCCCGCGGGCCAGGTGTTCTCCACCGCGTTCACCTACCGGCAGACCAGGCGCTGGGGCGCCAGTCCGATCGTCGCCTCCTGGCAGCTGGTCTTCTCCGGCGTGGTCGCGGCCGTGGGCCTGGCCTTGCTCGGCGTCGGCGGCACGCTGCTGGCGGGCGGGCGCGTCGGCCCGTTCAAGTTGATCCTCTCGGTGGCCGCCGTCGTCGCGCTGGTGTGGGCGGGCAATCACGTCTCGCGCCATCCCGGCTCGCTCGAGGCACTGCTGCGCAAGCTGCTCGCGCTGGTCAACCGGCTGCGCAAGCGCCCGCAGGAGTCCGGCGCCGCCAAGATCGAGGACGTGCTCGACCAGCTCGAATCGGTGAAGCTCGGCAAGCGTGACGGCATATTGGTGGCGCTCTGGGCGCTGATGCATCGTTTCGCCGACGTGGCCTGCCTCGGCGCGGCCTGTTACGCGGTGGGCGCCGATCCCCGCATCGCCGGTCTGCTGCTCGCCTTCGCGGTGGGCAAGGCGGTCGGGTCCATCCCCTTCGCGCCCGGCGGCATCGTCTACGTCGACGCCACGCTGATCTACGGCCTCACCGCCGCGGCGGGTCTGCCCGCCGCGCAGGCGGTCGCCGCGGCGTTCGTCTATCGGATGGTGAGTTTCATCCTGGTCGCGATCGCAGGGTGGATCGTCTTCCTGTTCCTGTTCCGCAGGCGGCAGGCCGACGACGCCGAGTTCGAGCGGGAGTTCGAGCAGCGGCGGCTGTGACCGCGACCGCACCGGGGTCCGGCGTTACGCTGGCCCGCGTGAGGAAATCGCTGCCGTTCGTGCTCGATGCGCTGCTCGTCGTCGTCTTCTGCGCGATCGGTAGGCGCAGCCACGACGAGGCGGTGCTCGCCGGGCTGCTGCGCACCGTATGGCCGTTCGCGACGGGATTGGTCGTCGGCTGGCTCGTCGTGGCGGCGCCGCGGTGGCGCGCCGCCGCTGACGCGCGGTTCGACATCATCGCCCTGTGGCCCGCCGGAGTCGTGATCTGGGCCTGCACCCTGGTCGGGGGCATGCTGCTGCGCGTGGTCAGCGGTCAGGGCACGGCGGTGAGCTTCGTCCTGGTGGCCGGCGTCGTGCTCGCGGTCTTCCTGCTCGGCTGGCGCGCGGTGTCAAAAGCCGTCCGGCGATCACGGCTCCGGAGTGGCGAGCGCCTGTAGCATTCTGGCCGCCATCCGCGCGGTCGCGTCCTTGCTGTCCACGTCGTTGATGTGGATCGCGAAGACCAGATCGCCCATCGCCCCGATCAGCCACCCGTCCGGGCCCGCGGTCGCGGCGAACGCGTCGACGTCGCGGTAGCGGCGCACACTCGCCAGTTCCGGCGCGTTCGAGGCGTCGCGCAGCATGCCGCGCAGCCGGTCGGCGGTCTGCGGCGGGAGCGGGTCGAGTCGGGCGTCGGTGGCGCTGGGGCGACCCGCCTCGATCATCGGTGGCGGCACCGACCCGCGCACGATCGTGGCCGCGGCGATGGCCATGCCGAACGGGCTGGCCAGCACGGCGTCCGAACCGCCGCCTTGCGATACCTGCTCGGCGCTGCGCCCCGCGGTGGCCAGGCGGCCGGTGACCTCGTCGAGGCCGGGCACCTTGAAGTCGATGCCGACGCCGAGCGCCGTCGCCGCCTCGGCCGCGTCCTGCACGGACACCTCCTGCGGCGCCTTGCCTTTGGCCGACGCCGCGACCGCGCGGAACAGCTCCATGGCGCCGCCCACCGGATACAGTCCGGTGAACGCCACCGACCCGTGCTCACTGGCCTGGCTGTTCTGCGCGACCGCCACGACCGCGCCGGTGGACGGCTGGATCGCCACGATCGAAGCCTGGGTGGGCACGCTGACCACCGCGTCCTCGGCGGCACGCTGCAAGCGCTGGTCCATCGTGCCCGCGATATCCGGTCCCGGCGGACCCTGCTGGCCCGCGAGCTGAGTGATGAACCGTCCGTCCTGCTCGAACAGTTGGACGCCCCATCCGGAGTGCGCCTCCTGGCTCTCCTGCTGCACCTTGCGCAGCGCGTCGAGCATCGGCGACCAGACGCGGCGGTCGGCGGAGATCAGCCGGGGCTGCTTCTCCATCACCACGCCGGGAATCGGTGCCATTCGCGGTTCCAGGATCGCGAAGTCACCCTCGCGCAGGTTCACCGCGACGATCGGCTTGCCCTGCGAGGTGGCCAGCTGCTGCATCAGCGCAGGCCCGGTGATCAACGGAGCGACCGGCTCGATGGCCTTGGCCAGCGCGTCGGTGGACGCGACCGGATCGGGCATCTTGGCCGGATCGAGTTTGACGACGTTGATGACCTGCTCGGTCATCAACGGCGCACCGGCGATGTCGTTGACTCGCGGGGCGGGCGTCGGATAGGTGCGCACCAGTTGCACGGTCCGGTTGTGCGTGAGCTGGGGCATCACGACCGCGGGCTCCCAGGAGATCCGCCAGCCGATGGCCAGCTTGCGCACATTGCCTTCCAGGCTGTAGTTCCAGGTCTTCTTCTCCCCGAAACTCCATTCGACGTCCATGCTGAAGATCGCCGACTCGGCATCGAGACCGATGAACTGGGTCTTGCGGTAGTCGACCTCGGCGCCCTGCAGCCCGGTAAACATTTGCTTGAGGGTTGCCGTGGCTGCCGTGGGGTACGACGTCAGGTCTGCCGCCTTGGTGTAGTCCTGATCGTCGAGCAGATCGGTGAAGCGCTCCACGACCGCTTCGGCTTCGTTCTGCTTCTCATGTATCCCGCACGACCCGATCCCGAGCGCGAGCGCCGCCACCCCCATGAGTGCCATTGCGCCGCGAACACGAAAGCGGCGGGATCCCCACACGTCCATGTCGCCCACTCTTCACTCTTGTCACTCCAGTAACAAGACCACCGTACCCGAAAAAGACCAGACCGCGATGCCTCCGTAGCGCGGACGTTACCCATGCTCAGCATCCCAATTCTGCCCCGGGATCTCGCATCTCGGGGGGCCTTTCATGATCATCGCCCAGCCGGTCGGCGGCAACCGGCGCCGCAACCGTACCGGCCTTCTCGAAAAGTCGCGCGGTTACCGCCGCCCTCGACGTTTTCGAATCAATAAATACCCCGAAGCGTGCGGAGCGAAGCACTCGGACCCCTGTTCGCACACAGCGGAACCCCGAGCGGCGCCTCGAGAAGTAATCTTGTAATCACTGAAAGCATCGCAGCACAGTAAGTAGGTGACCCGCCAATGAGAAACGCACACCGTGGCCGGGGCTTCGGCCGCACAGGCGGCTGGCAGCAGGCCGATCTGCCGGACCCGTCGGACGTGCCCGACTGGTTCGCCGGAAGATTGCCAGATGACTGGTTCACCGGCCCTCCGGTGATCGAGGTGGACCGGGACGAGATCGTCGTCATCGGGGAACTGCCGATTCCGCAGCCGGAGACGAAGCCGGTCGCCGACGACGCTCCGACCGAAGAAGTGCCGCGCGCGACGAAGGAGGGCGCGGTCGCCCGGTTCCGCGAGTCGACCCGGCCGGCCCGCATGCAGATCGCGAACGAAGCACAGCACCGCTACCGGCGCAATGTGGCCTGGGGCGTCTCGGTGGACGGGGAACGGATCATGTTCACCCATCTCGCCGTCCCGGTCATGACCCGGCTGCGCCAGCCGGAGCGCAAGGTGCTCGACACCTTGGTCGACGCGGGCGTCGCCCGGTCCCGCGCCGATGCGCTGGCCTGGACCGTGAAGCTGGCGGGCAAGCACGCGGAGACGTGGCTGGAGGAACTGCGCGAGGCCATGCGCAAGGTCGATGACCTGCGCTCGGAAGGTCCGCAGGGGCTGTAGCCGGTCGGGCCCGGCGGCGGCGCGGTATCTTGCCGTGCATGGCTGCGACCGCGACGCCGGGCCCGATCCTGGTTCTGAACGGCCCGAATCTCAACATGCTCGGCACCAGGCAACCGGAGGTGTACGGGTCGGCGACGCTGGACGACGTGGTGGAGTTGTGCCGGCGGACGGCGGCGAGGTTCGACCGGGAGGTCGTCGCTTTCCAGTCCAATTCCGAAGGCGCGCTCATCGACCGCGTCCACCAGGCGCGAGGCGTCGAGTCGGGCATCGTGATCAATCCCGGCGGACTCACCCACACCTCGGTGGCGCTGCGGGACGCGCTGGTGATCCCGGAACTGCCGATCGTCGAGGTGCACATCAGCAATGTGCACGCGCGCGAGGAGTTTCGGCACCACTCCTACATCTCCCCGATCGCGACCGCGGTGGTCGCGGGCATGGGCATCCAGGGTTACGCCGCCGCCATCGAATTCCTCGCCCGCCGGAGTTAGTTCAGCTGGAAGACCGGGAACCCCGGCGCGATGGCGGCGAGTTCCTCGTCGGTGGCGTCCTTGGTCACGCCCTCGAAGAACCTGCCGACCTCCCAGCCCCATTTCTGCAGGTAGAGGCGCAGCAACGGCACCTTGTCGGCGTCGGCAACCTCAGTGGCGGTGAACGCCTCGACCTTGCGGCCGAGCCGGAGCTCGCCGCCGCCCGCCACGCGCAGGTTACGCACCCACTGCGTGTGCCCACGCGGCGCGACGAGGAAGCGCTCGCCGTCTTCGCGCACCATCAGGTTGACCATCGTGGTGCGCCACTCGCCGCTCTTGCGCCCGCGCACCGCCAGCAGGCGCGACCCCATCACGCTGATGCCGAGCTTGGGCAACAGGTTGGCGATCCGGTTGAAGATCGCGTCGAATCCGGCGGGGCCGATGTAGCGGGTGCTGAGGTCCATGACTACTCCTCGTTGTGAGCACTGCTCTCTATAGAGAGAAGTGTTCCACACAAGGCACGACAACGCAAGAGCACCGCTCTCTTTTTATGAACCGCATGGGCACGATCGACGGCACATGTCTGCGGCATTTCGCGAGTAGGCCGTCCACCATGCGCCGTTGACCTCGAAGTTATGCGGAGCGGAGCGGATCGCCCGTCTCCAGCAGGGTCTTGAGGCCGGACAAGATGCCGGGCCATCCGGTGGTGATCATTTCCAGCACCTGGCTGCGGGGCGCGAAGCCGTCGTGCACGACCGTCAGCTTGACGATCTCCCCTTGGGTTTCGATGTCGAAGGTGACCTTCGATCGCGGCTCGCGCGCCCAGGCGGCGACGTCGTCCGGGTTCATGTCGAACGCGGCGGCGAAGGCCGGGTCGAAGGTGTGCCAGGTATACGAGAGACGGCGGTAGGGCTCGGCTTCGAGCACTACCTGCTCGGGGTCCTTGCTGGTCCAACCCTGCTGATGCCACGTCATTTCCGAGCCGGGACCCCAGTCCGTGTCGAAGCTCGCACCCCAGTAGCGGTTGGTGAACGCCGGATCGGTCAGCGCCTGCCACAGCTTCTCGGCGGTCGTCCTGATGTAGGTGGTGTAGACGAAAGCGTTGTCGCCCATGGATTGTTCCTCCAGTGCTCTTTTCAGGTCGGCGAGGGCGTTCACGCGCTCGCGGTCGTACCGGTTGATCCAGCGGTCGGCGATGGCGTTGATGGGCTCCGCGTTGAGGTAGTGCAGCTTCTCCCGGCCGCTGCGCCTGGTCGTGATGAGGTTGGCCTCCTCCAGCACCGCGAGATGCTTGCTCACCGACTGGCGGGCCATCGCCAGCCCGGCGCACAACTCGCGCAGCGTCTGCCCGTTGCGGGCGTTCAGGCTGTCCAGTAGTCGCCGCCTGTTCGGGTCGGCCAGTGCCCGGAAGACCTCGTCCATCGCCTACCTTTCCAACATGCAGCCATTTGGCTGCCTATACACAATAGGCAGCTTAATGGCTGCATATCAACCCTGGAAAGCAAACCGGCCTCGCGCAGCCGGTCGGCTCCTCGCACGAACGAGGGAACCGCCGGCTCGGCGAGGCCGGGCAACGGAATCGGTCAGGGGTTGCGGAGCAGGGCGTACGTGGAGATGGGCTTCCCGGCCTCCTCGCTGGCAGCGACAGCCTTGCGCCACAACGCCTGGGCGGTGTGCGAGAGCACGGCGTCCACGCCGACTTCTTCGCTCGCGTCGATGACGTGCTGCGCGCCCGCGTCCATCATCTTCAAACTCGCCGGCGACGCCCAGCCGCCGTTCTGATTGGCGACCGAGAACTCCTCCATGAAATAGGGGAAGGCGGCGGCGGAGCGGATCGCGAACGGGACGAAAGCGGCGATGTCGTGACCGGAGCGGTCGATCATCGCCGTGGCCTGGTCGAAGGCGAGCAACCAGGGATGGAAGATGGTCAGCAGCCCCTGGTAGAAGATCTGCGCCAAGCCGTCGTCGTCGCCGAGGTACTCCTGCGGGCTCAACGGCCGCAGGAGCTCCGCGTGCGCGTCGAACACCGCGCGCGGGCCGCTGTAGAAGATGTACGACGCCGGATGCGTGATGTTGTCCCCGGCCGACATGACGCCGCCGGAGAGGAACTGCGCGCCGTGCGAGCGAACCCACTGCGCCCCTTTGCGAGCCTTCTCCGGTGAATCGGAGGACAGGTTCGCGATCACCTTGCCCTTCAGGTGGTCGGCTGCCGGGCCGAGCACGTCGTACATCGCCGCGTAGTGGGTGAGGCTGAGCACGGTGACCTCGTTGGCGTCGAGCGCGTCGGCGACGGTAGCGGCGCGCTTCGCGCCGATTTCGACCATGGCGTCGACCTTCTCGGGGCTACGGTTCCACACCGTCACCTCGACGCCCGCGGCCAGGAAGGCCCGGACCATCGCCTGCCCCATCGGCCCGAGGCCGACGACGGAGACAGTGCGGGCGGTGGTCTGCTCGGACATGATGTGTCCCTTCGGTTCTCGTCGGTTGTCTGGATCGGCGCCGGTGTTCATCGTCGTTCCCGCAGGTAGGGTCGGGAAGACCGAACGTCGAGGTGCGGTTGCTTACCTCGAGGTCCGAAACGAGGTCAGAGGAGCGCGGTGGGCATGAGCAGTGACGCGGATCACGAAGTGTGCGGCATGACGGTCGCGATCGATGTCGTCGGCGGCAAGTGGAAGATGCACCTGATGTGGGTGCTCGGCGCAGGCCCGCAGCGCTTCGGCCGCATCCGCAGGCTGCTCGAGGGGGTCAGCGAGAAGGTGCTCGCCGAGAACCTGCGCCAGCTGGAGGCCAGCGGCGTGGTGCACCGCGAGGTCTATCCCGAGGTACCGCCCCGGGTCGAATACTCGCTCACCCCGCTCGGCGTGGAGCTGGCGGTCGCGCTGCGTCCGCTCGAGGAGTGGGGCGACCGGCACAAGACCGAGCTGGCCGCGAACCTGCTGGCGTCGGCGAGCTAACCCAGCCACTCCTCGGCGATCCTCCTGCCGACGCGTTCGAGCAGCGCCGCCGCCTCGGACATCGAGCGCTCGGGGTCGGGGGTCAGATCGGCGAGCGCATAGCAATCAGCGAAACCCGCGGACCGGATCTCCTCGGGCGTGAGCAGCGTACGGCCCGCCACGGCGAGCACCGGGACGTCCGCCTTCCGAGCGGCCGCGCACACGCCGATCGGCGCCTTGCCGTGCAGGCTCTGCCGATCGAGCGATCCTTCACCGGTGACCACGAGCGTCGCGGTGGTGAGCAACGCGGGAAAATCGAGCGATTCGAGCACCACCTCGATACCGCTGCGCACTCGTGCACCCAGCACGGCGAGCGCGCCGAAACCCGTACCGCCCGCCGCGCCCGAACCGGGGAGCCGCGCGAACTCGGGGCCGACGATCCGCGCCCAAGTGGCGAGGGCATTCTCGAGAACGTCGAGGTCGGCGGGCCCGGCCCCCTTCTGGGGCGCGTACACCGCCGTCGCGCCGGTCGGGCCGAGCAGCGGATTGTCGACGTCGCAGGCCAGCGTGATCGCGGTGCCGGCGACACCGGGGTGCAGCCCGGAGCGGTCCAGCCGCGCCGAGCGGGCCAAAGCCGCTCCGCCGCGCGGCAGTTCGCGTCCGTCGTCGTCCAGGATGCGAACACCGAGCGCCTGCAGCATGCCCGCGCCGCCGTCGGTGGAGGCGCTGCCGCCCAGACCGAGCACGATCTCACTCGCGCCGTGCTCCATAGCGTGCGCCAAGACCAGGCCCAGCCCATATGTGCTCGCCCCCAACGGGTCGGGCTGTCCTTCGGGTAAGCGCGCCAGCCCGACAACGGCCGCCAATTCGACGACAGCCCTCGCCCCCTGCCGGGCATAGGCCGTCGGGCGCGGTACCCCGGTCGGTCCCGGCGCCGTCACCTCCACCCGTGTCCAACCCGCCGCGACGAACGCCTCGACCGTGCCGTCACCCCCGTCGGCCACCGGAACCTGGCGGATCTCGACATCCGGCGCCCGCTTCCGCAGTCCGGAAGCCAGCGCCGCCGCCACCTCCGGAGCCGCGAGCGATCCCTTGAACTTGTCCGGAGCGAGGATCACTCGCGCAGCGGATGTCATCCCCACATTCTCGGGCGCGACCGGACGAGGCGCACCACGACACCTGCGCCACGGGCGTTCGCCGACCGGGCGGGAACCACCGCCGACGCCTGACAGCCCGGCCCGCGCGCCGTCTAATTCAGCGCGCCCAAGGGCCACCGCAGGCCACCGGATCTCGCGCACGGCCAGATCAGCTCGCGGGCAGCGGGGCCTGGTCGGCGCGGGTGATGTCCACCTTTCCGGTGCGCAGGTAGGTGAGCACCGCCTCGTCCACCGCCGGGTTGCCGCGACCGAAAGTGCCGTGGTCGCCGCCGTCCACGACGACCAGCCTGCCGCCCAGCGCCGCGGCCATCGCCGGGCCGCCTTCGTACTTGGTCAGCGCGTCGTGCTTGCTCTGCAGCACCAGCGGCGGGGTGCGCAGCCCCGCGCCGGTGATCGGCACCGGCTTCGTCACGGGTTTCCAGGAACCGCAGGCCATTCCCGAGCGCACCAGGTCGGCGCGCGCGTCCATGGCGTTGCCGCCGGAGACGATGGTGCCCGCCGCGGCGCCGAGCAGTTCCGGCCTGCCGCGCACGGCGTTCTCGTTGCAGGTGATCGCGCTGAACACGAACCGCCCGGTGGGGTCCGTCGAGGTGGCGCCCTCGATGGCCCGCAGACGCTGCACGTTCGCCGGGTCGGCCGCGGCGTCGGCCATCGCGCGGGCGAAGGTCGGCCAGAAGGTGCGGGTGTAGGTGGCCACGGTGGTCGCGCCGAGCAACGGCACCTGCGCGGAGACACCGCCGCTCACCAAGGTGCGCAACAGGTTCTGCACTTTGCCGAGCTGCTCGACGCTCCCGGTGTAGCCGTCCCTGGCGATCTCGGCCAGCGGTTCGGGCAGCGCGCCGGGCAGGTCGGCGATGCTCGCGGGCGGCGGGGTCAGATTGGCGTACCAGCCGCCGCCCTGGGCGGCCGCCAACCGCACCCAGGTGCGGTAGACCTGCAGAGCGGTGTCGCCGAGGTGGTAGTCGCCGTCGTGTTCGGCGATCCAGGCGAACAGATCATCGAGGCGTTGTTTGCCCGCGACCTGCTGCTGGGCGAATTCCTCGGTCCACACCCAGTCCGGGTTGACGTTGGAATCCAGGATCATCCGTTCCACCCGGTCGCCGAACAGCGCCGCGTAGACCGCACCGAGATAGGTGCCGTAGGAGGTGCCGAGGTAGCCGATCCGCTCCAACCCGAGCGCGGCGCGCACGACGTCCATGTCACGCGCGGTGTTCTCGGTGGTGATGGTGGCCAGGTACCCGGGCTGCGCCGCATCGCAAGCCTTCTTGATCTCGTCGCGATTACCGCCGCCGAGCGAGACCTGTTGACCCGGCCCGTCCTTCGAGCTCGTGCCGCATTCCAGCGGCGTCGCCCAGCGCAATCCGCGCGGTTGCACGGCGATCCGGTCGTAGTGCTCGGCGAGCGCGGCGGGAAACACCTCGAGCCTGCGCGCCCAGAAATCCAGCGCGTCCGCGCCGGGGCCGCCGGGATTGGCGAACAGGACACCCTGCCGCTCGCCCGTGGCCGCGATCCGGCTGACGGTTAACTCGATCCGGGGGCCGTCCGGGTCGGCGTGATTCATCGGGACGGAGACCACGGCGCACTGCACGCCCCGATCGGCGGTCACGGCCCCCGCGGGACACCGGCCGAACGCCACTGCGGGCGCGGCGTCCGCGCCGCCGGTGGCGATCGATCCACCGAGCAGGCCCGCGGCGACGACGGCGGCCGCGACCCGCGAAATCCGCGGTGTCCTCATCATGTTCGTACCTCCCCGAGCCTGCCCGCTCGCGCGTGACGACGGACCCGACCAAGAGCATTCTGCGCAGGGCCGCCGGGTCGGACAAGTCGGTGGCGGGATTCCGCCCGGTCCGGAGCGTGATTTACCCCGAAACCGGGGCACAGAGTAGCGTCGAGCCATGTCGACCGAGGTCAACAACAACACCGCACTGGACCGTTTCGAGATCTACGTCGACGGTGCGATCGCCGGCTACGCCGAATACCAGGACACGGCTTCCGAGCGCGCGTTCGTGCACACCGAGATCTACCCCCGCTACGAGGGCCAGGGCTACGCGCGACTGTTGGTCGAGACGGCCTTGAACAGCACGCGCGACGACAAGCTCGGCGCGCTGCCCATGTGCCGGACCGTCCACCACTTCATCGAGACCCGTCCCGAATACCTCGGGATGGTGCCGCACTGGGCGCGCGACCGGCTGAATCTGCCGCAGTAAGCCGTCAGTACGCGGCGACGGCGCTGTCGAGCGCCTTCTGCAGATCCGCGCGCACCAGCCGGGCGATGTCACCGGGCCGGGGCGGCAGCTCGAGCACCGGGACGCCGAAGTGGAAGCTGGCTCCTTTGGCCTCCTCCTTCGTCGGCGGCACCGAGGGATCGCGGCGCGGCCCGTAGCTCAGCGCCATGGACACCAGCACGGGCTCGGCGCCGAGCTTCATCGCCCGGAACGCGATGTGCCCGATGCCGCTGCCCACCGCTTGCACGCGGGCCGGATCCACGTCGTTGCAGGTCCCCTCGGGGAAGACCGCGATGCCGTCGCCCCGGGCCATCCGCTCCGCGCAGACGTCCATCATGCGCTGGCCCGCGGCGTTCACCGCGCGGATGCCGTGGTCCTTGCCGCGGAACACCGGGATGCCGCCCATCATGTCGATCTTGCGCCGCTGATCGGGATCGGCGAACAACTCGTCCTTGGCCAGCACCCGCACCCGGCCGATCACCCGCCGTAGTCCGCTGCGCCAGGCGGCCGCGGCCACGGTGTAGGGATCGCTCTCGGAGAGATGGTTGATCGCGATGAGCAGCGGCCGGTTCTGCCTGATGGCCGTTCGGAGCGCGGCGCGCGCGCCCTCCGCGTAGGTGACGCGGGGATGGTAGCGGCGGCCGAGAATGGCGTAAGCCCCCCAAGCCTGTAGGCGGTTCTGGCGGTGATCGCGATAGAAGTCGTACACGGTGTCGCTGTTCTCGAGGCGCACCTCGGGCGGTTCCATGACCTGGACTCTACGATGTCGCGGCGACGGCGCGGCGGGGCGTCCGCCGTCCGCTCGGCAAATCCGGAAGGCAGAAGTCGGCCGCAGAAGGCGCAATCTGAGCGAACAGCTGCGATGATGTCGGAGTGGCACGCGCAGAAGACCCGGACGATCGGAAGACTCGCGGCGGGCACAGTGGCCGCAGGCGACGCGAGTACCGGCACGGTGACCAGGTGGTTCGTGCCGGGACGCTGCTGGTGTCGGCCACCGAACTGGTCGAACCGACCTTCCGGCGCACCGTGGTCTACATCATCGAGCACAACGAGGCGGGCAGTCTCGGCGTCGTGCTCAACCGCCCGAGCGATACCGCGGTGCACGAGGTGCTGCCGCGCTGGACGGAGGCGGTCGCGGCGCCACGCACGCTGTTCATCGGCGGCCCGGTGAAACGGGACGCCGCGCTGTGCCTCGGCACCGTCCGGGTGGGCGCGCGGATCGAGGGCGTCCCCGGCCTGCGCCGCATCGACGGACGCGTCGTCCTGGTCGACCTGGACGCCGATCCCGAGCGGGTGGCCCCGCTCGTCGAGGGCATCCGGATCTTCGCGGGCTACGCGGGCTGGACCTTCGGCCAGTTGGAAGGCGAACTGGAGAACAACGACTGGATGGTGCTGTCCGCGCTGCCGTCCGACCCCATCAGCAGCGGCCGTGCGGACCTGTGGGCGCATGTGCTGCGCCGCCAGCCGCTGCCGCTGTCCCTGCTGGCGACACACCCGATTGAACTCGAACGCAACTGAGAACGTGTACTCCTCGAAGGGACCGAAGGAGACACGATATGAGACACGACAACTGAACCGGCAAGAGCATGGGTGACTTGTCGACCGCGCCCACCGACCGGCCCCGCAACTCGAGCGGAGAGGTACCCAGTTGTGCGCAACCTAGGCGGCCAGACGGGTCGACCCGACGATCAGTCCGAATTGCTGCGGGCTCTCTATCGCGAACACGCCACCGCGCTGTGGCGGTACACGCTCGGCTTGGTACGGGATTCCGGACGGGCGGAGGACATCGTGCAGGAGACTTTGCTGCGGGCCTGGCAACGGCCGAACGTCTTGGATCAGTCCACCGCGTCGGCGCGAGCGTGGCTGTTCACCGTCGCGCGCAATCTCGCCGTGGATGAGCATCGCAGCGCCCGCAGCAGGCGCGAGGTCCGCACCGACAGTCCGCCCGAACAACCGGCCCCCGACCAGTCCGACCGCGCGCTGGACAGCTGGCTGGTCGCCGACGCGCTCGGCAGGCTCAGCGCCGATCACCGCGAGGTGATCGTGCGGGCCTACTATCGCGGACTGTCCACCCACCAGATCGCCGAGGAACTCGGCGTTCCGCCGGGCACGGTGAAGTCCCGGATGCACTACGGTATGCGCGCATTGCGCCTGGCACTACAGGAGATGGGGGTGACGAACCAGTGACGGAGATCACCGACGACTACAGCACGTGGGACGCCCCGTACGTGCTCGGCTCCCTCACCCGCGAAGAGCGCCTGCAGTACGAGAGCCATCTCGCCGACTGTCCCGACTGCCGGGCGGCCGTGGCCGAACTGGCCGGGCTACCGGGAATGCTCGCTCTCGTGGAGAGCGACATCGCGAACGCGATGATCGAGCCGCCCGCCCACCCCGCCGAGCCTGCGCCGGAGTTGCCTCCACCACCGCCGATGCCCTCCCTCCCACCACCCGCGCGAATCGCCGACGCGGCCGAACGCCGCCGCGGGCGCAGCGGGTGGACGTCGGTCGGCATCGCGGTGGCCTCGGCCGCGGCGGCGGTGGCGATCGCGGTCCCGATCGCCGTCTCGGTGTCCGGATCGAACCAGTCGACCGAGCCGGGCACCAGCGAGCAGGCGTTCGTCGAACGCCAGATGACTCCGGTGGAGCCGACGCCGGTCTCGGCGAGCTTCAAGCTCGTCCCGGCGGGCGACCGGACGCGAGTGGTGATGACGTGCAGCTACCCGCCCGGCGAACAGCAGCGCTACAGCACCGAGCTCGCGTTGTACGTCACCCGCACCACTGGTCAACAGGAGAAACTCGACGCCTGGCCCGCGGGCCCCGGGACCGAGCTGACCATCGACCGGACCATCGACGGTGCTCCCGAGCAGGTCCGCGCGGTCGAGATCCGCGCGACCAACTCCGGGAAGGTGCTGCTCACCGGCACGGTGTGAGCGATAGGACGATCCCCCGCGGGCACTGCTCGCGGGGGATCGCCTGCGCACGATTCGCTCAGCGCGTCCGACGCCGGAAGATCGAGGACGACCACAGGTAACCGACCGCGGTCAGACCGACGCACCAGGCGATCGAGATGAGCGCGTTGTCGCCGATCTCGGTGCCCATCAGCAGACCGCGGACGGTCTCGGTGAACGGGGTGAAGGGCTGGTACTCGGCGAACTGACGCAATCCGGCGGGCATGGTGTCGGTGCCGACCAGGCCGCTGCCGAGGAACGGCAGCATCACCAGCGGGAAGGGGGTGTTGCTCGCGCTCTCCGGGTTCGGCGCGAGCAGGCCCAGCGCCACCGACAGCCAGGTGAGCGCGAACATCACCGAGGCGAGCAGCCCGAACACGGCGAGCCACTCGACCGGGTCCGCGTTCGGGCGGAAGCCGATCAGCAGTGCGACGCCCGCCATCGCGGCGATGCCGACCAGCGCTTGGATCAACGCGCCGACCACGTGACCGGTCAGCATGGCCGACTGCGCGATGTCCATCGTGCGGAACCGGTTCACGATGCCTTTGGTCGTGTCGGTGGCGACCGACACGGCGACCGAGACGGTCATGTACGCCGGAATCATCAACAGCATGCCCGGCGCGAGATAGTCGATGTAGTTACCGCCGGAGGACTTCTCCAGCGCGCCGCCGAAGACGAAGTTGAACACCAGCAGCAGCACGGTGGGCATCACGATGACGCCGAAGCTCAGGCTCGGATAACGCTTGGCGTGCAGCAGATTGCGCCGCAGCATGGTCGCCGAATCGGCGAGCGCGTAGGACATGCTCATCGCACGGTTTCCTTCTCGGTGGTGGGGTGGCCGGTCAAGGTGAGGAAGACGTCGTCGAGGTTGGGGGTGTGCACGGCGAGGCCCTCGAGCTCGATCTGCTCGTAGTCGAGCCGATCCAGTACGGAGCGCAGCGATTTCACGCCGCCGTCGCTGGGCACCGCGAGGGTGAGGTTCTCGTCGTCGTCCGGTGCCGGGGCGGCGACGCCGAGCGCGTCGGCCGCCGCCGCCAGGGCCGGACGATCGGCGAACTCGAGGCGGATGTGTCCGCCCGGCACCAGACGCTTCAGTTCCGCCGCGGTTCCTTCGGCGACGATCCTGCCGTGGTCGAGCACCGCGATCCGATCGGCGAGCTGGTCGGCCTCCTCCAGGTACTGGGTGGTGAGGAAGACCGTGACGCGGTAGTCGTCCACCAACCCGCGGATGATGTCCCAGATCGCCCGCCTGCTGCGCGGATCGAGCCCCGTGGTCGGCTCGTCGAGGAAGATGATGCGCGGATCGCCGACCAGTGTCATGGCCAGGTCCAGGCGCCTGGTCATGCCGCCGGAGTAGGTGGCCACCGTCTTGTCCGCCGCGTCGACCAGGTCGAAGCGCTCCAGCAGGCTCTGCGCCAGCCTGCGGGCATCGCGCCGCTGCAGATGGTGCAGATCGCCCATCAGCAGCAGGTTCTCCCGGCCGGTGAGCAGTTCGTCGACCGCCGAGAACTGGCCGGTCACCCCGATCTGCGCGCGCACCTGCTTGCGCTCGGCGGCGAGATCGTGGCCGCCGATGCGGATGTCGCCCGCGTCCGGGGTGATCAGCGTGGTCAGGATCTGCACGGTGGTGGTCTTGCCGGCACCGTTCGGTCCGAGCAGCGAGAAAACCGTGCCTTCGGGGACGGTCAGATCAATCCCGTCGAGCACCACCTGCTCGCCGAACGATTTCCGCAGGCCCCGCGCCGAGACGGCGGCCGTGCGATGGCCGTTCACCATGGTCTTTCCCTTCTGAGATACATGCGACTATGCGAATTCGGGCATGTGTTGTCCACACCGCCCCCTTGGGGACGCGGTGCTGATCGTTTCGGTTGCGGCGGTTAGATGTCCAGGTCTTCGATCTTCGGCCCCTCGGCCACGTCGACCACCCGCCGGTAGAGCTTGTCGGGCACTTGACCCTTCAGTTCGTCGAGGGAATCGACGACGACGAAGACGAAATCACCCCAGTCCTGCTGGCCGACGCCGAGCAAGCGACGCCAACTCTTCGGGTCCCGCCAGTCCTTGAGCCACTTCGCACCCACGTCGGCGGGATATTCGTCCCAGTTCGAATACTGGGCGTGCATCACGAATTTGCCCTTGCGGCTGCGATACACCTGGACGTGCTCGATCCGCGTATCGTTGACCTCGTGCCACTCCCCTAGCAGGGTGCCGGAGAAGCGGACCTGACGCACACCGTCTCGACCGACTTTGAGCACGATTTCGTCGTAACCCTCCAGCCGGCCCTCCTCGAGTTCGATGAACCGGCGCAGCGCCGTGACCACCGCCCCCGAGAGGTTGCCGCCGACCAGTTCCTGCGCGCGCTGGAAGAGCGGGAGGTCGTCGTCGGCAACGTAGATCGTCTTGTTGGGCATGCTCTGACTATACGTAGATGTATACGTACACGCAAGCAGGGCGTCATATCTTTCGAGCCGTCGTTGAACCGTCCGGCGGCCGGGTCCGTATCACTCCTGTACGCAGTCGATATTTCGTCAGCGGAAAGGAGCGCGGATGCGGACTCGGGTGGTGGACCATCTGGTGCGAGCGGTCTCGGCGTTGGGCGTGCGCCACATCTTCGGGGTGGACGGCGCCAATATCGAGGACCTGTACGACGCGATCTTCGACGCGCCGGAGCACGTCACCGGAGTGGTTGCCAAACACGAGTTCTCGGCGACCACCATGGCGGACGGGTACGCCCGCAGCACGGGCGGATTAGGTGTGGTCGCGGCGACCTCGGGCGGCGGCGCGATGAATCTCGTCGCCGGACTCGCCGAATCGTTCGCCTCGCGGGTGCCGGTGCTCGCCCTGGTCGGCCAGCCTCCAACCGTCCTGGAAGGCAACGGCGCGTTCCAGGACACCAGCGGACGCGCGGGCGCGATCGACGCCGTCCGCTTGTTCGGCGCGGTCAGCACCTATTGCGCCCGCGTGGAGGCCGCCGCCGACCTGCCGGATCGGCTGGACCGGGCGGTGCGGGCCGCCCGGCGCGGCGGCCCGGCGGTGTTGCTGCTGCCCAAAGACGTGCAGCAGGCGGACGCGGGCGACCTGGCGCCGTGGCGCCCCGCGCCGCGGACGCATCGGTCCGACGAGGCCGGGATCGCCCGCGTCCGCGCCGCGCTCGACTCGGCCCGGCACACCGGCAAGATCGTCATCATCGCCGGCGATCAGGTCGCGCGCGACGACGCGCGCGCCGAACTCGCGCGCCTGGCCACCGCGCTGGACGCCGCGGTGGGCGTCGCGCCGGACGCGAAGGACACCTACGACAACACCGATCCCGCCTTCTGCGGTGTCACGGGCAGCATGGGTCATCCCGAACTGGCGGCGGCCATCCGGTCCTCGGCCCTGTGCCTGCTGGTCGGCACCCGGATGCCGGTTCCGGCCCGCGCCGGTTCGGAGACCGCGCTCGCCGAACGCATGGTCGCGAGCATCGGTGTGGCGCCGCCTTTCCTGCCCGCGATCCACGCGACCAGCACCGATCTCTCGCGAACGCTCGCCGGGCTCGCCGATGAACTGGACGACGGCAGCACCGGAGCCGAACGCGTGCGCGCGGCGCAACCGCTGACCTCGCTGCGCGTACCCGCCTCCGCCGGTCCCGGCCTGCGCTATCGGGAAGCAGTCGAGACGATCGACGCCGTATTGCCGGACGGCACCGATGTGTTCGCGGACGCGGGCAACACCGGCGCGGCCGTCGTGCACCATCTCCGGGTCCCGCGCGACGGGCGGTTCGTGGTCGCCCTCGGCATGGGCGGAATGGGGTACGCGTTCGGCGCGGGCATCGGGTCCGCGTTCGCGCGAGCGGATGGCGTCCGCCGGACGGTGGTCATCGCCGGTGACGGGTCGTTCTACATGCACGGCATGGAGTTGCACACCGCGATCGAGCACGCCTTGCCGGTCACCTTCGTCGTGCTGAACAACAACGCGCACGCCATGTGCGTGACCAGGGAGCAGCTGTACTACCGGGATCGCTACAGCTTCAACCGATTCCGTCCGGCCTATCTGGGCGCGGGCATCGCCGCGATGTTCCCCGGCCTGCCCGCGTTCTCGGTACACACCGTCGACGATCTCGCCGCCGCGCTGCGGCACTGCCTGGCTGTCGAGGGACCGTCGTTCCTCTCGATCGAGTGCGATCCCGACGAGATCCCACCGTTCCTGCCGTTCCTGACCACCGTGGAGCAAACCCGCGGCCACCACTGAACGTCCGCGCCCGCACAACCCAAGGAGTACCCCGTGACGACGAGTTCCCTCCCTGCCCTCAGTGACATCCCGGAGCAGGCCGTGCCGGGCGTGCTCCGCATCGAGAACTCCGACAAGGACGCGACCACGCCGATCATCATGGACATGCTGCGGTCGGTGTATCCGCACGACCAGATCTACGGCGATTACTGTCCGGTGCAGGGTTACATCGCCGCACCGCCGCGAGAGGTGTACGAATACCTCGCCGACACCAGGTCGCTGGAGGAGTGGACCTACAGCATGCGCGGGTTCGTCGAGACCGACGAACCCGGGCTGTGGCTGGCCTACGACCGACTGGGCGACGAGACCGAGATCTTCACCCGTACCGTCGCGAACCCGGACGCCATGACCGTCGACTACCACTGCGCCTGGGACCAGTCCCGGCACCTGTGGATGATCTACCTTCTGCGCGTGGTCGACGCCCAAGTGGTGTTCGACAAGCCGGGGTCGGTGGTCCTGTGGGTGAACTGCAAACACCCCTTCTACGACGCGAACCCCTACCCCGAGACAGCGCCGCCCGAGCGGCCGGTGTGGGTCGGCGACTTCTGGGACATGTTCTCGGCGGGTCATCAGCTGGAGATGGACAACCTCAAGGCCATCTGCGAGTACCGGGCCGCGCACGGCCTGCCCATCAAGCCCGACTGGATGAAATGAGATGGCATTGATCACCCAGAACTTGCCGCAGGTCAGTCTCGTCGACGTGGCCTCGTACCTACCCGGCGAGCCGGTCGGCACCGAGTACTTCACGCAATTCGCACGCTCGGACCGGATGGCGAAGAACGTCATGTTCCGCGCGCCCAAGGGCCGCCACCACGTGGCTCGGGACGAGACCGCGGTGGACATGGTCGAGCGCGCCGTCGCACCGCTGATCGAGCGCAACGGCGCGGACGCGATCGCCGATATCGATGTGCTGATCACGCACACCCAGCTGCCGGACAACCCGGTGCTCGGCTGTGGACCCGAGGTGGCGCGCAGGCTCGGCATCCGCCCCTCCTACGTCTACGACCTGCACAACGGCGGATGCGCCGCGTTCGTGCACATGATGGCGATGGCCCGCATGATCTTGCAGACCACCCCGGCCCGCACCGCGCTGATCGCGGCGTCGCAGAACTGCGCGGGACCGGTGTTCACCCAGACCGAGATCCGCAAGCTGGCCCAGGCCCCGGTGCCCGGCGACGGCTGCGGAGTGGGGCTGCTGCGCAAGGACGACAGCGCGCCGATTCTCGACATCGAATGCCGCACCTATCCCGAGTTCGCCGGAGACATGGAGTTCTCCACCAACGGCGAGCGCAAGTATTGGGAGCCGGGCGAGGGCCAAGGGTGCGTCAGCTTCACCGAGTCCAAGGTGACCAAGGTGTTCGCCCGGGGCAACCGGCTGGTTCCGGAAGTGGCGCTGGCGGTGTGCGATCGGATCGGGGTGCGGGGACGCGACGTCGACACGTTCGTCACCAATCAGCCGAACCGGCTGTTCCTGCGTAACTGGCACGATGCGCTGGAGTTGCCCGCGCAGCGGCATCCCGACACCTTCGACTCCTGCGGCAACCTGTTCGCCGCGGGCATCCCGGTGACGCTGGATGTGGAGAACCGGGCGGGACGGCTGGCCAACGGATCGCTGGTGCTGCTGGCCGGCTTCGCGCACGCGGGCGATTTCGCGGGCGCGGCCGCCGTCCGCTGGGGAGCCGCGCGATGAGCGTGCGCGTTGTCGACGGCACCCGGCCCTCTCGCCGGCACCAGGTATCCCGGCTGCCGCCCCGCTTCGACCTCACCCTCAGCGAGAATCCGTTCCCACCGCTGCCTTCGGTGCTGCGGGCGGTGCACATGACGCTGGCTCAGGCCAACCGATACCCGGAGTTCCTGCCGCGTCGGCTGCCGTCGCTGATCGCCGGGCATGTGGGTGTTCGGGCGGATCAGGTGGTGGTCGGCTCGGGGGCGACCGGCGTGGCCCTGCAGATCCTGCAGACGCTCACCACGCCGGGAAAAGAAATCGTCTACAGCGCGCCGACGTTCGACGGGTATCCGATCATGGCCGAGATGGCCGGACTCGAGGCGGTGCCGGTGCCGCTGGACGCGGCGGGCGATCAGGACCTGCGGGCGATGCGGCATGCCGTCGACCGGCGCACCGCACTGGTCGTGGTGTGCCGTCCGCACAATCCCACCGGAACGGTGCTTCCGGCGGACGAGTTGAAGGCGTTCCTCTCCGACGTGCCTGCCCGTATCCCGGTGCTTCTCGACGAGGCGTACGTCGAATTCCTCGGTGCGGCGGAGTACATCGATCCGCTGGCATTGATCGCGAAGCATCCCAACCTGCTCGTCCTGCGGACTTTCTCGAAGGCGTACGGGTTGGCCGGGCTGCGGATCGGTTACGCCTTCGGCAGGTCCGAGCTGATCGCGCGCGTGAGCAAGCTGCAACTCCCCTTCGGGATGAGCGCGGCAGCGGTGGCCGCGGTCACCGCCTCCTACGCCGCCGAACCCGAGCTCGCCGCGCGCACCCTCCGCATCACCGAGGAGCGGGACGCGCTCCGGGCCGCACTGATGGCTCGCGGATTCGCGATACCGGAAAGTCGCGCCAACTTTCTGTACATCCCCGGTCCCGGCACCGTCACCGCGCTGCGCCGCGCGGGGATCGCCGCGAAGTCCTATCCGGACGGCAGCGCGCGGATCGCGGTCGGCGATCCCGCCGCAGATCAGGCGGTTCTCCAAGCGCTTTCGACGCACGCCCGGTGAGCTCGCTGCAACTTTGGAGCGGCCTGTCCGAGGTGATTCGATCGAGGGATGTGGGGCGAATTCGAGGTCAACGCGGCGCCCGCGCACGGGACCGCGAGTCGTGTGCTGTTCCGGCTCGCCGTGGGGCGATGGGCGTTCATCCTGCGCCAGACGCTCATCGAGCCCGGCGGCAGCAGCGGGTGGCATTACCACGACGGGACACTGTTCGTGCTGGTAGCGCGGGGAACCCTGGATCACCCCGGCGCGGACTGCGCGCCGGTCGCCTATCGGCGGTGGCGGGTCTTCCGGGAACCGAGCGGACCGCGCTACCCGCACTTGGCTCGCAACGCCGGGACCGCGCCGGTACTGCTGTGCGTGCTCTACATCACTCCGGTCGGCAGCCCGCTGTCGCGCAGTGTCGCACCGCCGCCGTGTGCGGAAGGCAGGGCGTGAGCCTCTTACTCGGCACGCTGCGAATGCGCGCGGCTATGGGCTGTTCAGGAATGACGATCTGTCGGCCCGGCTGACCGCGGCCCGGCGCGAGCGGCCGACGTCAGCCTGCCGGTTGGCAGGCGTCGCGGAGCGAGCAGGCGCCGCAGGAGTTGCCGCAGTCACCGGTCTCCGGCGGCGGCGCGATGGCGGCGGCCGCCTGCGCTGCGGCATTGGCGCCCGCGCCGAGCGTGAACAGGGCGACCAGGGCGGCGACACCCGCGACCGCGAGCGCGACGACGCCACCCGCGGCGAGCCCGACCAGACCACCGGCGAACAGCAGCGCTCCGGCCGCGATGGAGGTGGGCGCGGCGACCCGGTTGGCGACGCGGAAGGTCTCGTCCGTGGACAGCGCGGCCTCGGTGTGGACGCCGAAGAAACGATTGCGGGGCAACCGGCCGGTCAGTCCGAGGGCGCCGGTTGTGACGGCCACGACGGCAGGCACGAACAGGACGAGAGCGACGACGAACACCTATGCAGGCTAGCGCATCGGCGCCGCCGCGCCGCCGACGGGCGGTGCGACGGCGAACACGTCCGCAAAGTCCAGGCCAGCCCGATTTTCGGTCCATCGGAGGGGACGTTCTACCCTGATAGACGAAGTTTGTCGGGGATCGGCGAGACCACAAGAAGGCAGGACCGTGCAAGACACACGTGCAACCGAAAGCGATGTACCAGAGCACCGGTACAACGCGGAGCTTGCCGGCCGCATCGAGCGCCGGTGGCAGCGGACGTGGGACGAACGCGGAACCTTCCACGCGCCGAACCCGGTGGGGCCGCTGGCCGGCCCCACCCCGGCCGACAAGCTGTTCATCCAGGACATGTTCCCGTACCCGTCCGGCGCGGGCCTGCACGTCGGGCATCCGCTCGGCTACATCGCCACCGACGTCTTCGCGCGCTACCACCGGATGCACGGCCGCAACGTGCTGCACGCCCTGGGCTACGACGCCTTCGGCCTGCCTGCCGAGCAGTACGCGGTGCAGACCGGCGCGCACCCGCGCGACACCACCGAGTCGAACATCGCCACGATGCAGCGCCAGCTGGACCGTCTCGGCCTCGGCCACGACCGGCGCCGCTCGTTCGCGACCACCGATCCCGAGTACTACCGCTGGACGCAGTGGATCTTCCTGCGGATCTACAACGCGTGGTTCGACACCGAACTGAACCGCGCCCGCCCGATCGCCGAGCTGGCGGCCGAGTTCGCCTCCGGCGTGCGCGCCGTGCCGGACGGCCGGTCCTGGGACACTATGTCGGCGGCCGAGCGCGGCGCGCTGCTGGACTCGCACCGGCTGGTGTATCAGACCGAGTCGGTGGTCAATTGGTGCCCCGGTCTGGGCACCGTGCTGGCCAACGAGGAAGTCACCGCCGACGGCCGCAGTGAGCGCGGCAACTTCCCGGTGTTCCGGAAGCGGCTGCGGCAGTGGATGATGCGCATCACCGCCTATTCCGATCGGCTGGTCGACGACCTGGACCGGCTGGACTGGCCGGAGAACGTGAAGTCGATGCAGCGCAACTGGATCGGACGATCCCGCGGCGCGCAGGTGAAGTTCGACGCCGACGGCGAGCAGATCGAGGTCTTCACCACCCGGCCCGACACCCTGTTCGGCGCCACCTACGTCGTGCTCGCGCCGGAACACGAGCTGGTCGACAAGCTCACCGCGCCCGCGTGGCCGGCGAACACCGACTCGCGCTGGACCAACGGCGGCGCCGCCACCCCGGCCGACGCCGTCGCGGCCTACCGCAAGTCGATCGCGGCCAAGTCCGATCTGGAGCGCCAGGAGAACAAGGAGAAGACCGGCGTCTTCCTGGGCAACTACGCGATCAACCCGGCCGACGGCAAGGCCGTGCCGATCTTCATCGCCGATTACGTGCTGAGCAGCTACGGCACCGGCGCGATCATGGCCGTCCCCGGGCACGACCACCGCGACTGGGAGTTCGCGTCCGTCCTCGGGCTGCCGATCATCGAGGTGATCAGCGGCGGCGACCTGGCGAAGGGCGCGCACGCGGGCGAGGGCGTGCTGGTGAACTCCGGCTATCTCGACGGCATGTCCGTCGAGGAGGCCAAAGCGGCGATGATCGCCCGGCTGGAGGCCGACGGCCACGGCAAGGGCACCATCCAGTACAAACTGCGCGACTGGTTGTTCGCCCGTCAGCGCTACTGGGGTGAGCCCTTCCCGATCGTGTACGACGAGCACGGCGCTCCGCACGCGCTGCCGGAATCGATGCTGCCGGTATTGCTGCCGGAGCTGGACGATTTCGCCCCGGTGACGTTCGATCCGGACGACGCGGATTCCGAGCCGTCCCCGCCGCTGGCCAAGGCGACCGACTGGGTGGAAGTCGAACTGGACCTGGGCGACGGGCCGAAGCGCTACCGCCGCGACACCAACGTCATGCCGCAGTGGGCGGGCAGTTCCTGGTACGAGATCCGCTACGCCGACCCGACGAACGCGGAAACGTTCTGCGCGAAGGAGAACGAGGCGTACTGGCTCGGCCCGCGCACCGACGTCGGCGGACCGGACGATCCGGGCGGCGTCGACCTGTACGTCGGCGGCGTCGAGCACGCGGTGCTGCACCTGCTGTACGCCCGGTTCTGGCAGAAGGTGCTCTACGACCTGGGTGACGTGTCCGCGAGCGAGCCGTACCGGCGACTGTTCAACCAGGGCTACATCCAGGCGCACGCCTACACCGACGAGCGCGGCGCGTACGTGCCCGCCGCCGAGGTCGTCGAGCGCGACGGCAAATTCTTCTGGACCGACGCCACCGGCGCGGAGATCCCGGTGCGCCAGGAATACGGCAAGATCGGCAAGTCGCTGAAGAACGCCATCTCGCCGGACGAGATGTGCGACCTGTACGGCGCGGACACCTTCCGCTTCTACGAGATGTCCATGGGTCCGCTGGACACCTCCCGGCCGTGGGCGACCAAGGACGTCGTCGGCGCGCACCGCTTCCTGCAGCGCGCCTGGCGTCTGGTGGTCGACGAGGAGTCCGGCGCCCTGCGGGTGACCGACGCCGAGCCGACCGGCGAGACGCTGCGCCTGCTGCACAAGACGATCGCCGGCGTGGACGAGGATTTCGCCGCGCTGCGCGACAACACCGCGGGCGCCAAGCTGATCGAGCTGACCAACCACCTGACCAAGAGCTACCCGGACGGCGCGCCGCGCTCGGTGGTGGAGCCGCTGGTGCTGATGTTGGCGCCGCTGGCCCCACACATCGCCGAGGAGCTGTGGGAGCGCCTCGGCCACACCGCCTCGCTGGCGCACGGCCCCTTCCCGGTCGCCGATCCGGCTCTGCTGGTGGAGGAATCGGTGGAGTACCCGATCCAGGTGAACGGGAAGGTACGCAGCCGGGTTCAGGTGGCGGCCGACGCGGACAACGCGGCGATCGAGGCGGCCGCGCTGGCCGACGAGAAGATCGCCGCGCTGCTGAACGGAGCGCCGCCGCGCAAACTGATCGTGGTGCCGGGCCGCCTGGTGAACATCGTCGCCTGACGGCTGATCAGCGCGGCGGGAGCAGCACGTCGTCGAGCGTGACCGGGTCACGCGTCGACAGCCGAGCGAACCGCTTCCGCCGCCGGGGGGCGTACGGCATTCGCACGGCCGGAGCACGACTTCGGTGGGCTACGCGTCGACAGCCGAGCGAGTGACGCCGTGGGCGTCTGCGATTCAGT
Organism: Nocardia sp. CY41; assembly: GCF_009829325.1. Classification (GTDB taxonomy): domain Bacteria; phylum Actinomycetota; class Actinomycetes; order Mycobacteriales; family Mycobacteriaceae; genus Nocardia. The sequence goes on from NZ_VUOS01000023.1 coordinate 159,888, forward strand.
ACGGTCGGAGCACGACCTCGGTGGGGTGCGCGTCGACAGCCGAGCGAACGCTGGTGACGGCAGGGGCGTCCACGATTCAGTACGGTCGGAGCACGACCTCGGTGGGGTGCGCGTCACGGGGGGTATCGATGGCCGAGCGCACCGCGTAGGCCACCGTCTCCGGCGTGAGGAAGTCCTCAGCCCGGTATTCGCGTCCCTCGCCCGCGATGATCTCGCGCTGCATATCGGTGTCGATGCGCCCCGGATGGATCGAGGTCACCCGCAAATCCGGCTCCTCCTGCCGCAACGCGTCGCCGAAGGCGCGCAGCCCGAACTTGCTCGCCGCGTAGGAGGCCCAGCCCGCGTTGGCGCGCAGCCCCGCGCCCGAGTTGATCAGCACCACGTGACCCCGGCCCGCCCGCAGCGCGGGCAGCAGCAGGCGGGTGAGTTCGGCGACCGCGATGAGGTTGGCTTCCAACGTATTCCGCCACTGCTCGACGGTGGATCCCGCGATCGTGCCGAGATCGGCGATGCCCGCGTTGTGCACCAGCACGTTCAGGCTCCGGATCGGCGCGGCCGCTTCGGCGACGGCGGCGTAGTCGGTCAACTCCACCGGCCAGCCCTGCGCGGTGGGCAGTTCCGCCAGGATCCCGCGCAGCGACTCCACCGATCGCGCGCCGAGCAGCAAGTCGTGCGTGGGCGCGAGCGCGCGGGCGATCGCGGCGCCGAGGCCGCGGCTGGCACCGGTGATCAACGCGGTCGGTTTCGGGCTCGCGGCGGAAGTCATGGGCCCCACCGTAACCGGCGGGGGAAAGAAGGCGTAAAAAGCGGTAGCACTGGACGAACGACTAGCGATGCAGGCTGAATCGAGGTGAGAATCTCGAGCAGCGAATCACGGACGGGGCGTGCGAAAGTGAGAACCGCCGAACAAGAACCGGCCGCGGGCCGATCGGATGGGGACGAAACGGGCACCGCTGAGCGGGCATATCTGCGGGTGACATCGCAGAATAGGGGGATGGCACATCCGGGCTTCACCCCCACCCAGCTCGCGGCCCGCGCTGCCTACCTGCTGCGCGGCAACGATCTGGGCACGATGACCAGCGCGGCGCCCCGGCTGTACCCGCACATGTGGAGCTGGGACGCGGCGTTCGTCGCGGTCGGGCTCGCGCCGCTGAGCGTGGAGCGGGCGGTGGTCGAGTTGGACACCTTGCTCTCGGCGCAGTGGAAGAACGGCATGATCCCGCACATCGTCTTCGCCAACGGCGTGGACGGTTACTTCCCCGGCCCGGCCCGCTGGGAGTGCCGCAAACTGGCGGCCAACGCGCCGGACGGCCCAGACACCTCGGGGATCACCCAACCGCCCGTGCATGCCATCGCGGTGCAGCGGATCCTGGATCATTCGCGACGGCACGGCCGCAGTACCAGGGCCGTGGCCGAGGAGTTCCTCAACCGGCGCTGGCCGGACCTGGTGCGCTGGCACCGCTGGCTGGCGCATGCCCGCGATCCCAAGGAGACCGGCCGCATCACGCTGTATCACGGCTGGGAGTCCGGGATGGACAACTCGCCGCGCTGGGATCGCGCCTATGAGCACGTAGTCCCCGGCGACCTGCCGCCCTACCGGCGCGAGGACGTGCTGGTGGTGTCCGATCCGACCCAGCGCCCCACCGACCGCGAGTACGACCGCTATCTGTGGCTGGTCGAGCAGATGCGCCGCGCGGGCTACGACGATTACCAGCTCGCCTCCACCATGAGCTTCGCCGTCGAGGACGTGTTCGTCACCGGCATCTTCTCGCTGGCCTGCGAGGTGCTGGCCAATATCGGCGAGGAGTACAAGCAGCCGCACGCGGACGTGCGCGATCTCTACGCCTGGGCCGACCGGTTTCGCGCCGGCGTCGTCGCGACGACCGATGCGCGCACCGGCGCTGCCCGCGACTTCGACGTGCGGTTGCAGCGGTGGATCAACACCGAGACGCTCTCGATGTTCGCGCCGCTGCTGTGCGGCGGTCTTCCCCGCGACAGCGAGCGCGCTCTGCTGCGCCTGTTCGAGGGCCCGCGCTTCTGCGGGCATCCGGATCTGCGCTACGCGCTGCCGCCCTCGACGTCGCCGGTGTCCAAGGATTTCCGTTCCCGCGAGTACTGGCGCGGCCCCGTGTGGCCGGTGATGAGCTGGCTGTTCTCCTGGGTCTTCGCGCGGCGCGGCTGGGCCGAGCGCTCGTTCATGCTGCGCGCCGAGGGGTTGCGGCAGGCCAGCGACGGCAGTTTCGCCGAGTACTACGAGCCGTTCACCGGCGAACCGCTCGGCAGTATGCAGCAGTCGTGGACGGCGGCCTCGGTGTTGGATTGGCTCGGCTGAGGACACGTCGGACATCCCATCCGTCACACTGGTAACAGCCAAAGCGAATGGCTATCGTCGTGCGGCATGGACACCTGGAGGTCGACCACTCGCCGCGCCGCGGCGCTGTCCCTGATCGCACTGTCCGGCATCCTCGCCACCGCGCTGCCCGCGACCGCCGCGCCGACCGGTCCGGACGTCTCCTCCTGGCAGCACACCGACGGCAGTCTGATCGACTGGTTCGCGGTCAAGCGCGCCGGCCACAACTTCGCCATGGTCAAGGCCACCGAGGGGCTCAACTACATCAATCCGTACTTCGTGCCCGACAGCCTGCTGATGCGCGCGGCCGGCCTGGCTCGCGGCACCTACCACTACGCCCGGCCCAATCTGCCGCCCGAACCGCAGGCCGCGATGTACGCGGCGGTGGCGCTGGGACAGAACGGACCGCTCGACCTGCCGCCGGTGCTGGACTTGGAGAACACCGGCGGTCTCGGCCCGGCGGCCCTGATCGACTGGACTCGCCGCTACCTGAACACTGTGGAAGCACTCACCGGCCGCGTCCCGATCCTCTACACCTATCCGAACTTCTGGCATACCGCGATGGCCGACACCACCGAGTTCGCCGACTACCCGCTGTGGATCGCCGACTATCGCGGCAACGCCCAACCGGAAGTCCCCGGCGGCTGGTCCACGTGGACGTTCTGGCAGACCACAGACAGCGGCAGCATCCCCGGCATAGCGGGCCGCGTCGACCTCAACGTCTACAGCGGCGCCCAAGGCGATTTCGCCCGGTTCGCGAACATGAGCGGCGCCACCGGCAGCGGATAACCGCAGGTAAACGGTGTGCTCAGCTGCTCTGATCAGGCGCCTCCGTCGGAGTGGTGCCGTTGAGGTGTTTGTCGACGGTTGGCTGGAGCTGAACGAGGATCATCCAGTTGTCCGGGTCCTTGATGTAGGTTGCTCGGACTCGGTAACGCCCTGGATCCAGCGCGATGCGGAGCTGGTTGCCGAGTTCGATCTCAGCTCCCGGACAGGCCGCCTCGAAAAGCATGACGGGCTCTCGTACTTCCCACACGAGGTCTTCGTCTCGATCCCATGTGATGTGTTCTTGTAATGTTTGCCGCGCTGCGGCGACGAGTTCTTGTTCGGAGTCGGCCGCTGCCCATCGCAGGAACACCCGCTCGGCTGGGAGATAGGTCGTGCGAGCGGGCTCGTCTCCAAGGACCAATGCCTGCTGAGAGCCGATCTCGACCAGGCCGATGTATCCCTCGACCGAGCAGGCTCGGCCGTAGTCGCCCCATGTTTCTACCGAACCGTCCATGCCGGATACGCCGCCCCAGTGACCAAGTTCTGATTCGGGGGCGATCAGCAGGGGCCCTCCGGCGGACTCGACCCAGGTGTAAAGCATGACGGCTCGCTCTTTGTTCGTTTGTCTGTCGGTTTCTTGTGCCCGTAATTGTCAACTACTCGGATCCTGAGTTTCCGGCGACCTCTGTTCCGGTTTCGGCCGGGTCGGTAGATGACGCGCGGATGATTTCGCGGGGGCGTTCGAGGAGCTTGCCCTTGTGGAACAGTGTGCCGTTGCGGACGAGGGCGACCAACTCGGGTGCGTTGACCTTGCGCCAGCGGCCTGGGCCGCGTCGACCAGCTTGGAGTCCATGGCGATTCCGGCCGCGCGGGGCCCGGCCCCTGGGTGACCTTGGCGCGCAATCGCGCTGTGGCGAAGGTGGATACGATCGGCGATCACGGGAGTCGCCGGGGATGAGAGTGGAGCCGCTACTCGCCCAGTCGAGTAGCGGCTCCACCCGTGGGAAAAGCCGCGGAGGGTGGTCGGCCGTGGTTGCAGGGGCCGGTGGGGCGCCGCGGCTGTGGTCGTCAGACCCCGATGCGGCCGCCTGCCTTCTTCCAGACCGCCACGACCGAGGGGCGCGGCTGGGCCGTGCCGCCGTCGGGCCAGTGCGACAACGGGTTCTCGGGGGTGGCGTCGTCGGCCTCGCCGGGATGCTGCACGCAGACCATGACCCGCGCCTCGCTCACCACCGGGCCGCAGGTCTCCGCACCGCGCGGGACGGTGAGGAACTGCTTGGTCTGGCCGCGATTCGGGCCGTCGAGCACCACCGAGAACAAGCCGTCGTTCGACTTCAGGGCATTGCCGTCGGTAGAGATCCACAGGTTGCCGTACGGGTCGAAGGCCAGGTTGTCCGGGCAGGAGATCGGGCTGACCTTCGACTTGTCGTATCCGGCGAAATAGGTGTCGGCCGCCGCGGGATCACCGCAGACCAGCAGCAGCGACCAAGTGAACGTGGTGCCGGTGTGGTTGTCGTCGATCTCCAGGACCTGGCCGTTCTTGTTCAGCTTGCGCGGGTTCGCCTCGTCGGGGCCCTGCTTGCCCTCCGCGCCGCGGTTGTCGTTGTTGGTCAGCGCCACGTACACCTTGCCGGTGTACGGGTTGGCCTCGAAGTCCTCCGGGCGGTCCATCTTGGTGGCGCCCACTTTGTCGGCGGCCAGACGGGTGAACACCGCCACCTCTTCCGCGCTCATGCCGTCGACCAGCGACTTGCCCTTGCCGTCCGCGCCGGTCTCCAGCAGCGGGATCCACTGGCCGGTGCCGGTGAAACCTTTGTCCGACGGCTTCGCGCCGGTGCCGTCGATCTTGTCCGCGTGATCACCGGTGAGCTTGGCGACGTAGAGGGTGCCCGCGTCCAGGATGGTCAGGTTGTGCCGCATGCTGGCCGCGCCCGTGCCCGACTGGATCTTGCGCGAGGACACGAACTTGTACATGTAGTCGAACTTCTCGTCGTCACCGGTGTAGGAGACGACGTCGCCGTCCTTCGTGACGTAGATGGTGGCGCCCTCGTGCTTGAGCCGGCCCATCGCGGTGTGCTTGATCGGCCTCGAGTTCGGGTCCCACGGGTCCACCTCGATCACGTAACCGAAACGGTTGGCCTCGTTGGGTTCCTGCGCCAGATCGAAACGCTTGTCGGCGCGCTCCCATTGGTTGGCGGTCTTGCCCGCGGCGAAGCCGTAGCGCTTGAGCCGGGCCGCGGCGGCGGACTCGGTCACCTTGTCGCCGTTGGCGAAGTAGCCGTTGAAGTTCTCCTCGCCGGACAGCACGGTGCCCCACGGCGTCAGGCCGCCGGAGCAGTTGGCGAAGGTGCCGAGCACCGTGGTGCCGGTCGGATCGGCCGAGGTCTTCACGAACTCGCTGCCCGCGGCGGGACCGGTCAACTTGAACTCGGTCGTCGCGGTGATCCTGCGGTTGTACTTGCCGAAGGCGGGAACGAGCTTGCCGGAACCGGATTCACCCTTGACCTCCACCACGGTCAACCCGTGGGCGGCCATGGTGACCGCGATTTGCTCGTCGGTCGGCGCGTCCTTGTTGTAGCCACGGAACATGTGCGGGCTGGTGGTGTACTCGTGATTGACCACCAGCAGGTAGCCGTTGGCCTGGCCCTCGATCGGCAGCAGGGCGGCGAAGTCGTTGTTGTAGCCGAATTGCTTGGCCTGCGCGGCGGCGGTCTGCTTGTCGAAGTCGAAGGCGGGCGCGTCCGGGAACAGCGGATCGCCCCAGCGGATCACGACGGACTGCTCGTAGCCGTCCGGGATCACCACGGCGTCTTCCTTGTTCGGCGCGACGGCGGCGAAATCGGTGCCGGTTCCGGGCGGGCCCGCGGGTGAGGCCGACACCACGGGCTTCGGCTCGTCGTCACCGCAGGCGGCGAGCACGCTGCCCGCGCCGACCGCGAGCACGGCGGCCGCGCCGCCCTTGATCAGCCCGCGCCGGTTCAGCGAGCTGACGATGTCGCCGAAGTAGGCGCCCGAGGAGGTGTTCGGCGTCTCGTGGAAGCACGCGTTCGCGCACTTGTACTCACATGTCACGGCGGCGCGCGACGACTGTCCGTCGTGCTTCACGAAAAGGGCGAGTGGCTGCAGACTCACGGTGACTCCTGGGTTGGGCCGATGGCCGCACGGTAAACCATCCGGACAATCCGGAAGGGACGGCAAAGTGAACAACCGCCCAATTAGGTAACCCTCAAATTGCCGGACCACCAGACCTGGGAACAAACGAAAGCCGCGCCGGTTCGATGATCTCGAATCGGCGCGGCATGGGTGTCGGAAAACGGCTGCCTCGTTCTCGGTGGGACCGGCTCGGATTTCGTCCGGCCCACCCATCAGGCGTTCACCGGAAGGGCGATGACGACCTCGCTCTCGTCCTCGGGCAAGTAGTGCGCCCGCAGGATGCGACCCACCTGCACCTGGGCGACACCGGCCGGGGCGAGGAACTTCGTCACCCGGGTGGTGAAGGTGGAGCCGTCCGGCCGGGTGACCACCAAGCCGAGCTCGACCTCGGTGTGTCCATCGCGGATCGTGCCGGTGACCGACAGCGACTGCACCACCGCCTGGGTAGCGATGCCCCGCTCGGCGATGTCGAGCTTGCGCCGGGTGGTCATGCCCTTGCGGATCAGCGACTCGTTCATCGCGTGCTGCGCGGCGGACGCGTCGCCGGACAGGTCCACCTCGACCCGGTCGGTGCGGCCGGGCAGGTAACGCACCGGAAGCACCACCCCGGCCCGCAGCAGAGCCAGTTCGGTGAACGGCACGATCATCTTCGCGGAGGAGTGGAAGATCTTGCCGTCCGCGCCTTCGACGCTGAACTCGACGTGGACCTGCGGCTGGTCGTTGACGGTGACCCCGGTCTGCCGCACCGACCGGACGGTGCCCAGGCCGGTGAGCCCCTCGCGGAACTCCGCGCTGTTGCGTCCGGTCAAGGCGATCATGATCCCTTCGCCGGTGAAGGCGAAGACCATGGGGACCAGGGTGAACGCGAGGATCGGCAGCGCCATCTCGAAGCCGAGCCAGCCCATTCCGGAGGGCTCCCAGTCACTGGTGGGGACGTAGGTGACGGCGTGGTAGACGTAGTAGCCGATCGCGGCGGCCCCGAGGGCGAGGGCGAGCAGACGGATCTTTTTCATGACTTTTCCTTTTCGGTGTGCGGTTTCGGGGTTCGCCGCGCCCCGTCATCCCGGTGGTTCGAGCGGGATGACGGGGCGGACCGGGAGAACATGCGGCGATCAGGCGCCGACGATGGACGAGCAGGCGAAGGTGATGTCGAACTTCGACGTCTTCGGGCCGGCCAGCGGGTTGGTCAGGTCGGGAGCGCCCACGCCCTCGCCGGTGACCTTGAAGGTGTTGCCGTCTTTGACGACCGTGGCGGAGCCGCCCGGCATGCCGTTGCCGAAGCCGACCGCGTAGGGCAGGCCGTTGTCGCCGCCCTTGCTGCCCGCGATCCCGACGGCCTGCACGGTGTTCGCGTCGGTGATGGTCGCGCTCACCGTGAGGTTGCCGTAGGCGGAGTTCGCGGTGTCGGTCAGCGCGAGCGCCAGGGTGCCGCCCTGCTTCGCGCAAGTGGTGTCGAACTTCGCGTCGAAGGCCTTGCCGTCGACCGAAGCGACCGACTTCCCCGCCGGAGCGGCCGGCTGCGCCGAGGACGGAGCGGGCGCGGCGGGCGAGCTGCCCTTGCTGTCACCGCAGCCGGTGAGCACGGCGACCGCGGCGGTGGCGGCGAAAGCGGCGGCGGCGATGCGGAGCGAAGTGGTGTTCATGGTCTGTCCTTGTCGTTTGCGGGGCGGAGGCCCCTGGTTCCGTTTCCCCGGCCCCTTGTGTGGGGCCGATGAGAAAAAGGTAGGAACGATTCGCGCCCTACCGATCCCAGGTTTTCCGCATTTCCGCAGGTAGAGGACCCAACCTCAATCCCAACCGACCACCGTTCCCCAACGCGGCGGTGCCGTCGAGTGGCACATGGCTGTGGCATTTCGCGAGAAGAGCTCTCGACCATGTGCCGTTGATCTTGATGCGTGCGGTGGATGTCGGCTGGTGGGTTGTGACTTCTCGATCGACAGACACAACGAAAACGGCCCGGCCCCCTGTCCTTTCGAGGACAGGGGGCCGGGCCGCAGGGATCGCTACTGCTACGGGCGCATGAACTCGCCGTCGCTCACGCCAGAGGTGAACGCGTCCCACTCGCCGGGGGTGAACACCAGCGCCGGTCCGGTCGGGTTCTTCGAGTCACGGACGCCGACCTGACCACCGTCAAGAAACGCCACCTCTACGCATTCCTTGCCTCCCGAGCTGCGGCTGCTCTTGAACCAACGCGCCCCGGACAGATCAACGGTCACGACGAAAACTCCCTTGCTACCTGCCGTAGCATGTTCCGGCTAGTCACGGCGTCCAACGCAGCGCTGCAACGCGGCCGCCATCTCGCCCGCCGACCAAAAATTACATTCCATGACTTCGAATCGGGACGATCCGCGGCGGCGAGAGCCGTCGATGTCTCGGCCCGCGACAACTACTACGCCGACCGGACTTCGTGATCAGGACGCGAGTTGGGATCGCCGCTGGTAGTGGTAGCCGAATCACCGAAGAAATCCCGATGGCCCCGTGCGGTATCCAGGTATTCCCGAACCCGGTGGATCAAACCGTCGCGCAACTCGAATACCAAACAATAGTCGTTGACGTATCGATTTCCGTTCGCCAGCGTGGCACTCATCGTCTCCTCCACAATCACCCGATTACCGTCGGCATAGAAGCCGTGGAAGTCCACCACCACATCGGCGACGAACAAGCGCGGGAAGTCGTTCGCGAGAAACTGCGTGATGGCCGCGCGGCCGACCATGTGACTGGGTCCGTTCAGCGCGACCGCGGTCGCGTTGCCGGACGGCGCCAGCCACTCCGCGTCGGTGGTGAAGAATGCCGCGATCTGCTCGGCATCATGGCTGGCGAACGCACGCCACGCGGCCTGGACAACGGTCCTGCTGTCGAGTGTCATGGACCGCAGGGTATAGCCGCGAACAGCGACAAGCTGGCGGGAAAACGACACGATCATCCTCGACGGGCCGTCCGGCTAACGTCCGGTGAGCTCGGCGACGACCGGGGCGAACCTTTCGGCGAAGTCGGCGCCGAAGACGAAATACGAGAAGCCGATCTCCTCCCGTCGGCGCTGAATTTCCTCGACGGCGGCCGCCGGGTCGTCCGGAAGTACGGTCAGTGCGTCCGCCGCGCGCCACGCGGCAGGGTCGGTGTCGGGGGGCGCCATGTGCGGCGCGACAGTGTCGCCGACAACCGGAACCGCGAGCGCCAGTTCGGCATCCCCGATGGTGCGGAACTCACCTACCAGCCGCTCGACCGCGCCCCGAGGCTGATCCCCCAGCACGAAGGTGACCGTGTCCGCGACCTCGGCCGCCAACGCCCGGGCCTTCGGACCGTATACCGCCATCGCCACCGGCGTGTGACGGTCCGGGCCGTCGAGATCTCGCAGCGCCCTGACGGTCTCGCGTACCTGCGCCAGCCGCTGGTTCGGCGGCGGTACGGCGGGCTGTCCCTTGTCGCGGAGCTCGTCCTCGATTCCCGGCCTGCCGGTGCCGATGCCCATCTCGAAGCGACCGTCGGTCAGTAGCGACAGCGAATGCGCTTCCCATGCCGTCAGCCAGGCCGGGCGAAGCGGAGAGGCGTACACCCACGTGCCCACGCGCAGATCGGTCAGGGCCGCGGCGGTGGCCAGCATCGGGCCCGGCGCCGGTTGCGTCTGCGGGAAGTCGGGCACCAGCAGCGTCGAGTAGCCGCAGTCGGCGATGCGGCGCACGCGGTCTCGCCACGTCGGCACGTCAGTCCTGAGCGGGGCGACGACCCCGAACCGGAACGGTCTCGTCATGCCTGGATTCCTCTCCCTGTCTGCGAGATCATCTGCCGACCACCCCTCGGGAAGGTCCATGATCATGTCCTTACAGAGACATCGACGGCGGATCGCTCCGAAAATCATCGGTGCAGCCGAGAGCGTGGACGGGCCCTGAACGCGGCGATACGGGGCGACTGCGGGGGATCACCTGGACGGATAGTTGTGCGGATGCCGGTAGGAGCCGGTTCGGTTGTAATACTCGATCTGATGGACATCCGATCTGTCCCCGCGACTGTATTGCGTGAGCGGCTTCGACACGTCCGTTGGATCGGTGGGGGCAGCGGCGCGGGGAAGACGACGATCGCACGGAATCTCGCGACGCGGCACGGGCTGCGGGTGTATTCGACCGATGAGGCGATGCGCGACCACGCTGCCCGCAGCACGTCCGATGACGCGCCGTTGCTCAGCCGCTTCCGAGCGATGGATATGGACGAACGCTGGGTGAACCGATCACCTGAGACGATGCTGGAGACGTTTCACTGGTTCCACGGTGAGGGTTTCGGTTTCATAGTCGAGGACCTGCTGGGTATGTCTGCCGAAACCGGTGTCATCGCCGAGGGGTTCCGCCTGCTGCCGCGATTGGTCGCGCCCCTGCTCCCGACCGTTTCGCACGGCGTGTGGCTGCTTCCGACACCCGAGTTCCGCCGGGCCGCATTCGACCGGCGCGGCTGGGACATCCCCGCCAGGACACGTCACCCGGAGCGTGCCGCACAGAACCTGCTCGACCGCGCCCGGTTGTTCACCGACCGCATTCGCAACGAGACCACACGCCTGCACTTGCCCGCTATCGAGATAGACACCGCGATGATCGAGACTGATCTGACCGACGCGGTCGGCCGGGCATTTCGACTTTGACCCAGCGGGCCATCTCGTCGTGTCCGCTCTGGACGATCGCTCGTTGAACGGCCGGAGCCCCGCTCGATCAGCGCGAGCCGGGCTCCGGCGAGGGTGCGGCGCATTGGTCAGCTGAGGCCGTATCCGATTCCGAACGTGACGGCCAGCCATCTGAGGACCCCGTGGAGGCCGGCGCCGAGATCGAGGCCGAAGGCGCCCATCGATCTCATCTCCTTCCGAGATCGAAATTTCTGCGGTTCCCCGACCTGTTCATGATCTTATCGCTGGTCACCGACCTGCCGCATCATCGATCGGCGCTGATGGAAGGCTGGTCGGCGCGGTCGGTGGCGCGGGCGCGGCCGAGGGGGAAAGGCAGGGTGATGGGGTCGCCGGGGTGGTGGGCCTCGATGAGTGTGAGGTGTGAGGTGAGGCCGGTCAGGCCGGTGAGGCGGGCTTGGCTGTAGGGGGTGCCGACGAGCAGGACTTCGACTTCGCAGTCGTGCACGGTGTCGGTCGGTAGCGAGCGGTCGAGGGTGGCCGCGATCGCCGTGACCGGCTCCAGACCGCGGTCGAGATAGCGTTCGCCTGCGTCGGAGGGTTCGTAGATCCAGGTGAGGACTTCCGGGCCGGAGCATTCCCCGAGGAACGTCCAGCCGCGTATCCGCATCATGATGTCCAGCCCGGCGAACACCCGCAGGTCCGCGGAGGGCACGGAGTGACCGCAGGGGGTACCCAGCGCCTGCATCACCGAGGACGGCGGGTATCGGCGATGCCAGATATGCGTGCGCATCGCCGCGACCCACCCCGCCTCACCGCGCGGTGAGACCCAAGACATGTCACCGCCGGATCGCCTGGCGCGGCGGCGGGCTGATTTCTTCTTCGCACCCGACATCGGGGTTCATGCTCGCAGCTGGGCCTACCCGCAACCCAGCAGACACGCCCGCCGCGTGTCGCCGGATCTTCCGGCGCGAGCACGACCCTACGAGGCCAGTGGGTTCACCGGCCGGTCTGCTCGCTCGACGAGCGGGGTGGATACATCGATGGTGATAACCGAGCCTTAAGGACTTCGTCAGCTCAACCGAAGATGATCACGGGGCAGAAACACGGCCGACGAATGGATCCCGATGTCGCACACCGAACACCCTGACAGCGCACAGCCAAGGCGTGGTGTCATGCCACGGACGGGCAAGCCACGCACACCGCGCCGTATCGTGTGGATCACCCTGCTGATTGCGGGAATCGTCGCGGTCGCCTTCATCGCGTTCGACTCGGTGTCCTCCGGCAAACTCCCCTGGACGAAGACGACCTACGCCGCGGAAAACGCGATGGATCCCTGCGGTCTCATCGACGGCTCGGTGCTACGAAAATGGACCGACGCCGATTCGACCACGCGAGAACGCGACCACAACCCTGTTATCGGCGATCGCCACCACGACTGCACCGCATCGAGCGCTATGCGCGGCCGGTATGCACAGGCCCCCGGAACGGCCATAGACGCAACGATCTCCGTCTCCGCCTCGGTATGGCCCTCACACCGCCGTGCCAGCACCCTCTATGAGAGCCAGGCGAACCCCGCGTGGGAGCCTCACATGGAGTACAGGTCGAGGGGGGACGTGCCGAATCTGGGGCAAAAGGCATACTACGAGCGCGAAGTCATCGAAATCGGGGCGACTACCTGGGTCAACTATCAGATCGGCGTCCTCGATGACAACCTCTATATCGAAGTGGCCATGAGGTTCGAATTCAGCCACTCCCATGGAGTCGCGCCCACAACCACCGCCGATATCGACGACATCCAGCGGACCACCGAACAGCAGGCCCGACGTGCAATGGACCACCTCCGGCGATAGTTGACGAATCGGGGTCGCCGAAGCGGGCAACGACCTGGCTTTGCTCGAGATTCTCGCCGTACCGAGCACATCGCATCGACAGACAGGACCTGGATGCCCTACCTGATACGGCCGACCCAGACCGTGGAGTGGATCGACCTCACGGTCGCCGGGAATCAGTCATGACCCGCGACGATGCTCCCGCCCTCCTGCGCGAACGCTTCGTCGTTGAAATCGGCATTCGGCAAGCGTGGCCGTACGTGACATTCGCCGATAATCGTGACGGAGCATCTCCGCAGGAAGTCCGGCTCTACATCGACAGCAGTTTTACTGTGATGCCGGACCCCGCTGTCCTGGTCTCAGCGGAATCGGACGACGAAAGACTAGCGCTGCTACGCCTGGCCGAAGTACTCGACCTGACCGTTCACGACGTCACCGTCGATGACGACGGGAGCTTGATGGTGAGTTTTCACGACAACGTCCGCTTACGCGTGTCTGGGCACAGCCCACCGTGGATTACACACGACGTCTGGTGGCTCACCCCGTACCCCGCCGGATAGCCGCCGCCGAGAACGCCGCGGCGAGCAGGATCGGCGCCACGCAGCAACCGACGCAGAGCAACGCGCCCGACCGATCGGCGCACCAACGCCGCGAGCCGGTGGGTTCAGCAGTCACAGTCGCCTCCAGCACCGGCGGCACTGTCGCGGTCGCGCCCTTCGCTGAAGGGCACCGGGCAGCATGGACTTTCACTGCACGCGATCAGGTCGTCGCACCCGGCCTCCAGTGCCGCACGCAGGGTGTCGCGCACGGCGGTCAGCTCGACGAGCTGCGCATCGACCTGCGCCAGCTTCGCCGCCGCGCGGGCCTGCAGTCCGGTGTCGGCTCGGCGGTGCCCGAAGTGGGTGACATCGAGCAGGTCGGCGACCTCGTCGAGGGTGAACCCGAGCCGCTGGGCGGCCTTGATCACGCGCAGCACCGTCAACGCCTGCTCCGGATACAGCCGATGTCCCCCCAGCGAGCGGTCCGGTTCGGCGAGCAACCCGCGGCGTTCGTAATAGCGCAGCGTCTGGGCGTTCACTCCGGCGGCCGCGGCGAGCCGGCCGGTGCGCAACCCGGTCAACGTCGGTTCCCGCCGATCGCGGCATCGACCCGGCTCGCGAGCGCGTCGAGGACTTCGCCCTGGGTGTCGGGGACCTCGACGCGCAGCACAGGCCCGGTGGTGGTGGTTTCGAAGGTGAAGGCGAACAACGAGCAGCAGGCGGACTCGCGGGCGGCCAGATCGCGGCCGACAGGTTCGGCGTCGAGGTCCAACAGCAGGTCCAGCCGCGTGCGTGTCGGCCGATCGGCCCGCTGCACCGACTCGGCGAAGAACCGGTCGAACTCCGCGACCCGTACCGGCTGCTCGGCGGTGGGCAGGGTGCACGAATCCGGCACCCAGTCCCCGGCGGAGGGCGTGATCATCGTCATGACGCCACGGTAAGCCTGTACCCAGGTACAGGATGCAACCCCGGCCGGCAGCGATTCTCCACACCTCATGTCGCCGCGGTGCGGGTGGAGACGGTGGTTTTCGTGGGCGAGCTGCGGGGGTATGTCGTGGACGAGGTGGTGCTGTCCGCGTGGAGGCCGGTACCGCGGCTAGTGGAAGGAGGGGGTGCAAGGTGGGTGTTTCGACACTGGATTCGGTGCGCGCCGACGAACGCGCTGACGGCACTGTCGTCGAGTGGGATCTCGAGGTGGTGTCGTTGGGGCAGCTGCGGGCCGCGGTGCGGCGCCTGCTCGCCCCGCTCGCCCGTATCGGGGTGGAGGATGCGGTGCAGCTGTGTGACGAGTTGGCCTGCAACGCTGTCGTGCATGCCCGCGCGCCGCGTGGTTGCCGGTTGATGGTGGTCGACCGCGGCGGCTGGTTGCGTGTGGAGGTCGACGACGCTTCTCCCGCTCCGGCGCGGATCCGCCGACCGGATCACACCGGCGGGCGGGGATTGATCCTGGTCGATCAGCTGGCCACCCGCTGGGGTGTGGACTACCACGGGCCCGGCAAGACGGTGTGGGCCGAACTGGGCACCCGCGGCCGCGGCTGATCGGAGTTCAGCTGTCGCGGTCCGGCGCGGGTGGATCTCGTCGGGTGAGTTCGGCGTTGAGTTCGCGGGCTCGAGCGAGTTGATCTTCCAGGACGATGATCCGGCACGCCGCCTCCAGCGGTGTCCCCGCGTCGACCAGCGCGCGGACCCGCGCGGCGATCCGCAACTGGGCGCGGGAGTAGCGGCGGTGCCCGCCCGGTGAGCGCTGCGGTGTCAGCAGTTCGGCGGCATCCAGGCCGCGGAGGAAGGCGGGAGTGACGCCGAGGATTTCCGCGGCCCTGCCCATGCTGTAGGCGGGATAGTCCTCGTCATCCAGCCGGTCGGCGGCACTGGAAGCGTCGGTCGGGTCAGCGGGGTCGATGGGGTCGTTCGGTTGCTGCACAACACCTCTGGGGGTTCAACGTCGACAGGCCCCGGCGCGTGGTGCGCCGGGGCCTGGGATCGAGGGGGTTTCACGTCGATCCCGCCGGTCGGACGGAAGAGTCGACCGCGGGGACCGCGCCCGGCAACAGCCCGGGACGCGGAATCTGGGAAGAGCTGTTCAGTAACCACCTCCTGGGGCGCCGGACCTGTCTAGTTCGTCATCCCCTCCGGCGGCCCGGCCGACTGCACCGGTTTCTCTTCTCCGCCGGAGGGGATGGTGGATCTTGCTTCCGGTGCAGTTCACCTGCCCGGCCAACCAGACTTCTCATCTCCAACGACAGCGAATGTACACCTCACCTTCCAGAATGTCTACACCCTGCGATACAGGTTTTTTCCTTTTCGTGGGGAGGGGTTTTCTGCACGCCACACCTTGGGTAGGGGTGGGATGTGGACATCGAACAGCCCCTACCGCCCGGTGATGCCGATAGGTTCGCGTTCGAGGCCGGCCGCGCGGTGATCGAGCAGGCCAAAGGGATGCTGATGCTGGTGTACGGGATCGGCGAGCAGCAAGCGTTCGCGCTGCTGCGGTCCTGCTCCCAGCACACCAACGTGCGACTACGCGAACTGGCCGGGCGGATCCTGACCGAATTACCCACCGCCGGTGGGCAAGCCGCGACAGCCCCGTTACGCGTCGATCTGAACCGCATCCTGGCCGGACATCCCCCGCCCTCCGCCCGATGAAGCCACCCGGCGATGCTGCCCAGCCGCGGCACCGCCGCGCGGATCAGCCCCCTGAGCTTCTGAACCCCACCGCCCGAGAGGCGGAGCGCCCTACGACATCGAGCTCTTCTCGCGACATGGTCACGATTTCCAGCAACGAGCGTACGACGTTCGCCTATGCGCACAACGTACTTAGATGTAACGAACGTACGCACAAGCGAACGACGTGCGCTATGGTGGCGGTCGACGGAAGGAGCGTTATGTCCGCGGAGAAACAGCAGGTGGCGTCGGTGTGGACACGCCCGAGGCGGGGCAGGGAGCAACCGGCCCTGACCAGGGAGCAGATCGTGGCCGAGGCCGTCGCGCTCCTGGACACGGAGGGCATGGAGGCGCTGAGCATGCGCCAGCTCGGCGCCCGTCTGAACGCGGGCGCCACCTCGCTCTACCGCCACGTGGCCAATCGGGACGAGCTGATCGAGCTGGTGGTCGACGAGGTCTACGGCGAGATCAGCGTCCCGGAGATCGATGACCCGGCGAACTGGCGCAGCGCCACGCTGGAGTGCGCGCAGAGCCTGCGCGCGATGATTCTCCGGCATCCGTGGATGGCCTCGACCCTCGGCCAGGTCGGGCTGTCGTACCTGGGGCCGAACGTGATGCGACTCAACGACCGGATGGTGGGGTTGTTCGAAGCGGGCGGCTTCCCCGCCGAGGAGGCGCCCGCCGGCATCGGCACCGTGATCAGCTATGTGGTCGGCATGGGCATCACCGAGGCGGCTTATCTGACCATGCTGGCGCGCAGCGGGCAGACCGAGAAAGAGTGGCTGGCCCGATTACGGCCTGCCGCCGAAGAAGCGGCGCGCGAGTTCCCCCGGATCGTGCAGGAGAACTGGGACCAAGACCCGGAACAGTTGCGCGAGCGAAAGTTCCGCTACGGGCTCGACCGGGTGCTGGACGGGCTGGCGGCGCGTCGCGATACCTGACCGCTACTTCACCTCCCCTGGTTGGCGACGAACGCCTGTACGGCGTCGAGGAACTCCGGGCCGCCCGCGGCGTATCCGCCGACGGTTCCACCGATCAGTACACCCACGGGGATGCTGACGCCCCAGATCAGAGGCATGCACGCCCCGAGGAGGCCGCCCACGATGGCACCGCCGACGACGCCGGGCAGGTTCTTGTTGATCTGCTCCTTGAGTCGGTCGTAGGAGCTGATGTCTTCCAGTTGGGCGATATCTTCCGCCGTCGGAGTCGGCGTCATGGTGCCGCCGTCCGCCTCGGTGTGCTGCGCGATCGCGATCGAACTCCCGTCGACAGGGTCCCATTGCGGCACTTCGGTCGCCGTCGCTTCGGCGCCGGGCTCGAGCACCACCGCACCGTTGTCGATCACCGCAGTCGGCTGCTCCATTACGGGCGGCTCTGCGTGGGCGGTTGCCGCAGTGATGACCACGGCCGAGATGGCCATGACAACGGCGGCAGTGATTCTCTCGAACTTCATTCTTCGAATCCCTCCACTCAGTTGCCCCTGATGGGCGGACCGCGTCCGACCTTAGGCGTCGAATTCGGTGGTGTGCGGTACGCCACACGGACGGCTCCGGGATGAAGTCGTGGCCAATACACTCAGCCCATGCGACGACCGCGCGCCATGGTGCTCGATGAGGTGTGGCGCAAGCTCGGCGGTGTCGAACCGCTCAGCGGCCCGCACGGTGGTCCGCTGCGCCGGACGGTGAAGCTCCTGCTCGACCCGCTGGTGATCCGCCCCGTGCAGCATCCGCTGTGCGCCGGGCCGATCCTGACGGCGGACGGCGCGGTGTTGCTGGAGGCGCGGATCCAGGCCGCGGCGGATGTGCTGCGGGCGACGGCGGCCTGGTTCACGGTGCTCAAGCAGGTGCGGCGCACGCTGCGGATCACCGAGGGGCATCCGCAGGATCTGTACTTCCAGCGCTGTTTCGAGCTGGCGACCACCTCGGGCATGCCGGACCCGGCGCGGGCTCGTGCGCTCGCGGGGGACGCGCTGCGCGAGATCCACGAGTACACCGCGGGACGCACCACGCAGGCGCTGAAAGAGTACCTCGCCGACCACAACCGGGAACGGGAACTGGCCGGGCTGCTCGAGCTGGCCTGGCGGCGGCGTCCGCTCACCGGTCCGCCGGGCGGCGACCACGACGCCGAGGTGGACGAACTGCTGGAAGCCTGTGCGTCGGCACGACTCGGCGCCGACGCCGACGGACAGCGGATCCTGGACCGGCTGGTCGCGACCCATGCCGGTACCCACACGGGAATTCGGTTGTGGCAGGACGCCTCCGAGCAGTCCGCTCAGGAGCTGGGGTTGACCGCGCATCCGGTGCCGCAGCGCCCCACGATCGGCTCTTCGGCCTCGAAATCGACCCTCGGGCTCCCGTTCGATCGCACCGTGTACGAGCGGGTGTTCACCGTGTTGCAGGCGTCCACCGATCGTGCGGAGCTGCCGACGATCCCCGAGTTGGTCGACGCCGAGATCGCCCGGAGTTGCGCACCGTGGGCGCTGCTGGACGAGTCGCTGCGGGTGACCGCGACGGCGGGAACCGCGCTGGCGAGCGGCTTGGCGCCCATCGAGCACCGCAGCGGCCCGTCGACGGGACGACCGCGTCTGCGTCTGGCCGAAACCACACCCGAGACAACGCGATCCACGGCGCATCAAGTGGTCAACAGCCGGTGGCAGCGAGAAGCCTATGTGTTGCAGGCGCGGCGGCTGGTGGTGTCCGCCGAGCCGCCCACGGGCCCGTTGGCCGCCATCGCCGTCGAGCTGACCACGCCGTGGCGGCCGTACCTGCGCCGATTGTGGGTGCGCCTGCACGGCAGGGATGTCCGGGAGTTCGCGATCTACGACCCGGACGAGTTGTGGGATCTGCTCGACGGGGTGGCGCGGTCGGTGATCCTGGACCATCGCACGCGGGTCAAGCGGGTGCTGAGCGTGCGGGCGAGCGCGGGTGAGCCGGACGCGGCGGAATCGAAGGCGAGCTGATGACGACCGTACGCATCCGCCGTCGAGACGGCCTGTGGATCATCGCGCCGGACGACGCGCCGACCGTCGTGGACGACACGGCCGGGGTGGACGTGCTCGTGCTCGAGGTGGCGGGCGGCCACTTGACGTGGAGCCTGCTCGGCGAGCAGGTCACTCCGGCGGCCGTGATCGACGACTTGGCCCTCGCACAGGAGTGGGTCTGGGCGGTGTACGGCGAGGAGGTCGCCCTCGCCCTCGACGAAACAGCGGGCGAAGGGGAATACCGGGCCGAGCCGGCGCTGCCGGATCTCGCCGCCCGCACTTGGCGGCTGGGGTACGCCCGCTGGGCGGCGCGCTGGTGGCCCGCGTCGACGCTGGACGGCATCGCCCCATTGGACGAGAGCCTGCTCGAGGACGAGATCGCCACACTGAGCGAGGAATGCGACCTGATCGTCGACGGCGCCGACGCGGCTCCGGAAGAACGCGCGGCCGCCGAACCCCTTGGCCGCGCGGAGGATTACGCGCTGGCCGCCGGGCCCGCCACCCGCGCTGCGCCCGGCGCGCTCGTCCTGGCCAGGGGCACCGCGGGCTGGGATTGGCAGCGCTGCCCGCCCGGCCTGCTCGACGCCTCCGAACGCGCCGTGTCCTGGGAGGTGGTGCGCGAGGCCGGCGCGACGATCGTGCGGGTGAGCGCGGTCGCCGCCCCGCTCTCGGCCGAGGACGTTCCCGCGCACCTGCATCCCCGCGCCGGAATTCGCACCGCGACCGACGCCGCCGACGTGCCGTTGGTCCGCGAGGGCGAACTCTGGCGGGCCGAGACCGCGGCCCCGGCCGGTGCGGAAGCGGGCGTGCGCGTGCACGTCTACGTGCCGGGCGTCGGCGTGGACGAGCCGCAACCGGACGCCGAGAACCGGCGTGCACGGATTCGCGACCTGGTCACGGCGCGGCTGCGCCGCACGGACGACGCGCCCGACAACCCGGTGGACGCGCCGCTGCTGGCGGAGATAGCCGCCGCCGCGTCGGATTCGGACTTCTGACATGGCCGACGAGACACCGGACGACGGCCGGGAACTACTCGCCGCGGGCGCCGCCGCCTACACCGGCGGGGACCCGGCCGAGGCCAAGCGCCTGTTCGAGGACGCCGCCGAGCGCACCACCGGCGACATCCGGCTCGGCGCGATCATCAACGCCGCGAGCATGGCCGACGAGCTCGGCGACCACGCCGCCTCGCTCGCCCTCTACCGCTCGGCACTGGCCGAAATGCCCGAGGACGCTCCGCGATTGCGGCCGAACGCCCTGGTCAACATGTCGCAAGCGCTACAGCATCTCGGCGAGCTGGACGCGGCGCAGGCGGCGCTGGAACAGGCACGCGCCTTGCTCGCCGACAACACCGACACCGATCTGGGCGTGCTGCGCGTGGCCTGCCTGCTCTCGCTGACCGCCGTCGCGTTGCACCGCCAGAGCTGGGCCTACGCCGCCGAACTGGCCACCGAGTCGCTCGCGGCGGCACGCCGTTTCGCACCGCAACTGGCAGGCCATCCACTGATGAACCTGGCCGCCACGTACTTCGAGACCGGCCGCCGCGACCTGGCGGTCGATTTCGCGCGGCAAGCCCTCGCCGCGTTCGAGGCCGCGGGCGATCGCAACGCGGTCGCCGAGACCGAACAGAATCTCGCCACCATGCTCGTCCGCCTCGAGCGTTACGACGAGGTGGAGACGCCGCTGCGCTCCAGTCAGGCCTATTTCGAGCGAGCCGGGTTGGAGCACCGGGCCGGGATCGGTCTCAAGATCATGGGATTCCTGGCCGAGGGCCGCGGTGATCCGGCGAGTGCGCGGGACTGCTACGAGCGGAGCCTGGCGTATTTCGTCGCGTCCGGCGCGGTGCTCGATGCCGCAGACCTGCGCATTCGCGCGGCGACCGTGGCGTTCGAGGCCGGGCGGGTCGACGAATGCGAGCAGCTGCTCGCGGCGGCGTTCGCGATCTATGCCGAACGCGGCCTCGGCCTGCACTGCGCCCAGCTCGATTTCTGGCACGCGACGCTGCTGGAAGGCGCGATCAGCGCGACCGCGTCGCCGTCCGCGGAGTTGCTCGGGCGTGCGGTCGGCATCGCCGTTCCGGCCGCGCTGGCCATCGACGCCGTCCGTCACACATTGCCGAACGGCACGCAGCGCGAGCAGTGGAACCGGCAGATCGCCGATCCGGCGATGCGGTTGGCTTTCCGCTTCGCCTACCTTTCCGGCGATGGCGTCCTCGTCGCCGACTTGATCGAAACACAATGCGCGGGAACAAGTTTGGCGCTGGATCGGACGCAGCGTGCCACTCCGACCCGGCTTCCGCTGGAACTGCCGGATCCGCCGGAGGACTTCACCGATCACCCCGGCAGCGCCGCCCTGCAGCTGGGCGCCGCCCTGGCCGAGGTCGCGGCGGGCGTCGGCCTGCCGGTCGCGCCGCCGCCGCGCCTGGCCCTGGCCGCGGAAGGACGGATCGCGCTCGCGCCGTTCATCGCCGCCGCCGAACAGCGCTACGGCCGGGTGATCCGCGACGATCGGGTGCTGACGGTATGACGCGACCGACGGTGCTCGTCCGCATGGCGGACGCGGGAGACATCTACGTGTCGTGGCGGTGGGTCGACGACAGCGCACCCCGGGGCGCGGGTGTGCTTCCGGAAGACGCGGCGATGCGCGCGGTAGCCCTGCTGGCCGGCGCGCTACCGCACCCCGCCGAGCCCGGCGGCCTCGAGGGGGCTCTCACCACCGGCGCGTTCGCCGACTACGAGCGCGAATACTCCGTGGCGCAGGAGCTTTCCCGGGCGCTGCTGCCCTACGGCTTGGCCGCGCAGCTCTACGAGCTGTGGCAGCGCGGCGTGCGCCCGCATATCCGGCTGCAACCGTCACCGCGGGTCGCCCAGGTGCCGTGGGAAATCATCGCGCCGGACCACGACGTCCGGTTGATCGACATCGCCGACGTCAGCCTGCTCGCCGCGGCGAGTGTGGTGCAAGCGCCGGGCCGGATCGCGCGCACCTGGACGGACACCGCCGCGGGTCCGGTCGTCGCGGTGCTGGATCCGCGCGTTCCCGGCTTCCGCGCCGATTCGACACTGGGCTCGGTGCTGGGCCGGATGACCGCCGAAGCCCCGCTCGCGCAACGCATGGCGGAGTACGCCGCGAACGGCCGATTGCGGCCCGCGGCACCGGACCCGGTGGCGGCTTTCCGGCGCACCGATGTCGATCGCCACTGGCTCGGCGCCGTCCTGCGCGCGGGCGCGAGCCGCTTGATCTACGTCGGGCACGTCTCCGCCGCCGCGCCCGAATCCGGTCGCAGCGAGGACGCCCAGTTGCACCTCGCCTGCACCGCCGATGCCATCGGCTTCGCCGAACCGGCCCGCACACACCGGCCGCTCTCGGCCAAAGACCTGCTGCTCGGCACGCACACCCTGGACGCGGATCCCGTTGCCGGCGCGCGGCTGTGGCCGATGCCGAGCCGGGTCGCGCTGATCGCCTGTGAGAGCGGCGGCGACCTGCGGTTCAGCGAAGCGCTCGGCCTGACCGCCGCGATGATCACCGGCGGCGCGGAACTGGTCACCGCGGGCCGGTGGGCGCTGCCCACGGATTTCGCCTTCCAGCGCGTCGCGGGCGCGCCCGCGCACGCCCTCCCGCTGCAGGAAGCCGTCTGCGCCATCGACGCGGCGCACGAACAACCCGACCCGGTGACCGCCCTCGCCGCATGGCAGCGCGACCGCATGACCGCATGGCGCGACACCGGCCGGATCGAGCACTCCCCGGTGCTCTGGGCGGCCTTCGCCACCGTGTGCGCCTGATTCGGGCAAACCATGCCCTCCGGTCTCCATATAGCGGTCTACGTGCGGCGATGCCGTGAGAACGAATTGGAAACGGGTAACGCTACTGATGCGCAAACCGACACTCAGCATCGAACGTGTGGATAAGCTCGAACGCCTCAGCCATCACGATTCGCGAGCAGGAGACGTAGTCAAACCAGTCGGATGACCGCCTCGACCGGCCTCTGAGGAGCCCATCACAATGCGCTACTACGCCGTCTACGACAACGACGGAAACATCGCCACCATCCTCGGACAACCCGACGACGCGCCGCCGTTGCGCCCCGCCGCCTTGCACCGGGGACAACGGCTCACCGAACTGGCCCTACCGGAAGGGGTCGTCGACCCTGCCGACCCGGACAACTTGACCGTTCTGCTCGACCTGGTCGCGGATCGGCGAGTGGACGCGACTGCCTGCGCTCGCTCCGACACGCACGCGAGCCGCTAGCCACCGGCAGGGCGACGCGCGGGGGTCGTCACGCCCGGGTCAGCGCGACCACCGGGATGATCCGGGAAGTCTGCATCTCGTGTTCGGCGAAGAACGGATAGGTGCTCTTCAGCATCGCCCAGGTGCGGGCACGGTCGTCGCCGGTCAGCGGGGTGGCCCGCGCCGGATAGCCCTCGCCGCCCACCTCGACGGTGACGCGCGGGTCCGCGCGCAAGTTCAGGTACCAGTCGGGATGTTTCGGCGCGCCGATATTGGAGGCGACGATCAACAGCCGATCGCCGTCGCGGTGGTACATCAGCGGGGTGGTGTACGAGACGCCGGTTCTGCGGCCGGTCGTGGTCAGCAGGATCAAGCGGTCGCGTTGCATGCCGTCGATCGCGCCGCCCGCGCGGAATTGCGCGATGGTTCGCCGGTTGACTTCCTGGACGTCCACGGTTCACCTCCCTCGGCCTCGGTGCACGAGCCTCAGCCTTCCCTCTGGTCGCAGTCCTGTCCGGGAAACGCCGGGATCGGCGGCGCACCAGCGCATTCAGTCCCGATGGGCGAGCAGGTGCTGGATCAGCAGCCGGGTCAGCGCCTCGGGCGCCTCCTCGGGAACCCAGTGCGAGACGTCCTCGAGCATCTCGAACCGGTACGGGCCGGACACGTATTTCCCGGTGGCCAGCGCCGCCGTGGGGCCGACGGTCACGTCCTCGGTGCCCCAGACGTACAAGGTGGGCACGCACGCCGGACCGGTCGGACCCGCGAGATCCATGGCGCGATACCAGTTCAGCGCCGCGGTGAGCGCGCCCGGCTGCGCCAGCCTGCGCACGTACTCATCGACGCGTTCCTCCGGGATCTTCCACTCGAAGATCCGGCGCAATGCGGCGCAATCGTCGGCCAGCAGGGCCCGCTCCGCGGTCCGTGGCCGGCGCAGCTCGATCAGGTGGCGCGAGCGCTGCGCTTGGTCCTCGTCCTCGGCCGTCGCCTGCTGGAGTGCGGCGGGATGCGGATGCGACACTGCGGCGAAGGTGCGGATCCGCTGTGGCAGTTCCGCCGCGACCGTCCACCCGACCAGCGCGCCGCAGTCGTGGCCGATCAAGTCGAAGCGGTCCCACCCCAGCGCGTCGGCCACGGCGATCACATCGCCGGCCAGCTCTTCGATCCGGTAATCGGCCGCACGTTCGGGCCGTACACCCGGGGAATACCCGCGCTGGTCCGGCGCGACGACGTGGCACCCGCCTCCGCCGAGCACACCGAGCTGAAACTCCCACTCGCGCGCTCCCTGCGGAAACCCGTGCAGCAGCAGCACCTCCCGGTCACCGGGAGCACCGGCGGCCAGTACGTCGAAGGTTCCCGCCGCGGTGCGAAGCTCGAGTTCGTCGATCACCCGCCCGACTCTAGAACCCGATACCGACGCGACTCAGTGCTCGTCGAAGTGGCCGTCGTGCGGCGCGTGGCGGTGGCCGTCGTGCACGTAGTCGACGTGGTCCCCGTGCTGGACGGACTCGTGGCCGCAGTTGGGACCGTGCTGATGCGGATGGTCGCGGCATTCGGTGTGCTCGGAATGCTCGCACTCGTCGTAGTGACCCTGGTGTTCGCGATGCAGATGACCATCGTGGGCGTAGTCGATGTGATCGCCGTGCTGGAACGCCGTGTGCCCGCAGTCCGGGCCGTGGACATGGTCGTGGCCGGTGTGCTGCGCGTGTGCTGTGGTCATCGAATTTCCCTCTTTCCTGATGCGGATAGCTGGAATCGTGATGACAAATACATTAGCAGATGCGCATCAATCGAAATTTCCTCGAGTGTGCTGTGGGCTCAGAGCACCTGGGCGAGGAACCTCTGCAAACGCGGCGTCTGCGCGTCGTCGAACAAGGCGTCGGGCGTACCGGTCTCCACGACCTGCCCGCGGTCCATGAACACCACGCTGTCGGACACCGTGCGGGCGAAGCCCATCTCGTGGGTCACCACGACCATCGACATGCCGCCGGAGGCGAGGTCGGTCATCAGCGCGAGCACGCCCTTCACCAGCTCGGGGTCCAGCGCCGAGGTGGCCTCGTCGAAGAACATGATCTCCGGCCGCATGGCCAGCGCCCGCGCGATGGCGACGCGCTGCTGTTGCCCGCCGGACAGGTTGGCCGGACGCGCGTCCGCTTTGTCGGCCAGGCCGACGATCTCCAACTGTTCGACGGCCAGCGCCCGCGCCTCGTCCTTGGACAGGCCGCGCAGCTTGCGCGGACCCAGCGCGACATTCTCCGCGACCGTCTTGTGCGGGAACAGATTGAACTGCTGGAACACCATGCCGATGCGCTGGCGCAACCGGTCCGGGTTCTCGGTGAGCACGGACTTGCCGTCCAGCAGCACGTCGCCCTGATCGGGCTCGTAGAGCCGGTTCAGCACCCGCAGCAGGGTCGACTTACCCGACCCGGACGGCCCGATGACGGTGGCGGTCTTGCCCGCGTCGACGTGGATGTCGATCCCGCGCAGCACGTGGTTGTGCCCCAACGTCAGATGCAGTCCGGTACCGGTGAGGGAGGCACTCATCTATCCGCGCCCTTCCGTGATCGTGGCCGCCTCCACCTGGTCGATCGGCCGGTCGGGTCGGCCGGTGCGCATCCGGCGGTCGATGTAGTTCACCAAGTGGGTGAGCGGGATGGTCAGGATCAGGTAGACCAGGCCTGCGGCCACCAGCGGCGAGAGATTCCCGGTCTGCGCGTTGAGATCGCGGCCGACGGCGAACAGCTCGCGCTGGGTGGCGAGCAGGCCGAGGAAGTAGATCAGCGAGGAATCCTTGATGAGCGCGATGAACTGGTTCATCAAAGCCGGGAGCACTCGGCGCACGCCCTGTGGGATCACCACCAGCGTCATCGCCTGGCGGTAGCCGAAACCGATGGCGCGCGCCGCTTCCAGCTGCCCGGTCTCGACCGACTGGATGCCGGAGCGGAAGATCTCGCCGATGTAGGCCGAGGCGAGCAGCGCCAGCGCCACCGCGCCGAGCCAGTAGGGGTTGTTGCCGGTGAGATTGCGCACCACCGGGCCGACGCCGAGACCGATCAGCAGGATGATGACCACGGCGGGCAGACCGCGGAAGATGTCGGTGTACACCCGCGCGGGCCAGCGCAACCAGCGAGTACGCGATATTCCGGCGACCGCGAGGAGCATGCCGAGGACGGTGCCGAGCGCACCCGAGACCACCGCCAGGATCAGCGTATTGGGCAGGCCGGTCTTGAATAGGTCGGGAAATGCCTTGCGGTACAGCGACCAGTCGAAGAACGTGTCCTTCAACTGCTGCACCGTGGATTTCGGCGTGTTCTGCGCTGTTTCGTCCTTCTGCTTGCCCGCGGCGAGCGCGGCGAAGTCCGGCAGCTGTGGCGCGGGGGCGGCCTTCGAGCCGGGCTTCCAGCCCGGCGGCAGCTGGCGGGGCACCCATTCGGTGTACAGCTTGGCGTAGGTGCCATCGGCGATCACCGCGTCCAGGCCGCTGTTCAGCGCGTCGATCAGCGGCTGGTTGTTCTTGGCGACCGCGTAGCCGACGAAATTGTCCAGACTGAAGGTGTTCTGCGACACCGACGTTCCGTCACCGGGCTTGATCGCGCCCTCGGCTTGGGCGGAGGGGGCGACCCAGGCGTCCACCTGACCGGACTTCAGGTTGGCGTAGGCGGTGTTGTAGTCCGGGAACTTCACCGGGTCCAACCGCAGTTGGTTCACCACGAATTCGTCCTGCACGGTGCCCTGCACCACCGCGATCCGTGTGTTCCGGTTCAAATCGGCGAATCCTTCGATCGCGCTACCGGTCGGCACCACGAGGGAGAAGTAGCCGAAGTCGTAGCCGTTGGTGAAGCCGACCAGCTGGCGGCGCGCGTCCGTGGTGGTGATGTTGGACGAACCCACGTCGAAACGGCCACCGGACACCTGGGCGAGCAGCCCGGCGAACTCGGTGCCGGAGAATTCCACTTGGAGGCCGAGCTTGGCGCCGATCGCCTTCAGCAGTTCGTTGTCGAAGCCGGTGAACGTGCCCTGCCGGTCGACGCAGATGCTCGGCGGCGCGTCCGACAGCGTGCCGACGCTGAGTTTGCCCGGCGTGATCAAACCGAGTTTCGAGACGTCGATCGAGGTCAGCGGCACGGTGGCCGCGGTGGTGTAGCGGTCGCTGCCCGCCGCGGCCGAGGAGGCCAGGTTGGTGGGCGCGGCGGAGGCCGCGGCCAGGCCGGGCGGTGCGCAGAGGTTGCGCTCGGTGACCGCCTCGTCGGAGCCGGAACCACACGCCGTCGCGCTGAGACCGACGGCAAGCAATATCACGGCGATCAACGCACGAGATCGCACAGCGGGCAGAACAGCCATGACGGACAACCCTAGCCGTGGAAATCTGCTATTCCACAGCTACCCCGAGGCGGTGACCTCGGAAACCATGTGCGCCCGGCGGTCCAAATTTTCGATCATCGTGATCCGAATTGCGGGACCCAGCGGATCAGCCGGCAGGCAATCCGGTTCAGGCCAGTCCGCTGACCGGTTCCGGATTGATCTCGTCACGCCATCGCACGGCCTTCGCGACCTCGCTCAGGTCGTAGTCGGGCCCGCTGGCCCCGATGGTGAAGGTCGTCACGCCCGCATCGACGAAGGCAGGCGCCTTCTCCAGACCCGGCCACTGCACCGAGCGCTCGATGCGCGCCTGATCGGTGCCGACGGCGGCGCAGTGCTCGGCGAGCACTTTGTTCTTGTGCGCGAGCACGTCCAGGTCGGCGAAGGTGTGCCACATGTCGGCGTACTGCGCGACCAGCCGCAGGGTCTTCTTCTCGCCACCGCCGCCGATGAGAATCGGCAGATCGCGGGTCGGTCGCGGGTTGAGCTTCGGCAACCGGGCGCTGATCCGGGCCAGGGTCTCCTTCAGCAGCTCCAGCCTGCTGCCCGCGGTGCCGAAGTCGTAGCCGTACTCGTCGTAGTCCTTCTCGAACCAGCCCGCGCCGATGCCGAGAATCAGCCGGCCGCCACTGATGTGGTCGACGGTGCGCGCCATGTCGGCCAGCAGATCCGGATTGCGATAGCCGCCGCCGGTCACCAGCGCGCCGATCTCCACTCGTTCGGTCTGCTCGGCGAACGCGCCCAGCATCGTCCAGCACTCGAAGTGCGCGCCGTCGGGATCACCGGTGAGCGGGTAGAAGTGGTCCCAGTTGAAAACGATGTCGACACCCGCGTCCTCGCAGCGCAGCACCGCGTCGCGGATGAGCCGGTATTCCGGCGCGTGCTGCGGCTGTAGCTGAACTCCGATCCGCACTGGACGACTCATGGGCACTCTCCTCGTCGCTCGGTCCGCCCCGCCCCGCCCCGAGGCTACCGGGGCGGTGAAGTTCCCGCAGGCAGCCGCACCGGGCCTCCGGCAGGGGCTACGTTGGGGACGCGAACCGAGCCGGTGGATGGAGGTGTCGGCGTGGCCGGCGGCGAGAACGAGGTGGTTCGCGCGGTCGTCTCGACGATGCTGCGCGATCGCGACGACTTGATCGCCGAGTTGTCGGCGGTGATGCGCGCGCAAGTCGTGACGCTCGACTCCGACGCCCGGCTGCGGGGTTTGTTCGAAGCGGGCACCACCGACAATCTGATGTCCGCCCTGGACTTCGTGCAGAACGACGCCGCCGAGGACGACGTGCACGCGCCCGACCGTGCCTTGGTGTACGCGCGCACGCTCGCTCAGCGCGACGTCCCGCTGCCCGTGCTGATTCGCGCCTATCGGGTGGGGCATGCCGGGTTCCTCGACATCGCGATGCGCTACGCCGTGGAACTGGGCGGTCCCGACAGTTCGGCGGCCATCATCCGGATCGTCAATCGCAGCGCCGTGTACATCGATCGGGTGTGCGAGCACGTCGGCGTGGCTTACCAACAGGAACGCGACCGGTGGGTGGGCAGCCGCGGCGCCCTGCGACAGGAATGGGTGGCGCGGGTGCTCGACGGCTCGGCCGACGACATCGGGCAGGCCGAGCAAGTGCTGCGCTATCCGCTGTCCGGCCGCCACATCGCGGTGAACGCCTGGACCGAGCCGCACCTCTCGGCGCGGGCCGCGGTGGACGTGCTCGATGCCGTTCGGGCCGCGCTGGTTTCGCTGTTCGGCAACCCGCGCCGGGCGCTGCTGGTGCCGACCGACGAACGCGAGGTCCGGCTGTGGTTCGCCGTTGCCAAGGACACGACGATCGATGCCGGCGCCATCGAGCGCACGCTGTCGGCCATGTCGTTGCCGGTGCGGGTGGCGGTCGGCGGATGCGGCGCGGGCGTAGCGGGGTTCCGCCGGAGCCTGCGCCAAGCCGACCGGGTACGCGAACTCGTGCTGCTCTCCGGTCCCGCCGCGCCGCGCGCGGTGTCGCACGACCAGGTGGCGGCCGTCGCGCTCCTGGGCGGCGACATCGAGGAACTGCGCCACTACGTGGCCGACTGCCTGGGTGGACTCGCCACCGACAACCAGCGCAATCTCTGGCTGCGCGAAACCCTGCGCGTCTTCTTGGCCACCAACCGCAGCTACGCGGCTGCCGCCGAGGAACTTGCGGTGCACCGCAACACCGTCCAGTACCGGGTGCGGCAGGCGCTCGAACTGGTCGGCGACGTCTTCGACGATCACGACCGCACGCTGCACCTGCACCTGGCCTTGCAAGCCGCGCGCTGGCTCGGACCGGCGGTGCTGCGGCCGGTCTGAGCCGCGACCGCCGCGAGGTCGTTTCGTGCGCTCCGCACGAAAGTTGTACGAAGTTTCAGTGCCCGCGACTATGGCCCAGATCACATACCGGTTCGTAGCATTTCCGCAAATGCGCAGCTCAGGTGAGGAGAAGTCGCTGTGTCAATGCTGGAAACCATGCGCGGTCCGATCGATACCGCTGATCTCGGAGTGACACTGATGCACGAGCACGTTTTCGTGCTCACCGGGGACGTCCAGCAGAACTATCCGGCCGAATGGGGGTCCGAAGAAGAACGTATCGCCGACGCCGTGCGGCGGCTGCGCGTCGCCTACGACGCGGGTGTGCGCACGATCGTCGACCCGACGGTGGTCGGGCTGGGCCGCTACATCCCCCGGATCCAGCGGATCGCCGAGCAGGTGCCGTTGAACCTGGTGGTGGCCACCGGCATCTACACCTACGGCGACGTCCCGTTCTTCTTCCACTACCGCGGGCCCGCACTGAACGAGATCGTCGGCGCGCAGGTCCCCGACCCGATGGTCGACATGTTCGTCGCCGACATCCGCGACGGCATCGCGGGCACCGGGGTGAAGGCGGGCATGCTCAAGTGCGCGATCGACCGGCAAGGGCTCACGACGGGCGTGGAACGGGTGATGCGGGCGGTCGCCCAGGCCCATCTCGAGACCGGCGTCCCGATCACGGTGCACACCCATCCGGAGTCGCGCGCCGGGCTCGACGTCATGCGCGTGATGTGTGACGAGGAAGGCGTCGATCCCGGTCGCATCGTGCTCGGGCACAGCGGCGACACCACCGACTGCGATCACCTCGCAGAACTCGCCGACGCGGGCTTCGTGCTCGGTATGGACCGCTTCGGCATCAACCTCGACACCACTTTCGAAGCCCGCGCCGACACGCTGATCGAGATGGTGCGTCGCGGCTACGCCGAGCGGATGGTGCTCTCCCAGGACGCGAGCTGCTACATCGACTGGATCGAGCCCGCCGCCATGGCGGCCCTGCCGCAGTGGCACTACACCCACCTGTTCCAGGACGTGTTCCCCTACGTGCTCGACCGGGGCGTCACCAAGGAGCACATCGACACCATGCTCGTCGACGTCCCGCGCGCGTTCTTCGAGGCGCGCACACGCTGACGTGGCCCGTCGCCGAGGGCCCCGATAGGATCACCGCACCCTTACTCGGATCGTCCGGCACGTTCCTGCCGGGATGGGATGTGAATTCGTCATGGCCACTGTGACCTTCGACAACGCGACGCGGCTCTACCCCGGCGCCGTCAAACCCGCGGTCGATCGGCTGAACCTGGAGATCGAGGACGGCGAGTTCCTCGTGCTGGTCGGCCCCTCGGGCTGCGGGAAGTCGACCTCGCTGCGCATGCTCGCCGGGCTCGAGGACGTCAACGGCGGCCGCATCCTGATCGGTGACAACGACGTGACGCACGCCGAGCCGAAGGAACGCGATATCGCCATGGTGTTCCAGAACTACGCGCTCTACCCGCACATGACCGTCGCGGAGAACATGGGCTTCGCGCTGAAGCTGGCCAAGGTCGCCAAGGCGGAGAAGCAGCAGCGGGTGCTGGAGGCGGCCAAACTGCTCGACCTGGAGCCCTACCTCGATCGCAAGCCGAAGGCGCTGTCCGGCGGTCAGCGTCAGCGCGTCGCGATGGGCCGCGCGATCGTGCGCCAGCCGCAGGTGTTCCTGATGGACGAGCCGCTGTCCAACCTGGACGCCAAGCTGCGCGTGCAGACCCGTACCCAGATCGCGCAGTTGCAGCGCAGGCTCGGCACCACCACGGTGTACGTCACGCACGACCAGGTCGAGGCGATGACCATGGGCGATCGGGTCGCCGTGCTGAAGGACGGCCTGCTGCAGCAGTGCGCCACGCCGCGCGACCTCTACCGCGATCCGGCCAACGTGTTCGTCGCGGGGTTCATGGGCTCGCCTGCCATGAACCTGTTCACGCTGCCGGTCACCGACGGCCGGGTGGAACTGGGCGGGCACGCGATCGCGCTGCCGCGCACGGTCGCGGACGAGGCGGGCAACACGGTGACAGTCGGCATCCGTCCGGAACACTTCGAACTGGGCAACGGCTCCGGCATCGAGATGGAGGTGGACGTGGTGGAGGAACTGGGTTCCGACGCCTACATCTACGGCCGCACCATCGCCGAGGGCGGGACCGACGGCGCCGGGGAAACCATCGTCTCGCGGGCGGATTGGCGCAACCCGCCCGCCAAGGGCACTCGCCTGCGGCTGGCGACCGACGCCGAGCACGTCTACTTCTTCGACACCGAAGGACGCAGGCTCAACTGAGCACGCCACCGAGGCGTTTCTCGGCCCTGCGCCGACGCGCGGGCCGCATGACTGCGGCTCTATGCACGGCCGGACCGCCCCCGTGGCATCGCTTGTTCGGTCGCGTCGGTGCCGGTCGGCGGCGCAAGTCCGGCGCGGCGCGGCGAGCGGGCATCAGTCCGTCGCGTCCGATCGACGGCGTGCGCGCCGTTGCCGCGCGTAGTCCTCGTTGAGCCGCACGCCGAGTTCCTCGAGTTCGATCTCGCGGCCGGATTCGCTGCGCACCTGCACCCGGACCGGAGCGCCGGTCGCCTCCTCGACCAAGAGCAGCGGAGCCGCCCCCGGCTGCAGGTAGGCGTCGCCCCACTGCATGAGCGCCAGCACGGCGGGTAGCAGATCGCGGCCCATCCGGGTGAGCACGTACTCGTGCCTGGTGCGCTTGCCTTCCTCCTGGTAGGGCTGTTTCGCGAGCAAGCCCGCCGCGGTGAGCTTGCGCAACTGGGCCGCGGCCGCCGCGTCGGTGATGCCGACGCGGCTGGCGAAGCCGTCGAACCGCCGGGTGCCGTAGTACGCCTCGCGCAGGATGAGCACCGCCGAGCGCGTCCCGATGAGGTCCATCGCCTTCGCGATCGAGCATTCGTCGGCTTTCCAGGCGCTGAGATCGGCCAACGGCCCTTCCATCACTGCTGCCATGACCGACATCATACCGATGCTGACTTGCCTTAACTA
Organism: Nocardia sp. CY41; assembly: GCF_009829325.1. Classification (GTDB taxonomy): domain Bacteria; phylum Actinomycetota; class Actinomycetes; order Mycobacteriales; family Mycobacteriaceae; genus Nocardia. The sequence continues at coordinate 192,678 of NZ_VUOS01000023.1, forward strand.
TTGCCAGGGGTAATCTGACTATGTGTTGATAGAGCCAGGCATGGTGGCCGGGCTCTCGGTCCGGAAGGAAGCACCATGAGAGACGCGGTGATTGTCGAAGCGGTACGCACCCCGATCGGCAAAGGCAAACCGAACGGCGCACTGCACAACGTCAACGCGGTGGACCTGCTGGCCCACAGCCTGCGCGAGGTGGTGGACCGCAGCGGCATCGATCCCGCACTCATCGACGACGTGATCGGCGGCGTCGTCACCCAATTCGGCGAGCAGGGCGCGAACATGACCAGGCGGGCCGCGCTGGCCGCCGGATATCCCGAATCCGTCCCGGCGACCACCGTCGACCGGCAGTGCGGGAGCAGTCAGCAGGCCATCCACTTCGCCGCGCAAGGCGTGATCGCGGGCGCCTACGACATCGTGGTCGCCGCGGGTGTGGAGTCGATGGGACGGATTCCCATGGGCGCCAACCTGGTCGGTTCGGACGACATCTCCGGCGTCGGCTTCGCCGAGCGCTACCCGGAGGGCCTGGTGCCGCAAGGCATCAGCGCCGAGCTGATCGCGGCAAAGTGGGGACTCACCCGCACCCAGCTGGACGAGTTCGCGCTCGCCAGCCACGAAAAGGCCGCGCTCGCCACCAAGAACGGCCTGTTCGCCGGCGAGCTGGCCCCGATCAACGGGCTCGCCACCGACGAGGGCATCCGGGTCGGCAGCACGCTGGAGACGCTGGCGGCACTGCGTCCCGCCTACTACGACCCCGCCATGGCCGCCCGCTTCCCGCAAATCGGCTGGGAGATCACGGCGGCGACCGCCAGCCAGGTCAGCGACGGCAGCGCGGCGGTGCTCATCATGACCAGCGAGCGCGCGAAGGAGCTCGGTTTGAAGCCGCTCGCCCGGTTGCACAGTTTCGCGGTGGCAGGCGACGACCCGTTGCTGATGCTCACCGCGGTGATCCCGGCGACCAGGAAAGTCCTGCAACGCGCGGGTCTGCAGCTGTCCGACATCGACCTCGTCGAAATCAACGAGGCGTTCTCGCCGGTGGTGCTGGCCTGGGCCCACGACACCGGCGCAGACCTGACGAAGGTCAACGTCAACGGCGGCGCGATCGCCATCGGGCACCCCCTCGGCGCCTCCGGCGCCCGCCTGATGACCACGCTCGTGCACGCCATGCAGGACCGTGGCGCCCGCTACGGCCTGCAAACCATGTGTGAGGCAGGCGGGCTGGCCAACGCCACCATCGTGGAGCGACTGGGCTGATCCACATCCCACCGGCGCTGCGTGTTCGCGGCTGTTGGATGCGAACACGCAGACGGGTGGGCTCGCCCGCCTGAACCACATCGGCCGGAGCACCTCCTGGAACAAGGCCAGGCCAGTCGCGGTGGCGCCGGAAACGGCATAGCCTGGCTCGAGCCGTGTGGCCGGAACGTAGAGCGGTCGATTCGTACAGCCGCCGCGTACGTGGCCAAGGAGCAGCGGCGGCCGCCGCGTACGCGACGAAGGAGCAAGCGGCGGTCGCGCAAACGCGAGCCACCAGGGGGCCGCGAACACCCCGCGCCGCAGGCGCTGGAAAACAAACACAGCGAATTCAATACGAGACCAGCACGGCTGCGATCAAGAAGCCGATCAGCCAGGATTCGAGGATCAAGGGGACCGCGATGAGCGGGGTCCAGGCGATCGGCCGTCGGTCGCGCACTTTCTCGACCACCGAGATGATCGCCGCGAGCACCGATGCCGCGATGCCCGCCCAGGCGACGACCTGCGCCCACGGCAGGTATCCGACGCCGCGGCCGGCGCGGCCGTCGCGTGCGAGCACATCGTAGAGCGGCACGAAAGAGGCCATCAGCCAGCCGAATCCGAGCACGATGACCGTCCCCAGCGCGACGCGCAGGGCGTCGGTCGTTCGCTGCCGGATTTTGCGCGCCATGCGATCAGCATGACCGGCTGTCGGCCGCAGGGCATCTCAAGAGCCTGTGTAGACCTGGGAAGCCAATGCGAGGCCCCCGGCGAACGACAGCACGATCAGCACTATCGCCAGTACCGGCCAATACCACATGTACCAGCGCTTGACCGCGGCCAGGATGAGCACCCCCGTGACACCGACGATCGCCAGCGCGGTTCCACCCCAGGACACCGCGAACGCCCAGCCCAGATAGTCGGTGCGGCAGTTGTCGGTCCCGCATGGATCGGTGGCGAAGGCGAAGAAGAGGGTGAAGTAGGCGGCGGCCGAGCCGAGGACGGCCGCGACGCAGTACAGCACGATGGCGAGCACGACGTCCCAGGTCCGCACCGGCCGCTGCCCGGCGGGCGACGATGCGGGCGCGCCGTGCGGCGGCCGAGGCTGCGGGTTGTGGATCATGCCGCCAACGATCCCGTGTCGAGCGCCTCGCCGGCTCCGGGAAACTACTCGAGGCCGTCTGCGCAATCCCGCGATGGGCCCCGGCGGCCGCCTAAGCTGGTCGGCGATGAGCGACTCCGCAGCGCAGAACGTCGTCTACGCCATCCCGATGCGCACCCGCTTCCGTGGCATCACGGTGCGGGAAGGGATGCTGATCCGGGGGCCACTCGGGTGGGGTGAGTTCTGTCCGTTCCCCGAATACGACGACCGCGAAGCCGCCGCCTGGCTGGCCACCGCTCTGGAGCAGGTGACGACGGGCTGGCCCGAGCCGGTCCGGGACCGCGTTCCGATCAATTGCACGGTGCCCGCTGTCGACCCGGAGCAGGCGCACGCGATCGTGGCCAGATCCGGCTGCCGCACCGCCAAGGTGAAGGTCGCCGACCATCCGGACTCGCTCGCCGAGGACCTGGCCAGGGTCGAGGCGGTACGCGACGCTCTCGGCCCGAACGGCGCGATCCGGGTCGACGCGAACGCGGTCTGGGACGTGGACACGGCCGTGCGCGATATCCAGCGAATCGATAAGGCCGCGGGTGGCCTGGAATACGTCGAACAGCCGTGCCGGACCATCGAGGAACTCGCCGCGGTGCGCCGCCGGGTGAACGTGCGCATCGCCGCCGACGAATCCATCCGCCGGGCCGAGGACCCCATGCGGGTCGCGGTCGCAGGTGCGGCCGATATCGCCGTGCTCAAGTGCACGCCGCTCGGCGGCGTCCGCCGCGCCCTCCAGGTAGCCGAGGCGGCCGGACTGCCCTGCGTGGTCTCCTCCGCTCTGGAGACCAGTGTCGGCCTCGCGGCGCAACTGGCCCTGGCCGGCGCGCTCCCGGAACTGGATTTCGCCTGTGGTCTAGGCACTTTGAGCCTGCTCACCGGTGACGTGACGCGGGGATCCCTGCGTGCGGTCGACGGCTACCTCCCCGTCCTGCGCACCCCACCCGAGCCGGAACCGGAACTGCTGGAAAGCCATCGCCACCCCGACGCCGAGCGCACCGCATGGTGGCAGGATCGCTTGGCTCGCGTCAGTGCGCTGATCCCGCCCGCGTAACGGCACGAGAACCGCCGAACCCCTCCTATGGGCGACCCTCCGATTCGTCCGCCCCTTTCACCTACTTAGATGCGAGACAGAGGGACTCGGTTCCCACGACTTCCGAAATCCGGCCTGAACTCCACGATCATCCGCCCACTCCGGACTCTGGACTACGGATCAAAAGGTTAGGAGCCCAGCCGGACCGCGTCGGAATGACGCGAAAGGCACCCCAATCTGACGCTCTCCGCGGCGTCTCCGGGTGTGCTGTTGGGCTGTACCCCAACATCACACGCGATAGCGCTTGCTGTGGCGGTCCGGCGACGGCGATCTCGCCCAGCTTGCGCCCGCATCAGCCTGTGACACCGCGCGGCTGCGTGTCGCTCGACGGTCGATGTCCAACAGCTGTCCGCGAATCCATTCTCGGCCAGGCCTTTCCGTGCTTTCATACTCATCTATCATCGACCCTCGGTTGTGCTCACGGAGGGCTGCGGGAGGGCAGATGGCCGAGCCGTTCGGGTCAGGTGCCG
>NZ_VUOS01000024.1 GCF_009829325.1 Nocardia sp. CY41
GTCCGCCCGACCAGCGCGCGCGGCCCTGACCGCCGGTCAGACCAAGTGATGGTCAACCCAGCAGGGCGACAGTCGGTGGGAGAGACACGACGATCAGAACCACTTCCCATCATCAGTGTCGGTGGGGTCGGTGAGTTCTTTGATCGCGGCGGCGGCCTGGGTGAGGTTCAGCTCCGGGAAATCGCTGATGGGGAGTTCGTCGGGATCCAGGACACTGGTGGCGCCGCGGACCGACCGCAGTGTGTTGGCGGCGGTGTCGGCGCCTTCACGGCGGGTGACCTGCTCGGCGGTGGCCAGCGCCGCGTCCCGGGACGCGGTGAAGGTTTTGACCGCGACGTCCCCGGCGCGGCCGCCCTGGGCGAGCAGTTCCCCCAGGGCGGGTCCGGTGGCGCGGACGGTGTCCAGCGCCCGGTCCAGGCCGCGCGCGGACCAGTCGACGGGCAGGTTGAACAGTCGCGCCGCGGTCCCGGTCAGCAGGGTAGGGCGCAGCGCGGCGGGTCCGCCGAGGGCGTCTTCGGCCAGGACGGTGGTCAGCCAGTCCACGGTTTCGGTGTGGGCGGTGATCAACCGGTCGGCCAACCCCACGACCTCGCGATGGCCGGCGGTGGTGGCGAGGGCTTTGATGTAGCGGGCGCGGTCGAGTAGTTGGTGTTCGAGGGTGAGATCACCCAGCAGGGCTTCCTCGAACGGCTGCGCTTGGTCGGCTAGCGCTTTGACCGCGGCGACCGCGCGGCCGAGGAACGGGCCGATGACCTCCGGGACTCCACCGAGTTCGCGGATGGCGGCTTCGATGGCGGTGGCGCGGTCGCGGGCGCGCTCGGCGTTGGCCGACAACTCCTGCCGTACGGCGTCGGTGCGGGCTTGGGCGATGCGGGTGTCGGCGATCTGGATTTCGGTGTTGGTCAACGCCAGCACAGCGCGCAGCTGCGCCAGCAACGTCGTGATCTCGCGGGTACTCATATCGACTTTCCCTCCTTCCGATGGTGAGACAGCGTCGAGTCGGCGCAACGGTGCACCGCTGTCGGGCTTACCCGCGTTCCAGACCGGCAACCCGCCCGTTACCTTCCCCTTCTACCCGCGCCGGGTAGCGGGTGTGTGCGTCGGGCCCGGGGTCCAGGAGACAGCCGATCGATAGGGAAACGGCCCGCAGACGAGAGGGTCTGCGGGCCGCCGTGTTGCGCTGGTCCAACGGTACGGCGGTAGGGGTGTCTACCCGCGCCTGAATCGGATTCGATACCTGAGGATCCGCCGCCTCCACAGCATAAATCCCCCGGGCAGTTGCGGTGGGCGAACCGCCTGAGCCCTGACCACCCCGGCGCTGGTCCTATCGGCGGTCGCTGCGTTCGACCAGTGCGGTCACCAGGGTGAGGATGCGGGCTTGTCCGGTCGCGGCGGCGGCGAGCTTGCCGCGCATCTCGGCGAACCCGTTATGCACCTCGGCGAACTGATCGTTGACCCGAGTGCGCAGGTCGCTCAGACCCGACACGGCGGCCTGGCGGAAGTCACGGATCTCGGAACGGATTTCGGTCACGTCCCGGTCCGCGCCACCGGCCAGCACCCGAACCGCCGCCGCGTCCTGTTCAACATTGCGCACCCGCCCGGCCAGCTCGCGGACCTGCTCCTCCAGCGCGGACACCCGTGCCTCGAGATCCTCCGATGTCATAGCCCGCGAGCCTACGCGGCAGCGTCACAGCTGCGGGCATTCATCCCGGCAGTGTCGGTCGTGTGTGTGGCCTTGGAGTGTTGCTCCACGGCTGGATCGGGCGGGTGGCGGTGGAGGATGCGTCACTGTAGTCTGGCCGGTCATCGAGGCTGGATCGGGCCACGACGTCACGAGCGGAGCCCGGGATGCCCAGTTTGGAAGAACGGATCGACGACATCATCGAGGATGCGACGCGGCTTGCTCACACCTCGGATCCGAACAGTGTCGAGCAGCTGCGCGCACGGCTGGATGAGCTGGTCGCCGACGTGCGCCGCACGGTCCCCACCGACAATGAGTGCCGCTACGAGTTGATCCTGCGCAGCCGCCAAGCCAAAGGCCTGCTCCTGGATGCCACCCAACGCCTCCGCCACAACCGCGACACCGCACACACCACTACTCGCCAGCACAACCCGCCCGCATCGGCCTGAGAACACCGGCCCGGCCCCGGATACGCCGGTGAACAACCACCCGTTGCGCGGACTCACCAGCAAAGCCATCACTCCAGCGACGAATCCCGACGCGGACGCACTCGGCCAGTGAGGGGGGCCTGATCGCACCAACCCTCGAGGTGGCCCGGCAGCCGCGCGACGAACTCGTCCCCGCCCCTGCCGGGTTCGGCAAACGCAATCGAATCGCTAGTGCCGCGTGGTGGCGTTCACCTCTGTCCACCCGGCAAGGGGACTCCGCCCAGGTGGTCTGCCTGTGGAGCAGCGGCTTCGTGTTCGGTGGCCGGCGTGCTGAGCCGGCTTCAGTGCCGGTCGCGGCGGGGCGCGCCGCCCCACAGCGGCTGCAGAGCCGGAAGGTCAGCGAGTCCGGGGTCCGGCGGTATCGGGCTGCCACCGTCGTCGCCGTCCCAGCGGCGTCCGTACTGGTCGGGGATCGTGCCCCACCCCCGGTTCGAGGACTGTCCCGACGCGTGCCGCATGCGCTGGGCCGCGATCAGCGGTTCGGTGTCGGCGGGGATGATCAGCAGGGCCAGTTCGGCGCCCTCGGTGCCGAACAGTTGCATAGTGTCGGGCGGCTGGCCCGGCGCCGGGCCGCAAATGTCCACTCCGTCGTCGTCATCGATCCGGCGTTGCGCGAGACTCTTCGCGTTCCAAGCGAATCCGACCCGGTCCAGGCGACCGAGCCTGGGGGGTGAGAACGGTGATCAGGTCGTGTAGTTCACTGGTGAGATTCGCGGTCCGCGGCCACCAGGCTCCATCGAGGAGCCCGGATCCGGAATCGCGACGGCGGAGCAGGACGCGTGGTGTGCGCGTCGGGGACGGGAACGGCTGCTGGCTACTTCGGGCGGAGGCTGTTTGACCCATGGCGGCGTGGTTGGTGATGGGAGGTGTCGCGCTGTCGTCGATCATGATCCACCTTCATCGGGGGGTATTCGATGCCGCTGCCAGCACAGCGTTCGCTATGCCGGCTCCGGTGGTGGAGGAGATGACCTGCAGCACGACGACGTTGCCGCGCGCACCGCAAACGTACATCGTGTTGAACCGCTCGAAACGATGAGCGTCCCAAGCGGGTTCGGTGACTGCCTAGTTGAAGGTGCCCAGCGGAGGGGAACCATCCGGCGGATCGTAGACAACCCGCCATACCGGTCCCAGGCGCGGCCGCAGGACGGTGAACAGTCCGGGGAGTTCGGCGGCGAGGTCGCGCGTGCGAGGCCACCAGACCCCCTCGGCGCAGTCGCTGCCCTCACCGCGCGGACGCAATCGCAATCGTGGTGTGTGCAGCGGTAGCTGATGAGGCGGTGCAGGATGCGCGCTCGTCGATCGTGGCGTCATGAGACGCTCCTGTCGCAGCCCCACGGCAGGGGGCCGGAATTCGAATCAGCGACGACGCGACCTTGGCTGGTCTGCATGCGAGGTGCCGCCGGATATCTCCAGCCTACTCGCTGACACGTGACGGATGCGTCGAGCTCGAGGGTGGGGCGGTGAGTGTTGCGGTCACCGTGATACTGCCGCGTCGGGCCAACCGAGCGCGTGGAATGGTGCACGGGATGGCAGCACCCCGAGTGGCCGAGTCCAACGGGATGACCGCAACCCACACCCAGGAGACCTTCACCCCCAGTCCTGGCGTGACGACCGAATCTTCGGTGACGCCGAAGTGGCGCCGTTGAACCTGGGGCCGTCTGCGTGTCGACACCGACACCGCGGCTTGCGCATCGGTCGCGTTCGTCGATCCAACCAGTTCACTCTCTACCATCCGATGCCGGGAAGTTTCAGCCGAGGGCGCCGTCGTGCGGTGTGGACCGTGACGCTGCGGGGGACGGATCCTTCTTGTGGGGGACGGATCCTTCTTATGCGGTCGTGAGTGGTTGTCGTGGTCCGATCCGCCAGGGCAGCTGCTGTGCCGGGACTGCGGCGAAGGTGGTGTCGGCGTCGCGCTGGCCGAGTTCGATGGAGGCTTCGATGAATTCGGGGTCGAAGTAGAGGTAGCTGAACAGGTCGCCGCGGCGGGGGCCGTCCCCGCCCAGTACACGGCCCAGCAGCCGTAACTCTGCTTGACGCAGTGTGGGCACGATGCCGCGGCGCCGGTGGCGTTGGGTGGCGAATACTTCTTCGGCGAGGGTGCCGAGGGTCGCTCGCGCTGGTGGGGTGATGGCAAGGAAGGGGATGACCTGTCGTGCTAGCCCGGTCGTGGTGGCGGGCTCGGTCGTGTCGACCAGCGTGTTGATTTTCGCGAGCGTGCGTAGGTCCTCGATCATCCGGTCGACCAGCGCGGCGTCCATCAGCCGCACGATGACGTCGTCCGCATCGGGCGGCGGGTCGTTGCCGGGTGCGGGCGCGGTGGCGTCGACGTCGATGACGGGGTGGGTCGCCACGACGGCGATCGCGTCGGTGCCCAGCGCGATCGCGGGTTTCAGCGGTGCGTTGAGTCGTATCCCGCCGTCCAGATACCACCCGGCCCATGGTGGCGGGTCGCTGATGTGCACGGGTGGGAACACGATCGGAATCGCCGCCGACGCGAGCACATGCTCGGCCGTGATAGCGGCGGGCACGTAATCGATCGGCCGTTCATCGTCGGATGGTGGCAGCGGCGCGGTGTCGGCGTGGTCGACGAACACGACGGTCCGGTTGTCGGCACCGGATGTCGCGACCACCGCGAGCGCGGTCCGTCTGTGGGCGATGTTGGTGCGGAGCTGATCCCAATCGATGACGGTGCGGGCCGTGCGGTACAGGGGAGCGGTGTCGAGCAGATGGGTCAGTGCCGCTCCCGGTATGCGCAGCAACTGGCCGGTGGCGCGGCCGGCGAGGCGGGGGAATGCGATGGTCGGGGACCGGAACACGTCGCCGACGGTGATGTCGCGCCACACTCGCAGTGCCTGTTGTGCTTGGTCGTCCGGCGGCAAATGCGCCAGGGCGGCGAAGATCGTCGCGTTGATGGCACCAGCGCTCGTACCGAGGAACCGCACCGATTCCACGCCGGCACGGTATAGGCGCGGCACCAGCACCGATAGCACTCCGGCCTCATAGCCGCCACGGGCTCCTGCGCCCGCCACCACGATGCTCACCCGGCGGGGCGGGGTGTCAGACCATTTGTTCATCAGTGAAGTTCCTTCACGCAGTCGAAGTGAGTTCCTTCACCGGTCTCACCTACATCGAGAAGGGCCGACGCTCTCTCCCGACTTGAGTGGGCGGCCTGTCCAGGATTTACAACCGGTCTTCGGCAACTGTGCCGCAATCTTACGAAAGGCAGGGGAGAACGCGCCGAAATCGACTCATCGATACAGGGTTGCGGGCGCGAGGAAACTGTCGACGCAAGAGTCGTCGGCGGCCTGGGAGATGCCGGTCGGGAAGTCCGCCCGGAGGGAGCGGGTGGGGCGTCCACGGCGATGTCGTCGCGGCGCAGCCGGTGACATCGTCACGCCCTCCGAACCGAGCGCACTTGCCACCGCCACACCGGCGGCAGACCATGGCCACTGGCCGGGAGGGGGTTTCTGGCACACTGTGGCCGGTGACTGCGCGACGGACATGGCTGGACGGCAGGGTCAATGTGTTCATGGCCGAGACCAATCGCCTCGGTCTGACCTGCCCGCGCGACCCGATCGGCCGGGAGATCCAGGCGCGAGTGACTGCGGTCGCCGCCACCATGGGAATCACGGAGGCTTCCGCGCGCCGCGAGTTCGACGACACCACGATCCGCGAGATGGCACGTGACATGGCGGCCGAGTTGGAGGCCGAGCAGCCGGGCGCGGATCCCATGACACTGCCGCCGACGCACATCGTGTCGACCGCCGTAGCCGGCCGAACCAGTGCTGGCCTGGCGGTCGTCGCTCAACTCGCCATCAGCGGGGATCTGCCCTCACTCGATGAGGACACCGCCGAAAACGTCCACCAGGCAATCGCGTTGATCTGCTCCTGGGGCGTGCTGACCGAGTGTTCGGCCGGTCGTCCCGGCGGCGTCGCCGTGCCCGAAGCCCTGATCCACCGGACTATCCGCGAATTCGGCACGGGGATTGCCCGCCTCGACAACGGCGTGGTCCCGCACGATGGTGGAGATCCCAGAGCACTCGCCGCAGCGTTGGCCGACAACATGCACCTGCTCCAGGCCGAACTCTAGACCGGCGTGGTTACCACCCGGCTGGCCCGGCAGCTTGGTCAGCCGCGCAGTCCAGCGGCGATCCGGTGCAAACCCAACGGTTTCGGTCTGAGGAAATCGGAGGCTGGGGCGGTCAGGGTTGCGGGAGTTCACGCGGGCGCCTCGGGCGGCTTTGGCTAGTCGTGTAACTCGACGTCCAAGACGTACTCGAAGTCTCTGATCTGGTCGATGACCTCTGGAGGGGCGGAGATGACAACGCGGTCGGCGCCGCAGAGTTGGACAACCTCGGCGCCGGTGGTGGCGAGCCAGTCGAAGAACTGCGTGCGCACCCCGCGCGGCGTCGCGCTGCCACCGTGAAGGTCCGGATCCAGACGGACGAGATAGGTGCGGGTGGACGTGGCACTCTCCTTCCTGGCCCGCCGTCGCCAGAGGGGGCCGCAGCTGAGTTGTCGCATGCCCGGAGGGCGGTCCGGAGCCCAGAGAAACCCTGCAGCGGTTCGGTTGTTCCAGTGTCGCTCACATGCTGGGCTGTCGAGCGCGACCGGTCGGGAATGGAATCGGAATGCGATCACCGGGCCGATAGGCTTCGATCGCTGCGAGATGTGCGGTGAGACCGGCCAGCGTGGTGCGGCTGCCTTGCCCGCATGGCACGCCGACGAACAGGACTTCGACCGCGCAGCGTTGCACAGAATCCGTCGCGACAGCGCGGTCGAGGACGGCCACGACCGTGGTGACGGGCTCTCGTCCGCGGTCACGGTAACCCGCTGCGGCGTCGGAGGGCCCGTAGCGCCCGTAGCTCCAGGTCAGGATTTGCGGGCCGGAGCATTCCTTGATGAACGTCCACCCGCAGACTCGCAGCAGGACGTCCAGCACGGCGAACACCCGCATGTCGGATGCGGGTGCTTCATCTGTCTAATGTCTGACCTGCCTTTTTCGGTGATCGTCTGCTCAGGCGAACACCGTCGATGTCGAAGGGGTCGGTTGTATGACAAGAACTCGACGTGCTCGGTGTTGCCATCCGAGATCTGTGAGTGCGCCGCCAGCTGACGCGGCGGTTGGCGAGACCGGGAAACGGGATCTGTCGAGTGAGTGCTGGCATTGCGGTCGCTGAGGTGATTCTTTGCGCGCAAGCGCTTTCATGACAGTGGGGGGTCGCTGGCGCAGTCGCGATCGTAGAGGCGTTTCCCCCATATCGGATTGTGTGGGTGACTGGGCAGGCTGGGCGGATGCTCGCTTCGGCAGAGATTTACTCCCCTCGGCTGACGATGCTCGTCGGTTCGTCGACTGATCGGATGATGTCGCGTTGACTGGTTGCGATCTTTGTCTCTACCGGTCGGTGACGCCGGGGCTGCCTCGACCGGGGGCGGTTTTCGAGCAGCAAATGTTAGGAATCGAGCGGCTGGAAGTCGGCGATGGCTCGGACCATCGGATGTTGCGGCGCACGTTGCGCGCCACGGCTGCGGTCAGTCTGTCGGAGGCCGAATGGATACGCCGGATGCGGGCGACCGGGACTGTCCTGCAGCCGCGGGTCAGTGTCGTCGACGGTTATGTCGCGGGCTACATCGCCCAGTGGCGTGACGCCCACAGCGCGCGCCTCGGTCCGGCGATCATCGACCTCGAGGTCGGGGCAGGCCTGAGCCTGCCCGAACTGCGGGACGGGTGGGAACCTGATCCACATGCGGCGGCGGACGCGCAGACCGAGTGGAAACTTCCTCGTTCGGTGGCGCCGTCGGCCAGGGAAACGGTGCTGTGGGGCGACACCGAGTTGTGGGCATACGCCCTGGCGGAAGTCGAGGGTTTCAACAAAACATTGGCAGGTGTTCCCAGCAGCGAGCGCAAGGTATGGGGTTGGGCGGCAAGCCGGGTCGCTGGAGTGCTGGCGCTGTGGTCGTGGCGGATCGAACCGGACGCGAGAGGAGCTTTCGCCGTCGCCGCGCACGAAGTCGGAAGGTCCGCACTCGCGGCCGGTAGCCGCGCGCGTCCGCGCATCTTCCGACCGCCCGCGCCGGATCTGGACAACGCAGCGTTCATCCTGGCCCAGTTGTGCAGGGAGGTTCACGATCCGCTGGCCGAATCCGATTTGGTCGGCGCACTGATCGTCAGTATCACCGCGATTGTGAAGGCGCATCGCGAACGCGGGGAAATGGCCCGAGCGTCGAGGATCAACGCCGCCGCAGTGGATGCCCTCGAATCGACGCGACACGACATACGCACCGCTTCGTCCACTTCGGTGATCGGCTGCCAACTCCGGCTTAGGCACGCGGCATCGCCGTCCCAGCCGAGTTAGCGCCGCACCAGCCATCACAGGATTCGCCGATCAGGCCCGGACCCTGGTCCGGACCGGCCGCGACGACATGGCGAACCCGCAGTTCACCGGCACCGACGCTCTGCCATGGTGCCGCGGAGTGAGCGGTAGAGGTGACCTTTCGCCCTGTTGGGGTTGCGGGCTCGACACGGCTATCTCGGGCATGTCCATGACGCGCCGGACGTGATTGTGATCGTCGGGTGCAGGGGTCATATCGTCGCCGTCCGTACTTGCGGGCTGTTCGAGTGGGCAGGAGGCGGGTGTGCAGGTGCAGCCGGTGTGGGCGCCGGGCGGGGGTCCGGAGTCCTGGACGGTGCTGGATGCACAATTGGCGGTGATCGAGCCGGTTGATGAGTTTCTGGCGCATTTGACCGCGATCGAGCGGGCACCGGGCACCGGGCGGTCGTATGCGTTCGATCTACGAGACTTCTTCGCGTTCCTGACTGCACACCAGATCGACTGGCGGGCAGTGCGGTTGGAGCAATTCGGCCGGTTCGTGGGTTGGTTGCGGTTGCTTGCGGGGATGCGGTCGGCGACGGTGACATCGCTGCCGACGCCTGAGGCGGCGTGTTCGGCGACGACGATCAACCGCAAGCTATCAGCGGCGGTGGGGTCGTTCTACACGTTTGTCAACGGACCCTATGTTTTAAGTGTCCGGGTTGATCACTCGGATGTCCCGGACGGGTCGGGTGTGGCTTTCAACGGACTGCCCGAGGTGGCTCCCGATGGCTGGCCGCCCGACCCGTCCACAACGACTCGGCTGCTTATTGAGAGTTGTGAATCATCGCTGAATAGGGTCCTGCCTGCGAGGTCGTTTCGGGACACGGAGCTGTTGGCGGTGAGGAGACCTGGTTGGAGCGGGTATGGGCCGACGTGGACGTCGGCAAGCATCATCACCACTGCGTGGTGGTGGATCAGCGAGGCGACGAACGATTTTCGCGGCGCGTGGCCAACGACGAGTCCGCACTGCTCGAGGTGATCGGCGAGGTCGCGGCGATAGGAGCCGACGCTACGTGGGCGATCGACCTTCACGGCAGCGAGTCTGCGTTACTGGTGACATTGCTGCTCGCACACGATCAGCAGATCGTCTACCTGCCCGGCGTGATGGTCAAACAAGCCACACGCTCGTACCGAGGCGCGGGTAAGACCGACGCGAAGGACGCCTACGTCATCGCCGACCAGGCACGGATGCGCCGAGACCTCGCCATGGTCCGCGCCGAGGAAGAACTGATCGTCGAACTGCGCATGCTCGTCACCCAACGCCAAGATCTGGTGGGAGACCGTACTCGCGCGGCGAACCGTCTGCATGATCGACTACTCGCCGTCAGTCCCGCCCTGGAAAGCGCACTCACCCTCGGGAATCGGGGACCGTTGGTGCTGCTGACCAAGTACCAGACGCCATCGGCCGTGCGGGAAGCCGGCATCGAACAGATCACCGCCTGGCTGCGGGAACACGGCGTGCGTTCGGCTGCCGCTTTGGCCGCGGCCGTCGTCCGCGCAGCCGACGCCCAGCACACCACGCTGCCCGGAGAAGGCTCGGCGCCCAACTCGTGGCGCGCTCGGCGGAGGGGGTGATGGCCCTCGACGCGCAGATCAAGGAGATCGATCAGCTCATCGAGGAGCGGTTTCTCCGCCATCGCTGCGCCGAGGTGATCATCAGCATGCCCGGGATGGGCGTCCGGCTCGGGGCCGAATTCCTCGCCGCCACCGGCGGCGATATGCGTTCCTTCGGCTCCGCCGATCGCTTGGCGAGCCTGTCCGGCGTGGCACCGGTGCCCCGTGACTCTGGACGTGTGTCGGGAAATCTGCACCGCCCCAAGCAATATCATCGCGGCCTGCAACGAGTGTTCTATACCTTGGCGCTGATCAGCATACGGGCGAGCCCCGACTCCCGGCAGTATTACGACCGCAAACGCGCAGAAGGCAAACACCACACCCAGGCCGTGTTGGCGCTGGCCCGCCGCCGCGTCAACGTCCTCTGGGTGCTGCTGCGGGAGAACCGATGCTACGAACCGTCCCCACCACAAGCCCGCGCCGCATAACCGAGCCCTTGACAACTTCATTGAGAGTCATTGGGAAGTCCCAATGTCCGTTGACCAGGCCCAGTTCTTCCCACTGCACCACGACTGAGCCTGCGGCGTTTCGACCGGTGCCCGAACTCGATGCTCAAGGGGCCCCGGCCTCACCCAGCACACTGCCACTGCGAGGTGATATGTCAAGGAGCAGGGACAGCGCCGGTCACGGTGGCGATCCGCCCGGCCTGTCGGTCGTGTGGGGGCTGTGTGGTCCGGTGCGGCTTTTCCGGGTGATTTCCCCGTCGTGCTCGACGGCCCGACATCCCGGGATGGGATCCCTCGTCGATCGGGGCGGCCGCGATAGCCTCGATCTGCCTCGCTCCAGAGTCGAGGACGCCTCACAGCCGCTTCGGCCCCGGGACCCTGCACCGGGGCCGAAGTGCTGCCCTGGGCCAGTGCGGCGGAATGCGGTGATGTGGCCCTGGGCGGCCCGGCGGTGTTTTCAGGGTGCGGGTCGTGGGCGCGGGGCGAGGAGAGTGGGCCGGTAGCGGCGGCCGCCGACCGGTGTCGGCCGGTAGCGCACTCGCGGGTCGGGCACGATCGTGCGGTCACGACGGCAGCCGATGAGTGTGATCTGCCCGGGCACGGTCGTCATCACAGTCTTTTCTCCTGCACTGTTGGAGGGTTTGCGCAACCACCGGGGGTTTATTCGCCGAGGTGGGTGATGGGCCCGAACTGGTGTTCGTAGTTGCTCATCGCGTCGTTGAGGTTTTGCATCAGCCGGAAGATCAACGCGGGCGGGAACTTCACCCGTGCGGTGACTTGCACCGGTTGGTGCATCACCGGGCCGCGGCTGTCGCCGGCGGCCGGTTCGGCGGGCAGGTAGACCAGGAAATCCAGGGTGAAGTCGGTGCGGTTGTACCAGCAGGTGAACCCGTTGGCATACACCCCGGCACTCCAGGTGTCGGGCACGATCACCTCGACATCGATGTCGCCCTCGGGCGGGCTGGGTGAGTTGGGGTCTTCGCTCACGACCGCTCACCGCCCGGGGTGGTGCCGGGCAGCGGACGCACCGGTTTCCCGATGCGCCGCCGAGCCGGCACCGTCCTCACAGAAGCCACTCTCTTCTCGGCCGGACCCCGGTCAGCGGCCTTCCAGCTGGCGGGCCTGCTGGCGGATCTGGTGCAGCTGCAGCTCCCATTGTCCGGCGCGGTCCTGGGCGCGGGTGGCCTGGTCCTCGGCCTGTTGGGCGAGTTGGGTGGCCTGGTCGGCCTGATCGGCCGCCGAAGCCGCGCGTTGCTGGGACTGGCCGGCTTCGCCTTGGGCCTGCTCGGCCTGGGCTTGGGCGCGGTCGGCCTCGCTTTGAGCCTGCTGGGCCTGATTCGACGCCAGCACCGCCGCCTGACGGGCCTGCTGCGCCTGCTGATTGGCCTGATTGGCGTTGTGCTGCGCGGTCTGAGCCTGGTTCTGCACCTGCCGCGCCTGGGACTGCGCTTGACGGGCCAGTCCGGCCGCTTGCATCGCGTACTGGCGCGCGCTTTGGGCCTCCTGGCGGGCTTCGTCCAGCCGCAGCCGCAGCATCTCCACCTCCCCACGCACATCCATCACGTCCTGACGCTGGCCCTGCGACGACGACCGGTTCTCCGTGCTCGTGTCCTGCGCTGCCATCTGAGTTCCCTTCCAAAAGTGTGGACGGTTGCATTTCCAACTGGGACGAACTCGCTCGACCGGCACATACTCCCATCACCACCGGTCGTCAGCAACTTTGAAGCAACCTACCGGAAACGGTGGCGAAACACGCCGGGAAACCAGCCACACAACATGACCGCCACCAGGCATTTCGGGTGGCCGGGACGGCGGACCGCAAACAGGCCGATCGGTGTTATCGTGGGTGGGTCGCCGGATCTCCCTCCTTTACATCCGGCGACCGGTTCGAGGGAGCCTTGTGCGACTCGCCTCCCTACCCGCCCAGGACGCCCGCGCGCACGACGTCCTGGGCGGCGACACGTCCGGGACGCTCGAGTCCACACGAACTCCGGACAGCGGAAGTAGCCACCTGGTAGTCAGGGTGTTGCGGGCTGGTCGGGGGTGTCGATGACGGCCCATGCCCGTCACCCGCGCTTCCGGCAAGTCGATCTCCATCACCCACCGACGCATCAAGAACGACCGGTTGGCCGCGACCGGCTGGGTCTGGGCATTCTCCGCCATCGGCAGCGCAGGCCCCGCCCGCGAGCATTATCAGCGTCGGCGAGCACATGGCGATCGCGACGCACCGGCGCTACGGCACCTGTTCAACAAAATGCTCGACCAGCTGTATCACTGCCTGCAATCCGGCCAGTCCTTCGACCCACTCAAGGCCTTCGGGCCGTCGCCCGACACGTCAGCCCGACGCGTGCGAGGGCATCGATGACCGCTGTCCCGTAGGGGCGGTGCGCGTCCTCGTTCCCCTGCGTCGGCGCCGCAGCGGGAGTGGTGGTGACCTCCATGGCCTCGAGTATCGCGCCCCAGCCCGACAAGCCCGGCACCCGGCACGATCATCGCGACGTTGCTCGAGGCGACCGGTGAAGCCTGGTCACGGCACAACCGCCGCCGCAGGAGAACCATTCCCCTCACCGAGCCCGAGTCCTCGGCGCCGCCGGGCACCCGCTCGATGAGATTCTCGCCAGCGGATTCTTCAGGGCCGTGGAACGCAGCTGGAGCACCGATGCCATCGCTGGTGGGAAGCTCGAGGTGTTTTCGCGGGTCTGCGGGAGGGGTTCAGCGCCTACCGGCGTCAGTTCGACCGCCCGGACCTCGTCCCCTGACCACGATCGAACCCCAGGAACCAAGCCGCATCGCATCTAACCGCGAGAGCAAGGAGCGACAACCCGAAATGACCAAGCCGCCGTCGACCCCACCGAGCTGGCCTGTCCGACCCGGCTACCGCGACGACCTCTTCCGAGGAGCGGCCGAGTACTACAGCCGGTACCGCCCGGCCTACCCCCAGCTACTGTTCGATGACCTCCTCGACCAGGCCGGCGTGGGCGGCGTCCTGGTCGACCTTGCCTGCGGCACGGGTGAAATCGCGATTCCCCTGCACACCCGATTCGCCCACGTGCACGCCGTGGACCTCGAACCCGACATGATCGAGGTCGGACGCGCCAAGGCCGAGCAGGCCGGCACCACCAACACCACCTGGAGCACCGGCCCGGCCGAAGACCTGACCGTCACCGACCCCGTGCAGCTGGTCACGATCGACAACGCGTTCCACCGCCTGGACCGATCACTGATCGCCGAACGCGCCCGCCAATGGCTGACCCCCGGCGGCTGCCTGGCCATCCTGTGCAGCAGCACACCCTGGAGCGGGACCGAGCTGTGGCAAGCCGTCGCCGTCGATGTCGTGGCCCGATGGTCCAGCGAACCGGGCCGCGCTGCGGTCGCACCGCCAGCGACGGCCGAGAGCACCGCCCCAGCACGACGCACTCATGAAGAGTTCCTGCAAGAGGCAGGGTTCGGCGACGTCACCGAGTACCGGTTCCCGACACCACACGCTTGGACGGTGGATGAGTTCCTCGGATTCTTGTGGTCGACCTCCTACACCGCACGGATTCGTCAAGACCCCGCTCTCGCAGAAGAATTCGAGACCGACCTGCGAGCACAGCTGCTCGAACGCGAGCCATCCGGACAGCTGCGGGAGTCGATCGCGCACTACTACATCCTCGGCCGCAATCCAGACCCGTCGCGCAGGTGATCGCCGTCGTGAGCGGCCCTCCAGGTTCGAGCAAGTTCACGATTGCCACACCTTGGCCGCGCGGGTCGGCATTCCGGCCATCATCCGCGACCGCCAGCTGACGGACGGCAGGCAAAGCCGGTCCGGGCCGACATCCGACCGGGGCCAGCCTTCCTCGATTGCGCTGGTCCCCAACTCGATTGGGGCATCGATCACGCTTCCGGAGCGGTGCGGGAAACGAGTTGCATTGCAGCGGCGAACACTCCCGTTGAACAACGCTCAGCAATTGAACGGGAAGCGCGACTTCGGCGGGGCAGGCGGCTGCGCGGGCGCGAGAGTCGAGGTCACCACGGTGGCGTCGGCCGGCCTATAGGGTGAGTCCATGTGGGTGAGGGTCAGCACGACCAGCACGAGTGCCGGGATGCCGAAGAGCGCGGCGAGGCCCCACCAGATCGGGTTGGGTGATGCACTGCGGTAGCCGTGGTAATAGGGGGACCGGTAGCGCCCCGGCCGCTGCGGTGCGCGTCGATCGGTGAAGCGGACCGACCCCCTCACGTAACTGCCGCCGACCCGTCCCCTACGCGAATGCCCCCGCACGGCTTCATACCCCATGACCGCCAGTATGACGCGAGAGCCCGACACGATCAGCCAGTCAGGCACATTTGTCGATCACATGGGGGGTTTCAGATCAGCGGACGCACACAGGGGACCGCCCAGGAGGGAGATGGCGGACCCAGCGCAATAGCTGTCCTCTGCGCTGTCACGAACCTCGCGACACGAGTTCGAGACGGCAGGCACGGTCGATCCGAGCTACTCGAATGGTCCTGCAACGGCCGTTACACGCGCCGCGTTGTGTCGTAGGAAGGTTTGGGCCTGGCGGGTGGTGTCGGCCGGCCATCCGCCAGACCCGACACCTCCAGTCTGGAGAGCATCCGTTCTCGGACGCTGAGAATTTGCAGAAGTTTGCGGGTTCAAAAGGTTGGCCTGTTTTCCTGACGCAGAACAGGTTCGACCGTCACGCGATAGATTCACACCAGCAGCCGTACTGTCGTCTGGACTCGTCGTAGCCTCGAAAACAACGCGACGGGGGCTGCACGGTGTGGCACCGGAAATCTTTGCACTTGCCGTCGTGGAGATAGCAGCGGTCCGAGTCGAGAACATATTCGCTCGGACCGTCGGGGAACACTTTGAAGAGGAGTTCTTCGCGTTCTGCTTCTGTTGCGGGCCGGACGTATCGTTGGCCGTCCTCGTCGACGATGAAAAAGCCGAACGGGAACCGGACGTCACCTAGCGAGATGCTGCGCAGATCGCGAAACGCCGGATGATCCGGGTGGTCTTCCCCGACCTCGAAAACGGCAATGCCATTCCTTTCGCGCATGATGTCCTCCATTCGGAAATGGGCAGAACCCGGTGCCACGTGTCGGCAGACACCCGGAGGGCGACACCCGGGGACTCGCCCGGCAAAGGTGCGAGCGGGCCTCCGGGGTGTCTACGCCCTCCGGGCGCTGTCACGATGACCGCAGGGACGTGCTCGTGACAGCGCCCGACACTACGGTCGCACCCGTCCGGGTACCCGATACCACAGTTCACGCGTGTCACGCCCGCCTTCGGGCACGTGACGCCGGTCCATTCGGCCCTGGCGTCCCGGCCGAACCTGCGGTGTCGAGCTCCGAAGGATCGCTTGCCCAGTGCGGCGGTCCATTCGGCCTCCTGCCCGATGTCCGGCGCCGTACCCGGCGGGATCGAACTCAGCGGTCCCGCTACCGGAGAGCAGTGCAGAAGGGCGATCGGCGACGGCGACATGCGCGGCCAGCAGGCCCAGCTGAACCTGCACCTCCGGCGTCATGTCGCTACCGGTCAACTCCTGCGCAGCGAAATGCAGCTGGTGACGCGCGAACTCAGACGCTGTAGCGGGTGGGAGCGTCCAGCATCCGCAACGCCTTATCCGGGTCCAGGCCCCGCACCGCGGTCAGCAGCGGATCGGCGTCGGCGTTGGGCGCGATCACTGACAGCACGCCGTTCGTCCGCAGCGGCTCCGCCAGTGCGGCGATCACCCCGGCGGGGTCAGGTAGGTACTGGATGAGCTTGTGGCACAGCAGTACATCGAAATTGTCGCGACCGAACTCGTCACCGAGGGTGTCGAGGCTGGCGCGCCGGGTGGTGACGCGGTCGTTCAGGCCGCGGTGTGCGGCCGTGGCACGTGCCTCGGCGAGGGACTGCTCGGAGATGTCGGCGATCGTGACGTGATGGCCGCGTGCGGCCAGTTCGAGCGCGTCGAGGCCGTTGCCCCCGCCGACATCCAAAATGTCCAGTGGGCCGGCCGGTAGGTGGGCGGTGAGGTTCGCGGCCGCGGTGGTGTAGCGCAGCCGACCCCATGGGCTGGCTTGCCACCGCGCGAACGCGCCGAATTTCTCGTCGAAGACATCGGCCTGTGACTCACTCACCGCACACCACCTAGCCTTTCGGATCAGGGTTCGATTCGAGATTTCGATGGTAGGGATTCCGCACTGCGCGAGGGCTACTGAGCGTGATGCTGCTGCGTTGTGGTCCGCGTCGAGTCGTTCGTGAGCGCATGTTCGATGATCACCGCCTCGGTGGGGCAGCGCACGATCTCCTCGGCGAGCAGGTGATCACCGAGATCGGATAGGTGCACTCCGTCGGAACGCCACAGCGTGGCCGACGCCCCAGCCGCCGCGGGAACGCCGGGAGCCCACCCCAACGCCGTTGCTGTCGCCATGAACCGATCCCAGACGTCGATGAAGCACGCACCGACGTCGAGGGCGGCGTGGCGGGCGCGTTCGTTGTATCGGGCGAGCTCAGCGTTGACCGCGGCGGTGTCGATGCCGGGCAGCCACCCGATCGGCGGGGCTGCGATGACCGCCAGCGTCCGCGCGCGGGGTTCGAGCGCGCGCAGAGCGGCGCGCATGTTGGCCTCGTACGCGTCGATCGGTACGCCTTCGGGTCGCTGCTGGAAACGTCGCCAGACGTTGTTGGTCCCGCAGCCGACTACCGCTACATGCCACGCCTGGCCGGTGGTGCCGGCACGGATTTCGGCGAGTACGTCAGCTGAGGTCGCTCCGCCGACAGCGAAGTTGTCCGACTCGACCTCGACCGATGGGTGTCGGGCTCGCAGGGCGATGGTGGCGGCATAGGCGAAGCCGCGATGGCGCCACTGGGTGATCTCGACCATGCTGCCGACATCCGGGAGGTCTGCGGGGTCGGCAAGGCGCGGATTGTGCGCTTCGTAGGCTTCGATCAGGCTATCGCCCCACCATGCGATCCGCACCGACCTGCGCGGCCCGTCAGTGCGCCGGGATGATCCGCAAGACGGTGTCCGATGTCCTGGGTTCACAGCGCGGGCCCACGGCGGTCGACTACCAGTGATTTCTCCGACATCGTCTCCTCGCGAGTGTGGTGGCGGACCGAGGGTCCATGTTAGGTCGGTCGGGACGCCCCGACACCAACTGCCTTGCGATGGAGTCCGATTGCGGGGATTGTGCCGAACTCGCCTCGCCTCGCGCTGCGCAGCAGCATGATGTCTTTCGATCGGAACCGAGGTAGGGGGCGATGAGTGAGCGAGTATTCCGATGACGACCCGCGGCCGGGTGTGACGCCGCTGCAGCTGCAGGCGGCTCGTGCTCTGGATGAGCTGTCGGTCGAGGAGGTGCACGAACTGCTGCGCCGCGTTGCCGACGGTAGCGCAACCCCCGCGGAGCGTGCTCGAGTGGCCTGCTGGGGGCACGCTGCGGTCAGTATCGTGCACTCGGTCCGCAACATCATTCGCAACAACGTCGGCGGCCGCGACGAAGACACCCTGCGCCAGATCTGCTGGTTCCTGGGCCTCGATGAGCTTCCGCCCGGCACCTCGATGCTCGCACCCAATTCCGACGAGGACATCGCGATGCTGCGCGAGCACGTCGGCTGCGATGGCAGGCGCAACGGTGCCGCTGGATCGCCCGAGCCCGGCAACTGGTGACCCTCGCACTTCAACGATCACACACTCCGCGCAGCACCCCCCCGACACGATCTACTGGCCCCGCGCGGTCGTGCCGCTCGTCGGGGGCATCGGGTTCGACGTCGATTCCGACCGGCGCATAGGTACCGGCGCCATCGCCGACGTATGCCCTGGCAACATCCGGCGGCTGGTCGAGCCATCAACCGCCACCCACTGACCTTGGCCGCGATCAGCGCTGGCCCCCGCAACACGAGGGCCAGCGCTTTTCTGTTACGCGGCCGCGGTCCAATCCTCCTCGGGCTCGGCCATCATTGCCATGGCGGCAGCTGTACGCACGAGCCTCCACACATGACAGCGCTCCCACACCAGTCCGCCAGCCGGTTTGGGGACACCGGCGTCGGTGAGGGCACGAGCGATCGCCGCGCAGGGCACCCCGTCGCGATACATCGCCACTTACCCCTCATGACCACCCCACAACCCACGCCGCAGCGCGACTGGGCACACACCAACCCGTACCTGCGCCGACACCTCACAACCCACGCCACCGCAGGCGAGCTACTCCCAGAACTGCTGCACCACACCCGATTCTGGCTCTACACCGACATCGACCGGCTCGCCCGCGCACTCGCTGGCCCCGACCTGCCCGACACCACAACCACTCGCCTCCTGCAGCGCGCCCTCGACACGCTGCGTACCACCACCGACCCCGCCGAACGCGCCACCATCCTGCACGCATTCGCTCTCCGCGACGAATCACAAGCCATCCCCACCATCACCACCACACCAGAACACCCCTGGAAACCACGCTGGACAACCTCCCCCACTACTACCCTCCACCGCGCACTCCCCGGCCACACCGACGAGGTGAATTCGGTGGCGTTCGGAACCCGCGCCGACGGCGGCCTGCTCTTGGCCAGCGGCGGCGACGATGGGACGGTGCGGGTGTGGGACCCCGAGACCGGGGAATCGCTCGGTCCACCGCTGAGCGGCCACACCGACGAGGTGTACGGGGTGGCGTTCGGAACCCGTGCCGACGGCGGCCTGCTCTTGGCCAGCGCCAGCAGAGATGAGACTGTGCGACTGTGGGACCCCGACACCGGACAGCCGCTCGGGTCACCGCTGAGCGGCCACACCGACGTGGTGAGGTCGGTGGCGTTCGGAACCCGTGCCGACGGCGGCCTGCTCCTGGCCAGCGGTAGCGACGATGGGACGGTACCCCGAGACCGGGGAACCGCTCGGGTCACCGCTGACCGGCCACACCGGCACCGTGAACACGGTGGCATTCGGGCCCCGCTCTGACGTCCGCCTACTCCTGGCCAGCGGCAGTAGCGATCGCACGGTGCGGATGTGCGGCTCCCCGGTCAAGACCGATAGTGCATAGGCCACCTCTTCGCGGGTCGCGCGCGTGTAGATCGAGGTGGCGCCGTCGCTGTGATTGTCGGCGTGACCGGCATACGCCTTGGCGACAGCATGACCGAAATTCCGCTCAACCCATCTCAACGTGGTGTGCCGCAGCCAGTGACATGTGATCCCTTGCTGCTTCACCCACGGCAACTGATCACCGATCTGACCCCACATGATGTGGAATCGCATATGGCTGATCGGATCGCCGTTCTTGTAGCGAAACAGCCTCTCGTTCGCCTTGGCGGTTATCGGCTTCCCGTTCCGCGCATGCGGATTTCTCTCATCGCGTAGCTGAGCGCGCGAATCGTAGTGCTCTTGCAGCGCTCGCATGAGCGTCGGCGAAACGGGTTGCCACCGCTCGGTATTACCCTTCTCGCGCAACAAGATCAGGCTTTGGTGAGGGTCGAGATCCTGCTTCCTCAATGCCAGAATGCCGCCTCGCCGACAAGCGGTCTCGGTGCACATTCGGAGGATCAGCGTTGCCAGTTCAGGTTCATCGCCATACTCCGCCGCGACACGATTGATCTCCGTGAGTCGGTCGGTCGGTATCGCTCCACGGCTCGAGGATCGCATCTTTGGCTTGACCAACGTGGTCGCAGGGTTATCGGCGGAACGGATCAAGTTGTCATCGACCGCGTGCCGGTACAGGCAGCGCAAAGCGTTCACTGCCACCTGGGCAACGCCGTACCCGCCGCGGTCGTTGCGGCGGACTGCGCGGTTCGCCTGGAAGCCCGCGATGAGTTGTTTGAATTCCGTGTTGGTCGGCTCATCGAGTCGGCGATTCGGCCACACCTCGACGAGCTTCCTCCAGTAGGCCATGTAGCAATCGCGGGTACGACCGGCTGGCATCGCCGAGTAGACGACCGGTACGTATTCGGCAAAGGTCGGTATTGCGCGCCTCGTGCGAGCGGAGATGAGGTCCTCGAGACCCACCCCCAGTCGCTCAAGGAGCAATTGAGCGGTCTGCACTTCGGCGCTGGACGCTGACAGTGTCATCGGCCTTCTCCCGACGAAGGTGTTGCTTTCCACTTCCCCGTGATCATCAGATCGACGGCGCCAGGACCGAAGAGAAGCAAGATGCCTTCCGCGATGTGTGCCGCAAGGAGGATCCGGTCGGAGGTGTGGATGCCAGTCTTGCGCCGAAATCGGGCTGGCAGCCGGAGGTCACCAGCGGCCGTGATCCACAGTTTGGGAATTCCGAATCGACCGACGACAACAATGTTGTCCTCCAGGCTGTACCCGAGCCGCACGCCGGGGCTCCAACCCAGAGCAGGAAAAACTGCCTTATCGATCATCCTGCCTCTGGCGTCTACACGGCGAACACTGCAAAGCCACTGCGGCTCATGCCGGGACGGACGCTGATACAGCGTCGTCAGCGGACGATCGTTCCGATGGGCGCTCCGGGCGGGAGCCGCGGCAAGCAGCGGACTTGCGCCGGGCAAAATTGGCGGCAAGGTGTGGCTCACGCCGACCACCTCCCGTCGGCGGACCGTTGATCGTATGCGAACAGCCCTTGTTGCGAGGTGTCAGATCTGTAGTAGAGCGCCTTGCAGGTTGCGAGTTCGCTACGGAAAGGTGTCCTAACACACAGAAAAACCTCCCGAAGTACACGCCGGAGTGGGTGGCGCGGACGAAGGTCTGGGCGGAGAGTTCGCGGCGGGAGATCACTTACGCGCTCTGTGACGACCTGCGGACCCTGATCTGGTTCGGTAATCAGCGGGCGGTCGAGTACCACCCGACCCTGTTCCTCGCGGCATCCGCACCGGAACCCACACATCTTGTGCTCGATCTCGATCCCTCACCGGGACAGACTTTCGCCGACGCCGTAGCAGGTGCCCGGCTGATCCGGGAAGCGCTGGCTGCGGACGGATTGTCCGGAGCGGTGAAGACGAGCGGTTCCAAGGGGCTACACGTGTTCGTGCCGGTGGTACCGGGGATCGATGTCGAGGACGCGGCCGCGGCGACGCGGGCCGTGGCGGCGCGAGCCGAGCGGATCGATCCGTCGGTCGGCACGACAGCGTTCATCCGGGAAGATCGTCAGGGCAAGGTCTTCCTCGACGCCACCCGCGCGGGCGGTGCCACTGTGGCCGCCGCCTACAGTCCGCGTATCCGTCCGGGTGTCACCGTGTCGTTCCCGCTGCGGTGGTCGGACCTCGACGAGGTGAAACCTACTGATTTCACGGTGCGGACCGTGCCGGATCTCCTCGGCGACAGCGATCCATGGCGGGCGGAAATGCCTCCTCCGCAACGTCTTCCACCGGATCTGGTCGAGGAAGGCCACACGATTCCGGTGGCCCGGGTTCAGGCCATGCACGAGGGCAAACGACGTGCCAGGGCGCGCCGCAGCGAATGATCTGTGCAGTACCAGGCGCGTCCGGCCGTATGCCCCGCCGAACTACTCGCCCCCTGGAGCTACCCGCATTTCGGGCGGCGGATCGGCAGCCGATACAGTCCGGATCGATAGGGATCGCAGGAGGGTATCGCCGATGTCCGTGAATATTCATCTCTCGCTGTACGTCGAAAAGCTCTCCTCTCCAGCACAAGCCGACACCATCGAGATGGCGCTGGACAAGGTGCTGAAGGAGCACGGGATCGACTCCTGGATGCTGGTGAGCGTCTTTCACAACCCGCCATGGGTGAAGGCATCCAGCGAGAACGGCCCGATCATCGTCCGCGGGTTCAGCGAGTGGAGCAAGATCTTCGAACGCGACGTCACAGATGTCATTCGCGGTATTGCGCCCGCGGCCGACATCGATCTGGAATGGGGTTATCCGGATGAGGACCGACCTGCCGGTTGACCTTGCTGCCGACGCGGGTGGGAGCAACCGGTCAACCGGGCTGGGGCCGTGATGGGTGCCCGACCCGCAGTTGGCAGCCGATCACCGAGGTCGGGACTGTGGTGCGGATGTCGTGTTCTATCCACTTCAGGGGACCTACGGCCATCGCGTAGATACTCGACGCTCGCGCCGCTTCCCCCCGTGCACGATGCGCCTTGATGATCGCGGCGACACTGGTGATCAGTTCGCCGACCAGATCGGATTCGATGGGCGGGTCGTGAACTTCTCGGCATAGCTGGGCCAGAACGTACGCTGCCGTTTCCAGATCCGGTGTGGGCGGCCGGAAGATGAGCGGGCGTGCGCGGCTCCCGGTGACAAGTGCCGACATACCAAGTTCGTGCGAGGCGACGGCGAACGGCCCTCTCGCGTCCGGCTCCGTCCGCCACGACCAGACCGCCAGCACGCCGGAGACACGGCTTGCCGCCCATCGCCATACCGCGCGCTCGATGCTCGGAACACGTGCCAACGCCTCATTGAAGCTGCGGACATCAGCCAAGGCATGCGCCCAGAACTCGGGGTCGGCCGACAGCGCGGTTTCTCGCGCCGACGGTTTGATCGCACGCGGTAATTTCCATTCGGTCTGCGCGTCGGCCGCTGCTTGCGCGTCGTCCTCCCACCCGTCGCGCAGATCGGGCAGGCTCAGGCCGGCTCCGACCTCGAGGTCGGTGATCACCGGACCGAGGCGTGCGCTGTGGGCGTCACGCCACTGGGCGATGTAGCCGACGACATGACCGTCGACGACACTGACTCGTGGCTGCAGCGTGGCCCCGGTCGCCCGCATCCGGTGTATCCATTCGACCTCCGAGAGGCTCACCGCCGCGGCGGCGCGTAGCGTGCGCCGCAGCATCCGATGATCCGAGCCGTCACTGTCTTCCAAGCGCTCGATGCCGGCCAGCATCTGCTGCTCGAAACTCGCCCCCGGCCGAGGCAGCCCTGGCGCCGCCGACCGATAGAGACAAAGGTCGCAACCGGTCAACGTGCCGGGATCCGATCAGTCGACGGACCGACGACCACCGGTCGCGAGATTGAGCTCTTTGCAGGTTGTCGGAGCTCGGGGATTCGTCCGCTCATTCGGTCTCCAGCCTCGAGCGCCATGACGTCGCGCCCGGCCACCACGAGCGTGCGGCCCCACCGCGACGACCGCCGCCAGAACTCAATTCCGCATGCACACAACATCTCAGATACATGATGCATGTGAATGTAGTCTTATCGGCGTGACTGTCAAGGGACGACGCGCCGAATACGCCGAAGCCACCCGGGCTGCCCTCGTGGAGACGGCCCGTCGGCTGTTCATCGAACAGCGGTACTCCGAACTCTCCGCCGACGAAATCGCTCGCGCCGCCCGCCTGACCCGAGGCGCGGTGTACCACCATTTCGGCGGCAAACAAGGACTCTTCGAAGCTGTATTCGAGCAGGTCGAACAGCAACTGACCGAACGTCTGACGAGCGCGATCGTCGAGCCGGGCGACCCCTGGGACACCGCTGTCCATGCCCTGAACGTGTTCCTCGACGAATGCACCGACGCGGCCTATCAGCGCATCGTGCTGCAAGAGGGGCCGTTGGCGCTGGGCTGGGACCGGTGGCGTGAACTCGACGAGCGCTACATGGTCGGCCTGATCCGCGACTCGGTAGACCGGCTGATCCGAGCCGACGTTTTCAAGCCCCGATCGACCGAACTCACCGTCCGCGCAATCTACGGGCTGCTCACCGAACTGGCCTGGAGTATGGCCGACGCAACCGACCGGAGCACGCGGCGTGAAGCGGGACAGATCGCGCTCGACATGATCGGTTCCCTACGCCGCACCACCGAGTGACGAGGGACGTTCGCGCGTCCCATCCGATCGTGGCCGAAATGCTCGAGAAGGCGCCACGGCCGTCTCGGCGACGATCGGCCGGTCCGCCGCAACCATATGCTGCGCGGCCTGAAGCAACCGGCCGCTGCTCTGCGCGAGCCGGTGCCCGATCTCGCGGCACTCGCGTGGGCCGTGCGCGAGCTGGGCATCCGGACCGCCGGAACCCTCGACTTCCTGGCGCCTTCGGCGGCCCTCGTCGCCGAAACACGCTGCCGACTGCGGTATCACGGACATCGACCGAGCCCGGCGAATAGTCCAGCCGCTGCCGGGTCGCGCGCCCGGTGTGAACCGTGGGCGCGGGCGAGGCGGGGGGTTTGACCGCCGAACGGGGTCGCCATAGCTTTCGCCGAAAACGGGCGGGTCAACCGTAGCCACCGGTCTACTGCCGGCACTTCCGAGCGCCGCGGCCTCCGACGATCTCGCACTCTCGCCCTCCGGCTGCTCCCGATGTCACGCGAGGCAGATCAAGAACGCGTTGACGTTCACCGCGGGCGGAAGGATCCAGGGTAAGCACGGCGGGGCGGAGAACCCGGCCATGACCTCGTGCCGTTGCTCCGCGCCCGGAGCGGGCGTGGATTCGGCGGTGGCCGTGCCGGAAGCGGCGGCGATGGCGGGGGCCATCGCCAGCGCGAGCACCCCGGCATGCAATTTCTTGTTCATGACGAACCTCGCTGTCGTCGTGCCGGGCGCCTCCCTGCCCGGCTGTTCGGTTGCCCGACGGATGCTCTGGCCGCCGGAGCGGCCGGCGACAGGGCGGGATATGCACGCCCGCCTTCATCGATTACCTCGCTCCTCGAGGCATTCCGCAAGAGGGCGCCGAAATCTCGGTCGCGTGGAAGGCTCTCCATGCCTTTTGCCAGAAAGCATTCTCCTATGAGAAGAATGTCGATCTCGGAGCAGTTTCGACCGACGAGAGGCTCGCGACATCGTGGACGACCGGGCCCGGGATCGACGTGTGCGGCGGACGGATGCGACACGGGCAAGCGTTTTGTCCCGGGCGGGCAATGGGCAGATCCCACTCAGCAAGGCACTGGATGTCTCGCCGCTCGCCGTTTCGGTGTGCGCGGCGGGTGAGGGCGGCGCCGAGAACTAGGGGGGCTTCAGGCCGGACGTGCGGCCGTGACGAGCTGGTAGGCGCCGTCGACCCGCTCGACGCGCGGTTGGTGAAAGCCTGCCGCCTCGAGCATGGCGACGAGCTCTGCGTCGGAGTACAAACGCACGCGTCCCGCCAGCGGCGCGGGCATGACCGAGCGCGGCGGCTCGGGTGCGACGGTGTGCAGGACGAGGCGTCCGCCGGGCGCGAGCACGCGATGCAGTTCGGTGAGCATGGCGGGAACGGAGACGAAGAACAGCACGTTCATCGCGGCAGCGCAGGTGAAGTGCCGGTCCGGCAGAGGCAGCGATTCGGCGGACGCCTCGACGACCTCGAGCCGGCCCTCGCGCACGGCGTCCGCGTTCGCCGACTTCGTCAGCGCCACCATGTCGGCGCTGTGGTCCACCGCGGTGGTCCGGCAGCCCGACTCCAGCGCTCGTGCGGCGAAGGTGCCACCGCCACAGCCGATTTCGAGAAGCCGGTCGTCGGGAGTGAGGTGCAGTGCAGCCAGCGTGTCCCGGAAGATGTCGTGGTGGGACTTCATGTCCCGCCACATCCGCCGGGCCAGCGGCCCTCGCGGTCGGCGCAGCAGGTGGTCGACGAACAGGTCGAAGAGAGCCAAAATCGTTTCCTCGGGGGTGTCGGTGCTCGGTGTCAGGATCTGGAGCGCGCTTCGACGCGCATGTCTCCGACGAGGGTCCGGCGCGCCATGGGGCGCGCGAGCACGTTGTGCGGATAGCCGGCGGTGATGTCGGATGCTTCCCGGAGCTGGTCGAGATGGTGGTCGTCGAACTGGACGGTCAGCGCGCCGAGATTGTCCTCGAGTTGCGCGAGGGTGCGTGCGCCGAGAACGGGCGCGGTGACATCGGGTTGCCGCAGCGTCCACGCGAGGGCCACCTGCGCAGGTGAGCGACCTAGTTCTTGGGCGACTCGGCGCACGGAGTCGGCTATGGCCAGGCTTCGTTCGGTGAGACCCTCCCCGGCGAGGATCAGGTCCTTGCGGGAGGTGCCCAGCGTCGGCTTGCGTGCCTCCGACGGCAGGTCGGCGCGGCTGTACTTGCCGGTGAGGACGCCACCTGCCAGCGGCGACCAGGCGACGACGCCGAGGCCGAGTTCCCGTGCCATCGGCAGCATGTCGTGCTCGGCGGTGCGCTCGGCCACGTTGTACTCGAGCTGAACGGCGATCATCGGTGTCCAGCCGCGCAGATCGGCGATGGTTTGCATGCGGGCGATCTGCCAGGCGGGGGTGTTGGAGATGCCGACGTAGAGCACTTTTCCCGCGCGCACCAGATCGTCCATGGCGCGCAGGATTTCCTCGACCGGCGTGAGGTCGTCCCACAGGTGCAGATAGAGCAGGTCGAGGTAGTCGGTGTGCAGGCGGCGCAGGCTCGCCTCGACCGAGGCGATCATGTTCTTGCGATGATTGCCGCCGGAGTTCGGGTCGGTGAGCCGTCGCAGCGCGGAGTACTTGGTCGCGAGGACGAGAGTGTCCCGGTCGGTGGCGGCGAACTCGCCGAGCCACTCCTCGGCGGTGCCGCCGGTGTAGTTGCCCGCGGTGTCGAAGAAGTTGCCGCCGCGGGTGACATACGCGTCGAAGATTCGGCGGGCTTCCGCTTTGTCCGCGCCCCAGCCCCAGGCGGAGCCGAAGGTCAACGTGCCCAAGGCCATCGGTGATACGCGCAGTCCCGACCGCCCCAGTAACCGGTAGCAGTCCAACGCATTGTTGAAAAAGATTGTCATTACTGGTTAGTGTAGGCGCGTCGGATTTGCCGAGCAAGGGCTGGAGATGGCGACCACCGTGGATGAAGTTCGCCGTTGCGCTGCAACGGTTCTGGGAATCGACGCGCGCGAGATCGAGGCGCGGCGCCCGTTGCAGGAGCTCGGACTGGATTCGTTCCTCGCCGCCCGTCTGCATGTGCGCCTGGCCGAACGCACCGGGGTCCGCGTTCCGCTCGCCTCCTTCGTCGGAGCCACGATCGAAACTCTGACCGCCGAAGTCGAGAAGCGCGGCGGAACAAACGATCCCGCGCCCGGTGCCGATCCGGAGCCGCCGACCGCCGACGTGCCCGACGCCGTCGACGAGGAGGAGCTCACTCCGATCCAGGCGTCCTACTGGGTCGGCCGCGAGGAAGGGATGCCCCTGGGCGGGGTGGCCACGTTCTACTACTTCGAGTTCGACCGCGATCCGGAGCGGTTCGTGGCGGCGGACGCGTGGTCGGAGGTCGCCGCCCTCGAGGCGGCGTGGCACAAGGTCGTCGCGCGGCACGACATGCTGCGGGCCGTCGTCACCGACGACGGCAGGCAACGGGTGTTACCGGCCGGAGATCCTTACCGCATCGGGATCACCGATCTGCGGGATCCGGCAAGCGACGCCGCCGCCGAACTGGCGCGGCTGCGGCAGGAGAAGTCGCATCAAGTGTGCGATGCCACGACCGGACCGTTGTTCGACATCCACGCCGCCCTCCTGCCGTCCGGTGCGATGCGGCTGTTCGTCGGCTTCGACATCATGATGCTGGACATGGCGAGCTGGATCCAGCTCATGCGCGAGTGGGGGCTGTTCGTCGCCGATCCCGGGGCCGCGTTGCATGTACCTTTCACCACGTTCCTTCGCGTCCTGCGCACACGCCGGAGAGCCGAAACGGAACGACGAGAGCGGGACAAGGCGTACTGGCGACAGCGACTGGCCGCGTTGCCGCCCGGTCCTCGGTTGCCCTACGCCGCCGCGCCGGAAACCATTCGCACCGCACGTTTTCGCCGCCATGAGGAACGGCTGAGTCCGGCCCACTGGTCGGCGCTCACCGCCCACGCGGCGCGGCGCGGCCTCAGTCCCACCGCCGTGCTGCTCGCCGCCTTCGGCCTGACCCTGTCCCGATGGGGCGCCACCGACGCGTTCTGCCTCAACGCGACCCTCTTCGATCGTCCCGACGACATCGACATCGACGGTGTGGTCGGGGATTTCAGCACTACCGCGCTGGTCGAGATGCCGTCGCCGGACCCGGATTCGTGGCAGGGCTTCACCGATTTCGCCCGGCGCGTGAACGGACGGTTCTGGGCCGATCTGGAACACCGTTCCTACAGCGGTGTCGAAGTCCAGCGCGAGCAGTTCCCCGGTCTGGCCCCGCGCTACCCGGTGGTCTTCACCAGCGGCGTCGGGCTGGGCCAGGCCGACCGTGCGGCGGCGGGGTGGCTGGGCGACGAGATCTTCGGCGTGTCGCAGACACCGCAGGTGACCCTCGACCACATCGTCTGGGACGAGGCGGGCGGGCTCCGGCTGGCCTGGGACGCGGTCGAAGCGGCCTTCCCGGTCGACTTCGTGGCCCGGATGCTCGACGCCCATGCCCGCCTGTTGCGTCGCCTGGCGGAGGACGACCAGGCGTGGGAAGCCGTCGACCTGGGGTGGAATCCACACTTCGAGCAGACGCAGCCGCTCGCACCCGGGCTCGGCGCCGGGCTGCTCATCGACCCGCAACGCGAGCAGTCGGCGGCGCGGCCCGCGGCCGCGGCGGTGCTGTCCAGCCGGGAGACGCTGACGCACGGCGAGGTGTCCGCGCGAGCGCGCGCACTCGCCGGGCGGCTGATCGCGGCCGGGGTCCGTCCGGACGACCGTGTCGCGGTCCTCGCCCCGAAGTCGGCGGCACAGATCGTCGCCGTCTACGGAGTGCTGTGGGCGGGAGCGACATTCGTGCCGGTAGAGCCCGAGTGGCCCGCGGCGAGGATCGCCTCGGTCTGTCGCCGTGCCGGAATCACCCATGCCGTGGCAGCGCCCGGTGTCGAACTGCCCGGGAACGTCACCGCGCATCCGCTGGCGGCCGTGTCCGGCGCGGTGACGGTGGATCAGCCGATCGCGGCCGCGGACGACGCGCTGGCCTACGTCATCTTCACCTCCGGATCGACCGGTGAGCCGAAGGGCGTCGCGATCGAACATCGCGCCGCGCGCACGACCATCGACGACATCAACGACCGCTTCGGCGTCGGCCCGAGCGACCGGGTCCTCGCCCTCTCGGCGCTGAGTTTCGATCTGTCCGTGTACGACATCTTCGGCGTGCTAGGCGCGGGCGGGGCGCTGGTCGTGCCGGACGCCGAGCGGCTGCGCGACCCGGGGCACTGGTGTGAACTCGTCGCCGCGCACCAGGTCACGGTGTGGAACACCGCGCCCGCGCTCGCCGAGATGCTCGTCGAATACGCCGAGGCGGATGTGGCGGCCGCGGCGCGGTTGCGTTCGTTGCGGGTATTCCTGTTGTCCGGTGACTGGATTCCGCTGTCGCTGCCCGACCGGCTCCGCTCGGTGATCGGCGAGCATGTGCGCATCATCAGTCTTGGCGGCGCGACCGAGGCCGCCATCTGGTCGATCTGCCACCCGATCCGGCAGGTACGGCCCGACTGGACCAGCATCCCCTACGGCACGGCGCTGCGCGAGCAGTTCTTCCTTGTGCTCGACGAGGAAGGCCGGCCCTGTCCGGTCGGCGTGCCCGGCGAACTGCACATCGGCGGAGCCGGTCTGGCGCGTGGGTATGTCGGCGACGACGAGCAGACCGCGCGTCGTTTCATCCGCCACGACCGGCTCGGCCTGCGGCTGTATCGAACCGGCGACCTGGGCAAGTGGCGTGCCGATGGGACCATCGAGTTCCTCGGCCGCGTCGACCGGCAGGTCAAGGTGCGCGGCCACCGTATCGAACTGGGTGAGATCGAGGCGGTGCTGGCCCGGCATCCGGGCGTGCGCCGCTGTGTGGCGGCGGCGGTGCCGGGGGCGGACGACCGCCCGCAGCTCGTAGCGTACGTCACCGGCGGTGATGCACCGGTCGACACCACGGGGCTCGCCGACCACGCGGCACGGCACCTGCCGCAGTACATGGTGCCGTCCCGGTGGGTGCCGTTGGACGCCTTGCCGTTGACGTCCAACGGCAAAGTCGACCATGCCCGGCTGCCGAACCCGTTCCGTCGCGACGCGACCACTGCGGTGTCCTGGATACCCGCCGAAGACGGTCGAGCGCCGACAGCAGCGCACGATGATCGATCTGAGCCTGAGAAGCGCACTCCGACAACACATCCGGCGCAATCATCGGTCGTCTCGGCCGACGAGGACACAGCCGCGTCGCCCGAAGCTCCGGGTCGGGAGCAGGCGCCGACACCGATCGACGACTGGCTGCTGCACGCGGCGCGACAGGCCGCAGCGCTCGGGCTGACGCTGACGCTGCGCGCGGAACCCATCGATGGCGCCGCCACGGACCACGCCGCGGAGTGGATCGGCCGACTGCATGGCTCGGCCACGGCCGCCGGGCTCACCGCCGAAACGCACTTCGGCGACGCGGCCGAACTCGTCCTCACCGCCCCGGCCACGACCGTCACAGCCGTCCGCGCACGCGTGGAGGCCGTGATCGTCGAGGTGTTCAGCGATCTGCTCGGCCCCGGCATCGCGGTGACCACGCCGTTCCACGATCTCGGCGCGAGCTCCCTGACCCTGGTTCGGGCCCATCGCAGACTGCGGCATCTCACCCCGGCGCTCACGGTTCCGGATATCTTCCGGCTCGGCACCGTGCGGCGACTGGCGGACTGGATCGCCGACCGCGCTGCACCGGACCCGTCGACGACCCGATCCGGCGCCGTGCCGATCGATCTCACCGGCGCCGCCGCGCGCGGACGCCGCCGGCGGGCGCATCGATCGAAAGCGGGGCTCGCGGATGTCGTTCGCTGACACGGTATTCCGGTTGCGTTCCGCGGCGAGCCGCGCGACCGACCGCAGACAGCGGTTCACCGTTCGTACCGAACACCGCTCGGGCACGCCGACCGAGATGCGGGTGCGCATCGGCCGCCACAGCCTCGTGGTCGACGAACCCGTGGCGGCCGGGGGCGGTGACGCGGGCCCCGATCCGATCGGAATGTCCTTGGCCGCGCTGGGCACCTGTCAGGCGGTCACCTACCGCTTCCATGCGGCACGGCTGGGCATCGCCATCCATTCGCTGTCGGTGGACGTCACCGCCCAGGTGGATCTCGGTCCCGTGTTCGGACTCACGGGCCCGGCCCAGCCGGGGCGCATCGGTGTGCGGGTCCGGATCGACGGCCCGGACACACCGGCCCGATATCGGGACCTGCATCGGCTCGTCGAGGCCTCGTGCCCGGTGCTGGCGATGATGCGCGGACAACTGGCGGTGGACTCGGAAGTGGAGATCGAATCGTGAACGAAGACAACGCCGTCGCTGTCATCGGAATGGCGTGCCGGTTTCCGGGCGCACCGGATCTGGCCTCTTACTGGAACCTGATCGCGTCTGGCCGCGAAGGCCTCACCCGGTTCGAGGACGCGGAGCTCGCCGCTCGCGGCGTGGCCGCCGAACTGCGCGCGCACCGCAATTACGTGCCCGTCGGGGCGGTGATCGACGGGCAGGACCGTTTCGAACCGGAGCATTTCGGCATTACGGCGCGCGATGCCGAATTGATGGATCCGCAGCTGCGGTTGCTGCTGGAATGCTCCTGGGACGCGCTCGGCGACGCGGGATACCGCGCGGGCGCGGGCCTCGGCGCGGTCGGCGTTTTCACCGGGGCCTCGCGCAGTGACTATCTGGAACACAACCTCGCGGCGTATCGCTCGAACGCCGAACGGGATCCGATCGGCCGGTTGCAGGCGGAGATGGGCACGCTCACCGACTACTTCCCGCAGCAGATCGCCTACCGGCTCGACCTCACCGGCCCCGCGGTGGCGGTGCAGGCCGCCTGCGCGACCTCGCTGGTCGCGGTACACCTCGCCGCCCAGGCGCTGTTGTCGGAGGAATGCGATGCCGCCCTCGCCGGAGGCGCGTCGTTGATCGTGCCCCAAGGACGCGGCTACCTGCATGTGCCCGATGCGGTCTTCTCC
The DNA here is from genome assembly GCF_009829325.1 of Nocardia sp. CY41. GTDB lineage: Bacteria > Actinomycetota > Actinomycetes > Mycobacteriales > Mycobacteriaceae > Nocardia. The sequence continues at coordinate 32,257 of NZ_VUOS01000024.1, forward strand.
GCGGACGGCCGCACGCGGGCGTTCGGCGCCGACGGCACCGGCATGGTGCACAGTCAGGGTGTGGGCCTGGTGGTGCTGCGGCGGCTCGCGGACGCGCTCGCCGACGGCGATCCGATCTACGCGATCGTGCGCGGCAGCGCGGTCAACCACGACGGCGGCGGCAAGGCCGGATTCACCGCGCCGTCGGCGGCCGGGCAGGCGCGAGCGATCGCCGAAGCGCTGGCGGTCGCCGATATCGGGATCGACGCGGTCGACCTGATCGAGGCGCACGGCACGGCGACCGCACTGGGTGATCAGATCGAGCTGTCGGCGCTGGCCGCGGTGTTCGCCGACCGAACGGCTCCGCAGCCGATCGCGCTGGGATCGGTCAAGAGCAACATCGGCCACACCAACAGCGCGGCAGGCATCGCCTCATTGATCAAAGCCGCGCTCGCCCTGGATCATCGGCGCATTCCGGCGACGCTGCACGCGCGTCCGGCCCATCCGGATCTGGAGCGCCACCGCGGCCTGTTCGAGGTCGTCGAGCACACCCGGGACTGGCCCGAGCGTGACGGCACCCGGATCGCCGGGGTGAGCTCGTTCGGTATCGGCGGCGCCAATTGCCATGTGGTGCTGGAACAAGCCCCCGTGCGCAGCGAGTCGAGCGACCCCGATCCGCGCACACAACTGCTCTTGGTCTCGGCGGTCACGGAAGCCGGTTGCCGGGAACAGATCGCGCAGGCCGACGATATGACGGCCGAAACCGGAGCCGACCATGCGTACACGGTTTCGCGGGGGCCGCATCCGGAGTCCGGGTGGCGTGCCACCGCACTGTTGTCGGGCAATGATCCGCAGGCACGGCCCGTCGCCGCCGGCCGGGTACCGTCGCAGCGACCGGACATCGTCTTCGCGTTTCCCGGCGCCGGTGCTCAGTATTCGGGTATGGGGGCCGGGCTCTACCGCGACGAGCCCGTGTTCGCCGCCCGGATCGACGAATGCGCCGAAGCGATGCGGTCGTTGCTGGACTACGACATTCGCGAGATCGTGACCGGACGCGCCGCGCGGCAGGACGTCGACCGCGTGCGCTACGGACAGCCCGCCCTGTTCGCGGTGTCGCTCGCGACCGCGGCGACGCTGCGTCACTACGGCATCGAGCCCGACGGCGTCATCGGCCACAGTCTGGGCGAATACGCCGCCGCCGTCGTCGCGGGCGTGCTGAGTCCGCCGGACGCCGCGCGGTTGGTGGCGGTCCGGTCCAGCGCGCTGGCGGACACCGCGCCCGGAGCGATGCTGGCGGTCACCCTCGGCGAGGAGGATGTGCGCGCCGCCCTGGCCCGGTACCCGGAGATCGCGCTCGCCGCCGTCAACGGCCCGGACGCCTGTGTGGTCTCGGGACCGGTCGACGCCATCGAGGCGCTGTCGGCGGCTCTCGGTCGCGCCGGGATCCCCGCGAGCAGGCTGCGGGTCGACGCCGCCCTGCATTCTCCCGCCGTCGCGGCGGCGGTCGCGCCGCTGCGCGCCGCGGCCGCGGAGGTGCCGTCGGCTCCGGCCGCGCTGCCGCTCTACAGCACCCGCACCGGTCGGCCGATTCGTGTCCTCGACGCCGAGCACTGGGCACGGCATCTGCGGGAACCGGTGCGCTTCGCCGCCGCGCTGCAGGCCGCGACGGCCGCGGCGCCGACAACCGTGGTCCAGGTCGGTCCGGGCAGTTCCCTCGCCGCGCTCGCGCGCCGTAACGCGCCGCCTACGCTGACCGCCGCGCTGACCACCCTCGCGGACCCCGGGGAGCAGGCCGATGGCCCGGCCCCGGATCGGGCGGCGCTGCTCACGGCAATCGGTCAGCTGTGGTGTACGGGCGCGGCTGTGGACGTCGAGGCCTTGCATCGTCGCCGCCGCCGCACTCGCCTGCCCGCCTACCCCTTTCAACGCCGCAGTCTCTGGATCGACCCGCCCACCGAGACGACGCCGACCGATCCCGCGCCCCGGTCCGCGGCCCCGAACGGCGCCGGTCCGCAGCCCGGCCCCGACGGACGGATCGAGGCGCTCGCACCGTCCGTGGCGCAGGCTCCGGCGGCCGTCGAGCGGTCGACGGTATCGCCCACCCGTGCACCGGTGCTGCCCAACGGTCGGCCGGTCGCGACGGAGTCGATCCGTCGGCCCGAATCGCCGACGCGCAACGGCAGCCCGCAAGCGGCTACGGTGGTCCCGTCGCCCGATCCTGTTATCGCGCAGGACAGGTCGGAGCGGGCCGCGCCGCCCGCCCCGGAGCCTGCCGTATCGCCCAGGTTCGCGAGTGCGGAACAGGAGCGGATCGCCGCACTCTGGGAAGAATTGCTGGGTGAGCCGGTGGTGGACGTCGACGCCGACTTCTTCGCGCTCGGCGGCACCTCCATGCTGGCGACCAGGATGCTCGACATCCTCAACGACGGCGAGCACACCGATATCCGCATGCGGGAACTGCTCACTCACTCGACCGTGGCCGCCTTCGCGGTGCTGCTGCGAGATCGCCGCCCGGCAGCGCCCGTCCCGGCCGCATCGGAGGCACCCGAGCCGCCTGCGACCGAGATCGCACGTCCGCAAGACGTGACGAGCGTGGACAGCACCTTCCCGCTCACCCGGGTGCAGCACGCGTATTGGGTCGGCCGGTCGGGTGCATTCGGGTTGAGTGACGTGGCCTGCCACATCTATCTCGAATACGACTGTGACAAGCTGGATCTGGATCGCTACGAGCAGGCGTGGAACCAGGTGATCCACCGGCACGAGATGCTGCGTGCGGTCATCACCGAGGACGGGCACAACCACATCCTCCCCGAGGTGCCGCGATTCCGGATTCGCCGCCACGACCTCACCGGCTCCGCCGCCGAGGCCCGCGAGGGCACGCTGTCGGACCTGCGGCGTCGTCTGTCGCACCGGGTGCACCGCCCGGACCGGTGGCCGCTGTTCGACGTGCGGGCCGCGCTCCTGGACGACACCACCACCCGGCTGTTCGTCGGCATTGATGCGCTGATCTGCGATGCGGGCAGTTTCCTCGTCCTCGACCGCGATCTGCGGCTGCTCTACACCGACCCGGCTGCCGTGTTGGCGCCCTTGCGGACACGCTTCGCCGATTTCGTGGCGCATACCGGTGCCCGCGCCGAGTCCGCGGACCGCAAGCGGGCGATCGACTACTGGCAGCGCCGGATGGACAGCCTGCCCGGCGCGCCCGCCCTGCCGACGCGCACCCGCACCCAGGCCCAGCCGTGGTTCGCCCGCCGGGAGGCCCGGCTCGCGCCAGGAGAATGGGCGGGGCTGCGGCGGCTGGCGGCAGACCACGGCGTCACGCCGTCCGCCGTACTGCTCACCGCCTACTCCGACGTGCTCGCCGCCTGGTCCGGTGACGAGCGGTTCACCCTGTCGCTGACCCTGATCGACCGGCCGGTGGCGCTGCCCGGAATCGACGGCGTGGTAGGTGATTTCACCACACTGCTGGCTCACGAAGTCGATCGCACCGAAGGCGGCGCGTTCGCGCAGCGCGTCGCCCGCACCCAGCGGCGACTCTTCGACGATATCGATCACCGCGAGTATTCGGCGCTGGACGTGCTCGCCGAACTGTCCACCCGCACCGGGCAGCGCCGGTTGCTGCCGGTGGTGTTCACCAGTGCCCTCGACGCGGCTCATCTGGTCGACGGCGCCCCGGATCTGGAGTGGGCGGGCCGAATAGCGCACGGCGTGAGCCAGACACCGCAGGTATGGCTCGACCATCAGGCGTTCGTCCATGCCGGGGGAGTGCAGCTGCAGTGGGACGTCCTGGAGACCGTGCTCGATCCTGCGGACGCCGACACCGCGTTCGCCTCCTACGTGGAGTGGCTGCGCCGCCTCGCCGGTGATCCGGAAGCGTGGACCGCACCGGATTCCGGGATGCGCAGCGATGATCGAGACGAGGACGTGGCCGCCGCGGTCACCGAGATCTGGGCGCAGGTCCTCGGTGTCGAAAGCAGTGCTGTGCAAGCCCATTCCACCTTCGTGGGTCTGGGCGGCGATTCCGTGCTGGCGGTGCGCATGGCCACCATGGTCCGCACACGGCTCGGCGTCGCGGTGCCCGTGGCGGAACTGGTCGGGGACCTCTCGTTCGCCGATCTCGTCGCGTTGATCGCGCAGCGCCGTTCCGGGACCGCGGCGACGGCTGTCGAGCTGGCGCGGCAGGCCGACCCGGCGGCGCCGTTCCCGCTCACCCCGCTGCAAGAGGCCTATTGGGTCGGGCAGCAGCACGGATACGCACTCAGTTACGACTCGGCGCACAACTATGTCGACTTCCGGCTCACCGGGATCGATCCGACCGTCCTGGACGAGGCGGTGCGTCGGCAGGTGGAACGCCAACCCATGCTGCGGGCGATCTTCCTGCCGGATGGCACCCAGCAGGTGCTGCCCGTCGACGATGCGCGACTGGCCGCGCTCCCGATCATCCATCTCGACCTGCGGTCGGCCGCGGCCGAGGACATCGACCAGCGGCTGGCCGCCCTCCGCGCCGATGTACAGCGCACCGGTCCGCGGCTGGATCCCTGGCCGTTCGCCGTCACCGCCGTCCGGCTCCCGGACGACGAGCTGAGCTTGCACATCGTGTGCAGCCTGCTCGTGGCCGACGGGTGGTCGGTGCAGCTGATGTTCACCGAGTTGTTCACCTACCTGGACGAACCCAATACGGTGCTGCCGGCGCTCACCGCCCACTTCGGCGACTACGTGGAGACCATCGGGCGCCAGCGCGGCGAACCGGAATGGCGAGCGCAGCGTGACTGGTGGTGGGAACGCATCGACGATCTTCCGTCCGCTCCCGCGTTACCCCTGGCGGCCCCGTTCGATCAGGTCCGTCCGGACACGTTGGAACGGAGGGAATTCCGCGTATCCGGCGAGCACATGGCGGTCCTGCGCGAACGCTGCGCCGAGCACAACATCACACCCACCACGATGTTCGCCACCTGCTGGGCCGCGGCGCTGGCCAGGATGGCGGGGCACCGCCGCTTCCTGCTCAACGTGCTCTATCTCAACCGTCTGCACCTGCCGCGCGATCTCGACCACGCCATCGGTCCGTACGCGGGGACCGTGCTGCTCGACATCGCCCTGCCCGCGCGGCCGACCTTCCTGACCGCAGCCCGGACCGTGCAGGAGTCCATCGCCACCATGCTGGACCACGGACAGGTCACCGGCGTCGAGGTGTTGCGCGAGCTGGCCCGGCGCAGGCGCGACACCGCGCCGCAGGCGCCCGTCGTCTTCCACAGCACCCTCGGGCTCAATCCCCCCGGCGGCACCCCCGACACGGTCGTCGTCCGCGATTTCTATCAGCGTGTCCGCACGCCGCAGGTGGCCTTGGACATGCAAGTGTTCCAGTGGGACTGGGACGACTCGGTGGTGGTGAACCTGGACGCGGTCGCGGAACTGTTCCCCCCTGGTGTGCTCGACGCGCTGTTCGCGCAGGTGTGCGACATGATCACCGCGCTCGTGGACCGGCCCGGCACCTGGACCGCGCCGCTGGAGGTGCCCGATGCCGAACAACCCGCGCAGATCGACGCCGCACCGGTCCGGGCGGTGGCGAGCGGGCCGCCCGCCACCGACACCGAGCGCGCCGTCGCCGCATTGTGGCAGCGGATGACGGACGTCTCCGGTGACCTCGACCGCGGCACCGACTTCTTCGCTCTCGGAGGCGACTCGGTACTGGCTATCCGGATGCTGAATCGGCTGCGCGCCGAACTCGGCTTGGCCTTGACGCCACGAGAATTCCTCGCCGATCCCACCCTGGCCGCGGTCGCCGCGTCCGCGCGGCGCGAAGCCGCGGAGCCGTCGGTCCCGGGTGACTGCCTGGTGCCGCTGCGCGACGGCGCCGGACGGCCGCTGTTCCTCATCCACCCGACCGGTGGCGATGTGCTCTGTTATGTCGATCTGGCCCGCACGCTGGACACCGGCATACCGATCATCGGGATACAGGACCCGCAACTGGCCGGCGCTCCCGGCCCGGAGACGATCGCCGAGCTGGCGCGGGTGTACGCCGACGTGGTGCGCGCGCACCAGCCGACCGGTCCCTACCGGATCGGCGGCTGGTCGATGGGCGGAATCATCGCGCACGAGGTCGCGCGCAGGCTGCGCGCGGCCGGTGACACCGTCGAGGCGCTGGTTCTGCTGGACTCGAACATCGCCGATCGCATCCACCATGTGGACGGACGCGGATTCTGGACCCGCTACCTCGGCTCACTCGCCGCCTACCTCGACCTCGAGACCGACACGCCCGGCCCGGCTTTCGACGGACTTCCAGACGAGCAGCAACGAGACGAGATCCGGCGCCTGCTGGCCGATGCCGGCCTCGTCGAGCGCGGCGACCCGGCCGATCAGCGGGTCAAGGAAGACATCTTCCGGCGGCATCTGCGTGCGCTCGGCGCGCATCACACGGGTCATCTCGACGGCGACGGGCTCGAGATCATCCTGGTGCGCGCCGAACTGCCCGCGCCACACAACTCCGGGGTCGGCATGGGAGTCGACGACTGCTCCGATCTCGAGGACCTCGGATGGGCAGCGCACACCGACGTCGTCATCGACACCCGGCCGGTCGCGGCCCACCACTATGCGCTGCTGCGCCCGCCCGCCGTCTCGACGGTCGCCCATCTGGTGTCGGAACTGCTCGCGAGCCTGGACGATTCGGAGAAGCCGTGACCGACGACTATGCCGCCGCCGCGGAGTTCTACGACCTCATGGCCACACCGTATGTGGCCGGCGTGGAACCCGTGCTCGCGAGATTGCTGGCCGAGGTGGACACCATCGCCGGACCGGTGGTCGATATCGGTGCCGGCACCGGCCTGTCGACGATGCTGGTCGCCGACGCGTTGCCCGACGCGCGGATCGTCGCGGTGGAACCGGCGGCGCCGATGCGCGCGGTTCTGCTGTCGCGCCTTGCCGCCCGCAAGGACCTGCGCGAGCGGATCACCGTGTTGCCCCGCGGTTTCCTCGATACACGACTGCCGACGGGGTGTGCTGCGGTGGTCGCGCTGGGCGTCATCGGACACTTCGATCCCGCCACTCGGCCCCGGGTGTGGAGCGCTGTCGCGGACGCGCTCGCCCCGGGCGCCGACGCCGTGGTGGAGGTGCAGCGTCCCGGGCGCGTCGAGCCGTCGGCGGAACGCCGATACACCACCGCCAAGGCCGGTGACCTGCGGTACGAGGGTTGGAGCCGGGCCGACCCGGTGGACGCGGAGTCGCTCGTCTGGCGGATGACCTACCGCGCCTACGACGGCGACCAGCTGGTACAGGAGGTGTGCACCGAGCACCACGTATGGCCGGCCGACGTCGACCGCCTGATCGCCGAGGCGCGTACGGCCGGTCTGCGGCTCGCCGATGTGGATTCGGCGACCGGGCTGCTGCGCTTCACCCGCTGACCGATCGCGGCATCCGTGCCGCGCGGAAACGGACGGCGACGGCCGACCGGATCACTCGACCCGTTAGGGAGGACAACGTAATGACCGACGACGCCACCGCCGCGGTGCTGGCCGCGGTCGGCGATCTGCTGCCGACGCTGCGCAAGCGTGCCCAGGACACCGAGCTGGCCAGGCGGATTCCGATCGAATCGTTGGAAGACATCACCGCTACGGGATTCTTCGGCCTGCTGCGCCCGCGGCGCTACGGCGGGCTGGAGGCGCATCCGGCCGTCTTCTACACCGCGGCCGCCGAACTGGCCTCCGCATGCGGCTCGAGCGGGTGGGTCGCCGCTGTCCTCGGTGTGTCGCCGTGGAACCTGGCGCTGTTCGACGGTCGCGCCCAGGACGAGGTGTGGGGATCGGGCGTCGACGTCCCCCTGTGCTCCTCGTACGCCATGACCGGCACCGCCGTTCCCGTCGATGGCGGTTACCGGCTCAGCGGCACCTGGGGTTTCGCTTCCGGCTGCGACCACGCGCGGTGGGCGTTGCTGGGCGCGCGGGTGATCGTCGACGGTGAGCCGGTCGATTCGGGCACGTTCCTGGTGCCTGCCGGTGACTATCGGGTGTCGGACGTGTGGCATTCGGTGGGGTTGCGCGGCACGGGAAGTAACGACATCCATGTCGACGAGGTGTTCGTGCCCGCACACCGGGCGCTGTCCTCGGATGCGGTGACCGCATGCCGCACTCCGGGCCAGCAGGTCAACGACGGGGCGCTGTACCGGATCCCGTTCGGCTGTCTGCACACCAGCGCCATCACCGCGGCCATCGTCGGCATGGCGCGCGGAGGTTACCGGGCGTATCTCGAGCAGCAGAGCGGCCGAGTGCGGGCGGCGTTACCCGGCGACGCGCGAAAGGACACCGGCTACCGCGGTGACCGGTTCCGCGACGACTCGGCCACGCTGGAGCGGATCGCGTTCGCCGCGACCGAGATCGATGCCGCCTGGCGTCAGCTCACCGGCAACATCGAAGACATGTACGCGCTGGCGGCGGCCGACCGGCCCATCGGTCCGCGTGATCGGTTGCGGTTGCGCCGCGACCAGGTCCGCGGCACCGAGCGCGCCGTGGCCGCCATGGACCGGTTGTTCGAAAGCTCCGGCGGCCGGGCGTTGCGGCCCGACAGCGCAGTGCAGCGTTTCTGGCGCGACGTGCACGGGGGCCGAGCGCATGCGGCCAATGATCCCGAGCGCGTGTACCGCATGTTCGCCGCGGCCGAACTCGCGGCCGTGTCGCAGGCGCACCAGCCGTGACGGATGAACTCGCCGCCGTACTCGGACGGCACCCGTGGGTGGACTCGGCGCGGTGGGACGAGCGGCGCGCGGCGCTGGTGGTGCGTCCTGCCCCGGAGGCCGTCGCGGTGCGACCCGCGCCCGGCGCGTTGCTCGTGGAGTATCTCGAGCACTGGCGGCACGTGTACGAGTTCGTCTACTCCTCCGAGGAGCTGCGCCACGGCGACGATCTCGATCTGTCCGGATGGCGCGCCTCCGACACCGGTGCGGCGTTCCCGCGCGAGCACATGCTGGAGTGGATCGGTCACGCCGTCGGGCTGGTCCGGCGCGGCCGACCTCGGACGGTGCTCGAGATCGGCTGCGGCAGCGGGCTTCTCGTTCACCGGCTGGCTCCGGCCACCCGAGGCTACGTGGGCCTCGACCCGGCCGCGCCCGTGGTGGAGAGGTTGCGCGCTCGACGCCTGCCGGGCGTCTCGGTGCTGCGCGCCGCCGCGCACGAGCTGGCCGCCGACCGGGTACGCGCGGCATTGCGCGGGCTGGACGCGAGCGGGCGGCCGGATTGTGTGGTGCTCAACAGCGTGACCCAGTGCTTCCCGGACGAGCGCTACCTCACCGCCGTACTCGACGACGCGCTCGACGTCGTCGCACCCGGAGGCGCTGTCGTCGTCGGTGACATCCGCAATCTCCTCGGGGCGCGGGATTTCGCTCGTTGGCTGGAACTGGCGCGCGATCCCGGCCTGAGTGCCGACGATCTGGCGCGGCGGGCTGCCGCCCGGCTCGACGCGGACGAAGAACTCCTGTGCGATCCTCGCCTTTTCACCCGGATCGCCCGCCGCCATCCTCGATCGGTGCGGGTCGCCTGCTACGCCAAACCGATGCGAGACGATACCGAGCTGACCCGATACCGCTACGACGTGGTGCTCACCGTGGACGCGCCGTCGCCGGGCCCGCACCGTACGGTCGCCTGGCGCGAGTTCCCCGGCCGCGACGCCGCCGATCGGATCGCCGCGCTCGCCGACATCGTGCGCCGGGAAGCGACCGTGGTCACCGGCATACCGAACGCGCTGCTCGTCCCCGACGCCGCGGACGCGGTCGCGCCCGCTGCGCTCGCGGCGGCGCTGCCGCCGGACTGCGCGGTCCTGCTCGATTCGGCCGACGCGCGGCTGCTGGCCGCAGGCCGCCCCGAACACCAGTCGGAGATGGACGCCGAGCCGCCGCTCGTCGCCTGCAACGACCCGTTCACACGCTATATGCGCCGCCGGATGCCGGAAGTCCTCGCGGACTATCTCGAATTACTCCGCGGCGCAACGGAACCGCCTTCCATCGTCGTCTCCGAGGAGTTCGCCGCCACATGACCGCTACCCGATCGACGGACTATCTCGCCGACCTGCGCGCGACCTGCCGAGGCGCCGTCCTGACGCCGGGCGATCCGGGATACGACCTTGTCCGGCAACGCTGGAATTCGGCCGTCGACCAGCGGCCCGCCGCCGTCGTACGCTGCGCCGGGGTCCCCGACGTCCGCGCCGCGGTCACGAGTGCGCGGCGGCACGGCCTGGTCGTGTCGGTGCGCGGGGGCGGCCACGAAGTCGCGCGTCACCCGGCGGCGAACGGCTCACTGCTGCTGGATCTGTCGCGGCTGCGCACGATCACCATCGATCCGATCACCCGGCGTGCCACGGTCGGCGCGGGCGTCACCTGGGCGGATTTCGATCGGGCCTGCCACCGGCACGGCCTGGCCGTGACCGGAGCGGACGTGTCCACGGTCGGCGTGATCGGTTCGACGCTGTGCGGCGGCAGCGGCTGGCTGCAGCGGATGGCGGGCTTCACCTGCGACAGCGTGCGCTCGGCCCACGTGGTGCTGGCCGACGGCCGACTGGTGCACACCACCCAGGACCAGCACCCCGAACTGCTGTGGGCGCTGCGCGGCGGCGGCGGCAATTTCGGTGTCGTCGTGTCGGTGGAGTTCGCACTGCATCCGATCGGCTCCGTGCACGCGGGCACGCTGCTGTTCCGGCTGGAGTCCGGGCGCGCCGTGTTCCGCGAGTTCCGGGAACTCTGTGCCCAAGCCCCGGACGAGCTGGCGCTGCGCGCGACCCTGCTGCACTGGCCGCCCACCGCGCCCGAGGGGCCTGCGATGGCCGCGGTGACGGTCGCGTACTTCGGACCCGACGACCGGGCCCGCGCGGCCTTGGCCGGACTGAAGCGCTTGGGCGAACCGGAGCTCGACCTCATCCGGCCGCTGGATTACCCGCAGCTGCAACGCAATACCGAGCAGGCATTCCATGAAGGTCACGGCACCGCCACCGGAACGGAATGGCTGCGCGCGTTCGACGACGACGCCATCGACGCGCTCATCGACCTCGCGGCCGACATGCCCACCCCTTATTCGCTGGTCTCGGTCCATCAGCTCGGCGGCGCGCTGCGCCGGGTGCCGGTGGACGCGACCGCGTTCGGCTACCACGACGCCGCCTACCACGCGGTCATGTTCTCCGGCGGGCCGGCCGGGACGGATCTGGACCCGTCACGCCGGTGGATCGCCGAGGTGGTGGCCGCGCTGCGGCACTGTTCTGCGGGCGGGCCCTATATCGGGATCCTCGACGACACCGCGTCACCGGAACGGGTGCGCCGCGCCTACCATCGCGATTCCTATCCGCGACTGCAACAGCTCAAACGCCGCTACGATCCCGACAACCTGTTTCGCTGCAACCACAACATCCCGCCGCTGAACGAGGCGCGATGACCACCGGCGAAGCCATCGACATCGCTGCGCGCGCCGCCGCGGCGATCGCCGATTTCGATGCGCGGCACTGCCTTTCCACGCGCGGCGACCTCGATCTTTTCGGCCTGCGCGCCATGGCCGCCGCACTGCGACCGGCGCTGTCCGGCGGCAGGACGCGCACCGAGGACGACATCGCGGCGGCACTGGACGTCGCGCCACGACATCGGTGGCTGCTGCGGCGCTGGCTCGGCGTGCTCGCCGCGCACGGATGGCTGGAACATGCCGACGGACAGACCTTTTCGTCGCTGCGGGAGGTCGCCGCCCCGCATCGCGCCGATCTGGATCGAGTGTGCGCCGACCTCGGGTTCTCTCCGCAGCTGGCGCGCTTCTTCGCGGCTGCCAATCGCCATGCGCTCGATCTGTTGCGGGACCGAGTGCTCGCCCAGGAGTTGTTGTTCCCGGACGCCGACCTGCTCACCGCCGAGGCCGCGTACCGGGACAACCCGGTGAACCGATACTTGAACGCGGCGGCGGGCGCGATCGTCACCCGAGCCGTGGACGCACTCGCCGCCGACCGTCACCCCGTCCGTATCCTCGAACTGGGCGCGGGTGTCGGAGGCACCACCGCCGACCTTCTCCCGGTGCTCGACGGCTTTCCCGTCGAATACCACTTCACCGATGTGTCGTCGTTCTTCCTCGACGCCGCCCGGGCGCGTTTCGCGCACTACCCCTGGCTACGGTTCGACCTGCTCGATCTCAACGCCGAGTTGCCGCCGAAGCGGTCCTTCGACGTCATCCTGGCCGCGAACGTGTTGCACAACGCCCACCACTGCGGCGCGACGCTGGGCCGGCTGCGCGAGGTGCTGCGCCCCGGCGGGCATCTCGTCGTCATCGAGTCCTGCCGGGAACACTGCCAGTTGCTCACCTCCATGCATTTCCTGATGTCCGCCCGTCCCGGCGGTGTGCGTCCCGGTCGCGACGACGTGCGCGCGGGGACCGACCGCATCTTCCTGACCGAAACCCAGTGGCGCGCCGCGCTCATCGCGGCAGATCTGCCTGCCCGGCTGGTTCTGCCCGGGCCGGAGCACGCGTTGGCCGCGCACGGCCAGCGCATCTTCGCAGCTCGCGCCCCACGGTGACCCGAGGAGTCCGTCATGTCCCCGCGCCCTGCCGTCGCCTCCGACCTCGGCGTTTCAGACCAATACGAGGTGGGCCGGGAGAAGATCCGGGAATTCGCCCGCGCCGTGCAGGATGCGCATCCCGCGCACTGGGACGATTCCAGCGCCGCCGCGCTCGGTCATCGTGGCCTGGTCGCGCCGATCACGTTCGCCTCGGCGGTCGGCTCTCTCGCGCAACGGTCGCAGATGCGGGCCGCGCTCGACGGATACGATCCGGCCCACCTGCTCCACGTGGATCAGGACATCCGCTGTCACCGACCGGTGGTCGCGGGAGATCGGCTGACGCACGAGGTCATCGTCGATTCCCGGCGGTCCACACCGAGCGGTGACCTCATCGCCGTCACCACCGTCATCCGAGACGCGATGGCGAACCCGGTGCAGACCGTGCACACCACCCTGGCCGGACGCGCTCGGGAGCCGGCACCGACCGTGCGGGCCGTCGCCATGCTCGACCTCCCGGTACCGGCGTCGGCCCGGCCCGCGCCGCGAGCCGTGCGATCGACCTCGCTCGCGACGGAGGCGAACGCCCGGGTCGCCGTGCCGGGATTGACGGTGGGCCGACGATTCCCCCGGCGCGTGTTCCGCTTGTCCCGCGGTGAACTCGTGCACTACGCCGGTGTCTCCGGCGACGTCAATCCGATTCATTGGAGCGACGAGGCCGCCCGGCACGCGGGTCTGCGCATGGTGACCGCGCACGGCATGCTGACGATGGGTCTCGGCGCCGCGTGCCTGAGCGAATGGCTCGGCGTCGCGGACGGCGTCGTCGGCTACTACGTGCGGTTCGCGAGTCCGGTCCCGGTCGCGCCCGACAGCCTGGCCGAGATCTCCATCGGCGGCGTGGTCCGATCCGTCGACGACGCCACCGGGCGGGCGACCATCTCGCTCACCGCGCGGTGTGACGATGTCGCGGTTTTCGCGGGGGCCACCGCCACCGTGTGCACGAGGTGATCGACGCCGCTTGCCGACAGGGTGTCTTCATCGATCTTGTTCGTAGGTGTGTTCCGGCGCAGCCACCCGCTGATAGCCGGTGACGCGGAGAGTCGGTACGAGCTCGGGATCGTGTTGTGCGCTGCCCGGTTCGACGAAACCGCGGACCTCGAGCCACGCGTCGTCCTCGATTGTTTCGGTCATCCCGGCCAAGTGGACCTGCACGTATCGAGCATCGCCGACACAGCAGGTGATGACTACTCGAGCGAGGTCGGCGTCGGGTGTGCCGGGACGTCGCCGCCCGGGATCATCCGGCCGCATGACGAATCCGCTGACCATCACCTCCCTGCCGTCGAGAGAGCGATCGGCGTCGAGCAGCGCCCTGTTGACCAGCTCGACGAGCCGCAGCGTCGGCACCGCGTCCCCGGGCAGCGGCGGAAACGACCGCTGCTCCGTTCCCGCGCCGGACGATTCGCGCGACACGACCTGGACCCGGCTGCTGGTCGACGCCGCTTGGGCGCCCAGCGCCGGCGGAGCGATGAGCAGCAGCGCGGCAGCCGGAAGCAACAGCAGCCACGGGACCCGGCCGCTGCCGTGCGCGTGGTCGTGCTCGTCGGGGCCCGCCGCGCCGTGCCTGATGTCGCGCCCGATGGCCACCAGTCCCAGCAGAATGAATCCGACGCCACTGACCACCAGGAACGGATACAGGCTCGGCTTCACGTAGCGCAGGTACGAGCCGTCGAGCGCGGTGCACAAGACCGCGCCGCCGATCAACAGCAACAGCAGATTCTGCGTCTCCCGCCTCATCGGGCACCTCCCAGCAGAACGTATCCGGCGATCGTGCCGCACACTACGGCCACCACGAAAGTCAACGGAGCGAACCGCAGCGCGAACGAGCGCCCGAAGGCGCCCGCTTGCATGGCGAACAACTTCACATCGACCGCGGGACCGACCACCAGGAAAACCAGTCGCGGCAGCAGCGGCAACGCCGACATGCTCGCCGCGACGAACGCGTCGGCCTCCGAGCAGAGCGCGAGCGCGATCGCCAGCACCGCCAGCACCACAACCGCCAAGACCATCCGCCCGGCCAAGTGCTCGTACCAGGCGGGCGGAACCAGCACGTGCAGCGCGGCGGCGGTCGCGGCGCCGAGCACCAGAAACGCACTGGCCTGCAACAGGTCGTGGCGAGCGGCTTCGGTGAAGACCTCCCAGCGGTTGCGGCCCACCGCGCAGTGGTCGTGCCTGCCACCGGGCAGCAGCCACGCCGGCCGCCCGATCCTCGACCAGATCAATCCCATCACCACCGCGGTGGCCAGCGAGCCGGTGAACCGCGCCGCGACCATGCCCGGCTCGCCGGGAAACGCCACCGCGGTGGCGATCAGCACAACCGGGTTGATGGCGGGCGCGGACAACATGAAGGCCAATGCCACCGAACCCGGCGCCCCCTGCTCGGTGAGCCGACGCGCGACCGGCACCACCCCGCACTCACAGCCCGGCAGCGCCATACCGGCCAGCCCGGCCACTCCGATCGCGGCGGACTCGTTGCGCGGCAGCACCCTCCGCAGCACCGCGGGTGAGACGAACGCCGCGATCGCGCCGCTGACCAGTACTCCCAGCGCCAAGAACGGCACCGCCTGCACGAACACGCCCGCGAAGACCGTCACCGCGGTCTGCCACCGCGCCGATGATCCGACTACGCGGACCAAGGGAGCTTGCAGGCCCACCGCCAGAACGATCAGCGCGGCGAGCACGTAGGTCGAGGACACTCTCGTCCGTACCGAGTTCAGCGTATTCTGCGCGAGCACGCCTACATCCTGTCAGCACGCGCCGCCGAAACGGGTTGTGGTGCAGTGCCTCATGCCGCGCGATCGGACCAGACCCGCGGCACCGGTCCGGTGTCTCGGCTGCCGACCCAGGCGAGGTAGCCGTCGGGTCGCACCAGCGCCGCTGTCACCCCTGCCCACTCCGGCCGGTCGTGAATCGGGACCGCCCTCGCGAGCGGCAGCTCACCGACCGGCGCCAAGCCGCCGGCGATGTCGACCAGGACGTGACGTGCGTCGGCGAGCGTCGCGAACAGCGACCGGCCGTCGGCGAGCGGCAGGTCCGGGGCGCGGTGACCGGTCAGGGCGTGCGCGCCGGGTGCGGCGGGATAGGCCACCGACAGTCCGGCCAGCTGCTCGGCGAGCGCGCGAGCGAATTCGGGCCGGTCGCCGATGAGGTCGGACAACATGGTGCGCAACTGCCTGCCGTCCGGCGAGAAGGAAGTCATCAGTGCCGCCTGGGCTTGGGTGCTGCGCAGTGCCCGGACGCCGATCGGGTGCCGTTCGGTGTGATAGGTGTCCAGCAAGCTTTCGGGTGCTCGCCCCGATATGGTGGCGGCGAGCTTCCAGCCGAGATTCATCGCGTCCGCGAGGCCGAGATTCATCCCGACCCCGCCCGCGGGCATGTGCTGGTGTGCCGCGTCACCGGCGAGCAGTACACGGTCGGCTCGGTAGCGTTCGGCTTGCCGCGAGGCGTTGCCGTAGCGGGACAACCACTTGGGGGAGTGCATCGCCCAATCGGTGCCCGCGATCGCCACGGTCTTCGCTCGCAGTTCGTCTAGGGTGAGCGCGCCGCGCCGATCGGTTCGCAGATCCTCGGGCGTGATACCGATCAGGCGATAGCAGCCGCCGGGCAGCCGCACCACCATGAGCAGGCCCGCCTCGGTCCATTCGCTGAGGACGGGCTGCGGCGGCGGGTCGGCGAGTTCCACGTCGCCGAGCCAGCCCAGCATCGTGGTTCCGGTGCCCGGGTAGGCGATGCCCGCGGCCTGCCGGACCGTGCTGCGGACACCGTCGCATCCCACGACCCATTCCGCTTCGATGGTGGTTCCCTCCTCGAGGCGCACGACGACCGACTCGGCGCGCGCGGTCAATCCCACGACGCGGCGCCCGCGCCGGATGTCGGCTCCGGCCGAGCGAGCGTGCGTTTCCAGGAGTTGTTCGGTGCGCACTTGCGGAAGTGACAGCGTGAACTGGTACGGGGTGTCGAGCAGCCGGAAATCCAACCGGGCGCCCAACGCGGCGAAGTGGCCGCTCGGGATCCGGCTGCCTTCGGCGAGAAATCGGTCGAGCAGACCTCGCGACGCGAGCATTTCGAGTGTGCGAGGGTGGATCGCCAGCGCTTTCGAATTCGGATCCGGCTCGGCACGCGCCTCCAGCACGAGCACGTCGACGCCGCCGAGGCGCAGTTCCGCCGCCAGCCACAATCCGACCGGACCCGCGCCGACCACGACGACTTGGTGATGACGCACACCCGACCTCCTTTTCAGAAGTCACCACATGGTGGTGAGAATCAGCTTTCGTGGTGGAATCGGCTGCCGAGATCGGTGCCGAGGCGTTCGGAGTCGAGGAAACGATGAACGGGCGCTACCAACCTCGGGGCGATGGATCCGACCGTGGCGAGCAGTCGCGTCTCGATCGGAGCGACGACGATCTCGTCGACGTTCTCCCGGATGGCGCGGACGACAGCGTCGGCGACCTGCTGCGGCGTGACCGTGCGCATTCCGGGGGGAAGCCGACTGCCGCTCTCGGCGAACATCCCCGCGTCACGGACGAAGCCCGGTTCGACGATGGACACGCCGATTCCGGCGTCGCGCAGATCGTGCCGAAGGCCGAGGGCGAAGCCGCGCAGGCCGAATTTCGTGGCGTTGTAGAGGCTGACACGCGGTGCGGGCAGCAGTCCCGCGACCGAGCCCATGAAGACGATGTGCCCTTCTCCGCGGGTTGTCGTCTGCACCGCGAAGTCGCGGGCGAGCAGCATCGGCGCGCGCAGGTTGACCTCGAGGACACGGTCGATGTCGGCTGCGGAGAATTCGAGAAGATGCCCGCCCGCCGGTAGACCGGCGTTGGCGATGAGCACGTCCACCGGCCCGGCCTGGTCGAGCAGGCGTGGCAGGTCCTCGTGTTTCGACAGATCGGCGGGAATCACCGTGGCGTCGAGTTCGGCGGCGAGCGCGCACAAGGTGTCGGCGCGACGGCCGGTCAGCACCAGAGCCGCACCGTGGGAGGCGAGTTCACGCGCCACGGCGTGACCGAGACCGCCGGTGGCGCCGGTCAGCAGCACTCTGGCGGACGCCAGATCCACTGGGGACATGATCGGGTCCTTTCGTATCGTCGGCGATCGGCTCGATCGAGGCGGCAGGGCGTCCCCGCTTCGGAAGGGCATCCGCCCTGCCTGCCCGGTTCAATGGGTGGAAGCGGCTCCGTAGGCGCGGAGAAAGGCACGGACGCCTGAGGTCACGTCGGCTTCGACGGCACCGGGCTCGGCAGCTAGGGCGCCCCAGAAGGTTCGGTCGTTGGCCTCGCCGGCGGCGAGCAGGACGAAGTGGACGGCCGCGCGGCCGGGATCATCGAGGTCGAGCACTCCCTGCGCGGCCAGCGCGGTGAACTTCCGGGCCAGAGCGGCATGCACCGCGCGCGGGCCGGAGTCGAGCCACGCATCGAGAACCGTGCCGGGGATGTGATCGGCCTCGGCGCGGATCTGGCGGACCAGGGCGAAGTGGTGCTCGTCGCCACCGACGACGAAGGCCAGGCCCAGGGCGATCAGATCGGCCTCGAGGTCCACGACCTCGCCGAGGTGGTGGTCGATCGCGGGGCATCGGCTGGCGCGCGCATGCGCCGCGCTGTCCACAATCACCGCGGTGAACAGCTGTTTCTTATCAGCGAAGTGCTTGTAGATCGTTCGCGTCGAAACCGCGGACTCGCGTGCGATGGCATCGACGGAGGCGCGGGCATAGCCGTCGCGGCAGAAGACCGCGCGGGCTCCCCGCAAGATGGAAGCGCGCTTGTCCGATCGCAATCCGCGGTGCACCGCCACGTCCTCGGTCGTCACGAGCGGTCGGCCCAGTCGCTCGGATGCGCTGCCGCGCCGCCTGGTTCGCGTCGTGGGATCGGTACGTCGGCGGTGATCATCCGGCATTCCTCCTGCATGTGTGCGGCGCCGCGAAGGGGCGATCAGGCTGCCACGAGAAGAGTACAACGATCACTTTACCCGGTGAGCCGACGCGCCGCCAGGCCGCCGACGGGCGAGAAGCTTTGCACGACAACTACTCCCGTTTCGGTGCGCAGCGAGTTCGTGATGTGCGCCACATTGCCCGGGTGTACGCGGCGGTCAGACTCCCGCCGAGGTCGGGGTATGCCCGCCGGTGATGCCGTGGGCGCCGCAGCAGTGCGTGGGGCAGCGGCTCGCCCGGGCGGAATTGCCAATCGTCTTCCGGACGCCGGTGCGGCGAATTCCACCCCTGCGCTTGGCGATCGTTCGAAGAAGTGCAGTTCGAGCACGACCGGGTGCCTACGGGTTGTACGAGCTGCCGGTGAGCTGGTAGGTCGGCGCCGTGCCACCTCACCGTGACGTCGTCCGGCCTTCGCCGCGGCGCTCGGATTCCATGCCCGACGCGGGCGGGGGGTCTGCGCGTGCGCCATAGGCAGTGCAACAGTAGCCGGCGGGTATCTGACACCGACCGGATTCATATCCGCAGTAATCGTGTTACTCTACGGTAGGTCGGCGGCTGTGACATGTCTCATGTCGAACAGCTATCGCGGCCGAGATCACTCCGGCGACGGTGCCGGGTGGAATTCACGGAGAGTTGATCGATGTATCGACAGCATGGGCGTTCTCGGGTGGGGTTGCGGCGCTGGGCCGCTCCGGTGGCGGTGGCGGTGGCCGCGGTGTGCGTCGCCGTGGTGACCGGGGTGGGGATGGACACGCGCGAGGCCGCGGCCGCCCCGGTGGGCGACTTCTACGTCCCGCCCGCGCAGATCCCGCCGGAACCGGGCGCGATCATCAAGACCGCGCCGATGACGCTGTTCGCGACGCTGCCCACGGACAAGGGATGGCCGGGCAAGGCGCAGCACGTCATGTACACCTCGCGGTTGCAGGACGGGTCGCCGGTCGCGGTGTCGGGAACTTTCATCGACGCCACCGGTCCCTGGCAGGGGCCGGGGTCGCGCCCGACGGTGGTCATCGGCCCGGGCACCTCCGGCCAGGGCGACCGCTGCGCGATGTCGGTGGCCTTCTCCACCGGGGTCACGGTGTACACCGACCCCTCGCCGGGACTGTCGGCCAATCAGGAGCTGCCCGCCTCGGTGGTGTGGAGCGCGCTGGGTGCGCGGGTGCTGGTGACCGATTACATCGGCCTGGGCACGCCGGGAATCCATACCTACGCCAACCGGATCGAATCAGCGCATGCTGTCCTCGACGGTGCCCGTGCCGCAAACAACCTCGCCGGAGTCGGTCCCGACGCCCCGCTGGTGCTGTGGGGTTACTCCCAAGGCGGCGGCGCCACCGCGGCAGCGGCGGAGCTGCAGCCGGAGTACGCGCCCGAACTCGCCCTGAAAGGGACCTGGGCCGGTGGGCCGGTCGCGGACCTCGCCGCGATCCTGGAGCGCATCGACGGCTCGCTCATCAGCGGCGCCATCGGATTCGCGATCAACGGTCTGCTCGCCCGCTATCCAGAACTGCAGAAGGCGGACGACCGGGTGACCAGCCCCGCGGGGCGCGCGATGCTGGAGACCCTCAGCGACGAATGCATCGGCGACATCATCACCCGCCACGCCTTCATGAAGACCGGCGCGATGATCGATGACGGTCGCTCGCTGACCGAGCATCTGGCCGCGATTCCCGAGGCCGCTCCCGTCCTGGCCGAGATGCGCGTCGGCAACCGCACTCCGGCGACGCCGGTGCTGATCACCAGTGGCCTGAACGACGACACCGTCCCCTACGGCCAGGCCCGCCGGCTCGCCGAGGATTGGTGCGCGAAGGGCGCTACGGTCACCTTCCGCACCAACGACCTGCCGCCGATCCTGCCGGGCGCCACCATTCCGAACCATTTCGGACCCGAGATGATCGACGGATTCGGTCCCGACAACGCGATCACCTATCTGCTGGATCGCCTCGCGGGGAAGCCTGTCTCCGGCTGCACCATCGACTGAATATCGTTCTGCCCACGCCCAGCGGACCCGTCATTCGTCAGCCGTCGAATGACGGCGGGTTCACCTCCTGAACCGGCTGCACGCGTCCGCCCGGCCGCAGCGCGACTGTGATCGCGGTCCGGAACCGGATGCTGCATGCCGAGCCCGCGCCCGTGACGAGCCGGTCGCGGGCTCGCCCGAAGGGGCAGGGCAGTGTGATCGCGTCCGGTCACCAGCGCGGCCGTCGGCCGTGAAGGCGAACGAATAAGCGGGCTTTCAGATGGCGTGGCCCCGTAGGAAGCTCAGCCGTTTCCGGACGGTGACGACGATCCGGCGCCGCGCGGAGCCGGATGTGGATGCCGCGTAGGCGCAGGTGAGGATCAGCGCGCAGCCGAGCAGCTGCGGGATCGTGGGGTGTTCGCCGAGGACGACAGCGGCCAGGCCGATCGCGCCGACGGGGGTCAGCAGCAGCATGGCCGCGCTCGCCGTGCTGCTCAGGTGGGAGGTGGCCAGGGCGATCAAGAGCCAGCCACCGATCTGCCCGCACACCGCCGTCAGGGCCAGCCAACCCAGCGGCCCCCAGCCAGGCGTGTAGGTGACGCCTGGCCACACTGCCCCGACGACGGCCGCGGAGGCGAGCACGACCCGGTAGGACTGCGCCACCTGACCGCCGTGCCCACCGCGCCGCAGGAGGAAGAGGAACGCCGAATAACACAAGGCGGCGAGGAGGGCGTGGGCCGTTCCCCGGGCCGGGGCGCTGCCGGTGGCTCCGGTCTCGAGGATGCCACCGGTGAGCAGGATGCCCGCCGCCATGAACGGCAGCACGACGAGGAACGTGCGCCGGACCGGCTCGCGGTCGATGAGCAAGGCCAGCACGGGAACGACGACGACCTGCGCGTTCACCAGCACCGCGGTCAACCCGGCGCCGACCTCGGCGATCGCTTGGGTCCACAGCAGCGCGTCGGCGGCGAACAGTACCCCGGCGACCGCCGCGATCGCACCGCGCCGCCAGGGCAGCGACCCTTCTGTGGCGCGTTCCGCGCGGGCGAGCGGCCACAGCAACGGCAGCGCGAGCAGGCATCGGAAGAACGTGGCGGTGGCCGGCGAGGCGCCGGACAAGCCGATGAAGATCCCCGATGTGGCGACGCCGAGCGCACCGACGGCCATCGCCGACCGAGGCCGAGCCCGAGCCGCGCGCGACACCGCCCCGAGCACTTGTCGCCGTTCGGCGATATCGACCATCGCTCGACGCTATAACCGGAGAATCGAGGGGAGCATCCGAATATTTCGTGCCGGGGGAGTGCCGAGCCGAGGACCGGTTCGGGGAGCGTTGCTTCGAGCGCGGCGCGGTGTGCTGAGATTCGGTGTGAATCCTTTGACGACGTCCGGTCCTCTCATAGATGTGCCGGCAACCGGGCCGGCACGGATCGAGGAGGTTGTCGTGATCGTTGCCGCCATCGCCGTCGCCGTTCTGCTGGTCGGCTGGTGTAGCGTCACCCTGTTCCGCCGCTGGAGCCGTTCCCGTGACTGACCGCGTCTGGCCTGACGAGCAATTGGTCACCGCCGCCCGAGAAGGCGACGTCGCGGCCATCACCGCACTGGTGTCGGGTTCCTACCCGCATGTTCGCCGGTTCGCCCACACCCTGTGCGCGTCCGCCGAGGACGCGGAGGACGCCGCTCAGGAAGCGCTGATCATCCTGTATCGCAAGATCGGGACGTTGCGGGCCTCCGGCGCGCTGGCCTCGTGGATGTTCCGCATCGTCCGCAACGAGTGCCTGCGGCAATGGCGCATGGTGACCCGGCACGTCGAACCGATCCCGGATTCCGCCGTGGCGTCCGCCGAGGACGAGGCCGTGCAGCGGCTCGAAGCGGGCCGGGTGGCGGCGGTGATCGCCGCCCTGCCCGCCGACCAGCGGCGGGTGCTGATCATGCGCGACGTCCAGGGATACAGCGGCCGGATGGTCGCGCACATGCTCGGCTTGAGCGTCGCGGCGATGAAGTCACGTCTGCACCGCGCCCGGGCAGCGGTTCAGCACGAGCTGCGGAGTACCCCGCAGCCGACTCCGGAGAGGAGCGAAGTACATGACTGACGAGCGGAGTTTCGCCAGCGCCTCGGTGTCCCGGCACCTGGCCCGCGGCGTCATCGGATTCGGCGCGCTGATCGGCGCCATCGCATTGATGCCTGTCGTCGGGGCGTTCAGCTTGCTGCTCGCACCGGTCGGATTTCTCGCCTTGCGCGGATGCCCGACCTGCTGGCTGATCGGACTGATGCAAACCGTCTCGCGGGGCCGCCTGCAGCGGTCGTGCGCCGACGGTCAGTGCCGATTGACCACAGCCGGACACGGCGGGGCCGAGCACGGGACGGGCGATCGGGCACCTGCCGCGTTCGTCTCTCTTTCGTCCGATCACGATGTGACAGAACGGTTTGCGCGCGACTTCGTGCGGCAGAACTGACGCAGCCGTCGTCCGCCGAGTCCGAGCGCACGTCATTTCGGGGTGCGCTCGGATTTCGTCGGCGGCCGCGTCACGGCCCGAATTGCTCCGCCGACGCCACCGGCTCGAGTGCGCGGATCTTCGGTTCGCTCAGGCCGATACGCGTGAACAGTTCTGTAGCCGCGCCCAGAGCATCCTGAGCGACGCTTCGCGAATTCAGTCCGCCCGCCGCAGTTCCGGTGCGCCGCATCGCAGTCACCGCCGCAGCGGCACATCGTCTTCGAATTGCGGAAGCGTCTGCGCTGCTGGACATCTCGCAGCAAACACGGCGTCGTAAACGGTGCTTGGCTAAGTGAACTCCGCGGGGCACACTCTAAGTAACGACGTCCGGCGCAGCCGGTCGAACGCGGGGGCGAGGTCCGACAGCAGATGAGGATTCGGCCGAGGCAGCAGCTGCTCGAGCTGTGGCGAGCGGTGCTCGCGTGTTCCTACCCGGACGGGAAGTGGATCTGGGGCGGACGCGACGGCGCGAACTCGATCAGCGACGCCGAACAACTGCTGTGCCTGCTGTATCCGGCGACGGAGATCGAAGCGTTCGCGCTGGACCAGCCGAACGACATGAGTTCCGACGTCAAGGCCGCGCTCGCCCCCTTCGGCGAGGAGACCCGCATCGGCGGTGTGCTGGTCGATCTGGTGGAGGACTACCTGCGCCGCTACACCGGGCCCGACGGCGAGCCGATCTTCGCCAGCGGCTCCTATCTCCGCTGCGGCGACGGCAGCCCGCTCAGCGCGGCGCAATCGGCGGTGGAGGTGGTCGACTCCTATTCGATGTCGCTGAGCCTGTGTATCGCGGCGCTGCGGTTCCTGCGCGGATTCCTGCGATTCGTCAGCGGTGAGGTCCGGCGGGAGGCCCGGCAACTGCGCGAGCGGATCCCCGCGGTGATCGAGCAGATCAGCGCGCGCCTCACCGCCGCCATGGCGGGCCTGGTCCGCAGTTTCGTCATCCACACCCCCGAGCCGCACACCGAGTTCGGGCAGTCGATCGTCTACATGCTCAACCAGACCCGCACCTCACCGGACGAGATCATCGAACGGCTGTCCACGCAGCTGGAACGCCTGCGGGTGCAGGCGGCCAACGAGGTCAGGCTCAGCCAGACCACCGAGATGGATATCGCCGACGACGGGCGGCTGTTCGAATGCGGATGGAGCTGGGGCATCGTGCGCAGCGCCGAACCCATCGACCTGGTGCCCGGTAGGACCAGCAGCGTGGCCGGGCACGCCGAATCCCGCCCTTACCTGTATTTCACCGCCGTCGCCCTGGACGGCATCCTCGACCTGTCCTCGCAACGTATCCGGGAACTCGATCTGCTCACCGACGAGCAGCGCGTCCTCGCCGACGCGCTGCAGCTGCGGTTGGAGCTGACGCGCAACTACTGGTCGAGGGTCGCCCGCTTCGGCAGCGGACGCTGGCCGCTGGAGGACATCCCGTGGCGCACTGCCGACGGCGAGGAATCGGAGTACTTCAGTCTCGTGATCACCGCGATGCTCATCCAGGACCTGGTCTACCGGGACAGCACCGAGGATCTGGCGCGCACGGTGGCCGTGCTCGACCAGCTCGGCCGCCGCGGGCGCATCACCAGCCGGTTCACCGTCGACGACCCGGCCGCGCCGCTGCACTATCCGGGTGTGCGGCTGGGCTTGGCGGGCAGCGAGGAGGTGGCCGAGGGAGTCCAGTTGGTCTGGTATGTGCCAGATTTCGCGACCTTGCTGCTCAAACGCTGCCTGCAAGCCGCGCGCCTGCGCACCGACGTGGACACCCGCGACCAGTTGATGGCGCTGGCGGAGTCCGCGATGGACCACCTCGACCAGCGCGTGCTGCGGGACGGCCCGGTGGTCGGTCTGTGGGACGACATCGGCCGGGTCGTCGGCGTGGCGGACGCGCTGCCGGAAGGGCCGTCCTGGTTCGTCACCGAGCGCATGATGGAGTGCCTGGTCATCGCGTACAGCACGTTCGAGCAACCTCCGCTGGCGCCCCAGGCGATGGTCGCCCGCGCCGTGGATCTGCTCAGCGAGGCCGAGCATCTGCTGAATCAGGAGGAACTGGAGGTCGAAGGCCAGGATCTGTCGCCGAAACAGGCCGCGGTGAACCGGATCCGGCAATCGCTGGACCGGGCCCGGCGCGTGCTGCGCGAGCGACCCGGCACCGCGTACAGCCTGGCCACACAGGCGTTGGTCCAGCTCGACGAACTGGCGTACGCCCGCCGGGACGCGACACGGTAGGGGGCATCGTGCTGGTGTTCTCCACCTCCGACAAGGGCGGCACCGGACGGTCGGTGACCAGTTGCAACATCGCCTACCGGCTGTGCCGCTCCGGTCTCAACGTCGCCTACGCCGACTTCGACCTCGGCTCGCCCACCGCCGGTGCGCTGTTCGAGATCAGCTCGACCGAACGCGGCGTGCCCCGCGGCGGCGTGCATTCCTACCTGCTCGGTGAGAGCGGAACCGTGGCCCGCGTCGACGTGGGCGCGGCGACCGATCGGCCGGAACTGAGGCGCATCGGCCCGAATTCGGGCCGGCTGGTGCTGCTGCCCGGGGACGAGGGCGGCGCGGAATTCCTCACCGACGACGACGCGGTGGTGCAGCGGTGCGCCGAACTGCTGGTGGCGCTGGATCAGGAATTCCGGGTCGTGATCGTGGATCTCAGCGCGGGACGCTCCGCGGCGCTACAGATCGCGCTGCAGGCCACTGCCCTGCCGCAGTTGCGCGAGCGCACCGCGCGCTGGCTGATCTTCCACCGCTGGACTCGCCAGCACATCCTGGCCGCCGCCGGCCTGGTGTACGGCTCACACGGATTGCTGAAGGCCGGCGCCGAATGTGGTCACGACCCGGAGGAGTTGCTCGGCTCGGTGCGTTACGTGCGTACCGCGGTGCCCGACGCCAACTGGGACGGAGTCGCCCAGCGACCCGCGCAGGCGGCGTGGCTGCAAGAACAGGACACCGCGTTGCGGCGGCTGGCGACCGCCAAACGACTCGGCACCACGGCGGTGCTCGGCTCCACCCCGATCGAGCCGGTGTTGCAGCGGCGCGAACAGCTCATCCTCGACGCCGACGTCAACGCGCAGATCGCCAACGAGGGCACCGCCCTGGCCTATGCCGAACTGGCTCGCCGACTGATCGACATCGCCACGTGGGAGAGGCTGTAGATGCGGGATACACAGGGCTACAGCGAGGCGACCGAGGAGCCCCGAATCGCTTCCATCCCGTTGTCGCACTTGTCGATCGAGGTCGGGCATTTCTATCCCAACGACATCACCTCCGATATCGAACGGGTCGGTGCGGAGTTCCGCCGCATCGTCCCGCTGGTCGCGGCCTTCGTCGAGTCGGCCAAGGTGCAGTACGGTCCGAACGCCAGGGTGAGCACCTGCTACCTGATCGACGACTACTTCCAGCCCGATACCGACCCGTCCGCCATCCTCGCCAAACTGCTGGCCGCCGCGGAAGAGTCCGGGCTGGTCATCGACTACCTGGCGCGCGAGTCGGGTTGCTGGCGCGCCGCCAGATTCGTCGACGGTGTGGCGTTCGGTGAGCCGATCCCGGTGGCGGAGCTGGTGGCCGCGCGCATCGTCGCCGAGCCCGCGCCGCCGAGCACCGGCCGCAGGCCACCCACCGCGGAATCGGGGTGGTTGTGCAACGGCCGCCGGTCCTCGGAGGACGAACGCGGCCAAGCCATGCGCCAGCGCAGTTATCAGCCGCCGGAGGAGTTCGGCCGCCGGGAACACTCGATCTTCCTCGACGTGGAATTGTGGAGCAAGCACGTCGTCGACGGGGTGACGGTGACCCGGTGGTCGTGCCCGTTCCTGGCCGCCGTCTGGCATCTGCTGCGACTCGGCATGCTGCGCTATCACGGTGACGCCGTCGTGGATCCGCAACCATGGCACCGCGACGACCTCACACCGCGCCGTTGGCACGACATCCCACCGGTGGTGCAGCTCAACCCGGCCGCGGCACCCTTCGCCGCCTACAAGACGTTGTCGATGCTGCCCAAGCGATACATCGGCATCGAGCACGCCGTGCGGCTGGTGCTCGACCACCTCGATCTCGACGACGACGTGCTCGAGCAGGTCATCGGCCGCGGCGCCGAGGAGGTTCCGCCGGTGCCGGTGCCGCGCCAGGTCAGCGAGCGGCTCTCCCACCTGCTGCTCGACGGGACGTGACATGGCCGCGACCACGCCTCTGGTCGTCCTCGGTGAGGTGCGCACCTGCCTGCTGCCGTCGGCGACCGCGCTGACCGGTGCGGAGGCCTGCGATCTGCTCGCGCTGATGCCCGGCTGCACGGTGCGGTGGCGGGAGCGGCCGGGGACGCTGGCAGTGTCACCGACCACGGCGGTCGGCGTCGACTGCGACCTGTCGCTGGGCGAGCAGACCGCGCACATCGTCGGCACCGTGGCGACCAGTGCCGTCCTGTCCGGTGGACGCGTGCTGCAGTCCACCGCGCGTACTCAGGTGATCCGTGCAGGCAGTCGGCGCAGGCAGACCTGGTCGCACTACCTCAGCCGGAAGGGCGTGACGGAGGTGATCAGCCGCATACCCGAAAGGGCTACCGCCGCCCAGGCTTTGGCCGAGGGATATCTCACCGGGCCGATCGGCGACGACACGCTGGACCTGGCCTCCATCAGCGAACGCCTGCTGGCTCGACTGCGCGCCGACACCAGGCTGGACCAGAAGCCGCCGGTGCGAGCCGGAACCACCCGGCTGCGCTGGACCGCGCAGATCGGGGGAAGCGCGGGTCCCGCGGCCGCGCTGTATCTCGACGACGCCGCCCTCCGTACGGTCCGGATGATCGTCCGCGAAGAAACGGATCTGGAGGCGGCGCAACGATTCTGCGAGGACCTGGCCGCGCACGATTGGTTGCTGACCGTGGTCGCCGATGCGCTGGCCGAGGCCGACCGCTTCCCGTCGCACAGCCGGGAACGCACCGACCTGCTGGCCCCGGTGCTGGAAGACCTCACCGGGCTGTGGATGCCGGGAGCCCACACCCCGGCATCGATGCGCGCGTTGTGGCGGGATCTGCAGGTCGATCCCGGGTTGTCCCGCCAGTGGAGCGCCCTGGTCGCGCGGCTGCGGGATCGTATCGCGGTCGCGACGCTACATGCGTTGCAGCACAAAGCCTTCGACACCGAGTGGTAGCGGTGGAAACTACATCCGGAACCATTTGCGCACCAGCAGCGCGAAGAACACCGACATCGACACTGTGCCCATCCACGCTTCCGCCGCGAACAGCGGCCGGGCGGCCGGGCGCAGATTCTCGGTGTCACCGGGCCCCAGCGGATTGATGAAGGCGGTCACGCAGGTGTAGACGGTGGCGGCCGGGGAGGGGTCGCCGTTCAGGACCAAAGCGGCGGTCGTGAACAGCAGTAGCTGCACGACCACCCAGCCGAGCAGCCACGACGGCCGGAAACCGTGGCCGCACAGCACGTAGGACAGTTGCCCCGTCCAGCGCCGCGGGCCGGGCGGCAGCGCGAGCGTGCGGGCCCGGGCCAAGCGCAGACCGCAGCGATCCTGGGCTTCGTCGTCCTCGTTCATCCGATACAGCGCGGCGCCTCGCCGGTAGGCCAGCGCCGCGTGAGCGGGCAACCCCGCCGCCGAGAACTGCGCGCCCAACTGCTCGTACTCCTCGGCCAGCATGGTGTTCTGCCTGCTGCTCAGTCGCAGTGGACCACGGAATTCGATCTCGGCCGCCAGCAACGCCGCCGGGATCGCGCTCGGCACCCGCCAGCCCGCTTCGTCGGGCGCCGGTTGCCGTGCGGCGGTGTAGAGATGCCGGAAGACCAGGGAGTCGGAGTGCCGCCGGGTACTGGGCGGGTCGTAATCGGCCAGGATGGCCTCGACATGCGCGGTGAAGCGCTCGAGTTCTGCTTGCTCGGAACGGCCGCCCCGATCTATCTCGGCGGTGTATTCCACTGCGCGCCTGGTGATCCGGGTCGAGACGGATGCGACGAAGGGTGAAAGCTCCCCCATGTCACGAGTCTAGCGGGCGGCTCCTCAGCCGGTATTCGAAAACGTCGCGCGGCTCGCCGGGCCCGAAGTACCTGTCGTCGTGCTCGACGAATTCGAATCCCGCTCGTTTGAACAGGTTGCTGGCGTGCTGATTGTCCGGCCGCACGGTCAGGTACACCACTTCGGCTCCCACCTCCCGGCAGGTCTGCAACGTGCGGCGCAGCAGGCCCCGCCCGAATCCTCCGCCCTGATACCGCTTGGCCACCGCGAAGGTGAACAGCAGTGCCCGGCCCTTCTTCTCCAGGGTGAGCGCGTACCCGATCACCGTCCCGCCCACCTCTGCGACCAGCCATTCGGATCCGTGCAGGTCGAACAGCTGGCGCAGCATCAGATACAGGTACGGCTCGGCGAACACCTCGGCCTCGATGGCCGCGATGTCGTCGAGATCGGCGAAGCAGGCCTGCCGGTATTCCGGCTGAGGCGCTTTGGCGATGTTCATCCGCTCCCTATTGCCAGGGCATAAGCCGTCCGATTCCAGCTTAAACGTCATTCACCGAGCGGGGTCAGTGTAGAACCAGCGGAATCGGTCCCCGGCGCAGCGGGTCGTCACGTGTCGCGTCCGGGCCGGACGAACCGGGAGCGATGGCACGAGACGGGCGGCCGGTCGGGTTCGCTCGCCGCGACGCCGGTTTACTTCGGCGGGAAGCGCAATGCGCCCTTATCGCTCTCAGCTGCGGGCGAAACCATGCGCGCAGAAATTCCATACTTCGGACCCGGTGATCGGATGCTGCGTCTCCTCGTCGAACGCTCCCGCGGACTGCGCGGTGCACATGACGGTCTGTATGACCATGGCCGCCGTCCGGCGCGAGTCGACCTCGGGGCGCAGTTGGCCTGCCTCCTCGGCCGCGTCCATGAGCTCGGTGAACAGTGCCAGCATCGGCGCGTGCGCGACCCTCACATGGTCGGGATGCGAGATCAGCAGCTGCGATGCGAAATCGGTGAACAACGGCCGCTGCGCGGATGGGTCCGGCCGGCACAGCTCGAACAACAGCTCGACGGCCACCTGAAGCTTGTCCAGCGGGTCGGTCCGCCCGTCGGCGGCGGCGCGCAGCTGGTCGGACGTGCGGCTCAGGGCATCCTCGAAAAGGGCGAGCAGCAGCTCGTGCTTGCCGTCGAACTGCAAGTAGAAGCTGCGCAGCGATTGTCGTGAGCGGTCCACGACCTCCTGCACCGTGAAGTCCGTACTTCCCTTCTCGGTGATGATCGCCTGGGCGGCGTCCAGGAACCGCTGCACACGCTCCTCGGCGCGCAGCTTCGCGGTGCGTAGCGAGCGCTCGACGGCGCGCTGCTTCCATGCCGGATTCTCGCCCAGGCTGGTCACGGGCGCCTCGGTCCTCGGTCATATGAAGAGAACATGACTGCACTGTACCGGAGAACGGTGTGCTTCCCGGGGTACTGAAGGACCTTGTTCGCGCCAAACGGAACTTTCCGACATCGGGAACCATACTCTCGGCGTCCGTAAGAGTCCGCGCCGACAGATCACCCGCCTTTGTGTTGCCGATCTCCGGAGACGGTGGTTCATCGCCACAGTCGCTGGCAAGGCATGGGCCGCAACGCTTCCCGCATATCCTGGTCGATTCGGATGATCGCCATTCCCCTTTCGTATGCTGCCTTCGCGAACGTGTGGGCTGCTACGGAGTCGGCCCGGTAGTGCATCGGCGGCCAACCCGGGAATTGGACTGTCACATGGCATTGCATTACTTCGGTCCCGAATATGCGGCTGTTCGACGTTCCGGGGCGCCGCGGCCTCGGCGTTCATTCGCCATTCAGGATCGGCACCGCACCACTGGGGACAGTCGTCGAGCTGGGCCACAATACGTCGCGTGAACGCAACACGCCCCCGTCCTGATCGAAGCCGACCTCGCGGCCAAGCGCCCGCGCCGCGGGCCGCTGTTCCGGACGAGGCGGGGGAGAACCGCCTCGCCCTGGCCGCGACGACCGACGCTCTGATAGCGCTGATCGTCGGATTCGCGTTGTCGCAACGCGTCTTCCATGCCTACGACGGTGTCGCGGAATTCCTCGGCGCGTTCGTTCCGTGCGTGCTCGCGGTGTCGTTCGCCAACCACGTACTCGGCACACTGCTGTTAGGTGGCAGTTTCGCGAAACTGCTGTTCGGAATGCGGGTAGTGCGATGGAAGGACGGCCGGCGTCCACGTGTATGGCAGACGGTCGCACGATGGTTGTTCGGGTTCGTGGTGATCGGGCTGCAGTACCTGCTCGAAGGCGCGAGTGTAGGCCAAGCCTGCGGGTTGCGCACGGTGCGCCGAAGCGGCCGGCGCCACCCGGCGTAGGAATCAGCGGCAAGCCGTCGAAAGACGCTGCGCCGCAGGCCGGGACTCAGCCCATGCAGCAACGGTCCCTGCCCCAGCACCGGTCCGAGCCCGATGATCAGTGAGTCGTAAGCCACGCCGAGAGCCACCAGGCCCAGCAACCAGATCCTGGCGACGCGGGTAGCGCTGGTGAACAGCAGGACCCCGCAGCTCAGCTGGACGCAGGCGGTCAGAAGCAGGACGGCGGACGCCATGACGACTCGGAGGGTGCCCGGGCTGCGCAGTATGCGAGCAGAGCGGCTCGCTCGGCCCGTCGGTGCAGTCACGCCGCGGTACGAGGGCGCTCGGCGCCTGGGGGGAGCGGCTGTGCGGGCGTCGAGACGCGTCCCGGCGACGGCGACGATCGCGTCGTTTTCCCGCCGGATTCTCGGGCTCGGTGCTCCTAGCGTCGGTGCGATGGAAACTGATCCGTCACCGCGCGCGCGGGGCACCGCGCTGCGCAACCCCGTCGTTTGGTTCATGGCGCCGGCGGCCGCGCTCGGCACCGCCACCATCTATCCGCTGCAACCGGCCATCGCGGAAGTCGCCGGTTCGCTGCATGCCTCGCTCGCGGCGGTCGGCACCGCCCTGGCGTGCGGGTCGCTCGGCTATCTGGTGGGCTGGCGCTATTGGTACCGCTGGTCGACCGGTTCCCGCCGCGGACGGTGTTGTCGGCGCAGTTCGGTGCTCTGGCCATCGCTCTGGCGGCGGGCGCGGTGGCCGGTTCGGCCTGGCTGCTCGGCTCGGTGGTCGGCCTGATCGGGGCGGGATCATCGGTCGGCGCGCAATTGAGTTCGGTCGCCGGACGGCTCGCGCAACCACGGCGGCGGGCCACCGTCCTGGGGGTCGTGACGGCGGGCATTTCGGCGGGGATCCTCGCGGGGAGGATCGTCGGCGGGTGGCTGACGGATGCGATCGGCTGGCGCGGAACACTTTTCGCGTTCGCAGTGGCCTGCGCGGCGGTCGCGGTCACGGCTCGGTTCGCGTTGCCCGCCGTAAAAGGGAATGCGACCGGAGGTTATCTGGCCACGGTGCGCGGACTTCCAGCACTGCACCGCCGATATCCGACGCTGCGCCTGGCCGCCGGTCGCGGCGCCCTGTGGTTCTTCGCCTTCTGCACGATCTGGGCCGGGCTCCCGGTAGCGCTGTCCCAGCCGCCGTTCTCGTACCCACCCGAACGGATCGGCATGTACGCCTTCGCCGGACTTCTCGGTGTCGTCGCCACGCGCATCTCGGGCGCGTGGACCGACCGCATCGGCGCGCGGCGAGTGATCGCGATCGGGCTCGTGCTCGCCATCGCCGCCTCGGCAGCCCTGGCGGCTTTTCTTTCGAATACCGTCGTAACCCTCGTTTGCCTCGGTCTTTTCGACGCCGGGCTATTCGCGGCCCAGGTAGCCAACCAGAGCACGGTCCTCGCCATCGACCCCGGCGCCCCAGCGCGCTTCAACAGCGCCTACATGATCGTCTACTTCATCGGCGGCAGCGCCGGAGCCGCGTTCGGCGCCGCCGCCGTCGGCTGGTTCGGTTGGCCCGCCACCGCCGCCATGGCCGCCGCGGCCATCGCTGCCGCCATGACGGTCACCCTGACCACTCCCCGCACCGGACAAACTCTCCGGGCGCCTACGTCCTCGGATTCCGAATCGGCCGGTTCCCGCTTGTCGGCGTAGCGTCCGGTCAGCGGCAGGACGGCAGCGCCCGCCGGATTTGCCCGACTCGGGACCGGCCGAAGATCGGCATTTCGACCACGGCCCCGCTCCGAACTTCGAGCTCCCGGCCCGCGTCCTGCGTGGACGTGGGTTTGCGGCAGGATGGCACGGTGACTCGCACTTCTGACGTGCCACCGGTTGACCTTTCGCGCGTTGTTCCTGGCATCGAGGCGCATGTGCGGCGCAGCGTCCGGCTCCATCCTTGGGTGAACTTCTTCTGTCAGCGAGAGAACGATGAGTAGTACACCAATCCAGCCACGGGCACTGACCGATCTCGAAACCGGCGTAGTCACCAAGCTGCTGTCGTCCGGCGTCGCCTCGGAATATCTCCGGCAGGTGCCGTATTCGCAGGTCGTCGCGACATGGGGTCTCGGTTCACCGAGCGTCGATCTGGCGGTGCGGCCCGGTGCGGCGCAAGCATCCGGTTCGCCGGACGGCATCTTCGCCAGCGGAGCGGTCACCGACCGCAACGGATCACCGATCGGCGAGGTGATGGTATGGGTCGAGAACGGCTGGCTCAGCGGAATCGAATATGCGTGGTAT
Source organism: Nocardia sp. CY41 (assembly GCF_009829325.1). Lineage (GTDB taxonomy): Bacteria > Actinomycetota > Actinomycetes > Mycobacteriales > Mycobacteriaceae > Nocardia. The sequence continues at coordinate 65,717 of NZ_VUOS01000024.1, forward strand.
ACGGACGAACGCCCACGCGCGTTGCCCGAGCCCGATCAGATCGAGGTCCTCTAGCGCGAGTTGATATTCGGGTGTGTGGCGTTGCCGTGGTCGTCACGATGTCGCTGCCACGGATGCCGCCGCGATCACCCAATTGCTGAACTCGCATGCCAGGTGCCATTGGTGCTGATGAATGAGCCTGGCGGGCAGGGTGGCGGGGAACTGCACCGTCAGCACTGCTTCGAGGGTTCCGTTGCGGTCACGGAATTGGTGGCGGACGCCGCCGATGACCAGGCCGTCGTCCAGCAGGGCTTGGCCCGCGATCTGGATGGGATAGTCCGGATCGACGGGGATGGTCAGGGCTTCGCTTCTGCTGTAGTCGATGAGGAATCGGGACGCGGTCGGGGATCCGCCGGTGGTCTCGACGACTTCTTGACGGCCGTCGGGCAGGCCGCGCAGTAGGTAGTGGTCCGGGCAGGCGTCGACCATATCGGTCTCGGCGTTGGAGACGGTGAGGTTGTCGAACCAGTCCGCGAAGTGTCCGGCGGAGTAGTTCGGAACTTCGAGGCGGGTGACGGCGTACTTCGACCGGCCCCTGCTCATGGCCACACCGATCCGTGCCATCCGCTCGGACAGGGCCAGGTCGCGTTTGAGCATGGCGTAGATTCCCGCGTGCCCGAGCCGCGTTTTCGCTGTGGTCAACACGGACCGCTGCACATCGAGAGGACCGCGGGCCGACCGGCTGGGGATCGCATCCGGCATGATCTCGGCCGCCGCGCGATCCCCGAGGCGGGCGGCGAACCTGGCGAGCACCGCCTTCATTCGGCGCGATTCCCATGCCCGCACCTGGTCGCGCGAGACTCGCGTCTCGCCGACGATCGCACGGATGTCGATGGAATCGTCCATGACCGAACCTACCTCTCCCGTTCCGGCTCCGACGCCGATGACAGTCGTCCGATGTGCTTCGCGTTCCCTGATGCGCCGCGCACGAGGGTGGACGGTGAGCTCGAGGGACAGCCCGGCCTCACGTTAAAGCCACATATACTTGCTTTAAGCATGCACGGCGAACCGCTATAAAAGCAAATTTCCATAGCTTTATTGATCACCGGTCGTCGCCGGCGCGGCTCGGGCAACCGGTGCTCGGCTTCGAAGGTCGCGTTCCCGCCACGGCGCCGGGTCTGCACGTCGCCGAGCATCGGTGGCACCTGGCGTGCGAACTCGGCAGGTGGATCGGCGCATACCTGCGCTGATCAACTCGCGCCGCGCCGCACCGGGTTCCCGGGCGTATTCGGCGCGCGGCAGCGCTGTCGAGTAGAACAGGGCCATGGAGCAGCGTGGCGGAGACCTCGACAACGAGCAACCGGCGACACCGCCGGCTCCGCGCAGGCGGACCGGGGGACGTTCGGCCCGCGTGCGCGAAGCCGTGCTCACCGCGACGCTCGACCAGGTCGCCGAGCACGGCATCGAAGGCTTGACCGTCGGCGATGTCGCGGCCCGCGCCGGAGTCGCCTTGACGACGATCTACCGTCGCTGGGGCACCCGCACCGCGCTGATCGCCGAAGCCGTCACCGAGCTCGCAGCCGCCGCCAACCCCGCACCCGACACCGGCACCCTGCGAGGAGACCTCCAGCAGCTGGCCGAGCAGATCTCGCATCTGATTTCACGTCCTGGCATCGCGCGGCTGGTCGGCACCACCATCGCCCTGTCGGCCGACCCGGAGGTCGCGGCCGCACGCCACCGCTTCTGGGAGGATCGTTTCCAGCAAAGCTCCCGGGTCATCGCCAGGGCCGTGGAGCGCGGCGAACTAGCCGAGGATGTGGACCCCCGCGAGGTGCTCGAAACGCTCTCGGCTCCTTTGTATTTCCGGCTGCTGGTCGCAGACGCAGCACTCGACGACGCTTTCCTCGTGCGATGTGTCGACAACACCCTCACCCTGCACGGCAAACCGGTCTAGCGAGTCACTTAATGCGGGTGGTCGGCCGCGTCCGGGTTGGTTGAGCGGGAACCGGCCCCCTCGTCCGCCCGGCGGTAGGCGAATGTACATCCTTCCTCGTCGGTGACAACCAGCTGATCCTCCACCACACGAAAGGCATAGGTGAGGATCGCGTCGTTGACCGTGGAGACGGCCAGCCGGCCGCCGCCCGAGATCTCGTAGGTGCCCACGTCCCAGCGGGGATGTTCCCGAGAACCCGGAGACATGCGACCGACGTAACTGCCGTCGCCGTGGAATTCGATCTCGTCGGGATAGCCCGCCCCGCACGGCTCGCCGCCGATCCTGATCCATGTGCCGACCAGGTCGGTCTGCGTCATAGGGACTCGAGCCGTCGCAGCGCGCCGTCGGCGCCCAGCGCCTGCGCCTTCGCGCTCAGCACGGCCACCAGCGGTGCGGTCTCGCGCCCGCGGCGGGTCGCCATATCCAGCAGGCGCGCGGCCTTGTCCACCTCGGCGGCCGACATGACCGTCTCCTCGTCGATCAACTCCGCTGTGCGGCCGAGATCGGCCGGGCGGTCGAAGAACGGCGCGGCGACCCGTTTGGCCTCGATGAAGGCGAAGTGGGGTCGTAGCACGTCGTTGCCGATCGCGGCCTCGATCGCCTCGACGCCCCGGTGCAGATGATCGCCGCCGATGGCCAGCGTAACCAACGCGTCGGGCGTGGTGAGCACCCGCAGCGCCGCGGCGGCGTGCGCATCGTCGACCGCCGCGGTGACCATCACCGTGGCCGCACCGGACGCCTGGAACGGGACACCGTCGATTTCCCAACGCACATCCACGCGCACCGTGTGTGGTCCCGCCGCCGGGAACAGGGCGCCGTCCCGGCCGCGCAGCAAGGTCAGCGAACCGATCACATCCGCACCGGGCCGCAGGTCGGCCAGGCGTTGTTCCTCCATGCACCGAACGAGTGTGCTGAAGCGGCGTGACGTGCCAGAGGGATCGGTGACGGTGCCCGAGACATGCCCAGCCCGCAGCGAAAGGTCCACCGGGGCGGCGATCGCCGTCGTGCCGCGATTGCGCAAGGTCAGGTCCACGCGCACCGGTGCTCCGATCGGAACGGTGTCGAGCAGTGCCGCGACGTCCAGCTCGACACCGTCGGGCGTCAGCACCGCGTCGTCGGGTGAGATCGGTGCGGTGCTGTAGGCGGCGCCGAACGCGACCCCGCCTGGGCGCACCCAGAGATCGGGCATGTGGCGCAAGCGCTTCTGGTCGTCCGGGGCGTGCGACCACCGGATGTTCTGCGGGAACTGCTGCGGCGGCGCCGCGCTCGCGGCGATGACATCCGTCGTGTTCATGAATCCGGTGTCGGCAGTGTTGTGGTAGAGGCCCATCGCATGGCCGAGTTCGTGGACCGCGGTGCGGAAGTACGCATCGACCGCGGTACCGAAGCGCAGGCCCTTGGTGAGGCCCCATGGGTCGGCGTTGGGGATCGTCCAATGCGACGCGATTCCCGCACCCTCGCGCGGCACATTGTTGGAATCCCCGCCGAAAGCATCGAACATGATCCCGCGCTCGGTCGAGTCCAGGCGCCGGGCGCAGACCACCCAGTACCGCCACTCGCGGTCCAGATCGGACGCGTCGCGCCGGGCGAGCATGGTGGCGTGCATTTCCGCATCCGACCAGGACTCACCGCTCGGTTCGGCGAGGTCGGTGTCGCTCTGGTCGACGTCGACCTGCCATTCCACCTGCTGGAACAGCGAGGCCCAGCCGTCCCCCGCGGCGTTGGCCAGCGGCGCCTCCGACTCGGGTACGCGGTCGATCTCCACGGTGATACGGCGCAGGTAGGTGGACACCCAGCCCATCGACAGCATTCCGACGATCGCGCCCGCCGCGTTCCGGACCAGCCCGAGCAGGAAGTTCGATGCACTCGGGTAGCCCGGCGGTGCAGGCATCCACCCCATCTTCGCCGTGCACGTGTCCTCGAGTGACCACGTCCCCGCCGCGTGGTCGAAGCGGTGCAACTCGAACCCGAGGGGGAAGTTCCAAGCGTGCGCCGCACCCTCGAGGATCTGCGTGACCCGCACGTAGTAGCGGTAATCGGCGATCGGGAAGACCGGCACGCCCAGCGCCGGGTCCGGCTCTCTCGGCGGCAGGGGTGTGAGCTGGGGCTGGTGCAGGTACAGGTCGCCGCTCGCGATCGTATTCACCTCATCGCGCTCGACCCGTAATGTGCCGTCGTAGTGGACCGGCAGCCCGACCGTCGCGTGCGGCGTCGGCGTGTAGCGCAAGAGGTAGCAGCCGGCCCGTAACCGGCGCGGCTGGGGGAACGGGAGGTCTGCAGGCGGGGCGACCGGCCGCGCGACGTCTTCGGTCAGCAGGTCGGCGATGTCTGCCCCGGCGACGTAATCGGGTAGAGGCGGCGACAGCACGCGCCCGTCACCCCGGTGGCCCGGCGCGAAGGGCGCCTTCGGGGCGCGGCTTCCAGGCACGCCGGCGCTGCGGTTGACTTGCTCGATCGACACGATGTCCTCCTCAGCTCGAGACTTGCAGGCATGGCGCCGCATGGCGGCGGGCGACGAATCGGTCATATCGAGCAACCGAAGTCGCCCATATGCTCTTCGGCCCGAAACCGCGAGCGGCGACGCTTTTCAGCTTCGCGACGGCACCGTCGACCAGCACGAGTGGCCGACTACTTGTCTTCACGCCGGGGTGAGCGCTGCAGCGGGTAGCGCCGCCCGACAAGCCCACGGCAGTGAACGGGAGGTGGGTCATCGATCGGCCGCATTCGATGGTCGAAGCCCGGCAGCAAGTAGTGAGCTACTTGTGAAGCTCGGCTGTTCCGGCGTCCTATGTCTTCTTCGAAGGTGAATCGCCACGGAACGCCGGGACGCTTCGACCACCGGGATACGCGACACGGCGACTCGGCCGATCGTCCACCTCCACAGCACGGGGGCTTCTCGTGGTCCGGCTCCGTTCTCGTCGGTGTACCCGGCCAGGTGACGGCCAGTGAAAACCGCTGTGCTCATGCTGTTTCGGCGGTAGCATCCTGGCTTGGAGAAGCGACTCCGAAGAATCCGTGTCCGGGGAGGACCGTGGATCTGATGACGACCAGCGATTCGATACCTATTCCGCGGCGCACGCTCCTGCGTATGGCTGTAGGAGTCGGAATAATTACTGCTGCCGGTTATTTCGTGATAGAGAACGCCGCGCCGGCCTCGGCAACACAGCGCCTGTGGAGAAGGTGTGCGCGTTGCAGTGGGCTCTGGTTCTCGGGCAACGGTACCCGCGGTGGCTGCCCAGCCGGCGATATCCTCGACGGCGGCCACCATGAGGATGGAACCGGCGACTACATCCTGAAGGAAGACCCCGACGGCGGACAGGGCCAGTCCGACTGGAGATGGTGTCGGCAGTGCCAAGGACTCTGGTTCGAAGGGAATTTCGGCTTTCACGGAATCTGCCCTTCACCGCAATTCAGTGAGCAACCCGGTCACGTGGCTTTCGGATCCGGCAACTACCGACTGGAAGACGTGACCAATCGAGACGGTGTGGGCGGAGAACAGAAGTGGCGCTGGTGCCGCAAGTGTTCGGGCTTGTTCTACGACGGCAAGACTCCAGCAGCCTCGGGTGTTTGCCCGGCCGACCATCAGCACCACGACATCATCGGGAGCGGCAACTACGTTCTCCGCGCCGCGGATTCCACACGTCTACCGTCACCGCCCTACTGATCTCTGCGGCTTGCGAGATCGGATTACTGTTCGCAATGGTGACTGGTCGGTCCAAGTCGCTATAGGACCCCACTATGTGCCACGCCTCGGCGCGGCGGGTGAGCATCGCAGAGCGGCGATTCTGGTCACGGCCGCCCGGGTATCTACTGCTGTCCTGCGTCGTCATTCCGTGTCTCGGCATACTCGCCTGGGCGAGTGATCCCGGCGGCACCGTGCGATGCAGTCCGGCCTCGCCATCAGGATGGCCGCGAACCCCCTCGAGGCCGGTTTCGAGCCGACGTCCGAAGAAAGTTAGTGGGTCGAGATTTCCCCTGCAGGGCTTCGATGTTCCCCAGTTCGTCGGCACGCGACGCGAGCACGATGTGGCCGGTCCGCAGCAGTACCTGCGCTCCGCAGGTGATCATCCTGAGATCGTCACGATCGAGCGGACTCGGGGTGACTCGGCCTCCGACCGCCCACGATGCGGAGCGCGAGGTCCGCGTAGTAATCGCCGATGTCCTCCGGTGACCAGGAACCACCCTCGTGATACCAGCGCGCGATATCGATTCCCAGCGAAAGCAGGGCGGTCGCGGCCATATGGATGTTCGAATTCTCGAACTCCCCGGCATCCGCCCCTCGCTCGATCAGGCTCCGGACCTCTCCTTCGATCGCACGCCGGGTTTCCTTGATTTCCTGCTGGTGTTCCGGGCTCAGCGCGGCGAGCTCGTAGTTGATGATCCGGGCGACGGTATGGGCGCGTGCGTGATGGATCGTGAACTCTCTCATCACGGCGATCAGTTGTTCGGCGGGGTCTTGTGCTGATGCGATGGCAGCGCGGACGCGCTCGAGGGTGTCCAGGTGACCGGCGCGCGAGATCTCGTAGAGCAATTCTTCCTTGGAACGGTGGTACACGTAGATCGCCCCCGTGCTCACTCCGGCGATCGATGTGATGTCGCGCGTCGTCGAGCCGTGGAAGCCGCGTTCGGCGAAGGCAACCACAGCCGCGTCGAGCAGCCGCGCTCGGGTCTGGTCCGCGCGCGAGCGGTCCTCTGTATCGGTCACCTGGACAGTATGGCGCTACACAGCGAGCACGAGTTTGCCGGTGTTGGCACCCGTGAACAGCATGTTCAAGGTTTCACCGAAGCGGGCGACACCGCCGTCCACGACATGCTCCCTGCTCTTGATCCTGCCCTCGGCCAGCCAACCGGAGATCTCCGCGACCGCCTCACCGTAACGATCCGCATAGTCGAAAACGACGAAGCCCGTCATGGACGCCCGGTGGACCAGCAGCGACATATACCGCGAAGGTCCCGGAGGGAGCTTTTCCGCGTTGTACGCCGAGATCGCACCACAGATGACGATGCGGGCACCACGCCGGAGGTTGGCCAGTGCGGCATCGAGGATGTCACCGCCGACATTGTCGAAGTAGACGTCGATCCCCTCCGGAGCGACTTCCCGCAGCCGCAGCAGGACGCTCTCACTCCGATAGTCGATGGCCGCATCGAAGCCGAGTTCCTCGGTGAGCATCCGGCACTTCTCGGCGCCGCCGGCGATACCGATCACCCGCGCACCTTTGATCTTTGCGATCTGACCGGCGATGCCGCCGACGGCGCCTGCGGCCGCGGACACCACCACCGTTTCTCCGGCTCGCAGCTCGCCGACCTCGAGCAAGCCGAAATACGCTGTCATTCCCGGCATTCCGAGCGTACCCAACCAGGTCGGACCGGCCGCCGAACGCAAATCGACCTTTTGCACCCCCCTGCCATCATGGATCGCGTATTCGGTCACGCCGAAAGTTCCGCTGACGGCGTCGCCGACAGCGAAGTCCGGATGCGTCGACTCGACCACGGTCGCGATGTCCAGCGCCCGCATGACCTCCCCGACACCCACCGGCGGGACATAGGAGCGCACGTCGTTCAGCCACCCGCGCATGGCCGGGTCGAGCGAGATGAAATCCACCTCGACCAGGATCTGGCCCGGGGACAGCGCGGGCAGTTCCTCGGTTGTCAGGTTCCATGTGCCCGCGTCGGGCAGCCCCGACGGCCGTTTCGCGAGCCGCACCTGCTGGGTAGTTGTCACGTGATCTCCTCTTGTTCGCCGAACAGATCGGACCCGAGTTCCGGATCGGCCATCACGGCACCAGCACCGCGACCGTCTCGGCCACGCACGCGGGCTTGTCCGAGCCCTCGAGCTGCACGGTCACTCGGGTCACCGCCTGTGACCCCATCGTGCCCGGCACGAGCGAGACCAGTTCCACACCGGCTCGGACCCGGGATCCGGCCGGAACCGGCGTCGGGAATCGCACCTTGTTGGTGCCGTAGTTGACGCCCATCGACAAGCCCCGGACCGCATACACCTGTCCGGCCAGCATCGGCACCATCGAGAGGGTGAGAAACCCGTGGGCGACGGTGGTGCCGAACGGTCCGGCGGCGGCTTTCGCGGGATCCACATGGATCCATTGGTGATCCCCGGTAGCTTCGGCGAAGCGATCGATCTGTTCCTGGGTCACCGTGTGCCAATCGCTGTATCCGAGGTGGGTCCCGACTGCGGACTCCAGCTCGGACAGGCCCTGGAATACCTGCACAGCTCTCCTTCCTCGGTTCAGTTCCGCGGGCCGCCGGCCACGTAGATCACCTGGCCGGACACGAATCCGGCGCCCTCGCTCACCAGGAAAGACACGGTGTGCGCGATATCGGCGGGAGTGCCGGTACGGGCGACCGGGATCTGGGCGGCCATCGCCGTCTTGAGTTCCTCGAAGGAAATGTTCATCCGGGCGGCCGTGGCCGCGGTCATCTCCGTCTCGATGAAACCCGGGGCGACCGCGTTCGCGGTGACGCCGAACTTGCCGAGTTCGAGTGCGAGTGTCTTGGTGAATCCCTGCAGTCCGGCCTTGGCGGCCGCGTAGTTGGCCTGGCCACGGTTGCCGAGTGCCGACGTGCTGGACAGGTTCACGATGCGACCCCACTTCTGCTCGATCATGTGCGCCTGCACCGCCCGGGCCAGCAGGAACGATCCGCGCAGGTGCACGTTCAGGACGGCATCCCAATCCTCGACACTCATCTTGAACAGCAGATTGTCGCGCAGGATCCCGGCGTTGTTGACCAGCACCGTCGGTGCGCCGAGTTCGGCGGCCACCCGATCGACCGCCCGGGTGACGGCGGCCTCGTCGGCGACATCGACACCGACCGCGAGCGCGCGGCCACCGGCCGACTCGATCTCGTCGACGACCGTCTTGCAGGCGGCCTCGTCCAGGTCGAGCACGGCTACCGCCATACCGTCGGCGGCCAGTCGCCGGGCGACGGCGGCGCCGATTCCGCGTGCGGCGCCGGTGACGACCGCGGTCCGCTGTGTCGGATCGGTCATGAATACTCCTCGAAGATGTGATCGGAAATTACTCAGGGTGTGTAGACCACTCGGCCGACGGTCTCGCCGTCCGCGAGTCGCTGCACGGCGTCGGCGACGTCCCCCAGCCCCAGCCGGGCACTGACCAGGGGGCGGATCGCACCGTCGGCGGCAAGTGCGGTCAGCGCGCGGTGGCATTCGGCGACGGCGGCCGGATCCTGGGTGTTGTACAAACCCCAGTGCAGACCGAGGATCGAATAGTTCTTGATCAGTGCGTGATTCAGTGCGGCGGTCTGGATCTCGCCGCCGGCGAATCCGACGACTACGATGCGTCCTTCGAAGGCAACGCATTTCGTGGACCGCTGGTACACCTCGCCGCCGACCGGGTCGTAGATCACGTCGGCACCACGACCGCCGGTTACGTCCTTGACGACATCGACGAAGTCCCGCTGGTGACGATCGATGACCACGTCTGCGCCCAAAGCCTCGGCGTAGGCTGCCTTTTCGGCACCGCCGACGACCCCGATCACCCGGGCGCCTGCGGCCTTGCCGAGTTGGATCGCGGCGCTGCCCACGCCACCTGCCGCGGCGTGCACCAGGAGGGTCTCGCCCGCTGACAATCCGGCGCGCCGATGCAACCCGAACCAGCCGGTCTGGTAGCCGATGAACAGCGCGGCCGCCTCCGCGTCGTCCAACGACGGCGGCGCGGGGAAGGTCTGGGTGGCCTCCAGCACGGCGAATTCCGCGAAACCGCCGTGGGGCAGCGCCGCGCCTCCGAGCACCCGGTCGCCGCCGGCGATCCCGGTCACGTCGGCACCGAGCGCCACCACTTCGCCGCACAATTCGACGCCTGGCGTGAACGGCAATGGCGGCCGGACCTGATAAAGGCCGCGGCACATCAGTACATCGGGAAAGTTCGCCGCGGCGCCGGAGACGCGCACGACAACCTGGCTCGGGCCGGGCTTCGGAACTTCCACGTCGTCGAGCCGGAGCACGGTGCCCGGTTCGCCCAGTTCGTGGACTCGCCACGCCTTCATCCGCGCCATGTCAGACCCCGCCGGTCAGCGTGACGCCGCCGTCCACGACCAGCAACTGCCCCGTCAGCCAGCTCGCGTCGTCGGAGAGCAGGAACGCCACCACACTGCCGATGTCCTCGGGCACGCCGAGCCGCTTCAGCGGGTAGGCCGCGGCGACCTCGTCCTCCCTGCCGTCGTAGAGAGCGGTGGCGAATTTCGTCTTCACCACCGCCGGGGCGACGGCGTTGACTCGCAGGTGCGGGCCGAGTTCGACCGCTAGTTCCTGGGTGATGTGCGTGAGCATCGCTTTGCTCGAACCGTAGAAGCCGATGCCCGGCGCGGGCTTGAGACCGGCGACCGACGATACGTTCACGATCGCGCCCCCGAAGTCCTTCATCCAAGCCCGGTACGTCTGCTGCACCCACGACAGCGCGGCCAGGCAGTTGACCTCGACGATCTTGCGGGCCACATCCAGCGGCAGATCGACCATCGGCCCGAACGCGGGGTTGATGCCGGTGTTGTTGACGAGGAGATCGGCGCTGCCGAACGTGTCGATCGCGCGCGCGACGGTCTCCGCCTGGTGATCGACGTCATCGGCGCGGCCCGCGACGGCCAGCGCGCGGTCCGGCCCGCCGAGTGTTTCCACCGCTTCGTCGAGGGCCTCCTGTTTGCGGGCGGTGATCACCACTCTCGCCCCCTCGTCCACCAAGCGCTGTGCGATGCCGAGCCCGATGCCTCGGCTCGCGCCCGTGACGATCGCTGTCTTGCCTTCGAATCTGTTCATCAATGCGTCCCTTTGTGGAGTCAGCGGTTACGACAGGCGCTCGAGCACCATCGCCATGCCCTGGCCGCCGCCGACGCACATCGTTTCCAAGCCGATCTGCTTGTCATGGAACTGCAGGGAGTTGATCAGAGTGCTGGTGATGCGGGCGCCCGTCATGCCGAACGGGTGACCGACCGCGATCGAGCCGCCGTTGATGTTGAGCTTGTCGAAGTCGACGCCCAGCTCCCGCGCCGAGGGAATGACCTGGGCGGCGAAGGCTTCGTTGATTTCGACCAGGTCGACGTCGTCGATGGTCATCCCGGCTCGGGCCAGCGCTTGTTTCGACGCTTCCACCGGCCCCAGGCCCATGATCTCGGGCGACAGCGCGCTGACTCCGGTCGCAACGATCCGAGCCAGCGGCGTCAGGCCGAGCTCGGCGGCCTTGGTGTCGGACATGATCACGACCGCGGCCGCGCCGTCGTTGAGCGGGCAGCAGTTGGCGGCCGTCACCGTCCCGTCGGGCCGGAATACCGGCTTCAGTTCGGCGACCTTCTCCAGGGTGACTCCCGGTCGCGGGCCGTCGTCCTTCGAGACGACACTGCCGTCGGGCAGGGTGATCGCGGTGATGTCGCGCTCCCAGAACCCGTTGGCGAGGGCGGCCTCGGCGAGGTTCTGGCTGCGGACACCGAAAGCGTCCTGCTCGGCACGGCTCACGCCGCACAGTTGCGCCACGTTCTCCGCGGTCTGCCCCATCGCGATGTAGACGTCGGGCAGCAGACCCTCGGTGCGCGGATCGGTCCAGGCCTCGCCTCCCGCGGCGAATTTCTCGGTCCGGCGCACCGCGTCGGCGAATACCGGGTTCTCGGTGCCGGGCATCCCGTCGGCGCTGCCCTTGCCGTAGCGGCTCACGGTTTCCACACCGGCGGAGATGAACACGTCGCCCTCGCCGGCTCGGATCGCGTGCAGCGCCATCCGGGTCGTCTGCAAACTCGACGAGCAGTACCGATTGACCGTGGTGCCGGGCACTCGATCCAGTCCCGCCAGAATCGCCACCACCCGGGCGAGATTGAAGCCCGACTCACCGGCGGGCTGGCCACACCCGAGCATCAGATCGTCGATGCCGTTCGGTCCGAGGGCGGGCACCTTCGCCAGCGCGGCCCGCACGATCTGCGCCCCCAAGTCGTCGGGCCGGAGATCCCGCAAGGAACCCTTGCCGGCGCGACCGATCGGTGACCGGGCGACAGAGACGATGACGGCTTCGGGCATGACTGCTGTACCTCTCGAGCAAGTTACTGAGCGCTTGTTAACCTCCCGCCACCATGCTGGACAGATCGGCGGTGGTCAATACGTCACAGCCGATTCGGACTGTGACACAGGGCACAAGGCGGTGTGACCTCAGCGAACGCTGCTCTGCTGCTCGAGGGCCGCTGGGATCGGCCACCGGTAAGAGGCGGCTCGCGCCGGTATGTCGAGTACCAGGCCATCACCTCTGACGAACATCGACCACCGGCCGCGGCATGCCGGGCCGATGGTGGCGGAGAACGGATCAGCGCCGCTGGTCGCGATAGGTCTCCAGCAGGCGCAGCCACACCTCGCTGATGGTGGGGAAGGGCGGAACGGCATGCCAGAGCCGGTCGATCGGGATCTCGCCGGTGATCGCGACGGTGGCCGAGTGCAGCAGTTCGGCCACGCCCGCGCCGGCGAACGTGGCGCCGACCACCACGTGCCGGTCCGGGTCCACGAGGATCCGCGCGCGGCCCCGATAGCCGGGAGTGTGCTGCACCGCCCCGGCGACCCGGCCGATGTCGTAGTCGACCACGTCGACCTTCCGCCCGCAGCGCTCCGCGTCCTCGGTGGTGAGGCCGACGGCGGCGATCTCGGGTTCGGTGAACACCACTTGTGGTACCGCCAACCGGTCGGCGGTGCCCGCGTGCCGCCCCCACGGACCGGTCTCGAGGGCGCGGCCGCGGGCCCGGTCCGCGATGACGGCGCCCGCGACCCGTGCTTGGTATTTGCCTTGATGGGTGAGCAGCGCGCGGTGGTTGACATCGCCCACCGCGTACAGCCAGTCCCCGCCGACCGCGGTCACGGTGAAGGTCTCGTCGGTGTCGAGCCACTGCCCAGGGGCCAGGCCGATGGTCTCGAGTCCGATGTCCTCGGTGCGGGGTGCGCGCCCCGTCGCCAGCAGCAGTTCGTCGGCGACGATTCGGCTGCCGTCGCCGAGCGTGACGTGCACACCGTCGTCCGGTCCGCCCGCCCGTTCGGCGTGCACGATGGTGGTGCCGAACCGGAGATCGGCGCCCGCCGCCCGCAGCCGGTCGGCGACCAGCTCCGCGGCGAAGGGCTCGACGCGGGGGAGCAGCCGGGACTCGCGGGCGACGAGCGTCACCCGCGACCCCAGCGCCTGCCACGCCGTGGCCATCTCGGCAGCGACCACGCCCGCGCCCAGAACGACCAGCCGGCCGGGCACCCCGCGGGCGCTGGTGGCCTCCCGGCTCGTCCAGGCGCGCACCGTGTCCAGTCCTGGCAGCGGCGGCAACGCCGCGCGGGTGCCGGTGCAGACGGCCACCGCGTGCCGGGCCTCGAGGTCCAGCGTCGCGCCGTCCGAGGTCTCGACCGTCACCCGGCGCCGGCCGGTGATCCGTCCGTGCCCGCGCACCAGGGCGATGCCCGCGGAGCCGAGCCAGTCGACCTGGTCGCGGTCGTCCCAGTCGGCGGACATGCGATCGCGGTGTGCCAAGACGGCCGCGGCGTCGAGAGGCCGGGTGAGCGCCGCGGCGACGCCGGGAACCCGGCGGGCCTCCGCGTGGAGCAAGGCGGGCCGCAGCAGCGCCTTGCTGGGTTCGCAAGCCCAGTAGGAGCATTCGCCGCCGACCAGCTCGGCTTCTACGATGACGGTGCGCAGTCCGGCGGCGCTGGTTCGGTCGGCGACGTTCTCACCGACCGGCCCGGCTCCGAGGACCACGACGTCGTAGGTCCGAGAGTTCTCGTCTGTCATGGCAGTGCTTTCGTCTCGGTCGTCAGCGGCCGGGTGCCCGCTGGGTGACTTCCTGCAGGAACCAGCTGTTGCCATCGGGGTCGTGGAAGGCTGCGAAGGAGCCGTAGCTGGCGCGTTGCGGGTGCGCCCCGGGGACGCGCTGCGCGGTGCCCGCGTGGTGGAACACGCCGGTGGCGTCGCGGAACGGCCCCTCGACCTCGACGCCGCGCTCGCGCAACTCCGCGATCGACCGCTCGATATCGGTGACGACCAGGTGCAGCCCGTGCAGCGAGCCGGGCGACGCGGCCGCCACGCCGGTGCCGAAGATGATCGAGGCTTCCGATCCCGGCGGTGTCACTTGGACGACCCGATACCCCTCGTCCACCGTGAAGTCGGCGTCGAGGCGGAACCCGAGCCCGGTGTAGAAGTCCTTCGCGCGGTCGACGTCGGCGACGGGCAGCACGACGACTTCCAGTCTCATGTCCATGATTGCGACTCTCCTGTTCTGGCGGTTACCGGTGCGCGCTCTGGGCGGCCTGTTCGATGACGTCGGCGACGACGCCGGGATGGGACACGGCCACCGAGTGGGAGGCAGCAGCCACCTCGGTGACGTGGGCGTGGGCGCGTTCGGCCATGAACCGCTGGGCCGCGACGGGAATGTTGCGGTCCTCGGTGGTGATCACGTCCCAGCTGGGCTTGTCGGTCCAGGCCGCCGCGGTGGCGGGCTCTTCGAGCGCGGACTGCGCGATGGGGCGTTGGGTAGCTGCCATGAGGGCAGCGCGTTCGGCGTCGACGTCGGCGGCGAACTGGTCGCGGAACGCGTCCGGCCGGATGTAGAGGTCCTCACCCGGCGTACCGCTGGGCCCGGTGATCGGAATCCGGCCCAGGGCGGCGGGCAGGGTCGAGCCGGGGTAGCGGCCGGTCAGGTCGAGCGCCGTCTCCCCGGGGGCGGGCAGGAACGCCGCCACGTAGACGAGCGCCGCGACCTGCGGATTGCCTGCTGCCGCCGCGCTGATCACCGAGCCGCCGTAGGAGTGGCCGACCAGTACGACGGGTCCGTCGATGGTGCCGAGCAGGGCTTTGAGCGCGGCGGCGTCGGCGGCGGGCCCGCGCAGCGGATTCGCCGCCGCCACAACGCGATACCGGTCGTGGGTGAGGCGCTCGATGACCTCGTTCCAGCTCGATCCGTCGGCGAAGGCCCCGTGTTCGAGGAGGATGGTCGGTTTCGGCGCGTCCGGCGTCGGGCCGGTGTGGGTGGTGGTGCTCGCGGTGCACGCGACGGCCAGCGCGCCTCCGGCCACGACGGCAGTCAGTGCGGTCACCGCGCGAGCGACCCGGTGGATACGGACGCTGCGGCGTCGGATGTCTTTCATGATGGCCTTTCTCGATAGGTCAGGCGGGCACCGCAGGCCGTCGGCGAAGAAGGCGATGAGTGCATCGATGACCGGGTCGCCGTAGCGCTCGTCGTCGTGCGGGCCCACCGCTTTCCGCCGCCGGACCGCGGTGACGGTTCCGGCTGCCTGTCGAGCATCGCTGTCGAGCGCACGGCGGCGAATCCGTCGGATGACGTAGCGGTGACGTATCTTCCCCGGCGCCTCGGCGGTGTCCGCTGCGCGCGCGAGCGGTCGAATGACCTCGGTACGGCCCCTTCGCGAAGGCTTCGCCGCAGTGGAACCGACCGGTTAGTCTTGCCGCAGGCGCGAGAGGAGCGACCCGACATGGAGTCATGTGCCGCGGCGATGGTGGGCCGCGACGACGAGCAAGCGCAACTTTCCTCGTTCGTGACAGCCCCGGGCGGTAGGTCGCTGATCCTGCGCGGCGAAACCGGTGTCGGCAAGAGCGCGCTGCTCGCCCACGCCGCCGACCTGGCCGAGCGCGCCGAGTACCGGGTCCTGCGCGTGACCGGCGTCGAAGCCGAATCCGAACTGCCCTACGCGGGACTGCACCAGTTCCTGTATCCGCTGCTGGCGCACGCGTGCGACCTCGACGAAGGGACTCGCGCCGCATTCGACGCCGTCTTCGGGCAGCGGGCCGGGGATCCGCCCTCGGTCATGACGCTGGGCATCGCCGTACTCAACCTGCTCGCATCGGCCGCGCGGGAGCGGCCGCTGCTGCTGGTCCTCGATGACGGCCAGTGGCTGGACACCGCCAGCGCCGAGGTGTGCGGTTTCATCGGCCGCAGGCTCACCGGCAGCGCGGTGAAGATGCTGATCGCACTACGTGCCGACATCCACGCGCGGCTGGATACCGCCGCCTTGCCCGAGACCACGATCCCGCCGTTGTCCGAGCATGCGGCCGCCTGCCTGCTCGATCAGCGCCACCCGGGCTTGACCGCGCGTACCCGCCGCCTCACCCTCGAACACGCGCGCGGCAACGCACTGGCTCTGCTGGAGTTGCCCGCTTACATCGCCGGCGCGGCGGACACCCCCGACGACATCGTCGACGAACTCGCGGTTCCACTGCCGAAGCGGTTGCAGCGCTTGTACAGCGGGCGGATCGCGGCGCTTCCCGAGACCGTGCGCGCGGAACTGCTCAAAGGCGCGCTCGACGGGGTCGGCGCGCGCGCCACCGCGACCGTGGGGCCTGCGAGCCGCTACCGGATGCGCGACGCCGAGGAGGCAGTGCGCCTCGGGCTACTCGAAATAGACCTGCGCACAGGCGATTTCACGTTTCGACATCCGCTGGTACGTTCGGCTGTGGTGCAGCAGGCCACGCCCAACCAGCGGCGGGCCGCGCATACCGCGCTCGCGCTGGTGCACCGCGACGACGTCGAGCGCCGTGCCAAGCATCTGGCGGCGGCCACCATCGATCCCGACGAGCAGGTGGCGGCGGCGCTGGAGGCGGCGGCCGAATCGGCGACCCGCCGCGGCGGGGCGCTGGCGGCGGTGGCATGGCTGACCCGCGCCGCGCAGCTCAGCGAGAACCACGAAAACCGTTCGCGCCGCCTCGGCGACGCCGCTTTCGTCGCCGGGCACGCGGCCCGGCTGGGTCAGGCGCAGCGGATCGTGCAGTCGGATCCGGCTCCGGGCGGGAACGAGTCACCGGCCGCGGTGCTGGCCTCGGCGTACTCGGCGCTGTACCAGGACGGTGACGTACGCGGTTCGCACCGACGCGTCTCGGCCGCCATCGAGGAGTTGTCCGCCCGCGGCGCGCCCGAGCAGCAGGAGGTGCTGGTCCGGCTGGTGAATCTGCTGCTGGCGATCAGTCAGTACGCCGGAAACGCCGCGATGTGGGCGCGGACCCGTGACCTGCTCGCCGACCTGGGCGACCTGCTGCCGCCGCGCACGCGGATCTACCGCGACTCGTGGAGCGATGTGGTGCGCCACGGCGCCGGCCTGGCGCAGCCGGTGGAGTCGGCCGCGGCGCGGCTGCCGGAACTGGAACCGTGGGACGTCACCCGGCTGGCGGTCTCGTCCTATCACCTGGACATTGCGGGGGAGTACCGTCCGTACCTGCAGCGGATCGTGGACCGGGAACTCGAGACCGGCGCGGTGGCCAGCGGCATCGTCATGCTGCACCTGATCATGCTGGATCAGACGCTGACCGGTGAATGGGACGAGGCCGAGCGAACCGGGCAGCGGTCGCTGCAGCGGGCCGTCGACCTGGGCTACGACCTGTTCGCCCAGCAGAGCCGCGGCTACCTGGCGCAACTGGCGGCGCTGCGCGGGCGCCTCGACGAGGCCCGTGAACTGCAGGCGGTGGTCGACTCCTGGGCCAGGCCACGGGGTCTCGGATTCCTCACCCAGGCCGCCGACGCAGCGGGCACGACAGCGGCGCTGACCGCGGGCGATTTCGAGGCGGCCTATCTGCACGCCATCGGCATCACACCGCCGGGCGAGTTCGTACCGTACGCCTATCAGGCTTCGCGTAGCCTGCTGGACCTGGTCGAAGCCGCCGTGCGCACCGGGCGCACCGAGGAGGCGCACGCACATGCCGCCGCCGCATGGGACGCCGGCCTGCCCGCGATCTCACCGCGCCTGGCGATCCTCACCTTCGGCGCCATGGCGATGACCACCGCCGACGACGCGCGCGCCGCCGACATGGTGGCTCGTGCCGAGAGCCATCCCGCGGCCGCACGTTTCCCCTTCGAGCTGGCACGGATCCGATCGGCGCACGGGCTGCGGCTCCGGCACGCCAACAGCAGGACGGCGGCCAGGCACCACCTGTCGGCGGCGGCGGATGCGTTCGAGCGGCTGGGCGCTCCGGCGTGGGCCGAGCGCGCGCGGGCCGAACTGCGTCCGCTCGGTGTCGGCGGGGCCGGGACAGCGGCGGAGCCCGCCACGCTGACCTGGCAGGAGCGTCGGATCGCCGATCTGGCGGCGGCCGGACTGACCAACAAGGAGATCGGCGTACAGCTGCACCTGTCGCCGCGAACCGTCGGCTCGCACCTGTACCGGATCTTCCCCAAACTGGGCATCACGACCCGCGCCGCACTCCGTGACGCACTCGCCCGCGTGCCGGAGGCGGGCGGCCCGCCGGACCGAGCACCGGCCGATCAGGCTCGGATGCCGTGGTCGGTCAGCCAGCCCAGGACGTGATCGGCGATCTCGGGCCACCCGCTGTCGATCACGAGGGAATGTCCTCGGTCGGCGAACTGCGCGAGCTCGCTCACCGCCACGGAGTCGCCATAGCGCTTGTACATCGCCCGCGTCATCGTGTCGGGCGCCAGTCGATCCTCCTGCCCGGAGACCAACAGCAACGGTCCGCGATCCTGGTTGCCGGTGGCCACCGTGAGTTCCGTCTGCCCCGGTTCGCTTCGCGCGCCGATGTCGCCGAGCAGCCGCAGAGGCATCGGGACGACGTGTCGGCCGAAGAGCGCGGCGGCCTCGCCCGCGTCGACCGCGTTGGCGAAGAACTGCCGGAATTCGCGCGGCGACAGGCGGGCCGGCTCGCCAGGAGATTCCGGTACGGCCGGCCGTGCGACGACCAGCCGGTTGAGATCGCCGGGCGGGATCGGCGCCAGCGCCACGGCCGCCAGAGCCAGATCCGCGCCGAGTAGATACTGGGCGATCAGGCCGCCGACACAGTGGCCGATGAGCACCGGGGGAGTGTCGAACGAGCGCGCGACGCGCACGTAATGCGCGGTCAGTGCCGCCAGTCCGAGATCGCGCCACCCGGAAGGATCGGCGCGAGTCGCGGCCACGGTGTCCAGCTCACCCGGCCACCGGGGAGCGCTCACCGCGAACCCCCGGCTCATGAGACACCGTGACCACCCTTGCCACGACGACGCGTGCAACCACGCGCCGTGCAGCAACACCACGGGTGTTCGCCGCGCGGAACTCACAAGTGGTCGGCGTCGATGATCGCCTGGGCGAAGGGCTGCGGAGCCTCCTGCGGCACGTTGTGCCCGATGCCGCCGAGCACCCGGTGCTGATAGCGGCCGGTGAATCTGCCGCGGTAGGCCGCGCCGTCCTTGGCCGCGCCGTCGAAATCACTGGCCAGGGTGATGGTCGGCACCGTGATGGCCGGAGCGGCCGCGAGCTGCTGCTCGTAGCCGTCGTACTGCGGTTCGCCCGGTGCCAGTCCGAGGCGCCAGCGGTAGTTGTGGATGACGATGTCGACGTGGTCGGGATTGTCGAACGTCGCCGCGCTGCGGTCGTAGGTGGCGTCGTCGAACTCCCACTGCGGTGAAGCGTTGCGCCAGATCAGTTTGTTGAAGTCGTGCCGGTTGCGGGCGTAGCCCTGGCGGCCGCGCTCGGTGGCGAAGTAGTACTGATACCACCAGCCGAGCTCGGCCTGCGGGGGCAGCGGCTGCTGGTTGCCGGTCAGCGAGGTGACCAGGTATCCGCTCACCGAGACCAGAGCCCGGCAGCGTTGCGGCCACAGCGCGGCAACGATGTCGGCGGTGCGTGAGCCCCAGTCGAATCCGCCGAGGATCGCGGCATCGATACCGAGCGCGTCCATGAGATCGACCACGTCGCGGGCGATCGCGGACTGCTGGCCGTTGCGCACGGTCCGCTCGGATCGGAAGGTCGTCGGCCCGTAACCGCGCAAGTAGGGCACGATCACCCGGTAGCCGGCCGTCGCGAGCAGCGGCCCGACGTCGGCGTAGCTGAAGGGATCGTATGGCCAGCCGTGCAGCAACAGCACCGGTGTGCCGGTCGCGGGGCCGTATCGGACGTATCCGACGTTCAGCAACCCCGCCTCGATCTGCTGGACCGGGCCGAGAGTTGTGTGGGCGCCCGCCCCCGCCCGCAGGGCCGCGCCCGCAGGCGCCGTGGCGGGCGTCGACTCCGCTGCCGAGCAGGCGGTGAGCGAGCCCGCGGCCACCCCTGCGGCGCCCACCGCCAGCGCTCCGCCGAACAATCGTCGTCTGTTGATGGTCATCGCAACTCCCTCGCAAGGCTCCGGCTCGTGACCGCATCCGGTCACCACCGACGACGCTAGGCAGCGTCCGTGTCCCGCCGCGTCGGTCGGATGACGTAATCGGTGACTGCCATGGCCCGGCGGATGACTGTCGGTCATCGCCGCGACCGGCACCGCAGCGCATTCGGCCGGGGGCTACTTCCGCCTCCCGTTCACGCGATGCGTGCGAATCCTCGGCGGGTAGGTGTGGGCGCGGCGCAGGCCTGCGGAGAGTCAGCGTGGACCGGCAGGTCAGTCCACGCGGGGAGCTTCGGGATCGCCGCTGAAACCACTGTCGGGCTCGCCTCCGGTGCCCGATCTCTCGCCTGCGCCTTTTCCTATTCGGCGCGGTTTGGCCATACGCCGGATACCGGCGGCCGGAGCGTCGTCACCAGCTCGTTTCCGCCGCAACGCGTCGAGGTCGATGACACTCCCACCCGGCTGGGCACTGCCCGGATCCTCCGCGGGAGCGGAGTGCTGCGCCGCGCCGGGGTCGACCGGCCACCACCCTGTCTCCCGCTGCAGTTCCGATCGCAGTACGGGCTTGGTCGGTGCAGGGTCGTAGACGGAGCCGCGTTCCGAGCGCCAAGTCTTGTGGAGACGCTCGCCGGCCTCTTCCGCCACACGCCGCGGGCGTCGCGGTAGTCGGGTGACTTTCGACGTGCCGTCTCCTGCTCCGGGAATCTCCACAGCCTTCATTCCTTCTTCCAGCGTCCTGCGCAACCGTTTCAGCTCGTTGAGGAGCCGGCGAATGCCACTGCACCCGTCGGCGCCACGACCGCCGGAACGCCGAGCTGATGTTCGAACTCCTCGCTGATTGCGTCGCTCACGTCTGTATTCTCCCTCAGGCCGTCCGCCGAGGGCACGCGGCCGCCACGCACCAGCACCCGGTCGAGCGTGCCGCCGGGGATGAGGTCGGTCACAACAGTCACTTCTGTCCGGTTTTCGGGATGCTCGCGGTCGACAGAACGGCGGCTACGGCGGCGAGGGCGGACAGGAGCAGGAAGGTCGTGGCGTAGCCGCCGAGGACGGATGCCAGAGCGGCGGCGGCGAACGGCGCCGCGGCCATGGTGATCATCAGCGGTGCCGCGAGCAGACCGGTGAGGTGCCCGTAGTGCCCGGTTCCCCAGCGGTCGCTGACGGCGGTGGCTTGCAACAGGGTGAACACTCCGCGCGACATGCCGGCGGCTATCGCAGCCGGGATCAACGTCCATGCGGTGGTGAAGACCCCCAGCAGCGCGGTGGTCGCGGCGATGGCCAGCAGGATCACCACGGTGCGAGTGCGGATGCTGGTGCGCGCGGCGAACGCGGAGTAACCGATCCGGCTGGCTACCTGCCCGGCGCCGCCGAGCCCGAGCGCGACCGCCGCCAGGCCGTTGTCGAGACCGCGTTCGGTCAGCAGCGGAACCAGGGTGACCACCACCGCGAACGACGCGAACCCCGCGGCGCTCAACGCGAGCGCCAGCGTCAGGAAGCAGCGGCTACGCGCGATCGGCCCGGGATCGGTGAGATGCGCGTGCTCGGGTTCCGCGACCGGGCGGGGTGGCCACGGCAGCCGCAGTCCGAACCAGTGCCCGGGCACGGTGACCACGGCAAGAATCGCCATGAGCACCAAATAGGTCGCCCGCCAGTCCATGTGCGCGGAGATCGTGGCGGTCAACGGGGCGAATACCGTCGAAGCCATGCCCCCGGCCAAGGTGAGCACCGTGAGAGCACGAACCCGGTCGGGGCCGTGCCAACGGGTCAGCGCGGCGAAGGCGGGGGGATACAGCATCGCTGCCATGGCTGTCCCGGTCAACAGCCAGCCGGCGAAGAACCACACCGGGTGCGCTGCGGTCGCGACCACGGTCAGCGCCGGGATCGCCAGGATCGAGCCCGCGCTCATCACTCCACGGGGACCGTGGCGGTCGATCCAGCGCCCGATCGGGATCCCGGTGAGGGCGGCGACGAGTTGTCCGGCGGAGAACGCGGCGGTCAGCGTGGTGGCCGGCCAACCGGTGTCGGTGGTGATGTGCCCGAGCAGCACGGGAAAGGCGTAGAACAGGATTCCCCAACTGGTGATTTCGGTGACGCACAGCACCACCAGCACCCGGCGCAGCCCGGCCGGGGTCACCACCGGCTGTGGTGGGGCGGAAACAGCCTCCATGGCGCGCCCCGGATGAGCTGTCAAGTCAGCCCTCCGTCCGCACGGATGTTCTGGCCGGTGACCCATCGGTTGTCCGGATCGACCAAGAGGGCCACAAGGTCTGCGATGTCGGTGGGCCGGCCGATGCGTCCGAGCGCGGTCATCGCCGCGGCCGCCTCCAGAGCTCCCGGTTGCGCGCTGGAACGGAGCAGGTCGGTGTCGGTCGGACCGAGAGAGAGGGTATTGGCCGTGATGCCTCGGTGTCCGAACTCGCGTGCGGCGACGCGGGTGAGCTGTTCGACTGCCGCCTTGCTCGCCGCGTAGATCGCTTCCCCGGGACTGGGCCAATGAGTGCCGACCGTGGAGAGGGTGAGGATCCGTCCACCGTCGCGCAGCCGCGGCGCTGCCTGCTGAAGGGCGAGGAACGTACCGCGGGCGTTCACGGCCATCACACGATTCCACTCCTCGATGCCCGCCTCGGCCAGTGGCGCACTGGTGAACACACCGGCGTTGGCCACCAGGATGTCCAGCCCGACACCGCTCTGCTCGAACACGGTGTCTGCGGCGGCGAATGCCGCGGGGACCTGGTCGGGATCGCCGAGATCCAGCCGAACCGCCGACGCGCGTCCGCCGCCTGCGGCGATCTCGGAAACCAACGTCTCGGCAGCTTCCGACCGTGTGTGATAGGTGAACACCACAGTGGCACCCGAGGCGGCCAACTCGGCGGTGATGGCGCGACCGATACCGCGCGATCCTCCGGTGATCAGGGCGCCGCGACCGGCCAGTGGCCGGGAGGAAGTGGCAGCGGGACTCATCGAAGTGGTCATGCGGGTAACAGTGGCAGTCAACGCGGCACGAATCGCTCCGCGATGGATGAGAGGCTGATCGGCATGGTGGATACCAGTGTCCGGCTTTTGCGGCTGCTCGGTTTGCTGCAGACCCGGCGTTGCTGGACCGGGGCCGAGTTGGCTACTCGTCTGGGCGTGAACACCCGCACGATCCGTGTCGATATCGCCCGGCTGCGTCGGCTGGACTATGAGATCGACGCTACGCCCGGCGTGGCCGGCGGGTACCGACTCCGGGCCGGTGCCACGCTGCCGCCCGTTCGATTCGAGGACGACGAGGCCGTGGCGGTCGCGGTGGCTCTACGCACCGCGGCGCGCGCGGGCGTGGTCGGTATCGGTGACGCCGCCGCCCGGGCCGCCGTCAAACTGGAACAACTGCTCCCGCCGCGGCTGCGTCACCGGCTGCACACGGTGCATTCGGCGACCGAACCGGTTCTCGATGCCGGCAACCTGGTGGACACCCACGTTTTCCGGGCTGTCGCCACGGCGATCGAGCGCACCGAGATACTCCGATTCGACTACTCCGATCGGCACGCGAAGACCAGTTGTCGTCGAGTCGAACCACACCGGATGGTGCACAGCAGCGGACGCTGGTATCTCGTCGGCTACGACCTCGATCGCCAGGATTGGCGCAGCTATCGCGTCGACCGCATCGACCCGAAGACACCGACCGGGCCCGGCTTCACGATCAGAGAACTTCCCGGACCGGATCCGGTGGCCTTCGTGACCCGCGGGCGGATGGCGGCACTGTGGAACTACACCGCGCGAGTCACCGTTCACGCGCCCGCCGACACGGTCGCAGCCCGTATCCCCACTGGCATCTGGACCGTCGAACCGATCGATGCACACAGCAGCGCGCTGGAAGCCGGAGCGCAAAGCCCGCAACTGCTCGCGGCATACCTCGCCGCGATGGACCTCGACTTCCACCTCGACGTCGAACAGGCGCCGGAACTCGCAGCCGCCGTCACCGGAATCGCCGCCCGCTACTCGGCAGCCACGCGCAGGACTCGAGCAGGCGCTCGCGACGCGCTCAGGGCAGATACCCGACCAGAGCACCGCTGAGACGCCGCGCCGCAACGCAAGGCTCCTGAGGTGCATCGGGCTTCGGATTCCGCGTGACGAATGCGACGAGGCCGCCCGGCACCGGAATGCCGATGTAGCACCCGATTTTGTTCGTGTCCTGGGCCGCGCGATATCGGTAGGCCGCTCGGTCGCCGACCGGCAGCGGATCGAAATCCACGTAGCGGCCGCTCTGCAGGAGATCCTGCAACGTCTGCCGAGTCGACACGATTGTGAATTCGGAGTTACCCGTCAGGGACTGCCAACGGCAGCTCTTGTCGCCGGAGTCGTCGGTGAGCACTTCCCTGCTGTCGGGGCGGAATCCCTGCTCGGTGATATCGGCCTCGGATATCCCGCAGGGGTCCCAGAGCGCGACGGGCGCCGCCGTCACGGGCTGCTGAGCGGGCGCCGGCGCGGCCGTCGCGCTCTCGACTCCGGTGTTCGAGTTCTCGCCCCCGGCGGAAGCGGTCGCACCCCCGGCGGACGTGATCGCGGCCGCAGCGGTTGTGGTAACTGCTGGCTGCGAGTTGCTCGGTGTCGGTCCACTATTACTGGAAGTGCTGTCACACCCCGCGAGCAACACTGCAGCGCCGACGGCCACGACCATGGCACCCAACGACTTCCCTCTACCAGACATTTACGAAGCTCCTTCGGTGCCAACTACTTCCGGGAGCACCGATGCCCGATGCGCCCGTCCCCGAGCTGGTTCCGGTCACGACTATGACCTCGGTGGCTGTATCGAGCACCGGTTTCCGCCCGTTACCAACTCCAAAAGTCCTGCGTCGCAGTAGAAGAGGATCGTTCGGGCGCGGCATGCCGGGTTTCATGGCCGATCACCCCGGCGAGCTGGGCCGGCAGGTCGTGCAGCAGCTGTTCGCCGATGGCTTCCTTCCGCACCCGTTGCCCGGCAGGCGGCCGGCGTAGGCGCGGTGTCGCCGCGTCCCGGATGACACGCTCGTCTCGGAAATCCGAGCGGAAGCGGAGCGGTGGCTGGGCGTTGACTACGCTGACGCGGTGTCCCAATCCGTGCCACTGACGAGACTTCTCGATGACGCGGGCTTGTTGTCGCTCGAGCACCGGCTGCACCTCGAGGACGTACTCGGCGCACACGTGTGGGAGGTCGACCTGGAAGGACGCCGGCTCGAATTCCTCGGCGACGAGCGCTCCTTCGTGTGCACCGACGTCCATCTGCTCGGCACGGCCGACGCCGAGACGTGGCTGTGGGGGTGGGTCAATCCGTGGGATTATCCGCCGTCATTGCTGCGTGCCGCCGAGACGGTGCGCCGGTTCGGGTTGCGGTACGGCGTGGCCGAATTGTGTTCGGCCGAACTGCCGGTCGTGCACGGGGGCGCGGCGCCGGAGCCCTACCAGGTCGCCGGGCTGATGGCGGATGCCGCGAAAATCGTATGTGGGCGCTGGAACTCCTACTGCGGGATCATCGACGGCGCATGCGTCGCGTTTCTCGTCGACCACCCGGCGTTCGAGCTGCCCGCGCCCACCGCGTCAGGCCTTGCTCGTGTCTTGGCGTATGGTTTCGGGGCGCTGCCGCTGACCGATCATCGGCGTGCCGTGCACAGCTACCTGACGCGGCGGGGCCTGGTCGCCGAATTCCTCGACGACCACCGGTGGCTGGAATTCGGCGGCGACGGTCTCGCGGGAGAGGCCGAGTTCGACGCCTCCGGCCAGATCGCGCACCTCGACATCCGGATCGCCGTGGCGGAGAGTGACTCGCCCGTCGCGGCGAAAACCCAGTCGGCCCCTTCGCACTGAACACTGGAGGGCGTCGGGCCCGCCGGTCAGCTCGGCGGGAACTGCTGCTGGAACCAGCCGAGAATCTCGGGCAGCGCGGCCCGCGCGGTTCCGCCGTGGTCGAGGTCGCCCAAGTCGCTCAGCGTGGCGTTGCCGCTGCCGAGAGCTCGCAGGCAGTGTTCGGCATTGGGATACGGGACCGCGCGGTCGCCGCGGGAAGCGTAGAGGTGGACGGGCACCCGCGGCGTCCAGTCGCAGGTGCCGTCGCTCTCGGCGACGGCCTTCGCGGCGGCGCCGCTCGGTTCGGTGGTCGACTGGAGGAACCGCGGGGTCAGCAGTTGCGCGGGGGTGGCGGCCAGCGAGGTCACGATGGTGATCTCGCTGTGGAAGCCGTCGAAGAGTCCTTCGACCTTGTCGGCATAGGGCAGCTGGAAGGCTTCCGCCGGATCGTCGTAGAGGTGGTGGATCCGGTTCATCGAGGTGATCCAGTAGGCGAGGAACAGCACCGCGGCGCCGGGAACGATCCGTCCGTCGAGTGCGGCGGGCGCCTGGACGTGCTGGAGATCGTAGGGCCCGCTGATCGGGGCCAGGGCGGCGACACCGAAGCCCGGGATCGTCCCGGCGTGCAGTGCCTTGCCGAGGGCCATTGCCGCGTGGCCGCCCTGGGAGAAGCCGGTCACCAGCACGTTCGGGTCCAGCTCCCGGCCCTGTCGGACCGCCAGCGCACCGGCCGCGCGCAAGAGGTCGGCCGACGCGCTCGTCTCCGAGGGCGCGTGGGTGTAGGGATGCGGCCCCGGACCGTTGCCGAGACCCAAGTAGTCCGGTGCGGTCGCCGCGTAGCCCGCGGCCGCGAAGGCGACCGTCCGTAGCCGTTCGGGGAGATTGCGCGTGTCGACCGAGGGGGCGTCGCTTCTGAGCGTCATGGTCCCGTGCTCGTAGCTGACCAGGCGCAGCCGCCGTGAGTCGGTGCGGGGCAGAACCACCAGGCCGGTGGCGGTGGTCGGTTCGTCCTGCGGGATGATCGTCCGGTATTCGACGCGGAAGGCGTCGACACCGTTGCGGACGGGGGTACGGATTCCGCCGTTGCCCAGAAGCGTCGCGGTCTCCTCGGCTGCCAGCCCCATCAGCGGCGTGGTCGATACGACTTCCCCTCGATCAGGCGGCACTTGGTGTTCGGCGTTCCCGCACCCCGCGGCGCCCAGCAGGACGACCACCGCGATCAGGCAGCGCGTCAGACGGTGCATCCGTCGGTCCTCTCGGTGGTGATCGGCTTCGCTCCATCATCGCGGTTGCGCGGCCAAGTCATCGAAGATACCGGCGGGCTACCGGATCGGCGGTCGCGGCAGGTGGCGCCGAAGACACGCAACCGCGGATGGAGCGACTCGCCGCTGTCATCCGAAGCGGGGCCCGGTATCCAGTGCCTGGTCGTAGCTGGCTGGTCCGACTGCGATCGAACCGAGCAATAAGTAAATGATCGTTTCTCCCGAACTCAACTATCTACCAGTAGTTAGAAGCGATATGTTATGAGCTATTATCATCAAGCGTTGTAGTACCGGCCGATTGCTGTCCGGAACGGCGCAAGTCTGTCGACGCCATCCGGCCGGAGCTGTCCGGTTGGCGTAGGCAGGCGATGGCGGCTGATCGAGGGTCACTACCCGAGGAGTGGGCATGGGCACGCTACCGGCGAGCGCGACTACCGGGATCTACTTCCGTGCGGCGGCCGCGACGCTGGTCGAGGCCGCGACGGTACTGGCGGATCTCGGATGCTCCCCGGTCGACGTGCCCGGGATTGTCGATCGGCTGCGCCGCGTCGAGGACGCGCTCGGCGTGGTCATCGGCAACCTGTCCACTGCTCTGGCGTCCGAGCCCCTGGCCGCCGATCACGCGCCCCTGACCGAACTCGGGCGTGCCCTCGGCCGCGTCGTCGAGCGGACGCGGGAGGCCGCCGCGGACGCCTGCGTCGTCACGGCGGTGCCGGACGAGGTGCTCGAAATCGTGGTGACGATCGGTCGCTGCGCGCACCTCACCGCCGCGGCGCTGAGTGCTTGCGACCAGCCGCTGCTCGGGTCGTATCGCGCCGAGCTGCTGCGTCTGGCGGTGCACGCCGAGCGGACGTTCACCCGGTGGTCGCTGTCGCGGCCGCGCGGTGGTGAGGACCCGACGGCCCGGCTCGGTGGTGCGCTCGTCTCCGTCGTCCACGCGTTTCTGGCGGTGGGGCACGCGGCGGCTGTGGTCATTCCGGCGTGAGCGAGCTGTGCCGGCGGCGCTTCCCATGCCGAAAGGTGAGCACTAAGTGTCCATGCATTCTTCTGTCCAATCCGCTTCCAGCTGGTGAAACGCGTCTTTAGTTAGTGGTTGTTCATCCCTTGTGATAGAACTCACTGGCGACACGAAGGGACCTGTTCGAGATGGAACCAACAGCCAAGCAACGCGCGGCGATGAACAGCATTTGCGACACCTTCAACCCGGGTGACGGGTTGACGCTACCGTCGGCGAGCGCGCTCGGCGCCGTCGATACCGTCTTCCAGATGCTGGGACGCAATCCCCGCGAGGCCGAGAAGAAGCAACTGGCCACGCTGCTGAATCTGTGGGATTCCCGGCTGACCGGTTTGCTCACCGGCAGCGGTCCCCGGCGCTTCTCGCGCCTGTCGCAAGAGGAACGGGAACGGGCGTTGCTGCGGTTGGCCGATTCCCGCTTCGAGGCGGTGCGGGTGATCTTCCAGGCGCTCAAGCAAGCGTCGCTGTTGTCCTACAACATCACCCCCGGGCCGTCGGGCACCAATCCGCTGTGGAAGGAGATCGGGTATCCGGCGCCGGCCGGGCCGCTGCAGACGGCGCCCGCGCCCGCGCTGATCCCGCTGCGCTATCGCGAGACCACCGAACTCCGGTGTGACGTCGTGGTCGTCGGCTCCGGCGCAGGCGGCGGTGTCGCCGCCGCGGTGCTGGCCGAAGCAGGTCTCGACGTCGTCGTCCTGGAACGCGGAAACTACTACGACGATCGCGATTTCGGCACCGGCGAGCTCGGCGGGCTCCAGCACCTGTACGCGCCGGGCCCGCCCGGCTCCAGCGAAGGTCAGATCACCCTGGTCGCGGGCACGTGCCTGGGCGGCGGGACGGTCGTGAACTGGAGCACGTCGTTGCCGACGCCGCCCGACGTCCGCGCGGAGTGGGCCGGGCTGGGCGCCGCCCAGTTCGCCGAGACGGAGTTCGACGAAGCCCTCGAGGTGGTGCAGCGGCGGCTCGGCGTCACCGAGCGGCGCTCGGTGTTGTCGGCGCGCGACGGCGTGCTCGAGCGCGGCGCCACAGCGCTGGGCTGGAAAGTGGACACGTTGCCGCGCAACGTCACCGACGCCTGCGATGCCGGTGTGGAGTGCGGCCGATGCGGCTACGGCTGCCGGCTGGGCGCCAAACAATCGGTGACCAAGACCTGGCTCGCCGACGCGGCCGAGCAGGGCGCGCGGCTGGTCGTGGACGCCGACGTGCGGCGGATCACCGTGCAAGGCGGCCGGGCGCAGGGTGTTTCGGCCGTCACCTCCGACGGCGTGGAGATCGAGGTGCGCGCTCGTGCGGTGGTGGTGGCTGCCGGCGCGATCCAGACGCCGGCGTTGCTGCGGCGCTCGGGATTGCGCAACGACAACATCGGCCGCCATCTGCGTCTGCACCCGGCCGCCGCGGTGTTCGGTGTGTTCGAGGAGGAGATCCGGCCGTGGGAGGGCGGATTGCAGACCCGGATCTGCCGCGAGCACAGCGACTTGGACGGCAACGGCTACGGCGTCATCTACGAGACCGGTCCGATCCATCCCGGTCTCGCCACCGGGTTCATGAGCTGGCGCGGCGCCGCGAATCATCGCACCACCATGCTCGATTTCGCGCGGTCGAACGCGATCGGCATCATTACGCGCGATCGTGATTCGGGGACGGTGTCGGTCGACCGCAGCGGTGAGCCGATCGTCGACTACCGGTTGTCCGACTACGACGCCGCTCATCTGCACACCGGGTTCGAAGGGGCGGCGAGCATTCTGGAGGCCGCGGGCGCACAGCGCATCTTCTCGGGGCACCAGGCCGGCGTCTCCTATGAGCCGGGACGGCGCGGCTCGCACGCCGAGTTCGCCGCCGCCTGCCGGGCCGCCGGATACGGCCCGGGACAATGCTCCCTCGGTGCGCTGCACATCATGGGCTCGGCCCGGATGGGCGGTTCCCCGGACACCTCGGCCACCAACCCGGACGGCGCCACCTGGGAAGCGGCGAACATCGTCGTCGCCGACGCCTCCTGCTTCCCCACCTCCTCGGGCGTCAACCCGATGGTCTCGATCGAGGCGATCGCCTATATGAACGCGAAACGGCTCGCGGCGCAATTGGTCTAGCGGTAACCGGACGGTCAGAGCGCGCGGATGCCGTCGAGCACCGCGCGCAGCAGGCCAAGATCCGATTCGGGACCGGTCGGCGGCTGGGCCGACCGGACGATGAGCCTGCCGTCGTCGAGCAGGTCGCCGATGAGGACTTTCGTCATCGTCAGCGGCAGGCGCAGGCGCGCGGACACTTCGGCCACCGACTGCGGAGTGCGGCACAACTCGATGATGGCCGCGTATTCCGGTTCGGTACGCCGCAGCGCGGTTCCGGGCGCTCCGTCGACCACCAGGGTGACCAGGTTGAGTTCCCGGCGCACCGCACGACCCCGGCCGCGGGTGATGGCGAAGAGCCGGACCAATGGTCCGGCGTCCTCCTCGTACCAGGAATCGTGCCGATCACTCATGGCTGTGTCGAAGGCTGCGGACGCCTGTCGACCGACAGGTGTGTTCCGACTCGTTGCACCGTCTGGTTCATTTCGTAGGCCACCATACCCATATCGGCGGTCTCCGACGCCAGCAGCGCCAAACAGGCGTTGGCGCCCGCCGTGGTGACGAACAGCACCGCGCGGTCGAGTTCCACCACGGTCTGGCAGACCCCGCCCGCGTCGAAATGGTGGCCCACACTGCGGGACAGACTGTGCAGAGCCGATGCCATCGCGCAGAACCGCTCGGCGTCCTTGTCCAATCGAGCCGAATGACCGATCATCAGCCCGTCCGAGGACAGCAGCACCGCGGACTGGGCACCGACCAGTCCGGTGACCAGCTCGTCGAGCAGCCAACCGATGCCGGTTCCCTGGGAGGTAGTCATCGTCGCCTTCCGAAGGTGGGTGGGGGAATTGCGGACTAGTCGAGGTCGGGACGTTTCCGGCGCCCCTGCCGGGTCCCGTTCTCGATGGCACTCATCAGATTGCGTGCTTCATCGGCGGTCCGCTGCCGCACCGGAGCCGCGGCGGGCTGCGCCGTCTCCGTCTGCTCCTCGGCAGATCGGCGGCGGCGGGGCAACGGCGGCCGGGGATCGGAAGCCGGACCGGGATACGGTGCGGAGCCCATGTCGAATCCGCTGGTGTCGTTGTGCGGAATCGGTGCCGGGGATTGCTCGGAGGGGGAGGTGAACCACGCCGACCGTCCCGTCGCCGGCGTAGGTCGAGACGGTGTGCTGTCGGGCACCGGTGCCTGCGCGGGTTCGACACGGTCGGCGTCGTTCTGCTCGCGCGAAGGCGTCTCCGATTGCAACAGAGCGCTCGGAATCAGCACCACCGCCCGGACACCGCCGTAGACGGATTCCCCCAGACGCACCGAGACACCGTGGCGGTGAGCCAATTTCGCGACCACGAACAATCCCAGCCTGGTGTCGCTGGACAAGGTCACCACACTGAAATCGGGCGGGTTGGCCAGCATTTCGTTCCGCGCGGCGAAGTCGGCTTCCGACATGCCGAGCCCCTGGTCGATGATCTCGATCGCCACACCGCGCCCGACCACGACGCCGGTCACCTCGACCCGCGCCTGCGGGGGCGAGAAGGCTGTCGCGTTGTCCATCAGCTCGGCCAGCAAGTGAATCACGTCGGCTACCGCGTTGCTCGACACCTGGACCTCCGGCAGTCTGCCGGTCTGGATCCTGGCGTAGTCGAGACTTTCCGCGACGGCGGCGCGGACCAGGTCCAGCAGCGGCACCGGCTTGCGCCAGCGCCGGCCCGGCTTCTCGCCACCGAGGATGATGAGGTTCTCGGCGTTGCGCCGGGCCCTGGTCGCCAGATGGTCGAGCTGGAACAGCAGCTCGAGCTGGTCGGCGTTCTCCTCTTGGCGTTCGGCCTGGTCGAGCAGGGCGAGCTGGCGGTGCACCACGACCTGGCTGCGATGCGCGATGTTGAGGAACACCGCGTTGACGCCCGCGCGGGTCTTCGCCTCCGCGACCGCGGCCGATACGGCCGCGACATGGGCACGGTTGAAAGCGTCGGCCACCTCGCCCAATTCGTCGGTGCCGAAATCGAGCCGCGCCACTTCGGCCTCGGAGTCGAGGCTCTCACCGCGCCCGAGTCTCTGCATGAGCTCGGGCAGCTGCTGGTCGGCCAGTTCCAGGGTGTCGCGCCGCAAGCGCCGCATGCGCGCGATGAAGCGATTGGCCAGCACCAGCGCCGCGACGAACGCGAGAGTCGCGACCAGCAGCACCGCCGCGCCGCCGAGCATGGACTGCCGTGCTGTCTCGTCGCCGCGCTCGCGAGCGATGGCGTGCGCGTCGTGACTCTGGTCGTCCCACAGCTTCAGCAGGTCCGAACCGACCTGGCCGGAGGCCTCCTGCCAAGCCGCGACGTTCATGGGCAACGGTGTGGTGCGCGAGGTCGAGCGACCGCTCTGGGTCCTACCGGACTCGTCGGAGTCGCTGCCCGCTTCCACCGGCCCCCGCAGCAGCACCGCGTCCTGCATCGCGATCACCTTCTGGTAGGCCGGTCCGCCGGTGATCTCTCGGAGCTGGGCGAGGCGGGTGCCCTTCAACACTTGGGCGGAGTAGGCGACCTGACTGCGGAATTCCCCGACCAAGCGGCTGAATTCGGTCAGTTGCGCGGGCGTGTGCTCCTCGACGGTCAGCGCCACCGCGCCCAACGTGTCCGCCATCGACAACGCTTCCGCCGCGCGCAGCGGCTCCACGCCGTAGCTCAGTTCCATGGCGATGTCGGCTTCCGGCGCCACCCGGGCGGCGAGCGTCGACGCGGCGATGATCGTGCCGATGATCTGGCTGAACGCGCCGAACACCTCGTTCGGCACGGCCTGCCGTGCGTCGACCCCGCCGCGCAACGTCGGCACCAGCGCGAACAGTTTGTTGTAGCCCTCGATCTCGGAGGCGGACCCGCCGGGGTTCAGCTTGCGAGCGGCATCTCCTTTGGCGATGACCGCCGCGAGCGCCGCGTCCGAGCGTTGGCGCGCGGCGGCGAGCCCGCGGGCGACTTCGGTGTCACCGGCCAGATACAACAGCGACAGGCGGCGCTCCTCCTCGAACGACTGGACCATGAGGATGGCCGGCACCGTCGTGCTGCTGGCCAGCTCCGCCCAATCCTTCGCCGCCTGCGCGGATCGCACCAGGTAACCCGCCGCGCCCACACCGATCGTGAGCAGCGTGACGCTCGATATCAACACGATCGCCAGCAGCCGCACCCGGACACTCACTCGGCCACGGACGTCACGCCGGCTCGAGCGGATTGCTCCCACAGCGGATTCGCGTAGTTCAGACCACTTGCTCACGGCTGGAAAATGCCTACCTCTGACACGGCCCCGCCCGACCCGGGCGGCACCTCACCTGTACCCGTCCGAAGAATAACGAAAGTGTAGCGGTTCGATCGCGAATCACACGGATTGATGACCCGCAACAAGTGAACCGCAATTATTCCTGAGTTACATAGCACATCCCGGAGTGCGACCAGAACGGCGCGTGACGTGCAATTCGCCGAGTAGTCGCGAGCGCAGCCCTTGTGATATGCGAGGTGCTCTTCCCGAAGTTCATGACTCGGAGCGATCCACTGGTGCTAACTTACCGCCTGTTCTGATCGTTTTCCGAAGTGGTCTCGACGCCGGGAGCGGTTGGTCGTGCTGCGCGATGGACCGGCCCGCGATGCGCGGTTCTCCTGGATACCCGCGCGGCAGAAGTACTTACCTGTGCGAGCGGGATCCGGGTGATGATATAGCGCTGGTTTCGGAATCGATTTCCCGCTGTTGGTGACATTCCGTCGTCCGGTGGCTTCCTGGTACCGGGCGTTGTTCCCCTCGGACCGGGGGTCGGTACCGAACTGTTTCGCCGCTGCGCGCGTTGTTCTCAGGCGGCGCACCGTCTCGGGTATCTGCTGCGCGATCGAGGCGATGTGACCGGCGCGCGGAACAGGTGTGCGGCGGGGCCGAGTCGGCTCAGACGCCCCGCTGCTCGAGCGCGGCGGCAACACAGTGCAGTGTCTGTACGGGATCCAGTCCGGGGGAGTGGCGATTCCGGTGATCCGTGACCTGCTTGCCCGTCTTCCTTTCGGCCCATGGCTCGATGGCGTCGGCTGAGCATTCGAGATGGAGGCCACCGGGAACGGTTCCGGTGGCCCGGCAAGTTCGGAAGAACGCGCGGATTCCGTCGATGACGTCATCGATACGGAAAAACGGCCCGTGGCCGAGCCGTGTTCGGGGGGTCGCGGGCATCGGATCGCACATCCAGCAGACCGGGGTCTCGCACGCCGCGGCCGCGGCGAACAACGCGGGAAGCGTGTCGAGGGTGCCTGCGACGCCGAGCCTCGGGACGAGAGTGAGCTTGCCCGGCTGCTTCCGCGGGTTCAGCGCTCGGCACAGCAACTCGACGTCGTACGGTGTGGCCGCCGGACCGAGTGCCACCGCGACCGGGTTGCCGACACGTGCGGCCACACGCATCCGGTCGCGCGCACGGTTGCCGGTGTGGTCGCCGATCCACAGCATGTGCGCCGAACGGTCCCACCATTCCCCGTGCGGGGCCTGCCGGGTCGGCGCGGCCACGTACGGCTCGTACGGCTCGTACGGCTCCCGCGAGATACGCGGGGGCGTCAGCGAAGTGTGCAGTTCGTGTGCCCCTGGTGGCGTCATCGCGGCGACGGGCACCAGGCCGCCGACCGCCAGGAACAGATCGCGACGCATCGGGTCAGGGCACCGATCCGCGGCCTGGCGGAGCATGGTCACGCACAGCGTGATGGGCAGGCGGTCGCCCGGCCACTCGGCGAGCATCGCGGCGGCGCGTGAGGATCCGGGGTGTCGCTTGGGCGCTCGTTCGATGGTGACGGTCGCTCCGCCCAGTCCGTGCGCCATGACCGCGGCGGTGGCATACATCAGCGCCCGGTGGGTGGCGACCGTCCCGGTTTCGCCGCCGCACGCGGTGTCGTCCCGGCCACCGAGGTGCAGCACGAAACCCTCTCCGCGCGTCGCCTTCGCCAAAGCCGCTGTCAGCGCGACACATTCGGCCGGATGGACCGGTGCGGGCAGAAGCCTCGAACGCTGGGCGCGGTCGAGCAGCGGTGCGGATAGCTCCCGCCTCTGCTCACCGACCCCGGGCTCGTGCGCCGCGAAGACCTCTCCCGGCACATCGAACGATTTCGCCCGCGTGAGTTCCGGTTCGTCCGACCACGGCGGATCGTCACCGGGCGCAGCGGCGTACTCGGGCGGGATGACGTCGGGATTGAACGATTCCCGGATGTAGCAGACCGGTCGATCGCCGAGCAGCATGACGTAGGACCGCGTGGCGCACAGGCGACCGTCGGGCCATCTGATCACCCCGGTCCGCAGCAGCCGCCGTCGCTGGGACACTCCGCGGGAGATCAGGCCAGATCCGATCGGTACGCGCACATCGTCCACGCCGGAAGCGGCCGCGCCCGCACGCACGGCGACGACATAGTTGACGGATGCGGTGACCAAGTCGGCGTTGACCAGGCACGAGCGTCGGACGATGAGGCGATCGGTACCGGACACACGCAAGACGTCGGTGACGGTGTCCGGCAGCCGGGCCGCGGCGATATCGTCTTGGCGCAGGACCCGCACCGTCAAGTCGGTGCCCAGAACCGCCGCGAGCGCGGGCGTGGTGAATCCGTCGCTCGCCAGCAGCGCCCTGGTCAAGGGATGGCCGAACCGGCCGATTTCATCGTGATTCGGGAAATCCGAGCCACCGGGCGGGCAATCACCCGGTGGCTCGGGGCCGGTGTGCGTGATCGTCACGACCGGCTCCGAGCGGTGGCTGTCACGGGAAACCCGTTGGGATACCGGTGCTAGGAGGTGGTGGCGCCGGCCGCCGTCGGGGGAAGGACGGGGCGAGCTACGGCGGCGACTTCCGCGTCCGTCCGTGGCCGGCCGGTCAGCCCGAGGACCGGCTCGGTCGTGATCCGCAACTGTTCTGTCGTAGTGTCCGCCAGAGGATCACGCCAGTGGTCCCATACGACGGACATGTCCAGGTGACCCATGTATTCGAGGTTCGCCGACTCCGCGTGCAAGCGTTCGGCCGCGGAGATGATGGTCTCGGTCGCGGTGCGCTCTTGTGCTCCCGAGGACTCGTCCATGTCGGTGAGACCCGCCATGATCTCGGTGAACTGAGCCTGCTTGGTGTCGCCGCTGTGCCCGGTCGTCAGGGTGCCCGCGTGCGCGAAGTATTCCTCCGAGCCGACGTACTGCTCGTACATGCGCGAAACCAGGACCAGGAATCGCGTGTAGGCCCGGCGATAGGCGTCCTCGTAGAAGCCGAGGGCGTCGGACTCGCTCAGTTCGCCGCGCAGGATCGTCGCGATCGCCGCCGCGGCGACCAGGCCCGAGTACGTCGCCAGATGCACGCCGCTGGACAACAGCGGATCGAGGAAGCACGCCGCGTCGCCGACGACGACCCAGCCGGGGCCGCAGAACCGGTCGGAGCTGTAGGAGTAGTCCTGCTCCGCCTTGACCTCCGCGACCCGGCGCGCACCGGCGAGCAGCTTGCCCATCGCCGGACTGTCGCCGATGGTCTCCAGGTAGTAGGCCTCTCGACCTTGTTCCCGAAGCTTCGGAGCGGCTTTGCGCGCGGAGACGACGTAGCCGACGCTGTGGCGGCCGTCCGAGAGCGGAATGTTCCAGAACCAGCCGCCCTCGGGCGTGGACACGACGTTGATCGCACCTTCCGGACTGTCCGGATGTAGTTGTGCCCCTTCCCAATACGACCAGACGGCCACATTACGGAAAGCCGGGTGCTGCTGGCGATCGATGACCTGGTGTTTGGCGAGTACGCCGGCCCGCCCCGAGGCGTCGACGAGGAAATCGAACTCGGTGGTGTGCGTCCGGTCGTCACCGTCGACGGTCCATTCGACAGCCGTGGGGCGGTCGCCCTCGAACAGGACGTTGGTCACCGTGGCCTGCTCGATCACCTGCGCGCCCTGCTCGGCGGCGTTGCGGAGCAGCAATTCGTCGAAGACGTCGCGTTGCACCTGCCAAGACCAGGCTTCCGCGTCCACCAGCTTGGACCAGTCCAGCAGCCAGTCGTCGTTCTGCCACTGGAAGTGGCCGCCCCGTTTGATCTGGAAGCCGTGCGCGGCCACCGCGTCGTAGGCGCCGGAGAGACGCAGGGTCGACAGAACCGATGCCAAGAGGCTTTCGCCGATGTGGTAACGGGGAAACTTATCTCGTTCCAGGAGGGTCACCCGGACCCCGGATTTGGCGAGCAGGGCTGCGGTGGTCGACCCGGCTGGGCCGCCGCCGATGACCAGAACGTGTGGATTGTCCATAGCGAACTCCCTGGAACTGCCGACAAGGATGGTGCGCCCGCTTCAGCGACGGAAGAACCCCCGGGGCGAGCCGCGGTCTTCGGCGCGCCCGGAAAAATATTGCCGCTGATTAGCCATGCTAACGGTGCACGGTCCGATTGTAGCAATTCATAGCGAAAGCTCAATAGTCACAGGCTATTTGGCAACTGTCGGACTATCGTCAGCGAGATTACTGAAGGGTTGCCAAAATCCCCGCATGAGACGGTCCCGGCCGGCCGAGGGCGCGCGGTGAGAACGGCGAGGTCGACGGGTGCCGACATCGCGTCGTGTGTGGAAGCCGTTGCGGGGAGTAAGTTTCGCCAGCTCATTGCAGCCATGGCTGGGAAGGTGGGGGGTCTGGGGTAGGCGGCGATGAGCTGAGTCGTACGGTCATCACCCCTCTTTCCCTACGGATTCAGGATACGGGGGACGCTCGTGTCGCACGAGCCGTTCACCCAGAGTTACCCTGCCGGTGGACCGGTCTGCACTCCGGCCAACTCCGGGCGACGGTCCGCAGTGGCGGATCATGTTGCGGCGCGGTTGATTTGCCCGACCTCGTGACCTGCGCGGAATGGAATGTGGCGGTGTCGGAGGATGGGACACCACGGGGTGATCTCGCGGCCTGTGTGAGGCTCGGTCTTCGTTCGGAAGGTCGCCAACGGCGACAGGGGGTGGACGAATTTCGTCGGCTGCGCGGATGGGATCCCGCGGTGCGGTGCTCACGACTCGGGCGTAGTGCGGTCATCCCGTGTGGAAGGGTGCCGCGCGGAGGCGACCCATTCGGTGCGATCCACCGCACTCGGAACCCGGGCGGCTCTCCATGTGAGAGCGATCAAAGCGAAAAGGCGGGGCTCAGGGAGTTTCCGGCGCTTCGTAGGCGCGCAGGAAGGTGTCGACCGCCGCCGCGGCCACCGCGTGCATCTCGGCGGCGGAGATCTTGCGGGTGCCCAGTCGCGAGCGGCCCTCCATCGGACCGGTGATCAGCACGAGGAACTGTTCCGCCGCGGTCGCCGGATCGCACGCGCGCAGGCGGCCGGACAGCGACAGGCGCGCCAGCCGGTCGGCGAGTGCTTCGGCAAGTTGGTCGGATGTGCGGCTGACGACGATGTCGATCAAGTCGGGGAATTGCGCGACCTGGCCGTAGGCCAGCCATCGCAGCGATCGGGACCGCTCCGCGCAGCACACCCGGATCAGCCGGTACGCCACGTCTTCCAGGGTGGCGCGAACATCGGGGTCCGGATTGCGCAACCGGTCCACCACGGACAGATTCTCGGCCAGCACCGCGTCGCCTGCGGCCGTCAGCGCGTGCCGGAACAACGTCTCCTTGTCGTTGAGGTGGTTGTAGATCGTCGGTTTGGCGACGCCGGCCTCCTCGGCGATCTCCTGCACGCATGCCTGCGCGTAACCCCGGCGCGCGAACACCACGAATGCCGCGTCGAGTATCGCCTGCCGCTTGTCGATCCGCCCACGCGAAGCCCGCTGCCCGACCGGCGATGTCACCTCTGCCACTGTCGCAGTGTAGCGAACCCTCGGCATTGTCTTTTCCGGCTGGTTCAGAATTCTGAACCAGCGCCGGACATGGATCCCGCGGAACTGCGCACGGGGCTGAACTGGCCGGTGCTGCCGCGATGACCCACGTCCACACCGGCCGCAGCGGCGGTCTCGATCACACCGCGCACGGCCACTGCGGCGGGGCATCGCGACGTTCCCAGTAATGGCGAACTACTGGCTATCGATCGGCCTATCCTGCTCGGCAGTGGCCGGATTCGGGTTTCGAGCGGGGTGAACGCCTGGTCCGTGCAGAGAACTACGTGTTGGACAGGCGATGACGCGACTGGTGCACTTCGTGGGCAGCTTGCCCGCGGCATTGACGACCGATGACAGTGACGTGCTGGAATGGTTCGTCCGGCGCAGCCGAGGCCACCGGCTCACCGGTGTACCGCGGGATCTGGATCCCACCTGGGTGGTGGAGTACCTGCGTGCGCGGGACGAACACGACGACGTCTTCGAAGTGGTGCGCAGGGGTGACTTCGCCGACTACGCCGACATG
The DNA here is from genome assembly GCF_009829325.1 of Nocardia sp. CY41. GTDB lineage: Bacteria > Actinomycetota > Actinomycetes > Mycobacteriales > Mycobacteriaceae > Nocardia. The sequence goes on from NZ_VUOS01000024.1 coordinate 105,196, forward strand.
CGCGTCTACGGCCTACGCCGGGGCGCCGTCCTCGAACCTCGCCACGTGGCGATGGATCGCGCAGACCGCATCGGCGCGGCCGTCACCGCCTTTCGCGCGCTGCGGGATCGGCATCCGGAACTCGCCGACACGAGATTGCAGATCAGTCAACCCAATCCGCTCGACCTGGCGCTGTTCGTGTTCGGCGGCGCCGCGGTGGCCGACGGCCTTCCACTCGGCCGCGCGCTGCGCCACTTCCCTGCGGTCACTCCCGCGCTGCGCAACCTGCCGGTTTTCGTCGAGGCCGTGCTGGCCGAGATGGCCCAGGTCGTCGCGGATCACGGCGACGTGATCACCTGGCAGGTGGAGTCGCCGATCGCTCAGCTCGCACTCGTGAAGGCGGCCCGACTCGGGGTGCGGGCTCCGGTCGGCGTGCTGGTCGCGCGGCAGCTGGCCGGCTTCCTCGCGCGGGCGCACGGCATCGGCGCACAGACCGTCCTGCATCTCTGCTACGGCGACTACCAGCACAAAGAGTTGCTCGCGCCGCGTAATCTCGCGCCGGCGGTGGAACTGTTGAACGCCGTCGCACGAAACCTGCGCGCTCTCGGCGTGCCGCTCCCACCCGCGCACATCCCTTGCGCTTACGGTGCTCATCCGGCCCCGCTGGACCCGTCGTTCTACCGGCCGTTGCGCCGGCTGCACCCGGACTGGCGCGTGATCGCCGGGGTCGTGTCGCCGGCGGGAGCGCGAGACAGTATCCGCAGCCTGGCTTTGTTCGAAGCAGCCGCGGGCCGGGCCGCATACGCTGTGGCGACGGCCTGCGGCCTGGGCCGGTGCACCGTCGAGGAGGCTGAGCGCGCTGCCGCGGCCACGGTCGCGACCGCCGAGGGCGCACCGAGCGAAGTGGCGGGAGCGTGACCGCTCGCGGCCGGTCGACCCGGGGCAGATACGCAGCCGCCTGCCTGCGGCGAAGCGGCTGCGTATCGCCACGGTTCAGATGATCGGCCTGGACGCGGTGACTTCGCGGAGCCCGTCTTCGGACAACTGCAGCCGGCGCTGCACTCCGACTTCGGTGAGGAAGCGTTCGTCGTGGCTGACAACCACGACGGCGCCCCGGTAGGCATTCAGCGCACTCTCGAGCTGGGCGACACCGACCAAGTCGAGATTGTTGGTCGGTTCGTCGAGCAGCAACAGGTGCGGAGCCGGTTCGGCGAACAGGATACAGGCGAGCGTGGCCCGCAGACGCTCGCCACCGGACAGCGCGCCGACCGGTAGATGGACTCGCGGACCGCGAAAGAGGAAGCGCGCCAGCAGATTCATCCGTCGGGCCTCGGGCATGGTCTTCGCGAACGCGGCCAAGTTCTCCGCGACTGTGCGCTCCGGGTCGAGCAGGTCCAGTCGTTGGGAGAGATAGGCGACCCGGCCTTCGGCGCGGGTGATCACACCGTCGTCCGCCGCCAGGTCACCGTGCACGATCCGCAGCAGCGTCGATTTCCCCACGCCGTTCGAGCCGGTCACCGCGATTCTCTCGGGACCTCGGATCACCAGGTCGACGCCGGTGAAGATCGTCCGCTGCTGGTAGCGGAACCGGATGCGCTCACCGGCGAAGACCGTTCGACCGGCCGGAACGTCGGTGTCGGGCAGTTCCAGCACGATCTTCTGTTCCTCGCGCACCGCGCGCTCGGCCTGGTCGAGCTTGCTTTTCGCGGCTCCTACGCGGGCGGTGTGCGTCTCGTTCGCTTTTCCGGCCGATTGCTGGGCGTTGCGTTTCATCGTTCCTGCGAAGATCTTCGGCAAGCCCGCATCGCCCAGGTTGCGTGCGGCGTTGCTCGCACGGCGTGCGGCGCGTTCGCGCGCCCGTTGCAGCTCTCGTTTCTCCCGCTCGAGCTCCTGCTCGGCGTTGCGGACGTTCTTCTCGGCGACTTCGCGCGCGGCGCGAACGGCGGCTTCGTAGGCGGTGAAATCGCCGCCGTAGAACCGCACTTCGCCACGGTCGAGTTCGGCGATGCGGTCCATGCGTTCGAGCAGGGCGCGATCGTGGCTGACCAGCAGCAGACAGCCGTTCCAGTCCGCCAGCAGGTCGTAGAGCCGGTGACGGGCATCGAGGTCGAGGTTGTTGGTCGGTTCGTCGAGTACCAGCACCTCCGGCCCGCGCAACAGTTGCGCCGCGAGGCCCAGCGAGACGACCTGCCCGCCGCTGAGGGTGTGCAGACGTCTGGTAGGGGACAGGTGGCCGAGGCCGAGTCGTTCCAGCTGGGCTCGGGTGCGCTCCTCGATGTCCCAGTCGGAGCCGATCGTGGCGAAATGCTCCTCGCTGGTGTCCCCGGCCTCGATGGCGTTCAGTGCCGCGAGTACCGGGGCGATGCCGAGCACCTCGGCGACGGTCAGGTCGCCGGTCAGCGGCAGGTCCTGGGGGAGGTATCCGAGCACCCCCTCGACCGACACGCCGCCACCTCGGGGCCGTAGATCACCGGCGATCAGGCGCAGCAAGGTGCTCTTTCCGGCGCCGTTGGGAGCCACCAACCCGGTCCGGCCGCCGGGCACGCTGAAGGACAGGTCCTCGAAGACCGGAGTGTCGTCCGGCCAGAAGAACGACAAGTTCGAACAAACGATGTACGCATCGGACATGGCTGTTACCTCGAAGGTCGTGCGGGCGCGCAGATCGGCGCCGCGCGAGGAAGGATGGTGAAACGACGAAATGGCCACGACGGCGACGCCCTGATAGCGCCTACCGGTGGCCGTCAAATCCGGGAGCTATCCCGAGATGTCGAGTTCACCCGCCATGTTCGAACTTCCTCGCTCCGAGCACTGTCCGTCGACCATAACAGCCGCGCGCTCGACGCCGTCCACGGCAACCGTTTCGGTAGGGTCGCACCGGACCCGCAACCGGGACCGAGCTGGAGAAGGAGTGCGCGCCATGCCGCTGTTCGGGCGGGAAACCGAGCTGAAGGACCTGCGTGCGCTCGTCGACGGACCCGAGGATCGCAGTGGGATTCTCCTTCAGGGTGAGGCCGGGATCGGCAAGTCCGCACTGGTGAACGAGGCGGTCGCGGCGGCCGCCGTCGCGGGTGCCCGAGTCCTGCGCACCGCGGGCGTGGAGGCCGAGCAGCACTATGCCTACGCCGGGCTGCATCGGCTGCTGTACCCGTTGCGGAAGGGGCTCGACGAGTTGCCGCCACAGCAGCGCGACGCACTCGCAGCCGCTTTCGGCACCTCGGACTCCGGCGAGGAACCCACCACCTATCTGGTCGGGCTCGCGGCGCTGACGCTGCTCGCCGATACGGCGAGCCTGCGGCCGCTCCTGATCGTCGCGGAGGACGTGCACGCACTCGATGCCGCCAGCGCGCAGGTCCTGGCGTTCATCGCCCGCCGCGTGGACACCGAGCCGATCGCGCTGATCGCCACCCTCCGCGATGGGATCGGCTCGCCGCTCACGGACGCGGGACTGAGCCTCCTGCGGCTGGAGCCGCTGTCCGACGACGATGCCGCCGCGCTGCTGGGCCTGACCGCGCCCGGCCTTCCCGCACCGGTCCGTCGTCGGCTGCTGGCAGAGGCCAAGGGCAACCCGCTGGCGCTGACCGAACTGCCGACCGCGGTGGGCGAACTCGAAGACCTTCCCGCGGCGCTGCCGCTGACCGAACGGCTCGAACGCGCCTTCGCCGAGCGCAGTACGACGCTGCCCGCCCCCACCCGTGCCGCGCTGCTCGTCGCCGCACTCGGCGACAGTGACTCGATCACCGAAATACTGTCCGCCACCAGCCTTCTGCTGGGAACGCGGGCCGAACCCGATATCTTCACGCCCGCGGTGGAGGCCCGGCTGCTCGTCCTCGGCCCCGGCACCGTCACGTTCCGGCACCCCCTGATGCGATCGGCACTGACCGCGATGGCGACGGCCGGTGAACGCGTCCGCGCCCACGGCGCGCTCGCCGACGTCCTCACCGACCCGAATCGGCGGGCGTGGCAGCGGGCGGCGGCCACCGCGGGCCCCGACGAGCAGGTGGCGCGCGAGCTGCAAGACGTCGCAGAACGGGCACGGCACCACGGCGACGCGATCGCGGCATGGGAGCGAGCCGCCGACCTCAGCGACAACCCGGAACGGCGCGCGGACCGGCTGCTGCGGGCGGCCGAACTCGCCGTCGACACCGGCCGCCGTGATCTCGCCGAACGACTCGTCCTGGCCGCACACGCACTTCCCAGCACACCCCGCCACCGCGCCACGGCGGCCTGGCTGCTCAGTGGATTCGAGGACGGTGTGCGCGAGAATCCGTCGCGCATAGCCGAGTTGGCCACGCTGGCGGCGTCCGTCGCCGCCGACGGGCACCCCGACGCGGCGATGCGCATCCTGTGGGGAGCGGCGATGCGCTGCTTCTGGTCCGAACCCGGACCCGGCGCCCGCGACGCGCTGCTCGCCGTGGCCGACGACCTTCCCATTCCCGACGACGATCCGCGCCTGGTCGCCGTCTCCGGATACGTCGCCCCGTTCGAACGCGGCGAACGGGTGCTCGGCCACTTGCGCGCCCTGGCATCGGACACCGGCCGCGATCCCGAAGTGGACCGATTCCTGGGCAGCGCGGCCCTGCAAGTGGGCGCTTTCGACCTCGCCGCCCACTTCTCCGCCGCGGCCGCGCCGGGATTCCGCGTCCAGGGGCAGCTCGGACTGCTGCCGCGTGCGCTCACCGTCCAGGCGTGGAGTCTGACCCGGCTCGGCGATCTCGCCGCCGCGGCGCCGGTCGCGGCCGAAGCCGCGGCCTTCGCCCGCGAGACCGGTCAGCCCTTCATGCACGGGCTGGCCACCGCCGTGCAAGCCGAGATCGCCGCGCTGCGCGGGGATTACCCGCGCGCAGCGGCCCTCGTCGGCGAGGCCGAACGGATCGGACTCGCCTGCGGCGCACGGCCCGTGCTGGCGACGGTCCAACTCGCACGCGGGCTCGCGGCTCTGGGCGAGGGGCGCTACGAGGACGCGTTCGCCGACCTGCGCCGCATGCACGATCCGCGGGATCCTTCGCATTCGCCGGCGTTGCGCGCCTACTTCCTGGCCGAACTCGCCGATGCGGCGATCCGTGCCGGGCAGCCCGATGCGCTGCGGGAACTGCTGCACGGCCTGGAGCAGGCCGCGGCTGCCACGCCCTCGCCCGCTCTGCACATCGGATGGCGATACGCGACCGCGCTCCTGTCCACCGACGCCGCCGAGACACACTTCACCGGCGCCCTCGGCGCAGACCTGACCGCCTGGCCGGCCGAGCGCGGTCGGCTGCACCTGTCCTACGGTGAATGGCTGCGGCGTCGGCGCCGGGTCGTCGAGTCCCGCACCCATCTGCGCACGGCCCGCGAGATCTTCGACGCCCTCGGGTTCACCGCGTGGAGCGAACGAGCCCGGCTGGAGTTGCGCAGTGCCGGTGAGTCCAGTCCGAACCGTGACCCCGACGCCCGCGATCGGCTCACTCCGCACGAGCTGAGCATCGCCCGGCTGGCGGCGCAGGGACTGACCAACCGGGAGATCGGGCAGCGGCTGTACCTGTCGCATCGCACGGTCAGCACCCACCTGCATCGCATCTTTCCCAAACTCGGCGTCAGCTCGCGCACCGATCTGGCGGCGTTGCTACCGGTCGAGGACGACACGACCGGCTGATGCCCACCGTGCCGCGGGAACGCGGATCGGCCCACGCGCATGATCGACGGTGACTACGTCATCCGACGCCGCGACGGCATCCGGCCGCTGCCTGGCGTCGTCCGCGTAGCCGGGAGGGGCACGAGCTGCGTCTCACGTCGTCCCTTGACGGTTCCACCGATTACGTCAACGCAGCGTCGTTTGACGGATTCGCCGGGATACCCGCAGCGGCGATGCTCGATGAGCGTCCGGAACCGGAAAACGCGGCACCGGAACCGTAGACACATCCCGCATCGCCGAATCCCGAGGAGCATGTCCATGACGACGGTCCGTTTCCACCTGCTGTCCACCTTGTCCCCGGCCGAGGTCCTACAGGTGCTCACCGATTTCGGGCCCACCCGCACCCAGGTGTGGCCGACCATCGACGCCGAGCACTTCGTCGTACACGAACGCGGCGACACCTGGGCGGAGGTCACCGAGGGCACCGCGGCCGCGTGGGAACGCGCTCGCTACCACTGGGATCCGGCGGGCGACACCGTCACCGTCACGACGCTGGACTCCAAACTCTTCGGCGCCGGCGGTGGCTGGGTTTTCCGGGCCACCCCCGACCAGGGCGGCACCCGGGTGGATGTCGAACTGACCCGCACCCCACGGACGGTCAAAGGCAAGATCCTCGCGGCCCTGCTGCCCCTGGTCGGGCCGTCCTCGCTGCGCAAGTCCTTCGCGGGCCCACTGCAGACCGCGTGATGATCAGCGGCAGGAGAACGCACCGCCCTGCCGATCCGCAGACTGATCGGTGGGCAGGCGCTGCCGCTGCGGCGGCGGTCTGGGCGGGCCCGATGTCGCTGTGGCTGTGGGCCGAGTCCGCGGTGCTGCACGGCCGCGGGCCGGCGATGGGGGATTTCACCGGTTGACCGCTCCGCCGCACGGCCAGGCGCGGCGGGCGCTGCTCGATGACGCTGGTCCCGCGTGGCGCGCCATTTCGTGCGCGGCGGCTTCGGCGGCAAGCTCCAGTCGTGCTCGTGCCGCCACGGTAGTCAGGATGGTGACCGGATGCGCAGCAACGGCTCCTGCGCCGGTGCTGCTCCGAAGAACTCCAGTGGCTTACGTCGCAGCAGCGCAGGATCACTATTCTCCGGACCGGCGGGGAGAATATGGTGTCCGGTATGGGTGTACGTGTCGGTGACCGAGTGCGGCTGGTCCCCGACGGTCAGCAAGCTTTCCGGGTACTCGAGATCGTCGGCGCGTTCGCGCTCATCGCGACCGAACCCGACCTCAACGGCGGCAGGCAGTTCGGAGTGCTGACCGCGAGCCTGATCCCGAGCGACGAACAGGCGTGAACGCTCCGGATAGACGGCCGTCCCGGTCCTGTGCACGCCGGCGTCTGCCGACTCCAGGCCGCGCCTGAGGAGCGGGCGCCTCAATCGGCGTCCAGAACTTCGCGGGCGCGGTGGTAGGTCTCGTTGCGCTCGGAACTGCCGTTCGAACCGCCGTTGATCGTTCTGGTGATGGCGTCGAAGTCCGATTCGTCGGCCTGCTCGTTCAACTTCTTGGCGTCCCAGAACCAGCCCGCTGTGGCGAAGGCGTACTTCGGATCGGCGGCCAGTCCGGGATTGCCGACGAGATCGACATCGAGGGCCTCGCCCGCGTCCCGGTAGTTGTCGCGTCCGGTCAGCTGCATGCCGCCCCGTCCGTGAAAGCGGGCGCCATCACCGGGATGTTTGTTGCCGAGGCTCGGACCGACACTGGACCCGGGCCCGTAGTTACGGTTGAAGTACGACGAATCACCGTATTCGGTGAGCGTTTTGAGATTGTCTGTTTCCACTCCGAGCTGGGCGAGGAACGCGGCTTCGCGCTTCGGGGTGTCTATCCCGTAGTCGCGCATTGCCTGGTTGAGGTAGGGAAGATATTTCCGCAAGGTCGCACGCGACGTGCCCGGGAATATGCGCTCCAGTTGCTCCAGAGTCATCGGGCCCATGGTTCCCGCCCGATCGGCGTTGTGCCCGGCCACGGCGGCGAACTTCGTCTCCACCCGCACGAGTGCGGCGACGACTTCGGTCAGCAGCGCCTTGTCCTCGGCCGCCGTCAATTTCTCCGATCGCGCCGAGACCAGCACCGCGGCAGCTCGCAGGATCGGTGCGAGGCGCGCCGCTTCGTCCCTGATCGTCCTGACCAAATCGATGTGGTCTTCTGCCGCGTCTCCCACCTTGCCGGAGACTTTCTTCTCCTGTGCCTTCAGATCGGTGGCGAGCCGCGCCAGCTTTCCGGACTTCTCGTTGTACCGCGTGGTCACGATGGATTGGTTCGCGACGTCGTACAGGTCGGCCTCGTCGAGCAGCGCGATCATGTCCGGGATGTCTCGGGTGTGCCCGGTGCCGAGTTGATCGACCATGAGGTCGAATGCCGCTCGGGCGACCTCGATGACCTCGCGCACCGTGGCGGAGGCTTGCGGTGGGGCGTGGAAAGCCGCGATCTGTTCCCGGGCATCGGCGATCGCAGACGAAGCCGCGGTGGTGGATTCCGGCACTGGTGCCTGCCCCGGGACCTTGGCCGGTAGCGCGAGCAGGCCGTATCGAGCCCGCCCCCAAGGATCCGCCTCCAACGGATCGAATCGGGAGCCCATGTCCCGATTCTCACATGTCCGGCCTCGCGGTCGTCCCCACTTGTGACAGGGCGATCGGAGCGGCCGCAAGCCTCGGTGCAAGGGGCGTGCAATGAGCTGCAAGGGCGGCGCAACCCGTCCCCCGCACAGTGACTTCCATGAACGAGACATGTGAAGCGGTGGTCGTGGGAGCCGGGCCGGTCGGGCTGATGCTGGCCTGTGAGCTGGGGCTGGCGGGGGTCGATGTGCTGGTGGTGGAGCGCCGTACGGAGCCGGACCACACCATCAAGGCGGGGGCGATCAATGTGCCTACTGCTCAGGCCCTGTATCGCCGCGGGCTGCTTCCGCAGCTGCGCGCCGAGCAGGACGCCGCGCTCAGCCGGTTCGCGGAGTTCCGGCGTAACAGCGGTATGGCGCCGATCGGCACCGGACGGCGGCCCGCAGTGGGGCATTTCGCGGGCATCGTGCTGGACGTGGACGCCGTCGACTTCGACGACCCCGATTTCGCCGATGCCGGTCCGGCCGCCGGGGTCTTCCTGGTGGCCCAGCAGTCCATCGAGGCGATACTCGCCCGTCGCGCCGCCGAGCTCGGCGTGGAGGTCCGGCGCGGGACGCAGATGACCGGATTCCGCGACGACGGTGCGGGCGTCACCGTCGATTGCGGCGACCACACCGTGCGCGCCGGCTGGCTGGTCGGCTGCGACGGCGGGCGCAGCGGAGTCCGTAAGATCGCCGGGTTCGAGTTCCCCGGCTTGGGCCCGGAGATCACCGGCCGTCAAGCGATCGTGGACATGAGCGGCGCCGAGGATCTCCGGATGGGCTGGAACACCACCGCTTCCGGCCTCTACGCCTACGGTCCCATGCCCGGCCGTGTTCTCACCGTCGAACCGGACGGTCCGCCCGCCGACCGCGAAACCCCCGTGACAGCCGCCGAACTGCAGCGCAGCATCCGCACCGTGAGCGGCGTCCCGGTGGTCGTCACCGCTGTGCATTCGGCTACCCGCTTCACCGACAACACCCGTCAGGTCCCCGATTACCGCAAGGGCCGGGTGCTGCTGGCCGGCGACGCCGCGCACGTGCACTCACCTTTCGGAGGACAGGGGCTGAACCTCGGCATCGGCGACGCGGTCGACTTGGGCTGGAAGCTGGCCGCCGTCGTGCGCGGCTGGGCACCGGAAGGCCTGCTCGCCACCTACACCGCGGAACGCCATCCGATCGGCGCATGGGTGCTGGATTGGACGCGGGCGCAGGTCGCGCTGATGCGCACCGATGCCCGCAGTCGCGCCATGCGCGCCGTCACCGCCGAACTGCTTGCTTCTCGGGACGGTGCGACCAGCGTGTTCAAGAGCATCTCCGGTGTCCGGCATCGTTACGACCTCGGCGGTGGACACCCGTTGGTCGGATCGGCCACTCCCGACATCGAATTGGCCGACGGCACCCGTCTCGGCGAGTATTTCACCGGGCCCGAGGCCGTCCTGCTCGACCTCACCGATTCGGCCGACCTGCGCTCCCGCGCCGCGGGGTGGGCCGCGCGAGTGCGGGTCGTCACCGCGAAACCGGCTCAGTCGCGCGAGCTCTCGGCCCTCCTGGTCCGTCCCGACGGCTGCGTCGCCTGGGCTGCCGACCGCGGCGACCTGGACGGTCTGGAGGAATCGCTGGCCCGTTGGTTCGGCGCTCGCACCCACGCCTGACGCTCGTTTCCGACCGTGCCGCTGCCCGGTCGGCGCCGACCGGGCAGTGCGCGGCGGCTGTGGTCCCGCTCCGGAACGACCGCCGTAGCCGTCGCGTACCCCGAGGGCTCCGTGCGGTGGCATCGCCGGTGCGGTCAACTCAGCAGCCGCTGCTCCAGTTGCGCGAGAACGGCTCGGTTGCGCTGCGCGTCCAAGGCCAGTGCCGCGGCCCAGACGTGCGCGGAGATGACTCCGGTCTGGACGCGGTCGATCCAATCGTGAATGGTGCTGCGCCGGTCGAGGGTGTCGCTGTCGAAGGTGATGGGCTCGAGCTCGGGCAGGTGGACATAGCGTAGCTGCGTGATCTCTCTCCCGCGGGCGTCGAAAATGCTCGCGGCCCAGACTTCCTCGGTGGTGGAGACTTCCTCGGATCCGTCGGGAGAGGCGCTCGTCATGTCCGGCTGATTGTCGATCCCGTGCACGATCGTGTCCGCGGCCGCCTGGTGCGCCAGCCCGAATCCCCACAGCCTGCCGTGCATACCCGCCATCATCCGGCCGGCGATGTCCAGGATCGGAGAACCCGCGACCGTGGGGGTGTCATTCGGTGAGAATTCCGCGAAACCTGCCGCGCTCGCGGAGTCGTCCTCGCCCGTGCCGGTGAAACCCCAGATGTGGACCAGGCCGGTGTCGAGGCTCGGCGCGCTGCTGCGGCGGGTGATCATGGCGGGCAGCAGCATGTCGAGGACGGAGCGGGCCGGATACCGGATGGCCGGTACGGTGTCCGGGCGACGGGTGCTGCTGTTGCGCTTGTGATTTCGTCGGCCGGACATAAGCTTCTCCGTCGAAGTGTGGTTTCGGACAAGGCATCGACCCGGTGATAGTCAGCGCTGTCAGTGTAGATAGCTCGACCGGTGACATTGTCGACAACCGCGCATACTCGTGCGGTGCGCAGTCCGGTTGTCCGGTGAGGGTTGCTGGGCGTGGCGAGCGTCCGGCCGCCCACCGCGGGGTTGTCCGTCCAGGTCCGCCCGGCAGCCGGCGATGCGGCGAACCGGTTGTGCGGCGGCGCGTCCGCTCGGGCTTTCCCTGTGACGTCGGCATCAGGGCGTGTTGACACGGGACTGCGATGCGGCCTCCCTATCGGCGTCGGCGGCTCAGTCGGAAAGCCGGTCGTCGCGAATCAGACACGTGATCGAGAGATCTCGTCTGGCTACGCCGGGTTGTGCGAGTGGACCGGGCGGATCGCGTCCACGACGTTCACGCACGTCAGGTGATCGGCCGGATGCGGTCCGTCGGTGCACCGGAACGGGACGTGCGCTGCGCCTTTTCGCGGGCCCGGATGACGAGAAGATGAGGACGTGCCACAACGTCTCCTCGCCGATCGCGAATTTCCTTGACCGACCGCCGGTCCGGCGGGCTGGTGTGCGGCCCCGAGTTGTCGGCGGAGAGGTCAGGCGGTGCGTTCCAGCGGCGGTGCGGAATGACCGATGGTGGCGCTGGTTTCGCCGATCAGGCGGTGCAGGAAAGCTTCTTGCTGCCGTCGGCCGTGGACGGCGGCGCGGTCGAGCCCGCCGGGGGTCAGGTGGGTATAGGCGGTGCGGACCAGATTGACGGGAATTCGCAAGGCGGGGTACCACGGCGGGACGTAGGCGGGCAGCCCGAGCGTCCGCATCGCTTTCGGCCCGAGGAAGGCGCTGCTGACGGACAGATGCCGGGCGCGGGCCAGACGGCCGCGCAGCGCGGGCAGGTTGGGGTAGGACCAGTTCAGCGGATCGTCGGCCATGGGCCGGGCCAGTTGGCGGCTGGTCTCGTCGGGGTTGGTGATGGCGGTCAGACAGTGGTCGAGGATGGCGATGCCGTCGCGAAAGCCGGTGGGCAGCCATCGTTCCTCGACGCCGATGAGCCAGCCCACGTAGCGGGTTAGGTGCGCGGCGGCCGTCAGTTCGCGGGGAGACAGGATGACGCCGAGCGCCATGCCGCCGACGACCGGTGCGAGCAGCGCGCCGACCAGGGTGGCGGCCATGTCGGTCTGGTTGATCGGCAGGCCCCATTCCTCGGTGCGCCAGTCGGGCATGGCGCCGACGTGCCGCCGGACCAGCGAGTGGATGAGCCGCACGTGCAAAGTGGAGCGGTAGCCGACGCCGTAGCGGTCCATGCCGCTCTCGGTGGACACGTCCATCGCCCACTGCAGGGTTTCGGCGAACCGGCGGGCGGGGCCTTTCTCCAAGGCGCCGGTGCGCAGCAGCGTCTTGTTGAATCCGGAGGCCAGATAGCCGCCGATGAACGAGACGTCGCGAGCGAAATACAGCCCGTCGTTGCCACCGGAACGGAATACCCGCTCGCCGTCGCGCAACAGGGCCGGGTCGACCCAGGCCGGGGTGTCTTCGACCACGCCGAAGAATTCGCGCAGCGGCGCGGGAGCATCGGGAATGCTGTCGACGCCCGATCGGAGCGCCCGCTCGAACAACGGCCGCGTGACGGCCATGCCTTCGGCGTACATCCACTCGACCAGGCGGTCCATCGGCTCGTCGCCGACGAGCAGGGATTCCCCGAGCAGCTGCCAGCGCTGCGGAGACGGTTTCCCGATGCGCAGCAGCGCGGAGAACGGGCCGAGGCCGGGGGCCTTACGGGGCCGGTCGGGGTGCCGTGCCGGGACGGTCGCGGACGTGGTCATGGGTGAGCTCCTCGTCGGGGCGGGTGATGCCGTGTCTGATCAGCGGCACGATGGTGGTGCGGACGAAGGCGCGGGCGCGCTCGTCGTCGGTGAAGTCGACGCTTCCTCCGCCTGGAGTGAGCAGCAGCGAATGGGCGAGGCGGGCAACGAGTTCGGCGACCGGGTGCGGGTTGTACGCCGCGATGAGGCCCGCGGACTGGGCATGGGTGAGCATGCCGACGATGTACTCGATGCCGATGGACACCAGGCGTTCGCCCTGCGCGGTGGAGAAGCGCAGCGCTTCCTCGGGTGCGACCCGCAGCAATTGGGTGACCAGCCGGTGGATGCGGGTCTGCAAGAGGACGTACAGCATCGTGTCCTCGATCTGGGCGTCCACGCTGTCGGCGGTGGCGGCGATCGCGGTGACCTCGGCCAGCATGCGGCGGGTCTCCCGGGCGAGTACCGCTTCGATGAGGTTGTCCTTGCCCGCGAATCGGCGGTGGATGGTGATCCGGCTGAGCCCGGCCCTGCGCGCGATGTCCTCGAGGCTCGCCCGGCGGATCCCGAACTGCAGGATGCGGTCCAGTGCGGCGTCCAAGATCCGCTCGTCGACGCCGTCGGCCCGCTCCGTCATGAAACAAGCATAGAAAGATTGTTTCATTGAGTCAATGTTGCAGCGTTGCTCGCCGCCGCAACGTGTCGGCCGCGTCCGTGGGCACACGCGGGGTCATGCGCCACGATCGTGGACTTGCCGGCGAATAGGATTGCGCGAGAAGTGAGCTCGCATCCGTGCGGCTGCCGGAGTATGGGAGGGCCGATGACCGTTCTGCGTCGGCGGTGCGGTGCACTGCGCTGGTCTGCCGCGTTCGCGGTGGCGGCTTCGACCGGGGGATGCGCGACCCTCCTCGGTGAGCCGGCGCCGCCGCCTTCTGCCGCGGAGATCGCGGCCGCCCGAAGCGAATTGGTCGGGTTACCGGCTTCGGAGGTGGCGGAGCGGCAAGTGGCGTCGGTGGTCGAGCAGATCGCGGCCGCCGCGTCGGCGATCGAACCGGGATTGCGGTGGAGCCGCGCCGAGGACCGCGCGCTGGGGCCGTGCTACGGGCCGTACGAGCACACCGGCGGCAGGCGTGTCGTGCTACCGCGCTACCGGGCCGACGGTTCGCTGCCACAGGCGGCATGGCCCGGTTTCCAGGAAACGGCCCGTGTCCTGGCCGCGTCCGTCGGCGCGACGGACATGCTGCCCGCCGCCGCGTCGTCACCGGAGGCACGTCACCTTCGCGGGGCCGGATGCGGCGGCTTGGGACAGCAACACCCAGCTGTCGGTGTTCTCCGACGCCCGGTCCGTGACCATCACCGCGACCGTGGGCTGCCGCCTGCCCGAGCAGCCGGGCGGCTGAGCATTCGGCGGCCTGCTCGCGACCAGGGCAGGTCATCCTCGCCCGAGAACCGGCGGATCTCCGGCCCGGGGAAACCCGGATGGCGAGTCGCTGATCGACCCGGGTCGGTTCCACGGCGCCCCTTCATGGAGCAGGGATCATGCAGGATCGAGAACGTGAGTCTGCGACGAGAATTCGGGGAGCGGCGGCGGTCAGCGTCCGTGGCGACGGCACGATCTCGGTAGGTGACCCGCTCGGGAGGACTCGACGCGGCAGCGCAGAGCCGGGGATCACGGGCCGCGGAACGCTCGCCGGTAGGCGCCCGGCGTCGTGCCCACCTGGGCGCGGAAGCGGCGGCGCAGGTTGACCGCCGAGGTCAGGCCGACGCGTGCCGCGATCGCCTCCACCGGCAGGTCGGTGTCCTCCAGCAGGGTGCGCGCCTCGGCCACCCGCCGCGACAGCAGCCACGCACCCGGGCTCGTGCCGAGCTGATCGGCGAAGCGCCGGGCCAGCGTGCGAGGCGACACGCTGAGGTACGCGGCCAGATCGCGCACCGACAGCGGCGCCCCGATGCGCGCGTCTGCCCACTCGAGCAGTCCATCCAGCGCGTCCGCGGGCGGCGGAGGCGGCGCGTACTGTGCTTGGCCGCCCTCGCGGTGCGGTGGCATCACCATGTGGCGCGCGATGAGCGCGGCGTGCGCCGCCCCGTGGTCCCGGCGGACCAGGTGCAGGCACAGGTCGATGCCCGCGCCCGCTCCGGCGCTCGTGGCGACGTCGCCGTGGTCCACATAGAGCACGTCCGGCTCCACGCGCACCTGGGGGAACTCCCGCTCCAGCTGTGCGGCGCGCGCCCAGTGCGTCGTCGCCGAGCGACCGTCCAGCAGGCCCGTGCGCGCCAGCGCGAAGACCCCGGAGCAGATGGTGACCAGCCGCGCCCCGCGCGCGTGTGCCCGCAGCAGCGCGCGGCGCACGCGGGCGGACAGCGGCGCCTCCACCGGCGCCCAGCCCGGGATCAGCACCGTGTCCGCCGAAGCGAGCGCCGACAGTCCCCGTGACACCGACAGTGCGTACCCGGATGTCGTCGGCACCGGTCCGGGCGTCTCCGTGCACACGTCGAATTCGTAGTACTGCGGCACCCCGGCCCGCTGCGTACCGAACACCTCGGCAGCGCAACCGAGTTCGAATGTCGACTGCACCGGCCGCACCAGGGCCACCACACGATGCATGGCACAAAAGTACCCTTCGATGTCCGACCGGACACTTTCTCCTGCTCCTCGCGCGCGGCACCGTAGGAGGCATGCATCCCGAGATCCTCGCCCAAAAGGGCTACACCTCCGCCTCCGTCGAGGAATCCCCCGTTCGTGAACTCTTCCCCGGGATCCGGCTTCGTCCCCTGTGGACCGGCGCGGGCGGGGCGAAGGCCAACGTGCTGGAGATGGACCCGGGGACCTCGTGGCCGCGCCGCGACATCCACGAGCCCGGCCCGGAGGAGGTCTACGTGGTCACGGGCACGTTCAACGACGGCGCGCGCGACTACCCGGCCGGGACGTTCCTGCACGCCCCGGCCGGGTCGTGGCACGTGCCCGCGACCACGACCGGCTGCACGTTGTTCGTCTTCTATCCGGAGGGGTAGAGACACGCGGATCTCGGCCGGGACGGGCATGTCGACGATGTCGCACAGCCGCCCGGCCGCCGGCCGCATTGCGGTCGTGGCAGCTGGAGTCGCTCCCGGCTCTGTGCGCAGACCGTCGTCGGTGACTGATCGCAGCCTGTTGGTATCCCACCGCCGCTTCCGGCCGATCGACCGTAGGCCGCGAAAGCCGCCCGAGAGGCCGTTCGAATCGTCAGACCCGCTCATGAGTTTCGGCACGGGCAGGTGCCTCGATTTCGGTGAGACCGGTCAGGGCCTGTGGCAGCGGGCCATGGTGCAGGACGCCGAGGCGTTGGGTCGCGCGGGTGAGCGCGACATAGAGCTCGGCCGCGCCGCGTGGTCCGTCGGCGAGGATCCGTTCCGGCTCCACGACCAGGACGGCGTCGTACTCCAGGCCCTTCGTCTCCGACGCCGCCACGGTGCCCGGCACCCCCGGCGGACCGATCACGATGCTGGTGCCTTCGCGACCGGCTTCGTCGCGGACGAATTCCTTGATCGCGACGGACAATTCGTGCTCGGCGACCCGCCTCGACCATGGCTGGACACCGCATGCGCGCACCGATTCCGGTGGCCGCACGCCGGGCGCGAACTCGGCCAGCACCGCGGCGGCGACGGTCATGATCTCCGCCGGAGTGCGGTAGTTCACCGACAGCGACCGGTACACCCACCGGCCGGGCACGTACGGCTCGAGCATCGCGTCCCACGACGTCGCTCCGGCGACCGACCGGCGTTGCGCGAGATCGCCGACCACCGTGAAGGAGCGCCCGGGGCAGCGGCGCATCAGCACCCGCCAATCCATCTCGGACAATTCCTGCGCCTCGTCGACCACCACGTGCCGGTAGGTCCAATCCCGGTCCGACGCCGCACGTTCGGCGAGTTCACGGGTGTCGCGCTCCAGGAAGCGATCCGCCAGATCCTCCGCGTAGAGCAGATCATGGGCGAACAGGTGGTCCTCGTCGTCCATCATGTCCTCGCGGCTGACCAGGATGTCCAGCACGCCCGCCGCGTACTCGGCCTGGGCCGTCTGCTCCCGCTCGGCGGCGCCGTCGTCCGGCTTCTCGCGGCCGAGCAGGTCGACCAATTCGTCGAGCAGCGGCACGTCCGACACCGTCCAGGCATCGCCGACGGCGCGCCCCAGCGCCCGGTCGGCGCCTGCCGCCGCCAACCTCTCCGGGGACACGTAGAGCTGCGCGAGGAGTCCTTGCGGTGTCAGGATCGGCCACAGCTCGTCGAGCGCCGCGGTGAACTGGTCGTTGTCCGCGAGTTCCGCGATCAGGTCCGACCGCACGTTCTCCCACGCCAGGCGGTCCTCCCGGGTCAGCCAGCCCCGGCCGATCCGGGCGATCGCCCGTTCGGTGAGCACCCACGTGACGATCTCACGGAACACCGCACGGGCTTCGTTGTGCGGCAGCCCGCTCGCGCGCGCCTCATCCCTGGCCCATTCGGCGGTCTCGGCGTCGATGCGGACCGTGACGTCCGTCAGCTCGATCGGCAGTGGGTGTTCCGGCAGCCGCTGCCGGTCGGCCACTGCTGCCGCGAGCACGTCCAGGATCTGCCGAGAGCCCTTGAGCCGGGCGGCATCGGGGGTGTCCTCCGCGGTGACGTGCAGACCGGGCACGAGGTCGCCGGTGGTCATGAACACGACGTTCGTCTCGCCCAGCGACGGGAGTACACGGCCGATGTGGTCGAGGAACGCCGGATTGGGGCCGATCACGAGCACACCGTTGCGTTCCATTTGCTCCCGCTGCGTGTAGAGCAGGTACGCGACACGGTGCAGCGCCACCACGGTCTTCCCGGTGCCCGGTCCGCCCTCGATCACCACTACTCCTGGGTGATCGAGCCGGATGATCTCGTCCTGTTCGGCTTGGATCGTCGCGACGATGTCGCGCATCCCCGCGCCACGCGGCGCGTCGACCGCCGCGAGCAGCGCCGCGTCGCCGCGCTCGCCTCCGCCGGGGCGGCCGAGCACCTCGTCGGTGAAATCGACGACGTGCCGTCCGCGAGTGTGGAACTGGCGGCGCCGACGCATGTTCTCCGGACTGGCGGCGGTGGCGACGTAGAACGCGCGCGCCGCGGGCGCGCGCCAATCGAGCAACAGCGGTTCGTACTCGTCGTCCTCGTCGAAGATGCCGATCCGGCCGATGTAGCGACGCTCGCCCGTCAGCGTGTCCAACCGGCCGAAACACAGTCCGCTGTCCGCCACGTCCAGCCGCTTCGCCTGCTCGGCCAGTGCGCGCACCTCGGCGTCCCGTTCCATCGGCGTCCCGCCGTTCCCGCGCAACACGGCGGTGTAGCGGGCCCGTACCCGCGTGCGCTCGGCGTCGAGTCGCGTGTAGAGCCCGGTCACGTAGCTCCGCTCGGACCGCAGTTCGTCCTCGTACCCCTGAGTTGACACAGCCCCTCCTTCTCCCGGCTCGACGGTCCCGCGTGGGTCACGCGAATACTGTTTCTCGCCTGAGCGCGTCGAGCAGCAACGCCGCAGCCAGCGATTCTGCGGCATCACCCGGGTCTTGCCGCAAGCCCAGGGGTGCGCTATAGATTGAGAGTGGAAAGAGGCGTGTGCGTTCACGCCACCGTACGGGCTGTCGCCCTCCTGGCCTCCGATCCGGCCTACTCGATCAAGTTCTGACTCTTCAGCCAGTCATAGGCGACGTCGGCGGGATCCTCTCCGTCGATGTCGACGCGACCGTTGAGATCCTGCATCAACTCGTCGGTGAGGCGCTCGGAGATCGTGCCGAGCAGGGTGCGCAGCTGCGGGTAGCGATCCAGGACCGCCGCTCGTACGACCGCCGTGCCGCTGTAGGGCAGGAAGAATTTCTCGTCGTCGTCGAGGACGACCAGGTCGAGGTTCTTGACCCGGCCGTCGGTGGTGTAGATCATGCCGAAATTGCACGGGGCGCTCTTGGCCGTGGCCGTGTAGACGACTCCGGCGTCCATCCGCGTGACGTTGCCGGACGGAACACCGTTCGGATCGTTGTAGGGGATCCCGTATTTCTGCAGCATCGGAATGAAACCATCCGAGCGGCTGAAGAATTCGTCGTCGACACAGAAGGTCCGGTCGGGAACGGGGAGCGCCGCGACGTCCGACAGCGACCGAACTCCCAGGCGTTCGGCGGTCGGTGTGGACGCGCCGAAGGCGTAGGTGTCGTTGAAGTTGGCCGGCGGCAGCCATTCCAAGTCGTGGTCGCGCTTCTCGATGTCGTGGACGCGCTGCCAGAGTTCCTGCGGGTCGGAGATGGTCTCGGTCTGGTTGTGGTAATTGACCCAGCCGGTGCCGGTGTATTCCCAGAGCACATCGGCGTCGCCATTGAGCTGGGCCTGCCGCGACGACGCCGACCCCGGCGCCCCGGTCAGGTCGGTGACGTTCGCACCCGCCGCGCCCAGGTAGGTCGCGGTGATCTTGCCCAGCAGCACGCCCTCGGTGAAGCTCTTCGAGGTGACGGTCAGCTTCGCGCCGTCCAGCGGCCGTGCGCCGTCCGGCAGGTGCGCGTCGTGGAAGGTTCCGGACGAGCTCACCAGACCGCACCCGGCGAGCGTCGCCGCGGCGACGACGACGAGGGCGGAAACCAGCGTGACCAGGCGGGCTCGCGGCGATCTCATGAGATACCTCGCGGGGTCGCGGCCAGTTCGACCAGTCTGCCGAGCCAGTCGATGAGCAGCGCCAGCAGCCCGACCAGGATCGCGCCGGAGACCAGCAGTTTGGGGAGGAAGAGGGTGACGCCGGTGGTGATCAGGGTGCCGAGGCTGGTCGCCCCGATGAACGTACTCAGCGTCGCGGTGCCGACCAGGATCACCAGCGCGGTGCGCACACCGTTGAGGATCACCGGCACCGCGAGCGGCAGTTCGACCTGCGCCAGCGTCCGCGCGGCCGAATAGCCGATGCCGCGCGACGCCTCGATGGTGCGCTGATCGACCTGTCGCAGCCCGACGATCGTGTTTTGCAGGATGGGCAGCACCGCGTACACGACCAGACCGACGATGGCCGTGCGGAATCCGGTGCCCAGCCAGAAGGTGAACAAGACGAGCAGGCCGACCGCGGGCGCGGCCTGGCCGACATTGGCGATGTTGACGGCGATCGGTTCGAGTCGTCGCAACGCCGGGCGGGTCAGGGCGATGCCCAGCGGTATCGCCACGACGACCACGATCACGGTGGCCACCACGGTGAGTTTGATGTGCTGGAGGATCGTGGTCTGCAGGTTGTCCCATCCGAGGGACGCCTTCTCCGTGGCCGTGAACGTCGTCGACCGGTACCAGAGGACGTATCCGGCGCCGATGACGAGGATGATGATCGGCTCGAACCACACGTCGAGCGGCACGCGGCGCAGGCGGTTCATGACGGCTCGGCCGATCCGGGTTCCTCGTCGGCGGCGACCACCGGTGTCGGCGCCGGGTCGCTGCCCTCGACGTAGGTCGTGTAGGAGGGCTCCGCTTCGTCGTCGCGCCCTTCGGCGAGTTTGTTCCGGATGACCTCGGTGACCGTGCCGATGCTCAGGGAGCCGAGCACCGCGCCGCGGCCGTCGGTGACCAGTGCCGCGCCTTGGCTGGTGGCGAGCATGGCGTCGAGCGCGTCGTTGAGGGTCGAGGAGCGCGCCACGACGGGCAACCGGCGATCGAGGTAGTCGGAGACCTCCGGTTTGGTCGCCACCTCGGTCAGTGCGGGCCATGACCGCGGCCGCCCGGCCTCGTCGACGACGACGACCCAGGTGTGCCCGGCGGCCTTCGCGCGGTCGATCACCTCCCGTGCCGGCTCACCGATCCGGGCGGTGATCACCTCGTCGTAAGCGACGTCGCGCACTCGCGACACGGTCAGATACGCCAGCTTCGCGCCGGACCCGACGAACTCCTCCACGAACGGCGTGGCGGGTACGGTGAGAATTTCCTCCGGGCTCGCGTACTGCTCGACGTGACCTCCTTCGGACAGGATGAGCACCTTGTCGCCGAGCTTGGTGGCCTCCTCGAAGTCGTGCGTGACGATCACGATGGTCTTGCCGAGTTCCTGCTGGATTGCGATCAAGCTGTCCTGCAGGCGGACCCGGGTGATCGGGTCGACCGCACCGAACGGCTCGTCCATCAGCAGGACCGGCGGGTCCGCCGCGAGCGCTCGCGCCACCCCGACGCGCTGCTGCTGGCCGCCGGACATGTCCTTCGGCAGCCGGTCGGCGAAGGTGCCCGGGTCGAGACCGACCAGATCGAGCAGGTACTCGGTGCGTTCGGCGATCCGCTTCTTGTCCCACCCGAGCACCCGCGGGATGGCGCCGACGTTCTTGGCGACCGTCCAATGCGGGAACAGACCGCCGGACTGGATGACATACCCGATCGACTGGCGCAGCTTGTCGGGGTCCTCCCTGGTGACGTCGCGACCCCCGATGAAGATCCGGCCCTCGGTCGGCTCGATCAGCCGGTTGATCATCTTCAGCGTGGTCGTCTTGCCGCACCCGGACGGGCCGACGAACGCGACGATGTCGCCCGCCTCGATATCGAGGTCGAGGCGTTGCACCGCCGGTCTGTCCTGGCCCTTGTAGCGCTTGACGACCGAATCCAGCCTGATGGAGGCGCCGGTGACATTGCGCTCCGCCGACGCCGAAGCGGGCCGACTGGTCACATCATCGGTCATGACAGTCCCTTCGCGATCGTGAGGCGCCCGAGCAGGACGAGCAGCGCGTCGAAGACCAGCGCGATGATGACGATGAGGATGGTGCCGGTCAGAGCCATCTCCAAGGCGTTCGCTCCACCCAGACGGGAAAGACCGTTGAAGATCAGCGATCCGAGGCCCGGGCCGAGGACATAGGCGACGATGGCGGCGACGCCCACGATCATCTGGGTGGATACCCGGATGCCGGTGAGGATCACCGGCCAGGCGATCGGCAATTCGACGGTCAGCAGAATGCGCCATCGCGAAAAGCCGATGCCGCGCGCGGATTCGACTACCGAGGCGGGTACCGACCGCAAACCGACAATCGCATTACCGATCACCGGCAGCGCCGCGAAAAACGCCAGCATCACGAACGACGGGGTCACGCCGAGGCCGAACGGGACCAGCAGGATCGCCAGCAGCGCCAGCGAAGGAATCGTCAGCGCGACGCGGCTGGAGGTCAGGGAGAGCGCCGACACCAGGGGCAGCCGATAAACCGCCACCGCGATGAGCACGGCGACGACGGTCCCGACCAGAACGGTCTGGAATGCCAGGGAGGCATGCTGATACGTGAGAAACGCCAGAACCTCTCCCCGCCCGCGGACGTAGCTCCATAGATTCACGGGATTCCCCTCGTCAGCCGAAGACCTGTCGGTGCCTGTCCGCGCATAGTCGCCCGGGCGTGCGAGCCGTCAAAGAGTAATCGAAGCCGCGCATTTGTTCCCCGTTGGCGCGCGGAGAGCGAATCCTCGAATCGCCGAACCGTCGCATTCTTCCAGCCGTCACCGGCACGAAAACAATGCCTCTGCGCAGCACTCATTTCACTCTGATGCCGGTCTCGGTGCGGCTGCGTGATCGGCGAACATACCAGGGCCCTTCGCTCGAACCTGACGATCGGCTCGTAGGAAACCACGCCTGCACCGGCGCGCCCAGTATTACGGTCAGCCGGATCGAAATACACGATCGGCCGGATCTTCTCGGCTGCCTGCTCGCGAATGCCGGGCAGAACTCAGGTGCGGGGTCGCAATCCGTCCACGAACAGGTCGAGCAGGCGGCCGGCCTGGTCCCGGCGTTCCGGGCTCTCGGTGGCGAGCGATACCCCGCTGAGGCCGACGAGTACGTCCTCGGGTGCGACGTCCGACCGCAGTGTGCCTGCCTCGGCTCCCGCTCGGAGCAGCGTGGTGACGGCCGTGGTCAGACGATCGCGACTTTCCGAGAACGGGTTGCCGCCGGAGGCGATCAGTGCGCGCAGGGCGTCGCCCATGCCGCGTTTGGTGGTCGTGTAGTCGACGAAGCGGTCCATCCACGTGCGCAACGCGCGGTCCGGCGGCTGGGCGGCCAGGAGATCGTCGACGGAGTCGCACAGCCGGGTGAGTTCGCTGCGGTAGGCGGCGTCGATGAGCGCCTCGCGGGTGGGGAAGTGGCGGTAGAGCGTCCCGATGCCGACGCCCGCTTCCTTGGCGATGGCATCGAGCGTGACGTCCGATCCGTCCTGCGAGAACGCGCGCACAGCGACCTCGAGCAGCCGGTCTCGGTTGCGACGGGCATCGGCGCGCAGCGGGCGTGCGTTGGTCATCGAGTCCTCCCGGGAACAAAGCGGAGGGTCCTCCGGTTATCGCTGGTACCGGAGCATCCTCCGGTTCCAGTCTACCGAGAAGGGGACATGTCATGTCCGATCGCATCACCACCCCGTTCACCGCGGAGTCGACCGCGGCGGAGGTACTGGCCGGCATCGATCTCGCCGGGCGGCGTGCCGTCGTCACGGGAGGAGCTTCCGGCATCGGCGTCGAAACCGCCCGGGCACTGGCCGGCGCCGGAGCCGAAGTGACCCTCGCCGTCCGCGACCTCGCGGCCGGGGAACGCACCGCCGCGGACATCCTCGCGACCACCGGGAACGAGAAGGTGCGGGTCGCCGCGCTCGATCTCGCCGACCGAGCGTCCGTCGCGGCGTTCGCCGGAGAGTGGGACGGGCCGCTGCACATGCTGATCAACAACGCCGGTGTGATGGCATCGCCGCTGATGCGCACCGCGCAAGGCTGGGAGATGCAGTTCGCCACCAACCATCTCGGCCACTTCGCGCTGACCACCGGCTTGCGCAAGGCGCTGGCAGCGGCGGACGGTGCGCGCGTCGTATCGGTCAGTTCGAGTGCGCATCACCGGTCACCGGTCGTCTTCGACGACATCCACTTCGAGCGCAGGCCCTACGATCCGTGGTCGGCGTACGGCCAGTCCAAGACGGCCAACGTGCTGTTCGCCGTCGAGGCGACCCGGCGCTGGGCCGACGACGGCGTCACCGTCAACGCGGTGATGCCCGGCGGTATCCGCACCAATCTGCAGCGGTACGTGTCCGACGAGGAACTCGAGCGGCTCCGCGCGGCCGCGGGCGGGACCCGCATGATGTGGAAGACGCCGCAGCAGGGTGCGGCGACCTCGGTTCTGGTCGCGGCGTCGCCGTTGCTCGACGGTATCGGCGGCCGCTATTTCGAGGACTGCGGCGAAGCCGAGGTCGGCGTGCTCAGCGCCCGCAACGGAGTCGCCGAGTACGCGCTCGACCCGGAAGCCGCCGCCCGGCTGTGGCAGGTGTCGAGCGAGATGTCGGCGGAGTGACGGCCACGCCTTCGCTCTCGGCGCCCGGCCAGAAGCCGGAAGCGGGGCGCATGCCGCCCCTGCCGGCCGGGCGCTGCGAGCGGGGGACGGTCACCGATCGGTCGGCGAACCCACGGCGAGCCGGCTGCGCAGGAAGTCCAGCACGCGGTGCAGGGCGGCCTGGGTCGGCTGGCCCGGTTCGTCGATGAGGTGCTCGGTCAGCACCGAATGCGGGCTCAGCACGGCATCCGGGTTCGCGTCGGCGTCATCGAGTTCGATCGCCAGGAACGCGTCGCCGAACTGCGCGCGCAGGAACTCGAATCGTTCGGCGGGCGAGCGACGATCGCCACGGAAACGCAGCCCCATCACCGACAGACCCTCCGCGCAGCGTTGCTTGATGCGGGCCAGGTCGGACGGCGAGACGTCGATGGAGCACTTGTTCCGGGAGGTGAGCGCCAGCGGCAGCCCCGGCTGGGACAGCACGGGGGCGAGCAACCGGTCGTCGACGGCCATCGCCAGGGCGAATCCGCCGGTGAAGCACATCCCGACCGCGCCGACTCCGGGTCCACCGCAGCGCTGGTGCTCGTGTTCGGCCAGCGCCCGCAACCAGTGCACGACCGGTGACGTACGGCCGGAGGCGAAGACCACGAATTCCCGGCTGATGCAGATCGGCCCGAACTGACTCGCGACGTTCGCCAGCGCCGCGGCGAGCCCGTGCGCGGCGGGACTGGGGTCGCGGCCGGGTTTTCCGTACAGGTGTGGGACCACCGCGGTACAGCCGGCGGCGGCGACTCGCCGGGCGAAGTCGAACACCTCCGGCGAGATGCCGGGGAATTCCGCCATGACGATCACGGCGGGTCCGGAGCCCTGGCGAAAAATTGTGCGGGTCTTGCCTTTGTGCGTGAACGTATCGCGCTGGAAGTCGACCAGATTGTCGTCGGTCATGAATGGCCTCCTCGGGATCGGGCCCTCACTATCGACCGACCGGCCTCGCTCGGTATTGGAAGAATGTTCCCCAGGCTTCGTAGCGGTGCTTCGAGACGGCGGTGCTCGGCTCCGCCGCCAGTGCCCCCGGCGTGACCGCCGCGAAACTCGATACGTCCCGGCACAGGTGGGACTGGTCGGTGTAGCCACAGGTCGCCGCGACCTCGGCGGCGGGACGGCCCGCCACCAGCCCTTCCACGGCGTGCCGGAATCGGACCAGCATGGCGGCGCGCTTGGGTGTCAGGCCGATCTGGGACTCGAATCCGGCCCACAGCCGCTTTCGGCTCCATCCGCACGATTCGGCGAGCGCGCCGACCAGGATGTTTCCCCGGCTCGCGACGACGCGATCCCAGCATGCGACCACTTCCGGGTCCGGCGTGCGCGCCGGGTCGGCGCATCGGGTCAGGAACGATCTCGTCAGCGCGAAGCGCTCCTCCCAGGTCGCGGCCTGCGCCAGTCGCTCCCGTAGCCACCGGGCGCGGCGTCCCCAGAGGTCATCCAAACCGAAGACTGCGCCGCCCAGATCGGACGGGCGCACCGGCAACAACGAGTAGGCCAGTACCGGCGACAAACGCACCTCGATACACTGGACCCCCGCACCCCGGATCCGCATCGTCCCCCGGGTGAACGCCGAAACGAAGCCGGGGAAAGTCTGCGGGCCTGCGCAGCTGTCGACGAGCAAGTCGTTTTCGCCGAATTCGATCACCACCGTGATCGCGGGGATTCCGGTGACCCGCAGATCCATCCGTGGCCACCACGATCGTGGAAACCGAGCATCGCGGCGCCGCTGACCGGCGCGATACCGGCCGGACGACGGAAATCCCATCCGGCACCACGATGCCGGTCGAGCTCGATCGCTCCCACGCGCCCAGAGTAGCCGTCCCGGGCCGGGGCGGACGTCTCCGATCAGGGCCGGCTGGTGCGGTCGACGGCGAAGCGCGCCAGATTGGTGGAGATGATCTCCGGCCGCCCGCCGGCTTGTCTCGCCGCGGCGGTGAGCACGTCGATGTGGTGGTAGCCAGGAGCGGTCACCGTCTCGCCGTGGCCGCGCCACCCGGTGGCGACGACGACTCCGGCGCCGCCGATGAGGTTGATGGTCGGATTGGCGAGGATGCCGCCGGGGTGGGTGCGGTGCCGTGCGAGTTCGGGGGCCTGGGACTGGAAGACGTCGAGCGCGAGCCGCATCGGGAAGTACCATTCGGTGAAGTCCAGCGGTTGCGCGGCCAGGCTGCGCGAGAGATCCGCGATATCGGTGACCTCATGGGTGGCGTCGGTGAACGGCGCGCCGTCGCGGTCGGTTGCGGCCGTCGCGGCCGGGTCGTCGTAGTTGCGCCAGGTGTAGAGCGGGCCGTATGGCTGATCCGGGATCGCTTTGCGGTCGGGACCGAACAACATCCCGGTGAGCCCGCGCAGTGCAGGCACCGCGGCGACATCGCCGGGAAGCGGGAAGTCCTTGCCGGTCACGGCGCCTCCGCCGAAGAAGCCGAATCCGGCTTGCAGTAACGCCAGCGGCTGGGAGTTGGCGTCGAGGAACGCTCCCAGCGCGGCGGCATTGGTGATCCGGAAATCCCGTACCGAGGGCGAGCCGGTCGCGGCGACCGCCGCATCGCGCGACAGCAGGACGCGGTAGGTGGTTTCCTGGTTGAGGCTGCTGGGCACGTACCGCGCCAGATCGGATTCGGCGTCGGGTGCCAGATAGGCTGCCATCCCGGCGATTCCGAGCAGATTCATCGTCTCCGGGTTGATGACCGCGGGCAGAGCAAGCACCCGGGGGAGCGCGCCTCCGTCGAGCGCGGCCTCGACCGCGGTGGAACCGATGCCGCCGAGGGAGAGGTCGATGATGTCGGGGATGCCGTTGAGCGCGGACAGCGAGGCGTCGATCGAGGAGTCCAGGGCGAAATAACCGGCGCACTGGTCGGCGCCTGCCGCGCCGTCGAAATCCCATTCGGCGAAGAACGCGGTGAGGACTCCCCCCAGGGAATGTCCGCCGCACAGCGTCTTCTGCTTCCGCAACCCCGGATCCGGCAATTCGGCGGCCAGCAGATCGAATTGGTCCTGCACCGTTTGCGCGACACCGAGGTGACCGAGCCACCCGAGCTGGTCGTTCGGCACCACGCCGCCGAAGCGCCTGCCATCGATTTCCGCGCCGCGGTAGTAGTAGTCGACGGCGAGGTGCACGTCGTCGGCGGCCAACCCGGCCCGTCTGCCGAGATGATCCTCCAGGCAGTTGGAGCGGCGATCCAGGGCCCAGAATTCGATATGGCGGCCCTGCTGCGCCGCCGCGGCGACCGTATTACGCGCGACGCTGTCGAACGCGCCCGCCCCTTCGAAGATTCCCGGCTGCGCCACCAGAACCGCGTCGGCATCCGCCGAGCGCGCGGGGCCCCCGCCGTCCCGGTAACGCAGGTAGGACAGCCGATCACAAGCGGCCGGATGCGGGCCGACCGACTCGGGCAGCGGAATACGCAGGCTCACCACGGATTCCGCCACCGAAGCGATCGGCGACGAGGAAACCACCGCGATCTCGGTGCGTTCCACATCGAGCGGCTGCGCGGTGGCGTTCGGTGCGGCCGCCGCGACGACCAGGGCGGTGGTCACCAGGGCTGATCTCAGGAAACGGGGGACATCGTCACGATGTCTCACGAATCGACCGTGGCCCGCCAACGATTGTGTCGACATCGACGACCTCTCGTCACGACAGCGGAGCAAGCTGCATCGCCGACACTTTCCGCGTCGGCGCGATGAAACTCATGGTGGGCCATATCGGCTGTCAACGTCCGCGGAACGGGTTACGAGATCTCCCGAAGCCGGAAGGCTTTGCCCTGTGGCACAACCCAGATCTGGGGGGCGCCGATCCTCCGCGTCGGTCATGCCGCCGCACCCGTCCTTCGCGCACGATCGGCTCGGTGACAAGCTCGTTGCACAGCGGCGCCGTGGTCGACGATCGTCCGTCTCCACAGGCGGATGCCACCCGAGGCGGGCGCGGCGGTGAAGGGTCCGCCCGTGCACCCGGCATACCCACCCGTTCGCCGAGCGACGTAACCTCCGGCGGCTGGTCGGGTGCGTGCCGCCCAGCGGCGGGTGCCGGTGCCTGGCGGCCGGCGCACGGTATCGAACGGGCGAGCGGTGCGGAGCGACCACGGATATCCGGTGGCTCGGCAAGCGCGGCAAACGGCCGCGCACGGGGTCGGGGAGGCCCTACGCTGTGCTGGCCGAGAACCGATCGTGCTGTCAGTTGGGGGACCCGATGTCCGATACCGCGCTGTTGCTGATCGATGTGCAGAACAGCTACCTCGTTCAAGACGTGCGTGACGCGCTGGGGTGGCCCCCGATCTGGCGGCTCGACCGAGTCGTGGCCGAGTGCCGGGATGCGGCCGAGGCCGCCCGCACGTCGCACCTGCCGGTGATCTACTCACGGCAGATACCGAGCACGGCGAAGATGTTGGCCCTCAACCCGCGGTCCGCCCGGCACCGGCGCTCCCGGGCCGCGTTGGTGCCGAAACTGACCGCCGAAGACCGGCACTGGCGGTCAGAGATCATCGACGCCGTGGCTCCGCAGCCGGATGATCTGGTGCTGGACAAGACCCGGCACAGCTTCTTCGCCTACACCGAACTCGATCCGATCCTGCGCAGCATGAACATCCGCCGGCTCGTCGTCGCCGGTCTGCAGACCAACGTCTGTGTGGAAGCGACCGTCCGCGCGGCGCTGGAACGCAATTTCGAAGTGGCCGTGGCGGAGGACGCGGTCACCACCGACGGGCCCGCCCTGCACTTCGCGGCCCTCGACGCGATGCGCGTGCTCTACGTCGAAGTCGCTCCCTGGCGTGAACTTCTCGCACCCGGCGCGGCTTGGGACGTGGCCTATCGGACGCCGAACTACGGACGTGACCCCGCGTACTGGTCGGATCCGCACATGCCTCTGCCGAACCCATAGCGCGATCCGGCGGATTTTCTCGCCGTCTCCGAGCGAGCGAGTGTCTTGCCCGGCCCGGATTGCCGTTCGTCGTAAGGTCGCGGTCATGAACGCACGTATCTGCCTAGGCGCGGTCGTCGCCGCCGTCGGGGTCACCATGACCGGGACGACGGTGGCCGCTGCTGCGCCGGATATGAACAACCCCAACTTGATCCAGGCCGACCCGGCGGACTTCATGGTCGGTGACACGGTGTACTTCTCCGGCTGGCTCGGGTCGAGCAATTGCGCGATCCACCCGAACGGTGATGTGGGCTGCGACCTTTCGCCCGGCCACACGCTGTGGGGAATCGTCCCGATCTCCGACGTCGCGATCGATGTCCCGTTCCTGCCCGCGCATCCGACCTTCGGACTGGGCGGCCCGCACGGCCGTCCGGGCAGCCGGTGGATCACCGACGTCCCACGTCCCGAGGGGAAGGTCTATCAGGGCACCCGGATCAGCTACGCGGGCGTCATCTGCATCGGAGGCCTCCCCAGAGGCGCCGGAGTGGCCTGTACCTCCAAGGGCCACAGCTTCACCGACGGTGCGCAGGTCGAGATCAGCTGATCGCCGAGCTCGACCGCGCTCGTTCCGAGGCCGCCCGCTGTCGAAGCGGCGGCCCACGGCATGACGACATCGACATAGCGGCAGCTCCGAGTCCGCGGCGGGCAGATAGAAATCCTGGTCGTTGGCGGTGAACCCGTGGCCGACGAACGCGATCTACAGGGCCGCTCCCAGTTCGTCGGCCTGCTGGAAGGCGGCCTTGATGCGCCGCTCGAGTTCGGTGAACGTGGGGTCGAGCAGGGGGCCGTCCCCGATCGGCAGCCAATGGCCGACCGTGGGGAAGGTCGTGTACAGCGCCACGGCCGGCTCACCGGTGAACCCGAGCCGGGGGAATGCCGCGCACTCGGATGCGACGATCAGAGCCGGCCTCTCCGCCATGGAAGAACTATCGGGCAGGGCGACCGACGGCACGACAGCACCGGGCACACGTCGGCGGCCGCCACGGAGGTGTGCGAGAGTGGCGTGTCCGAATGTTTCGGGGCACGACAGTGGGCTGTCGCCCCGAAGGATGGGGAGTTGGAACGTGAGTGTGCCGGAGTTGGTCTACAACGTCGTAGTCGTCGCGCATCTGCTCGGAATGGCCGCCGTGGTGGGTGGTTATGCGGCAGGGCGGCCGCGGGTCTCGGAGGTCATGGTCTGGGGCGCCCGGTTGCAGGTGGTCACGGGGTTGATCCTGGTCGGGATGGCCGAGTCGATCGATGCGCTGGGCAAGGATCCGAACATGGCCAAGATCGGCGTGAAGCTGATCGTGGCGATCGCGGTGGCGGCGTTCGCCGAGATCGGGCACGCCGACGAGAAGCGCGGCAAGCCGGTTCCGTGGCTGACCGACGCCGCGGGCGTACTGGCGATTCTCAACGTCTCCGTCGCCGTTCTGTGGTGAGGTGTCCGGCGCCCGGCGCGCCGAACACATCTCACGCCCCGAACAGCGATTGCCCGAGATAGCCGCCCGGTGACGCGACACCGGGCGGGATCGCGAATACCGCGGAACCGATCGGCGTGGTCCACACATTGAGCGCGTCGAACTCCGCCAACCGGCGCTGCACCGGAAGGAATTGGGTGTCCACGTCACGCTGATAGGCGGCGAACAGCAGACCGGAGTTGGAGATCCCGCCCGGGGCGGGCGCGTCGTCGTAGTTGTAGCCGCGTCGCAGGAAGCGCTCGCCGTCGTGCGTGTGATGAGCGCGAGCGATGTGCGACGACGGTGGGATGACGGGGATGCCGTTGGCGTCGACGGCCGTGAAATCCGGCTCGTCGAACTCGTCGGTTCCGGTCAGCGGCGCACCGTGGGCGATGGTGCGTCCGATGGTGAGTTCCCTTTCTTCCCGGTCGATCTGGTCCCAGGTGTCCAGCGTCATCGCGATCCGGCGGAGCACGCAGGAGGTGCCGCCGGCCAGCCACGGCTGGGTAGCGCCGTCGTCCCACACCAGACGGGCGAACTCCGGTGTGCCCGGGGCGAGGTTCACCGTGCCGTCGACCTGGCCCATCAGATTGCGCGGCGTCCTGCCCGGCGCGGCATTCCGGAAGCCGCGCTGCACCCAGCGCACGGTGACCAGCGACGACACGCTGCGCGACAGCACACGCACCGTATGCGACACGGTGGTCGTCTCGTCGGCGCACACCTGCAGGAGCAAGTCGCCGCCGCTCCAGGCGGATTCGAGCCGATCGATGACGAACGGCGGCAGCGGCCGCAGCCAGGACGGCCTGCGGTGCTCGAGGCCGGCCGCGGGGAACACCGCGGGCCCGAAACCGACTGTGACGGTCAGCCGCGCCGGGCGCTGCGCGAGTTCGGGTTCGGTGTCCGCGAGGGCCGGCAGGCCCTGGGTGAGCCGGGCGGCGTCCCCGGTCCAGATCTTCAGCAGTCCGACGAGGTCGTCGCGCCCGACACCCGGCTTCAGATCGAAGGCGACGAAGGCCGCGTGCTCTTGCGGGACGGTGTCGATGCCGGCTTGATGCGGTCCGTGGAACGGCACCGTCGCGTCCCAGGACGACGGATCGGGTTTACGCAGGGCCGTCGCGCCGAGCCCGATCCCGGCGGCGCCGGCCGCGGCGGCGCCGCCGCCCAGCAGACGCCGCCGGTTGATCCGTGCGGGACGCGATCGGTTCCGTTCAGCCACCGTGCGCGGGGGTCTGCGCGCCGGCATGGGATTCGCCGTCCGCGTGATCGGGCACGTAATTCTCCTGGTTGCCGGAGAAGTCGCGCACCTGGGCGGTGAAGGTCGTGGTCGAGCCGTCCTCGAAGGTCAGCGTGACCGACGTCTCCGATCCCGTGCGCAGCGGTCCGCGCAGGTCCATGAACATGATGTGGTCGCCGCCGGGCCGCAGTCGGGTGCGGCCGTGCGCGGGGATGACGAACCCGCCGCGCTTGGGCCGCATCGCCTTCGTCCCGTTCGCGTCGGCGACCACCTCGTGCAGCTCGATCCGGTCGGAGGCGGGACTCGTCGCCGAGACCACGGTGCGCGGGGTGTCGCCGCTGTTGATCAGGTCGCCGAACGCGGCCGACATCCCACTGTCGGCGGCCTTGACCCACTGGTCGGCGATGGTCACCGCAGCGGCCGAGGTGGCGGTGTCCTTCTCGTCGGCCGAGGAGCACGCGGTGAGGAGAAGCGGCACCGCCGCGGCGGCGATCGCACCGCGCAGGACGTGAGCGGCGCGCGGCGGAGCGAAAGTGATGGCAGGCATGGAAACTCCGGAAGTTCGTACGGTTCGGGGTGGTGCGCACCGACGAAAGGCATCGGACAGCTCTCGGGCGTCGACCGATCCGCCGGTGTACCGGTGTCGGTCTGGCACCGACCGCTGTCGAGCGGTCCAGCATCAGGCCGGACGCGAATGAACCCCCTACACCGATTCCGGAGCCGCAGGGTTCTGTGGCGATCGGATCGCGGGCAGCGGCCGTCGGATCGTCGAGCGCGAAAGGCGATGTTCGTCGCGCGCGGAAGGCGTCAGCGTAGGAGTGGTGGGCCGCGCAGGCCGGAGCCCGAACTGAGCAGGAAGCGCCGAGGCCGGGGGAGACCATGACCGAAGGCGGGCGAGCTGATCCGGCCCGGCGCACCGGGGCCGTCGGCGAGTATTCGCACCGTGCGGTGGACGTCGGAAACCGCTCGCAGCACAGCTTGTTCGGCGGCGCGGATGAGCAGCGCGCCGAGCGGAACAGCCGCCAGATGCGTGCCGAGCATCGCCGGGGTCGTGCCCGCATCGTGGTGATGAGCGGCCGACAGGGAGGAGGCGACGTGCGCGACGGCTTGCGCGACCGCGAGCGTGGCCATGATCCGGCCGACCCCGTGCCGGTGCGGTCGCGTGCCGACCAGCACGCCCACCGCCGCGCACGCGGCGATCAAGAGGGCGAGTGGGGCGGCTCCTGGTGACAGCGCACCGCCGCCGAGTGCGTGTGCGGCGATGCTCACCGCGCCGGCGGCGGATCCGACGAAGGCGCCGCGCACCCGCGCCGCCATTACCGTCGGATTACGCACCGGCTCATACTACCGCCTGTCGTAGCGGCGGGAAGCGCTGGTTCCGACGCACGGGTGGCGGATGCGCTCGAACGGCTCGGCCACAGGATCGCTCTGCGGTGCAACGCTTCTGACGGGATCCCTATCGAACCGGCGGGCGGGGATGCCCGGGACCCCGAAGTCGGCGCGAGGCTCGGCTCACACCGTGACGCTCGCGTGCACGAGATTGTGGTCGGATACCCCGCCGACGTCGTCGACCGAAGCCGTCGTGACGGAGGCGCCGTGCACGACCACATGATCGATGTGCTGCGACTTCGTGCCCGAGGCCCGGGGGCGGGTCGGCAGCGCGTCGGCGACGCATTCGGCGACCACGAAGTCGTCGCCCAACCCGGTGGCGACGGAGGCGCGGTCGGTGTTGAAATCCCCCAGCAGAACGGTCGCCTGCGCCGATGCGCCGGTGGCCAGTTCGGCCAGGCGGGTGAGTTGGTCGGCGCGCCGCCGGTCACCGGTCACATGGGTGGCGATCACCGTCAGTCCGCCCGCGTCGACGACGAGCGCGCCTTTGCCGCGATCCTGGGTGAAGGATTCGGCGGTGACTTCCCGGCTCGGCTCGGCGGTGAGCACGACGAGGTACTCGCCGCCGTCGAGCAGGGAGCTGGGCATGCGCCGCGGGGTCGGCAGCCGCTGGTACCGCATCGCGTGGAAGGTCCGATCCGGCAGTGCCATTCGCAGGCTGGCCAACTGATCGCCGCTGACCTCCTGTAACGCGATGATCCGCTCGGTGCGTTCGGCCACTCGGGCGGTGACCGCGGCGATCCGCGCGCCCTCGTCCGGCCAGCGGGTGGCGACGTCCTCGTACCAGTTCTCGGCGTGGACGCGATGCAGAACGTTCCAAGTGGCCACCGTGATCACCTTCGCGATGGTATGCGACCGGGTGAAACAGGTTGCGGTGCGGGCTGTGCCGGTCTCGGCGTGCTCACCCCGCGCGCTGGATGTCGATACCCTGCTGGAGCGAGGCCACCGCGCGATCGAGGATGCGGTGCAAGGCCGTGATCGAATGGTCCGTCCCCAGCATCCAGTGGTCGAGGCCGACGCCGAAAGCCGCGAAGCAGGCCGCGGCGGTGAGCTGCGGCCGCAGATCGTCGGCGGGTAGCCCGGCGCGGGCGGCGAAGTTCA
Organism: Nocardia sp. CY41; assembly: GCF_009829325.1. Lineage (GTDB taxonomy): Bacteria > Actinomycetota > Actinomycetes > Mycobacteriales > Mycobacteriaceae > Nocardia. The sequence continues at coordinate 139,073 of NZ_VUOS01000024.1, forward strand.
GTGCCATCGCACGCTGGCGGCCGAGGGCCCCGATGAAGTTCTCCCGGCGCAATTCCGGGTTGCCGACCAGCAGCTGCCTGGCTCTGCGCGCCGTGTCCGCCTGGCGTTCCCGGGACGGGGCATCCTGCTCGTCGAGCAAGAAGTCGCGCAGTGCCGCGCGCAGCGCGGTCAGCACGGACTCGCTCGCCGGGCGCCGGTCGACGGCGGCGAGCAGCTGGGCCATCAGGTCTTCCTCGTGGCTGAAGACCACCGCGAGCTTCGAGGGAAAGTGGCGGTGGAAGGTGCGCCGGGAGACCTGCACGGCGTCGGCGATCTGCTGCACGGTGGTCTGCTCGAACCCGTGCGATTCGAACAGCCGCAGGGCCGCATCGACCAATTCACGCCGTACCCGCGCCTTTTCGCGTTCGCGCGGACCGTTCACGCCTGTCATGCCCGCCGTCCTCTTCGCGATATTCGCCAATGATGTCTCAAAGTGACACTTTAGCCGAAGCCGGTCTACAGTGTCTCATCGAGACACCAAGCCTGGAATCGAGAGGTGGCGCCCATGTCGGTGCGACGTGCAGCAATAACCGTGACCATGGCGGCACTGCTTTCGGCGGGACCGTCGGCGGGTTCGGCGGTGGCCGACCCCGGTGCGCCGGATGCGGCGCCGGGCACGGTCGCCACCGACCAGGTGCTGCCCGAACGACTCTGGATCGAGGGCACCGGCACGGCCCGCCGCCTCACGTACTGGTCCCGGACCTCCGACGACCGGCCGGCGTTGGCCGGTGGCGCGGTCTTCGTTCCCGCGGGCACGCCGCCGAGTGGCGGCTGGCCGGTGCTGTCGTGGGAGCACGGCACGGTCGGTCTCGCCGACGAGTGCGCCCCCTCGACCGCTGGTCGCAGCAAACGCGATCTGGACTACTTGGCGACCTGGCTGCGCCAGGGTTACGCCGTCGTCGCGACCGACTACATCGGGCTGGGCACACCCGGCCCGCATGCCTATCTGGATGGGCGCGCCGAGGCGCACGCCGCGATCGACATGGTGCGCGCGGCCCGCGCGGTCGATGGTTCGGTGTCGTCGAAGTGGGTGGCGATCGGGCAATCCCAGGGCGGTGGCGCGGCGGTGTTCACCGCGTCACTGGCCACGCAGTACGCACCCGAACTCGACTATCGCGGCGCGGTCGCCACCGGCCCTGCCTCCAATATCGTGGACGCCGCCTCGTTGCTCGGGCCGGCGCTGCCGCCGATCGGCAACGCGCACCTCACCGCCTACATCGCCTATGTGATGAACGGGTTGAAGGCGGCTCGGCCCGCCTTCGATCTCGACAGCTATCTCAGCCCCGTCGGCAGGCAGTTGGCGACCGCCGCGGAGTCGCTGTGCTTCCAGGCGCTGGCCGATCGCGCGCAGGGCATCTCGGTCGGCCAGTTGTTCTCCCGTCCGCTCGCCGACGGTGACTTCGTCGCCACCGCCCGCCCGGTCATGGACGTCCCACTCGACGGGTACGACCGGCCGCTGTTCATCGGGCAGGGCACCAACGACACCGACGTCCCGGCCCCGCTGACCGCGAAACTGGTCGCCGATCTGGAATTGCGCGGCGTCCGGCCGGACGTGCACGTGTATCCGGGCAAGGACCACAGCGCCACCATGGCCGCCTCACTGCCCGACAGCATGCCGTTCGTCGCGCGCCTGTTCTCCTGACCGGAGGCCGGGCCGGGGTTGCCGCCCGGCCGGCCGGGTGCTCAGGCGCGCGCCCGGACGGCGGCATGGCGCGCAAGTTCCGCCTCACCGCGGAGGGCGGGCGCCGGCTCGACGCCGAGCGCGCCTACAACGTTCGCGCCCTGGAAAGGGTGCTGGCGCAGTGGTCGGCCGAGAACGTCGCCGCCTTCGCCGGATTCCTGAAGCGGTTCGACACCGATCGAACGCCGACAAGCGTCCGTGGCCCCGGCCGTGAACCTCCGCCCTCCGCGGATGCACACGGAATCTCCACAATCGACGGCGGATTCCTCCACAACCGGTGGCTAGGGTTCGGTGCATGGAACACAGCGCACCGCAGGCCGCACGGCGGATCCTGGTGGTGGACGACGAGATGACCATCGCCGAATCCGTCGCGGCGCGCCTGCGGGCGGAGGGGTTCACCGTCGACCTGGCGCACGACGGCCCGTCGGCCGTCACCGCCGCCGAGGCCGTCGAGCCCGACTTGGTGGTGCTCGACGTCATGCTGCCCGGGTTCGACGGGCTGGAGGTGTGCCGTCGAATTCAAGCGCGCCGGCCGGTGCCCGTGCTCATGCTCACCGCGCGTGCCGACGAGACCGACCAGCTCGTCGGCCTGGGCGTCGGCGCGGACGACTATCTCACCAAACCGTTCTCGCTGCGCGTGCTCGCCGCCCGGGTACACGCGCTGCTGCGCCGGATGGACCGGGCGGCCGACCGCGAAGGCGCGACGATCCTGGTCGGCGACCTACGTATCGACGTCGACCAGCGCCGGGTCTGGCGTGCGGACGTCGAGGCGCTGCTCACGCCACTGGAATTCGATCTGCTGGCCCGGCTGGCCCGTCGCCCGCGCACGGTGCTGGCGCGCGAGCGGTTGCTCGAAGACGTCTGGGACTGGTCCGACGCCGCCGGTACCCGCGCGGTGGACAGTCACATCAAGGCGCTGCGCCGCAAACTCGGCGCCGACCTCATTCGCACCGTTCGCGGCGTCGGATACGCGTTGGAGGCGCGATGAACGCCGGTCCCGGTGCCGGGTGGCCTCGGTTGCGGCGAGCGGGCGACCGGATCGCCGAGCTGTTGCCGCGGCCACTGGACCCGGTGAAGTCGATCAAGCTGAAGCTCGCCGTCCTCATGTTGTGTTCCGGCGGTGTCGCTTTCGGATTCTTCCGATTCAAGATCGGCTGGCTGCCGCCGCGCACCACGATCGCCGCGGTGGTGATCGCGTTGGTCACCTCGCAGTTCCTCGCCCACGGCATCACCAGGCCGCTGCGTGAGATGACCGCGGCGGCGAAGCGGATGGCCCACGGTGACTACACCCTGCGGGTGCGCGCGAGCTCGCGCGACGAAGTCGGGCAATTGGCCGAGGCGTTCAACCAGATGGCCGCCGACCTGGCGGCGGCCGATCAGCAACGCCGTGACCTCATCGCCAACGTCTCGCACGAATTGCGCACGCCCATTACCGCGTTGAACGCGGTGCTGGAGAACTTGGTCGACGGCGTCTCCGAACCGGACCCGGCCACCCTGCGCACCGCGCTGGCCCAGACCGAGCGGCTCGCCCTGCTGGTCTCCGAACTGCTCGACCTGTCCAGCATCGAAGCGGGCGCCTTGCGGCTCGATCGCGAGGAGTTGCCGATCGCGCCGTTGCTGGCCGACGTCGTCGCCGAAGCGGAAGTGATGACCGCCGCCCTCGGACGCGGTGTGCGCTTCCGCACCGACGTGCTGCCCGGCACCGCCCGCGTCTTCGCCGACCGCGCTCGCCTGCACCAGGTGCTGCTCAATCTGCTGGACAACGCCGCTCGCCACGGGCCCGCCGGCGGGGAGGTCCGCCTGGCGGTGCGGGCGTCGCAGGGCGGGGTCGTGATCGATGTCGAGGACGACGGCCCCGGCATCCCCCTCGACGAACGCGCCAGGGTGTTCGACCGGTTCACCAGAGGCGGCCGCACAGCGGGCGGTGGCACCGGGCTCGGCCTCGCCATCTCCCGTTGGGTGGTCGACCTGCACGGCGGCACCATCGCGGTCGCCGATCCGGGCTCCCGCATCCGGGTGGTTCTGCCCGGCCGCTGACCTGCCACACAACCGACCCGGACCGCCCGAGCGGAGCCGGGGTGATTCCGCACGCCTATCGAAGGAGTGAAACCGTGCCTCCAGAACCCGAATCCGCCTGGAAGGCTGCCCCGGCGCCCACGGGGGTGGCCGAGGAAATCGGCCGTGCCCCGCGGGGTGCACCCGAGAAATCTGCTACGGATTCCGGCGAGGGAACTGCTCCGCCATCGGTGTGGGCGCCACCTGGACGGTCGGGGACAGCGGTGGCCGAGGCGCCTGCGGAGACCGCCGTTCCGCCGGTGACCGGGCCGGTGTTCGTTCCCCGTCCGCCGAAGTGGCGCCGGGTGGCCCGCCCGCCTGGCGTGGCCGTCGCCGCGCTCGTCTCCGGGCTGGCCGCCGCCGTCCTGATCCACTGGGACCGGCCCGGCATCGGGTGGCTCCTGGCCGCCTGCGTCGCTGCGACATCGGTCTTCCTCGTCGACCGCAATGCGCGCAAGCGGGCGGCGGTCACGACGGAAGAAGATGCGGACGAAGCGAAAACGATGCCCGAACAACAGGCGGACACCGAGTCCCGGCGCCGGCAGCGATACGGGGGACGGCCGTGGTGGGCGGCGCTGACACTGGCATTGCTCGCGGTAGGGGCCGTTCGCGCGGCGGGGTGGCTGTTCGCCCTGTGCGTGATCGCGGCCTGCGTCGCCGCTTCGCCGGCGGTCGTCGGACGCCGCACGGTCAACGGCATCCTCTACGACACCCTCGCGGTCTGGCTCGAGACGGCCGCGGCCGTGCCGTGGGCCTACGCCGGCATCGCGCGGCCGCGCGGCGGGAACGCGGCACGGGCGCGGCGGCTCGGATTGTCGGTCGTGGTGACCGTCGCGCTGCTCGCGGTGTTCGTGCCGTTGCTCGGCAGTGCCGACGCGATGTTCGCCGCGCTGCTCGAGACCGTGACCCCGGACGTGGACGTGCCGTCGGTGCTGCGCTGGGCCGTGCTGTTCGCGCTGGGCGGTCTCGGCACGCTCGGCGCGCTGTTCGTGCTCGCGGGCCCGCCGCCGCCCGCCACCGCGGCGGCGGGTGGACGGACGTTGCGCCGGACGGAATGGGCGCTGCCGGTCGGTGCGCTCGCGATCCTGTTCGCGGCGTTCGTCGCGACCCAGTTCGTGGTGCTCTTCGGCGGTGACGACTACGTCCAGGAGACGTCGGGCCTGACCTACGCCGAGTATGCGCGCAGCGGGTTCTGGCAGCTGTCGGCCGTCACCGTGCTGACCCTCGCGGTGCTGATGGTGGTGTTGCGCTGGGCGGCTCAGGACACCGTCGCCGACCGGTGGTGGTTGCGCGGGCTGCTCACGGCGGTGAGCGTGCTCGCGCTGGTCATCGTCGCCTCGGCGCTCGGCCGGATGTGGACCTACCAGCAGGCCTACGGGTTCACGGTGCTGCGCCTGCTGGTGGAAGCCTGCGAACTGTGGCTCGGCTCGGTCTACCTGCTGGTCGCGGTGGCCGTCCTGCGGCTGCGCCGGGCCTGGCTGCCCCGCGCCGTGCTGGGCACCGCCATGGTGACGCTGCTGGCGCTGGCCGTTCTCGATCCGGAGCGCCTGATCGCGCGGGAGAACATCGATCGCTGGCAGCGCGGTAAGGCGCTGGACCTCGACTATCTGGGCACCCTCTCGCCGGATATCCTGCCCGCGACCGATCGGCTCCCCGAGCCGCTGCGCGCGGACCTGCGCAGCCGGCTGCGCGCCGACCTCGAGGAGGACTCCTGGCAGAGCTGGAATCTGTCCCGCGCCCGAGCGCGGTGAGCGTCGAGGCAATACACTTGTATTATCCCTGATCGTGGGTTATAACTGGCCTGAGTGGGCACTGTTGTCGCTGGCGGGGATCGACCCGCGTGAAGTGCTGCAGGTGCTCATGGGCGCTCGCCGATGGCCTCGGCAGGCGCGTGGCCGGAACGAGCTCGCGGTCCTGACGGTGTGGGGCCGGACCGAGGCGGGCCGGCCGCTCATCGTCGCTGTCCGCCGCGCCGAAGGCTGGCAGTGGGACATCCTGGGCGCGGTCGAGATGACCGAGGCTCAGGTGGCCGAACTCGAGCGTTGGGAGCACGCCGATGACTGACTATCCGACGAACCCGGAGGCCGTCCGGGACTTCCTGTCCGGTTTGGAGTACACCGACGCACCCGTCGCCCCGGCCGAGCTGCCTCCGCCGCTGCGGGCCGAGGACACGGTCACCGTCACCACGTCGCTGCGCATCCCGCTGGAGTTGCACCAGCGGGTCAAGAAGGCCGCCGAGCAGCGCGGCGTCACCATGTCGGCGCTCATTCGCGACTGGATCGAGCTGGAGCTGGCCGCCCTGGAGAACGACCAGCCCATCTCGCGGGCCGACGCCCTGCGGGCGCTGGCCGCCCTACATCCCTTGCGGCAGTCGGCTTAGCCCGCCGTCAGCGGTCGTCGCGGGTGAGTATGTCGTCGAGCCGGGCGGCGAACTCGTCGGGTGCGCTGCGGTAGCCGACGTGGTCGCCCGCGAACTCGACGAGTTCGAGGCCGAGTTCCTTCGCGAGCGCGGCGTTCGGGAAGGCGGGGAAGGTGTCGCGCGATTCGCGACCGATGCCGAGCACGAGCCGGTCCGACGACGCACGCAATGCCGCGAGGTCCGGCGCGTATCGCGGATACTGACGCAGCTCGTGTTCCATCCAGAAGACCAGGTTCTGCTGGATCCTGCCCACCATGGCGACGGCTTCCGGCGGCAACGGCTCGGCCGGCGGCGCCGCGATCCGCAGGCCGATGCCCGCGGCGAATTCCGCCATGGCCGCGGGCGTGCCCTCGGTCTTGCTTCGCTCGTGGACGCCGTCCAGGAAGGCCAGCCACTTCTCGGCGTCGGGCAGCAGGGTGGCCAGCGGTGGTTCGTGCGCGACGAGGGTGCGGACCAGTTCCGGCCGGGTGCGAAGCAGTTCCAGGGCGACGATCGCGCCCGAACTGCTGCCCAGAACGTGGGCGGGCTGATCGGTGAGGTGAGTGATCAGCGCCGCGGCATCCACGGCGTCGGTGACCACGCGATCGTCCGGTAGCCCGTCGAGCGGGCTGCGGGTGAAGCCGCGCCGGTCGTAGGAGACCACGGTGTAACGGTCGGCGAGACGTTCGGCGATCGCGTCGAAGGTTCCGGCGTCGCCGTTGCCGCCGGGAATCAGCAACAGCAGCGGCCCGGCGCCGCGCTGCTCGTAGTAGAGAGTGGCGCCGGGGACGGCGAGGGTCTGTTGGGTGGGCACGTCCATCGGGAACGCTCCTGGGAGAAGGGACAATTGCCGCAGCGCCTCGAGAATGATCGATAGCGCGGGAACGGGGGGATCGGCGTCGACCCATCGGTCGACGGCCACGGACAGTGCTGCCGCGACAGCGCCCGCCATGATGCGGGGGAACATGTCGGTGTCGAGGTCGTGGCCGGTGCGCTCGGCGATCGCCTCGGCGAGCGCGGCTTCGATCACCGCCTGCGATCTGCGGTACTCGCCTTGCAGCGCGGGCGCCCGGGTGATCAGACGGACACCCGCGGTCCACGCGGGGTCGGGCGGCTCCGCGTCGCGGAACTCCGTCAGAACCGCGTGGATCACCGCAGGCCACAGTGGTTCGTCGGCCGGGCGGGTGCGCAGGTGGTCCGCGATCCGGCGGGCGCGGTCCACCGCCACCGAACAGACGGCCTCGTACTTGCTCGTGAAGTAGTTGTTGAACGTCCGCGGCGACACCCCGGCCGCCGCGGCGATGTCCTCGACGAGGACGTTGTCCAGCCCGCGCCGCACGGCCAGCCCCAGTGCCGCGAAGCCGAGCGCCTCGCGGGTGGCGAGCTTCTTGCGCTCGCGCAGACCGAGGACGAATGCCACGTCCTCCACGGTAGCGAAACTTGCGTGAAGCGCAAGAATGCGCGATCGGAAAGTATTGCGCGAGTGCGGATCAGGTCACTGGGCAATCCAGATACCGGCGGGCAGTGCGGAACCTGATGTTCAAGGCAATTCGATTGCGAATACCGGAGACATCAGACGTGCCGAATACGCGTGCGAGGCAATGATTCGAAGGCGATGGACGACTTCAGATCGGTTCGGCTGTGATCCCGTTCAGCGCCCGGCGTACCGCGTCTGCCGGGTCGGCCGCGATCACCGTCGCCGCCACCGGATGTCCCTGCGCGTCGCGAATGTCCCAACCACCGAGCGACACCACCGGAATACCGCCGCGCCGCCGCGCGAGAGCGACCTCCGACAGTGTTCCCCACGAGCCGCCGACGACGATCACCGCGTCCGCCGACTCGACGAGGATCGCGTTGCGCGCCTCACCCATATTCGTGAACAGCACCGCCGACAACCCGGGACACACCGCGCCGCGGTCGGTGTCCGGGCGCACGCCGATCACGAGCCCACCGGCCTCGGCGGTTCCGGCGGCGACCGCCGCCATCACCCCGGAACCGCCGCCGCAGAGCACGGTCACACCAGCGCGCGCCAAGAGTCCGCCCACCACGTGCGCCCATTCCGCTTCCTGCCGCGTGCACTCCCTCGGCCCACAGACCGCGACCTGCCGCACCGCCGCCACCTTTCTGTCCTCATTTGGCGGGCCGTGGTGTCACGGCCGGCGCCAAGCGCTCGCGCAACGCCATCGCATCGCGCGGCGCCCGCACCTTCGCGTCGTTGTCGAAATAGGTGTAGACGTCGCATGACCCGGCCCACGAGCGGATCTTCTCCGCCCACATGTCCAAGCCCTCGTCGGTGTATCCGCTGACGTAGAGCTCGTCGTGGCCGTGCAACCGGATATAGACGAAATCGGCGGTGACCTCTTCCAGCAGGGGATACTTGCCCGCGGCGTCGGCGACGACGAGTGCCACGCCGTGGCGGGCGAGCAGCTCGGTGAACGCCGGGGTCACGAAGCTGTCGTGCCGGATCTCCAGCGCATGCCGCATCGGCCGATCGGCGTCGGTGCTCGTGTGCGCGGGGTCGACGCGGTGGTCGTGCCGCCGCGCGATCTCGGCGGCCCGCTCGGTGCTGCGCGGCAGCCGGGACAAGAAGGCGTCCAGTACGTCGGCGTCGAAGCGGAAGGTCGGCGGCAGCTGCCAGAGGATCGGCCCCAGCTTGGGCCCGAGCGCCAGCGGGCCGGACGCCAGGAAGTTGGCCAGCAGTTCGTCACCGTCGCGAAGCCGCTTCATATGGGTGATGAAGCGGCTGCCTTTCACCGCGAACAGGAAGTCGTCCGGCGTCTGCTCCGCCCACCGCTGGTAGCTGGACGGACGCTGCAACGAGTAGAACGAGCCGTTGATCTCGACGCTGTCGAGTCGCTCCGACAGGTAGGCCAGCTCGCGCTTGTGCGCCAAGCCCGGTGGGTAGAACGTCCCGCGCCAGGGCGGGTAGACCCAGCCCGATGTCCCGATCCTGATCCGGCCCATTCCTCCATGGTGGCAAATCCACTACGCGGATGGGGGCTTCGCCGCCACCTTCCCGATCAGCCATGCCACCATCAGCGCTGCCAGGAACGACAGCAGCGACGCGCTCATCCACGCCTGCGGGGTGAAGTGCAGAGCCCGCCGCGCGTGCTCCCAGAACTCGGTCCACACCCCGGCGTCGCCCGGGTTGATCAGTTGATACACCGCGAATCCGGTCAGCCAGGCGGACACCATTCCCCATCGCGCAGGCGCGTCGGGCGCGGTGTTCCACTCCCGGTGGGCACGCAGGAAGAAATCGGCGACGAGCACTCCGAGCAAGGGGACGAACACCGAACCGATCAGCCCGAGGAAGCCGAAGTAGTCCGCCATGTCCAACCGCAGCGCCAGAATCGTGATCAGGGCCCCGAGGCCGATCGAGAGCACCCGGCGGTCGACGCGCGGCGCGAGATTCTGGATCGACACGGCGGTGGAGTACACATTCGCGAACGATTGGTCCGCCTCCCGCACGACGAAGACGAAGAAGAACACCGCCCCGAGGCTCACTTGCAAAAACGGTGCGTATGGTCCGTCGTCGCCGGCCGCGAGCGCCAGCGCGAACAGACCGAGGACGTAGGCGACGATCTGGGTGAGCGCGTAGGCGCCCGCGGCCGCGCCGAACGCCGAGCGGCCGGTGCGGGCGTGCCGGGTGTAGTCGGCGGCGACCGGCACCCACGAGATGGAGACCGCCAAGGCGGCGTCGGTGGCGATCCAGAAGAGGTTCCAATCGACGCCGAACGGCCCGCTTCCCTGGGGGCCCGGATTCGCCCGCAGATCCGGCAGACCGGCGCGGAAGAACTGCGCGTAGAACCAGACCAGCGCGAGCACGACGCCGGCGGTCACGAACCTGCGCAGCAACCGGACCGAGCCGAGCGGCCAGATCGTGAGCACTGTCGTGAGCACCCCCGCGACCACCACGTAGAGCCAGTGCGGGCCGCCGCCGAACAGTTCCTCGGCCGCGTCGCCGATGACGATCAGCTCGAAGGTCCCCCATCCGATCAACTGGGCGATGTTCAGCACGGTGGGCAGGTAACTGAGCTTCGCGCCGAACAACCCGCGCAGCAGGACCATCGCGGGTTGTCCGGTGCGCGCGCCGGTCAGCGCGGCGGCGCCGAGCATCAGTCCGCCCACCAGCGTGCCGAGGACGGTCGCCAGGATTCCGGCCGCGATCGAGATCCGCGCGGCGCCCTCGGCGTTCGGCGCGAGCACCGTGTACGCGCCGGAGAACGCGATGAGGCTGACGCCGAGATTCGCCCAGAACGCGCTCTGGTCCCAGAACGAGAGCACCTTCGGCGCCGGCTGGTCGAGGGTCAGCGGCGCTTCCTGCGGCGCGCTCGCGCGGGTCGACGACATGACGGAAACGCTCTCCCTACGCCGGCATTACCCGGACAGGTTCATGCGGTCGGCGACGCGTGCGGTTTCGCCCTCTCAGCCCGGCCGTGCCCGAGCTCCCGCGGTGGTGTGATCCCGGCGAATAGTACACCCGCGCCAGTTTCCCGTGACAGGGACGAATCGGGCGGGGCGGCGTGCGGTGGTGTCCACACCGGAACTCGCCGTACTCGCGATGGACAGTGCGGAGACCTACCGCACCCTCGCGCTGGTGGCACGCGGGGTGACATGCCGGTGGCGCACCAGCGTGCGCGCCCTCGAGACCACCGACGGCATAGTGACGGGTGTCGGCACCGACGACCAAGTGCTGACCGCGTGTCGCCCGTCATCCGACCGATTTGTTGCTGCACCGGCGATCTCGCGGTCGATCCCGCGCGCCTGGCCCCGGATCGCGTCGAGCACTGGACCGACGAACGGGTGCGCGCCACCGCGCCGGCCCACTATCAAGGTTACGACGCGCACTGACCTCGCGAGCGCGGACCCGGAACCTGTTCGGCCACAGTCGTTCCAACGGCTGTCCGACTCAGCCCATGAGGAACGACGCGGCGACCCAGGCCAGCAGAACGAGCACCGCACCGACGAGCGCTCCCGGGAACAACGCGCGCCCCTGCCGGGCCGCCATCCCCGAAAGCAGCACGCCCACCGCGAATCCGACGATCCCGCCACCGACCATGATCCAGACGCCCGCGCTGGTGTCGACCCGGCACTCCGGCTTGGACGCGCAGATGCCGCCCGCCATCAGGAACCACGGCGCGAGGACGGTCGACATCGCGGCCAGCGTCGCGGGCAGGAACCACAACAGCGCGCTGACGAGGAGATCCGCGGTGCGGGGCGGCTCGACCGCGCGGGTTTCGGGCTCGCGCATGGGATAGCCGGAGGGGGTCGTGCCTTGGGACACCTGATTCAGGTAACCGTGCATCGTGTCTCGCTATCGCTTGTCGGTGGAGGTCGACCGGGCCGATGGAAGTTATACACCAGGCGTCTGCACCCGGAAGTGCTTGTGCCTCCAGCGATGCGAGCGCGCCGTCGGCTCCGTCGTCGTGCATCGGACCTGCCCGTCCGAGCCGCGACCGACAGCGAATGCTCAGCATCGGAGTGGGTTCGAGAGCGCGACCGTCGGCGCATCACCGCAGGCGGGCCGCTACTACCGATGCCCGCACTCTACCTACGCGACCATCCTGTGTGTCGATCCGATGCGCGGTCGAGCCGAGGCGGCGCGGCGGTGCACGGCATGGACCGTACGACGACGACGGCGTCGCCGCGGCCCGCTCGAGCTCGCCGAAGACGCTTCTACTGTGGGAGTCACGCGTTGACCACGCCCCGAAACCTCGACCAGACGACGAATCAGCCCGGCACCCATCAGGGTTCGCCCATCGAACACCGGGGCGAGCGTGTGTCGCTGTACTCTCCCCAATTCGCGGCCGATCCGCATCGCGCCTACCGGGACATGCGCGCCCGCTACGGCTCGATGGCGCCGGTCGAACTGGCCCCGGGCGTGCCGGCGACGTTGGTGCTGAACTATCACACCGCCGTGCGAATCATGCACGACCCGGAGCACTTTCCCGCGGACCCGCGTACCTGGCAGGCCGACGTCCCCGCCGACTGCCCCGTGCTGCCGGTGCTGGAGTGGCGTCCCAACGCCATGCGCGCCACAGGCGAAGCGCATGCCCGCTACCGCCAGGCCAACACCGCGAGCATCAATGCCGTGGACCTGCACGCCCTGCACGAGACGGTGGAGCGGACGGCCGCCGAGCTGATCAACGCCTTCTGCGCGGCAGGCAGCGCGGATCTGGTGTCGCAGTACGCCCTTCCACTGGCGTTCGAGGTGATCAACGCCATGTTGGGCTGCCCGCCGGAGATCGGCCGGGAGGTCGCTGCCGCGACTGCCGCCGTGTTCGACGGGGTGGACGCCGAGGAGGGCAACCGCAGGCTCGGCGCCGCGCTGCTGCGGCTGATCGAACTGAAGCGCGCCGAGCCCGGCCGGGACATCACCACGCGACTGTTGCGGCATCCGGCGGGCCTGGACGACGCGGAGGTGATCCACCAGCTCGTCGTGCTCTACGGCGCGGGCATCGAACCGCTGCAGAACCTGATCGTCAACACTCTGCTGCTGATCCTGACCGACGACCGGTTCGGCGGCGACGTCCTCGGCGGCAGCCTGTCCACCCGCGACGCGCTGGACGAGGTGTTGTTCACCGACCCCCCGATGGCCAATTTCTCGGTCACCTACCCGCGCCAGCCGATCCTGATCGAGGACGTGTGGCTGCCCGCCCACCAACCGGTGGTCATCAGTTTCGCCGCCTGCAACAACGATCCGGCGATCAGCGGCGACAACCACAGCGGAAACCGGTCGCATCTGGCCTGGGGCGCCGGGCCGCACGCCTGCCCCGCCCGCGACCCGGCCTACCTCATCGCGCAGGACGCGGTCGACCAGTTGCTGGACGCGCTGCCGGAACTGCGGCCCGCCGTGCCGGTGCGCGAGTTGACCTGGCGGCCAGGGCCTTTCCATCGGGCCATGGCCGCGCTGCCGGTCGTCTTCCCCGCGACACCGCCCTGGCAGCCCTGAGCCGGGAAACGGTCAGGAGGCCGCTTTCGCCGCAAGCCGGGCCAGGTTCGCCGGTCGCGCGAAGGTATCGGCGAAAGCGTCGGCCAGCGTCGGGTCGTGCTGGGCGGCCAGCATCATCTCCTGCATGGCCGGCGGCGGATCGAGCACCGTCGCCGTCCACCGCGCGGCCGGGTGGGCGACGGCCGTCAGCCACGGCGCGGCGGCCCACTCCATCCACGCGCGGTCGTAGGGGCCGTCCGGGTCGTGCAGGATCGCCTCGCCGTAGCGGAGCGCGCAGTGCACGGCGTTGTTGGCGCCCTGTGCGCCGCCCGGGTCCATCCGGCAGACGACGTCGCCTCCGCCCAGCACCGGCCTGCCCGACGGCAGCGCTCCGACCGGACGGCGCATGACCGGAGTCACCGCGCCCACCAGCGTCGCCCCGGCATCGGTCGGCTGCGCGTACCGGAAGCGTTCGGCCAGTTCGACCGGCAGGTGCGTCTCCAGCAGTCGCCTGGCCTGTGCCCAGCGCTGCGTGGGCGTGCCGTGCTGGTCGAACACGTCCAGCGCGCCGCCGGGCCGCGCCTCGAAAAGCAGCATCTCGCAGTGACGTTCTTGCCCCGGCCGCCCGGTCAGGCCCGGGTAGGAGATCACTTCACCGTGCTCGGGCAGCGTGGTGTAGGAGCCGAGGCCCTCCGGGTCCGGCTCGACACCGTCCAGGTACAGCACGGCGAGCCGCCGCAGCGGCGCGGCGGGCGTCGGCCACGCCGGGTCGGCCTCGAAACAGCCGGCGAGGTCGCGACCGGCGCGGGTCACGACGGTGAGGTCGTAGTCAGCGGCGCTGTGCTCGATATCCGCGACGGAGGGCTCGGCGATGCGCAGGTCGCCGCCTTCGGCCAGGTACTCGCCGAGCCAGCGGGCGAACACCGTTCGCTGATCCACGCTCTGCGCGGGGCGGCTGAGCCGTCCGGCCCAGGTGACCACGGTCGTGCGGTCGACGGCCATGGTGAACCGGATGCCTTCGATATTCGGCGCGATCGAGCGCCAGTAACCCAGGCCCAGGTCCGCTTCGAGGTCCTGTGTCGGCGAGAATTTGACCTGAGTGCTGGTCACGGTGCCGGCGAGGACCGCCTCGGCGTCCCGGTCGGTCACCAAGGTGACCGGCCGTCCGCCGCGCAGCAGTCGATGAGCGAGGGGTAATCCGCATTCGCCCGCCCCGAGTACGAGTATCTGTCCCACCGTCGTGTCCTTCCGGTCGTGCCATCGTCTACCGCGCCAGCGCAATGGTCCGCGTATAGGTGGGTGCCGCACATCGGTAGAGACTTGCCGATCTTCTCGGGCGACCCGACTACGCTGCCCTGTTGTGTCGGTAGGACGTGCGTCGAGTCCGGGGTTCCCACCCGCGAGCGCCAATGATTTCGTGGGGCGCGAGCGTGAGCTGGAGAAGATCGGGATGGCGCTGCTGGGCGGAACCCGCCTGGTCACCCTGATCGGCGCGGGCGGCATCGGCAAGACCCGGCTGGCGACCGAAGCCGTGCACCGGTTCCACAAGGCCCGGCGCGTTCCGGTGCACTGGGTGCGCCTGGCCGTGCTGTCGCGCGGCGCCGACGCGGCGGCGGTGGAGGAACTGCTCGCGCGGTCGCTGATCGACGCCGACTTCTCCGGACGCTCGGCGTGGGAGGCGGTGCTGGACACGCTGCGCCGCCGCGACGCGGTCGGGCGCACGTTGCAGACGATCCTGGTGATGGACAATTGCGAACACGTCCTGGACGGCGCGGGCCGGGTGATCGCCGATCTGCTGGAAGCTGCGCCGGGTCTCACCGTGTTGGCCACCAGCCGGGAGGCCATCGGCTGGGTCGACGAGCAGTTGGTGCCGGTGCCCGCGCTGTCGCGGGACCAGGCGCTGGCCTTGTTCCGCGCCCGCGCCGACCTGATCGGGCACACCGTCGCCGACGACGAGGCCGAGCTGGCGGTGGCGGTCTGCCGCCACGTGCACAACCATCCGCTCTACATCCGGCTGGCCGCCGCGCGGCTGCTGCGTCAGCCGCTGCCGATGATCCTGCGGGATCTCAGCGGTGAGGCGAGCGACCGGCGGTTGCGCTGGTCGCACGGCCCCCGGGTCGGCGCGGACGCGCGGCACCAGGGCATTCGCGACGTCATCGCCTGGTCCTACGACCTGTGCCGGGACAAGGAGCGGCTGCTGTTCGACCGGCTGTCGGTGTTCGCGGCAGGCTACGACGTCGATCACGAGAACGCGGACCCGGCCGAGGCGGACGTCGGCGCGGAGCTGGAGGCGATCGAGGCGGTCTGCGCGGACGACGAGCCGGCCGGCCTGGCCCGCGCCGAGATCGAGGGTCTGCTCGAGCGGCTGGCGGACCAATCGCTGGTCTCGGTGCATCTGACCGCGACCACGGTGCGGTATTCGCTGCTGGAGAGCGTCCGCTTGTTCGCCCAGCAACGGCTGGCCGAACGCGACGGCGAATGGGACCGGTTGGTGCGCAGGCACCGCCGCTACTACCGCGACAAGGTGCTGGCGGCGGCAACCGGATGGTTCGGCCCGGACGAACAGGAACTGTTGGATTGGGCCCGCGCGGCCTGGGACAACCTACTGTGCGCCATGGCCGGTAGCCTCGCCACGCCGGAGGAGGCCGCCGTCGGACTCGAGATCGCCGCCGGGCTGATCGCGTTGCGCAGCCCGTTTCTCACCGGCTCGCTGCGCGAACCGCGCCGCTGGGCCGAGCGCACGCTGGCCGTCAGCCGCGCCCTCGACCCGCAGCCGGTGTCGCTGCAGGTCACGGCGATGTCGCTGATCGCGTGGATCAGCCTGTGCCAAGGCCTGCACCACT
This sequence comes from Nocardia sp. CY41, assembly GCF_009829325.1. Lineage (GTDB taxonomy): Bacteria > Actinomycetota > Actinomycetes > Mycobacteriales > Mycobacteriaceae > Nocardia. The sequence goes on from NZ_VUOS01000024.1 coordinate 155,020, forward strand.
ACGCGGATCGAATGCTCGACGAGTGCGTCGCGCTGTGCGTGCCCGACCCCGCCGCCCGGACAGGCTGGCGCGAGCACGACCGTGATCTCGATCTGCCCGCCCCGGTCGAATTCGCCCGAGGCGCCGAGCTGATGCTGGTGTCTCGCGATGTGCGCGCGCTCGCCGTGCTGGCCCGCGCGCGCGAGAAGTTCTCCGCCGCAGGGGACCCTGGGGGAGCCGCGATGAGCGAACTCTTCGAAGCGATGACGGCCGCGTTGCTCGGCGAATCGGCGCGGGCCTTGGAGATCTCCCGACGGCATCTGGAGCACGCCCAGCGCTCCGGCGCGCGATGGGCGACGTCCTGGGCCGGACTGGCTCGGGCGATGGCACTGATCAAGCACGGCGACCCGCAGCAAGCGCTCGCCGTGACGCAGGCGGCGCTGACCACCCAGCTCACGATGCGCGATCAGTGGGGCGTGGTATGGGCCGTCCACGTTCGTGCGTGGGCGCTGTCGCGGATGATCCGTGACACCGCGGGCGAACGTTCCGGCGCGGTGACGGAGCAGGCGCGCGAAGTCGCGCGCCTGCTCGGTGGCGGCGCCACGCTGCGCGAGCGAATCGGTGTCGACATCGCCAATCTCGGCCCGTTCGCCGTCGAGACCGACATCGCGGCCGACACCGCCCGGGCGGTCCTGGGCGACGCCGACTTCGCGGAGGCGCAGCGAGAGGGTGCGCTGCTGCGTCCCGAACTCGGCGAAGTGGTGCAGCTGGCGCTGGGCACCTTGACGCTGGACCGGCTACCCGTCGAGCATCCGGTCCGGCGCCACCGGCCCTCGCACTGGGAGGACTTGTCGGCGGCCGAACAGGATGTGGCCGTGCTGGCGGCGGCGGGCTGGACCAACACCGCCATCGCCGCCCGGCGCGGCAGCTCCTACAAGACCGTCGACGCCCAGATGGCCTCCATCCTGCAGAAACTGATGATCGGCTCGCGCGAGGACATTCGCGCCCTCGTGCCCGCCGACCGGCAGGACCAGGTGATGGAGGAGGCCGCGCGCAAACCGCTGCGCGCCCGGCGCTCGTGAGCGCCCACCCCGCCGGTGCGCATCGGGTCGTCCCCGCTGCCGGGCCGGGCGGCGTCTCGGCCGTACCGCCGCCCGGCCCGCTACGGGCCCGATTCGCCGAGGCGGCCGGTGCTCACTCGTCCCGTTTGCGCGCGGTGATCTGAATCCCCGGCTCGCCGGGGATGCGGCGCACCGTCGCGTCGGTGACCGGGAGATCGGCCACCAGGTCGCGGCCGTCCTCCAGATCGATGCCGTAGCCGGCGATGTAGGTGCGGAAGAACGGCAGGCACGCCCGCGCCATCGGCTGCGGCAGCTTCCAGCGGTCGACGAAGGCGCGCGCGTCCTCGAAGGTGCAGCCGCGATCGGCTTCGATCACCAGCAACAGGCCGCCGGGCCGCAAGACGCGGAGCATCTCCGCGAGCCCCTTGCGCTGATTCGGCCAGTGCTTGATCGAACCCGAGCTGATCACCGCGTCGTAGGCGCCGTCAGGGAACGGCAGGTCCATCGCCGACCCTTCCCGAAACTGGATGCGGCTGCCCAGCGCCGCACCGCGTTTGCGTGCCCTGCGCACCTGTTGGGGGGAGAGGTCGATGCCGGTCAGCCGCAACGAGGTCCCGGTGGTGGCCAGGCCGACCGCGAGTTGCCCACCGCCGCAACCGACGTCGAGCACCTGCGCACCATCGTCGAGCTGGGCGACGATGTCGTCGAACAGGGTCGGGGTCATCTCGCGCACCGCGTCGGAGATGAAGTTGTCGTAGAACCACGAGTCGATCGGGTTGTAGCGCTTGGTCTTGTCCAGCAGGACGGTCATGGCGTGCTCCTAAACGCGAGTGGCGAACTTGATCTTGCGGCCGAGAGTGTGCGGTTGTTGCTGGGCGATGATCGTTTCCTGGACACGCTCACGGCTGCTGCGCACGACTTCCATCGCCTCCTTCACCGCGACATCGATGTCCATCACGGTGGGGATGTCGAGCATCGAGACGATGGATTCCAGGCGCTGTTCCGGGGTGCCGCGCACCGTCACGACGGGCTGTCCGAGTTCGCTGATCGCATGCAGCAGCTGCCGATCGGAGATGGCGCGATAGCGCTCGTCGACCGGCCGGTGGCCGTCGGGGTCCATCGGCACCTCCACCGGGAGATGGAAGAAGATGTCGTAGTTCTGCCGCGCCCGCTGCCGGGCCATGTCGCCGTAGGCGTTGAGGTAGCGGCGATAGAACGGCCGGCCGGGCAGCGTGAGGGTGTTCTTGACGGCCTTGTGCCAACGGGACGAGCCGGGGTTGGGGCCGGTGACGAGCCGCGTGGTGCCGTAGATCCACTCGTTGAGCACCGAGCCGTCGGCGATGAATCCGCCTTGGGCATCGAGGATCGCCTCGGCCTGGATGCGCAGCTCCAGCCTGCGGAAGCCGAGCGCCATCAGCTCGGTGGTGCTCAGATCCTGGAACCGCATGCCCGGATAGAGCTCGGTGACCACCTCGCGAGCGGACGAGGCGTCCACCCGGGGAATGCCGGTCAGCAGGGACAGCGCCGTGGAGGTCGTGGTCTTCCCGGTCGAATAGGTGCCGGAGATGACGATGCGTCGATAGTTGTTTCCCGACATGGGAGTGCCTTTCTCAGTGTTCGGGGATGCGCGGGTCAGGCCGGCAGACGGTGTGCGAGGTCGTAGCGGATCGCACAGCCCGCGAAGTCCGACGCCCAGCTCGAGATGCGCCAGTCGCCGCCGCCGAAGGCGAGGACCATCGAGCGGGCCATGCGCGTGGTCGCGGTGCCGGAGGTGAACGGCGGCGGGGGAGCGGACGCGCGCGCGGTCATCCGGCGCATCCACAGGGTCTCGCTGTCCTTGCGAGCGATGTTGTCCAGCTCGTACAGCACGACTTGGGACAGCTGTGCCAGGATCACCGTCGCGTCCACCAGCGTGACGGAAGGCTGGTAGGCGTCTGCGACACCATGCCAGGGGCCCGCCGAATCCGGTTCCGCGAGAGTGAAATCGGCTTGTGCGCGGCTGCCGCCGTCGGAGACGACGACGTTGCGCAGATACTGCCCGCGCGCGTACACCCCGCCGTGGAAGTATCCACGCCCGGTCTCGTGCGCCGTGCGGCTCGCCGTCTGTGGCGGGCGCGGTGGCGCCGGGAGCGCCACGGTGGCTTCCAGGCTCATGCCGCCGCCCAGCGCTCCGGTGATGCTGATCGTGTTGCCCTCCACCGCGACGACCGTCGCGCTGATCGCGAACTCCGTCAGCGACTCCGTCGCGATGGTCCCGCTGCTGAACTGGACGAAAGGCACCCAGCACGACCGGATCTCGCTGTCGGTGAGCCCGAAGCACTCGCGCAGGATCACCTCGAGCAGCCGATAGCCGAAGATCGAGCAGTCGATGCTGCTGACATGGGGGACCAGCACCCGGGTGCTCTTGCGCGACCAGTCGAGTGGATAGTGCACCCCCGCCGTCGCGGTCAGCCGCGGACGGTCCTCCGCGTCGCGGTCGACGGTGATGTCGAAGATGCGGTGGGTGATCCGCTTGTACCCCTCGCCGAAGAACCGCCCGTCGCGGTGGCCCAGCACGGTGTCGATGTCGGCGTAGGCGATCAACTCGGTGGACATATCGCTTCCTTTCATGCCGCGGCCTGCGCGTCGGCGGGCTCGGCGAACTGGGTGACCACCTTGGCGCCGATGCCGCGCAGGGACAGGCCCCTGCTGAGTTCGAGTGCGGAGATCTTGATGTCGAGCTCCTTCTCGGTGCGGGCCCCGAACTCCATCGCCATGAGCGAGTCCATGCCGAGGTCGGTGACCGGCTCGTCGATGTTGATGGCTTCGGTGTCCACGCCGAGCACCACAGCGAGCTGGCCGGCGAGGCGCTGGGCGACGAAGTCGGCGCGCTGTTCGGTGGGCAGCGTGAGGATCTCCGCGCGCAGCGTGCCGCCGGCCTCACCGGTCACGCCGATGTCGGCGAGCAACTGGCGGAAGCGCCGGGTGTCGGTGGACGGACGCGCCACCCGCGACCACACCGTCCAGTCGATATCGGCCACCGCGACCTGGGCGCTGTCGAGGGTCAGGCATTCACGCAGCAAGGCGGTGGCGCGGTCCATGTCGATGGGCAGGAACCCGATCGACTTGACGTAGTCCACCAGCGCCTCGGTCTTGTCGGCCATGCCGCCGCCGCTCATGAAGCCCCAGTTCACCGCCAGCGCCGCGGCGCCGCGAGCCCGCCGCTGGGCCGCGAGCGCGTCCAGCGCGGCGTTGGCGGCGGCATAACCGACCTGCGGGGTGATGCAGCCGAGCGCGCTGATCGAGGAGTACAGCACGAACATGTCCAGCTCGATGCCCGCGGCCTCGACCGCTCGGTCCAGATATTGCGCTCCGCGGACTTTGGCGAACAATTCGTCGAGCGACTCCCGGGTGATCTGCGGGACGGGCAGGTTGTTCACCACCCCTGCCGCGTGGAAGACGCCCCGCAGCGGCCCGACCGACCGGATGCGATCCACCAGGGCGGCCGTCGCGGCGTAGTCGGCGACGTCCACCCGTTCCTCGATCACCGTCACCCCTGCCGCGGTGAACGCCGCGACCTGTTCGCGGGCCTGTGGCGTGGCGGCTCCGCTGCGGCCGACGAGCACCAGTTTCCGGGCTCCCTCGGCGACCAGCCAGCGGGCGGTGGCCGAGCCGAACCCGCCGAAACCGCCGGTCACCAGGTAGCAGCCGTCCGGGTCGATGCGCGGGTAGGCGATCGCGGGCCGCACCATCGGGCGTTCCTCGCGCAGGTCGAGCACCACTCGGCCGATCTGGTCGGATCGGGCGACGGACTCGAATGCCGCGGCGAGCTCCGACACCGGATAAGCCGTATACGGCAGGTACTGGTACCGCCCCGCGCGCAACGCCGCGTGGCTGGCCCGCATCGGCACGCGGAGCAGTTCCGGGTCGTGGGCCAGTGCACGGTCCATGTCGACGGAGAAGAACGTCAGGTTGCGGTCGAAGGGCTCCAGATCGATGACCCCGCCGGTGTAGATGTCGGCCTTGCCGATGTCGACGACCCGGCCGAATTCCGCGGCCACCCGGAAATTCTGGCGCAGGATCTCGCCGGGCGCCGAACTGTAGACGACGTCGACGCCGCGTCCGCCGGTCAGCTCGGCGATCTCGTCGACGAAGTCGGCCGAGCGCGAGTTCAGCACGTGCTGCGCGCCGAGCCCGCGCACCCGCGCCCGCCGCTCGGGCGTGCCCGCGGTCGCGATCACCGTGGCGCCGATGTCCAGCGCGACCTGCACCGCGGCCATGCCCATGCCACCCGCCGCGCCGTGCACGAGCACGGTCTCACCGGCCCGCAGGCGAGCCAGCGTGCGCAAGCCGAATTCGGCGGTGAGCAACGGCAAGCCGGATCCGCAGGTCAGCGGGTCGTAGTCCGCTCCGGGCAGCAGGCCGTGCGGCATGGTGGCCCCCGCGTCGACGGGCATCGTCACGTACTTGCGGAGGATGTCGCGAGCGCACACCATCATCCGGTCGCCGACCGCGACGCCGGTGACGCCGGGCCCGACGCGCTCCACCACACCGGAGCCCTCCATGCCCACCGTCGTGCCGAAATAGGTGCCGGCGAGCTCCTTTTCGGTGAGCACGCCGATGACCTTCATCGCGTCCTTGTAATTGAGCCCGGCCGACTCCATCCGGACCTCGATCTCGCCGGGACCGGGCGCGACCCGCTCGGTTTCACGCAGGGCCAGGTCGGACATCAGCCGTGACTTGGGGATCTCCACGACGAACGAGGCTTCCGGGTCCGGCAGCGGGGTGGCCCGGTTGCGCTGCTCGAGGTGCGTGCCGAAATTGCGGTCCAGCCGCACCGCCCAGTGGTCGGCTCCGCGCACACCGATCTCGTCGAGCACGTCGTCGGTGAGAACGAGATCGGCGAGCGTCGTGGCCTGCGGGTCCGCGTCGACCAATCGCCAGCCCGCGGCGGGCTGCTCGTTCAGCAGGGCGCGCCGCGCACCCACCAGTGCGCCGTGTGCCACCTCGGCGGTGCTGTCGGCGGGCGTGCACAGCGCGTTCTCGGTGACCACGATGCCGTGCACGCGGACGTGCGGCGCGTCGGCGAGCAGATGCTCGATCGCGTTCGCCACGCGCGCGAGCCAGTAGACGTTGCGCGCGGCGTCGAACGCCGCGCCGAACACGCCGACCACGCGGATGCGTTCGCCGATCGGCTCGCCGTCGGGGGAGCGCAACGCCAGCCGCAGGCGCTCGTCGTTGTCGTCGGCGTCGGGGTCGGCGAGCACGACGGTGCGGTCGGCACGGTCGCCCAGCAGCGTGGTCGCCCGGTCGGCCGCGTCGGCGCCGACGCACACGGCGACCACGAGCTCCGCCTCGGCCGGCGCGCCGGACGTGGCCTCGACGATCTCCCAGATGGGCTGGTAGAACACCCGTTCCAGCTGATGGGTGGCATCGACAGTCACGCTGACCGGGCGGAACTCGACACCCAGCAGACGCATGGCCACCTCGCCGTGCTCCCCGACGACGGCGATGTCGGCGCGCAGCGGGTCCACCCCGCGCCGGGTCACCACGACCCGCGGGCGCTCGGGCAGCGGGCCCAGCCGCCGCACCCCGGCGATGGCGGCGGGCACGATCGCCACGTCTGTGTCCGTATCCGCGGCCAGCGCGGCGACGCATTGCAGCGCGGCGTCGACCACGGCCGGATGGGCCAGGTGCCGGACCGGCGCGGGTTCCTCGACCGGTGCGAGCGAGGCGACCACCGCGTCCGCGCCGACGACGGCCGAGACGATGCGCTGGAAGGCAGGCCCGTAGTCGAGGCCGCGAGTCGCCAAGCCGCGATAGAGATCCGGGCCGGCGACGGCGGCGGCGTGCTCCGGGGCCTCGACCTCCACGACGGCGGCGGCGAAGTCGGCTTCGATGAGCCTGCCGTGGGCGTTGAGCGTCCAGGTGGCCGCGGTGGCCGGGCGTGACCGGATCTGAAAGCGTTTGGTCGACTCCTCGACGCTCACCCGCAGCACCGGGACGTCGTGCTCGTCGATCACCAGTGGCGCGACGAACTCGACCGACTCCAGGCCGACGCTCGTGCGCCCGGTGCGCTCGACGGCGGCGCTGAGCGCGGCGTCGAGATAGGCCGCCCCGGGCAGCACCACATGCCCGTCCACTACGTGGTCGCGCAGCCACGGCAGCCGCGAGACCGACAGCTGCACCTCCCATTCCGAGTCCGCCGCCGCGGTGCGGTCGCCGAGCAACGCGTAGCCGTCCGGTGTGCCGAGGCGATCGAGCAGGGTGACCGGTTCGTCGTGCCAGACCCGTTTGCGCTGCCACGGGTACGCGGGCAGGTCCAGGTGCTCGACGACCGAGTCCGGGCGGCCCGGCACGGTAGAGCCGTCCAGCGAGCCGGCGACATACAGATCCGCGACGGCGCGCAGCACGTTGTTGCGGTCGCGCAGATCGCGCGAGAGCGTGGTGACCGCGGCGCCGATCACGCCGCGATGGATCAGCATCTCGCGGATGTTGCCGCTGAGCACCGGGTGCGGGCCCACCTCGAGGAAGACCCGGTGGCCCGCGTCGACCAGCGCGCCGATGGCGTCGGCGAACCGGACCGGTTCCCGGACGTTGCGGCACCAGTAGTCGGCGTCCCATTCCGTGCCCGCGATCTCGGCGGCGGTCACCGTGGAGTACGTGGTGAGTTTCGCGTCCCGCGGCCCGAGCCGGCTCAGCGCCGCACGCAGATCGTCGAGGATCGGGTCCATCAAGTGGCTGTGGTAGGGCACCTCTACCCGGAGGCTGCGCGCGAACGTGCCGGTGGCCGACAAGGTGTCGCGCAGCAACTCGAGGTCCCCGCTGTCGCCGGCGAGGGTGACCGCGCCCGGGCTGTTGACCGCGGCGATCGAGATGCTGTCGGTGCGGGCGAGCAACTCCCGCGCTTCGTTCTCGGACATGCCCAGCGCCAGCATCCCGCCGGTGCCCGCGGTGGTCGCCTGCAGCCGGGCGCGGTGGTAGCTGACGGTGAGCGCGTCCCGCAGCGACAGCGCGCCGGACACGTACGCGGCGGTGACTTCGCCGACACTGTGCCCGACCACCGCCGCCGGATACACGCCGTACTCGGCCAGTTCGGCGGTCAACGCGGCCTGCAGCACGAAGTTGGCCGGCTGGGCGTAGGCGGTGCGGATGATCCGCGAGTCGGCCTCGTCGGCGAGCATCTCGTCCAGGATCGACCAGCCCGCGATCGAGACGAACTCGCGGTCGATCTCCCTGGCCACCTTCGCGAACGTGCTGTCGGTGGTGAGCAGTTCGCGGCCCATGCCCCACCACTGCGGGCCCATACCGCTGAAGACGAAGACCGGCTCCACCTCGCCGTCGCCGATGACCCGGGACGGAGCCCGGCCCTCGCCCACGGCGAAGGCGCGCAACTGGGCGCGCAGATCGTCGGCGTCGTCGTAGGCGAAGCCGACCCGCAGGGGGTGATGGGCGCGCCGGGTCCACGCGGCCGCGGTGACCGCGTCGGCGGGATGGCGGTCGAGCGCGTGCGCGAGTTCGTCGGCAAGCGCCCGGACCGCGGTCTCGTGGCGGCCGGAGATCGGCAGGACCTTCGGCACCGGGCGCTCGTCCTCGGCGCGTGCGGCCCGCGGCGGTGCTTCGACCAGGATGACGTGGGCGTTGGTGCCGCCGTACCCGAAGCCGTTGACCGCGACCACGCCTTTGCCCGGTGCCGCGGGCAGCGGTTCGGGCTGGAGCGGAACCCGTAGTCGAAGCTCGTCGAACTCGATCTCGGGATTCGGTGTGCGCAGCTCGAATTGCGGCGCGACCGTGCGGTGGTGCAGGGTGAGCGCCGCTTTGATCAGGCTCGCGACCCCGGCCGCGGCCTCGGTGTGCCCGAAGTTGTTCTTCACCGAGCCGACCGGCACCGGTTCGCCGCGGCCGTCCACCGCGCCGTACACCGCGCCCAGCGCGGAGAGTTCGATCGGGTCGCCGACCGCGGTGCCGGTGCCGTGCGCCTCGAGATAACTCACCTCGTGCGCCGCCACGCCGGCGTCGTCGCGCACCTGGCGGGCCAATTGTTCCTGCGCAACGGGATTCGGCACCGGGATGGCCATGGTGCGGCCGTCCTGGTTGACGCCGGTCGCGCGGATGACGGCGTAGACGCGGTCGTTGTCGCGCTGCGCCAGATCCAGCGGCTTGAGCAGCACCGCGCCCGCGCCCTCGGCGCGGCCGTACCCGTCGGCGGCGGCGTCGAAGGTCTTGCAGCGCCCGTCGACCGACAAGAACCGGCCCTTGCACATCGAGATGAACGTCTCCGGCTGCAGCATCGCGTTCGCCCCGCCGGCCAGCGCGATCTCGCATTCGCCGTTGGCGATCGCCTGCACCGCGAGATGCGTGGCCACCAGCGACGACGAGCACGCGGTGTCGACGGTCAGGCTGGGGCCGTGCAGGTCGAGCAGATAGGAGATCCGGTTGGACAGCAAGGTGTGCGAGGCGCTCATCGCGGTGTGGCTGGTGATCGCCGAGCGGACCAGCGGCCCGCTGCGCCCGAGCACGTTGTCGAGGATGAAGCCGCCGACGTAGACGCCGACGCGGTGACCGGAGACCCGGCCCGCCATGCCTGCGTCGTCGAGCGCCTCCCAGGTGACCTCCAGCAGCAGCCGCTGCTGCGGGTCGAGGATGGCGGCCTCCTTCTGAGCGATGCCGAAGAAATCGGCGTCGAAATCCCACAGCGGCTGGGTGAGAAATCCGCCGCGCCGGGTGTACATACGCCCCGGCGCGTCCGGATCCGGGTCGTAGTACTTTTCGACGCTCCATCGGTCCGGCGGTATATCGACGATCCCGTCGCCTCTGCCGAGCAGGAAATTCCAGTAACTCTCCGGGTCGAATACGCCGCCTGGAAAACGGCAGCCGATACCCACTATTGCAATGTCGACCATTGTTTCTCCTGGCCTGAAATGCGGGACTTGCTGAGCCCCCCGACCGCAGCAGCAAAATATCTGACGAGCTTCTTCGCTCGAATGGTCATGCTATTGCGCATGCCACTCGGGCGTCAATTGCCTTGCGCTACAGTTTCTTCAATTTACGTAACGTCGCCACCAGAGGCGCGTTCGAAAACATCCCGTGCGTGATGTTCGGATGAATTGCGCTGAGATTCATGAGCACGGCGTAGCGCAGACCGTGGTCGCGCCAGTGCGCCACCTGATCGGTGATCTCCTCCGGCGTGCCGGTGAGGCAGAATTCGCGCACCAGCGACGGCGGGACCTTCTCGACGTAGTCCAGCACGGTGCGCTCGTCCAACGTCTGCGGCAGATAGTCCTGCAGGCCGGTGAAATCCTCGCCCAGGGGATGGGTCGCGCCGTGCCTGGTCCACATCTCGCCCGGGGCGCACAAGGTCAGCGCCCGTGCGCCGACGCTCTCGACGAGGGCGTCCACCTCCGCGGGGCGGGTCGCGGTGAGCACGCTGAACACGGCGGCGGGCGCGACCGACAACGGGTCGCGGCCCGCGTCCGAGGCCGCCGCGCGGACCAGCTCCAGGCGGTGCCGGTACTCGTGCGGGCGCTGCGCGAAGCCGGGGAACCATACGTCGGCGTAACGCCCGGCGGCCCGCAGCATCCGCGGGCCGCCCGCGGCCACCCAGATCTCCGGGCGGGTGCCGCGGTACGGCGGTACGTCGAAGACCGCGTCGCGCAGCGGGAAGTGCGGCGAGTCCCTGTTCACCAGCCTGCCGTGGGAGTCCCACAGCGCGCGGATGGTGGCCAGCGCCTCTTCGAAGCGCGCGACCGGAGCGGTCCAGTCCACGCCGTAGGGCTCGTTGTTGTCCCGGATGCCGGTGCCGATGCCGAGAATGGCCCTGCCCCTGCTCAAGTGATGCAGGGTGGCCGCGGCCTGCGCGGTCACCGCGGGATTGCGACGGCCGGCGTCGGTGACGCCGACGCCGAGCCGCAGGCGCGCCAAACGGTTCTGCGCGGCGAGGTAGCCCAGCGCCGTCCACGGTTCATAGATGCCGTCGGCGTGCGGCGCGAGCCGGGTGATGCCGACGTGCCGCGGTTTCCAGATCGAGGCGGGCAGGATCGAGGGCAGATGGTCGGTCACCCAGAGCGAGTCCGCCCCGCCCGCCATCGCCACCGAGCGGCTGCCGCGAAATTGCAGATCGGGCGCGAACCGGGTGTAGACACCGGAATCCATCACACCTGTGCGGAATTTCGCCATGTTCTTCCTATCGCACTACTTGGGTACTGGCTCGAGAACGGCGCTGGTCTCGGGGATTTCGATACGGTCGTGCAGGCGGGCGAGCCGGCGCGGCGCCCACCAGTTGGCCGCGCCGAGCATGCGCATCAAGGCCGGCGCGAGCACGGCGCGGATCAACGTGGCGTCGCTGAGCACCGCCAGGGTCAGGCCGAGGCCGAACAGCTGGATGAACGACACGTGCGAGGTCACCATCCCCGCGAAAGCGATCGCCATCAGGCACGCGGCCGCGGTGAAGATCCGCGCGGTGCGGGCGACGCCGGTCGCCACCGCACGCGTGTTGTCGCCGGAGGCCAGCCACTCTTCCCGGATCCGGGACAGCAGGAACACCTCGTAGTCCATCGAGACGCCGAAGGCGATGCAGAACATCAGGATCGGCATGGTCGGCACGAGATATCCGGTCGGGGTGAAGCCGAGCAGATCCGACAGATGCCCCTCCTGGAAGACCCAGACCATGGCGCCGAAGGTCGCCGCCAGCGAAAGCGTGTTGAGCAGCAGCGCTTTGATCGGCAGCAGCACACTGCCGGTGAAGAAGAACAGCACCACCACCGTCGACAGCGCGATCACGAAGATCGCCAGGGGAACCTTCGCAGCGAGTGCGTCGAGCGCGTCGACGCTTTCGGCCGCCGCGCCACCGAGTAGCGCCCGGCCGGGCGCGGGGACCGCGCGCACCCGGTCGAGCTGCTCGATCGCGGCGGGGGAGTACGGGTCGAGCCGGGTGCCCACGCGCAGATACGTGCCCGCGTCGCCGCGCATACCGGGCGGCGCCGAGGCCACTTTCAGCCCGCCGGCATAGACGCCCGCCGCGGACAGCACCGACGTGACGTCCTGCGCTCGCGACAAACGCTCGGCGTAGGCGGCGATCTCGGCGTCGCCGCCCCGGAATCCGGGGACGGCCACGAGCACTCCGGCCATGGTGTTCTCCCGGAAGCCGGTACGCAAGGCGTCGCCGACCTCGTGGCTGGACGCGCCGGTGATGACCCGGTCGTCGGCGGCGCCGAACCGGACGGAAAGGAACGGCGACCCCAGCACCAGCAGCAACGCGACGACCGCCACCGCGGACACCACCGGGCGGCGCATCACCAGCAGCACCGCGCGATACCAGCGGGTTTCGGTGACTTCCACCGGAGCGGGACGCGACCGGCGGCGCAGCAATGCACGCACGTCGAGTGCGTCCACGCGGGGCCCGAGCAGCGCCAGCGCGGCGGGCACCAGCAGCAGCGTGGTGAACACGGCCGCCCCGAGCACCGCCAGCCCCGCGTAGGCCAGCGACCGGAGGAAATACAGCGGGAAGACCAGCAACGTCGACAGCGACAGCGCGATCACCACCCCGGAGAACAGGACGGTACGACCCGCCGTCCGCGCCGTGCGCGCGACCGCGGCACCGGTGTCGTGTCCGGCGGCGAGTTCCTCCCGGAACCGGCTGACCATGAACAGGCTGGAGTCGATCGCGACCGCGAATCCGAGGGCGCTCATCATGTTCAGCGCGAAGATTGATACGTCGCCTACCTCGGTGAGCAGCCGCAGGATCGGCAGGGTCGCGAAAATGTTGAACACGCCCACCGCCAGCGGGATCAGCGCCGCTGTCAGGCTGCCGAAGACCAGGACCAAGGCGAGACCGGTCAGCGGTATCGCGATCGCCTCGGTGATGAGCAGGTCGGTGACGATCTGATGGCTCATCTCGTCGAAGGCCACCGCCTGGCCGCCCGCGCGCACGGTGACGCCGTCGTAATCACCGCTCACCTGGTCGGCGATGGCACCGGCCCGTGTGGGCGCGTCGGTGTCGTCGCCGGTGACGTGGGCCAGGACCAGGCCGTCGCGGCCGTCGTTGCCGCGCAGGCCCTGCCGCAGATCCGGCGGAAGTTCCCAGTACGACTGGACCGCGTCGACCTCGCTGCGGCCACGCAGGTCCCCGGCCAGGCGTTCACCGACCGAGCGCGCCGCCGGACCGTCGAGTCCTTCCGGAGCGGTGACCAGCAGCACGAGATTCGGTGCTGCGCCGGGGAAGTCGCGGCTCAGGAACGCCGCGACCTCGGCGGATTCGGTGTCGGACGGGATGTAGCCACCGGATTTCAGGTGGGCGGGCGCCGACCAGCCCAGGCCGACGCAGACGATCCCGATGAGCAGCGCGCCATAGAGGATGGATCGCGGTCGCCCGACTGCCAGGCGTGCGAGACCAGCAAGCATGATGAATGACCCTTCTCGGATTCCGGCCGTGCGTCGCGGGTGTGGCGGCGCTACTCGGTGCCGCCGGAATCGATGTAGCCGGCCAGCGCCCGCCATTCCTTGGCGTTGCGGGTGGCGAGTTCGGCGACGGCCGGGATGCAATGCGGAGGGACGGTGGCCACCAATGCGGTCCACACCTCGCGCTGCATGGAGTGGGTGTGCAACCAGCGCAGCAGGTCGCGGCCTTGCTGGCTGTGCCGCATGGCGGGGTCGCGAGTGAGCTGCTGCAGCAGCAGCGCGCTGCCCTCGGGTTGGTCCGCGGCGTTGTCGTGCTCCGGTGACCCGGTCTCTCGCAGACGTTTCCGGATCGCGTGCGCCGTGCTGATGGACACCTCGGCCGCGGCGGCCAGCGCGCGTAACGGCATGTCCGGCGAGGTGGCCAGCAGCTCGGCGACGCGGCGCCTGCGCTGGGCGCGATCCAGCGGCCTGCGCCTGCCGTCGGCGCCGACGCGGATGTTCGACTGCGGAATTTCCGCAGTCGAACGTTGGCGAATCGTGGCCACCGTGCGCGCCGAGAGCCCCGTGGTGGACGCGATGGCGCGGTCGGACAATTCCGGGAGAGTCTCGATGATCCGCTCGGCCGCCGCTTTGCGATCCGCGAGCGTCAACGGCAGCCCGTGCGTCGTATTCAGTTCGACGCCGCGCAGAAAAGCCTCGGCCTGTGTTCCGTCGAAGAACACGACTTCGATGTACTCGCGTCCGAGCCATTGCGCGGCGCGCAACCGGTGCATTCCGTCGATGACGCGCATCGTGCTGCGGTGCACCAGGATCGGCGGCAATTCGGTATCGCTCTCGGCCAGCCGCGCGATGTGCCGGCGATCTTCTCCGTTCGACCGCGGCGAGTCCGCGGGCAGCAGATCATCGATCGATACGCGACAACGCGCGTTCGACGCCAGTGGCACCACGTCGCCGCTCGCCAATTTAAACTCAGCGGACATTTCGAACCCCCAGGGTCGCCCGGAATCAGATCGGTCCTCGATGACCCGATGGCCCATCCCGAACCCGGTTAGGCTTCGACCGACCGATCGGTCACAGCGTAGGTGCGGCCGGTGCCCGAGACTAGCCTTTTCAGAAAGAGTGGGGAGAATTCGGAAACATGACAGTCATTGCCGACCCCGGTCGCACGGCACTGCTCATCGCGGGCACCGTGGTAGCGGAACGCGAAGGGCTGCATCGCCTTTCGGTCAACGCGGTGGTCGAGGAGGCCGGGATGGCCAAGGGCACCTTCTACCACCACTTCGTCAACCGCCGCAGCTACGTCATCGCGCTGCACCGCCGCTTCTTCGACGCGCTGTCGCAGTCGGTGGCCGCCGCGCTGGCCGGGATACCGCCGGGCATCGAACGGATCGCGCCCAGTCTGGACGCGTTCCTGGATGCCTGCCTCGACGCCCGCGGCACCGAGGCGTTCATGGTCCAGGCGCGTACCGATCCGGATCTGCGCGAGGAGATCCGCCGCCGTCACGAGCTGTTCATCGCCGTGGGGCGGCCGGACATGGTCGCCGCCGGGTGGCCCGACCCGGACGCGGCCTCGCGGATGAAGGTCGCCATGGTCGGTGAAATCTGCCTGGCCGAGCTGACTTCCCGGCGTGCGCGTCCGGATCTGCGCACGGCGGCCGTGCGGATGCTGACCGCCAACCGCACCGGGCCGCTCGGGTTGGAGCCGCCCGAGGGCAATGCGACTTAGGCGCCGCTATATTCGATGAAAAGTTCTCTGCGCGAATTACTTTCGCGTACATGCGCCTCCTCGGTCGTTTGCCGGGCGACGGGTGGGGTACGAGAGACGCCGCGACGGACCACGGTCGCGGCTCGCGATGGCGACGGTATCGATCCCGGCGGCGACGGTGCGAGGCGCGACCGGTCGCGCGAGTGTCTTTCGGCCCTCGCGCCGGGGACGATCAGCCGTGTTCGCGCCTGTGGTGCGGCGCATACCGTCGAGTTCGGCGCTCGGTTGGGTGCTACACGATCACGGGCTCGGGAGGCCGTCATGACAGAACAGCGATTCGACGACCCGCACCACCTCGCCACAGCGAAAGTGGTTGTCGGCGTCGATGGTTCGGAGGGATCATGGACCGCGGTGCGGTGGGCGGCGCGGTTCGCGGCCGAGCGCGGACGGGCCCTCGAGATCCTGCACGGGATGGAGCTGGTGGGGACCGGGTGGGTGCTCGGCGACTACGAGGTCGTGATCCCCTCGGTGCTCGACGCTGCCCGCGAACAGGGACGAGAGGTGGTCGCCCAGGCCGAACGCGTGGCCCGTTCGGTCGCGCCCGAGCTGCGTATCTCGGCTCGCGCGACGAGCGACACCGGAAGGCAACTGTTGATCGAGCACAGCGCCGAGGCGTTTGCGGTCGTGATCGGTGCGACCGGCGACGCGGGGACGTTCGCGCACCTGGGCTCGACGCTGCTGGCGGTGACCGCCCACGCGCACGGCACGGTGGTCGTCGTGCGGACCGACCCCGACGTCGACGGCGGGGTGCACCCGTCGGGCCCGGTGGTAGTCGGTGTGGACGGCAGTCCGGTCGGAGACGCCGCGATCGCGGCAGCGTTCACCGAAGCGGCCGAACGCGGCGCCGACCTCGTCGCCGTCCACGTGTGGACCGACTGGGACTCCGGGCGCTTCGCCGGTGACGTCCACCGGACCGACGCCGAACTCGACAATGTCGAGCGGGTGCTCCTCGCCGAGCGCATCGCGGGCTGGCAGGAGAAGTTCCCGCAAGTTCGTGTCACGCGGAAGGTCGAGGTGTCCGCTCCGGCGTCTCATCTGCTGTCCTGGTCGAAGGTGGCGCAGTTGCTGGTCGTGGGCAGTCGCGGCCGGGGTGGCTTCGCCGGGATGCTGCTCGGCTCCACCGCCAACACGGTGGTGCAGCACGCTTCGTGCCCGGTCATGGTCGTGCACCCACAGGAGCGGATCAGCGGCTAGCCGCGCTGTCCGATGCGTTGCCGGTCACGGGCAGATTGGCGGCGCAGACCGCCTCGACGAACTCACCGACGGTGGCCCCGGTCAGATGGCGAGCCAGATCGGCCTCGGTGATGATGCCGACCAGCACGCCGTGGTCGGTGACCGGGAGCCGACGGACCCGGTGCTGCTCCATGAGCACCAGAGCGTCGCGCACCTCGGTGTCGATCTCGACGGTGTGCAGTCGATCGGCACCCTGCGCCAATTCTCCGGCGGTGGTGGTCTTCGGATTCGCGCCGACGCCGACGACCTTCACAACGATGTCGCGATCGGTGACGATGCCGACGGGACGGCCTTCGCCGTCGCAGATCGGCAGCGCGCCGATATCGAGCTGTCGCATCCGCTGGGCGGCAGCCTCCATGGTGTCTCGCACACTGATGTGCTGTACGTCGGCCCGCATGATCGTCCGCGCGGTGCTCATGATGTGTCTCCTTCCACTCCGGCGGCGTGCTCGCTACGTCGATCATCATTCGACGGTGACGGGGGCACCGACAGAGCAGAAGGTCATCAGACCGGTCGGGCCGGTTCCGGGTCGGCCCGTCAGATGTGCAGCGGAGCGGTCGGCGGGAAGGTGACCGGCAGTTCGGTCAGGGCCCTGTGGAAGGGCCCCGGTCGCCAGCTGGGTGTCCCGTTCGGCAGGTTCGGCCGGATCTCCGGCAGCGCGTCGAGGAGCTGGTCGATGGCCTCTTGCGCGATCAGATAGGCCAGCGATCGCGCCGGGCAGGCATGCGGGCCGAGGCCCCACGCCAGGTGGGAGCGGTTGCCGGTCAGGTCGCCGGCGCGGATCGCGGGATCGTTGTTGCAGGCGGCCATGCTGATGACGACGGGCTGGTGTGCGGGCAGCCAGATGCCGTCGATGAGGATCGGATGGCGTGGATAGGTGATCAGCAGGTTCGCCAGCGGCGGGTCGTCGAACAAGACCGAATCGAGGGCATCGCGCGACGAGAGGTTGCCGCCGAGAATGCTGTCGCCGTAGCGCTCGTCGGTGAGGATCAGCAGCAGGGTGTTGACGATCAGGTTCAGCTGGAATTCGATCCCGGTGCCGTAGACCTGGGACACGTGGTGCGAGGCCTCTACGTCGTTCAGCCGGGCGGGATGCTGCAGCAGCACCGAGGTGATATCGCGGCCGGGTTCGGCGCGTTTGAGCGTCACGAGGCTCATCAGCGCCTCCCCGAGCATCTGATTGCCCTTCTCGGCGTCGACACCCTCGAGCAGCGCGGCCGTACCGGCGGCGACCTGCCCGCCGATCTCCGGCGGGCAGCCGAGCAGATAGTTCACCACTTCGAATACCAGTGGGAACACATACTGGCGGATCAGGTCGGCAGACCCGTCCTGGCAGAAGGAGTTGATCAGCGGGATGGCGACGCCCTCGACGACGGCGTGCAGGGCATACAGGTCGACCTCGTCGATGGCCGCGGTGATCGCGCCTCGGTAGCGAGTGAAGTCGGTCCCGGTACTGCGACTGGCCATGGGCCGCCACTCCAGCAGGGGCAGGATGGGGCAGTCGGCGGGAATGTTCTTCTGCCAGGTGCGTGGGTCGGCGGGGAAGTGCTCGGGATCGTTGAGGATCCGCACCGCGGTGCTGTAGCCGATCACCAAGGTGGCCGGTACGCCCGGCGCCAACTCCACCGGCGCCAACGACCCGTAGCGCCTGCGCATTTCGCGATAGACATGGTGCGGATCAGCCGCGAACTCGGCCGAGTACAGGGGCACCCGCGGGTCGTCGGAATCGACGGGCGAGCCGTGGACTACCGGGCACGACTGCGCCGGAGCCTGAGATCCCAGCGTACTCAAGAGCAAACTCCAAACTTGGTTCGTATGCACTAGCTGACTGCTGAAGCACCGCTCCCTGCCCGGACACTGCACCGGAGCGAGTTACCGGGTCTGCGGGAACCGGTAGATGGTATAGCGCGCACGGACCGGATCCATCACCGCGCGCGGGAATATGCCTCCCGGCCACGCTTTCCGTTACGCGCGGCCGGACTGTTGCCCGGCCGCGCCACCACGAGAATCCGGTGTCAGACGCCGAGTGCGTCCAACGAATCGTGGTCGTCGATAGCCGTGGTGATCCGTTTCAACAGCGTCAAGCACGTCTCCACGGGCTGCATCTTCGGTTGATACGCCGCCCGGCCGATCGTGAACGCCCACGCCGCGTAAGCGAACATCGACTGTTGCCGGTAGGCCAGCCATGCGTCGTCGAAGGAGGGCGCCTGACCGTCGAGGGTGCCGAGTTCGTCCAGGTAGGCCGCCAGCAGGTCGCGGTCCCAGGCCCGTCGGTCCTCGGGCTCGCATCCCGAATTGACGGTATAGGCGAAATCGTGCGCCCACCCGCCCCGCATGACCACCTGCCAGTCGACGAATCCCATTCGACCGGAGCCGGTTCGGTAGGTCTGGCCGATGTGCGGGTCACCGTGCAGCAGAGTCTGGGGCAGTTCGTTCGTGGCTTTGTCGATCGCGCGCTCCACACCGGCCCACAACCGCTCCGCCTGTCCGTGGAGCGCCGCGGGCACCACGTCCGCGGCGCGGCGCAGGCCGACTTCGCAACGCTTCCTCATGTCGATGGCGGCAAGGTAAGCCTGCAGCGCCTCGGTGGTCGTCTTGAGGTCCGTGATCGACGGATGGTTCCAGAAGGTGCGGTGCAGCCGGGCGAGATTGCGGACCAGATCTTCGATCTGATCGCGGGCGATCGGGGCGTTCGGCTCGATGAACTGCGCACCGCGGGTCGCGGCGATGTCCTCCATGAGGGCGATCGATCGCCAGGACGCCGGGTCGGCGGCGCCCCAGTAGCCGAACGGAGCCTCGATGTCGGCCTGCGGGCGGAAGTCTCTGAAGAAGCGGGTCTCGCCGTCGATCATCTTCCCGCCGCCGAGCAGGATGCGCTGCGAGAAGGCGGTCGTGGTCTTCGCGAACAGTTCGGTGGGCAAGCCCGCCTGCTCGCCGGCGTCGTTGTAGCCGACGCGAATCGCGACGCGAGTGGACGTTCCGCGGCTGCCGTTCGAGGTCTCGAACGAGACGACTTCGGCTCCGGGAACGTCGCGGCACAGGACGGCCGTCAGCCACCGCGGTGTGACGGTTTCACCGGACACCGGAACGTCCTCGACGTCCCTGGCTTTCGGCCGGATCAGCTTCTCGCCCAGGATGTGAGCGCCAACTGTGACCGACCGGCCGAGCAACCATAGCTTGTGGTTCATTAGCCTGCCTCGATTCCGGAGTGCGACATGACCGCCCGCGCAGCGGGATCACCGGTGCGCGGGTCCGCAGGACAGTACCGCATGCCCTCGAAGCGGTTGGACCGCAAGAGGATTTGCCCCTGCGCGGCGAGAACGAGCGGCGGTCAGGGCGGTCCGGAGCTGCGAGGGGTGACCAGGCCGGATTCGTAGGCGAAGACGACGAGTTGGGCGCGGTCGCGGGCGTGCAGCTTCGTCATGGCGCGATTGACATGGGTTTTGGCGGTGAGCGGGCTGATCGTCATGCGGCCTGCGATCTGGTCGTTGGACAGGCCCTGGGCGACCAGCACGACCGCTTCGCGCTCGCGGTCGGTGAGTTCTTTCGATCCCGCGCCTGCACCGGCGCCGGTCCGCGGCGGTTGGGTGACGTACCGGTCGATCAGCCTGCGGGTGATCGACGGTGCGAGCAGGGCGTCCCCGCGCGCGGCCACGCGCACGGCGTGCAGGAAGTCCTCCGGCTGGATGTCCTTGACGAGGAATCCCGCCGCCCCGGCTCGCAGCGCGTGGAAGACGTGTTCGTCCGAGCCGTAGTTGGTCAGGATGACGACGTGCACCCCGGCGAGCGCGGGATCCGCGGCGATGCGCCGTGTCGCTTCGATGCCGTCGGCGACCGGCATCCGGAC
Organism: Nocardia sp. CY41; assembly: GCF_009829325.1. Taxonomy (GTDB): domain Bacteria; phylum Actinomycetota; class Actinomycetes; order Mycobacteriales; family Mycobacteriaceae; genus Nocardia. The sequence continues at coordinate 175,280 of NZ_VUOS01000024.1, forward strand.
ATCGATGAGCGCGACGTCGGGCAGATGCTGCGCGGCCATCGCCACCCCCTCGTGGCCGTCCGCGGCCTCGGCCACCACCTCGATGTCGTCCTCGGCGTCCAGCAGCGCACGGAATCCGCTGCGGATGAGCGGCTGATCGTCGACGAGCAGGACACGAATCATGACGGTCGATCCACGGGAAGTTCGGCGTGGACGGAGAACCCGCCCGCGCTGCGCGGCGCCGCCCGCAGCCGCCCGCCGAGAGCGGTGACTCGTTCGTGCATGCCGAGCAGCCCGACGCCCGGCGCCGCAGCCGCGCCGGGGGTGGCCTTCCCGTCGTCGTCGACCTGGATGACCAGCGTGTCGGGGCGGTAGCCGATCCGGACCGACGCCGTCGCCGCCTCCGCGTGCCGGGCGATATTGGTGAGCGACTCCTGCACGATCCGGTAGGCCGTCCGGTCGACCGCCGCGGGCAGGTCGGGGCGCTGTCCCTCGACGGTCAGCGTGGCGTCCAATCCGGTCGACCGGGAACGGTCCACCAGATCCGGGACGTCGTCGAGCCCGTGCCCGAGGGTCTCACCGTCCTCGCGCAGCGCCTGCAGCGTCGCCCGGAGTTCCCGTGCCGCCTCGCGACCGGCCTCGCGGATCGCGAGCAGGGCCTCCGGCGCCGGTTCCCCCCGCTTGTTCGCCAGATGAACGGCGACCTCCGCCTGCAGTTTGATCACCGAGATCTGATGGGTGAGCGAATCGTGCAGTTCCCGCGCGATGTGCAGTCGCTCTTCGCCGGCGCGCCGCCGCGCGGTCTCCTCGCGGGTGCGCTCGGCTTCGTCGGCCCGCCGTTCGGCTTGCCGCAGCGCTTCCCCCGCCGCCCCGGCCGCGATCAACCATGCCAGTTCGAGAGCTCCTCTGGCCTGCGCGAACGCCGCGTCCAGATCGTGCAGGGAAGCCAGCGCCGCGAGCGGCAGACCGGCCAGCAGCAGCACCGCCGACCCCGCGGCGATCATCCGATGTCCTGCGCGCACGGCGGCGTAGACGGCGAACAGATACGCGACCGCGGGCACGTCGAAACCGACGGCTTGGTAACCCAGCGCGCACGCCCCCGTGATGACCAGCACGGCGACCGGAGCCCGCCGGCGCGCGGCCAGCGCCAGCCCCCCACCTGCCAGCGCCGCGTAGCCCAGCGGGTCGAGATCCGTGGGAGAGTGCTGCCGGGACAGTCCGGTGGACAACAGGATCGCGGCCACGCCGACGGCGATCGCCCAGTCCGCGATCCGCTCCCTGCTCATGCGTGCACCCTAACCGGATCCGCACGCCGACGACTCCTGCGCACGCATGATCTATCGCCTACCGCGTTCGCAGTACTCCGGCAGGCCGCCACGACGTCCGACGTAGTCGGGTACGGCATCGGCGGCAGCACGAAGTGTCTCCTTGCGCTGGACGACCCGGGCCGCGCCGACGGACATGATCGAAGCGACGTCGGTATTCAGGAAAAGGAGCACCTCGTGTCCGTTCATCGTCCCCTCTCCGCCGCAGCCCTGCTCGCGGCGTTCGCGCTCGTCAGCCCGGCGACCGCGCACGCATCGGCACAGCCGACTGCCGCCGCGGTCACCACGCTGAGCACCGGTCGTCTCGCAGGCAGTGCGGCGGCCCTGATCGCGGTGCTCGGGGTGGTGGTCGGTGCGCTGGCCGTGGCACGCGTAGGTCGATTCGGCACCCGGGCGAGTGACGCCGTCATCGCCGCCGTCGCCGGTCTGACCGGCATGGTCGTCGGCGGGTTCGTCGTGCTCACCGCCGACGGTGGTCTCGGCACCGGCAACGGTCTCGGCGGGGGCGTCGTGGCCATGACGGTCGGGCTGATCGGCATGGTCCTCGGTGGCACGGCCCTGATCCGGTTCCGCCGCGCCGGCTGAGGGGGACCTCACCGGTGGGTATCCGGCCTCGGTGATATCACGGCCCTCATTAGCATCGATTCGCGAGCAAATCGAGAAGATACGAGGACGTGCGTTGGCTACCGAACACCTTGACCGCTGGAACGCCCAGGAAGCCGCCGCTGAGGCGATGATTCCCATCATCGGCACCTTGTATCGAAGGAAGGGCGTCACGATTCTGCTGCACAGCCGGTCACTGGTGAACAAATCGGTGATCAGCATCCTGCGGACGCACCGTTTCGCGCGGCAGATCGAGGGCGAAGAGTTGTCGGTGGACGAGACCCTGCCCTTCCTGCAGGTGCTCAGCGAACTGGATCTGGGGCCGTGCAAGATCGATCTCGGTCAGCTGGTCATGACCTATCGTGCCGACGATCGCGGCCTCTCGATCCGCGAGTTCACCGCGGCCGTGCTGGCGGACGTGACCGACGGCAACAAGGCGCAGTCTCCGGGCCCGAGAGACGTCGTGCTCTACGGGTTCGGCCGCATCGGCCGCCTGGTCACTCGCCTGCTCATCGAGAAAGCCGGATCCGGCAACGGGCTGAACCTGCGTGCCGTCGTCGTGCGCAGGGGAGGCGCCGACGATCTGGCCAAGCGTGCGTCGCTGCTTCGCCGGGATTCGGTGCACGGCCACTTCAACGGCACGATCAAGGTCGACACCGGCAACGACACGATCACCGCGAACGGCAACGTGATCAAATTCATCTACAGTGACGATCCGACGACGATCGACTACACCGCATACGGGATAACCGACGCGATCCTGATCGACAACACCGGTAGGTGGCGTGATCGCGACGGGCTGTCGCAGCATCTGCGCCCCGGCATCGCGAAGGTCGTGCTCACCGCGCCCGGTAAGGGCGATGTCCCGAACATCGTGCACGGCGTCAACCATCGCAGCCTGGACCTGTCGCAGCGGATCTTCTCGTGCGCCTCGTGCACGACCAACGCGATCGTTCCGCCGCTCAAGGCCATGGACGACGAGTACGGCATCATCCGCGGGCACGTGGAGACGGTGCACTCGTTCACCAACGACCAGAACCTGCTGGACAACTATCACAAGGCGGACCGTCGTGGCCGGTCCGCGCCGTTCAATCTCGTGCTCACCGAGACCGGCGCCGCCTCCGCGGTGGCCAAGGCACTGCCGGATCTGAAAGCCAAGATCACCGGAAACTCGATTCGTGTGCCCACCCCGGACGTATCGGTCGCGATCCTGAACCTGCAGCTCGAGCGCAAGACGACGAAGAGCGACGTGCTCGAGTACCTGCGTCGCGTTTCGCTCGCCGGGCCGTTGAGCCGCAACCTCGATTACACCGCCGCCACCGACGTGGTTTCCAGCGATTTCAGCGGCTCGCGCGCGGCGTCGATCATCGATGCCAACGCCACGATCGTCGAGGACGACACCGCGATTCTGTATGTCTGGTACGACAACGAATTCGGTTATTCGTGCCAGGTGGTGCGGACGGTGCAGTACATCTCGGGCATCGAGTATCCGACCTATCCGCAGGTCGCGCGACTGGACGACGCGGCCGACTCCCGTGTGCTGACCGGGACCGACGCACGGTAACTCGCCCGTCGTCGGTGCCCACCGGTGCGTGGAATCGGCCGCCACCGAATGGGGTAGGTTCGAAAAGCTCGATTCGACAGAAGGATTCACCGATGACCGCAGTGCACGGCAGGTCGGTCGACGTCCCGACGCCCGATGGTGTCGCCGACGCGTATGTCGCCTACCCCGACGACGGCGCCGCCCATCCGGGGGTGCTGGTGATTCAGGACGGCTTCGGACTGCGGCCCAGCCTGCGGTCGCTGGCGGATCGTATCGCCGCCCACGGCTACACCGTCTTGTTGCCGAACGCCTATTACCGGCACGGGCGCGCGCCGGTGATCGAGCTGCCGGACTTCATCGACCCGGCGGAGCGGCCGGAGATCTTCCAGCAGGTCTTCCCGATGATCCGGGAGCTCACACCGGAACTCCTGCGTTCGGATGCCGACGCGTACCTCGACTGGCTGGCAGCGTCTCCACAGGTCGCCGCGGGTGGGGTCGGCCTGACCGGCTACTGCATGGGGGCGCGGCTGGCGGTGCTGATCGCGGCGATGTTCCCCGATCGGGTTGCGGCGGTGGCCGGATTCCATGGCGGGCCGCTGGTCACCGACACTCCGGACAGTCCGCACCTGACGGTCGGAAACATCACGGCGGAGTTGTATTTCGCCCATGCGGGCGAGGACGACCATATGACCGCGGAACACATCGCCCAGTTCGACAAGGCGCTCGAGGCCGCAGGCGTCCGCCACCGCACCGAGGTCTACGAGGGGGCTCAGCACGGCTACACCCAGGCCGATACTTCCGCCCACGACCCCGAGGCCGCCGAGCGGCATTACCGCGAACTGCTGGCCCTGTTCGACCGCAATCTGCACCAGTAGCCGGGCGGCCCGCTACGCGGGCTGACAACGCTCATCGCCGACCGTGCGTCCCGGCGAGTCCCCACGCAGAAGGTGGGGACTCGCCGGACGTGACGGACCGCGGCGGGGCGGATCACCCCGCCAGATGCGCCTCGATGGCCTCGATGATGCGCGGGCGCAGTTCGGAGGCGCGGATAACGGCGTCGACCGAACCGACCTCGACCGCCCGTCGGATGTCGTGCACGCGGTCGAATTCCGCGGCCACGTCGGCGAGCTTCTCCGTGCGGACCGAGGACCGGAGCTCGTCGAGTTCCGCGGTCAGGGACGCGCGTGCGGTGCCGGATGCGTTCGCGGCGCGCGCTTCCAGGTCCCGCACCCGCGGATCGGCCGCGGTGCGGGTGTCGACCTCACCGGCGAACACCACCGCGGCGGCCGGGGCGCCACCGAGCACCGAGGCGAACGAGCCTTCCACCGCGAGTACGGTCATGTTCGGGTTCAGCGCCTTCGAGAACACCACGAACGCGCCGCCGTGATACCGGGAGATGACGCAGAACACGATGGGACCGCGGAAGTTGACGACCGCACGCCCGATCTCGGCGCCGTACTCGAGCTGCAGCTTCCGCATCGACTCGGGGGAGCCGTCGAAGCCGGACAGATTCGCGAGGACCACCAGTGGCCGATTGCCGCTGGCCGCATTGATCGCTCGCGCGGCCTTCTTCGACGACCGCGGGAACAACGTGCCCGCGGTGTAGGTGTCCGGGCCGTCGGTGGACGGGAAGCCGCGCCGCGGCACACCCCGCGACTCGATGCCGAGCAGGCACACCGGGATGCCGCCGAGGTGGGCGTCCTGCACCACCGCGGTCTCGGCGTCGGCCATACCCGCCCAGCGTTCCAGCACCGGGTGGTCCTGGTCGGACAGCGCCCGCATCACCGTCCGGATGTCGAACGGCTTCTTGCGATCCCGGTTCTTGGCGGCGGAGAAGATCTCGCCGACGGTCGTGAAGTCGCTGTCCGCGGCGATGTGCGGGAAATCGGAGACGTCGCGATCGATCGGGTCGCTGGTGCGCGCTCGCCGCGGCGCCTGCTCGCCGGGCGCGATGTAGGTGTGGTCGTAGTGCGACATCAGCACGTCCTGCGCGGCGGTCAGGTTCGGTGCCCAGTACTGCGCCTGCCCGTTGGGACCCATCACCCGGTCGTAGCCGCCGATGCCGAAGTTGTCCTCCGCCGACACGCCTCCGGAGAAGTCCAGCGCCTGCTTGCCGGTGAGCACCATCGCGGAGTCCGGCGTCATCACCAGGATGCCCTTGGTGTGCATGAGCATCGTGGCCTCGGCGTTCCAGTACGGCTGCGCGCCGACATTGATGCCCGCGACCACGATGTTGATCTCACCGCCGTCCTGGGTGAACTCGACGATGCGCTTGAGCGCCGCCGCCACCCAGTCCATGTTCTCCGTGCCGGACTTCATGGAGATGCGGGCGCCGGAGGACAGCGCATACCACTCCAGCGGCACCTGCATGCGGTCGGCGAGGTCCAGCGCGGCGATCACGCGGCGGCACTCCGGCTCCGACAGCGCGCCGAGCGACTTCGTCGGATCACCGAGCAGCACCACCCGGGTGACGCCATCCGGATGCCGCTCGGTCGGCGTGGTGACCACGCCGGCGACGATCGCCGCGGTGTTGCGCCCCTTGGGCCGGTCGACCGGCACCAGCGTGTGATCGTCAGCGAGGTCGTACTCGGTGAAATCACCGAGCCGCCCGGTCAATTCGTAGGGGTACACGGTGTTGCGGCTGCTGGCCCGCAGCACCTTCTGCCGGTATTCGTCCAGCGGCTCGACCGGCTCGTCGGACGGTTCGCCGACACTCACCTCGGGAGCGCCGGTGGCGCCGAAGGAGATGCGCACGGCGATCTTGGTCAGCGCGCCGGTCTGCGGATCCCGCTGCCGCGCGATGAGCAGGATCTCCTCCAGCCCGGCACCCGCGGCGGTCGGCAGCACGTGCCCGCCGAGCATCTCCAGCTCGGCGCGGGTGACGTCGATCGGCGGCCAGATGTACATCACGATGCGGTTGGTGTTGAAGCGCTTCGCCGACGGCCGCTGCGACTGTGCCCGGCGGATCGAGTCCACGCAGGTGGCGATGGTGCTCTCCGCCGTGGGCAGCGCGAGCAGCCTGCCGTCGTGCTCGCGCAGCGCCGCGAGGTCACGCACCTGGGCGAACGCGATGAGGCGGTCGTCGGCGGGGTTCTCCTTCGCGACGCACCGGAACAGGTAGACCTCTTCGTCGTCCGAGGACGGCAGCCGGGTGAGGTCGAACTTGCGCAGCCGCTCCATCTGCATCCGCTGCGCGATGTAGGGGTGCAGACCGCGGATCAGCCGCTCCTCTACCATGCCGGTGGCCGACGGGCGGAAGGTGAAGTGGTGGTGCATGACCGCGCCGCCGCTGCCCGCGACCGTGGCGGTGATGCGGTGCACCTGGTTCGGCCACGGGTGGGTGGCGATGATCTCGTGCAGTTCGGCCGCCATCGCGTCGAAGTCGGCGGGCTGGTTCTCCCAGCTGAGGTAGATGTCGGCGTCGATGGACACGGCGCCCGCGGCCAGCTCGGTGAGCCCGCGCAGCGCGGTGTCCAGCGCGTCGAAGCGCACCGCGGCGGACACCAAGCTCGAGCCGCCTCGCTCGGCGATCACGAACGTGCAGCCGCCCACCTCGTGGGTGCGAACATCGGTGAGGCCCTTGTTGCCGTAGTACCGACGGGTGAGCACCTCCAGCATGACCGTGTGGTCCGGGTAGCCGCGCTCCAGCCGCTGGCCGAGCAGCCGCACCAGCGGTTCGGTGCTGCGCACCATGTCGGAGATGCGCTCGGCCCGATCGGCGGCGCCCGGGTTCGCGTCCAGATGGCGCAGATGCCTGCGGACGTTGGTATAGACGCGGGCCCGGTTGCGCCGCAGCAACGGCTGGCCGTACCAGGCGAACACCAGACCGCGGGTGAGGTCGGCGATCACGGGGAAGCGCACCTGCGTCGTGGCCACGAGCCGCTCCAGCACGAGACCGACGGGCTCGCGCAGCGCCCGGTCCGGCACCGGCTCCTTCAGCCACTCGCGCAGCAGCGTGGTGATGACCTCGACGGTGTCGGACGGGCGTTGCTGGGCGAGGAAGATCCGGAAGACCGCGGCTTCGAGATCGGGGGAGCGCTCCAGATCGGTGACCCCGTAGTGCTCGAGCGCCTTGGCGAGTTTGGCCCGGTAGGACTCCGGCAGCCCGGCCCGCTCGACGTCGAGGCTCTGCAGATAGGTGTGGAAGTATTCGCGGGCGCTGTGCACATGGCCTTGGCCGCCGTCCTCGTCCCACGACCAGTTGTGGGTGAGTTCGGCGAGGTCGGCGAACACCTGCACGAGCTCGAGTTCCTCGGCCAGCGGCCTGCGGTTGTCCGCGATGGCGGCCCGGCGCGCGGTGAGGTAGTCGTCGAGCACCCGGCGGTCGTCGTGCGGGTCGACGTCGAAGCCGAGCAGCAGACTGCGCAGGTCCTGCTGACCGCGGGCGGTGCGCTCGTGCGGCTGGGTGTGCGCGGGCTCGCCGGGCAGGTCCAGCTCCACGGCCTCGGTCACCGCGGTGTCCTCGGCCTCGTCGTCCTCGGCGAGCGGTTCCAGCCGCAGCAGCGGCGCACCGGTCTCCACCTGGGTGCCGACGGAGACACTGCACTCCTTCAGCCGGGCGCGGAACGGCGCGCGCAGCACCGTCTCCATCTTCATGCTCTCCAGCACGAGCACCGGTGCGCCCGCCTCGACCTCGGCGCCGACTTCCAGCGGTGTCGCGACGACCAGCGCGGGAGCGGGGGAGCGGACCACACCGCCTTCGTCGCGGCTGATCCGATGGGTCACACCGTCGACGTCGATCAGGTGGATCGGCCCGTGGGTGCCGGTGGTCAAGCGGTAGCGAGTGCCGTTGACCACGATGTGGCCGGTGTGCCGATCGAAGCGCTCGAGATCGACGTCGGCGGTGCGGAGGTCGCCGCCCGCCTCGATCCCGATCCGGAACCGATGGGCGCCGATGCGCGCGACGCGCACGCGGTAGCTCGCGCCGCGCAGCTTCAGGTCGAGCGGCCTGCCGCTCTCGTGCTGCACCTGAGGACGTCCGCCGGACGCCGTGGACAGCAACCGGTGCCGCTGGACGCGCTCCTCCTCCTCGTAGGCATCGATGGCGGCGGCGGCCAGCGCGACGGCCGAGTGGCGGTGCGAGACCAGTCTGCCCTCACCGCGGACGCGGTCGATCCAGCCGGTGTCGGCGCTGGCGTCGATCACCTCGGGCTGGTTGAGCAGGTCGAGCACGAAACTCTTGTTCGTCGCGCCGCCCTCGATGACCACCCTGGTCTGCGCCACCGCCCGGCGCAGCCTGCCCAGCGCTTCGTCACGGTTACGGCCGTAGGCGATGATCTTGGCGATCATCGAGTCGAAGTCGGCGGGAATCGTGTCGCCTTCGCTGACGCCCGTGTCGACGCGGATGCCCGGCCCGGCCGGCAGGTCGAGGCGCGCGATGCGGCCCGGAGCGGGCGCGAAGTCGCGGTCGGGATCCTCGGCGTTGAGCCGGGCCTCGATGGCGTGCCCGCGCTCGGCCGGAGGTTCGCCCTCGAGCTTCCCGCCCGAGGCCACCAGCAACTGGGCGCGGACGAGGTCGAATCCGGTCGTGGACTCGGTGATCGGGTGCTCCACCTGCAAGCGGGTGTTGACCTCGAGAAACGCGAACAGATCGTCACCGGGGTGGTAGAGGAACTCGACGGTCGCCGCCCCGCGATAGCCCACCGCGATCGCCAGCCGCTCGGCCGACGCTTTGAGCTCGGCGGCCTGCTCCGGGCGCAGCACCGGCGACGCGGACTCCTCGATGATCTTCTGGTTGCGCCGCTGCACCGAGCAGTCCCGGACGCCCAGCGCCCACGCGGTCCCCTGGCCGTCGGCGATGACCTGGACCTCCACGTGCCTGGCGCCGGTGACCAGCCGTTCCAGGAAGACCACGCCACTGCCGAACGCCCGCGCGGCCTCCTGCCGGGTGCGCTCGTAGGCGTCGACGAGTTCGGCCTCGTTCGTGATCACCCGGATGCCGCGCCCGCCGCCGCCCGCGGTGGCCTTCAGCATCAGCGGATAGCCGATCTCGGCGGCCGACGCCAGCGCGGCGTCCACGGTCTCGACCGGGCCGCGGCTCCAGGGCGCGACCGGCACCCCGACCTCCTCGGCGATCAGCTTCGCGCCGATCTTGTCGCCGAGCTTGCGCATGGCCTCCGGGCTGGGACCGATGAAGGTGACGCCGATCTGTTCGCACAGCTCCGCGAACGCCGGGTCCTCCGCGACGAAGCCCCAGCCGACCCAGGCGGCATCCGCCCCGGTGGAGACCAGCGCGCGTTCGAGCGCCTTGAGGTCCAGGTACGGGCGCTCGGACGCCGGACCCAGGTCATAGGCGATATCGGCTTCCCGCACGAACGTCGCGCTGCGGTCCACATCGGTGTGCAGCGCGACGGTTTCGATCGGCAGCGCGGTCTCCGCAGCCAGATCTCGGACGGCGTGGATGAGGCGCATGGCGGCCTCTCCTCGGTTCACGATGGCTATGCGGCTGAACACTCGCCGGTTCCTTCCTCTCTAAGCAGTGGCCCGATTCGGGCGAGGCTCGCGAGCCCCGGTCTCGCGTAGTGTGCACCTTTATCCCAGATATCTACATAGCGTGCGGGTGTTACCCGCACGTAGAGTTCGATAAGCCTCGCTCGAGGCGCCTGTGGGCGGCCGCATTTCCGGATGATCACAGCCATCGGCATTCCGCGCCCGGCCCCGCGACCCCTGCGTATCGTTCCTCTCGCAGTGTGCACGTTCTCTCCTGAGCAACCACGCAGTTTCTGCTCGCGACCGCTCGGACAGCCCGTCCGGGACGGTGACCGATTCAGACCGCACGGAACCAGGACAAGGAGATCGTCATGAATGCCACACGCCTCGTTCGTCTGGGCCTTCCCCCCTTCCTCGCCGCCGCGGCGGCGTTGTTGTTCTGTCCGCCGACCGTCTCCGCGCAGGAGATGTGGAGCTACAACTGTTCGTCCCATTCGCCGGTATGGGAGGGCAGGGTAACTGCCATGGACTGCACGGCAGCCAATGGCGCGCCGATGAGCGGAGAGATCACGCAGCCGTTCGTGGTGAACGGAGGCGAGGTGGTGAGTTGCACGTCCGGATGGGCGCACCTGCCCGACTTGATGGCCAAGGAATGCGGACCGGTGCCGACGCAGTAGCGGATCGAGCGGGTCGGAAAATGGGCCTTGTCGATATCGGCAAGGCCCATTCTCGTCCGGCCGTCGGGATCACCGGGGTCTCGGCGGGCCGAGTGGGGCGTCCCGGGCGCCCCGGTCGCGGCGCTGCCGATCACCACGGTCGTCCCGGACGCCGTGGTCGACGGACCGGTCGCCGAGCTCGCCGACCCGATCAAGGCTCTCCACCGGGCACGCTTCCCGCAGCTGCGGTAACCCGCTCAGCCGGCCACGTCGCTGTTCATTCGCATCCACTGTCGGCTACGGCAGCGGCAGCCGGGCGGGCGAGCCGGCCGACGGCGCCGAGGTGGCGACGCCACTGTGCTGCGTCTGCGCTGTCGTCGGCAGTGATCGGCGGCGCGTTCATCGCACGTCGCTCTACGCTGAGTACATGGTCACTATCGTCGGCGGAGGAATCGCCGGGACCGTCCTCGCCGGAGCGCTTGGGCGAGAGGGCATTCCGGTTCGGGTGTACGAAAGCCGGCCATCGGTCGGCGCCGGTGCGTTCCTCGTACTGGACGATCGCGCGCACGCCGCGCTGACCGGTCTCGGCGTGCGCGCCGACCGGCTGGAGGAGGTCGCTCATCCGGTGGACGCCCTGCGGGTCGAATACCAGCCGGGCGAAGCGCGTTTCGGGCCGAGCCGTGGTCATCGGCTGTACCTGCGTGCCGAATTCATGTCGGTGCTGACCGAATTCGCCACTACCACAGCGGCGGAATTCCACTACGACACCGCGGTGACCGAAATCGACCAGGGCGTGCTGTTCAGCGGCGCTACGCGGCTGTCCACCGACGACATCGTCATCGCGGCCGACGGCATCGATTCCCTCGTCCGCCGCCGGATCGAACCGGGACGAACTCCCGAGTACGCCGGGCAGATCGTGTTCTACGGCCGCACCGAGCGTGCCCAAGCGTTGCGCACCAAGAGTACCGTGCTGCATTTCGACGGCCGGATCGGAGCGGACGGTCGTCCGGTGGGCGCATTCGGCCACTACTGGGACGAAGGACTTTCCGTCTGGTTCGCCAGAGTCACCCGCCCGCCTCTTCCCGCCCAGGACCTCGGATTCCATCCGGTAGCGGAGTGGGCCGAACTCATCCGAACGGTCGCGCCGGGCATCTCCGATGTGGTGGATGGTTTGCTCGCGGAGACCGCGACCGTACACGTCTCGAATGCGCGCAACGTCCCCTTCGCCACCGCGGCTTCCCCGCAACTCCCGGTGATACTGTGCGGCGACGCCGATCACGCCATCACACCCGCCGAAGGAGTCGGCGCGCGGGACGCGATCGAGGACGCGGCCGCCCTCTTCCACGCACTGTCCACCGGTTCCTCGCCCGCGGATGCGATGGCGGCCCGGCGGCGACAGATCGCCGCCGACCGGGAACGGGTAGTTCCGCCCTACCGTCGCGCCGGGAACTAGACGTCCTGTCGCGCCCAGACGTGTTCTGACCTGCCTCGTGAACCTCCGCGCCGAAGAACGGCATGGGAGCGAGCATCTCGCGGCTGAATATCACGAGGCACTCGACCCTCGAGCGGTGCGGCAGACAGGCACCGGGGTGGCTGAGCGGTGCGTTGGCAGCGGAGCGGCTCGGCGATGGATTATCGTCAGGACCCTTGGGGAGATGCCGGGTGTTCCGTGAGGGACAGTCCGCAGCCTGCCTCGGCGTTCAGTGCTGACCTGAAGTGCGATATCAGGGAGGATTCGTGGACATTACCGAGCTGATTCTCGATGACCACCATGAACAACGGCGGCTGTTCGCGATCCTGGAGCAGATCGATCCCGCGGAGACCGATGTGCTTTCCGCGATCTGGCACCGGCTGGCGTCCTTCCTCGAGCTGCACGCGCAGGCGGAGGAGGAGATCTTCTACCCCGCGCTGCTAAAGGCGGGTATCGCGGCCCGGCGCGCGGGCGGGGTGGAGAACGAGACACTCGATGCCATCCACGACCACAACGAGATCAGGGACGCGATCGCCGAGGTGGCGCGTCATCAGGTCGGCGCCGATGCCTGGTACGCGGCCGTCGCGGCGGCGAACGCGGCCAACAGCGATCACATGGCCGAGGAAGAACGCGAGGGCCTCACCGACTTCCGCCGTCTGACCGGGCTGGCGCGCCGCCATCAGCTGGCCGTCGCCTTCGCCGCTTACGAGGCGCGGAACTTCGCCGGCGTCCAGCCGGTCGACAAAGATCCCGTAGGCTACGTCCACGCGGCAGAGAAGAAAGCGCGTCCCGCCGGGAGTGGATCGCTGAACGTCGGCACTCTGAAACGGAACTGACCGGGGGCACCGGTTGATCGGCTGTCCAAGTGGCGGAGCTAGGGCCACCATCTGTCGTCCTCGTCGTGGTGCCGCCATGGCAGATCGAGTTGGCCGGGGTCCACGAAACTCGGTAGATCAGTGATATCGCTATCGCCTCGGGCGGCGGAGTGTCTCCACTGGTGGGTCTTTCCTTTGGAGATTCCGTCGCTCAGCGAGAACAGTATCGCGAGCGTCAGCACGACCGCGGTAATCATTACGATGCGTGGGACGCCTTCGATGCCGGGCCAGACGCGATTCATCCCGGTCGCGGTCAGCACGCACGCTCCCACTGCGAGGAAGCTGGGCAGGATCTTACCGTGATTGTCATCGATCAATCCGGATTCGGCCAGCCAGCGGCATCTTCGGGCGCTCATCGGATGTGTCTGCCAGCTCTCGGCGACCCGGGTCCAGAGCTTGGCCACGACCTCGGCGAACAGCTCGATCGGGCGGCGAGTTCCGGCACCGGGCCGGCGTAGGAGTGACAACCGGCCGGCGCGACGGATCTCCGCCAGCGCCGCAGTGCTGCGGTCGAGCACTGCCCAGACGGCGGGGTCTGCTCCCCACACTCGTGCGTCGTGATCGGCTACCTGTTCGCGAGTGCGTTGCAGGCCCGCGTAGATCAGATGGCCCGTCACGACCAGCGCGCCGACAAGAATGCACTCGCGCAGCGGGTGCACCGCACCGGTCGGCCAGTGGCGAGAGTAGGTGCCTGCCGGGGTGCGGCCGGTCGACAACCAGAGGTGCACTGCCGCAGCGGGTACGGCGACGCCCATGACGAACGTCAGCCACAGGGCTCGCGCACCGTATCCGATCACGATGTCCCGGTTGTGCACATGAGCCAGTTCATGGAGCACCACCGCCCGGAAGATGTCGGGCCGCCGCTCCTGCCCGCGCTGTCGACTCCTGCCCAACCCCTCCTTGACCAGGCCCGCGCCGAGGCAGATCGTGGGTCGGCGCGCTCGGCGGATGGTGACGGCATCCCTGCTGCGATCGAAGATCGCTACGACGAAGTTCGGTGGGCGCGAGGCCAATCCGGCGATATCTACGAGTCCGTCGAGCGTGGCCCGCAGCTGAGCGGGCACTGACCCGAGCGCCGTACGTCGAGTCCACAGTGGCCCGAGCCAGTAGTTGATCAACGCCACGATCAGCACCGCGGCAGTCCACCAGAGTGCCGGCCGCACCGCCTGGGACACGGTTTCCGGGTAACAATGCGAGTATCGGCCGATCTCGACGGAAAGCCGCAGAAAAGCCACGTCCCAGGGGGAGGCCGGATCGAATCCGGCTGCGTCCAGGCAGCGTCGGTATGCGGCTTCACCCTGTAATGCCAGCAGCATCCTGGTGGACAGGATGAGCGACCATGCCGGAATCACCGCCAGCAGCAGGACGAAACGGCGCCGGGAACCCCAGGAGAGAAAGCCGCGATGCGTACGTGAATCGTCGGCGTTCCCGGTCACTGCCCGATATCCGGTTCGATCTCCCGGAGCCGGGCGACGACCTCCTCGGCCAGCTCCTCCGCCCGCGCGCTGTCGAATCCACGCGCGACCGCGCCATCGATGATTCGGCTCCGCACGTGCCGCAGCGTGTCCGCACCTACCGGGGATACTGTCGGATTCGCTGCCGGCCGCCTGCCGATCATGGCGCGCACACGAGTACCGATCCTCTTCGTGGCGGCATCGACCGCCTTACCGGTCGCATGGTCCGAGAGTTGTTCCACCACCATCCAGATCAGCGGCACCACGAACGGTGCGACATCGGGAAGGCCGAAGCGCAGCGGTCCCCGCCAGCGCGCACCGGCGCGGCGCAGCGAACGGCTCACCTGCTCGTCGTCCAAGGGATCCAGATTTTCCAGGAGCCACCGTTCTTCTGGAACCTTGCTTTCTACGACATCCCACACGATCTGACGCACTGTGGTGACCATGAGCTCCCCCTGTTCGTCGAGTTCGCCGAAACTGCGATAGTACCGATCGAGCACATCGCCTGCGGTTTCGCCGATGGCCGTATCGGGTCGGTGGAGAACGACGAGAAAGCCTGGCACAGCGCCCAAATTCGAGCCCATGTTCGGGGTGCCATGTCCTGGATTGCTTCCGCGGGACGGCTCCGAGCGGCATCTCGGCAAGGGCGGCGGCGTGGTTCGGGCCTCGCCGGAACTGCTCTGCTTCGGGAAGAATAGCCCGCTCGTCCGACATGTGGCGTTCGCCGGAGAATCCGCAGGTCGCCTCCGGGGCAGCGGCGGGCGAAACGGGCACGGGCGGATGGCGGCATGGGCCGGTACCCTGGATTCAGGGTTGCCGCGAGAAGCGTTAAGTTACTGCGAGTTTCCCTGATACGACCCGCGATTTACTCGATATTGTGTACCGTATGTTATTGCGGGTTCGCCCCTTCGGGGCGGGCCGGGGCCGAATGCGCGGCCCCGCAGAAGGACTCCGTTGTCCGTGCGGATGCATCCGTCCCGAGACGCGGACGACGTCGAGGATTGGGTGTGGCCGAATGCGTGTATCTGCTCCGATAACGGTCTCGGCTTTGGTTGTTGCTGGTGCGGTGGTGAGTGGTTCGGGGGTGCAGGCATCGGTGCCTGCTCCGGCGCCGCGGGCACCGGAAGTGCTGGCAGCGGCGAACAAAGGTGCGGGGAGCGAACAATCGCGGGTGGTGGGGTTGTTGCCGGTGGCGGCGGAGGGGCCAAGGCGGTTGCGGGCGGTGACGCCCGGGGTGGCGCCGTTCGCGGGCGTGGTCCCGTTGCAGGAGGTATCGCTCCCCGGGGTGGGCGGGGCGTTGGGGATTCCCGAGGTGGTGTTGGCGGCGTATCGGAACGCGGAGTTGGCGTTGGCGTCCTCGACGCCGGGGTGTGGGTTGTCGTGGAGTTTGCTGGCGGGGATCGGGCGGATCGAGTCGGGGCATGCTCGTGGCGGGCGCACGGATGCGGCGGGGACGACGGTGG